>CALRYQ010000003.1:0-436703 GCA_943372435.1 Devosia equisanguinis
GCCGGCGGCGGCGGCATGATCGCGCTACCCGCTTTGCTATGGGTGGGCCTGCCACCCGTGTCGGCGCTGGCCACCAATAAATTGCAGTCGGTGTTCGGCACTGGCATGGCAGCGCTGACCTATTGGCGGCGCGGCTTTATCACCATAAAGGCGCTGCTTCCCGCAATCGTGCTGGATTTTGTGGGCTCCCTTCTCGGCGCTTTGGTGGTTAAGCGCATTGACGTGTCACTCCTCAGCGTGGCGGTGCCGGTGGCCCTCATCGCGATCGCATTGTATTTTTTGTTCTCACCCAACCTGTCCGATGCCGACCGCACGGCGCGGCTGGCAATGCCGCGTTTCCTGCCGCTAGTGGCGTTGGTCATTGGGTTTTATGATGGCGTGTTCGGGCCGGGCACCGGCTCGTTCTTGACGATCGCCTTCGTCATGCTGTTTGGCCTGGGCCTGACGCGAGCAGCCGGCAATACCAAGGTCCTTAACCTCGTGTCCAATCTGGCGGCGCTGGCGGTCTTTATTCCGGCCGGAGACGTGGTGTGGCCGGCAGCAATCGCCATGGCACTTGGCCAAATCATTGGTGGCTATGCTGGCGCCCGCACCGGCATCCATTTTGGCGCCAGACTCATTCGCCCACTGGTCGTGGTGATTTCAATCCTTTTGGCGTCGCGCCTGCTGATCTTCCGCTAAAGCGCCCCACCATAAGCAGCCTCAACGGCGGCCATGGTCTTGGGCCCGAAACTGCCATCAATCGGGCCGTCATAATAGCCGTCCCGCTTCATCAGCTCTTGCAGCGCGCGGCGAAAATTAGGCGATGTATCAGCGCCCCGGATTCCCTTCAGTTCGGTCAACGCCACTTCGACGCCATTGGTCAGTGCGTAATAGGCCAATTCTGCCGCCCGCTGCGAATCCTTGCCGACGCCATTGCCATAAAGATATTGCAGGCCCAGCGCCCAATGGGCATTGGCATTGCCGGCGTCAACGGCCTTTTCATACCAGGCCACGGCTTCCTGATTGTCTACGGCAACCCCTTCACCATCGCGAAACATATTGCCCAAATGGTACATCGAAAAACCATAGCCATCGGCGGCGGCCTGCCGGAACCAATACAGGGCTTGGCCGCTATCCTTGGCAGTGCCTTCACCGGCCAGATACATCAAAGCCAGATTGTTCTTGCCTGCTGACGAGCCCGCATCGGCTGCTTGCTGGTAATAGGAAACCGCTTGTTCATCATCCAGGCCAACATAGTCGCCAAAGTCATACATTAAACCCAGTTGGTTGAGCGCTGTCGGGTCACCCACTGTTGCGGCGAGCGTGTAGAGGTCAAACGCCCGGCCGAAATCCGCCCGTTCCCCGTTTTCCGGATAGTGGGCGACATCGGCCTGGCGCAGGATTTCGGCAAGATCGTCCGGGTTTGTCGGATCGAGCGCCGCGTTCTGCTGGTCGTTGGTAGTCTGCGGGTTGGGTGTGGGCCTCGGTTTGTCCTTGGCCCAGGCTTCAGGTGCAGCGGCCAGCGCCACGACCAAAACGGCAGCAAATAGTGGAAAAACGCGCATCGCCTGAACTCCGTTCACTCCATTTATCTAAAATGGGGTGTACCAGCGTGGCTGTCAATTTCAACGTGACCAGTGCGCCAATATATCACCCCGCGGCGCGACCAGCGCGGGGTTAGGTGGCGCGGTAATGCCCAATCTATGCCTGATGGTTCAGCAGGCCGGTCAGGGTTGTCAGCAGATCGCTGGATGAGGTCTTGGACTGATAGGCGTTTCTGGCCAGGAGATTGAGCAAATTGATGCTGGTTTCCGCCTGGTCCGGTTGACCAAAGGCGGCGTCCGAGCCCTCTTCATCCATCCTCGACAGGCTACCGTCGTCGCCGCTCGACTCAGGGCCGAATTGCTCGTTCAGCGCCGATGTGACCTGATCGAAAAAGCTCGACGTTTCCGTGCCGTTGATCGAACCGTCGCCGTTTTCGTCGATCAGGTCGAACAGCCCTTGCAAGGATGCCTGATCAGTCTGGCTTGGGTCCGTTTCCGCCGAAAATTCGGCTATGTCTACACCACCGCTGCCGTCGGCATCGGTTGCAGTGAAAATGTCGGATTTTTCCTGCGCCGACAATTGTTGGGTCAAAAATTGCATCGATAGCCGTTGATCGGCCATTTCGGCGTCAAAGACAGCGTCTGCTGCGCTTGAAATCTCGCCATTTTGCTGGGCGGCGTTCGCCCGAGACGACTGCTCGGCCCGATGTCTGTGTTCGGTCTTTGCCAGCCCCTTTGGCGCGCCGCCGAACAGCTCTTCCAGTGGATTGCTGTCGGTCTGGCCAAAGCTTGGTGCTTTGGGCTGTATCCGCGCAGTTGGATAGAGCCCGGTGGCAGCACTCGTACGCGAGATCGACATCATAGCCTCTGCTATCGCGACCCGCACTCGGGGCCTGTCAGCAGAAAGCACTTTTATGGTTAATCTGGGGTTAATAACCCCAGCAAACCCAACATGTTACTCAAATTTAATACTGTTTAACTTTCGGTTAACGCAGGTGTGCGCAACCGTGCAATGCCGACTTAGTCCAGTCCTGCGGCCAGCCGCAACGCCGCGTTGATCCGCTCCTGCCAACCCGGGCCATCGTCCTGGAAATGTTCCAGTACATCCCGGTCCAAACGGATCGACACCAGTTCTTTGCCCGCCGGCGTCGGTGTTGCAGCGGGCTTGACCAATTCAGGTTGGCTCGTTGCCGATTTGAAGGCGGCCTCGGCCCGGTCAATGGCGCTGGTGGGGCGCCGCGTTGGTGTTTTCATGGCCTAGGTCCCTGTTGCATCGCCGTCGTTTTTGCCATTTTTGCTGCTCGACGACAAACAAAAAGCTCAGGTCAGCAGCTGCCAGGTCTGGTAGCCCGCCAAGGCCACCACCAGCCCGCCGACGGCGAACATCAGGGTCTGGTGTGGCACCAGTCGCACCACGTACCCAGCCAACGGCGCGGCGACCAGACCGCCAGCCACGAGCCCACCGACAGCCCATGCATGGCTCAAAAGAGTATCGGAGTCTGCCCAATGCCCGCTCAGAAGGGCAATCAGGAAGGCGACCGAAATGGCCAATGTCAGAAAAAATTCTGCGATGTTGACCGTGCCGATGACGTAGCGCGGCGCGCCGCCGCCGCCGACAAGCGTGGACGTTACCACCGGCCCCCAGCCGCCACCGCCGGCGGCATCGAAAAAGCCGCCCAAAACACCAAGCGGCGGCACCACAGCACTATTCAATGCCTTATGTTTGGCGCGCGGTCGGAACGCCCGATACAAAATGTAAAAACCCATCACCGTGAGATAGGCGGTGATGTAAGGTCGCAACATTTGGCCGTCGATGCTGGTCAGCACGTAAGCGCCCAAAACCCCGCCGATGACCCCGGCTGGGGCCAGTCGCCAAAACAGCTTCCAGTCAACATTTCGATGTGAGATGTGGCTTGCGGCGGATGCGGCGGTGGTAAAAACTTCGGCAGCATGGACACTGGCCGAAGCGTAAGCTGGAGTCACGCCGAAGGCCAGCATTGCCGTTGAACTGATGACTCCATAGGCCATGCCGAGCGCGCCATCGACGATTTGCGCCAGAAACCCCACCATAGCAAAAAACGCAAAGTCGGAATCCATGTGAGTCTCCAAAGCACGTTGGGCAATATGCCAATTGGGCGACTGAATCAGTAGTGTCTAGGTTAGTTCAGTTTTCTGCGAACCCATCGCTGGGGGGGAATGCATTTGTTGCCGTCCGCACATTAGCGCAACAACAAAAAAAGGCGCGGTGTTTCCACCGCGCCTTCTGCAAAGTCCGTAACTGGGAAGAAACGCGACCTCGTAGGTTTGTGTCTCTTGGCTCGGGCTTCTTAGAAGTCCATGCCACCATTTGGGCCGGCTTGACCGGCCCAAACGCTTTAGGATTTGGGCGGTTGGACTTCCTAGAAGTCCATGCCACCCATGCCGCCCATGCCGCCACCGCCGCCGCCCATCTGGGGAGCTGCGTCTTTTGGCAGTTCGGCGATCATGGCTTCAGTGGTGATCAGCAGCGAGGCAACCGAAGCCGCGTCCTGCAGAGCCGTACGGACAACCTTGACTGGATCCACGATACCCATCTGGATCATGTCGCCATATTCGCTGGTTGCGGCATTATAGCCGAACGTGAGCGAAGCGCTTTCCAGGATCTTGCCGACAACCACGGAGCCTTCGTCGCCAGCATTGTTGGCGATCTGGCGCACTGGTTCCTGCAGGGCGCGGCGGACGATATTGATGCCGGCCTGCTGGTCAGAGTTTGCACCCTTGGCCTTCAGGTTGGACGAAGCGCGCAACAGTGCGGTGCCGCCACCGGGGACAATGCCTTCTTCGACAGCTGCACGGGTTGCGTTCAGCGCGTCTTCGACACGGTCCTTGCGTTCCTTGACTTCAATTTCAGTCGAGCCGCCGACCTTGATCACTGCAACGCCACCGGCCAACTTGGCCAGACGCTCCTGCAGCTTCTCTTTGTCGTAGTCCGAAGTGGTTTCTTCGATCTGAGCCTTGATCTGGGCAACGCGACCCTGGATATCGTCCTTGGAACCAGCGCCATCAACGATGGTGGTGTTTTCCTTGGTGATTTCGACCTTCTTGGCGGTGCCAAGCATGTCGAGGGTTACGTTTTCCAGCTTGATGCCGAGTTCTTCAGAAATCACCTGGCCACCGGTCAGGATCGCGATGTCTTCCAGCATGGCCTTGCGGCGATCGCCGAACCCCGGTGCCTTGACGGCTGCAACCTTGAGGCCGCCGCGCAAGCGGTTGACAACCAGAGTGGCCAGGGCCTCCCCTTCGATGTCTTCAGCAATGATCAGCAGTGGACGCTGGGACTGCACGACAGCTTCCAGAATCGGCAGGATCGCCTGCAAATTGGACAGCTTCTTTTCGTGCAACAGGATCAGCGGCTCTTCGAGCACGGCGACCATCTTTTCGGCGTTGGTCACGAAGTATGGCGACAGATAGCCACGGTCAAACTGCATGCCTTCAACGACATCAAGTTCGGTCTCGGCGGTCTTGGCTTCTTCGACGGTGATAACACCCTCGTTGCCAACCTTCTGCATCGCTTCGGCAATCATGTCGCCGATCGATGATTCACCGTTTGCCGAAATGGTGCCGACCTGGGCAACTTCGGCCGACGAGGTTATCTTGGCAGCGCGCGACTTGAGGTTCTCGACAACTTCGAGAACGGCCAGGTCGATGCCGCGCTTCAGATCCATTGGGTTCATGCCGGCAGCGACGGCCTTGACGCCTTCGTTGACGATAGCCTGAGCCAGAACGGTTGCTGTGGTGGTACCGTCACCGGCAACGTCGTTGGTCTTGGACGCAACGGCGCGCAACATCTGGGCGCCCATGTTTTCGAACTTGTCCTCGAGCTCGATTTCCTTGGCGACAGTGACGCCGTCCTTGGTGATACGCGGTGCGCCGAACGACTTTTCGATAACCACGTTACGACCCTTCGGGCCGAGCGTTACCTTGACTGCGTTGGCCAGGATATTGACGCCGCGCAACATTTTGTCGCGAGCTTCGGTAGAGAATTTGACTTCTTTGGCTGCCATGTGAGGCGCTCCTTAAAGGTGAGGGGGAAAACCGAACGACCTGAGGCGATGCCTTAGGCGACGATTACGCCCATGATGTCGCTTTCTTTCATGATCAGCAGGTCTTCGCCGTCGACCTTGACTTCGGTCCCGCTCCACTTGCCGAACAGGATGCGATCGCCGGCCTTCACGTCTGGAAGGACGCGAGCGCCTGCATCGTCACGCGCACCGGGGCCAACGGCCACGACGACGCCCTCGGAGGGCTTTTCCTTGGCGGTGTCTGGGATGATGATCCCGCCTTTAGTCTTTTCTTCGCCATCAAGGCGACGGACGACCACGCGGTCGTGCAGAGGACGGAAGCTCATGTTTGCTCCTATGAGATCGGTAAAAAACTGCAATTTGAGGCTAGTTAGCACTCACTAGCATGGAGTGCTAACAGCTGGCTGGGGATATAGGGGACAGGGTCGGCATCGTCAAGGTCGAGGCCCACGCTTACTGGGCTCGACGGTCGGGCTCAGTGGCGCCAAACCATGCCAATGGCCTTGTGATTGACAGATTGCGCCGGTTTCAACACGCTCTAGCCAATCGAGTGATCTTGAGGCATAACGCGCCCATGACCGAAAACACCGCAAAACTTGAAATTCGCCTGCGCGCCAAAGGCGGCAGTGGCCCCAATACCAACTGGCTGTGGGAAATCCACGACGCCACCGGCACTGTGCTGAAAAACGGCACTATATCCGGCCCAGAGCACAAGGCCTTCTCGACCGCCCGCCAAGCGCGCGACAAAATGGTCAAGGCTGACGCCAAGCCAAAATGAGATCGGGCGCGGCCCGGCGTGGTTAGGCGACGGCACTCGTCATGTCTGACCAGCTTTGGCGCTTGCGATAGATCGTTGAGGGGCTGATTTCCAGTGCCGCTGCGGCCAGCGATATATTGCCGCCAAGACGGGCAATTGCCTCTTCGATAATGCGCTGCTCCTGCTGCCACATCGGCAGGATCGTGATGACTCGTTCGCCCGTTGGAGCCGTTATCGCAGTTGGTGCTCGGTGCAGGGCTTCAATGTCTGCTGCCCCAATCATGTCGGCAGAAACCTCCCCGCCATCAAACATCACCACCAACCGCCGAACCAGGTTCTGCAGTTGACGGACATTGCCTGGCCATTCGTTGGAAACCAGGCCGTTGATACAATCGGGGCTGAACCCGGAGAACTGCTTGCGTTCTTCCTTGGCATATCGCTGCAGGAAGTGCCGCGCCAACACCATGATGTCGGTCGGACGCTGGCGTAGCGGCGGCAAATGGATGGGCAAGACGTGCAACCGGTAAAACAGGTCCTCGCGGAATTTCTTTTCGGCGATCAACTGCATCGGGTTGCGGTTGGTGGCGCAAATGACCCGCACATCCACTTGCCGCACCCCGGATTCACCGACCCGGCTCAGCGCACCCGTTTGCAAGAACCGCAGCAATTTGGATTGAAGCGACAGATCCATTTCCCCGATTTCGTCGAGAAACAACGTCCCGCCATCCGCCATTTCGGCGGCGCCCTTGCGGTCTTCATGGGCACCCGTGTAGGCGCCCCTTACCACGCCAAACAGCTCGCTCTCGAGCAGGTCCCGTGGAATCGCCGCGCAATTGATCGCCACGATGGGCCGGCCGACCCTTGGTCCCCTCGCATGGAGCGCTTCTGCGCACACTTCCTTGCCGGTGCCGCTCTCCCCGGTGATAAAAACTGGTGCAGCGGACGAGGCGATCCGCGCGATTTGCTCATAGACAAATTGCATCGCGGTCGAAGCGCCGATGAAGCCGGCAAAATCAGCCACGCCAATTTGGGCGCTCGCCTCGACCGCCAGTGTTCGTGCCTTGCCGTGCCGTTGCGCCAGTTCAGCAATTCTGGCTGCAATCGCCGGGCCGTTGATGGGCTTGACCACATAGTCATGCGCACCGGCCCGCATCGCGGCCACCGCTCCCGATACCGAAGCGCCATCCGATAGCGCTAGAACCAGTGACCCTTCGGCCAGTTTGACCAGCCGCGCGACGGCGTCTTCGGTGTGCTCGCTGAGGTCGGACAGGGTTGGTAAATCTGCCAATACGATATCGAACTGGCTTTCTTTGAGCGCAGCAATCGCCTGCTTTCCGGTGCCGACGGCTTGGATTTTCGGAGACGCAACCAGGCAATTGGCTAGGCTGGTCGATAACAGCCGAGCGCTTGAAGCATCCCGGTCGATCAGCAGCAGCGTCCCGTGAAACGCTTGGTCGGCTCGGTTCAGCATAAAGGCCTGTCCCCACTCAAAGTCGATACCGCTGTGCCGCAGGTCGCTCGACGCCCGCCAACGCCTGCCATGGTTTTCAATTGTTCACGAACACGGTAAATAATCCGTTCCGCTGTCACCGAAATCAGCAGCAAACAACTCTGCATAGCCCTGCCAGCCCGCTTTTGTGAATTTCGCCAGGATGCTATGACGAAGCGTCCGAATCTTCGGCAGTGAGGCGCAAACCGCTCGTGCAGGCATTGGTCTACACCTTTATCGCGCTAGCCAGCCTTGGTCTTGGGGCGACGGGCTATTTTGGCCTGACGTTCACCCCGCTGGAATCAATCTTGGTCGCGGTTGTGTTTGGTTGCGTCGCCGTCGTGTTGATGGAGCGCAATCTGCGCCAGCGCGCCGAAAATCGCCTTGAGCGGGCCATCGAGGATTTGTCGCGCTTGCTGTCTACGGATGCCCAGGCGGGCGCTGTGCTGGGGCAGCGCATCAATGCCCTGGCGGACCAGGACGCCGGGCGGCGCCTTGAAGGGGTTGAGGCGGATATCTCCGTTTTGGGCACGGTCATTCGTCAGGTCGCCGAAGCGGTGGCCGAAATCGAGGAACGCAGCAGTAAGCCAGCGACTCCCGCAGAGCGTGTACGCGCCGCCACCGCCATTGCTGCCCCGGTGTTCACGCGGGAGCCGGAGCCCACCATTCCCCTGGAGATGTTGCGTCAGGCCATCGCTGACAATCGTTTGATTTATCACATCCAGCCGATTGTCACGCTGCCCCAGCGTCGGCCATTCGGCTATGATCTGGTGCCGCGATTGATGTTGGAAGATGGCGACCTGGCCGATGGGGTTGATTTTCTGCCCCGCCGTGGCGGCGAGGACGCTTTGCGTCAAATCGAAGCTATCGCCCTGGTCGAGGCGATCACCATCGGGCGCCGCGCCCGCACGGGTGGGCAGCCGATCAATTTGTTCATTCCGCTCTCCCGGGCCACTCTTGCTGATAGCGCCAGCGCCGAACAATTGCTGCTGACGCTGGAGGCCAACCGCGCGATTGCCCCCGGCCTGTCGTTCTTGATTGCCGACACGGAGTGGTCGGCGCTGACCACGGGCGAGCGAGCCATCGCCGATGCCATGGCCAAAAAGGGTATCGGCTTTTCTCTGGCCAATATCCGCTCGTTACGGGTCGATGTCGCCGAATTGGCCGCCCAGTCCGTTCGGTCACTGCGTGTCGATGCTGGTCGTTTTCTGCAGGAGCCGGCGGTTTACACTGATTTTCACCCCTCCGATATTGCCAATTACCTCGGTCGGTTTGGGGTCGATCTGCTGGCGACGGGGATCTCCAGCGAACCGCAAATTCTCGATTTGCTTGATGACGGGATTACCTTGGTCCAAGGGCCTCACCTTGCCCCGCCGGGCCCGGTTCGCCCCGACCTCACCGTCGAGCGACCCAAGGTCGCACCGGTCGTCCGCCGCGCCGAACTCTAGAGCCTTTTCAACAAAGCAGCCTTCGGTTTTGACGCCAGACAGGCAAAAATCGAGCGGTTGCGTCTGCCCAATACTTCTGTGATCTCAAACCGCCCATCGTGTTGGCGCTGTATCGGGGACTTGGCGCCTCCTGGCCGGGGTGCAGCGACAGCCAATGGCTTGATTATTTTTCAAAACCTGCGACATGCACGGCACCGTCCCAGTCCAAGGCAATCATGTCCTCCGCTGACCTTTCTGCCCTCGCTCGACTAGCCCCTGCCTATGACGCCATATTGTGCGATGTGTGGGGCGTCATCCACAATGGCATTTCCGCCTTCCCGTCTGCGGTTGACGCTCTGGTCCGTTATCGCGCCCAGGGTGGTGTCGTGGTGCTGATTACCAATGCGCCGCGCCCCTCGGCCCCACTTGTTGAAATGCTCGACGCTCTCGATGTCCCGCGCACGGCCTGGGACGCGATTGTCTCGTCCGGCGATGCCAGTCGTGTCTTAATCTCGCAATATCGGGATCGGGTGATCCACCATGTTGGTCCAGCGACCGCCGATGATGCGCTTTATGACGGGCTCGGTGTTATTCGCGGAGGCGCCGACCAAGCCGAAGTTGTCGTGGTCACAGATTTGGACAGCGATGATGAGACCCCGGACATGTACCAGTCTCGGGTGACCCAATGGTTGGCGCGCGGCCTGCCGATGATCTGCGCCAACCCCGACAAGGTGGTCGAACACGGCGACCAACTGGTCTATTGCGGTGGGGCCCTGGGCGATTATTACGCCGAGCGCGGTGGCGTCGTCCATATGGCAGGCAAGCCATTCGCTCCGATCTACAACGAAGCCCTGCGTCTGGCCGAAAACGCCGCCGAAAGAAAGCTTGACCGGACGCGGGTTCTGGCCGTCGGCGATAGTGTGAGAACCGATGCCGCTGGTGCCGCCGGTTTTGGCATTGACCTGCTATTTATCACCGGCTCGATTCACGCCGCCGAAATCGATGCGTTTGGTGCTGGTGATCCGGCCGCTGTTGAGGCGTTAGTGGCGCCAAGTGGGGCACGCCTTGCCGGCTTCATGCCGCGGCTGGTTTGGTAGGGTTGCAATCTTGATGTCGGCAATGCACTTTCGCGCCGCATTAGTTTTTCGACGGGAACAAGCCTAGCGTGACCGAATTCATACGACTTTCCGGCCTCGACATGGTGCCTGAAGCGCTCCAGGGTTCCCTGGTCGCGATTGGCAATTTTGACGGCTTTCATCGTGGCCATCAATCTGTGCTGAGCGCGCTCAAACGCCGGGCTGACGAGCAGGGCGTTCCGGCGGTTGTTCTGACCTTTGAACCGCATCCGCGCGACGTGTTCGCACCCCAACCATTTATGTTTCGCCTGACCAATGGCGACGCAAAGGCCAGGCTCGCCCGCGCCCTGGGGCTCGACGGCATCGTGGTCATTCCGTTCAGCCGCGACTTCTCCCAGATCGAAGCCGAGGATTTCGTGTCGCGGTTTCTTGTTCATGCGCTGGCGGTCAAGGGCGTCATTGTTGGTTCGGATTTCCATTTTGGCCGTGACCGCCGCGGCACCCCTGCCTTCCTCAAGGCGTCGGGCATTGCCAACGGCTTCGGCGTCGAAACCCTGGAGTTGATCGGAGAAGGGCCTGACATCATTTCCTCCTCCCGGATCCGCGCCGCGCTGGCGCAGGGGGATGTGAGCAAGGCCAACCATTTGTTGGGATATTGTTGGTTTATCGATGGTGAGGTGGTTAAAGGGGACCAACGCGGTCGCCAACTCGGTTACCCGACAGCCAATATCGTCACCCCGCCAGGGTTTCATCTGGCGCAGGGCGTTTATGCCGTCCGCGCCATGTTGGGGGATCGCCGCATCGACGGTGTCGCGGCCTATGGCAAGCCGATGTTCAACAATCAGCAACCGCCGTTTGAAACCCATTTGTTCGATTTTTCTGAGGACATTTATGGCCAGACCCTGACAGTGTCGCTGGTCGGCCATATTCGCGGCCAGGAAATCTTTGCCGGCCTCCCCGATCTGATCGCGGCCATGAACCGCGATTGCCTCAAGGCCCGCGCGATTCTCGCCAACGCCCCCCCGATCAGCGACCTGGACGCCCATGTGGGATTCTTTGCCCAATGACGTGGCCATTGTGCCGGTGGTCGGTCCGCAAATAGCTCTACCACCGCAAGCCATTGGCTATTTTTCTTGCTTGTCGGGTGTTCAATTGATGTTGCATCGTTTGCAGCTTGGATGCATATAGAACACGCGGCATTTACCTGCCGTTAAACTAATTCAGGACCTGATTATGGCCAAATTTTCCTTCCGCAGTCGGCGCGTTTCTCTCCTGGTGGCGATTGCGTTGTCAGCAGCCGCTATTACAGCGCCCCAGACTCAGGCGTTTGATCGCGTCGTCGTGGGCACCCAGCATTTTTTCCACTGCCTGGTGCTGATGATCACAGACCCAGTCGCCCATGAAGCCGAGTGCTCGCCCGGCAACACGCCTACTCCGTCGACGCTAGCGCCAGCAGGCATCGGCCCGGTTCCGATTCCCACCTCGACGGTTGTGCCCGACACCGTGGTTTAGTCGACTTCGAATTAGAATCCTTTGACCAAAGGTCGGGTCTCTGGATTTCGGATATCGCCGCGAGCGCCGCTGCTAAAACTGATTTAGGTCGGACAAAAACAATGTCGCCACCGGTGTGTCTGGTGGCGACATTTTTGTCTTGTCTTATTGCGTTGCGCCAGTTTGGCCTGCATGGCCTTGATAGTATCAGCCCCGCGCGGTGTCTGGTTGCTCTGCCGATCCCTTGCGCACGTCCCAAAATCAGGCTTTGCCCGATTGGCGCTCGCTGCTACAAGGCGGCGAAACCACTCCATCGATTGATTGTCCGCAATGACCGATACAATAACCGCCACCGATACCGATTATTCGGCGACGCTGTTCTTGCCGCAGACCGAATTTCCGATGCGCGCCGGCTTGCCCGATCGTGAGCCGGGCTGGCTCAAGCGTTGGGAGGACATGGATATGTATCGGCTGCAGCGCGAGCAAGCCAAGGACCGGCCAATGTTCACGCTCCATGATGGCCCCCCCTATGCCAATGGCAATATCCATATCGGCCACGCGCTCAACAAGACGCTCAAGGACCTGGTGTCGCGCTCGATGCAGATGCTGGGCTACAATTCTGCCTATGTGCCGGGCTGGGATTGCCACGGCCTGCCCATCGAATGGAAAATCGAAGAGCAATACCGCGCCAAGGGCCGCGACAAGAACGAAGTCCCGGTCAATGAATTCCGCCAGGAATGCCGAACCTTCGCTACCCAATGGGTCGATGTGCAGCGTCACGAGTTCAAGCGCCTCGGTATTCTGGGCGATTGGGAAAACCCCTATCTGACCATGAGCTTTGACGCCGAAGCCCAGATCGCCCGCGAACTGATGAAGGTCGCCGCGTCGGGCCAGCTCTATCGCGGCTCCAAGCCGGTGATGTGGTCGGTGGTCGAACGCACCGCCCTTGCCGAAGCCGAAATCGAATATGCCGACATCGAAAGCGACACCATCTGGGTCAAGTTCCCCGTGAATTCGGGCGGCGGAGAAATCACCTCGCGGGCCGTCCATGATCTGAATGCATCGGTCGTCATCTGGACCACCACGCCATGGACCATTCCGGCCAACCGGGCCATCAGCTTCTCCTCCAAGATCGCCTATGGTCTTTATGAAGTGACGAAGGCGCCAGAGGGCAATTGGGCCGCAACGGGCGAGAAGTACATACTTGCCGATAAACTAGCCGCCGAAGTCTTTGCCAAGGGCAAGGTCGAGCAATACGCTCGCATCGGCGAGGTTAATCCGGCCCATGTGACCTCTTGCTTCCACCCGCTGCGCGGCTTGGGCGATGGTTACAATTTCGAAGTTCCCCTGCTTGATGGCGAGCACGTCACCGACGATGCCGGCACCGGCTTCGTGCACACCGCCCCCGGTCATGGCCTTGATGACTTTGGCATTTGGATGGATTCCGCCCGGCGTCTCGGGGAACTGGGCATCGACAGCAAAATCCCCTACGTCGTCGACGATGCCGGTTTTTACACCAGCGACGCGCCGGGCCTGGAAGGCGCGCGTGTTATCGATGACAGCGGCAAAAAGGGTGATGCCAATAATCGTGTCATCGCGGCGCTGGCCGAGCGCAACGCCATGGTCGCCCGTGGCCGCGTCAAGCACTCCTATCCACACTCATGGCGTTCCAAAAAGCCGGTAATCTTCCGCAACACCCCGCAATGGTTCGTCTATATGGACCGCGATATTAAAGGGCAGGGGGGCGACACCCTGCGCACCCGTGCCCTGGCCGCCATCGATGCCACCAAGTTTTATCCCTCTGCCGGCCAAAATCGCCTGCGCGCCATGATCGCTGATCGCCCCGATTGGGTCCTCTCGCGCCAGCGCGCCTGGGGCGTGCCGATCTCGGTGTTCGTCAAAAAACACAGCAATGACATTTTGCGCGACGATGCCGTCGATCATCGCATCGCCACCGCCTTTGAAATTGAAGGCGCCGATGCCTGGTTTGCCGAAGGCGCCAAGGCCCGCTTCCTTGGGGAAAAATACAATCCCGACGATTACGACATGGTCCGCGACATTCTCGACGTCTGGTTCGATTCTGGCTCCACCCATGCCTTTGTGCTTGAAAACAAACAGAAATGGCCGGACTTGAAATGGCCTGCCTCGCTCTATCTCGAAGGCTCGGACCAGCATCGCGGCTGGTTCCATTCCAGCCTGCTCGAAAGCTGCGCCACCCGCGGCCGCGCACCTTATGACGCGGTGCTGACCCATGGCTTCACCATGGATGGCGAAGGCAAGAAGATGAGCAAGTCGCTGGGCAATACCGTCGCCCCGCAGGACATCATCAAGCAATATGGCGCCGATATCCTGCGCCTCTGGGTGGCAGCCTCCGATTATTCCGAGGACATGCGCCTGGGCAAGGAAATCATCCAAACCACGGTCGATAGCTATCGCAAACTGCGCAATACACTGCGCTGGCTGCTGGGCAATATCGCCCATTACGATCCCAAGGACGCGGTCGCCTTCGCCGAAATGCCCCAACTCGAACGCCTGATGCTGCACCGGCTGGCCCAACTCGATGCCCAGGTGCGCGAGGCCTATTGCGAGTTCGATTACAAAAAGATCGTCGCGGTGTTGTCCAATTTCATGAACATCGAATTGTCGGCGTTCTACTTCGATATCCGCAAGGACGCGCTCTATTGCGATCCGATTTCGTCGGTCAAGCGCCGTGCCGCGCTTACCGTGCTCAATGAGCTGTTTGATTGCCTGACGGCATGGCTGGCGCCAATTTTAGTGTTCACCATGGAAGAAGTCTGGCTTGAACGGCATCCGGGCGAGGGTTCATCGGTGCATTTGCGACTGTTCCCAGACCTTCCCAAAAACTGGCTCAACGACGCTCTGGCCGAAAAATGGACCAAGATCCGCACCGTTCGCCGCGTTGTCACTGGCGCGCTCGAAGTTGAACGCCGCGAAAAGCGGATCGGTTCGTCGCTCGAAGCCCTGCCCACCGTCTATATTTCCGATGCTGAATTGCTGGCGGCCCTGGCGGGCGAGGACTTGGCCGAGATCGC
Organism: Devosia equisanguinis; assembly: GCA_943372435.1. Lineage (GTDB taxonomy): Bacteria > Pseudomonadota > Alphaproteobacteria > Rhizobiales > Devosiaceae > Devosia > Devosia equisanguinis_A. The sequence continues at coordinate 14,881 of CALRYQ010000003.1, forward strand.
CATCACCTCCTCCATTCGGATCGCCGACACCGAAGGCCCAATCAGTGCTTTCCGTCTGGACGATGTGCCGGGCGTTTCAGTGGTCTCGGCGGCGGCTGATGGAAAAAAATGCGCCCGTTCCTGGAAAATCCTGCCCGAAGTGGGCAGTGATCCGGAATACCCCGACGTCACCCCGCGCGACGCCCAGGCCCTGCGCGAACGCGCCAGGGCGGGGCTATGACGATCACTCCAGAGCGCCTTGCCGCAAGGCTTAAGTCGCTGCTGTCGCCGTCGGTGTTTTTGTCTCTGACCGGGGCAATTCTCGCCTTTGGCCTCGACCGCGCCCATAAGACCGCGCAAATCGCGGCGGATTGCATCGCGCCGGGGCTTTCGGTCTGCGTCCAATTGTTCAGCGGCTTTGCCCCAGTGTCGATGAGCGATTGGCGCGGTGGCGAAATTGTACATGTCACTGGTTTTTTTGACTATTTGCTGACCTGGAACACCGGGATTTCCTATGGCCTACTCGACGGCCTGCCAATCTGGGCCCTCGGCCTGATCATGATCGCAGCAATTGCCGCCTTGGCATTCTGGTGGGTCAAGGCCGATAGTGGCCTGATCCGCGTGGGTTTGGCGGTCTGCATCGGCGGTGCGTTATCCAATGCGCTGGACCGTTACCTCTATGGCGCCGTCGCCGATTTTTTCTACTTTCATGTCGGCGACAACGGCTTTTACATTTTTAATCTGGCCGATGTGGCCATCTCTTTTGGGGTCACGCTGTTGATTCTTGATCTTTTGGGTGTGGGTCGAAAGCGGGCCGAGCGGCAATAAACTATTGTTGTTGCGGCGATGTCGCTGCCATAAACCCTGATTGAACACGTTGCCGCCAGAATCTGGCCTTAGGCGACTGAATGCGCTATAAGCGCCGCCGATACCGTTAAAGGACGTTTCATGCGTAATGGATTGACCGGGCAGTCTGCTGTTTCAGCCGTAACCCGGACCGGGCTGGTCGCATTTGCAGCACTTATGGTTGGCGCGCTTGCTGCTTGCACCACGGTAGAGGGCACCAATGCGCTGACGGACTTCGGCACGTTTGAGCGCGAGGTCTTGATTACGACCGCCCAAGGCGTCGGGCTGGTCCCCAAGGGCGCTGCAAAGGAAGAGCCAACCCAGGCTCGCGCCCCGTTGGCTCTGCCCCGTGACGACACCAATCTTCCCGCCCCAACCACCTCGATGGCAAACCAATTGCCGGTTGATAGCGACAGCGTTCAAATTGATATCAGCGGTCTGACTGAGGCTGATCTGACCCGCCTGCGCAATGCTCGTGTTGTCGATCTGCGTTCGGTGTCCGGTCGTCCGCTGACTGAAGCGGAAACCAAGGCGTTGACGGCGCGGATGATAGCGGCCAACAGGCAGGTCACCGTGAATGGCCAACGCCCCCTGTATTTGCCGCCCGATGAGTATTTTGTCACTGTCGCTGGCGTGGACTTGGTCTGCGCCACCGCCACCGGTGAGCTGGTGTCATTGAACGATCCTAAATGCCCAGAAGATGTCCGTAAGGCGCTCAAACGTGCGGGGCCGCAAGGCGGTGGCCTGCTCGGCACTGACCCGACCAAATGGGGCCAGACCAACAACTGATATGCCGCCGCCGGCTGGTCCGGCGGCCTCTATTGAATTTTTCCGCGCCGCCCGTACTGGGTCCCGCATGACATGAAGGCATATCGACATGACTGAAGTTCCAGCCACGGGCGACCGTTTGGCCAAGGTTATCGCCCGTTCGGGCCTATGTTCGCGCCGTGATGCCGAAGCCTGGATCGTTGCCGGGCGCGTTGTGGTCAATGGCAAAAAAATCCTGACCCCTGCCTTCAACGTCACTGAGCGCGACGCCATCAAGGTCGATGACGCGCCGCTTGCCGCCCGCCAGGGAACCCGCGTTTGGCTCTATCACAAGCCCGCAGGGCTGGTGGTTACCGAAAAGGACCCAGAAGGCCGGGACACCATCTTTGAGGCGCTGGAAGTGCATGGCTTGCCGCGCGTGGTCACCGTCGGGCGTTTGGATATCAATACCGAAGGCCTGTTGCTGCTCACCAATGATGGCGGCCTCAAACGCGTGCTCGAATTGCCCGCCACCGGGTGGTTGCGCCGCTATCGGGTGCGGGCCCACGGTTCGGTCACTCAGGCCGCACTTGATGGTTTGAAAAACGGCATCGAGATTGACGGCATTCGCTATGGCGCCATCGAGGCATCTTTGGAACGGGAGCAGGGCGCCAATGTCTGGCTGACCATGGCTCTGCGCGAAGGCAAGAACCGTGAAGTCAAGAACGTCTTGGGCGCACTCGGGCTGGAGGTCAATCGATTGATCCGTGTCAGCTTTGGTCCGTTCCAGCTTGGCGACATTCCGGTGGGCGGCGTCGAAACCGTCAAAGCCAGCATGTTGCGCGAGCAATTGGGCAAGCGCCTGGCCGAAGAAGCCGATGTCGACTTCGACAGCGAGATGCCGGGCCGCAAGGATGAGCTGGTTGGTACGCCCTTGCGCGAACGCTTGACCGGGCGTGGCACCAACACAGTGGAAATCGCCAAGCAGCGCTTCCGCTTCACCGATGGTGCGGAAAAGACAGAGCGCGAAATTCGCGAGGATAAGCCCCGCCAGGATCGTCCCGGTCGCGTCAGCACTGAACGCGCCTTTGCCCCCAAGCGCTTTGATGAGCGTGACGATGGTGAAACTGCGCCCCCGCGCAAGATTATTTTTGACGACGGTCGTGAGGAAGAATTCGTGGCAAAGACATACGGCAAAAAGCCGGGCAAAGACGACACCGGCGGCAAGAGTTTTGGCAAGGGCGCTCCCCGCGGCGACGCCCCCCGCAAGTCTTTTGACGATAAACCGCGCCCGCCGCGCCGCGACGATGCCGCTGGCGCCGATCGCCCCAAACGTTCATTTGCCGATAAGCCGCGCGGCGATCGGCCAGCCGGAAAGCCATTTGGAGATCGCCCAGCTGGCGGCAAGTCCTTTGGTGCCCGTCCCGCCGGTGGCAAGCCGTTTGCGGATCGCGCTCGTCCCGCCGGCGCTCCCTCGGGGGCCCGCAGCGAGCGTCCAGCCCGCCCCGATTTCGGGGATCGTCCGCAGCGCAACACCCGCCCGGATACGGATCGGCCGCAGCGCCGCCCCGATGCTGAACGGCCCCGCGACTTTGCCCCGCGCACCCGCCCAGATAGCGAACGGCCGCGCAGCTTTGCGCCGCGCCCGCGTCCTGAAGGGGATCGCGGTGATCGTCCACAGCGCGATTACACGCCGCGTCTGCGCCCGGACAATGAACGCACCCAGTCGCCCCATCCGGTCACCAGTCGTCCAGGGCGCAATTTTTCGGAAAAGCCCAAATCGTTCCGGCCCGATGGCCCTCGCCCGCCCCGCAGCTTTGGCGATAAGCCGGAAGGGGCTCGGCCACCGCGCGATTATGCTCCGCGCCCGCGTCCCGAAGGCGAGCGGCAACGCCCCAAGCGCGATGAGCTGGGTTTGGAAAGCAAAACCTATGGCAAGCCCAAGACCCGCCCGGATGGAAAGCCGCATCCAAAGCGCGAGGGTGCCGCTCCAGCTCGCGGTCCGAAGCCCGGTGGCTACGCCAAGCCAAGCGGTGGCCGCCCATCTGGTGCTGCCGGTCGCGTTGGTGGGGCAGGGCGTCCCACAGGTGGGGCTGGTCGCCCGTCGGGTGGGGCAGGTCGCCCGTCCGGCGGTCCGCGCAAACCGCGCGGCTAAGTGATGCGGATTGTCGCCGGGAAGTTTCGCGGCAAGCAATTGATTTCGCCTTCCGATGACGCGATCCGCCCAACGGCGGATCGGGTGCGTGAGAACATGTTCAATATTCTGGCCAGCCGCCTCGGCGCCAGTTTTGACGGCCTGCGCGTGCTCGATCTGTTCGCCGGGACCGGGGCTCTGGGTCTTGAAGCTTTGTCCCGCGGCGCCGCCCACGTCACATTTGTTGATGTGGACGCCGAAGCGCGGGGCATTATCCGCGACCACATCGAGGCGTTCGGGGCCGGCGGCATCACCAAGCTGCTCCGTCGCGACGCCACCGATCTGGGCCTGCCCGGTTCGATCAAGCCGTTCGATCTGGTGTTTTTAGATCCGCCCTATGGTCAGGGCTTGGGCGAGCGGGCCTTGGTCGGCATCCGCGACGGCAAATGGCTGGCGACAGGCGCCATTTTGGTGTTTGAGGAAAGCGCTGAAGCCACAATTGCCATCCCCGATGGCTACATCCTTGATGACCGTCGTCAATACGGCGCCGCCGCTGTCCATTTCCTGACGTTTGGCGCCGCTAGCCCAGCCTCGGCCTAGGCGGTGTTTTTGGACTTTACCCGCTTGGAAATCATGGCTTTAGCCCTGTCCTGGCCCACCCTTAGCGTTGCGATGCGCTCGATCAAATCATAGGGAATTGCTTGGTCCAAACGAAATTGCAGGTTTCCCTTGGGACCAGTGTATGGCGCCAGTGCTGCCTCAATGTCGGTGTCCCCGCTGATCGGTGGGTACATGCCGATATGGTTCTTGAACGCGGCAAAATACACCAATATCCCTTGCCCTCGAAAGGCTGGCATTTTGTAGCTGATGATTTCTTCAGCATCTGGCGCGGCCGTTTGGAAAATCTGCCTGATACGGGCCAAAGCCGGGCGAACCGGGGCCGGAGTTGCCGCGATATACGTCTCGATCACAGTTGGAATTGTCTCGCTCATGGACAAGGCGTCCCCGCTGAATTCTAGCGCAGCAGTTTTAGCCTTTCGAATTCAACGCTTCAAGTCGTGTCGGTCCGGCATCACGCTGCGGCGCAATTGGCGCACTTGCCCCGGAGTTCCATTGTTGTGCGTCCGGGGACAAAACCGGCGCCCGCAGCCCAATCGCCTAATCTGGCCTCGATCACCTTGTCGGCAAATTCGGCGACATGGCCGCATTTTTCGCAGATGGCGAACGCGATGAGGCCACTGCGGTGGCAATGGGCATCCCCGCACGCGACAAAGGCATTAAGCGATTCCAATCGATGCGCCAGCCCGCGTTCCACCAGCTTGTCGAGGGCCCGATACACCTGCAATGGCGCCCGCAGCCCGCTGTCGCGCAATTTGTCGAGAATATCATAGGCCGACAAAGGTCCGGACGAATGCGCCAATGCGCCCAAAACCAACCCTTGGTTTTTGGTCAGATCATCTGCCCACACATGGTCGTGGCCGGCGTGGTTGTCGGGACTGTCCGGGGAATGGTTCATTGTGCGCTCCTGTTTCCCGCCATGGCTGGCACCAGCAGGTCAATATTGTGCTGAAACATGCTCAGATAGGTTCCTGCCCCTTGATCGGGCTCGGACAGGGCATCGGCATAAAGCGCGCCCCCAATGGTGACGCCGGTCTCCTTGGCAATTTGCTCGACCAGCCGTCCATCGCTCATGTTCTCGACGAAGAGGGCGTTCACCCCAGCCTCTCGGATCTGCGCGATCAGTTTGCCCACATCTGCCGCCGAGGCTTCGCTATCGGTAGAGATGCCCTCGGGTGCCAGAAACGCGACGCCATATTCCCGGCCAAAATAGCCAAAGGCATCATGGGTCGTGATCACTTTGCGCATGTCGGTCGGCACTGAGGCGATACCGGTGATCACTTGCTCATCAAGCGCACGGATTTCGGCCGAATAACTGTCCGCATTCGCCCGATACAAGGGACAGCCTTCGACATCGACCTCACACAATTCAGCCCGGATCGCCTCGACATAGATCAGCCCGTTCTGAAGGCTCTGCCAGGCATGGGGATCGGTCACCATCTCGCCGTCCTCGGCCATGGTTTGGGCCATGATCCCGTCGCTGACCACCACCACCGGCCCGGCAAAACCAGTCGCCTCCACCAGTCGGTCCAGCCAGCCTTCAAAGCCCAGACCGTTGACGAAAAACACCTCCGCCGTGCTCACGGCGACCGCGTCGGCAGGCTTGGGCTCATAGACATGGGTATCGGCATTCGGCCCGACAATGGTCGTTACCGCAACCCGATCACCACCGACCTTGCTGACCATGTCGCCAAGGATCGAAAAACTGGCAACCGCTTGCACCTCCGCCCCAAAGGCTGGGGCCGCAACCATGCAGAAAAAAGCCGTCACGATTTTCGATCTGAACACTCTCATTGAACCCAATTTAAGCAACGCGGTGGCGCGGCGGTTGCACGCGGGTGAAGATCACGCCGCGCCGTCCAAATACCAGCGAACTCACATAAATGGCGCCCGCAACCAGAATGATTGCCGGCCCCGACGCAATGCTGAGGTGAAAGGAAACCAACAGCCCCAGATAGCTCGATATTGCGCCAAACATCACCGCGAGTGCGCACATGCCCTCAAGGCTGCGAACCCAGAACCGCGCTGCAGCCGCCGGCAACATCATCAGCCCGACCGCCAGCAGCGTCCCCAGCGCCTGAAAGCCCCCGACCAGGTTCAGCACCACCAATGCCAGGAAAATCAGATGCACCGGATGTCCGGCCTTGGAAACGCTGCGCAGGAACGTGGGATCAAGGCATTCGGCCAAGAGTGGCCGCCACAAAACCGCCAGCCCAACCAGACTAATGCTGGCAATGGCGCCGATCATCACCAAGGCATCATCATTGAGCGCCAGAACGGTGCCGAACAACACATGCATCAGGTCGACATTGGAGCCTTTGAGCGACACCAGCATCACGCCTAGCGCCAGCGAAATCAGGTAAAATGCCGCCAGCGACGTGTCCTCGCGCTGGATGGTGAACCGTGACACCAGCCCCGCCAGCAGGGCGACGATCAGCCCGGCGGCAAAACCGCCCAGCGTCATCGGCAGGATAGCCAGCCCCGACACCAAAAACCCGGCTGCCGCGCCGGGCAGGATCGCATGGGCCATGGCGTCGCCGGTCAGGCTCATTCGCCGCAACATCAGAAACACCCCAACCGGCCCCGCACTCAGCGACAAAATGATGGCGCCGAACAGGGCGCGGTTCATGAAGCCAAAGCTGACAAAGGGCTCGATGAGCCATCCATAAACGCTCATGCCCCGTCTCCGTGGCGGTGCGCATGACTATGGTCATGCGGCGCCGTTGCCTCGTGCCAGGGTGCATACTCGTCCCAGGCTTCGGTCATCCGGCGCGCTTTCAGCACGTTTTCTGGCCGCAACGCCTCGCTCGTGTCACCCCAGGCAATCGGCTCGCGGGCCAAGAGCAGCGTCTGCGGGAACACGCGGCGCACCAATTCCAGGTCATGAAGCACCGCAATCACAGTGCGCTGCTCGCCATGCCAGCGCCGCACCAGCGCCACCAGGTCAGTGACGGTTTTTTCGTCAATGGCAGTGAACGGCTCGTCGAGCAGAATAATGCGTGCATCCTGCAACAACACCCGCGCAAACAGGGCCCGCTGCAATTGCCCGCCGGACAGCGTATCGATCGGCCGCCGCGCAAACCCGCTCAACCCGACCGCCTGCAAGGCCTCCTCCAGCGCCGCCCGGTCATTGCCGGTAATGGCGCCAAACAGCCCGCGCGATTTCCAGAACCCCAGCGAGACCAGGTCGGCAACGACGGCGGGGAAGCTACGGTCGATCTCGGCGCTCTGTGGCAGATAAGCGATATCGCGGACGTCAAAGCCGACCCGCCCGATACTGCCGCCCAAGGGCCGCAACGCCCCGGTGATGCCCTTGAGCAAGGTCGATTTTCCCGACCCGTTCGGCCCGACAATTGCGGTTAGCGAGCCATGTTCAAATCCACCATCCAAATGGTGGACCGCGGGGTGGCCGTCATAGCCAAGGGTCAAATCGGTCAGTGCAATTGCCGACGCCATCAGCGCACCAAGGCCCAAACCACCAACCAGATCAGCGCCACCGGAACCAGCGCCAGGCCAAGGCGGGCCGTTAAGCTAAGAGGCGCCAAACCCGCAGGCATCAAACCAGATCGATGCTCGTGGTGGTGATGATCGTGATGTGGTGCTGACATAAATCCATCCGGGGACAAATGTCCCGCAAACGCGCCAGATTGGCTCGCGGTGGATGTAACGTAATAACATATGCCATGTCAACGCCGTCCCTGAACGATGAAAATCGTCCCCAACGGATGATGAGCGCTGCCCACGGCGCAAGAATAGGCCCCTACAAATGCCCAAACCAGGCAAAAATCATGAACCCACAGGATGCACGCAGCGGTCCAAACGGCGCAAGGTGGCCAGCGTACAGCCCATGTGCCTAGCGCAAATGCTCGGTGGGCCGCTCCAGCCCGAATATTTCATCGGTCAGCGTATCGATACGCTCGCGGATCAGCCCTTGAGCATCATATAGGCCCCGGTTGTAGAAATAGGCGCCCATCTTGTCGGCAAAAAAAGTCATCAACATTTCGGCCGGTATGGAACCGATGTCCTGGTCCAGCTCGTCGCGAAAATAGTGTTGGATTTCACCAACAATGGCCTTGGTTTCTTCCTTCGTGAATTTGATCGGCTTCATCATCCCCTCCATTTGCTCGGCCTGTGTCGCCATCGGTCCCTTTGGCGGTTTTTACCTAACGCGAGTCGGTGTTGCCAGCGGCTCAAATAGGTGGCAAAGCAAATAGGTGTTGGTTTCTCGCGCCCGTCGGGCAAGAGAATCAAAAGGGAACACGGTGCGGATTACCCATCAGGGGCCAAAACCGGGACTGCCCCCGCAACTGTAAGCGGCAAGTTTTCGTCTGATGCCACTGATCTTTGGATCGGGAAGGCGACGAAAGCGACCAAGATGCCGCGAGTCAGGAGACCTGCCAGCACAGATTTCGGGGCGAAAAGCCCCATGTTTCAACGTGCACACGGAGGGTGTCGCCAAATGAATATCTCGATCCAGGCCACCGGCATTGCCGGTCTGTCCATCTCTCAACGTTTGATAGCCGCTGCTTTGGCCTTTGTTATTGGCATCACGCTGCTTTACGGCGTCGGCTTTGCCAATGATATGGCGCTGCACAATGGTGCCCATGACACGCGCCATTCGCTGGGCTTTCCCTGCCACTAACGGCATTGTTCAGAAAAACTGGTTGCCGGTTTTTCTGTTCGAACAGCGGCCAATAAACCGCGCCGCGGCTTGAGAGACACAAAATGAAATTGTTTCAGCGAATTTTTTTCGCTGCGGTCCTTGCTGGACTCGCAGCCGGTCTTGTCATGTCGGGCATCCAGCAATGGAAAGTCGTCCCACTGATCCTTGCGGCCGAAGCCTATGAAGTCGACGAAGCGGCAGCACCAGCTGATCACCAACATGCCGCCGGTGCCCAAGAACACAGCCATTCCGATGCGGCGACCGATCCAGCAGCCCACTTGGCCGCACAAGCCCCTGACCATGATGAAAGCGCCTGGGCCCCCGCCGATGGCGCCGAACGCACCGCCTATACTGTTCTAGCCAACGTGCTTGGCAGTCTCGGTTTTGCGCTGCTTTTGGTCGCTGTCGCGGTGCTGCTCAATCTCGAAATCACCGCCACAAACGGCTTGATCTGGGGTCTGTGCGGCTGGATTGTCTTCCATCTGGCCCCCGCCTTCGGCCTGCCGCCCGAGCTGCCTGGCATGGCGGCCGCAGATTTGGGCGCACGGCAGATCTGGTGGTGGGGTACGGCGCTGTCGACAGCGGCGGCCTTCGTGCTGCTGGCCAAATGGAAGAACACTGCCATCGCCATTCCGATTGCCGCCGCGCTGGTGTTGATTCCTCATATCATCGGCGCTCCGCCCCCGCCCGAACACGAAAGCGCACTCCCAGCCCATCTGGCCACCTCGTTCGCCGCTTCGGCACTCGCTGCTTCGGCTGTGTTCTGGCTCTTGGTCGGTCCGTTGATCTTCTATTTCAATACCATGCTGCTTAAGGCCGAAACCAAACCAAATCGGACGCCAAATCCATGACCAAGATCCCAACGACCGTCATCACCGGCTTTCTCGGCGCCGGCAAAACCACGCTGGTGCGGCACTTGCTGACCCATGCCAGGGGCAAGCGCATCGCCCTCATAATCAATGAATTTGGTGATATCGGCGTCGACAAATCCGTGCTTGCCGGTTGCGGGGACGATGTCTGTGGCGTCGAGGATATGATCGAGCTGGCCAATGGCTGCATCTGTTGCACAGTGGCCGAAGATTTTATCCCCACCATGACCGCGCTCCTCGATCGCCCGCAACAATTTGATCACATCATCATCGAAACCTCGGGCCTGGCGCTGCCACAACCGCTGATCCGTGCCTTCAACTGGCCCGAAATCAAGGCCCGCGTCACCGTCGACGCCGTCGTCACAATTGCCGATGCCGCGGCGCTCGCAGAAGGCCGGTTCGCCTCCGATGAGCTGGCAGTTGGTGCACAGCGCCAGGCCGATACCATGCTCGATCACGAAACCCCCTTGGGTGAGTTGTTCGAAGACCAATTGGTGGCCGCTGACCTCGTCATCCTCAACAAGACTGACCTGGTTTCGGCCACTGCCCTTGAAACGGTTGAAGCCGCGTTGCGCAGCGAGCTTCGCCCGGGCACCAAGATCATCCGCGCCAGCAACGGACAGGTTGATCTCGCCGCCCTGCTCGGCCTGGGCCTGTCGAGCCAGGACCATATCGAACAGCGCCAGAGCCATCACGAGCTTGAACACGGCGGCGCCGGACACGAGCATGATGATTTTGATAGTTTTTCGCTCCGGTTGCCGACAATAATGGACAAAGGCCAGTTGCTCGCGGCCATCGAGCACACTATCCGCAGCCATGACGTGCTGCGCTTGAAAGGCTTTGCCGCCATTGATGGCCTGGATAGCCGTCTCGCCATTCAGGCCGTTGGCCCGCGTCTGACGGCATATTTTGACCGGCCGTGGGCGCCAGACGAAGTCCGCGAAACCGCCCTCGTGGTTATCGGTGAGCAACCGCTCGACCGGGCAGCTATCACCGCCAGCCTGCAACAAGCTGTCGCAACCGCATAGGCAAGGAGTTTTCCGATGACTGAAATCACCAAAGACAGCAATGGTACTCAGCTCAACGATGGTGACGCGGTCACCTTGATCAAAGACCTCAAGGTCATGGGGACTTCAGTCACGCTCAAGCGCGGCACGTTGATCAAAAACATTCGCCTGACTGCTGACACAGCCGAGATCGAGTGCAACGCCGAAAAGGTCAAAGGCCTGGTTCTGCGCACTGAGTTCTTGAAAAAGGCCTGAGGCCGACCATGCACCTGCTCTCTGCCCAAGCCGGGGCCATCCAGCAGGATGGCGAGGCCATTGACCTCGCCCAGACGCCCGGCGCCATCATCTTTGCTTCCGCCGCTGATAGCGAACTGGCCATGCTGGCGGGCGCCGCCGACCGTGCTGGCGAGGTTGAACTCCGCCTCGCCAATAGTCTTCGCCTTGCCCATAATCTGTCGGTCGATCTTTGGCTGGATACCACCATTCGCCATGCCAAACTCGTTGTCGTCCGCCTGCTCGGGGGCGCCAGTTACTGGCAATATGGCGTCGATGAGTTGACCGCCGTCTGCGCCAACGCCAGAATTCCGCTGGCATTATTGCCGGGGGATGCCAATCCCGACCCGATCCTGCGAGATCGCTCGACACTGCATCCAAATGATTGGACCGCCCTCCACGCCCTGTTTACGGCTGGCGGGCCCGACAATGCCGATGCGTTGCTGCAAGCGTTCAACCGGTTGAAGGTCTCGGCGCCCCAGCCGCTGGATGCCCAGCTGACGCCGCGTTCGCCTGCCCCCTTTGCGCGCTTCGGCCTTTGGCATCCCGCTCTCGGGATCACCGACGAAGCGGGTCTGCGCACCCACCGTGGTGGCGAAGGCCCCACCAACATCCCCATCCTGTTCTACCGGGCCGCCCTTGAAGGGGCCGGTACGGCCACCCTTGAGGCGCTGATTGCTGCGCTGGAAGCGCAAAACCTGGCACCAATTCCCATTCTGGTGTCCTCGCTCAAGGAAGCCGCTTGCGTGCGCTTCGTTCAAAACTGCTTTGCCGCTTTTCCCCCGTCGGCGATCCTTAACCTCACCGGGTTCGCCCTCGGGCTCGACGGGCTTGATGCAAAATCCAATCCGTTTTCCGGCACCGACGCGCCAGTTATCCAATTGCTGCAAGGGGGGCGTCCGCACGGGGCTTGGGCCGCCGATCCGCAGGGGCTAACGGCCAAAGACCTCGCAATGCAAGTCGTGCTGCCCGAGCTCGATGGTCGCATTGGCGCTATCCTGATTGGTCATAAACAAGACGCCGTCTGGCACGCCCGCACGCAATGTCCGCTCTCGTCTTACGCGCCAGACCCCTCCGGCATTGCCCGCGCTGTTGCCCTGGCTGCGAACTGGTCCCGCCTGCGCACGACCCCGCGTGGCGATCGCCACATCGCCATCGTGCTTGCCAATTATCCCATCCGCGACGGCCGCCTTGCCAATGGCGTCGGTTACGATGCGCCCCAGTCGACCATCGAGATCCTCAAAACGCTGGACCGAGCGGGCTATACGTTGGCCCCGTCGTTTTCACCGCACCCCTCTGGGGAGATTTCGGGCGCGCAGCTTTTGGGTGAGGGGGTCTATCCCACCACCAGCGCCGAACTGATCGACGCCCTTCAATCGGGTCCGACCAATGCGCATCCCCAACGCGGCGCTTCTCCCGCCCAGCTGCCTTTGTCCCGCTACGCCAGCCTGTTTGCGACCCTGCCAGCAACAATCCAGTCACAGGTCACTTCCCGCTGGGGCAGCCCAGACACTGATCCCTTTGTGCGCTTCGGTGCTTTTCATCTTCCGGTGCTGCGCTTTGGCAACGTCGCGATCCTGCTGCAACCGGCGCGCGGTTATGATCGCGACGCAACTGCCAACTATCACGATCCCGATCTGGTTCCGCCGCACGCTTATCTGGCCGCCTATCTATGGCTGCGCCACGACTTCGGCGCCGACGCGCTGATCCACAACGGCAAGCATGGCAATCTTGAATGGCTGCCGGGCAAAGCCGTTGGGCTTGACCAAGCCAGCTATCCGGACGCGCTTTGGGGCCAGGTGCCACACCTTTATCCCTTCATCGTCAACGACCCCGGCGAGGGCACTCAGGCAAAGCGCCGGACCGGTGCCGTCATCATCGACCATCTGGTGCCGCCGCTGACCCGCGCCGAAACTTATGGTCCCCTAAAAGACCTCGAAGCGCTCCTCGACGAATATTACGCAGCCTCCGGCATGGATCGGCGCCGCCTCGCCGATTTGAAGCGGCGCATCCTCGACTTTGCCAAGGACGTCCGGCTGGATCGCGATATCGTTTTACCGGACGATTCCGAGGCGGCGCTCGGCGTGATCGACAACTTCCTCTGCGATCTGAAAGAAGCCCAGATCCGTGACGGGCTGCACGTCTTTGGCCAATCGCCCACGGGCGATCTCGAACGTGACTTGATCGTGGCACTGGCGCGGGTGCCGCGCGGGGACAACGGGGGTAACGAGGCCTCATTGATCCGCGCATTGGCCGATGATCTCAAACTCGGCTTTGATCCACTGACCGCAAAATTGGGCGATGCGTGGATCGGACCCAAAATCACCAGCAAGAAGTCCAGCATGCTGGCTGATTGGCGCACCATTGGCGACGCCGTCGAAGCGCTCGAACATTGCGCTGCCGAGCTGGTTTCTGGCGTGCCGCCGGAGCCGGATTGGACCGCCACGCGCGCCGTGCTCGATACGGTCCAAACCATCATCCGGCCTCGCCTCGCCGCCAGTGGTCCCAACGAAATCAATGCTTTACTGGACGGTCTCGACGGTAAATTCATCGCTCCCGGCCCTTCGGGGGCACCGTCACGCGGCCGTTTGGACGTGTTGCCGACCGGCCGCAATTTCTATTCGCTCGATAACCGCGCTGTACCGACGCCCACTGCATGGGATCTCGGCCGTAAGTCGGCCGAGAATGTCATTCTCCGATACTTCCAAGATAACGGTAATTACCTGAAATCATTGGCTCTTTCCGTTTGGGGAACTGCCAATATGCGTACCGGCGGCGACGATATCGCCCAGGCCCTGGCGTTTATCGGTGCCAAACCGCAATGGGAACCTTCGTCATTGCGGGTATCGGGTTATGAAATCATTCCGCTCGCCAAGCTCGATCGCCCGCGGGTCGATGTCACTTTAAGAATTTCCGGGTTCTTCCGCGACGCGTTTCCCACCCAGATCACTTTGTTTGATCGCGCCATCAGGGCCATTGGTGCCCTCGATGAACCGGAGGATCAGAACCCGATTGCGGCCCGAATGCGAGCCGACGCCCTGGGTGAAATGGCCGCTGGCAAGCCCGAGGCGGAAGCGGCTTTGTCGGCGGGTCATCGAATATTTGGTTCAAAACCAGGGGCTTACGGCGCTGGACTGCAAGGCTTGATGGATTCAAACGCTTGGGAAACCAAGGCAAACCTGGCCGACGCATTTCTCAATTGGGGGCAATATGCCTATGGCGCCCAGGCAGGTGGCATCCCGGCGCGAGCGCGCTTTGCGGCCCGCTTGTCCAGCATCGACGCCGTCGTTCACAATCAAGACAATCGCGAGCACGATTTGTTGGATTCCGATGACTATTATCAGTTCGAAGGCGGTCTTGTCGCCACTGCCGAGACCCTGTCTGGCGCCACACCAGCCGCCTATCACAACGATCATTCTCGCCCGGATCGGCCGTTGACCCGCAGCCTTGCGGAAGAAATTGCTAAAGTCATGCGATCGCGTGTGGTCAATCCTAAATGGATCAATGGCTTACGCAGGCATGGCTACAAGGGTGCATTCGAAATCATCGCCACTGTGGACTATATGTTCGCCTTTGCCGCCACCACCGGCGCGGTCAAGTCCCATCACTTCGATTTGGCTTTTGAGGCCTTCGTCGAAGATCAGTCTGTGCGAGATTTCATTAAGCAAAACAATAGGTTCGGCCATAACGAATTGCTCGAGAAGTTCAAAGACGCCATCGTGCGAGGGCTCTGGACCCCGCGCTCCAATTCCGCCTACGCTCTGCTGGAGGAGACTGCGCCATGACCGATAAAGTCAAAAAGACCGATTTGATGACCGAAGCCGAGCGTGATGCCTATCATGCCGAAAAGATGCGCAAGAAAAAGGAAGCCCGCACCCGTATGCTGGCCACCAAGACCGAAGAACGCGGCTTGTTGATTGTTCATACCGGTAAGGGCAAGGGCAAATCCACCGCCGCTTTCGGCATGGTGTTCCGCGCCATAGGTCATGGCTTTCGCGTTGGCATTGTCCAGTTCGTCAAGGGTGCCTGGGGGACCGGTGAGCGTGATGTTCTTGAA
This sequence comes from Devosia equisanguinis, assembly GCA_943372435.1. GTDB lineage: Bacteria > Pseudomonadota > Alphaproteobacteria > Rhizobiales > Devosiaceae > Devosia > Devosia equisanguinis_A. Next base: position 30,074 of record CALRYQ010000003.1, read on the forward strand.
CAATTTCAAGATCTTGTCACCATTCGCGCCATGGGAGAGGGGTTCACTTGGGATACCCAGGACCGCCAACGCGACCTTGCCGCCGCCGCCGCCGCCTGGGCGCAGGCCAAGCAAATGATCGCCGACCCGGCCTACAAAATGGTCTTGCTCGATGAGCTCAACATCTGTTTGCGCTACGATTACCTGCCCCTTGATGAGGTCATCGAGGTGCTCAAGAATAAGCCAAGGGACACCCATGTCATCGTTACCGGCCGCAACGCCAAGGATGAGTTGATCGAGATCGCCGATCTGGTCACCGAAATGACGGAGATCAAGCATCCGTTCCGCGCCGGGGTGAAGGCTCAGCCGGGAATTGAGTTCTAACCTCGCCGAAGGCGAGCCCTCTAGCACAACCCATCGCTGCGCTGAAACGAAGCGACCAGCCGCTCGACCACGGCTTGCATTTTTGCCAGATCGCTTTGGGCATATTGCAGGCTGAAGGCGGCGTACTGGTTGCCATCACAGAGCGTGATCAGGCGCTGATACAGCACGCGCTTGGCAAACACTGCCGAAAAACTGGCCCAATTTGGCGTCGCCGCCTGATAGGTCAGGTTCCAGCCATCGGCCTCGGCATAGCGGATATTGACACCAACCTCTTTTTCAAAGCCGTCCAGACTATTGCCGCCCCAAATCAGCAGGTCCTGCGCCCGGCTCGGGCGGTGAAACAACTGCCCGTCACCGTTGTCGCTCTCGCCAACCCCCTCAAAACCAGGAGGAATGTCGATACGGTAGCCGAAGCGACTATTGGAATAGGATGCCCACTCCTCGGCCAGTGCCGGAACGGACAGTGTTAAAAGCCAAACAAGCAACAGGGTGCGCATGGTCAGACAGTGCCTGCCAGGCAAAGTCCGGACAAGCCAAATTCGATCTCGTCAGACGACGACGATTCCGGTGTGCTTGGCCTTTTCCTCGGGCTCGACATGGATGGTTATCTGCACGTCCTTGATGGCCTCCAGCAATCTGGCTTCCAAGCGATCACAAATAGCGTGTGCGTCGTCGACGCTCATCATGCCTGGCACCACCAGATGGAAGTCGATAAACACCATCTTGCCAGCCTGGCGGGTGCGAATGTCGTGGGCCTCCATGGCGCCCTCGGCATTGGCGGCGATGACGTCGCGAATGGTTTTAAGAGTCTGGGGCGGTGTTGCCACATCCATCAATCCGCCAACGCTATCGCGAATAACGCTCCAGCCCGACCACAAGATATTGAGCGCCACCAGCCCCGCCAAAACCGCATCGAGCACTGCAAGGCCAGTGAAGACCGCAAGCAGCAGGCCGATGATCACCCCGGCAGACGACACCACGTCGGTGAACAAATGTTTGCCGTCGGCTTCAAGCGCGGGGGACTTCACCCGGCGGCCGTGCCGCACCAAAACCAGTGCCCATATCGCATTGATGGCGCTGGCTCCGGCGCTGATCAATAGACCCACTGTGGTCGCCTCGGGCAGTTTCGGACTAAAAAACCCGAGGAAAGCCTCGCGAAAAATCAAGATCGCGGCGATGACAATCATGACGCCAACGATGACAGCGGAAAAGTATTCGGCCTTGTGGTAGCCATAAGGCAAGGCAGCGTCTGCGGGCTTTTGGGCCAATGACACCGCGACCAGCGCGACCGCCGCAGTCACCACATTGACGATCGATTCCAGCGCGTCTGAATAGAGCGCGATCGACGAGGTGAGACGCCACGCGACAATTTTTAATCCCAAGACGGCCAGGCCAATGGCCAAGCTCGTCGCTGCGATGGTCAAGGTGCGCCGGGCGGAATGTGTGGTCAAAACATTGCTCCAATTGGAGTGCACAGTGTCGCATGCTCCAGTAAACGGGGCATAACCTTTGCGTCTTCGCGGCGCAAGTTATTGTATTTGCAAATCATTTTCAGAAGCATTCCGATCTGGACGCAAACGGCGCAAGCCTTTGATTGACCACGCGGTTCCGCCGCCCTAGAACGGGATCAGCGCAGCGTTCCACACAGGAACTGCAACAGAGTTCGGTGCGGTCGACCCAAATCGGGGACCAAGTCCGGAGCTGCTACGGTTTTTCGCGAACCTGCCTCTTTGTTCAAAGCCAAGAGGCGATCTATGACCAACACAATTTCTCTTCCCGGAGACACCGGCGTTATGCTGTGTGGCCACGGCAGCCGCAACCAGTTAGCGGTCGGCGAGTTCGCCCGCCTGGCCGAGCGTTTGCGCGAGCGGCTTCCCGGTGTGCCGGTTGAGTATGGATATCTGGAATTTGCCAATCCAGTGATCCACCAGGGTCTCGACAAACTGCGGATCCAAGGCGCCAAGCGCGTCCTCGCACTTCCAGGAATGTTGTTTGCCGCTGGTCACGCTAAAAACGACATCCCCGCCGTGCTCAACACCTACAGTGCCACCCACGGCGCCTATCCGGTGACTTATGGCCGTGAACTTGGTGTCGATCTAAAGATGATCCGCGCCGCCGGGGATCGAATCCAACAGGCCATCACCGCCGCCGCCGACCAGACGATTTTGCCGCACGAAACGCTGCTGTTGGTCGTGGGTCGCGGCTCATCTGACCCCGACGCCAATTCCAATGTGGCCAAGGTCATGCGGATGCTGTGGGAGGGCATGGGTTTTGGCTGGGGCGAAGTCGCCTATTCTGGTGTGACCTTCCCGCTGGTTGGCCCGGCGCTGGACCATGTGGTCAAGCTCGGCTTCCGCCGGATCATCGTGTTCCCATATTTCCTGTTCACCGGCGTCCTGGTGAAGCGCATCTACGCCGCGAGTGAGGAAGCCCAATTGCGCTATCCCGGTGTGGAAATTCTCAACGCGCCCTATCTCAATGATCATCCTTTGGTGATCGACACTTTTGTTGACCGGCTGCAAGAGATGCTGGTTGGGCAAAATCTGATGAACTGCTCGATGTGCAAATATCGAGAGCAAGTGCTGGGATTTGAGGCAGAGGTGGGCATGGCGCAAGAGAGCCACCATCATCATGTCGAGGGTATTGGCGGGGGGCTGGAAAACTGCCCCTGTGCGGGCGATTGCGATGCCTCCTGTCGCGATCAGGACTTTTGTCGCGCACACGGGCTGAAGTGGACCCCGCTTGCTGATCACGAGCCCCATGGGCACAGCCACCCCGATCCGGAACATGCGCTCATCTATCGAAAGCCTGGCGCGACCACGCCGCACTTTCATCCCCACTCGCATGACCATCAGCATGGCGACCACCATCACCATCCATATCCCCATGCTGCCCATCCGCTCGGGCCGGTCACACTGCCTAAGATCCAGGGCAAATTGGCGCGGCGCGATCGCGACATGAGCTGAGCGATGTCTGAAACTGACCGCACCACCTTCCTGCGGGACCCCGCCGCTATCTATGCCGAAAGCTTTGCAACGATAGAGCGTGAGGCCGACCTTTCAGCGCTGCCTATGGCATTGCGTGATGTCGCCATTCGCATGATTCATGCTTGCGGCATGGTCGATCTGACCGCCGATATCATCGGCGACCCGGCAATTGTCGACGCTGTGAGCATGGCATTGCGAGCCGGAAATCCGGTCTTGTGCGATTGTGAGATGGTTCGGGCGGGGATCATCACCTCCTACTTGCCGGAAACCGCTGAAATCCTGGTGACGCTGAACCATGCCAGCGTCCCCGATCTTGCCCATTCAATGGCGACAACCCGGTCTGCCGCTGCGGTCGAGCTTTGGCGGGACCACCTCGATGGAGCCATCGTTGTCATTGGCAATGCGCCCACCGCTCTGTTCCAATTGCTCGATATTGTTGCCAATGGCGGCCCCAGGCCGACCGCGATCATTGCCGCCCCGGTCGGCTTCGTTGGTGCTGCCGAAAGCAAGGCCTTGCTGGCAGGGGGGCAGTTCGGCGTGCCGTTCATAACCGTGCGCGGCCGTCGCGGCGGTTCCGCCATCACCAGCGCTGCGTTCAACGCCATCGCCAAACGCAGTTTCGCCTTATGAGCAAATGGCTGGATATTATTGGGGTCGGTGAGGGCGGCATCGAGGCGCTGCAGCCACCATTAAGGGCGCTGATCGACCAGGCGCAGCTTGTTATTGGTCCAGAACGGTTCGGTGCGGCGCTCGCCCAATTTGTGCCCTGGCAATCCCCACTCAATGCCATGCTGACCCAGATCGACGCCCTGCGCGGCACGCCCACCGTCATTCTGGCCACCGGAGATCCAATGTGGTTTGGCATCGGCGCCACGCTGGCCCAGCGGTATTTGGCCGATGAAATCGCGATCCATGCCCACCCTTCAGCCTTCCAGCTTGCCGCCGCCCACATGCGTTGGCCACTGCAGCATTTGGCGACAATTTCACTGCATGGGCGACCAGTCGAAACAATTCATCCCCACATCTTGCCTGGAAACCGGATATTGGCGCTAACCAGTGACAAAACGACCGCAGCCGGGGTGGTCGGCATTCTGGTGGATCGCGGGTATGGCGGCAGCATAGTCACCGCATTGGAGCATCTTGGCGGTCCGGCGGAGCGCCGTACCAGCGCCGAAGCCGAGAATTTTGATGTCACAGACCTCTGCGATTTCTATGTCCTGGCCATCGACTGTGTTGCAAGCCACGACGCAACGCTTCTGCCGTCGATAGCAGGGCTGCCCGACCAGGCCTTTGTTTCTGATGGGCAATTGACCAAGCGCGATGTGCGCGCCGCCACAATCGCAAAGCTCGCGCCTTATCCCGGCGCGCTTTTGTGGGATGTCGGCGCCGGATGCGGTTCTGTGGCCATTGAGTGGATGCGGGCCGCCCGGGACGCTATGGCGATCGCTTTTGAGCGGGATCGCGAGCGCCAGTCCATGTGTTTGATCAACGCGGCAGCGCTAGGGGTTCCCGCGCTGAAAATCGTCGACGGGGATGCCCAGCTCGGAGTCATCGGACAACCGGTCCCCGATGCGGTTTTTATCGGCGGCGACGTTGGCAATGACGCATTGTTCCAAGCCTGCTGGCAGGCGCTTCGCCCCGGCGGGCGGCTGGTCGCCAACGCGGTGACGCTGGATGGCGAGCAGGCAATCTATCAGCGGCACCAACGCTTTGGCGGCGAGATTGTTCGTATCGATATTTCGGTGCTGGATCAAATCGGCGATCATCTGGCGTTGCGCCCGCGCATGGCAGTCACCCAATGGCTGGTGACAAAACCATGAGCGGAACCTTGTATCTTGTGGGCGTTGGTCCCGGCGATCCAGACCTGCTGACTTTGAAAGCGGCTCGCCTGCTGGCCGCGGTTCCCGTCATCGCTTTCCCAACCACCGCTGAAAACAACTCCATGGCCTTCACCATCGCCCGGGCCCATGTCGGTGCGGCGGCCCAATTGCTGCCGATTATGCTGCCGATGGCGGTCGCCCGTCTCCCAGCGCAAACCGCCTATGACGGCGCCGGGCAAATGATCCAGGCCCACCTCGATGCTGGTCGCGACGTGGCCTATTTGTGCGAAGGCGACCCGTTGTTTTACGGGTCGGCGATGTATCTGCTGGAGCGCATCGTTTCCCCGGTTGTCGTCATTCCGGGCATTACCTCGCTGACCGCCGCCGCCGCCGCCATCGTGCGGCCGCTGGCCGCCCGCAACGAGGTGCTGAAGATCCTGCCGGCACCCCTTGCTGACGATATCTTGCGTGCCGAGCTGATATCGACGCCGGCGGCTGCCATCATCAAGATCGGCCGCCATTTTGACCGGGTGCGCGACCTCCTGCAACAAACCGGACATGCAGCCAACGCCATGGTGATCGAGCACGCGACGGGCACCGGCCAACGCATCACACCGCTCCGCAATTTCGATTATGGCGAGCGGCCCTATTTTTCGATCATTCTCTGCTATCGCGGAGAGGAGGCCTGGGCCAAACCGTGAAACCAGCCATCGTAAATTTCACCGCCGCCGGTCTGGACACCGCGACGCGCATCGCCGCGCTGACCAATGGGCAAGTGATCCCTGGCGATACCACCGCGTTGGCGCGCTTGTTTGCCGCTGGCACCCCGATCATTGGTGTGTGCGCCGCCGGGATTTTGATCCGGCTGTTGGCCAAACATCTGGACGACAAACACAGCGAACCTCCCGTCATCGCGGTCAGTAGCGATGGCCTTCATGTGGTGCCGCTGCTGGGGGGGCATCATGGTGCCAATCGCCTGGCCCGGCACATTGCCGAAGGGCTGGGCGGCGTGGCGGCGCTGACCACCGCGTCGGACGCCAGATTCACCCGCGGGCTCGATGAGCCGCCGGAGGGGTTCGTCTTGGCCAATCCAGCAGCGGCGAAAGCCGCTATGGTGGCGCTCCTGGGTGGCGCCAAAATCCTGCTGGATGGGGTTGCGCCTTGGATTGGCGACGCCAATTATCCAATTTCGGCGGACGGCACAGTGCCCATAACGGTGACGGAACGGGTCATGGGTGCGGGTCTGATGATCCATCCGAAAACCCTGGTTGCCGGTGTTGGCTGTGAGCGGGGCACTGCGGCATCCGAGATCATTGCCCTGGTTGAGACGACACTGGCCGAAGCGGGCCTTTCGCCACGAAGCCTTGCCGCCATTGGATCGATCGACCTCAAGGCGGACGAGGCTGGACTTCATGGCGCCGCAACCCATTTCGGCGTGCCATTGCGCCTGTTCTCGACTGCGCAACTGGATGAGGAACGCCACCGCCTCGTGACGCCATCGGCGGTGGTGGAAGCCGAAATCGGCACCCCGGGTGTGGCTGAGGCAGTGGCGCTGAAAGCTGGCGTTATGCTGGTAACCAAGCACAAATCCAAACGCGCCACCTGTGCCATCGGGCGCGCCCCGACGCCGATTGATCCGAGCCGTTTTGGCCGTGCCCGCGGCCAATTGCACCTGGTCGGCATTGGGCCCGGGGAGGCGATGTCCCGCACGATCTCGGCCATTGAAGCGTTGGACAAGGCGACGGACTGGGTTGGCTATGGGCTCTATCTCGATCTGATCGCTAATTTGCGATCCGCCCAGACTGAACATCGCTTCCCGCTTGGCGATGAAGAGCGTCGGGTGCGTCATGCGCTCGAATTGGCCGCAAGCGGCAATATTGTCGCTTTGGTCTGCTCGGGGGATGCGCAAATCTACGCCATGGCCGCCTTGGTCTATGAGCTGTTGGACGCAAGCGGCGCCCGCGCTGTTAGCGCTGCAGCCCAGCGCGTTGGTGTCGCCAGCCACCCCGGCATATCGGCCATGCAGTCTGCATCGGCCAGTGCGGGGGCACTGCTCGGGCATGATTTTTGCGCCATATCGCTGTCGGATCTGCTGACACCACGCGAAGACATCATCAAGCGTTTGCACGCCGCCGCCGAAGGAGATTTTGTCACCGCTTTTTACAACCCGCGCTCGCTGCGTCGCACCGATCTCATCGAGCAGGCAAAGGCAATTTACCTGGCGCACCGCCCGCCGGAAACGCCGGTGGTCATTGGCACCAGTGTGGGTCGGCCTGAGCAAAATATGCGGGTGACGACCCTTGAACGCTTCGATCCAACCGAAATTGATATGCTGACCATTGTGCTCTTCGGAGCCTCGACCTCGCGCGCCTTCATGCGCGGGGATGGCCAGACGATTGCCTATACGCCACGCGGATATGCCAAGAAAGCAAGCCAATGACTGTCTATTTCATCGGCGCCGGCCCGGGTGCTGCCGACCTGATCACCCTGCGGGGGCAACGCCTGATCGAAAGATGTCCGGTGTGTCTTTATGCCGGCTCGCTGGTACCCCAGGAGATTATTGCGTCAGCTCCTGACGGGGCTCTGGTCCAAGATACCGCCGCTATGCATCTGGATCAGATTATCGAGGCGATGCGATCGGCCGATGCTGCAGGCCAGGATGTCGCCAGGGTTCATTCGGGTGACCCGTCAATTTATGGTGCCATCGCCGAACAGATGCGGCGGCTGGATGCGCTCGACATTGCCTATGAAATCGTGCCGGGCGTGCCCGCGTTTGCCGGCGCCGCCGCCCGGCTGCAGACCGAGCTGACACTTCCGGAAATTTCCCAGACCATCATCATCACGCGCACATCGGGCAAGGCGAGCGCGGTCCCCGACACTGAGCGGCTGGAGCTGCTGGGAGCCAGCAAGGCGACCCTGGCGATCCACTTGTCGATCCGCAATCTGGCCTATGTTGAAAGCGCGCTGACACCCCATTACGGGGCGGACTGCCCGGTCATCATCATCTATCGCGCCACGTGGCCGGATGAGGAAATCATCATCACCACTCTCGCCACCATGCGAAGCCGGGTCCGCGAAGAAAAAATCACCCGCACCGCCCTGATCTTTGTTGGCCGGGTATTTGGCGAGACGCGGTTCAAGGATTCAAAGCTTTATGATCCCGAGTTTGCCCATGTCCTTCGCAATGTTGGCAAGAAGAAACAGCGGGCTCAAATCGCCGAGTGAAGGGCCGACAACGCCTCGGCAACACTCGCGACTTCTCGAGCCGGGCCATAAGTCGGCCGGTCGATCATGATGATCTGGACGCCCAATATCCGGGCCGCTTCCAGCTTGGCCGTGGTTTGAGCCCCGCCGGAGTTTTTTGTCACCAGATGGGTGATTTCCTCGCGCCTTTGCAGGGCCAACTCCTCCTCCACGGAATATGGCGGGCGCGACAACACCAGTTTGGCATTGGAAGGCAGCTCAAACTCGGGCGGCTCGATCAAACGCACGGTGAAATGGCAGTCCTGTCGGGCCATAAACAGCTCCAATCCGGCATGGCCAGTGGTCAGCAATGCTTCGGCATTGCTGGGCAACACCGCTGCCGCCGCAGCAATGGATTGCACTGAGAGCCAAGTCACCCCTGGCTGCATTTGCCACGCCGGGCGCATCAACCGGATCAATGGAATTCCAACCGCTTGGGCCCCGGCAACGGCATTGATGGAGATGAGCCCGGCATAGGGATGCGTCGCATCCACCAGGCGCTCAATGCCGGCAGCGTGTAAATAGGCGGTCAAGCCAGGCACGCCGCCAAATTTCCCCATCCGCAGCCTGCCCTTTGGCAACATTGGATCACTGGTGCGGCCAGCCAGGGAGGTGGTGACATCATGGCTAAAATCGACGAGGGCGTCGGCAAGTTCGCGCGCCTCCGCGGTGCCGCCCAAAATCAGAACTCTCACTTACGCCTCGCCTATGATGAGACCGCTGCGGTCAACAATCAGAATACCGACGCCGACACCAGATCCGGCGACCAGCTTTTCTGCCTGCAAGAGCGCAGCTTGCGCGACCCGATTGCCCAGCGGCAAGCCCGTGGACAAATTCAGCACCTCATTGGCCGTGTTGGCGGTAAGAACCTGCGCAATCAAAGCGGCATCCGCCCCTAAATCATCGAGCAAGTCCGCAAGGTAGTGCAGATCGATCGTTGAACGTGCCGAGTGCAAATCCAGCGCGCCTTGGGCCAGCTTGGTCATTTTGGCAAAGCCACCAGCAATGGTGACCCGTTTGACGGGGTGTTGCTTGAGGTATTTCAGCAGACCGCCAACGAAATCGCCCATGTCGAGATAGGCTTCCATCGCCAGCCCCAACCTGGCTTGCGCGGCCCGCTCCGACACATCCCCGGTTGACCCCACAACATGGTCCAACCCTATGGCGCGCGCCACGTCAATGCCGCGATGAATGGAGTGAATCCATGCTGAACAGGAATAGGGGATGACGATGCCAGTCGTGCCCAATATCGACAGGCCACCCAGGATCCCCAATCGGGGATTCCAGGTTTTCTCCGCCAGCTTTTCGCCATCGCGGACCGAGATCGTGATCGAAAAATCGGCCTCTATGCCATGCTCGCGCGCCAACTCGGTCGCGACACTTGTCATCATTGCCCGGGGCACCGGGTTTATGGCCGGTTCACCGACGCCGAGGGGCAGGCCGGGCTTGGTGACGGTGCCAACGCCGCCACCGGCATAGAAGCGCACGCCGCTGCCAGCGGGGCCGCGGACAACCAAAGCAGACACCAATGCGCCGTGCGTCACATCGGGATCGTCGCCTGCGTCCTTGATAATGCCCGCCTCGGCAAAGCCGCTACCGGAATTTTCCATGGCAAGCGCGAAGTCTGGTTGTTGGCCGCCGGGCAGGGTGATGCGGACCGGGTCCAAAAACCCTTTACCGAGGAGCGCCGAAAGTGCCGATTTTGTTGCGGCAGTCGCGCAGGCACCCGTCGTCCAACCACGGCGTAGTGGCTTTGCATCAGGGGCGTGCGCTTCGGCGGTTTCACTCATCGCAAAGACCTATATAAGCTCACCTCGAACTGGGGAACTCAATGTTCGGCTGGCTGAAAAAATTCGCGAAAAGCTCGGGGCACTTCGCCGCGCTAGACGCTGCCGACTTTCCCGATTTTGCGCCGGGTTCGGTTTGGTTGGTGGGGGCTGGCCCCGGCGCGCCGGGATTGATGTCCCTGCTCGGCTACCACGCGCTGAGCCATGCCGATGTCATTGTCTATGACGCGCTGGTGTCGGCCCGGTTGCTCGCTCTGGCGCCCCGGGGCGCCGAGCGCGTCTTTGCGGGCAAACGCGGGGGCAAGCCGAGCCCCAAGCAAATCGATATTTCGCTCCAGCTGATCGATTACGCTCACCAAGGCAAGCGGGTCTTGCGGCTCAAGGGCGGCGATCCCTTTATGTTTGGGCGTGGCGGCGAAGAAGCTGGAACTCTGGCCCGTGCCGGCGTCCCATTCCGCATTGTGCCTGGAATTTCTTCGGGCCTGGGCGGACTGGCCTATGCGGGCATTCCGGTGACCCATCGCGATACCAATCAGTCGGTGATCTTTCTAACCGGACACGATGAAACCGGAGATGTGTCTCCGCTCGACTGGCCGGCAATTTCACGTGCTGCCCCGGTGATCGTCATGTTCATGGCGGTCAAGCATCTTGGCACCATTGTCGAAAAACTGCTGGCCGCCGGTCGGCCTGACGATGAGCTGGTGGCCATCATTGCCAACATCGCATCGCCACAGCAAACCATTGCGGAAACCACGCTGGGCGCTGCCGCAGCTTTGCGGGATTTACCAACACCGGCCATTGTCGTGGTTGGACCGGTTATTGCCTATCGTGCCATGCTGGATTGGTATGTCGGGTCACAGCGGGAGAGTGACCTTGGCTAAAGGCCTCATCATTGGTGCGCCGCGATCGGGCTCTGGCAAGACCGTGGTCACGCTTGGGCTGGTGGCTGCGCTGCGCCAGCGCGGCATCGCGGTGGCTCCGGCCAAAACCGGACCAGACTATATCGACCCAGCCTTCCTTGGGCGGGCGGCGCATCGCCCGGCGATCAATCTCGACCCATGGGCAATGAGTGGCCACCGCTTAAAACACCTGGCCGGTGGAGCTGCCGCAGATCTTTTGCTGATCGAGGGCGTCATGGGCCTGTTTGACGGCGCCGCCGACGGAACCGGCTCAACCGGCGACCTGGCCGAGCTGCTGGACCTGCCGGTGGTTCTCGTCGTCGATGCTGAAAAACAAAGCCAGTCGGTGGCCCCGCTCGTCGCGGGCTTTGCCAATTGGCGCGTTGGCGTGCGGGTTGCCGGCGTTATCTTCAACCGCGTCGCGACCACCCGCCACGAACGGATGCTGACAGAAGCCCTTGCGGTGACGGGCGTTCCATGTCTCGGTTCTATTCCCCGAAACGCTGAACTCGTGCTGCCCGAGCGGCATCTGGGCCTGGTATTGCCCGATGAAGTGGGCGAGTTTGATGTGTTCCTAAGTCGGGCGGCACAAAGCGTTGGCGACTATGTCGATCTGGAGCGCCTGCTCGACCTGGCGGGTGAACTGACCGAGCAATCCGACACGCAGCGCCTGGCCCCCCTCGGACAGCATATCGCCATTGCCCGCGATGCGGCTTTCGCCTTTCTTTATCCGCACCTGCTCAGTGCATGGCAGCAGGCGGGCGCGCAGCTGACATTTTTTTCCCCTTTGCGCGATGAGGCGCCTGATGCTGGTGCCGATGCGGTATTCTTGCCGGGCGGCTACCCTGAATTGCATGGATCGACCCTGGCAGCTGCAACCCGGTTCAAAGCCGGCTTGGTCGCGGCCCAGAATCGCGACGCGCTGATCTATGGCGAGTGCGGAGGGTTCATGGTGCTGGGCGAAGTTTTGATCGATAAGTCTGGTACTGCCCATGAAATGGCCGGCCTGTTGCCGGTTGTAACCCAGATTGACCGACCCAAGCGCGTTCTCGGCTATCGGCGGCTGGCGCATCAATCGCCGCTGCCATGGCCGGAACGGCTGGCAGGGCACGAGTTCCATTATTCCTCGTCCAAGCAATCGCGACTGCCGCCGCTCTTTCACGCCAAGGATGCCTATGGCGAACTCCTGCCGCCAATGGGCGCGGTTATAGGCCGCGTCATGGGCTCTTATGCCCATATTATTGACCTGGGCTCGCCATGACGGCTCGGGCATTGATGTTTATGGGAACCGGGTCCGACGTCGGCAAGTCGCTGATCGTTGCGGGCCTGTGCCGGGCGTTTGTGCGCCGTGGGTTCAAAGTGGCACCCTTCAAGCCGCAGAACATGTCCAACAATGCCGCGGTTACCGCAGATGGCGGTGAGATCGGCCGGGCGCAGGCGCTTCAGGCGCGCGCCGCCGAACGGTCGCCCATTACGGCCATGAACCCGGTTTTGCTTAAACCCGAACAGGAGACGGGCGCGCAATTGGTGGTCCGAGGCCAACGCATTGGCTCGATGGGCGCGCGGGACTACTTCAAGATGCGGGCCGAGTTAATGCCACAGGTTCTTGACGCATTTTACGAGCTGGCGGCAGACGCCGATCTGGTGCTGGTCGAGGGCGCTGGCAGTGCCTCCGAGGTGAATTTGCGGGCCAGCGATATTGCCAATTTCGGCTTTGCTCGCGCCGCGAAACTGCCTGTGGTGGTGATTGGCGACATCAATCGGGGCGGGGTTATCGCGGCCCTCATTGGCACATTTGTGGTCATCGATCCCCAGGATGCGGCGCAGATTGTTGCCACCATGGTCAACAAGTTTCAGGGCGATGCGAGCCTGTTTGATGCTGGCGCGGCGTTCATTGCGGAGCGAACCGGTCGGCCAGTGTTTGGTCCGGTGCCAATGTTTGGCGGTGCGGCCAAGCTACCGGCGGAGGACGTGCTGGCCCTTGACGCGCCCCAGCCACCGACCGACGGTGTCTTTACGATTGTCGTGCCCCGCCTGCCGCGAATCGCCAATTTCGACGATTTAGATCCATTGCGAGCCGAGCCCCAAGTCAATCTGGTGATCGTTGAGCCCGGTCGGGCTCTGCCGCGCAATGCGGATCTCATCATTCTGCCGGGGTCCAAAGCCACCCGCTCGGATCTCGATGCGCTGCGGGCCAATGGCTGGGACATTGATATTGCGGCCCACCATCGAGCCGGTGGAAAAGTGCTTGGCATTTGCGGTGGCTACCAGATGCTTGGCCGCACCATCGCTGATCCGGACGGCGTCGAGGGGGTTCCCGGCATCAGTGTTGGGCTGGGCCTGCTCGATGTTGAAACCGTGCTGGCGCCCATCAAACAACTGGGCGTAGTCCAGGCGATTGACGCGGCGAACCAGGAGCCCCTTGTTGGTTACCATATGCATATGGGCCTGACTGAGGGGCCCGCACGCGGGCGTCCGTTTGCGCTGGTCGATGGCGCCAATGAGGGGGCGTGCAGCCCCGACGGGCTGGTTTTGGGCACGTATTTGCACGGCCTTTTTTCCTCGGATGGCTTTCGGTCGGCTTTCCTTGGCCCCAATGCCGGCAATATTGGGTATGAAGCGGGGGTCGAATCGACCCTTGATGCGCTCGCTGCCCACCTTGAGGTTCATCTTGACCTTGATGCGCTGCTGGCGCTCGCTCAGCCTGTGGAGATGCCTTGATGCATAGTTTTGTTGCCCCGCTCGCCCTGCTGCTTGAGCGCAGCTTTGGCTATCCCCTTTTCCTGATGGGTTCGATTGGCCACCCGGTCATCTGGTTCGGCAAGGTCATCAGCTTTTTGGAGGCCGGTGTTGACAAGCGGGAGCGCTCCCCACGCCAGCGTCGCGATGCCGGGATAATTTCGGTCGCCGTTCTTTTGCTGCTGACCCTGGTGATCACTGGTCTGGTGCAACATTGGACCCGCCAATTGCCGTTTGGCTGGATATTGGAATTCGTTTTGGCCGCCCCGTTTCTGGCGCAAAAGGAGTTGGGTCGCGCCGTAGGTGCCGTTGCCACCGCCTTGGGGACATCCCTGGAGGCTGGGCGCTTGGAGGTTAGCCAGATCGTCGGGCGCGATCCGCAACAGCTCGACGAAGCCGGTGTTGTGCGTGCAGCAGTCGAGACTTTGGCCGAGAGCACCACGGACGGCGTTGTGGCTCCCTGGTTCTGGCTGGTGCTTTTGGGGTTGCCCGGCGTCGCGCTCTACAAGGCAATCAATACCGCCGACTCCATGATCGGCCACCTCAACGACAGATATCGCGACTATGGATGGGCAGCAGCCAAGCTCGACGATCTGGTCAATTGGGTTCCAGCGCGACTGACAGCAATCATGATCACCGCAGCCTGCTTTGTGGTGGCCCACGCCAGCCCTGGCAAAGCTTGGGCGATCGCCAACAGAGACGCCGGCAAGCACGCCTCGCCCAATTCGGGTTGGCCGGAAGCGGCCTTTGCCGGGGCCTTGGGCTTCGCGTTGGGCGGGCCGCGACGCTACGCCAGTGAAACCGTCGACCTGCCGATCCTGGGTGAAGGCAAGCGCGACCTGGTCGCGAGCGATATCCTGCGCGCATTGCAATTGTACCAGGGTGTGCTCAACGTCTTGTTTGGCACCAGCGTGGTGATTGCCCTGTCGGCATTTGCGGCCAGTTGGCACTAGCTAGTCAGGTTTGTCGCCCTTGAGCGTTATTGGTAGTCCGGCGACAACAAAATAGGCCTCGTCGCAGATTTCGGCGAGGCGCTGGTGGGTTGACCCGGCAAGATCCCGAAACATCCGCGCCAGGGGATTGTCCGGGACAATGCCCAAGCCAACCTCATTACTGACCAGAATGATTTTGGCGTGCTCTATTCGCGCCACTGTCGCCGACAGACCGTCAACCGCAAGCGCCACGTCCTCACCGGCTCCCAGCAGGTTGGAAATCCACAAAGTCAGGCAATCCACCAAAATGACATCGTGGGTCGCAGCCGCCCCGATCAGCGCTCCCGATAGGGCCAGCGGTTCCTCGATGGTGGTGAAGCGCCCGGCGCGGCCGCGTTGGTGGCTTTCGACGCGGTCCCGCATTTCTGGGTCCAAGGCCTCAGCCGTCGCCAGGTAAGCAGGTCGCTTTCCAGCTCGCAACGCCAAGCGTTCGGCAAATCCCGTCTTGCCAGACCGGGCGCCACCGAGAACCAGAACGTGTCTTCCCATTATGAATCCTCCGAATTCGCAGCCTCGATCATCACCGGCAAGCGCGTGTAAGTTTAGGCAGCGCCTAGATCAATCTTCTTGATTTCATTGAAGAAATTTTACCAGGAATAGGATCGATTCCGACCAGATTTTCTTGAAAGCGTAATGCGATTCTATCGCAAACAACCTTGCCGCCGAACAAAAAAGCTGTCTGCGGGGCGACGTCGGCACAGGTGGTGATGAGGCATGACTGGAGGCTGATGCGGTTGTCGGGCTACCGCCGGTTCGCCGGACAGGCGGATAGGGCCCGATCTTGATTCCACGAAATGATGAGCGCTTTGCCGTCCAGCGAACTAATCCCGCCCTGCGCCCGACCCAGCGTGAGTTTTTCCGACGACGCCCCGAGAAATCCTTGTGCCCGCCCGGCCCGCCAAAATGGCGGTCGCGTCCTGCAACTGGCCGATGGCGGCGATTCCGCCGGCTTCGGCGAAGTCACTTGCCGCTGCCATCTTTGGCCTCATCGAGCCAGCGGGCACGTCAATCGCGCGTGCCTCGGCGGGAGTAAGGTTCGAGATCGGGGTAGCGCTATCGGTACCAAAACCGCGGTAGACCGCATCGACATCGGTCAGCAGCAACAGCGCATCGGCGCCAAGCTGGCGCGCGAGCAGCGCGCTGGCCGCGTCCTTGTCGATGACCGCCTCGACGCCGACCAGGCCGCCATCGACGCGGCGCAACACAGGAATACCGCCGCCCCCGGCGCACACAATGATAACATTCTGATCCAGCAGCAGCTTCAGAACCCGCAGGTCCGGTATTTCGATCGGCTGGGGCGACGGTACGACCCGCCGCCACTTGTCGCCGTCCGGCGCGATGGACCAGCCCGCCGCCTTGGCCAGCATTTCGGCCTCAGACTTGTCATAGACCGGGCCCACAAATTTGGTTGGCTTGGCAAAGGCGGGGTCCCGCTCATCCACAACCACCTGCGTCAGGAGCGTCACAACCGCCCGGTCGTGCCCGAGGGCGTTTTCCAGCTCCTGCTCGATCATATAGCCGATCATGCCTTCGGTTTCCGCCCCGAGCACGTCAAGGGGGTAAGCTTCTTCGGGCTTGTAGGCGGCACCCTGCAGGGCCAGAAGGCCGACCTGCGGCCCATTGCCGTGCGTGACAACCAGCCGATGGCCGTCGCGAACGATCCGGGCCAGCGCTTCAGCCGCAATCTTCACATTGGCCCGTTGGGCGGCGGCGGTCAGCGGCTGCCCACGCTTCAATAGGGCATTTCCGCCCAAGGCGGCGACCACCAGCATCTCAGGACCCCAACGTGGCGACCAGCACCGCCTTGATCGTGTGCAACCGGTTCTCTGCTTGATCGAACACGATGGAGGCCGGGCTTTCGAACACCTCGTCGGTCACCTCCATCGCATCAATGCCGAACTCGGCCATGATCTCGGCGCCGACGGTGGTTTCTGTGTTGTGGAAAGCGGGCAGGCAATGCATGAACTGCACCCTCGGATTGTCGGCCCGCGCCATAAGCTTGGCGTTGACCTGATAGGGCATTAGCAGCTTGATCCGTTCCGCCCATTTCTCTTTCGGTTCGCCCATAGAAACCCACACATCGGTGTAGACGAAGTCGACGCCCTTGACCGCCTTGCCGACATCTTCGCTGATCATGATCCGCGCGCCGGTTTCCGCTGCGATTGCCTGCGCCTCATCCTGAATGTCTTGGGCGGGCCAGCAGGCTTTTGGCGCGCAGAGCCGCACGTCCATGCCCATCTTGGCGCCGCCGATCAGCAGGCTGTCGCCCATGTTGTTGGCGGCATCACCCAGAAAGACAAAGGACACCTGATGCAGCGGCTTTTCGATATGTTCCTGCATGGTCAGGAAGTCCGCCAGGATCTGGGTCGGGTGAAACTCCTTGGTCAGCCCGTTATAGACCGGAACCCCTGAGTACTTTGCCAACTGCTCCACGATTTCCTGGCCAAATCCACGATACTCGATGGCGTCGTAAATTCGCCCCAGAACCCGCGCCGTGTCCTTGACCGATTCCTTGTGGCCGATGTGGCTGCCGGTCGGCCCCAGATAGGTGACGCGCGCGCCTTGATCATAGGCGGCAACCTCGAAACCGACCCTGGTGCGGGTTGAGTCCTTTTCGAAAATCAGGGCGATGTCCTTGCCTTGAAGTCTGGGAACTTCCGTCCCAGCATATTTCGCGGTTTTGAGATCAGCGGCGAGTTTCAGCAGAAAGCCGATTTCGCGCGGGCTGTAGTCTCGCAGCGTCAGGAAGCTTCGGTTCTTCAGATTAAAAGCCATTTGGGCGATCCTTTCAGGTTACACGGCATCGCGGATCGTTGGACAACTCATGCAATGGCCGCCACCCCGACCGCGGCCAAGCTCGGCCCCGGGCATTGCCAGAACCTCAATCCCGGCAGCTTTCAGTGCCGCATTGGTGTCGTCGTTGCGATCGTAGCCGACGACGAGACCGGGGCGCAGAGCGAGCACGTTATTGCCGTCATTCCACTGTTCGCGCGCCCGTTCCTCCGCGCTACTGCCGCCCGTGGGCACGATCTGCAGCGTCTTGTAGCCAAGCACTTCCGCGACGATTTCAAAGATCGGGCGCGGGTCGTGGCGGAACGACAGCGGCGCATTGCCCTCACCCGGTCGCAGATCAAAGCACACCAGTTCGTCGGCAACCTCCTTGAAGGTTGTCACAACGTCGCCGCCGCAAAGCGTAAAGACAGTATCCAAATGCATGGCCGCCCGCGATTTCGGGATGCGAAAGGCCAGAACCCGGTCGACCACGCCCTTGGCAAACAGAGCCTTGGCCAGTTGCCCTATGCCTTGGGGCGACGACCGTTCGCCCATGCCAACCAGAACTGTGCGATTGCCAACCGGCATGATGTCGCCACCTTCCAGCGTGGCCAGGCCGTGCTCCTTGGTCGGGTCACCCCAATGGATGGTCACCTTGCCGGCGAACTTCGGGTGGAACTTGTAAATAGCGGTGTTGAGCAGAGTTTCGGGTCGGCGCGCCGGCCAATACATTGGGTTCACTGTCACCCCGCCATAGATCCAGGCCGAGTTGTCGCGGGTAAACAGGGCATTGGGCAAAGGCGGCAGGATGAAACCGTGGTGGCCAAGATAGCTGCCGAACAGATCGGTCGGAGCGAACGGCAGGTCGTCGACTGCCAACCCGCCCACAAGATAATCTGCGAGGTCTTTCGCGGGCAGCTCATCCATCCAGCTGCGCAGTTCGGACGTCATGCCGACGCCAACCTGATCGGGGTTGATCCGCTGGTCCAGCACCCAAGTGCGCGCGCTCGCTAACTCCAGCGTCTCCGCCAGAAGCACGTTTACATCCAGCACCTCGACGCCTTCGTCGCGCATCAGGCCGGAGAAGACGTCATGGTCCTTTTGCGCCTGCTTGACCCAGAATACGTCGTCAAACAGCAGTTCCTGGCAATTGGAGGGCGTCAAGCGCCGATGGGCAAGCCCCGGCCGGCAGACGATGACCTGGCGCAGCCTGCCGGTTTCGGAGTGGACCCCTAGTTTTGCATCCGTCGTCATATGCCAACTCCTGAGCTCAAAAGGGGGTGTCAGGCGCTGATCGCGCCGGTCCACATCAGGTAGGCGGCAATGGCCGCGGCGATAACGATGCCAACACCGATGATCGCTTCAACACCGGAGAATGCTTTTTCGCCGCGCGCAAACCGGGCATACCAGTAGACGGGAACGCCAACCGCATAAAGAATGGCGCACATCAGAAGGTAGGCCGGCCCGGCAGCGTAGATCAGCCATGCGCCGTAGATTGTGGCCAGTGCGCCGATGAACATGTCGCGGCCACGCCCTTCGCCCGCCCCATAGCCTTCCCCGCTCAGCGCCAGCTTGAAGGCATAGGCGCCGGACAACACATAGGGTACCAGGATCGCGGTCGAGGCAATGTAGAACAAGGCAAGGTAGGTCGCGTTCGCGTAAAGCGTCACGATCAGGAAAATTTGCACAAAGATATTGGTGATCCACAAGGCCCCGGCGGGGGCTCCGTTCCGGTTTTCAACCGCGAACACCTGCGGCAACATCCCTTCTTTCGCGGCGCGATAAGGGATTTCAGCGGCAAACAGCGTCCAGCTCAAGAACGCACCAGCCACGGACACAACCAGCCCCACGCGCACCAGGACCGAACCCCAGGGTCCGACGATCTGTTCCAGCACATTTGCCATGGAGGCCGACGACGGGAGGGCGGCCAGATCGGTCTGGCCCATGACCCCGAAGGACAGGAGCGACACACATAGATAGACGCCCAAAGCAATGACGAAGCCGATGATCGTGGCGCGACCGATGTCTTCGCGTTTGGCTGCCCGGCCCGAGACGACGCTTGCGCCCTCTATACCGATGAAAACCCAGAGCGTGACCAGCATGGTGCTACGCACCTGTGTCATGATGCTGCCAAGGTCGGGCGTCTGGCTTCCCCAGAAATCGAGGCTGACTTTCGGCAAGTTGAACGCGACCGCCACCAGCAGGATGAACAAAAGGATTGGCACGAGCTTGGCAATCGTCGTCACGACGTTGATAATAGCGGCCTGCCTTATGCCCATCAGGACTAGCGCGTGGGTGACCCAAAGGACAACGGACGCGCCGATGATCGCCTGTATCGTGTTCCCTTCTGCGCCGAAGGCCGGGTAGAAGTAGCTAAGCGCACCGAATATCAGCACGACATAAGATACGTTGCCGAGCCACGCACTCAGCCAATAGCCCCAGGCGCTGTTGAAACCGACGAAATCGCCAAATCCGGCTCGCGCATAGGAATAGGGACCGGCATCAAGCCTGGGTTTACGGGTCGACAGGCCCTGATACACGAAGGCCAGCGCCAACATGCCGACGCCGGTGATCAACCATCCGATCACGACAGCACCCGGGGATGCGCCCTTGGCCATGTTCTGCGGCAGGCTGAAAACGCCCCCGCCAATCATGGATCCAACAACGAGCGCCGTCAGGGGCAACAGTCCAAGCTTGCCGGACGGCTTGTTCGTGGATGCAGTTTCGATTGCGACTTGGGCGGTGCTCATGATTGCCTCCAATTGTTTATGGGCGATGCGCGTTCGGAAAGATCAGGTACCGCTCCAGACACTTCTTCGTTGACCAAGCCTTATGCGTTTAAGCAAAACCGGCTAAGCACACGCCGTAAGTCTACAATCCGGCTCAGTCATATTAAGAACGGGATTGGTCGAGCGACCTGTTTCATCAGTGACTGGGCGATACCTCGAATGTGGGCAGCCGACGACAACACGGATCATTGCCAAGAGCGTGATCTGCACGAATCGTTTCATTGCGAAACCGTTCTGTGGCTGGCGGAGAACGCCGTATTGGATTTATCTATGCCTGAGTAATCGGACCTGAATGTTGATGCAGATCAATCAACTTCAGGGAAGTCGGTCAAAACGGTTCACCGGCGCTGGCGAACTTCTCCCTCGGCGGCGTCGCCCCATAAAACGCGGCGACGTTTCACTTCAGCTTGGCCGAGCAGCCAGCCAAACACAGATGCTCCTGTCCGGTGCATCTGGGCGTTAGCCTGGCCTGTATCCATTGGCGCGACCAAATCGTTTCCTTTGTTGCTCAGGGTAAAACAGCCCGGTATTCCAGATGTCTTGCGCTTGAGCCAGAACGCTTGCTTTGCATCAGCATTTCTCCAATTGCACACGACCGGAGACGATGCCCTGGTTTCACCAAGCCGGTGCCGGCGTATCGGCGCATTCTCAAAGTCGAGTTGATACAATCGCTTATGGCAGCGTTAGTTCCATTTCTCATTCCCGACGCGATAAGCAGCTATGGCTTCCCATGCGCAAATTGATTGAGGTCAAGGCTTCGCCCATTGCCACAAGGAAGACAAGGTCGCACGAAACCGGGATGGGTGGCCTGCATTGGCCGGGTTGATCAGACCAGCAATGCTGCCACCTGGCCTTGTCTTTTGGCGTATGGGTTTGCGACCGTATTCTGCCTAAGGGGCAGGCGCGGGGTCTGTGCTGAGACCTGGGGCAGGGCCCTGGGGTTTGATCCTGAGCGCCCGCAATGCGTTTAGAATGACCGCCACGTCGATCACTTCTTGCAGCAGTGCGCCCTCGACCGGTTGTAGATATCCCAGTGCTGCGGCAATCATCGCGGCGACTGATAGTCCGATCCCGGCCGCCACGCTTTGTAATGCGATCCGGCGCGACCGCTGCGCGATCTCGATCCCTGGCAGCAGGCGGTCGAGGCGGTCGACCAGCAGCACGACATCTGCTGTCTCGGCCGAGGCTGCGGCCCCCCGCGCGCCCATTGCCACGCCGACGTCGGCGGCGGCGAGTGCCGGCGCATCGTTGACGCCGTCTCCCACCATCATCACCCGGCCGTTCTTGCGTTCAATCAGGACCAGCAGCACTTTCTGATCGGGTGTCAGCTCAGCGTGGACCGCATCCAACTTCAGCCCCGCCGTCACTGCATCGGCCACCGCACGGCGGTCGCCCGTGGCAAGGACAATGCGTTCGACGCCAAGGTGGCGCAGCCCCGCTAGAAGCTCCGCCGTGCCTGATCGCAATGCATCAGCCATGACCAGATAGCCCGCGCGCTTGCCATCAACTCCAAGTGCCGCGATAACCGACCCTGCGGTGTCAATCCGACCATCATGGTCCCCTTGACCCAGCTGCGACGCGACAAAGCCCGCGCCCCCCACGACAACCTGACGGCCATCCACCCGGCCCGTTACACCCTCACCCGGCGTCTCGACCACCGCCTCGGGAACCGGCAGGATCATGCCGCGCTTTTGCGCTGCGGCGACGATTGCCCTCGCGATTGGGTGCTTGGTCGCCTGATCGAGGCTGGCTGTGAAATACAGCACCTCATCCTGCGACAAATCCCCTTCGGCGACGATGTCCACGATTTGCGGTCGCCCGTCGGTCAGCGTCCCGGTCTTGTCAAGGACCAGGGTTTGGATCCGCGCCAGCCCCTCCAGCGGCTTTGCGCCTTTAATCAAAACGCCGAAATGTGCCGCGCGGGACAGCCCTGCCACCAGAGCGACTGGCACGGCAAGGATCAGCGGACAGGGGGTCGCAACCACCAGAACCGCCACCGCACGGATCGGATCCCCGGTGAACCACCAGGCAGCGGTTGCAAGAGCCACGGTGACGCCCAGAAACAAGAGCGAATAGCGGTCGGCCAGCCGGGCCATCGGCGCCTTGGATGCCTGCGCCGCATTCACCAGGCGGACAATCCCGGCAAAGGTGCCTTCGGCGGCCGGGCGGGTGGCGCGGAGGTCAAAGGCGTCGCCTGCATTGGTTGAGCCGCTCATCACGTCGTCGCCGCGCGCCATGCGCACTGGCATCGCCTCCCCGGTCAGAGCCGACTGGTCAAGCATCGCCCGGTCGCTTTCGATCGTGCCGTCGACCGGCGCGATATCGCCTTGCCGGATCAGCAGAACATCGCCTGGGGCAATCATGTCCAGTGGAACTTCGTCCAACGCGCCATTGCGGTGCCGCGTGGCCGTGCGGGGTACGCGGGACAGAAGGCTGCTCATCTCGCGCCGGGCACGACCTTCGGCAAAGCCCTCCAGAAAGGTTCCGCCCGAATACATCAGTGCGACCACTGATGCCGCGAGAGCTTCCCCGAAGAGCAGTGCTGCCGACATCGACAGCATCGCGACGATGTCGAGCCCGACCTCGCGCTTCAGCAGGCTTTTGATGATTTCGACGGCGAGAGCCGCCAGGACGGGCACGACGCCGATGGTCCAGGCCAGCGCCGCCTGTTCTGGGCGGCCTGCCGTCAAAAGGACGAGACCCGCAGCCAGGCCAAAAACCGCAACGACGAGAAGAATCGTCTGCAGGCGCTGTTGTTTCATCATCTCACGCTATCAACTTCTTCGTCTCACTGAACGGTTGCACCGTGGTCCCAAAAAACAACGTCGCCTGGAAACCTGCCGTCTCGCCCGGGATAGGGGAAGAGAGCAAAACGCGGCCCCCGACCTGATCAAGGATAGCCTTGACGATCGCCAGGCCCAGGCCTGTGCCGCTTGCACTGGTTTCACCGCGGGCAAAACGAGCCCCGAGCCGCGCCAAAATATCGGGCGGCACAACAGATCCAGGATTGCATACGGTGATGGTCGGACCCTGCGAGGCTTGAACCGTGACGATGCCACCTGCTGGCCCGTGCGCTAGCCCGTTTTGAATAACGTTGCGCACAGCAATAGCGAAGGCGTCGGCGGTGATCTTTGCCCGCAGGTCTGTGTTCGTGTCGGCCTCAAGCCGCACGCGTCCGGCGGTCGCCTGGGCCGTGTTAAAATCTCGAACAACGATATCAAGGACGGGACGAAGATCGACCAACACCTCTGAACGCGCAAATCCAGCTTCCAGTCGTGCCAGTTGCAGCAATTTTTCTGACAGAAGCGATAGGTGCCGAAGGCTCTTTTCCACGTCCTGCACCCGGCCCACCGCCGGATGCTGGCCAAGCTCCAGTGCCAGCCGTTGCGTCTGCGCCAAGGCGCCGGCAACCGGCGTGCGCAGTTCATGGGCACTGTTAGCGGCAAAGCTGCGCTCAGATTCCATCGCCGCATCCAATCGTCGCAGCAGCGCCGCGACTTCGCGCGCAATCGGCGCCAGTTCTGCCGGTTGGCCTGCTTCGCTGACTGGCGTGAGATTGCCGCTGCCGCGCAGCGCGATATCCCCGCTCAGCCGCTCCACCGGCCGCATCGCCAAGCGCACCGCCAGCCAGATACCGGCGCCAATCAGCGGGATCAGCCCGGCCAAAGGCCAGAAAAGCGTGCTGGTCGCGCCGCTGAGCGCTTCGCGGCGATGGTCGGACATTTCCAGCACCACAATGCCCAAGCCGGATTGCAGATCGGTGATGGCATAGGTACGGCGGCCATCGATATCGGAATAGCCTTCCGCAGTGGACACGATGGTGATCGATTCCGGTGCATCGTCGGCGCGGATGATCACATTGCCATTTGCATCGTGCACGAGGTAGGTGAACGCCGCGTCGTCCCCATCGGTCATGGCCGGGATAAGGCCTTCCCGCTCATCGGGCTCGCGCAGATCGTGCAGCGCCAGTGGCAGCAGCCGGTAGGCGCTCTGGCTCAGCGTATCGTCGAACGCCTCCTGCAGTTCATGCTGCAGCACCACCGTCGAAATCGCAGCCGCGCCAATCCAGAACACAGCTGTGCCAATGCTGAGCCACAGCGCCAGGCGCAGCGCTATCGACCAAGGCCGCTTCATACGACCACCTGATAGCCAAGCCCGCGCAAGGTCGTCACGGCGTCGCGCCCCAGCTTCTTGCGCAGTCGACTGATATAGACTTCCACCGTGTTGCTCTCGATCTCGGCGCCAAAAGCATAAAGCGAGTCTTCGATCTCGGCCTTGCTCACGATAGCGCCGCGCCGGCTCAGCAGCCGCTCCAGCACCGCCCATTCGCGCGAGGTCAGGTTGATTGCCTTGCCATCCACAGTGACCATCTTGGTTGCCAGGTTGATGCTGGCGTCACCCAGGGTCATCAGTGGCGCCGGGTTGCCCGAATAACGCCGCGCCACTGCGGCCAGTCGGGCGCTCATTTCACTGAGATCAAATGGCTTGACGAGATAGTCATCGGCTCCGGCATTGAGGCCCTCGATGCGCACGGCAATCTGATCCTGTGCCGTGGTGATGATCACCGGCACGGTGCTGCCATGAGCGCGCAGCTTGCGCAGCAGGTCCAGTCCCCTTCCGTCAGGCAGGTTGAGATCGAGCAGCACCAATTCGTATGGCACATTGTCGAGCGCCGCCTGGGCGTCGTCGAGTCGGCGCATCCAGTCCACGCCATGGCCCTCGGCCGCGACATGATCGCGGATGGCAGCGCCCAGCACATGGTCGTCCTCGATCAAAAGAATGCGCACGATCTGCTCCCCCGGCGATCATCACTATTACCCCAAGCTGACACCAGGCTGAACAAAGCAAATGTCGGCGTTCAGCCTGATGTCAGCTTGGCGTGAGATAGAGTGGCAACATCAAACGATTGATCGAGTTGCCCAATGAAAAAGCTCAGCGCCATCCTGCTCCTTGCCACTGCCCTGGCTACCCCCAGCCTGGCCTATGCGAGGGATGCCACGCTTTCCATCCAGGTGTCATCCTATCAGGGGCCCCCGGCCTATGTCGCGGTTTACCTCGACAAGCCGGATGGGACCTATGACTCCACGCTCTGGGTTGCCGGCGGTCAGTCGCAATATTGGCGGCATCTGCGCGGCTGGATCCGTGGCGCCTCCGCCGCCAATGTCAGCGTTGATGGCGTCACCGGCGCCAGCATCGGCTCCGGGCGGTCAATGCAGGTGGCAATTTCCATCACTGATGCGCTGATCGATGCCGGCTACACCATCCATGTCGATAGTGCCGTCGAGCAGGGTGCCGAAAATCGCGATGATGTCGTGCTCGACCTGACCCAGGCGAATTCGGGCATGGCCGTTTACGGCAACGGCTATGTCGCCCAGATGAGCGTATCCTTTTAGGTCTTGAGGAGCAGGTCCATGCTGCGCCGTTTGCATTCACTGCCTGGGCTGATCGCCGGGTTGATCGTCGCCTTCATGGCCATTACCGGCGCGGTATTGTCGGTGCAGCCTGTGCTTGATCATCTGGCCATCCATGCGTCCGGCACGGGCCTGAGCGTTGCGGCGCTGGCCGACGCGGTCAGCCACAACCTGACCGGCGTCGAGCGGATCGTTCGCTCAGCGTCGGGCACTGTGACGGCCTATTACAATGCCGGCCAGGGTGCCGCCGCTGCCACCATCGACCCCCAAACCGGCGCGATATTGGGGGACTATACGCCATCGCCCTTCTTCGCCTTCTTCACCGAACTGCATCGTTCGCTGTTTCTGGGTGTGAACGGCCGTGCCATGGCCGGATTCTGTGCCCTTGCTTTGTTGATCCTGGCTGTCAGCGGTAGCATGTTGCTGGCTAGGCGCCTTGGCGGCTGGCGCAAACTGTTGAGCACTGCAAAAGGGACAGTGTCGCAGCGCCTGCATGTCGAATTGGCGCGAATTGCTCTGTTAGGTCTGTTGGTCAGTGGTCTCACCGGTGTCATTCTGACGCTCAACAGCTTTGGCTTTGTTGGCGGTGCCTCGGTCAGCGCATTCCCGGCCACCGTTGATGGCGGGTCGCCGGCCGCGATCGAAACGCTTTCGGCGCTGCAAACCTCGCCGCTAAAGGACCTGCGTGAGCTGACTTTCCCCTATCCCGGCGATGCCACGGATGTGTTTACACTCACCACCTCGACCGGCCAGGGCTATGTCGATCAGGCAACCGGCTCCATGCTCAGCTTTACGCCAAACGGGTTGGGGCAATCGATCTATGAAACCTTTTACATGCTTCACACCGGCCAGGGCCTGTGGTGGTTTGGGGCGCTGCTGGGCATTGCTTCGCTGTGCGTGCCGGTACTGGCTGCCACTGGTACGCTGATCTGGTTTCTGCGTCGACGCAATCAGCCCCGTCTAGCGGGCAATGTAGGGGCTCGCCAGGCCGATACCATCATTCTGGTGGGCAGCGAGGGCCATAGCACCTGGGGGTTTGCCAGCAGTTTGCATCGCCAGCTCACGGCGCAGGGTCATCGTGTCCACGCCGCTGCGATGAACGATCTGGCTGTCAACTATCCCGCTGCGCGTCAGCTTTTGGTCCTTGCCGCGACTTATGGCGACGGCGCGCCTCCGGCTTCGGCCAACAAGTTCCTCGCCCGTCTGGAAAAATTCAGACCGAACCCAGGCACGCGTTTTGCCGTTCTGGGCTTTGGCGACCGAAGCTTTGCCCGTTATTGCCAATTCGCCGAACAAGTCGATGTCGCACTGCGTTCCAAGGCCATCCCCGCCCTGCTGCCGATCGCCGATGTCGATCGCCAGTCACCCCAGGCATTCGCCCAGTGGGGTCAAGCGCTGGGCCACGAGCTTGGCGAAGCGCTTACACTTGAACACCTGCCGCTAATCCCGGCGACAAATGCCCTGACACTTATCGGACGAAGCGATTTCGGCATGGAAGTTCAGGCCCCGGTCGCCATTTTAAATTTCGCATTGCCCACCGATCAGCGCCCAATTTGGCAGCGCCTGTTCGCCCGCAAGCCCGCTATGGCATTCCATCCCGGCGATCTGGTCGGCATCGTGCCACCCGGCAGCGCGGTGCCGCGATACTATTCCATTGCCTCGTCCACCAGCGATGGTACTCTCGAAATCTGCGTACGCAAGCAGGCTGGCGGCCTGTGCTCGGAATTCCTGCATAGCCTGGAGATCGGGGGAAGCGTTGCGGCCTTTGTCAAAGCCAACCCGGATTTTCGCCCACAGCAGCGGTCATCCGTGATTCTGATCGGCGCTGGCACCGGTATCGCCCCGCTTGCCGGCTTCATCCGCCACAACACCAAGCATTTCCCCATGCACCTCTATTTCGGTGGTCGCGATCCAGCCTCCGATTTCCTCTATGCCCCAATGC
This sequence comes from Devosia equisanguinis, assembly GCA_943372435.1. GTDB lineage: Bacteria > Pseudomonadota > Alphaproteobacteria > Rhizobiales > Devosiaceae > Devosia > Devosia equisanguinis_A. The sequence continues at coordinate 57,818 of CALRYQ010000003.1, forward strand.
TGCGTGCAGCGCTGACAGATCATCGCCTGACGCGCCTTGTCACCGCCTTCTCGCGCGTCGTCGGCGGGTTCTATGTGCAGGATCGGGTGCGCGAAGACGCTGTGTCCATCCGCGAACTGGTGTCGCGCGGGGGCCAGATCATGGTCTGCGGCGGAAAACAGATGGCCGAAGGCGTCCGCGAAAGCCTCGATTTCAGCCTCGCCCCCCTGGGTGAGACGGTCGCCTCCCTCAAGGCAAAAGGGCGGTATCTCGAAGATGTCTATTGACCCTATCGCCGGCATGTCGATGCGCCACGCCTTCAGCGGCCCCACGATGGGCACGCGTTGGTCGGCAATTCTTTTTACTCAACCACATATGTCGATCGACCCGATCAAGTCGGCACTTCAGGCTGAAGTTGATCTGGTGGACAACCAGATGTCGACCTGGAAGCCGCAGAGCAATTTGATGGTGCTCAATCGCACGCCGGTCGGAGAATGGCTCAGCGTTCCCCCAGAATTGTTCTCGGTCGTCGCGCTAGGCTTGGAGATTGCCCGCGATTCAGCCGGCAGCTTTGACATCGCCGTCGGCGAGGCGATTGCGGCATGGGGCTTTGGCACTGCCGGTTCTGAGCTAGATAAGTCTCGGATCGATGCGCTTTCTAGATACAGCCGCACTGCCGAACCCGTCGAAATCGATCCGCAATCGAGCCGTCTGCGACGCTTGGTCGATGTCCAGATCGATCTGTCCGCCATTGCCAAGGGCTACGGCGTCGACCGGCTCGGCAAGGCGCTGCACTCCCTGGGTATCACCGATTATCTCGTCGGCATCGACGGTGAGTTGCTGGCCAGTGGCAGCAGGCCGGATGGTGCTGGTTGGGTCATCGGGCTGGAACGTCCCCTGCGCGGATGGCGCGATCTCGCCCATAAGATCACAGTCAGCGACATGGCAATCGCCACCTCAGGGGACTATCGTCATTGGCGCGAGGACGCTGGTTCCATCATCTCGCACATCATCGATCCGCACACACTGAGACCGCTGAACAATGGCGTTGCATCGGTCACCGTTACCGCCAGGACCTGCGCCATCGCCGACGCATGGGCGACGGCGCTGATGGTCCTTGGTCCACACACTGGACCCGCCAAAGCCCGCGAGCTTGGGCTCGACGCCCTTTTCACCATCCACCGCAATGGCGGCTTCGTCGAAATCGGCGTTGGCGGCCTTGCCAATCTCGTCAAAACCCCACCCACAGGAGGACACCTATGACCACATCGACTCCGGCTAAAATCGGCTATGCCCCCATCCAGATCATCCTGCACTGGTTGATTGCTGCCATCGTGCTGTTTCAGATCGTGTTCGGCGAAAGCATGGTCGCCGCGACAGAAGCGGCCGAAGAAGGCACCGCGCTCAGCGCGACGGACGCCGTTTTGGCCTCTGCCCATTATTGGGCCGGCATATCCATCCTGGTGCTGGTGGCCGTTCGTTTAGTGGTCCGCTTGCGCATGGGTGCGCCGGAACCAGCCGAAGGCAATCCGATCCTCGCCTTCCTCGCCACGGCCACCCATTGGGCGTTTTATGCCCTGCTGGTCGCCGTGCCGATCTCGGGTCTGGTCACCGTCTATAACAACCCGGAAGTCGGCGACATTCACCAACTGGCTAAGCCGATTTTCATCATCTTGGTTGGCCTGCATGGCGCCGCGTCTCTGTTCCACCAGTTCATTCTGCGCGACGGCACGCTCTGGCGTATGCTGGTCACCACCAAGTAACGGGCGTACGCTGGTCTGCGCCAAGGAAGACTTATGGAGAGAGTTCGATGAGCCGTTTGCACCTCGCTGCAGAGAATCACGCCGTCGCACGCATTGGCTGGTTGCGCGCTGCTGTGCTGGGCGCCAATGACGGCATCGTCTCGACTGCAAGTCTCGTTGTCGGGGTGGCCGCGGCCTCCCCGATGCGCGGGCCGATCATTGTCGCGGGCGTTGCGGGACTCGTTGCGGGTGCAATGTCGATGGCGGCTGGTGAATTTGTTTCAGTCAGCTCGCAGTCCGATACCGAGCGCGCCGACCTGGCGCGCGAGAAGCAGGAGTTGGCCGAACAGCCGGAGGCCGAACGCAAGGAACTGGCTGGCATTTATGAAAAGCGCGGGCTCGATCCGCATCTGGCGCTGCAGGTTGCGGATCAGTTGACTGCTCACGATGCGGTGGGGGCCCATGCCCGCGACGAGCTTGGTATCTCCGAGTTCACCACCGCTCGGCCCATCCAGGCGGCGGTGACCTCGGCAGCGACCTTTTCGATAGGGGCCGCCTTGCCCGTGGCGACGGTGGCGCTGGTGCCGGAAGGCTGGATCATCTCCAGCGTTTCGGCGGGCGCACTGGTGTTCCTTGGGATACTCGGCGCTTTGGGCGCCAGCGCTGGCGGTGCCCCCGTCGGCAAGGCCACCCTCCGCGTTGTGTTCTGGGGCGCCTTCGCCCTTGCGATCACCGCAGTGGTTGGGCGCCTTTTCGGCGCCGTCATCTGACCTCAATTCGGGTCAAGCGATATCTGCTGCCATGACAGAGCAGAGGCTGTAGGACCGGTCGGGATGGTGCGCGAAGCGGCCATCTAATACTCGATTCGAATGGCCGATATCCTCGCAGCGCTGCCCTGCTCTGAGGGTCGCGCGTTGGCAACCCGTTGCATAGGATGGTCGGAGCCGGCCGCCGCAATCCACGAAATTTTGTGTTCCCCCTGCTCATTTGCCTCATTCTTCAGGTGGCAAAGGCGCAATGGATCCACCCGCAACACTCAAAAATTGCCAATATCGGCAATGGTCGGAACCGAGGCGGTTGCACGTCCTGAGCAGTTTTTGCATCATAAACAGATGCTTACTGTTCCGCGGTGTCCAAAAATCCGCACAGCGGTCGAATTCCAAGCTCAGCCTTCAAGGGAGCCATGCGCCAACGGCCTATCGCATCCGAATTTTGCCGCTTATTCTACTTTCGTCTTAGCATCTTTCGCATTATGGTCCGCCCGAATTGATCCCTGTATCCTCAGTCGCATCGGATGGAGACGCGAGCGTGCCCAGATATTACCTTGGCGTTGACGGCGGTGGCACCAATTGTCGCTTGCGTTTGGCCGATGAAAATCTTGAAACGCTCGCCGAAGTCCGCAACGGGCGCTCCAATTTACAAATTGGGGAGGCCGAACCGGCCTACAAAGCCATCAGCGACGGCACGCGTGACGCGTTCGCCGCCGCCGGTATCGACTTTTCCCAAGCGGGAAATACCTATGCGTGCTTCGGCATGGCTGGCGGACGGATGGATTCGGCGCGGGCCGCCTTTGCCGCTCGCCCCTGGCCGTTTGCGGGCGTGAAGGTTTATGACGATATCGACATAGCCCATGCCGGTGCGCTAGGCGGCCGCGACGGCGGTGTCGCCATCGTCGGGACCGGTTCTGCTGCCTTGGCGATCGTTGACGGCAAACGTTTTCAGGTTGGCGGGTGGGGCTTTCAAATTGGCGACCAAATGTCGGGAGCCATTATCGGGCGCGAATTGGTGCGTACAGCCGTTGAGGCGACCGACGGCCTGGTTCCAGCGTCGGCCCTGACCAAGGCAGTGATTGAGCATCTCGGCGGTGACATCCAGGCGGTTATGGCTTGGTCATTCGGGACCACGTCCAAGCTGTCGATTGTTGACGAAGACGGATCCAACGATCAGGAAAATTTTCTGATCGGCCGCGCACCGGGCGAGTTCGGCAAACTCGTGCCCATGTTGATGGACTATTTTGATCGTAACGATCCTGTTGCCGTCGAACTGATCAATTTGCAAATACATTATATCGACACTTACGTGCGCTGGTTCAAATCCACCGGCGCACAAAAACTGGCCATTGTCGGCGGCTTCGGGCAACGGTTGTTTCCACTGCTGCAAGCCCGCTATGGCAGCTACGTGGCCCTGCCGCAATTTGAACCCTTGCATGGTGCGCTCATTCTGGCTCAACAGAACTTCGCATCCGCTTGAACGTCGCTCAGAAGGGACCAACCCCCGTGTCCAGCCGCATTATTCCTGTCCAGGCCTTTGACTATGTCGTATTCGGCGCCACTGGCGATTTGACCAAACGCAAACTGATTCCAGCGCTGTATTACCGCTTCAAAGACGGGCAGTTCGATGAGCAAGCGCGCATTATTGGCGTGTCGCGCTCCAAGCTGAGCACCGCCGACTTTCAAAAACTCGCGCGGGATGCCGTCACGCAATATGTCGAACCCGAGTATCAGGATTTGATCTTGATTGATCGGTTCGTCGCACTTTTCTCCTATGTCGCCAACGACGTGACCGATCCGGCCCATTGGGGTGAATTGAAGGGCGTATTGCGCGAAGACCCAAAAGTTGTGCGGGCCTTCTATCTGGCGGTCGCGCCAGACCTGTTTGCCCCAATTGCCGAGTATTTGGCCAAGAAAAAATACTATCGTCGCGATGCCCGCGTCGTCATCGAAAAGCCGCTCGGTCACGATCTTGTCTCGTCGGTGGCGATCAATGATGGCGTCGCCAAGATCTTTGACGAAGATCAAGTCTACCGGATCGATCACTACCTTGGCAAAGAGACGGTGCAGAACCTGTTGGCGCTGCGCTTCGCCAATATCCTGTTTGAGCCAATTTGGAATTCGGCCCATATCGATCACGTCCAGCTCACCGTTGCTGAAACGGTCGGCGCAGGGACGCGGGGTTATTATGACGAGTCGGGCGCTCTGCGCGACATGATCCAGAACCACATGTTGCAGTTGCTGTGCCTGGTGGCGATGGAGCCACCGGCGTCTGACGACGCCAATGCGCTGCGTGACGAAAAGCTCAAGGTCCTGCGCTCGCTCAAGCCCATCACCAATGGCGATGTGGCCAAGATGACCGTGCGCGGCCAGTACCGAGGCGTTTCGTCCGAGACCACGAGCGTTAAGGCCTATCAGGACGAATTGGCCGAGGACAAAAAGGGCTCGCGCACCGAGACCTTTGTCGCGCTTAAGGTGGAAGTCGAGAATTGGCGTTGGGCCGGGGTGCCGTTTTATCTGCGCACCGGCAAGCGCATGGCCAAGCGTACCTCCGAAATTTGCATTCAGTTCCGGGCCATTCCCCATTCGATCTTTGACCATGCGGAAGGCGCGGCTAAGCCGAACAAGCTGATCATCCGCCTGCAGCCTGATGAGGGCGTGCAAATGATGATGATGATCAAGGACCCAGGTCCGGGCGGAATGCGGTTGCGGGAAGTGCCGCTGAATTTGAGCTTTGCCCAGACCTTTACCGAGCGCACGCCAGAGGCCTATGAGCGCCTGCTGCTCGATGTGGTTCGTGGCAGCCAGACACTGTTCATGCGTCGCGATGAGCTCGAGGCGGCGTGGAAATGGATTGATCCGATCCGCGAGGCCTGGGATCGTTCGAGCGAGCCCCCGCAGCCCTACACCGCTGGCACCTGGGGACCGACTGGCGCGATCGCTTTGATCGAACGAGATGGCCGCACCTGGTTTGAGGACGATAACTAGATGAGCATTGAACGCCGCGTTTTTACCGGTCGTCTGGCGCTCGCCGCTGAACTGGCCGACAGCGTTGCGGAGCGGATCAATGCGGCAATCGCCGAGCGTGGCATTGCCGCCATTGCTGTATCGGGCGGCTCGACCCCAACGCGCTTTTTCGCCGCGCTGGGAAAGCACAAAGATATCGATTGGTCCAAAGTCATTGTGACGCTGGTCGACGAGCGCTGGGTGGATGACACCAATGACCGCTCCAACGCTATGCTGGTCAACGAACGAATGCTGCAGGGTCCGGCCGCCGTGGCCCGCTTCCTGCCGCTGTATTCCGGTGGTGACACGCCCGACGCTGCGGCAATCGCAAAAACCAATGCGGTGCTGGCCAATCTGCCACGCCCGTTCGCCGCGGTGGTTCTTGGCATGGGAACGGACGGACATACCGCCTCGTTCTTTCCTGGTGGCGATAGTTTGGCCGAGGCCCTTTCCGCGCCCGGGCCGGTGCTGGCCATCCATGCTCCCGGCGCCGGCGAGCCTCGCGTCACCTTTACCCTGCAGCGTCTGCTGGACACTGACGGGCTCTACCTTCACATTGAAGGGGAAGAAAAGACCGGCGTTCTCGACACCGCTCTGAGCGAAGGTCCCATAGAGGACATGCCCATTCGTGCCGTGCTGCGCTCCGGCCAGCCTGTAACAGTCTACTGGGCACCATAACGCTCCTGTCGCGATCCCCAATCGATCGCCTCGGCCGCTTGTGGTTCCTACTAAGGAGCAAATATGTCTGTGCTTAAAGCCATCCAGGACGTAACCGATCGTATCGACGCCCGCAGCCGCGAACAGCGCCGGGATTATCTCAACCGTCTCGATGCTGCCAAACATGCCGGAGTGCACCGCTCGACGCTGTCCTGCGGCAACCTTGCCCATGGCTTTGCTGCCTGTACACCTGCCGAGAAGGCGGCGCTGGCAGGCAACAAGGCCTTGAATCTGGGCATTGTGACGTCCTACAATGACATGCTGTCGGCCCATCAGCCGTATCAGTTCTATCCCGACATCATCAAAGCCGCAGCGCGCGAAACTGGCGCGACAGCTCTGGTCGCCGGCGGCGTACCGGCGATGTGCGACGGGGTGACCCAGGGCATGCCAGGCATGGATCTGTCGTTGTTTTCGCGCGATGTCATCGCCATGTCGACCGCCATCGCGTTGAGCCACAATATGTTTGATGCGGCGGTTTATCTCGGCATCTGCGACAAGATCGTGCCCGGCCTTTTGATTGGTGCCTTGACCTTTGGGCATCTTCCGGCGGTGTTTGTTCCGGCAGGACCAATGCCATCTGGCCTGCCCAATGACGAGAAGAGCCGCGTCCGCCAATTGTATATGGAAGGCAAAGTCGGCCGAGCCGAGCTGTTGGAGGCAGAGGCCAAATCCTATCACTCCGCCGGTACCTGCACCTTTTACGGCACGGCCAATTCCAATCAGATGCTGATGGAGATCATGGGCCTGCACCTGCCCGGTGCTAGTTTTGTCAATCCCGGCACGCCGCTGCGTGATGCACTGACGCGCGAAGCCACCCGACGGGCATTGTCGCTGTCGGCGCAGGGCAATAACTATACCCCGGTCGGGCACATTGTGGGTGCCAAGACCATCGTCAATGGACTGGTCGGCCTGCACGCGACCGGCGGCTCGACCAATCACACCATGCATTTGATCGCCATCGCCGCAGCTGCCGGATTGACCGTGACCTGGGATGACATGTCTGACCTGTCCGATGCGACACCGCTGTTGGCGCGGGTCTACCCAAATGGTGTGGCTGATGTGAACCACTTCCATGCCGCTGGGGGCATGGGGTATCTGATCAAGGAATTGCTCGAAAGCGGGCATTTGCATGAGGACGTCCGCACCGTCTGGGGGACGGGCCTGTCGGGCTACACCGTCGAGGCCAAGCTGCTCGAAGACAAATTGAGCTTTGTTCCCTCGCCTAACGAATCGGCACTGCCCAAGGTTTTGACCTCGGCCAAGACCCCATTCCAGACTTCGGGCGGGCTCAAGCTGTTGACCGGCAATCTCGGCCGCTCGGTAATCAAGGTTTCGGCGGTCAAGCCCGAGCATCGGATTATCGAAGCGCCTGCCCGGGTGTTTCACGGCCAGGAAGGCATGCAGGCAGCGTTTAAGGCAGGCGAATTGACCGGCGATGTGATTGCCGTGGTGCGCTTTTCGGGTCCACGGGCGATCGGTATGCCCGAATTGCACAAATTGACCCCGGCCCTGGGCGTGTTGCAGGATCGCGGCTTCCAAGTTGCCTTGTTGACCGACGGGCGCATGTCGGGAGCTTCGGGCAAAGTGCCCGCTGCTATTCACATGACCCCCGAGGCCGTCGATGGCGGACCGATTGCCAAGATCCGCGACGGCGACATGATCCGGCTTGATGCCAACGCCGGAACGCTGACCTTTCTGGGCGACGAAAAGGAGTTCTTTTCGCGCACCCCGGCCACCGAGGACCTCCGTCCGCAGCATTACGGCATGGGCCGGGAATTGTTCGCCGGGTTCCGCAGCCTGGTCGGCGTGGCCGACCGTGGGGCGAGTGTGTTTCAATAGAGGTGTCCCCCGCTTGAACCGATATTGCGGTCCGATGTGGGGGCAGAGGATAAATTTACCGACTTCGCCCGAACAGGCGTTCGATGTCGCGTTTTTTGAGTTCGACATAGGTCGGGCGCCCATGGATGCATTGGCCCGAATGGGGCGTTGCTTCCATGTCGCGCAGCAAGGCATTCATTTCGTCGACCCGCAGGCGTCGGCCGGAGCGCACTGATCCGTGGCAGGCCATCCGGCCGATAATGGCTTCCATCCGCTCATTCAGGACCGTCGAGGTTTCCCACTCGGCCAGCCCATCAGCAAGATCGCGGACCAGGCCATCGATATCGCTCTGCCCGAGCAGGGCAGGGGTCTCGCGGACGGCGACGGCGCGGGGGCCAAAGCGCTCGAGATAGAGCCCGAACCGCTCCAGATCGGGTGCAGCCTCGTCAAGACGGGCGCAGTCCTCCTCGGCCAACTCAATGACGATTGGGATCAAATGGGTCTGACTGGGCACGGGCCCCGCCGCCAATTGGGACTTGAACCGTTCATAGACCAAGCGCTCATGGGCGGCGTGCTGATCCACCAACAATAACCCGTCGGCGTTCTGGGCGATGATGAAGTTGTCAAACATCTGGGCCCGGGCGGCGCCAAGGGGATAGTCAACCGGCTCGGCGGTTTCGCGCGCTTCAAAGCGCGCACTCGGCTCGGACAGGCCGGCAAAGGTGGGTGAGATGGCGGTCGCGGCGGCGGCGGGTTCAGAGCTCCATCCAGCGGTTTGGCTATAAACGAGTGGCGCGACACCGGTCGGAGACGCTCGGTATTGGGGCGCGCTAAAGGCATCGGCGACGTCCTCGGCGACGGTGGAGGACGCTTTGAAACCGGCGGTTGACAGCGCGTCACCAATGGCCCGGATGACGGCGCTGCGCACCGCACCGGCATCGCGGAAGCGCAACTCGGCTTTGGCTGGATGGACATTGACATCCACTTCGCCCGGATCGATGGCCAGGTAGAGCGCTATGACCGGGAAGCGGTCACGAAAGGTAAAGTCGGCATAGGCGGCGCGGACCGCGCCGACCAGCACTTTGTCGCGAACCGAGCGGCCATTGACGAAGTAGAACTGGCTCAGGGAATTGGCGCGAGTATAGGTGGGCAGTCCCGCAAGGCCTGCCACGATCACACCATGCCGGACTGTCGCCAGGCGAACCGAGTTTTGGGCAAAGTCTTCCCCGATCACCTGCGCCAGCCGCGCTGCCAGCGCCCCGTCGCCGCTGACCGAGGGCCAGTTTGTGGCGGCTCGATCCGACCCATTGAGCACAAAATGCACGCCCGGATTGGCCATAGCGAGCCGCTTGACCACATCGGTGATCGCGCCTGCTTCGGCCCGGTCGGTCTTGAGGAATTTGAGCCGGGCCGGGACCAGAGCAAACAGGTTCTTGACCTCAACACTGGTGCCGCGGTTCATCGCCTGGGGAACTGGAGCGTGCTTTCGGCCCTGCCGGACCTCAAGTCGCAAGCCACTGGCGGCATCCTTTGTGCGGGTGGCTATGCTCAAATCGGCGACCGAACCGATAGAGGCTAGCGCTTCGCCGCGAAACCCAAGGGTGCGGATATCGTCGAGGTCCGCCGGTCCAAGTTTGGAGGTGGCGTGGCGCTCCACCGACAGCAGCAAATCGGCCGCGTCCATGCCATGACCATCATCTTCGATCCGGATCAGGGTTTTGCCGCCATTCGCTGTGGTCACCACAATGCGGGTCGAGCCAGCGTCGATGGCGTTTTCGACCAGTTCCTTGACCACGCTGGCTGGTCGTTCGACCACTTCGCCCGCAGCGATGCGGTTGATCAGATCATCGGGGAGCTGGCGAATGGACAAGGGCGATTCTCCTATGGCCCAAGCATAGGGGATCGCCTGGCACTTGCCGACCCGAATCACGGATTGCGCACGGCAAAAACCCGCATGGCGGGTGCCTGCGGACATGCTGCGGCAATGGCGAGACCAAGCCTCGTTATGCGGGTCTACCGCGAATATGAGACCAGGTCTCGCCATCGCTGTCAGGATTTTTGGCCCGGTCGGGAAGCGATGGCGCTATTTCAGCCATCCGTCCGCCGACAATCGTAACCGGAGGCAGGCGACCCCACCTCCCCCAAACGCCTCCTGCCGACCGTTCGTCGCGACCGCGCAGCTGCCGGAGGTTGGGCCTAAGATACTATCATCGGCCTCGGGCGGGGATAAGATGGACAGGCAACAGAAGAGCGGGCGGACATGGGCATCCGCGCCCCCTTGAGCCGGTGGCTCCGAACCGGCTAGATAGCGCCATGAACACAGCCCCGGCCCCCATGGAAATTGCACTGGCGCTGGCCGCAGAAGCGGCCGACGACGGCGAAGCGCCTGTGGGTGCAGTGATCGTGGAAAATGGGCGCATATTGGCGGCCGAGCGCAACCGGATGAAGGCGCTCAACGATCCGACTGCCCATGCGGAGATGCTGGCGATCCGAACAGCACTGGCGGCGCGGGGCAGCGGGCGGCTGGATCGGTGCGATTTGTATGTGACACTGGAGCCCTGTGCCATGTGCGCCGGGGCCATCGCCCATACAAAATTGCGGCGCCTGTATTTTGGCGCCGAGGATCAAAAGGGCGGCGCCGTTGAGAACGGGGTTCGCCTGTTTGAGCAAACCAGTTGCCACCACGCACCCGAAGTGATTTCGGGCCTGGGCAGCACGCGATCAGAGGCGATGCTCAAGCTGTTTTTTCAGGGCCTGCGGCGACCGTAAGTGGACCGCGCCGTGGCGCAGTCCACGCGCAATGATCAAGCCGTGGGGGCAACGCGGAGCACCACGTTTCCCCGCTTGCGTCCCGTGTCGACGTAGCGGTGGGCGTCAACGATCTGATCAAAATCGTAGGCTCTATCGACGACGGCGCGATACTGGCCGGCCTCAGCAAGCCCGACCAGAAATTGCAGATCGGCCGCCGAGATTTTGGTGCCGTCGGCAGTCACCAGTTTTCCGCTCTTGGCGCTGTTGCGTTTGGCGAAAAGCATCCCTTTCAGATCAGAAATGACCAAAAGCAGCGCTCCGCCAGGCTTGAGCGAGTTTTGGACCCGTTCGAACGGAGCGTTGCCGACGCATTCAACGATGACATCGTAAAGGGCTCCGGTTTTGGTGAAGTCGGTCTTGGTGTAGTCGATCACTTCATCAGCGCCGAGAGACCTGACCAGTTCGGCATTGCCCCCGCTGCACACACCGGTGACGACAGCACCATAATGCTTGGCCAGTTGCACCGCCGCCGTCCCGGTAGCACCTGATGCGCCATTGACCAGAACAGTGTCTCCTGGCTTGATTGTGACGCGGTTAAAAAACGATCGGGCCGTCACCCCGCCAAACACCAAGGTCACCGCATCCTCAAAGCTCATATTCTTGGGCTTGAGGGCAATGTTGCCATCTGCTGGTATGCAGCGATATTCGGCGTGGCCGCCAAACTTGGAGCCGGGCACGGCAATGACGGCGTCACCGGGCTTGAAATTGGTGACATTGGCGCCAACTGCTTCAACAGTGCCTGCAATATCCATGCCCAGGACTTTGATGCGCGGCGCAAACACGCCGAGGACCAGCGGGCCAAAATACCCCAAGCCCTTGGGCAGATCACGGCTGCGGACGCGGTGGTCGGCGACGCTGACGGTGCTGGTATGAACCTTGACCAGCACTTCATTGATGTTGGGAACCGGCTTTTCAACCTGCTCGATCTGCACGACCTCAGGACCGCCAAACCGTCGATACACCGCTGCCTTCACCGTCATCCCCCTCAGCACCGCGCCATTCGCGTATTGGAGAGATGGGGTGTCCGCGTGCCTATTCAATATCCAATCAAGCGCGCCTGACGTGTGAGTCAATGCACGTGCGGTTTGGCGATGCGATGATCCAACTCACCCAAAACGCTGGTCGGAATGGGCGGATCAGCTTGGCAACACCGGGACTTGGTCCTGGATGTAGTCTTCGATCTTTTTAGCCAGGATTCGCTTGAAGCGGTCCTTTTCTTTTTCAGCATGGGCGACGATTTCGCGAACCCGCCAAAACTCCATGGCGCCAAAGCTGGCCACATGGGGGCGGACATAGATGTCAGGCGGGTAGGCTGCCATCATATGGGCGGTCAGCGAATGCATCATGATCTGGGCGGAACCAAACCAGATATCAATGGCCTTGTGATCGGTCTTGCTGATGCCTTCGGACGGATCGCCATTGACATCAATACCGATCAGAAAATCGGTGCCGATGTCGGCCTGGTCCAGCGGCAACGGATTGACCACGCCGCCATCGACCAGAATGTGGTTGGCATAGGTCACCGGCTTGAACAGGCTCGGGATGGCGATGGAGCCGGCGATGGCTGGCCGCAGCAGGCCCTGGCTGAACACCACCTGGTGCCAGGATTGGAAATCGGTGGCCACCACGTAGAGCGGGATCTTCAAATCCTTGAATTCCAGCGGGAAACCGGGTGGGGTGAATGCGTCGACGATGGTGGTGGCATCGAGCTGCATCGATAGGCCGTTCTTGAGCAGCCCGCCAATGCCGCGCAGCTGGATCGTCCACAGCTTGCCGGCAATGGTGCGCATGGTGCCCAGCACGTCAAACGAGTGCTCGCGGATCTCTTTGCCCGACATGCCGTTCGCCCAACCGGAGCCGATCAAGGCACCGATCGAGGTCCCCGATATGACTGCGGGTTTCAGCCCCAGCTCATCCATGGCCTCGATATAGGGGATATGGGTGAGCCCACGGGCCGAACCGCCGCCTAGGGCAACGCCGATTCTTGGGCCACTTATGCTCACGATTGCTCAGTCTCCTTGACCCGGCGGCGCCGACCTCATCATGGGGAGGTGCAGCAAATCCAGTATTTGCCCAAGACTAGGCCCGCAAGGTTTAGGAAAGGTTCAGAACTGGCGTCGCGCGATGGCCCGCCAACCAATATCGCGGCGGCAAAAGCCCTCGGGCCAATCAATGGCGTCAACGGCCTGGTAGGCCCTTGACTGGGCCTGCGAGATGTCGCGGCCAAGCGCCGTGACGTTGAGCACCCGCCCGCCATTGGCCAGCAGGCGCGCGCCATCGCGGCGGGTTCCGGCATGGAAAACCTGGATCGTATCGCTGTCGAGCCCGTCTGCGCCGATAATCTGGCTGCCCTTGCCATAGTCACCCGGATAGCCCTTGGTGGCCAAGATGACAGTGATCGCCACCTGGTCGCTCCACTCGGCGGTGCGCCCGGCCAAAGCGCCGGTGGCCGTGGCGTGGAGCAGGTCGAGCAGGTCTGATTTGAGGCGCGGCACCAGCACCTGGGTTTCGGGATCGCCAAACCGTGCATTGTACTCGACAAGCTTTGGGCCATCATCGGTCAGCATGATGCCGGCATAGAGGACACCCTGATACGGGGTGCCACGCGCCGCAAGTCCGCGCACCGTCGGCTCGATGATTGTGGCCATGACTTCCGCGATCAATTCGGGGGTCATGATGTCGGCAGGCGAATAGGCGCCCATGCCGCCGGTGTTGGGGCCAGTATCACCGTCATAGGCCCGCTTGTGATCCTGCGCCGTGCCCAGCAAGAGCGTATTGTGGCCGTCGCAGAGCACAAAGAGGCTGGCCTCCTCACCCTCCATGAAATCTTCGATCACCACCTCGGCGCCGGAGGCCCCGAACGCGCCGCCGAAGCAATCAATAATGGCTTCCTCGGCTTCTTCCAGCGACAAGGCGACGGTCACGCCTTTGCCGGCGGCCAGCCCATCGGCCTTGATCACCACCGGCGTTCCGTGGGCGTAGACATAGGCCAGCGCCTTGGCCTCGTTGTCGAAGCGCCGGTAGGCGGCGGTCGGAATGTGCATTTCGTCGCAGAGGGCCTTGGTGAAGCCCTTGGAGCCTTCAAGTTGGCCTGCCGCCTTGCTTGGCCCGAAGCAGGCAACGCCACAGGCGCGCACATCATCGCCCAAACCGGCAACGACCGGTGCATCCGGTCCGATCACCACGAAATCAATCGACATCAGCTTGCAGAAATCGGTGACCGCCCGATGATCGGTGATGTCCATGGCAACTGTGTCTGCGAGCTGGGCGGTCCCGCCATTGCCGGGGGCAATGAACAGCTTGGTCAGCTGTGGCGACTGCGCGATTTTCCAGGCCAGCGCATGTTCGCGTCCGCCCGAACCGATCAACAATACCCGCATGGCTCGCCCCTTTTTGCTCGCTGCGCCGCCCCTAGCACACAGGCGTGGACGCCGCTACCCTTGACGCAACTGGCAACAGCGGGCACCACAAGGTGATGGAAGAAAAACCGACCAATGCCGCCGAATTCACCGTCTCCGAGATTGCCCATGCGGTCAAACGCACGGTTGAGGATTCGTTTGGCTATGTGCGCGTGCGCGGGGAAATTTCCGGGTTTCGCGGCCAGCACTCCTCGGGGCACGCCTATTTCACGCTCAAGGACGCCGATGCGGCGATCGATGCGGTGGTGTGGAAGGGCAATTATTCCAAATTGGCATTCAAGCCCGAGGAAGGGCTTGAAGTCATTGCGACCGGTCGGCTGACAACCTTTCCGCGCTCATCGAAATATCAGATTGTCATCGACAATATCGAGCCGGCCGGGGCAGGCGCGTTGATGGCGTTGCTGGAAGAGCGGCGCAGAAAGCTGGCGGCCGAGGGCCTGTTTGCCCAGGAGCGCAAACGCGAACTTCCCTATTTGCCGCGGGTCATTGGGGTGATTACCTCCCCGACCGGCGCCGTTATTCGCGATATCCTGCATCGCCTGGATGACCGTTTTCCCAGCCATGTGCTGGTCTGGCCGGTGCGCGTGCAGGGCGACACCTGCGCTCCAGAGGTGGTCAACGCCATTACTGGCTTCAACAATTTGGCCGTGGGTGGGGCGATCCCACGCCCCGACCTGTTGATCGTGGCCCGTGGTGGCGGCTCGATCGAGGATCTGTGGGGCTTTAATGAAGAAAGCGTCGTCCGCGCCGTTGCCGCCAGCGAAATCCCAATCATTTCGGCGGTTGGCCATGAAACCGATACGACGCTGATCGATTATGCGGCCGACATGCGCGCGCCGACCCCGACTGCGGCCGCCGAAGCCGCCGTGCCGGTGCGGGTGGAATTGATCGCCTATGTTGAAGATTTGGGCCAACGTCAACGCCATGGTGCGCGGCGTCTAGCGGCCAGCTACCGCGATCGGCTGCGGGCGGCGGCGGCGGGGCTGCCGCGCGCCTCCGACCTGGTGGCAACCCAGCGGCAAAGACTGGACCATGCCGCCAGTAATCTGCTGGGAGCCCTGCGCCATTCCAACCAGGCCAAGGCCATCGGGTTTGAGCGTATCGCTGCCTTGTTAAAGCCAGAGATGTTGTCGCGGCGGACGCTGGAATTGGCCACGCGCCTCTCGAATGCATCCCGTCGCGGTGAAACCGGGCTGCGCAAGACGGCAGACCGGGCCCGGCTGCTATTTGATCCAATTGCCAGGAATTTGGCGCCGGCGCATCGGCGGCTGGTTGAGCGCAAGGCTAGCCTGCTGGCTTCAGTAACGGCCCGACTGTCCCCGACTGCCCTCCGCACCGATCTGCGCTACTCTCAATCCCGATTGAGCCCAGTGGCCGCGCGGCTCAATCCGGCCCTGGCGCGCATTATCGGCGAGAACGGCCAGCGGGTTGCTGCCCTGGCAAAATTGCTGGCCTCCCTGAGCTACAAGAGCGTTCTGGCGCGCGGCTATGCGGTGATCAAGGACATGGAGGGCAATCTGGTGCGCGCCAAGGCGGGGGTGCAGCCAGGTGATGCGGTGCAAATTGAGTTCACCGACGGGGCTGTGGATGCGCAGGTGTCGCGGACCGCGATGCCACCCAAAAAGAAATCACATCCACCCACACCAGCAGGAGCGCAGGAAAGCCTCTTTTGAGTCTGCCATTTGGGCGCTATATGCGGTGGACGCGCAATTGGCTGGATGCAAGGGGAAGCGATGAACATTCTGGATAAGGGTTTTCTGCCCTCCGAAGCGGTGCTCCGCTACCTCGATGCCGACTATGTTGTGCTCAAGCCCGGTAGCTTCGTGCGGTGCGCGATCACCGGCAAACCGATCCCGCTCGATGAGCTGTTCTATTGGAATGTTGATCGGCAGGAAGCCTATGCCGACGCCGTGGCGGCGACGGAAGCCCATGAGCGGTTTGGCCTCGGCACCATTTGATGATGGCTAACGCTCCGCGCCGTCGGCTTTTGTTCATTTCCAACGGCCACGGCGAAGACTCGATTGCAGCCGCCATCATCGCAGCTTTGCCCGATACTGTAACAGCGTGTGCTTACCCAATGATCGGCGCGGGTGCTGCCTATGCCAATGTTTGTCCGATTGTGGGGCCGCGGGCCGCGCTGGCCTCGCAAGGCTGGCGCAACGTCAAAGGCTCGCTACGCCGGGACATTGCCACGGGTGGCCTGATGGTGCTGCCCCCGGCCTGGCGGTTTTTGCGGGCGAGCCGCGGCCAATACGACCATGTTGTGGTGGTTGGTGACATGGTTGGCGTGTTGTTTTGTCTGGCAACCGGCAATCGCAATCTGACCTATCTCGATGTTTACAAGACGGGCGCCGGCCGGCTGTATTCATTTCTCGAGGTTCAGGCGATCAAACGCACCTGCAGCACGGTTTTTTGTCGGGCCGACAATTTGGCCGCAACCCTGCGGGCGGCTCGGATCAATGCCCACTGCGTTGGCAATGTGATGATGGATACGCTGCCGATCGGCGACTATGACGCTGCCGCCCGCCGTTCTCATAGGCTGGCCGTCACGCTGCTGCCAGGCAGCAGAGCCCTGACTGCCGAGAGTTTTTGCCTGCAGGTGGATGCCCTGCGCCGCTTGCGTCCGGACGAGCGCCCCGATGTGTTTCTGGCGCTGGCCGGTGGGGTCGATCTGGAGACCATGGCCCGACAGGCCGGTTTGCGCCGGACCATGATTCCGGGGCCGGAGGCAGGAGACCTTGGCATCTTGTCCGGCGGCGGGCTGACGATCCACGTGGCGCAGGGCAATGTGATGGGCAATTTATTGGCCGAAAGTGACCTGGTGTTATCGCAGGCAGGCACCGCGACCATTCAGGCCCTGGGCCTGGGCAGGCCCGCCATCACCTGCATTCATCCGCGCGACCGCCGGTCCCGGTTCCGGGACGAGCAAAATCTGTTCGGTGAGGCGCGCGTGGTGGTGGAGGCGTCAGTTGAAGAGCTTAGCGCAGCTCTGCGGCGCTTGTTGACAGACGACAGCGAACGCAACCGCCTGGGCGTGATTGGTCGCGAGCGGATCGGCGGGCCGGGGGCGATGGCGGCGATCGTGGCGGACCTGGTGGTTGGAAGCAGTCAGCGCGAGTAACGGACGATCACCGTTCATTTTTGCGGTGGAAATGCACCGCGCTGGCGGGCATCCGCGCGCCAGAGCCGACGCCGCGCGTCCGGGGGCTCTAAGTGCCGGTACTTCCCTCCAGAAAACTTGGGCCAGTCTAGCGCAAGGCCGGAACGTACTAATTCAGCGGCCAAATCTCGACCGTCCGGGAGAAAACACTCAGCGACAAGTCGATCGTAGGAAACCTCAGGCTTGATCGTGGCGGTAATCGTTTGCCCTTTGCACAACTGGATGAGCGCCCATTTGGACTGATTACCCCAAGGGTGGTCCAGCTCGGGCGCATCAATGCCTGCAAGACGCAAATGCACCTTGTCAATTATGATTGTGTCTCCGTCGACGACCCAGCACCTTCCCCTAAGTACGGTCGGCGTCGGCCGCAGCCGAGGCAGTATGGTAATGGTAGCAAACGTCGCCTGCCGTACTGTCTTGCGAGATCGGCGACCAACTCTTGGAAAGAAAAACCTTACTAGGAAGCGAAACAATCCCATGTACTGGCGCACCCCCCGCGCGCGACATGTGTTTTCGTCGGACGATACGAAAAGGGCGCGTCCCTTGGTTGAGGGACGCCAAATCCGTCATGGCTTATGGGTTTCCGGCTCAAGCAGCCGGTGCAGATGGACGATGAAATAGCGTGTCTGGGCGCTATCGACCGTGGATTGAGCCTTCTGTTTCCAGGCATCATAGGCGGTGGCATAATTGGGATAGAGCCCAACGATGTCGACCGCATCAAGGTCAGAAAAGGTCACGTCCTGTAGGCTCGATAGCTCGCCCCCGATAACCAGATGCAGCAATTGTTTTGGTTGAGTGGTGTTCATCGGCTGGCCTCACGATTGCGACGCGTTGATAACAAGATTTTCGGCCGGGCAGCCATAGACTTTGATCAGCGCGGCATGAACCACCGATTTTAGGCTGATGTCGCCAAGTGCCGCAAGCGCTCCGTGGCGCAACTCAGGTTTGTTAAAATGGGGGAAGCCGAAACACACATCGGCAAAGTCGATCCCCGATTCGGCCAAAATGAGCGCGGCGGCAGCAATATCCCAATCCTGCGCGCCACGCCGGGCCACAGCTCCATCAAGATCACCACTGGCGACCCGAACCAGTCGATAGGCCAATGACGGATAGGCCGGCCCGCGCCGATAGTCCAATCCAGCAGCCTGCATTTCCTGGTGTACGGCCCCCGGGGCAGGGATCAGCGGGCTGGCGCCGGCGCGCCGATTGCGCTTGATCGGGGCGCCATTGAGGCGAGCCCCACCACCGACACTGGCATCATACATTTCGTTGCGAACCGGCGCATAGACCACGCCGGCGATCGGTTTGCCGTTCTCAACCACCGCCAGCGAAACCGTCCAGCTGTCTTCGCCGCGCAAGAAACCCCGCGTCCCATCAATCGGATCGATGACAAACACCCGGCTCTTGCCCAGCCGTTCGGCATTGTCGGCAGTTTCTTCGCTGAGCCAGCCATAGCCGGGACGGGCCGCCAGCAGCGAGGAAAACAGGAACCGGTCCACCACAATATCGGCCTCACTCACCGGGGAGGCGTTTTCTTTTGTCCAGGTTTTTACAGCGCGTCCAAAGTAGCCCGACGCGATAATGCCAGCGGCAACCGCAGAGGTGCGCAGCAATTCAAGGTCCTGAGCCGGGGTTGTGGACGTGTTGGTCGACATGGTTTTCCAGAAATCGGCGTTGCGGGCTTGTAGGCCGGAAGGCCCGTTTGGACAAGGCTTTCAGGGGTTTGCAGCCCGACGGATTGCGGTGCATTTGCTGGCGAAAAGCCGTTGGTTAACGTCTAACAATCTCAATGGGTTAACTGTCCCCTATAGCTGGTTAGAACCCGTAAACCTTGCTGCAAAGCAACCTAAACTTAACCGAACTTCTTAAGCTGGACGGCAAAGGGGTGCGCTAGATTGGCCTCACATAAGAGAGCACCAAAACAAAAAGCTCTCGGGGTTAACAGGAAAGCGATCACGATGAACCATGGTGTGAGGATTGAGGGGACGGCAACAATTCTGGCTTTCTCCAAGTCAGATCTGGTGGCCAAGCATTTCGGTGCGAGCAATGACAATGGACCCAAGGAGCCGGTCAAAACCGTCACCGTGCGCAAGCAGCTCGAAAAGAGCGGCGTTGCCATCCGGATCAAGGTTCCGGTTGAAGAATTCATCGGCGTGGCGGTTGCCACCAGCATTTCGGAAGAGGGCGTATTGTCCTCCTCAATCGAGCTGGTTCATGACGACCACGAGTTGAACTACCGCGTGTTTGAAGAACAAGGCAACCACTCGGTCGTGGCCGAATGGCAGAACTGGGGGCGCAAGCTGCGTCTGCCGCTGTTTATCAAAGCAGGCGACGGAAGTTACCTGCCATATAGCCAGCAGGTCGATGGCGTCATGCTGGGCAATGAATCGGGCCGCCGCAAGCTGGCTGCCGAAGCAGGGCGCCGCCCACGCTTCCTCAATCGGCGCAAACCCGGCCACAACGAAGGCTGAGTTTGAGGCGGAGTCGACCCCGATCCGCCTTGAACCCCATGAATTTGCCTCCAAGCAACAAAGACCGGTCGGTGGTGCGGCCGGTCTTTTTGTCGTTTGTTTTACCAGGCCCAATCGGCCAGCAAGGCCACTGTCAGGGCTGCTCCAACCAGATGATTGAATCGGAAGCGGAGGAGTGGGTTGCCTGGGGCTTTGGCGTCCAGCGTGTAGACTTGCCAGGCCAACATGGCGGCCACGCCGAGGCTCAGGGACAAAAAGATCAGGCCAGCGCCGGTCAGGACCGCAGCCAGTGTCCACAGCGCCCACGCCACGCCATAAAAACTCCCCACGATATAGGGCGTGTTGTCGCCAAACAGCCGCGCTGTGGACTTAACCCCGATCAAGGCATCGTCGTCGATGTCCTGCAGGGCATAAAGAGTGTCGTAGCCAATGGTCCAGGCGATACAACCGAAATACAGCAAAAGCGTTGAAACCCGCAGGCCACCGGTCTGGCAGGCCCAGCCCACCAAGGCGCCCCAGGAGAATGCCAGGCCAAGAAACGCCTGCGGCCACCAGGTCACACGTTTCATGAACGGATAGATGCCAACCAACCCCAGCGAGGCGATGCCGAGCAGGATTGTAAACAGGTTGAACTGAACCAGCACCAAGCCGCCGAGCAGGCTCTGGCCGATCAAAAACCCAATGGCCTGCTGGGTGGTAACCTGGCCCGACGGGATCGGGCGGGAGCGGGTGCGGGCCACTTTGTCGTCGATGTCGCGATCAACAATGTCGTTAAAGGTGCAGCCGGCTCCACGCATCAGTACCGACCCAATGAGCATCAGAACCGCCGCCCGCCAGTCAAAACCGCGCAGCGGATTGTCGATCGCAGCCAAGGCCAGGCCGAAAGCACATGGCCAAAACAACAACCAGAATCCGATCGGGCGGTCCCAACGGGCCAGTCGCGCATAGGGCTTGAGCCAAACAGGGGCAAAACGATCGACCCAATTGCCCGCCTGGGCATCGGCGACGGTGGTGGGCTCGGGATTGTCGGTCATACGGGGCTCAAATCCGGTCGGTGGGGGTCTGAATGCAGCGCGACTCAACTCTTAACCCAAGCTGGCGCCGAGATGAACGATTTCCCGCCTGGCTTTATCCATGTTTGGGGCGACAGGCCTTGATCCGGCATGGGGTTCCGTCCTAATTGGCCCATGCCTCGCACCCACGCCGCATTGCCACGCCTCTATGTCGTCAACGATCTGGCCGCAGGGCAGGTCGTGGCACTGGACAAGGACCAATCGCTGTATCTGGCGGCGGTTTTGCGCCAACAGATTGGCGACTCGGTGGTGGTGTTTAACGGCCGCGACGGGGCTTGGGCGGCCCGACTGACCAGCGATTCCAAAAAGGCCGTGACACTGGCGCTTGTCGAACAGATTGCCCCCCAAACCCCAAAATCCGACCTTTGGTATGGCTTTGCCCCGCTTAAGACCGAACGGCTGGACTATGTGATCCAGAAGGCGACGGAGATGGGGGCGGGCATCATCCAGCCGGTGCTGACCAAGTTCACTCAGGTCAGCCGACTACGGCTCGACAAGATTGTGGCCAACGCCATCGAGGCGGCCGAACAGTGTGAAGTACTCACGGTCCCCGTCGTGGCCGACGACATCAGCCTCACCAATCTGTTGGCAGGCTGGACACGCGACCATGGCGACCGGGTGCTGGTCGTTGCCGACGAAAGCGCCGCCTCAAGCTCACCGGTTCAAGCATTGGCAGCATTAAAAGGCCGACGCATTGGGCTTTTGGTCGGGCCAGAGGGCGGCTTTGCCGATGAGGAGATTGCGCTGTTGCGCCAGCAGGATTTTGTCGTTCCGGTCAGTCTGGGGCCGCGAATCCTGCGGGCTGACACTGCCGCCGTTGCAGCTTTGGCGGTGATTCAGGCAATCATCGGTGATTGGCGATAAATGGAGATTGCATTCGGCTTGCGCGGCGCTATGGTCCGGCCAGTTGTAAACCCGGATATGACGAGGACCGCATGGCTGGCGCTGAAATTTTTTCGCCCCCCATCGAAACGCGTAATGATCTCGTCGAGGTGATGTCGCGCGGCAACAAGCCCCGCGACGAGTGGCGCATTGGCACCGAACACGAAAAACATGTGTTCCATACCAATCCCTTGCGCCCTGTCACCTATGGTGGCCCCCAGGGCATCAAGGCATTGCTGGATGGCGTTCAGGCGGAAACCGGATGGGAGCCGTTCTTTGACGGCGACAACGTTATTGGCCTGCGCAACCACGAAGTTGCTGGGGGCATTTCGCTCGAGCCGGGCGGGCAATTTGAATTGTCCGGCGCCCCGCAGGCAAGCCTGCATGGAACGGCTGAGGAAACGGCCGAGCACATGCGGGTCGCCAAAAAAGTGGCGGCGCCGCTCGACATTCACTTTTTGGGGCTCGGGGTCACGCCATTGTGGTCGGTCGCCGAAATCCCGTCGATGCCAAAGTCGCGCTATGCCATTATGGCGCCCTATATGGATCAGGTCGGCACGCTGGGCACATCGATGATGTTCCGGTCCTGCACCGTGCAGACCAATCTCGACTTCTCCTCGGAAGCCGACATGGTCAAGAAGTTGCGGGTGTCGCTGGCTTTGCAGCCGATTGCAACGGCACTGTTCGCCAATTCGCCGTTTGTTGATGGCAAGGATAGCGGCTACCAGAGCTTTCGCAGCCATATCTGGCTCAATACCGACAATGCGCGCACCGGCATGTTGCCATTCGCATTCGACACCGGTTTCGGCTTTGAACAATATGCTGACCACGCCCTTGATGTGCCAATGTATTTCGTCATTCGCGATGGCAAGTACATCAACGCGGCCGGCGAGAGCTTCCGGGCATTTCTGGACGGGAACTTGCCCCAATTGCCCGGTGAAAAACCAACGATCAAGGATTGGGAAGATCATCTGTCGACGCTGTTCCCCGAGGTCCGACTGAAGCAGTTCCTGGAAATGCGCGGGGCCGACATGGGCGATGAGCGTTCGGTGACGGCGCTTTCGGCGTTCTGGGTTGGCTTGCTGTATGACGACGTTTCGTTGGAATCGGCATGGGAGCTGGTCAAGGATTGGTCCGAAGACGATCGCGACCTGTTCCGCCGCGAAGTGCCCAAGCACGGATTGGCAACCCCGTTTGGGCGCACCAATATTTATGATTTTGCGGCCCAGGCGGTCGGCATCGCTGAAGCCGGGCTGGTGCGGCGGGGAGTGCTCAACGCCAAGGGGCAGGATGAGTCCATCCATCTGGCGCCGTTGGAAGAGACAATTCGCTCAGCCAAATCACCGGCCGAGCGTTGGCGGGACCTGTATCATGGCCAATGGGCGGGGGATTTGACCAAGATCTTTGCGGCCGCCGAGATGTAGTTTGACGAGCGGCGCCTAGGAGTTTGGAGTAAACCGCGCCACCAGGCTGTGCCGATCACCGGGATAGGTCAGATAGACCTGGGTGACCGGCACCAGGCCGCTCCAGGTGCGGCGGGAGATTTGCAAACAGGGCGTGCCTTCGGGCAATTCCAGCGATTTGGCGATCCCCTTGGTCGCGGCAATGGCTTGAATGCGGTGCTCGGCGCTGTTCCACGGCACCTGGCGCAACAAGAACTGTCCTGGTGAAATGGCAGCGAAGTCTGCTTGGGCCGCCGCTGGCACACTGTCGAGACCAATGAGCCGGTCTTCGAGACAAAACGGCCGCGCTGCGGCCATGTGCACGCAGATTACGTGCAAAACCATCGCGCCCAAGTCAACGTTGAGGCGCAGCGCATCCTCGGCATTGGCCGGGCGCTGCTGGCATTTTTGCAATAAGAACGCGTATGGCAGCTTGAGGTGCTCGACATCCTTGCGGATGTCCTGGATTTCCAGCACCGCCGACTGCCCCAATTGTTGTTTGACAAAACTCCCGGAGCGCTTTCGCCGTTCGATCAAGCCAGCCCGAGCCAATTGGGTCAGCGCCTTGTTCACGGTCATGCGCGAGCAGGAATAGTGTTTGGCCAACTCAATTTCGAACGGTATCCGATGACCAGGCGGCCAGACGCCAGAGGCAATATGCCCTTCGATCTCTGCAATAATGGTCTGATGCAGCGTTGCATCCTTGCGCTCAATCATGGCCGTTCTTGTGTGCTCACGAACTGGCCATCAGGCGTGACATCGTGGCGGTAAAACGCCGGTTGATTGACTGACGCGCAACGTGCCGTCCGGCCGAAACCTGCTTGCGGCCCAACGCCCACACACAGTCCACCACTATGCCACTGCCAAAGATCCAGCCATCGATGGCGTCGTCGCCGCGCAGATAAGGTGCGGCGCTGGTATTGAGCGAGACCAGATCGGCCCATTGGCCCAGAACAATGCCAGATGGTACGCCCAACGCCGAAGCGCCGCCTGACACGGCATGGTCCAACAGGGTTCGCCCGGTCGATGCGCCGCGCGGTGCGATGACATTGCGGGCCTGCAAACCCAGGCGTTGGGAATATTCCAGCTGTCGCAATTCCTGGGCCACCGACAACACAATATTGCTGTCTGAGCCGATGCCAAAGCGGCCACCATTCGCAAGAAATTCTTTCGCCGGGAAGATGCCGTCGCCAAGGTTGGCCTCGGTGATCGGGCACAGACCAATTGTTGCGCCACTGGTAGCCATGGCTTTGGTTTCGGGTTCGCTCACATGCGTCGCATGGATGAGGCACCAGCGGTGATCGACCGGGGCGTTGGCCAGCAGATATTGCACCGGCCGCGCGCCCGTGGCCTCGATACAGTCCGTCACTTCACGCATTTGTTCGGCCACATGGATATGGACTGGCCCGCCCGCTGCAAGTGCCTGCACCTGCCGAATTTGTTCGATAGTGGCGGCCCGCAGACTGTGGGGCGCAACGCCGAAATTTGCCCCGGGCAGGTTTTGCGCCAGGGCTTTGCATCGCTCGGCCAGCAGCCCAAAGCCGTCGAGTGAATTGATAAAGCGCAATTGTCCAGCACTGGGGGCAGCCGCGCCAAAACCGGAATGAGCGTAAAACACCGGCAACAGCGTCAGCCCGATGCCGGTTTCGACGCTGGCCGCAGCAATCCGGCCCGCCATCTCGCCAATGTCGGCATAGCTCTGCCCATTCTGATCGTGGTGCAGATAATGAAACTCCCCAACGCGTGCAAAGCCTGCCTCCAACATTTCGACATAGAGCTGGGCGGCCACCGCTTCGACATCGTCGGGCGTCATCGATAGGGCAAATCTGTACATCACCGAGCGCCAGCTCCAGAAGCTGTCGGCGCCTGGCCCCCGCTGCTCAGTCAGGCCGGCCATGGCCCGCTGAAAGGCGTGGCTGTGAACATTTGGGACCGCAGGGATGACAATCTGATGGCGTTCATCGCCCACGCTGGGGGCGGTGTCCGGGGTAATGGCGGTGATGCGGCCGTCGCCCAATTGGATCTGCACGTCCGCGTGCCAGCCATCCGGTAACAGCGCCTGTGCCGCGAACAGACTTGCCATGGCTCGCCCCCTTTATGCCGCGCCGCAACTGCGGATCAAAACATTACACTTGTCAGTTTCGCCTATATGTCTATACATGTCGAGTCAGAAATGACCAATGCGGCGGTTCCTCACGATGGCAAGCGCACCCAAAACCAGCGAGTCGACAGCTCTGCAGCTGTGGCGCAACGCGCGGTTGGCGACGCTGGCTGGCCCTGGACTGGACCTGGTGGAAAATGGCGCCGTTCTGGTCAAAAACGGACACATCGTGTTTGCAGGCCCGCTGGCCGAAATACCCCCCTCATCGACACCAACCGAAATCATCGATCTGGGCGGACGGTTGCTCACCCCGGCGCTGATCGATTGTCATACCCACATCGTTTATGGCGGCAACCGGTCCGCCGAGTTTGAAATGCGCCTCAATGGAGCCAGCTACCAGGACATCGCTTTGGCCGGCGGCGGCATTGTCTCATCGGTTCGGGCAACGCGCGCTCTTACGGTTGAGCAACTCGTGGCCCAGGCACTGCCACGCCTCGATGCGCTGCTTGCCGAGGGCGTTGGTACCATCGAAATCAAGTCCGGCTACGGGCTGGATATTGTGACCGAACTCAACATGCTGGCTGCGGCGCGGGCGCTTGGCCTCGCCCGCCCGGTGCGTGTGGTGACCTCTTTTCTGGCGGCACATGCGATCCCGCCGGAGTATAGGGGCAATCGGGCTGGCTATTTGGCCGAAATGGTTCTGCCGGGACTGGATCAGGCTCATGCGCTGGGCCTGGTCGATGCTGTTGATGGATTTTGTGAAACCATAGCCTTCACGCCCGAAGAAATGGGCATGGTGTTTGACCGGGCCGAAAAACTCGGCCTTCCCGTCAAGTTGCACGCCGAGCAATTGTCCAATTTTGGCGGCACCAGACTGGCGGCGTCGCGAGGGGCGTTGTCAGCCGACCACCTTGAATATATCGAGCCGACGGACGCCGCAGCAATGGCGGCATCTGGCACTGTCGCCGTGCTGCTTCCAGGCGCGTTTTATGCGCTACGCGAGACACACAAGCCCGATATCGCGGCGCTGCGGACCCATGGCGTGCCCATTGCCATTGCCACCGATAGCAATCCCGGCACCTCGCCGTTGACCTCGCTCCTGCTGGCAATGAACATGGCGGCCACGCTGTTCGGGTTGACCATCACTGAGTGTTTGGCTGGCACCACGCGGCAAGCCGCCCGCGCCCTTGGCCTGTTGGCCGAGACCGGCACCATCGAGGTCGGAAAGTCGGCCGATTTTGCAATCTGGGACGCCGAAACCCCGGCTGAGCTGATCTATCGCATCGGTTTTAATCCGCTCCATACCCGCGTGTTTAAGGGTCAAAGGATCACGACATGACCATAACGCTGACGCCCGGCAAGGTTGGTCTTGCCGATCTTGAAATCATTTTTTGGACCGGCGAGCCGGTGCGCATTGATCCCGCTTTTGATGCTGGCATCGTCAAGGCGGCCACGCGGATCGCGGCAATAGCCGCCGGTTCGGCGCCGGTCTATGGGGTTAATACCGGCTTTGGCAAACTGGCATCGATCAGGATCGACAGCGTCGATTTGGCAACGCTGCAACGCAATCTGATCTTGTCCCATTGCTGCGGTATCGGTGCGCCGCTGGCTGAAAATATCGTTCGACTGATGATGTCCCTCAAGCTGGTGTCGCTTGGCCGGGGTGCCTCGGGGGTGCGCCTGGAATTGGTGCGTCTACTGGAGGCGATGCTGGAACGCGGCGTTATTCCAGTGATCCCCGAAAAAGGCTCGGTGGGCGCCTCTGGCGATCTGGCGCCGCTGGCCCATATGGCTGCGGTGATGATGGGCGAGGGTGAAGCCGTGTTCGCCGGTACACGTCTGAACGGGGCAGAAGCGCTGCAAAAAGCCGGTTTGACGCCGGTTATTCTGGCCGCCAAGGAAGGCCTGGCGCTGATCAACGGCACACAAACCTCGACTGCGCTGGCGCTGGCGGGACTGTTCCGTGCTCACCGCGCCGCCCAATCGGCAATGATCACCGGCGCCATGTCGACCGACGCCGCCATGGGCTCCTCCGCCCCGTTTCATCCAGATATCCACACATTGCGCGGCCACCGCGGCCAGATCGACACCGCTGCCAGCCTGCGGGCCCTGTTATCGGGCTCGGCGATCAGGGAGAGCCATATCGAAGGCGACGAGCGGGTGCAGGACCCCTATTGCATCCGCTGCCAGCCCCAGGTCGACGGCGCCTGTCTTGACCTGCTGCGGTCGGTCGCGCGGACGCTGGAAATCGAAGCCAATGCGGTGACCGACAATCCGCTGGTGCTTGGGGATGGCTCGGTGGTTTCGGGGGGCAATTTCCATGCCGAACCGGTGGCATTTGCGGCTGATCAAATCGCTATCGCCATTTGCGAAATTGGTGCCATTGCCCAGCGCCGCATCGCCTTACTGGTCGACCCGGCGCTGTCCTATGGCCTGCCGGCGTTTCTCGCCAAGAAGCCCGGTCTCAATTCCGGCCTGATGATTGCAGAAGTCACCTCGGCGGCGTTGATGTCTGAAAACAAGCAGATGGCGCACCCGGCATCGGTCGATTCCACCCCGACATCGGCCAATCAGGAAGACCATGTGTCGATGGCCTGCCATGGTGCGCGCCGCCTGCTGCAGATGACCGACAATCTGTTTGGGATCATCGGCATCGAGGCGTTGACGGCGGCCCAGGGTATCGATTTCCGGGCTCCGCTCAAAACTGGCACCGAACTGCTCAAGGCCCATTCGGCGATCCGCGCCGTGGTTGCCGCCCTCGAAGTGGACCGCTACCTAGCCAATGATTTGCAGGCAGCCAGCGACCTGATCGCTTCGGGTCGGCTCAATAGCGCAGTGAGCGGCTCGATTCTGCCGGACCTGGGGGCTTAGATGCAGCTGGTCCAAGTTCAGCCGGGGTCGTCACCAGTGATCATCGCGCTGCCCCACACCGGCACCTATGTTCCGCCCGCAATTCTGGCGCGGCTCAATGAAAATGGTCAAATGCTGGCGGATACGGATTGGCACATAGATCGGCTTTATGCCGACCTGTTGCCCAATGCCACGACAGTGCGGGCGACCCATCATCGCTATGTGATCGATGTCAACCGCGACCCTGAAGGCGTCAGCCTTTACCCCGGCCAGAATACCACGGCGCTGGTGCCGGTTTCGGACTTTGACAACGTGCCGATCTGGCAGATCGGGCAGGAGCCGACCACAGCCGACATCGTGCAGCGGACGCAGCAATTCCACGTGCCCTATCACGCGGCGCTGGCGACCGAGATCGATCGGATCAAGGCCCTGCATGGCGTGGCGATTGTTTATGACTGCCATTCGATCCGGTCGGCCATTCCGTTCCTGTTCGATGGCGTGCTTCCGGACTTCAACATCGGCACCGATCTGGGGAAAACCTGCGCACCGGCAATTGAAGCGGCAGCCGTGGAGGAAACTTTGGCCGCGCGGCACCATTCCAGCGTGTTGAACGGACGGTTCAAGGGCGGTTGGACCACACGGCACTATGGCCATCCTGAAACGGGCGTCCACGCCATTCAGATGGAGTTGGCCCAATCCACCTATCTGGCCCGCGAAGCGCCGCCCTTTGCCTATGACGTCACCAAGGCGCAGGCGGTGCGCTTAATCCTGCAAACCCTTTTGCGCCGCCTTGAAGCGGTTGCGCCCAGCCTTAACCGATAACGGGGACGAGATGACCAACCCACGCCACAACACCCGCGAAATCCGCGCCCCGCGCGGCTCCACCCTCAATGCCAAGAGCTGGATGACCGAAGCGCCCCTGCGAATGCTGATGAACAATCTTGACCCCGACGTCGCCGAAAACCCCAATGAACTGGTGGTTTATGGCGGTATCGGGCGGGCGGCCCGCACCTGGCAGGACTTTGATCGGATTATCGCCGCGCTCAAGGATTTGAACGACGACGAGACCCTGCTGGTGCAATCGGGCAAGCCGGTTGGCGTGTTCCGCACCCATACGGAGGCGCCGCGGGTTTTGATCGCCAATTCCAATCTGGTGCCCCATTGGGCCACCTGGGACCATTTCAACGAGCTCGATAAGAAGGGGCTGGCCATGTATGGCCAGATGACCGCCGGCTCCTGGATTTATATCGGTACTCAGGGGATCGTGCAGGGCACCTACGAGACCTTTGTCGAAGCCGGGCGGCAGCATTATCAGGGCAACCTCAAAGGCAAATGGATTTTGACTGCGGGTCTGGGTGGCATGGGTGGTGCCCAGCCGCTGGCCGCTGTCATGGCAGGCGCCTGCTGCCTCGCGATCGAATGCAATCCGGACTCTATCGATTTTCGGCTGCGGACCCGCTATCTCGACGACAAGGCCGACACGCTGGACGAGGCGCTGGCAATGATCGAGCGCTGGACCAAAGCCGGTGAGGCCAAGTCCGTCGGCCTGTTGGGCAATGCGGCCGAAATCTTGCCTGAAATGGTTCGTCGCGGCATTGCCCCCCATATGGTCACCGACCAGACCTCGGCTCACGATCCGATTAATGGCTATCTGCCCAAGAATTGGACCATGGCGCAATGGCGCGAGCGTCGCGAAACTGACCCAAAGTCCGTGGAAGCGGCGGCGCGCGCCTCGATGCGCGAGCATGTGGAGGCCATGATCGCCTTTTATGAACGCGGCATTCCAACCTTTGACTATGGCAATAATATTCGCCAAGTCGCCAAGGATCAGGGGCTGGAAAATGCGTTTGCCTTTCCGGGGTTTGTCCCGGCCTATATCAGGCCGTTGTTTTGTCGCGGAATTGGCCCGTTCCGCTGGGTGGCCCTGTCGGGCGACCCAGAGGACATCTACAAGACTGACGCCAAGGTCAAGGAACTGACGCCGGGCAATACCCAATTGCACCATTGGCTCGACATGGCACGCGAACGCATTGCCTTTCAGGGCCTGCCTGCCCGGATATGCTGGGTTGGCCTCGGTGACCGGCATCGCCTCGGGCTGGCGTTCAACGAAATGGTGCGAACCGGCGAATTGAAGGCGCCGGTGGTGATTGGTCGCGACCACCTCGACAGCGGCTCTGTCGCCTCGCCCAACCGGGAGACCGAGGCGATGAAGGATGGGTCTGATGCGGTGTCCGATTGGCCATTGCTCAACGCCTTGCTCAATACCGCCTCGGGCGCCACCTGGGTTTCATTGCACCATGGCGGTGGCGTCGGCATGGGATTTTCCCAACACGCTGGCATGGTGATCTGCGCCGATGGCAGCGATGATGCGGCGCGTCGGCTGGAACGGGTTTTGTGGAACGATCCGGCCACCGGGGTCATGCGCCATGCCGACGCCGGCTATGACATCGCGCTCGATTGCGCCCGCGAACAGGGATTGAACCTGCCCGGCATTTTGGGCTGAGCCATGCGGATCGTGCGCCGCGCGCAGTGGCGGGCACAGCGGTGGAAAAATGGCGGCGGCGTCACCCATGAAATTGCCATCGGCCCTGATGGCGCGGACATGGCCAACTTCGCGTGGCGTGTCAGCGTCGCCCAAGTCGATCAACCAGGGCCGTTCTCGCTGTTCGCCGGCATCGATCGCACGCTCTGTGTGCTGGAAGGGCAGGGGCTGACGCTGCAATTGCCCGACCAGCGAAGGGTTGACCTGGACGCTGGTAGCGAGCCGTTTGCGTTTGCAGGGGATTTGGCCATCAGCGCCGCGCTGGTGGCTGGACCGATCCTGGATCTAAACGTCATGAGCCGACGCGGCGTGATCGACCATGTGGTCACGCGGCAGCGCTTAATTGGGGATCAACACCTGGCTGCCGACGCTGGCGTGCACATCATCATGGCCGGAGGCGATGGTTTGCAGATCAGCATTGGGCAGGACACGCTGGTGCTGAACGCTTACGACTGCTTGATTGCCGACCCGGTATCGGATTTGCCGATTGTCCTGCGTGGTCCAACGACATTTGATGTTTTTGTCATTGGTTTGCACGATGGGTCGGGTTCTGCCTGACCGAATTGGCTATTTTGTCTGTTTCTCAAATACCATCTTGCCGACCCAGGTGCCGATGGCAATCAGCGCAAGAGCCAACGCCAGGCCGAGTCCGACCGCGATACTGACGACTTCGCCCTGAAAGATTGCCCGAACAGCGTTGACGATATGCTTGAACGGATTGAAGTCCGACAGCGTTTGCAACCATTGCGGGGCCAGACTCATCGGCAACAGAATGCCCGACAGCAGGAGCACCGGCAGCGAAACCATGTTCACCATCGGGGCGAAGGCATCTTCGCTCTTGAGCGCCAGCCCGGCGGAATAGCTGAAAAACGAAAACGCGGCGCCCAGCAAGCCGACCAGGAACAGGCCCAGCAGCACTTCGGTGAGGGAGATCCGCAGCCCAAACAGGGTGGCGCAGCCAATCAGAATGAGCGCCTGCACCACCAACACCACCACATCGCGCAAGACGCGGCCGGTCATCAGGGCGATACGACTGGCGGGCGTCACCAATTCGCGCTCGATAACGCCCGAGCGCCATTCCGCGATAATGCCAAAGCCGACAAACGCGCCGCCGAAAATGCCCAATTGCACCAGAATGCCCGGCACAAAGATCGACCAAGCATCACCTGCGGGAAAGCCGGGGGTACTGGCCAGCGGCACCAATAGCGGACCAAACAGGGTTAGATACAGGATGGGTTGGAGGATGCCGATGGCGACCCACATGGGTTGCCGGATCGATAGCCGCATCGCGCGCGAGAACACGGTCCAAGTATCATTGAGGAAGGTCATGGTGCGGGTCCTTGGGAGCCAATATTGGGTCGATGCTCAGTGTGTGTGGGCTGGTATGATCTGGTTGCTATTCGCGCAATGACCGGCCCGTCAGCGTCAAGAAGACGTCGTCCAGCGTCGGGCGGCTCACTTCAACGCCAATGGCTTCGATGCCAGTTTTGCTCAATTCACCGAGCAGCGCGGGCAGCGCCGAGCCGCCCTCGGGCACGTGAACCCGAACAATGTGACCATCAACGGTCGGCGCATCGGCGCCTGGTAGCCGGCCGGCGACCGCAGCGGCCGCGACCGCGTCTTCTTCGCGCCGCAAGGTCAGGGTGATGGTGTCGCCCGACACCCGCTTTTTGAGTTCGGAAGGGGTACCTTGGGCAACAATCTTGCCTTTGTCGATGATCAGAATGCGATCAGACAAGGCATCCGCCTCGTCCATATAGTGGGTGGTCAAAAAGACGGTCGTGCCCATCTCATCGCGCAGTTTTCGAATGTGCGACCACAGATTGGCCCGGCTTTGCGGATCGAGCCCGGTAGAGGGTTCATCCAGAAACACCAGACGCGGCTCATGGATCAGTCCCATGACGATATCGAGGCGGCGGCGTTGACCGCCGGACAATGAGCCACAGGTTCGTTGCCAGACGTCGTCAAGGTCGAGAGCCTTGAGCAAGGCTTTGGCTCGGGTTTCGGCTGTTTTCTGGTCGATGCCGTAAAACCGTGCATGGCTGACGATTTCTTCGCCGGCCCTGGCTGCCGAAGCCGTCGATCCGGCCTGGCTGACATAGCCGATGGCACGCCGCACGCCGACCGGATCATTGCGCAGATCACACCCCGCAACGATGGCGCTGCCGCCGGTCGGCTCCAGCAGCGTACACAGCATTTTAAGTGTCGTCGTCTTGCCGGCCCCGTTGGGCCCCAAAAAGCCAACGATCTCGCCGGCGCGTACGCTCAGATCAACACCACGCACGGCCTCAATCGATTTGCCCCTGGTCTTGTACGTGCGGACCAGCCCCTTGGCCTCGATGACCGTCTGGCCCCCCTGAAACTGCACCGTCATACTGGACCCTCTAGAAATCTCATGTTATAAATATCTTATGGATCAAGATAACGAGTGGTCAAGAGAAAACAGTCACCCTGATCTGGGCACGATGCCACAGGGCGTCCGGCGGCAACAGGCCGCGCGTGCGGCGGGGGTGGCCAGTGACATGTTTGACGACGCCGTGGCGCGGTTTATGAACATCAATCGCACTGACGCACGCTGCATGGACATCATCGACCGCCTCGGCCGAATGACCGCCGGGCAGTTGGCAAAAGCGAGTGGGCTGACCACCGGAGCGGTCACCGTCATGGTGGATCGGCTGGCAAATGCGGGCTATGTGGCGCGCGAGCGTGATCTGGGTGATCGGCGCAAAGTCTGGATCTCCATGACCCCAGAAGCGAACGCGATCAGCCGGGCGCTGTTCAGCCATTATCGCATGGTGGAGCCGGTAGTGCAGGCGCGTTTCACGCCCGACCAGATGGCGGCAATCATCGAGTATTTGGAAGTCGGGGCCGAGATCAGCCGCCGTTATGCGGCACTATTGGAGCAGCACATCGAGCCCGGCCCGATGTCGCAACAGCTGCTGAACGCGCAGCGTTTTGAACAGGCCGCGCACGCCAGCATGGTGACCATGATTGAGACGCTCAAGGCTAGAAATCCCCTGAGCTAGCCGATCAGAAAAACCCTATTCCGCTGCTTTGGCAATCGGGCCAGTCATGTCGAGATTGCCCATCGATTGCACGATGTGGCTGGCCAATGCGTCGTAAATGCCCCCATAGGCGTGGCTGCCCCGCATCAGCGCGATCTGGGCGTCTGCCAGACGGGGCAGATTATAGTCATCGGCGACAACCTTCATGCCCGGCTGCATGGCGCTTTCCGGTAAAAACCCCACCGCCAGATCCGACAGCACCGCGCTGGAAATCGCGGTGGCGTTGGACGAGGTATAGGCAATTCGGTAGTCCTTGCCGACCCGGTTCAGCGCTTCCACTGCGTCGCTGCGCCATATGCAACATTGTGGCCCGCAGGCCAGCGCCAAGGGGTCCGTCGCCAGCGCGCGGCCACCATGGGATGCCACCCAGAACATCCGCTCGGTGCGGAACAATTCGCCATAGTTCTGGTCAGTGCCCTGGGTAAAGACGATGAGGTCGTAACGCCCCGCCTTCATGCCTTCCAGCAATTGTTCGGACGCCATGCAGGCGACATCGACGGCAATGCGCGGATGGGTCCGCTGAAAACTTGACAGGATCACCGGCAACAAGCGCACCGCGTAGTCGTCTGGAACCCCAAACCGGATGCTGCCAGCCAGGTCGCCATCAGAAAAATGGTCGATGATTTCGGCATTGATGCGCAGCATTCGCCGGGCGCTGGCATAAAGGGCGTCGCCATGTTGCGTGAGCGAAACGCCCCGCCCATCGCGCGACAGCAGCGGATGGCCGATCCGCTCCTCCAAGCGCTTGATCTGCATGGAGACGGCCGACTGGGTCTTGTTCACCCGTCGCGCGGCCTCGGTGAAACTGCCGCAATCGGCGATGGCGCAGAAGCTTTGCAGCTGGTCGAGGTCAAGGGGAGCGGTCACTGCAATCTCCATCACGCAAATTGATAGGATAGATGAAATCTATTTGTTAGACGAATGGATGTCCAGCGGGTTATGAGACCGTCATCAGCGCAAATTATGCTGCTGAGCTCGCCGGTCCCCCCTCCGGCCCCAAAGTAAATGGAGAACTATTATGGCTATCTCGCTTTCCAGCGAGCGGCCCATTGTGGCCGCCGGAACGACAGGTTTTGCAGCACAGGTGCGCAGCTTTTTTCAAAAAGCAGTGGCGATGCGCGCACGCCGAGCCGCGCTTGCCACCCTGCTTGAGCTTGAGCAACATCGACTGGATGACCTGGGACTTTGCCGCCAGGACCTGATCGACGCGTTGCGCTCCCCATCTTCCAATACCGGTCGCCAACTGGCCCACAAGCGCTCGGTTCGCGCCAGCCGGTAATCTAACCTTGCGGCCACCCCCCCGGCCGCAAGGACCATATTGGCATGGTGCCTGCCATTGGCGTGGCTCATGTCAGTCCTCAGGCCGATTTTGCCTTCGGCCTGTTTCCTGATGACTAGGCCGGGTGGCGTTCGCAAGAACTGCTCCCGGCCCCTTTTTGCTAATTGAAGTGCACGCCCAATTCGGTTTCGCGTTTCCATGCGATGGTGCAGGCAAAGCTGCGGCCGTCATCCATGACCAGCTTGAATTGGTCTGGCACGCCCAAAATACTGGTGACTTTGAGCAAGGCGCCAGTGGCCGACAGATTACGCACCAGGCAGTCAATGGTGGAAAACCCGTCATTGAGGGCGATTTTGCCCCCTTTTAGCGTTCGCGAACGCGGCGCGGCGCGCTCAATGTTTCCCATTTCAACGCCTTCCTATGGCAATTTCTCGAAGCCCTCGCCAAACCCGAGCAAAGAGACTGGAATGCCTATGCCCTCTTCGGGCGTCTTAAACACCACAAAGATCGCATCCTTGCCCGCCGACAGCGTCGCTATCATGGCATCGTCCAAAACGACTTCGGCAACACAACCGTTCGGCAGGCACCGCACAAAAGCGACGCGGCCCATGTCCTTGCCGTCAATATTGAGCCCGAGCCCGTTGGGGAGCAAGACGCCGAGCGGCGCCAGAACCCGCAGCAACCGCGCCGATTGGTCGGCAGTTTTCAGCACAATCACCGATAACCCGACATTGGGCTGATCTTCGGCAGTAACATTCTGGATGATGGCGCATTGTTCAAAGCTGGCGCCAGGGGGGGTATCGCAGCTCATTTGCCAGTCGCCATACTGAGCCCTGACCAGGCCCTGCGCTAGCGGGGCAGCCACAAGACCTGAAGTGGCCAGCGCGGCCACCGCGACGAAACGCACCAAAAACCACTTCACTTGCCAGATTCTCCTGCCGAATCGCGCCCAGGCCCGACCCTGTTCCCTGTTTCCGACACGCCTGCTGCAGTGTCAACTTTTGCCCGGAAACAAGAGGATTATTGCCACCATAACTGGGGCGAACGTGAGGCGGGTTGGGAGCCGCAAGAGCGCAATATGACGCACAGGGCGAATCGATTGCCGGAATAGACTCAAGAGAACGGATGTGATTTAGCTCAACGCAGAATTCTACGCTCCGAGGTTGAGTCGGGGCGGCGTAAGCTATGCCGCACAAGTCACCTCAATCCCGCCGTGTTTGCAGCAATACCAGTTATTTAGGGGGTTATCGGTGACCGGACAGTTTTTGAAGCGCGTAGGGGCCTCAATGGCCGCGGCGCTTGCCCTGGCGCCCGCACTGGCGCAAGCCCAAGATGCGGCGGCCCCGGCAGTGGGGCATTCTGAGCCTGGCCAGTGGTTCTTTCAACGGTCGGTGACCGTGAACATGGACTCGATCACAACGTTTCATAACGGGCTTTTGTTATGGGTGACCACGGCGATCGTGGTACTGGTGCTGTTACTGATTGTTGTGATTGTCGTCCGCTTTAACGCCAGGGCCAACCCGGTTGCGTCCAAGACCACCCACAACACCCTGTTGGAAATTGTCTGGACGGTTCTGCCCGTGCTGGTGCTGATCGTGATTGCCGTCCCCTCGTTTGGGCTATTGACCGACCAACTGACGGTGCCTGACGGGCTGCGCAAATATCATGGCCACAATATTTTCAGTTTCGGCGAAGTCGAAGTGCCGGCCGCAGAATTGACGATCAAGGCCACGGGCCAGCAATGGTACTGGAATTACGAATATGTCGAGGACGCCAAAACCTTCGACAGCAACATCCTGGTGGACGCGGATCGCGTTGCCACCAAGCCAGCCCAGCCACGCTTGCTGGCGGTTGACAATGAATTGGTTGTGCCGGTTGACACGACTGTGCGGATGCAGATTACCGCCGACCCAACTGGCGTGATCCACGCCTTTGCGGTCCCCTCGTTTGGCATCAAGATCGACGCAGTCCCGGGCCGGTTGAACGAAACCTGGTTCAACGCCCGCGAAACAGGCGTTTTTTATGGTCAGTGCTCGGAACTGTGCGGCAAGGACCATGCGTTCATGCCGATCGCCGTGCGCGTGGTGACCAAGGCAGAATTTGCGACCTGGATGGCAGCGTTTAAGGCCGGCGACTACGCCAGTGCCAACGCAACGCTCGCGGCAATCCAGTAACAAGAAGTATAGGGGACGACAGTCATGGCCAATGTTGGGGCAACACATCTGCAGGCGCACGCGGCGGGGCATGACCATGCTGATGCGCATGATCATCCTTTGCCTTCGGGGTGGCGCCGTTACGCCTATTCGACCAACCACAAGGACATCGGCGTGATGTACCTGATCTTCGCGATTGTCGCGGGGGTCGTTGGTGGACTGTTGTCCGGCGCGATGCGCATGGAGTTGCAAGAGCCAGGGATTCAGATTTTCCACGGGCTTGCCTCCATGGTTTATGGCGTGTCCGGCGACGACGCGCTCGATGCCGGCAAGCACATGTACAATGTGTTCACCACCGCCCACGCGCTGATCATGATCTTCTTCATGGTCATGCCCGCAACCATGGGTGGTTTTGCCAATTATTTTGCTCCTCTGATGATCGGCGCGCCCGATACCGCTTTCCCCCGCATCAACAACGTGGCGTTCTGGCTGTTGCCGGTGTCGCTGATCCTGCTGTGCGCGTCGCTGTTTTTTGAAGGTCCTTCGGGCGCCATGGGAGCCGGCGGCGGCTGGACGCTTTATCCGCCCTTGTCGACCTCGGGTCAGCCCGGGCCGGCGGTGGATTTCGTGATCCTGTCGCTCCATATCGCTGGCGTCAGCTCGATTTTGGGCTCCATCAACCTGATCACCACTATTTTCAATATGCGTGCCCCTGGCATGACCATTCACAAGATGCCGCTGTTTGCGTGGTCGGTATTGGTCACAGCGTTCCTGCTGTTGTTGTCGCTGCCCGTGCTGGCCGGTGGCATCACCATGTTGCTGACTGACCGCAATTTTGGCACCACCTTCTTTGCCTCTGAAGGCGGCGGCGACCCGGTCTTGTTCCAGCATCTGTTCTGGTTCTTTGGTCACCCTGAAGTGTATATCTTGATCCTGCCGGGCTTTGGCATGATCAGTCACATCATCTCGACATTTTCCAAGAAGCCGATTTTTGGCTACCTCGCCATGGCCTACGCCATGGTTGCCATCGGCTTTGTCGGCTTCGTGGTGTGGGCGCACCATATGTACACCACCGGGCTGAGCCTGGATGTGCAACGCTATTTTGTCGCCGCGACCATGGTCATTGCGGTGCCGACCGGGATCAAGATCTTCTCGTGGATCGCGACCATGTGGGGCGGTTCTGTCACCTTCCGCACACCAATGTTGTGGGCCGTCGGTTTCATCTTTCTGTTCACCGTCGGCGGCGTAACCGGTGTGGTTCTTGCCAATGCGGGCGTCGATCGGGCGTTGCACGACACCTATTACGTGGTGGCACATTTCCACTATGTGCTGTCGCTGGGTGCAGTGTTCTCGATCTTTGCTGGTTGGTACTACTGGTACCCAAAGATGTTCGGCGTCATGTACAATGAGACGCTGGCAAATGTGCATTTCTGGCTGATGTTTATCGGCGTGAATCTGGTGTTCTTCCCCCAGCATTTCCTCGGCCTAGCCGGGATGCCGCGCCGTGTCATCGACTATCCAGATGCCTTTGCCATGTGGAACCGGGTGTCTTCATACGGCTATTACATCACCATTGTTTCGGTGCTGGTGTTCTTTGCAGTGCTGATTGAAGCCAAGATCCGCAAGCGTCCGGCTGGCAATAATCCTTGGGGTGAAGGTGCGACAACGCTGGAGTGGACGCTGAGTTCACCGCCGCCGTTCCACCAGTTCTCGACACTGCCGGTTTTCGACGACACCAAGGCGCACTAACCCGGACTGAGCTTTTGGGTGCCGCGTTCGCGCGGCGCCCGCGAACCAAGAAAGTGAGACGCGTGGCCTTTATCGACCAAAGTCATACCCCACAGCTCATGGCCGGCGAAGCGCGCGTGCAGGATTACCTCGCGCTGCTGAAGCCGGGTGTTATGTCGCTGGTGGTGTTTACGGCTTTCGTCGGCATGGCGATCGCGCCCGGCGCTCTTCACCCCGTGCTGGGTGTCATTGCCATCATCTGCATCGCCATCGGCGGCGGCGCCTCGGGCGCGCTGAACATGTGGTACGACAGCGATATTGACGCCATCATGAGCCGTACGCGGCAACGCCCAATTCCAGCTGGCCGCGTCAGTCGCGGTGAAGCGCTGGTTTTCGGGGTCGTGCTGTCGGTCTTCTCGGTGACATTGCTCGGGCTGGCCACCAACTGGGTTGCGGCGGGTCTGCTGGCGTTCACGATCTTTTTTTATGTCGTCATTTACACCATGTGGCTAAAGCGGCTGACGCCACAGAATATCGTCATTGGCGGTGCGGCCGGGGCGTTTCCCACCATGGTGGGGTGGGCGGCGGTGACGGGTGGCGTAACGCTGCAAAGCTGTGTCTTGTTCTTGATCGTGTTCTTGTGGACGCCGCCCCATTTCTGGGCGCTGGCATTGTACAAGCAGAGCGACTATGGCGCTGCTGGCGTGCCGATGATGCCCAATGTTGTTGGGGAGAAGTCAACCCGCAACCAAATTCTGGCCTATGCCGTATTGTTGGCCGGCTCGACTCTATTGCCAACGATTATGGGTTTTTCGGGCTGGCTCTATACCGCTGTGGCCATAACCAGTGGCGTGGCCTTTGTGGCGCTCGCATGGCGCCTGGTGCTGGTGCAAGACGGCGCTCCGATGCGCAAGGCCGCGCGCGGTCTGTTCCTGTTTTCGCTGAGCTATCTGTTCATCGTGTTTTTTGCGCTGCTGGCCGACAATTTGCTGGCGCGGTTCGGGGGCGTTTTGTCATGAGTTCACCTAACGAACTGCTATCTGTGCCTGTCGAGACCCCGGAAGCAGCGGCGATGCGCGCCAAGAACCGTCGCCTCCGCTCAATGGCGCTTGGGCTGCTGCTCGCGACGCTTGTCATCATGGTCTATGTGTTGACGCTGGTGAAGCTTGGGCCAGATGTCTTCCACCGGGATCTGTAGCCGATGAGTCAGTCAGCTGCCCTCATATCCCATGATCGCAACCGCTGGGTCGCCTATGCGCTGACCGGCTTCGTCGCGTTGATGTTGGCCATGGCCTATGCGGCGGTCCCGCTGTATCAGCTGTTTTGTCAGGCAACCGGCTATGGCGGCACCACCCAGACGGCATCGAGTAACCCCAAAGGGGTGATTGCCCGTGAAATGACGGTGAGCTTTGACTCCAACGTCGATAACAATCTGGCCTGGACCATCACCCCGGCCAAGCCGATTGTCGGCAAGATCGGCACCGTGGAAACCATCAATTTTGTCGCCACCAACACCACCAACCACCCAGTGACCGGTACGGCTGTGTTCAACGTGACACCAGAACTGGCGGGCAGCTATTTCAACAAGATCGAGTGCTTCTGCTTTACCGAGCAGACACTGCAGCCGGGCGAAACCGTCCAGATGCCGGTCGTTTTCTTCGTCGATCCGGACCTGGACCAAAACCAGGATCTGGACACGGTCAAAAACATCACACTTTCCTATACCTTCTACGCTTCAAAGAATGAGGGCTGACCATGGCTGCGCACGCCAAAAACCATGACTACCACCTAGTCGTACCCAGCCCATGGCCAATCATCATGTCCGTGTCCATGCTGATATTTGCCGTGGGCGCGATTGCTTATATGAAGCACTGGACGCCATGGCTGTTCTTTGCCGGGCTGGCCTGTGTGCTCTATTCGTTTTACGGCTGGTGGTCGGACGTCAACAAAGAGTCGAACAATGGCGTCGATCACACCCCGGTGGTGCAAATGCACCATCGCTACGGGATGATCTTGTTCATCGCCTCAGAGGTCATGTTTTTCGTGGCTTGGTTCTGGGCCTATTTCGATGGCTTCTTCCGGCTCGATGACGTCGAACAATATGCGCGTGTTGCAGCAACCAGTGGTCTTTGGCCACCAACTGGGGTCGAGTTGTTCGATCCGTTCCACCTGCCGCTGTTCAACACGCTGATCCTGTTGACCTCGGGCACCACGGTGACCTGGGCGCACCACGCGCTGCTCGAAAATGATCGCGAAGGGCTGAAGTGGGGGCTGGTTCTGACGATCGCTTTGGGCGCGCTGTTCACCTTTGTGCAAATGGTTGAGTATTCCGAGGCGGGCTTTGCTTTCGCCGGCGGCTATTATGGCGCCACATTCTTCATGGCCACAGGGTTCCACGGCTTCCACGTTTTGATTGGCACCATATTCCTGACGGTCTGTCTGGTCCGGGCGTTGATGGGCCAGATGACCCCAGAGCGCCATCTGGGTTTCGAGTTTGCCGCCTGGTATTGGCATTTTGTTGACGTGGTGTGGCTGTTCCTGTTTGCCTCCATCTATGTGTGGGGCAGCTGGGGCGTGGCGCTGCACCACTAGCAGCCGAACCAAAATCATCGGGGGCGCGGCACCAGCCGCGCCCCAAATTTTTTCACGAGGCTGCAGTTGAACCAGACCAAAACCGTCTCACCAGTGATGCAAGCTGTGTTTGTTGCATTGATGCTGGGTTTGACGGCGCTTTTTGCCTATCTCGGCACCTGGCAAGTGCAACGTCTGGCTGAAAAGGAAGCTCTCATCGCGGCGGTTGCAGCCCGGTTTTCCCAGCCCCCGATCGATTTACCGATCAGCACCGAATGGGGTCGGCTTGATCCGCAGAGCATCAATTTTCAGCCAATGCGTGCCACCGGTATTTTGCGCAACGAGCTGAGCATCCGCATTTTTACCAGCCTGGTTGATGGCCATGGTCCAGCGTCTGGGCCGGGTTATTGGATTGTGACGCCATTGGTGTTGCAAACTGGGGGTGCGGTATGGGTCAATCGCGGCTTTGTGCCGGACGCGCAGTCCAAGTCCTATTTCAATGAGCCTGCCGGCACTGGAGAGGCCGTGGAGCTGACTGGCATCGCGCGCCCGCCCGAAGCAGTGGGCATGTTCACCCCGCAGGCGGACGTGGCCAATCGGATCGAATGGGTGCGCAATCCAGACCGCCTTGCCGCGATGGTGGAGCCGGGTCTAGCGCCCTTTGCGCCATTCTATCTCGATCTACCCGCTGGGCCGAAAGGGGTCCTGCCGCAAGGGGGCGAGACGGTTGTTGAATTCCCCAACAACCATTTGGGCTACGCAGCGACCTGGTTTGGATTTGCCCTTATCACCCCGATCATGCTCGGCTTCTGGCTTTGGCGGCAGCGGCGACCACACCTCACCCCAACCGCTTGACCAAGCAAACTTGCGGTTTCACCGCGCTTTGACTAGGTTGCGACAAATCCAAGAAGGGCATTTTCCCTCAATGCAGTTCGTTTCCACGCGGGGCCAGGCGCCCGTGCTCGGTTTTTCTGACGCTGTTTTGGCCGGTTTGGCCGCGGATGGCGGTCTTTATGTCCCCCAGCAATGGCCGCAAATCAGCGCCGAAGAGATCGCCGCTTTTGCTGGAATGCCATACGCCGATGTGGCGTTTGCGATCATATCCCGGTTTGTCGGCAACGATATTGAACCGGGCGCGCTGAAGGCGATCCTTGATGAGGCCTATTCCGGCTTTCGCCATCCATCCATAGCGCCACTGGTCGAACTGGCGCCCAACCATTTTCTGCTGGAGCTGTTTCACGGCCCGACGCTGGCGTTCAAGGACGTGGCGATGCAGTTCCTCAGCCGGGTGATGGATCACATCCTAACCCACCGCGGTCTGCGCGCCACAATTGTTGGCGCGACCTCAGGTGACACTGGGTCTGCCGCCATTGAGGCGTTCAGGGGGCGCGACACCACCGATATCTTCATTCTGCATCCGCTCGGGCGCACCTCGGCGGTGCAACGCTTGCAGATGACGACGGTATTGGACGCCAATGTCCACAATATCGCCGTCGAGGGCACGTTTGACGATTGCCAGAACATCGTCAAAGGCCTGTTCAACAATCACGGTTTCCGCGACCAGGTGCGGCTCTCGGGCGTCAACTCGATCAATTGGGGCCGGATCGTCGCCCAGATCGTCTACTATTTTACGTCTGCCGCGTCCTTGGGCAGCCCGCATCGCACGGTTTCGTTTACGGTGCCGACCGGCAATTTCGG
Source organism: Devosia equisanguinis (assembly GCA_943372435.1). Lineage (GTDB taxonomy): Bacteria > Pseudomonadota > Alphaproteobacteria > Rhizobiales > Devosiaceae > Devosia > Devosia equisanguinis_A. The sequence goes on from CALRYQ010000003.1 coordinate 101,095, forward strand.
CGACATTTTTGCCGGCTACGCTGCCAAGCGGATGGGGCTGCCTATCGACCGCCTGGTGATCGCCACCAACGCCAATGATATTTTGGCCCGCACCCTGGATGGCGGGCGCTATGACATGGATGGCGTTGAACCAACGATCAGTCCGTCAATGGATATCCAAATCTCCTCAAACTTTGAGCGCCTGCTGTTCGAGGCGGTTGGCCGCGATGCCACTGCGCTGGTTCAAATGATGGATGGGCTCAAACAATCGGGCGGCTTTGCAGTTCCTGGGGCGGCGCTATCGACAATTCGCGCGCAGTTTTCCGCCGGAACCACCTCTGAAGCGCAAACCAGCGCCACCATTTCGCGCATTTTGACCACATGCGGTTACACGCTGGATCCACATAGCGCTGTCGGTGTGCATGTGGCCGAAACCATGCGTGATCCCAAGGTGGCGATGATTACGCTGGCAACGGCGCACCCGGCCAAATTTCCAGCAGCGGTCAAAGCCGCTACGGGAGTCGAACCGCCGCTACCGGCGTGGTTGGCTGATTTGCATCAGCGTCCCGAACGGCTTAGCGTTCTGGCCAACGACCAGAGCGAGGTCGAAGCCTTTATCAGGGCCCGCACTCGCGCCTGACCGGGAGCTTGGGGGCTCTCGAGTAAGAATTTGTGAGCACCCCCAAGAGGCGTGCCGCGTGGAGGAATAAGTGGGCGTACAATCAACAACCCTAGCCAATGGCATGGTCGTTCTGACCGATGATATGCCGCATTTGGAAAGTGCTTCGCTGGGGGTTTGGGTCAAAGCCGGTGCGCGCTCCGAGCGGAAGGCCGAACACGGCATTTCTCATATGCTTGAGCATATGGCGTTCAAGGGCACACAATCGCGCACTGCGCTGGAAATTGCCGAGACCATCGAAAATGTGGGCGGCGATCTGAACGCGGCGACCTCGATCGAACATACTGGCTATTTTGCCCGGGTTCTCAAGGAAGACGTGGTGCTCGCCGCCGACATCCTCGCCGATATTCTGCAAAACTCCTTGTTTGACAGCCATGAGCTGGAGCGCGAGCAACAGGTTATCGTGCAGGAAATCGGTGCGGCCCGCGACAATCCCGATGACCATGTGTTTGATCTGTTTCAGGAAGCCGCGTTCCCGGCGCAACCAATCGGTCGCACCATTTTGGGAACGGTGGAATCGGTGCGCGAGTTCAAACCCGAAACTATCCGCAAATATATGAACCGCAATTATGTCGGCGACCGCATGGTTCTGGCGGCGGCAGGCAATATCGACCATGACGAATTGGTTGATTTGGCTCGCGAGCGCTTTGCCGATCTCAAGCCCAATGGCGCACCCGCTCCCCAACGCGCCGAATACAAAGGGGGCCAGGAACGGCTGGTTTCCGAGCATGAGCAGGCTCATATCGTGCTGGGCTTTGAGGGCCGAGCCTATAATTCCGACGGCTTTTACGCTGCGCAGATTCTGGCGTCGATTCTGGGCGGTGGCATGAGCTCCCGCCTGTTTCAGGAAGTCCGCGAAAAGCGCGGGCTGTGCTACTCGGTCTATGCGTTTCACTGGGCCTTTGCCGATAGCGGCGTGTTCGGCGTCGCTGCCGCGACCGGCGAAAACGAAGTGGGCGAACTGATGCCGGTGGTGATCGACGAATTGCGCCGCGCCACAGAAAGCATCACCGATGAGGAGGTGGTGCGGGTGCGCAACCAGATCCGCGCCGGATTGTTGATGTCGCTGGAAAGCCCGCAGGCCCGTGCCGGTCAGTTGGCCCGCCAGCAAATCCTGTGGGGTCGTCCGATCCCAATGCAGGAGACGGTGGAGCGCATCAATCGTATCACTGCGCAACGGGTCAAGGATGTGGCCCAACAGATCCTGCTATCGAGCAATGTCTCCTTGGCCGGCATCGGCCCGATCGGCAACCTCGTTGATGTCGGTGAGATCACCGGCCTGCTCAAGCGCTGAGCGGGCGAGGCGGCGCGATGGTGTGGTCATGGTTGGTTCCAGACAAAACGCCAGTGCTGGCCGGCCAGCGCGTGCTGTTGCGAGCGCCGACAATGGCGGATTATCGCGCCTGGCACGATTTGCGCAAGGCCAGTCAGGCGTTCCTGCGCCCCTATGAGCCACGCTGGAGCGACGCCGATTTGGCGCGCAGGATCTTCGCCGCACGGGTCAAGCGAGCCAGACTGGAAGCCCATGAGGGCACGGATTTTTCGTTTTTTATCTTTATCCCCGCCGCGTCTGGCCCAGTTTTGGTCGGTGGGCTGACACTGTCGAATGTGCGGCGGCGCGCGGCCCAGTTTGTCAATCTCGGCTATTGGATGGGGCAGCAATATGCGGGGCAGGGGCTAATGACCCAAGCGGTCGCAACCACGCTACCGTTTGTCTTCAATACTCTCGATCTGCATCGTATTCACGCCGCGTTTCTGCCCGGCAATATCGCCTCCCGGCGCGTTCTGGAAAACAACGGCTTTGTCGAGGAAGGCTTTGCGCTCAACTATCTGCAGATCGATGGCCGTTGGGCCGACCATGTCTTGTTTGGCCTGACCCGCGAAGTCTACGAAATTGGCCGCTACCGTCGCACGGCCTAAAGCATGTCTCCCGAAAGTGGTCTCCGATTTCGGGTCAAAGACATGCGCAAAACAAGGGCTTAATGCGCAGGAAGCGCATCTGAAAGATCGCGACGCGCTTTAGGTGTCGGCTTGGGTCAGGCACCGACAATTGTGTTGGGAGCGCACATGCGGCGCGAAATTGTCTCGACAACACCGCCTGAGGCAAATTATCGATAAGTCATGACCACCAACACTGACGACACGATTGCCGTTCGGATCAGCAAGGTTTTGGCCGAGCGCATCATTTCGGGCGAAATCGAGCCGAATGCCCGACTGCGCCAGGACCATATCGCCCACGAGTTCGGCACCAGCCATGTTCCCGTCCGCGAGGCGTTTCGGCGCCTTGAGGCCCAGGGTCTGGCGATCAGTGAACCGCGTCGCGGCGTGCGGGTGGCTGCGTTTGATTTGGCCGAAGTGCGTGAAGTGGCAGAAATGCGCGCCGCGCTTGAGGTTTTGGCCCTGCGCCATGCTGCTCCCAATCTCACGCCGGCCATTCTTGATCGCGCGGAGCAGGCGACGCGCGCTGGCGACAAATCGCGTGACGTGACCTCATGGGAGGCGGCAAATCGCAGTTTTCATCGGCTGATCCTGGCGCCCTGTGCTATGCCAAGATTGCTAGCGTCCATTGACGATCTCCATGCCGCCAGTGCGCGGTTTTTGTTTGCGGCCTGGCGATCAGCCTGGGAAGCGCGGACCGATCAGGACCATCTGGCCATTCTGGCGGCTTTGCGCCAAGGTCAGGTCGACAACGCCGCCACTATTCTGGGTCGGCATGTGCAATGGATCGGCCAAAAGCCGATCAAGACGGCGTCTGGGATGACCCGCGAAGCCTTCGCGATCGTGGGATGAATTGTGCGGGCCGCAGGGCTTGCAGAACCGGGTGATTTTGGATTTAATAGATCAGACGGCAAAATTATCTATAATATAGCCGAACATGAAATGGAGATGTCGATGTCTGGATACCTTAGCCTAAGCCCCGTGTCCGCCCCGAGCGCACTGAACCTCGATAGCCGGTCGCTGGCCGTCAAGGCCGTCGCCGTCGTTTTGGGCACTGCCGTTCTGGCTCTGGCCTCCCAGATTGAAGTGCCGATGTTTCCAGTGCCCATGACCATGCAGACATTGGCCGTGACCCTGATTGGTGCCCTTTATGGTTGGCGCCTCGGCGCCCTGACCATCATTGCCTATTTGATCGAGGGCGCCGTTGGTCTGCCGGTGTTTGCTGGCGCCAGCTTTGGTATCGCCAAGTTCGTCGGTCCGACCGGTGGCTATCTCATTGGGTTTGTTGCCACCGCGGCCTTGGTCGGCTGGCTGGCCGAGCGCGGCTGGAATGGCAAAAAGCCAGTGCTCTCGTTTCTCGCCCAAGTGCTGGGAACCGCACTCTGCCTGGCCATCGGCGGCGCGTGGTTGGCAACCCAGATTGGGGTTGAAAAGGCGTTGGAATATGGCGTTACCCCCTTTCTCGTTGGCTCAATCCTGAAGTCGGTTCTCGGCGCCGCCGCCGTGATGGCGGTCGAAGGCGTTGCCAAGGGCCAGCCCAAGGCGTGACAATCCAACTGCGCGCCCACCATCTGCTCTGCCTGCTGACCTATGTCGGCAAGGGTTACACCCCCGCGTTCACGGCGAATTACGACGTGATCGCGGGGCGACTCAGCCAGGGCGAAGCGATTGTGCTGGTGGACGGGCCTGATGACATCTGTGCGGCCCTGTTGGGCGAAAAGCGGCCCCATTGCCATGAAGACAGTGTCGGGATACGGGACCGCAAGGCGCTTGATGATCTGGAAACCCTGCTGGCGCGGCCCGTCCGCGTCGGCCTTGTATTTGAGATGGATCCGCCGACGCTTAAGCAGATGCGCCAGGCGTTTGCCAAGGGCGAGGTGCGCCAGGCCTGCAGTCGCTGCGAGTGGTCGACGTTCTGCACCGCGGTGGCTGCCGGCGGTTTTGAACAAACGCGCGTCCAGCGCCATTAGGCATATGACCATGTTGCCGATCCGCAACAGTGCCAAACGCTTGTCGTGATCGGTAAACCCCGTTACCAAAGACGCGCTCCCGCAGAGGGGTTGGTCAGTGAAACCCGTTTGGGGCGCTGCCACAATGAAGCCCACGCCAGGATATACTCGCCCCTAATGCGTCATTTCATAGCACTCGCGGTGTTCCTAGCGCTCGGACTGGCAAACGCCCTCCCGACCGTCGCTTTTGAAGTTATTTCCGTTCCCGAAGGGGTCAACGCGGTCAATCTGTCCAGCGTTGTCGAGCTGACGCCGGGCGAGCAGGGGCATGTGCAATTGTCCACCGCGCCTGGTGATGACGGCATTATTCGTCGCATCGAAGTGCTGGCCTCGCAGGCTGGAACCAATCCGGATTGGGCGCTGTTCGCCTTGCGCAACGAAAGCGACCAGCAGATCGAGCGACTGCTGGTGGCGCCGTTCTTCCGTTTGCCGGGCTCCGGGGTGATTAACCCCGATCTGGGCAATGGTCGCATTACGGCATTGACGCCAAGCGCGGGCATTCGCCCGGTGCGCCTGGCTGATAGCGAGGCCGATGTTTTCGAAATCACCCTTGATCCGGGTGCGACCGTAACCCTGGTTGGCGAGCTGACATCAGGCCAGCTACCTGAACTGTATTTGTGGGAACCCAATGCCTACCGGGACTATGTAAACTCGTTCACCCTGTTCCGTGGCGTCGTGCTCGGGATCGCATCATTGGCCGCGGTATTCCTGACCATCATGTTTGTGGTCAAGGGGCGTGGGGTATTTCCGGCAACGGCAGCTTTTGCCTGGGCAGTGCTGATCTATCTGTTGATCGATTTCAGCGTTTTGGGACGGCTGCTCGGCCTGCCCGCTGGCGCCATGCAGCCATTTCGGGCGGCATCGGAAGCCGGAATTGCCACGACCCTTGCCGGCTTCCTGTTCATCTACCTCAATTTGCATCGCTGGCACCTGCGGTTCATCCATCTAGCGCTGGGGCTGGCGGCGCTGTTCCTGCTGCTGTTTGCGTTCGCCTTCCTGCAACCGGCGATTGCGGCGACGATTGCACGCCTGGTTCTGGTGCTGCTTGGGGCCTCGGGATTCGTGTTGATCCTGTTGTTGGCGCTGCGCGGCTATGACCGCGCTGTTCTGCTGGTGCCGACATGGATCATCATCATCGCCTGGCTGTTTTATGGCTGGCTGGTCATCTCCGGACAAGTCTCCAATGACGTGGCCCAGCCTGCCGTGGCAGGCGGGCTGGTGTTGGCGGTGATGTTGCTGGGCTTCACCTCGGTTCAACACGCGTTTTCAGAGGGCCAGGTCACCATTGGAACGCTTTCAGAGGTTGAGCGCCGGGCGCTGGCCCTGACCGGGTCCGGCGATTTTGTGTTTGACTGGAACATTGAGCGCGACCGGGTTTCGGTTTCCGATGAATTGGCGACAAGGCTCGGAGAAAAGCGGGGGGCGCTGCGCGGTGCGATCAAGCGTTGGTTGGATCGTGTGCACCCGGAAGACCGCGACCGGTTCCGCACATCGTTTGATACCCTGGTCGAATTGCGCCGCGGCAAAGTCTCCTCAGATATGCGTATTGCCAGCTATGATGGCAGCTACCGCTCGTTCCGGATGCGGGTGAAACCGGTTCTGGGGGGCGACGGCCAGGTCAACCGCATCGTGGGAACATTGCAGGATGTGACGGAGGAGCGCGCGGCCCGCGAGCGGTTGCTGCACGACGCAGTGCATGACAGCCTGACGGGATTGCCAAACAAGCGGCTGTTTCTGGATCGCTTGGAGCGCGCTTTGGTGCGGGCCCGGACCCCCAATGGCACCAAGCCAGCGGTGTTCCTGATTGATATTGACCGGTTCATGGAGCTGGAAGAGCGCATCGGCCATTCGGCTGCCGACAGTGTGTTGCTGGCGGTGTCGCGCCGCATCAGCCGGGTCATGCGCCCGCTCGACACCTTGGCGCGGATCGGCGGCGATCAGTTTGCGGTCATCCTGTCGTCCGAGCAGGCGGCTGGCAAGATCGCTGAAACCGCCGAACAGATCCGCAAGGCCCTGAAGGCGCCATTCAATTTCGGCGATCGCGACCTCACCCTGTCGGCCTCGATTGGCGTGACCATTTACGATAGCAACCCGGCCACCGCCGCTGACGTGCTTCGTGATGCTGAACTGGCGATGTATTATGCCAAGCGTCTGGGTGGCGATCGCATTGAGGCCTATCGGGCTTCAGCTCGTTCGATCTCGGCCTACAACCGGGCCAATGAGGAAGATCTCGAGCGCGGCATGAAGCAGGGCGAGTTGCAGGTGCAATTCCAGCCCATAATGGACATCATCACTGGCCAGATCGCCGGCGCCGAGGCGCTGATGCGATGGAACCATCCAACCCGAGGTGTGGTCGCTCCAGAAGAGTTTATTGCCCTGGCCGAGCGTTCGGGGCAAATCGAACGGCTTGGTCGCATCGCTTTTGAACAAGCGTCCTATCACACCAGGGACTGGATCGCCCAATTGCCAAATCTGCCCGAAGACTTCTTTGTCTCGGTCAATCTGTCGCCGACCCAATTGGCGACCGAAAGCCTGGTTAGCGATATTCGGGCTCTGGTTGGCCAGCACCCTGATGTGGTCAAACACCTGAAACTGGAACTGACCGAGTCCCAGGTCATGACCAATCCGGAGCATTCCGCCTATATGCTGGAGGCCTTAAAAGGGCTTGGCCTTGGTCTGGCGCTTGACGATTTTGGCACAGGACACTCATCGCTGAGTTATTTGCATCGGTTCCCATTCGACACGATCAAGATACCGGCCGAATTCGTGCAGATCAGCGACAGCCGGGGCGCGGTGCATACCCAGGCGCCCATCATCCGGGCCATCGTCGCCTTGGCCACCGATCTTGATCTTAAGGTCATCGCCGAGGGCGTCGAGTCGCTCGACGAAATTGAACGGCTGCGCACGCTCAATTGCCGGCTGGCTCAGGGCTTTGCCTTTGGGGCGGCCATGTCGGCTCAAGAATTCGCCAAACAATTGGCGGCCCAACTGGCTCGGTGACGCCCACGGGGTTCGCTTCTAGGCGTGCCCGGCGTCCGAGCTCAGGCTGGCGCGGGTGATGTGCAATTTGGCCAGCGCCAGATCGTATCGATCAGCAATCGGGGCGTCGAAGATAATCTCGGGCGAAAATGGCACGGTAAGCCACCCATTGTCGGCGATTTCCGCTTCCAACTGGCCGGGACCCCAGCCACTGCAACCCAAGGCCAGCAGCGCGGCCTTGGGGGCCGGGCCAAAAGCCATCGCCCGCAAGATGTCGAGCGTCGTTGTCAGGCAGACCTGACTGGCGGTCATTATGGTGTCGCCGCTGCGATAGTCAGCCGAGTGCAACACAAACCCGCGGCCAATTTCCACTGGCCCGCCGCTCATCACCGCGCGATCACGAATGCGGTCGGGCAAGCGGATGATCGCATCGGGGTCACCCAGCTCCAATTCGTTCAGGATGTCGCCAAAGCCGAGGTTCTTGACCCGGTGGTTGACGATCAAACCCATCGCGCCTTCGCGGTTATGGCGAACAACATAGACGACGCTTCGGGCGAAACGGTCGTCGACCATGTCGGGCATGGCCACCAGGAATTGGCCTTCAAACGAGTTCATAGCAGCCAATGTAAGCCTGCCTTGCGGATCCGCCAAGATGGCGAGTGCCGTTAAAACCTATTTCGACCCCGCCCGTGGCGAGTCAATTCGCGTTCTCTGAAGGACCGGAGTGCAGGATAAATTCAGCACGTGAGGACCAAAAGCGCAGAAAACAGCGGTTGGGGGCCACGCGCGTTGACCATCAAACCGCTGCCCTGGCGCATGGCGATCACGAAGGGCTGATAGGGCGTCAGCTATTCGTTCACCCAAACCTGCTTTATTGTCGAGCGATGAAATTGTTGCTGGTCATATTTTCTTGCTTTGGGCTCATTGCCCTTTCCCACGCGGCCGAAACGCCGTGGCAGGAGGTCTATCCCGGCGTCAAGCTGCGCCTGGTCTCGACCGGGCAGGTCAGCACCGGTGGGCGCACTCAGGTGGGGCTCGAAATCGACATGCCACAGGATACCCGCACCTATTGGCGTGTACCCGGGGAAACCGGTTTCCCACTCGCACTTGATACCAGCGGCTCCATGGGGATTGACGGTGCGACGGTGAGTTGGCCATACCCAACGCGGGAGGTCGCCAATGGGTACACCGATTACGTCTATTGGGGGCCGACCCTGCTGCCAATTGAGCTAATCGCCAGTACGGAGACACCGGATCTGGTGCTTTCGGCGGTGCTCGGGATTTGCTCGGATGTCTGCGTGCCGGCGCAACTCAAGTTCGAGTTGCCGCTGGCGCTGTCCACGCCGGATCGCGCCAACGCCATGCGCATCCGCCAGGCGCTGGCCCTAGCCCCGATCGAGTGGGACGGCGCCGACGCGCCGATCGACGGCGTTCGCTACGACCCAGTCGGAAATGTGCTCGTGGTGAGTGTGAACGATAGTCTGTTTGATCCGCAAACATTGATCGCGACCGGCCCCGAAGGCGGGCCGATTTTTGGCGCGCCGCAAAAAAGCCCGGAACCCGGCCTAATTCTGCTGCCAGTTCTGGGAACAAATGCTGGAAATAGCTTGGAAAACCAAACTATTCAGTTCACATTTGTAACTGGTATGGGCGCCTTCAGCCTGACGCAGCGCGTTAAGGCGATGGATTAATTGCAATTGAGGGCGTTGGGCGGGGATTGCTGGTCCCTTGCATGTGGGGTCAAAGCCGCCTATCCGAAACGCTTGAATATGAAATGCCTGTGGCCGTTTCGGTAGGACCGGCGTCCAAAGGCGAGAAGGGCATTGCTGCTTATGGTTGAACGCGGAAATACCATCCCATCCGTGCCGGTAAAACTGGTCGACGGCAACGGCATTGCCGACGCCGATTCCGCTGCTGTGCTCGGCACTGGCACCGTGGTGTTTTTCTCGCTGCCGGGCGCATTTACCCCGACCTGCCATGTCAATCACCTTCCCGGTTTTGTCGCCAATGCCGCCAAATTGCGCGCAGCCGGCGTAACGCGCATTGTCTGCGCCTCGGTGAATGACCACCATGTGATGAAAGCCTGGGCTGCGGCTTCGGACGCGCTTGGAACCATCGACTTTATTGCTGATGGCAATGGCGAGTTGGCTGGGGCACTTGGCCTGATTAAGGATTTCAGCGGCTCAAATATGGGCAAGCGCTACGCACGGGCGGCGATGATTATTCGCGATGGCATCGTGCAATCGGTGTTTGTCGAAGGCGTTTCCGGGGTATCGGGCAGCGGGGCTCCGGCCATATTAATGGCACTGGAATCCAGTCTTGTTTAGTGCGCGTGCGTCAGGGGACCAAGCAATGCGGATGAGCGTTTCAACGATTACAGCACGTCTGGCCGGTTTGGGCGTGGTGGCGACCATGTTGGCGGGTTGCTCGATGGGCAATATGTTTGTTGGTGGTGCCAATAACGCACCAGCGGCGGCCGCTGGTGCCAATTTGGCCAATGCGACAGCCTCACCGGCCCAGATTGCCCAAGCCCAGACCAGTGCGCTGCCTGCCATCGCTACACTGTGTCCGCCCATTAAGGTGCGCGCTGGCGGCGAGGCGATGTTTTATTACGGCAATGGCAAAGTTGGCGATCCAACCAAGCTGAACTATCAGGCCGTTATTGAGGAGACCTCACGCAATTGCGTCGTCTCAAACGGTCTGATCACCGTCAATATGGGCGCCGTTGGCCGGGTCTTGCTCGGGCCGGCAGGCACGCAGACCTCGGTGACTGTCCCGATCAGGTTTGCGGTCGAGCGCGACGGCCAGGCGGTTTTTTCGGAGAAATACACCCTGCCGGTCGCCTTTGGCGCCGGACTGCAGTCCCAGGAATTCGTCAAAGTTGTCGAGGGCGTCAAGATCCCCTATTTGGGCGGCGAGGATATCACCATCTGGGTGGGATTCGACACCCGCGGCTAGGGCAATTGCCGCCAAGCGGCTTAGCTCGGCCTCCAGCAAATCGAGCTGAAGCACCCCAACCGCGAACACGCCACTGGCATCGCACACTCACGGCAAGGTCCGACAAAACTGCATGATGCCGCCCGCCCGGCGGCATTTTTGTTGGCGTCGGCTCAAGGCCGCACTTGGGGCGGCGTTTTCCTGGTGAGGATGGCGCAATCCTGTGGTGAAATGACGCTATCGATTGACGCCTCGCCAAAACTGACCCATGTTGCGCCCAACTGCGGGAGAGACTGGTTTTCTCCAGCGCCGAAGGAGCAACCGCCCCGGAAACTCTCAGGCAAACGGACCGCAGTCCGGATGTTGACTCATCCAGCATGAAACTCTGGAAAGCGGACGCGCACTTGGCGGCGTCCCACCGAAGGAGCAACCGGACCATGTCCGGGAAATCTCTCAGGTGCTCAGGACAGAGGGGGCACGGAATTCGCCGCAAGGCGAGATTTGTCGTGTCACCACTTTGCGGAGCAAACCCAGTTCATGGCCGAAATCCAAGCCGAAACTCTCAAAATCACCCCGCTCAATGCCCGGCATTTGGCGCTGGGTGGACGCATGGTGCCGTTTGGAGGCTATGCGCTGCCGGTGCAATATCCCAGCGGCATCATGGCCGAACACAACTGGACCCGCCAACATGCCGGGCTGTTTGACGTTTCCCATATGGGTCCCAGCTTTTTGCAGCTCAACCATCCGACTGGTGACGTCGAGGCTGACCATGCGGCGGTCGCGGGGCTGATCGAGCCGTTGATCTGTGGCGACATCAAGGGTTTGAAGCCCGGCCAGGTCCGCTATACGCTGATGCTGAACCCTATGGGCGGCACGATTGACGATCTGATGGTGGCGCGACCGCTCGATCCCGCCGCCGCCGGGACGCTCTATGTGGTTGTCAACGCTGGGACCAAGGAAGGCGACTGGGCCCATATTGAAGCCGCCGCGGCCGGCAACGCAACGCTGACCCGGGCCGACAATCGAGGTCTGCTGGCGCTGCAGGGGCCAGATGCCGCCGCAGTGATGGCGGCAATTGTCCCAGCGGCCACCGAGCTTGGCTTCATGCAATATGGCTCCTTCCTGTGGGCCAGTACGACGCTTGTGGTCGCGCGATCCGGCTATACCGGCGAGGACGGGTTTGAGGTTTTGGTCGAGCCCGAGTTTGCCGAGCGTTTCTGGGATATTCTGCTCAGTGATGCGCGGGTAAAGCCCATCGGGCTGGGTGCCCGCGACAGCCTGCGCCTGGAGGCGGGCCTCCCCCTTTATGGGCACGACCTGGATATGACGGTCTCGCCGGTCGAAGCGGGGATGGGCTTTGCCGTTTCCAAGCGTCGCCGGGAGGCTGCCGATTTCCCAGGCGCCACGCGCATTCTTGGCGAGCACGGGGGCGCGCTGAACCGCGTCCGCGTCGGCCTGCTGGTCGACGGGGCTCCCGCGCGTGAAGGCGCCGAGATTTTGGACGCCAACGGCGTGGCCGTTGGCGTCGTCACCAGTGGTGGGTTTGCACCAAGCCTGGGCCGCGCCATTGCCCTGGGCTTCGTACCCCCAGCGCTATCGGGGGTGGGCACCAAGCTCGGCGTTGCCATACGTGGACGCACCCAGAGCGCCGAAGTGGCGGCAACGCCCTTCGTGCCCCATAACTATTTCCGCAAAGCCAAAGTCTAGATTGTTGAAGGATCAGCCATGACCACCAAATTCACCACCGATCACGAATACATCCGCGTCGAGGGCGTCACCGGCACTGTCGGCATTACCGTTTTTGCCCAGGAACAGCTTGGCGACATCGTGTTTGTCGAACTGCCGAGCGTCGGCAAGGTTTTGAAAAAGGGCGACGAAGCCGCAGTCGTTGAATCGGTCAAAGCTGCATCGGAAATTTATGCGCCGGTTTCGGGAACGATTACCGAGGTCAATGTGGCCCTCAACGACGAGCCTGGCCTCGTCAACCAAGACCCCACCGGCACCGGCTGGATGTTCAAGATCGCCCTGGCGACGCCCACCGAACTCGACGGCCTGCTTGATGCAGCCACCTATGCTGACCTGACCAAGTAATATGAATCCCGGCCGTCGCCGTCCCTCAGCGGAACGGCAGGGCAGGGGCGCTCAATCCGAACAAGGCTTTCCCCATGCGTTATCTTCCCCACTCAGACGCCGAACGCGCCGAAATGCTCGGCGTTATCGGCGCCAGCTCGATTGAAGCACTGTTTAGCGCTGTGCCTGCCATTGCGCTGCAAACCGCTTCACTAGACCTGCCCAGCCATTCGCCGGAACATCTGGTTGAAGCCCACATGAAGCGGCTGGCCAGCCGAAATCATGCGGCTGGGGATGGGCCGTTCTTTGTTGGGGCGGGGGCCTATCGCCACCACGTGCCAGCCACGGTCGATCACTTGATCCAGCGCTCCGAATGGTTGACGGCCTATACGCCTTATCAGCCGGAAATCTCGCAGGGTACGCTGCAGATGTTGTTCGAGTTCCAGACCCAGGTCGCCAAATTGACCGGGATGGATGTCGCTAACGCCTCGCTCTATGATGGCTCAACCGGCACTGCCGAAGCCGTGCTGATGGCCAGGCGACTGACCCGTCGCAGCAAGATCCTGCTGTCTGGTGGCCTGCACCCGCACTACCGCGACGTGGTGCGCGCCTACCTCAAAAACGATGATGATCTGGTGTGCCTGCCCGCCTCGCCCGAGGGGCAGGGCGATATTTTGAACCAGATCGACGAAACCACCGCCGCGATTGTGGTGCAGACGCCAGATTTTTACGGCCATTTGCGCAATATCAAAGCCGCCGCCGACGCCGCCCACGCCAAGGGCGCGCTGCTGATTGTGGTGATCACCGAAGTGGTGTCACTTGGCCTGCTTGAGGCCCCTGGTGCCCTGGGTGCCGACATCGTGGTGGCCGAAGGCCAGTCGATCGGCAATGCGCTCAATTTTGGTGGGCCCTATGTCGGGCTGATGGCGACTCGCAAGGATTTCATCCGGCAGATGCCGGGTCGTCTGTGCGGTGAAACGGTCGATGCGCTTGGCCAACGCGGCTTCGTGTTGACCCTGTCGACCCGTGAGCAACATATCCGCCGGGAAAAGGCGACGTCCAATATCTGCACCAATTCGGGGCTCTGCGCGCTGGCGTTTTCGATCCATATGGCGCTGCTGGGCGAGGCGGGCTTTGTCAAACTGGCCCGGCTCAATCACGCCCGCGCCTGCGCTCTCGCCGACGCCTTGGCTGGCGTGCGCGGCGTCACCCTGATCAACCAGACCTTTTTTAACGAGATGACCATTCGGCTGCCAGTGGCTGCGGCGCCGGTGATTGAGGCGCTGGCCCGCAAGGGTATTTTGGCCGGCGTTCCGGTCTCCCGACTGGAGCCTGATCGGCCCGAACTGGCCAATCTGATTGTGTTGGCGGCGACCGAACTCACCAGCGATGATCACATCGTTGCCTTGATTTCCGGCCTGAATGAGGTGCTGGCATGAGCATGAACACAATGGGTCGCCCAACCGGCACCGGCTCGCTGACCTCGACCAATTCCTCTGGCTCCTCGCTGTTGCAGAACGAGCCGTTGCTGTTCGAAATCGGTGACACCCATCACTCCGGGGTCGATCTTCCGGATGTAAAACTGTCTGCCAGCCGCTTGGGCGGCTTTGAGCGCACATTGCCGCTCGATCTGGCTGGGCTGACCGAGCCAGAGGCCATGCGCCATTATGTGCGCCTGTCACGGCTCAACCACTCGATCGATTCGGGCATGTATCCGTTGGGCTCATGCACGATGAAGCACAATCCGCGTCTCAACGAAAAAATGGCGCGCCTGCCGGGCTTTTCCGACATCCACCCCTTGCAACCGGTTTCGACGGTGCAGGGTGCGTTGGCGCTGATGAATGAATTGTCCCATTGGCTGATGACGCTGACCAATACTGCGGCCGTTGCCCTCAGCCCCAAGGCCGGTGCCCATGGCGAACTCCTGGGCATGATGGCGATCAAAGCCGCGCAAGAAGCAGCCGGCCAAGCCAGCCGTACCATCGTTCTGGTGCCCGAAAGCGCCCACGGGACCAACCCGGCTACGGCGGCATTCCTCGGTTATACCGTCAAGCCGATCCCGGCCCGCGATGACGGCACCGTCGATGTTGGCGCGGTCAAGGCGGCGTTGTCCCCTGAGGTTGCAGCCATCATGCTGACCAACCCCAATACCTGCGGCTTGTTTGAGCCACAGGTGATTGAGATTGCTCAGGCCGTTCATGCGGCCGGGGCCTTCTTTTACTGCGATGGCGCCAATTTCAACGCCATCATGGGCGTGGTGCGGCCGGGGGATCTCGGCATCGACGCCATGCATATCAATTTGCACAAGACCTTTTCCACCCCCCATGGCGGCGGCGGTCCGGGTGCTGGACCGGTGGTGCTATCGGCAGCTTTGGCCCCGTTTGCGCCGGTGCCGTTTGTCCGCCGGGGCAACCATGGATTGGAACTGGTCGAACATGCCAAAGATGGCGCCTTGGGCCGCGTCACTGCGTTCCAGGGCCAGATGGGCATGTATGTGCGCGCTTTGACCTATATGCTGAGCCATGGTGGCGATGGCCTTGCCCAGGCCGCCAAGGATGCCGTGCTCAATGCCAACTACATCAAGGCGCGGTTGCAGTCGGTGTTTTCGGTGCCATTCCCGAACTATCCGTGTATGCACGAGGCGCTGTTTGACGACAGCTTCCTTGCCGGGTCGGGCGTGACTACGCTCGATTTTGCCAAAGCGCTGATCGATGAAGGCTATCATCCGATGACCATGTACTTCCCCCTGGTTGTGCATGGCGCGATGCTGATCGAACCCACCGAAAGCGAGCCCAAGCAGACGCTGGACCATTTCTGCGATGTGATGCTGGAATTGGCGACCGATGCCAAAGCCGGCAACAAGGATCGGTTCTTGTCGGCTCCGCTGACCGCGCCCCGGCGCCGACTTGATGAGACCCGGGCTGCCCGCTCGCCGATCCTCAAATGGGAACGTCCCGCCACGCTTCCGCAGGCGGCGGAATAGTATTGACCACGCCGAGCCCTGCGACCGGTTTTACCCCGTTCGAGGGCTTGGCGTTGGCGCTGTTGCCCCATGCGGTGTCAGGCGACGATGGATCCCACGACACGGCCCATCTGCTGCGCGTGTGGAAGAACGCGCGACTCATCGCCGCCACTGAAGGTGGAGAAACCGAAGACCTCGCGGCTGCCGTGCTGCTGCACGACTGCGTGGCTGTGGAAAAGAACGCGCCACACCGTGCCAGCGCCTCGCGTCTGGCCGCTGACAAGGCTGGTGGCCTGCTGGCCGGGCTGAACTGGTCGGCCCAGCGCATCGATGCCGTCCGCCATGCTATTGAGGCGCATAGCTTTTCGGCCGCCATTGTCCCCAGGACTCTATTGGCCAAAATTTTGCAGGATGCCGACCGGCTCGACGCCATCGGCATGGTGGGCGTGGCGCGATGTTTTTACGTTGCCGGCCGCATGGGGAGTGGTCTGTATGACCCTATTGATCCCGAGGCGCGCAACCGTCCGCTGGATGACAAATCCTACGCGATTGACCACTTCGAGACCAAACTCTTCGGATTGATCGCAGGCTTTAACACCAACACCGGTCGTGCCATGGCGCAAGACCGTCAGCTGCGGATGCGTCGATTTCTGGATGAGTTTCTCCAAGAGCTATGAAACGAAAACGGCGAGCCACTGGCCCGCCGTTTTGCGCGTCAAATCTTGAAAACTCAGTTCAGCCGTGCTGCAACTTCAGTGATTGCCTGGGCAATCAGCCCATCGCCTTTCGTTGCCATTTGCTTGGTCAAGAGCAGGCGGGCGGCTTCGATAGCCACGTCAGCGGATTTGGCGCGCACTTCCAGCACGGCCTGGGTTTCGGCCTGGGCGATCTTTTCTTCAACCGCCTTGGTGCGGCGCGCGATCAAATCGGCCAATGACACGCTGGCGTCCGCGGTCAGGCGCTTGGCCTCTTCCTGTGCTGCGGCGACGATTGCAGCGGCCTCTGCCTCGGCGGCAACGCGCTTCAGCTCATATTGGGACAAAAGGGCTTCGGCATCGGCACGCAGGCGCTTGGCTTGATCCAGATCGGACTGAATGCTGGCAATGCGGTCGTCGAGCAGCTTGGCCACCATTTTCGGCAGGCCGAAATAGACCGTGATGCTCAAAAAAATGACGAGCGAAATGGTGGCCCAGATAGTGGCCCAACTGGTGGCGTCGAGGTTGGAAAAGTCCATGGCGCCTTACTCCTTGGTGATCTGGGCGACAGCGTCGCGCGCATCTTGGGCTGAAGCTGTGCCAGTCAACTGCTGCACCAGCGCCTGGACGGTGTCGGCAGCGATTTCGCCAACATGGCCTAGAGCCAGAGCCTTTGATGCCTGGATGCGGGCTTCGGCCTCAACGACCTTGGCGGTCAGATCGGTTTCAGCGGTATGGCGCTTGGCGTCGATATCGGCCTTGATCCCCTGACGGGTGGCTTCGGCAAGTGCCTGGCTCTTGCGCCGGGCGTCGGCCAAATCTGCCTCATAGGTGGCAATGGCTGCGTCGGTCTTTTGCCGTGATGCGTCCGCCGCATTGAGGTCGGCATCAATGCGCGTCTTGCGATCCGCAAGAATTGCACCGATCCGCGGCAGGGCCATCCGGCTCAGAACGACATAAAGGGTAACAAAAGTGATGGCCAACCAGATCAGCTGGGTGCCAAAACTAGCCGGGTCAAATGGTGGGAACACTTCCTTGTGCTCCGCCGGAACACCGGTGCTCGAGTGGGTCGCATCCACAGCGGGTGCTGCCTCGGTGGTCGTTGCCGCAGTGCCGGTCGTGCCTTCAGCCATCAATATGATGTCTGCTGCTGGCGCGAGCCCATTGGCTGCCGTGGTGTTGGTTTGCATATCGATACCCACTGATGTCAACAAAGCCGGCGCACAGCGCGGGCTATGGTAACGGCAGCCGCAAGCCTAAACTTGCTGGCCGCCGTTCCAAATCGTGTCGCCTGAAATCAGACTGCGAACAACAACAGCAGGGCGATCAGGAACGAGAAAATGCCAAGAGCTTCGGTCACGGCGAACCCGAAAATCAGATTGCCGAACTGGCTCTGAGCTGCCGACGGATTGCGCAGGGCACCCGACAGGAAGCTTCCGAAGATGTTGCCCACGCCCATTGCTGCACCGGCCATGCCGATTGCTGCAATACCGGCACCGATAAACTTTGCGGCTTCCGCTTCCATAGTTCGCTCCTTTTAAGCTCTGATGTCTGAAGACGTTTGCTTTAACGCCCGGCCACCGCGGCCAGGTGAAACTGATAAAATTAGTGTGACGGGTGGATGGCGTCGTTGAGATACATCGACGTCAATACGGCAAACACATAAGCCTGCAGCACTGCCACCAGAAATTCCAGCGCCGTCAAAGCCACTGTCATGAACAGGGGCAAGGTCGCGCCAAGCCAGCCGAGCCAACCAAGGCCGCCCAGGGTGAAGATAAAGCCCGCAAACACCTTAAGGGTGATGTGCCCGGCCAAAACGTTGGCGAACAAACGAACCGACAGCGAAATCGGGCGCGACAGGAACGAGACAATCTCGATCGGCACCACGATAGGCAAGACGTAGCCGGGTACACCATGGGGCACAAACAGCTTCAAGAATTTCGGCCCGTTCCTGAGAAAGCCATAAACCAGCACGGTGGTGATCACCATCATTGCCAGCGCAAAGGTGATGATGATGTGGCTGGTGACGGTAAAGAAGAACGGGATCATGCCAAGCAGGTTGGCGACCAGCACGAACATGAACAGCGAAAACACGAACGGAAAAAATTTCATACCGTCGGTGCCTGCCGCGCCACGCACCATATTGGCGACGAACTCGTAAAGCATTTCCGAGACCAATTGCGCCCGGGTCGGCACCAGTTTGCGGCCGGCAGTCGACAGCAGCAAATAGGTCAGGATCAACCCAACAGTGGCAACCATAAACAGCGAGGAATTGGTGAAGGCGAAGCTGTCACCCAGCGGCAAGATGGTGTTGATGCCAAACTGATGGATCGGGTCGACTTTGGTCGGATCGGCCAAGATTTACGTCCTCGCGGGTCGGTCTATTGTTCGTCGTCTTCATCGTCCGGACCAAGGTCCGAACCGGCTGGCGGCGGTTCCGCCCGGTTCATTTCACCCACAGTGCGGGTGACATTCAGTATTCCCGCGGCAAACCCCACCAGGAGCATGACCAGCATGATCCATGGCCGCGTTCCAAGCACTTGGTCGAGCCCAAACCCGATCCCGGTGCCGACCAGAATGGCCGCGATAAACTCGGACCCCATCCGGATCGCACGCCCCATATTGGACGAGCTCCCCGACATCCTGGCAGCGGCTTGTTGAGCCTCAACCGTCTGGGTATTTTTAGCCAGGGCAATCCGCTTGGCAAGGTCATTGGTGACCCCGCGTTCGCTCGTTTCCTGGCTCGGCTGATCAGGCGGATTTGCCATCGCGCTCGATCTTTCGTCTGGCGCTGCCGATGTCGACAGCAGCCCCTCCAAGTTGGGCGCACCATACTGACAGCCATGATGCGTGTCAAGAACGTGGCACAACGCCTAAGCTATTGATATATATTGCTGTTTGGAGCCTACACCAGGGTGCGGCACAGTGTCCGCTGTTGATTCAGAGGCGGCGGCAGGCCGTTAGATCGCTTCCAGAAAAGATTCTGCTGTCCCCAAATCCACGGAGACCAACTGACTGACCCCGCGTTCGGCCATGGTGACGCCAAACAGCCGGTCGACGCGGCTCATGGTGATTGGATTGTGGGTGATGACCATAAACCGCGTCTTGGTGCGCTCGCGCATCGAGTCGAGCAGATTGCAGAACCGCTCAACATTGGCATCATCAAGCGGTGCATCGACTTCGTCGAGAACACAGATCGGTGCCGGATTGGTCAAAAAAACCGCAAATATCAGGCTCAATGCCGTCAGAGCCTGCTCGCCACCGGACAGCAGGGTCATGGTTTGCGGCTTTTTGCCGGGTGGCTTGGCAATGATTTCAAGGCCAGCTTCGAGTGGGTCGTCGCTTTCGACAAATTTCAGTTCCGCCGTGCCCCCGCCGAAAAGGGTCGTAAACAGTTCCTGGAAAAAGCCGTTGACCTTGTCAAATGCCTCAGAGAGGCGGGCCCGACCCTCGCGATTGAGCGACTGGATGCCCAACCGCAATTTGGCAATGGCCGCGATCAAGTCGTCGCGATCCTTGACCATGAGATCGAGCTTTTCGCGCACCTCTTCGGCCTCGCGCTCGGCGGTCAAGTTCACCCCGCCCAGGCGTTCGCGTTCGCTCTTGAGGCGTTCAACCTTTTGTTCAATCGCGGTTTCGGCCGGTAGTGGCTCCTCGGGCCGGATCCCCGAGGCTTCAAGCGTGCGGCTGGCTTCGATGCCAAGGGTCTCCATAACCTGCCGCTCGATCTGCTGGCGCTGGGTGATACTGGCCTTGAGCCGCTCTTCAATGCGCACCAGCTCAATGCGCGCGGCAGCCAGAATCTCACTGGCCGAGCGCAGGGCCTTGTCGGCCTCGCGATAGCCGGTCTGGGCATGGCTGAGGGAATCAGTGGCCGCCTTGTGCTCGATTTTGGCGATTTCGATGTCATCGTCGAGCGCGGCCCGGCGTGCAAGTATCGCCTCTGGCGACTGGTTTAGGCTAGCCAATTGCCCGGTAATCTCAACAGCACGATTGTCCAGTGTCGCCAATTGCGTCACTGCGCCATCGCGGCGGCGCAGCCAAAAACTGTGGTCCCGATCCAGCTGCGCCAATTGGCCCTCGCGCAGGCGGGCCGCCGTTTCAAAGCCCGTGAGCTTGACCCGGGCCTGCTCGCTCTGCTCGCGGAGTTGATTGAGTTCGGCTTGGCTTGCTTCAACACTGGCGAGCGCTTCGCTATCCTCACCTGTCTCCGCCAACGCTGTGGCCGCGTCCTCTCGCGCTGCTTCGGCCTCGGCAACACTGGTCGCCAGCCGCAGTCGCGCATCCGCCAAAGCGCCCTGTCGCGTCGTCAGATCGCCCAGGGCGCGTTGGGCTGCGTCCACCCCAGATTGGGCAGCGGCAATGGCGTGCTGGGCGCTCCGCCATGCTTCGCGCTTGCTGCGTTCATCCAGTCGCGCGCCATCGAGGGTCTGCGCCAGGCCGTCGACATCGCGCTTCCATGCCTGCCGTTCAGCCCGAGCCCGCAGAATTTCCTCATCCAATTCTGCCAACCGGTTCCGCTGCGCCAGCCGCATGGCCGCCGCGCTCGGCGCCTCGGCAGCTGACACCAGCCCATCCCAGCGCCACAGATCGCCGTCCAGCGTCACCAGGCGCTGACCCGGTTTGAGTGCCCGCATCAGGCCGGCGCCATCGACCTTGTCGACCAGGCCGATCTGGGCGAGGCGACGGTTCAGAAGATCGTTGCCAGAAACATAGCGTGACAGCGGCTCCGCCCCTTGCGGCAGGATCGGATCATCCGCCCCATCGCCAGACTGGCCCCAATGCACCGGGGCCCCGCTGTCCGAAGACGCTTCCAGGTCGTCGCCAAGTGCGGCGCCCAGGGCTGTTTCGTAGCCCGGGGTGACCTGCAGCACGTCGACGATCGTCGGCCACAGGGTCGCGCCGGTGTTGAGCATCTTGGCCAAAGTTGCCGCCTCGCCCTCCAATCGGCTCAGCGCGGTGTCGAGCACTTGCAGCCTGGGTCGGGCAGCGTCTAGCTTGGCTTGCGCTGCGGCGCTGGCTTCCTCGGCCGCAACAGCCTGCGCTTCGGCGGCGCTGATTTGGGCCTGTGCCTCGCTCAATGCCTGGCGTTTATTGGCCAGCGTCTCGTCGGCATCAAGGGTCTGGGCAATGCTTTGGGCTTCACGCTCGACCTCGGAGAGCTGCACCAACAAGCGGGCGAGGCGGGTTTGGCTGTCTTGGAGATTGCGGGCGGCCTGAGCGCGGCGCGCCCGTAGGTTGGCCAGAGCGTCAGCGGCGGCGCGGGCGGTCGTTTCGGCCACAACCACTGCCGCACGGGCCGCCTCTGCCGTTGCGCGGGCAATGTCAAATGCGCTTTGGGCGGTTTCGCCCTCCTGGGCCAGGCGGGCCTGTTCCAGCCCGGCGCTGGCCAGCGTTGCTTCGCTCTCGGCCAACAGGTCTCGCTCGCGTTGGCCATCCGCGGCCAATTGCTTGAGCCGTTCTTCAAGCTCAACCCGGCGCTGGTTATTGCGGCGTGCTTCCTCGGCCAATTGCTCCGACACGATGGTCAGCCGCTGCAACACCGCCCCGGTTGCCGCCTCACGGTCGCGCAATGGTTGCAGGGCCGCATCGGCGGCTTCGAGTTTTTTCTGCGCCTCCAGCTCCAGATGCGTGGCGTCGGCCAAGGCACGGATCAGTATCGCCTGCTGGGCCTCAGTGTCCTTTTCGACAAAGCGGGCCCCAACCCAACGGATATGGAACAACGTGGCTTCGGCGCGCCTGATATCGCCCGACAAAGACCGATAGCGCAAAGCCAGCCGGGCTTGGCGCTTGAGCGTCTCCAGCTGGGTTTCGACCTGCCCGATGATGTCGTCGACGCGCTCAAGATTTTGTTCCGCCGCCCGTAGCCGCAATTCGGCTTCATGGCGGCGCGAATGCAGGCCCGAAATGCCGGCGGCCTCTTCAAGCAGCGCCCGGCGTTGCACCGGCTTGGCGGCGATCAGCTCCCCGATCTGCCCCTGCCGCACCAACGCGGGTGAATGGGCGCCCGTTGACGCATCGGCAAACAGCAACTGCACGTCGCGGGCGCGCACTTCGCGTCCGTTCACCCGATAGACCGAGCCCGCTTCGCGTTCGATCCTGCGCGTCACTTCCAAAATGTCGGCATTGTTCAACGCCGCCGGCGCCGTGCGGTCGGAATTGTCCAGCACCAGCGTGACTTCGGCGCTGTTGCGTGCCGGACGCCCGCCAGAGCCGGAAAAAATGACATCGTCCATGCCCGAGGCGCGCATCGCTTTGTAGGAGCTTTCGCCCATGACCCAGCGCATGGCTTCAACCAGGTTGGATTTGCCACATCCGTTTGGCCCGACGATCCCGGTCAAGCCGGGCTCCATCACCAGCTCGGTTTGGTCAGAGAATGACTTGAAGCCATGAAGGCGAAGCCGCGCAAATTTCATTACGCGGCTCGCATCTGGCAAACGCGGGGCTGAGACAGGCTATTGCGGCGCGGGCGTCGTTGCGTCGGCCGCAGGCGCCATAGCATCAGTGGCCGGAGCGATAATTGGGGCTTCGCCAGCGGGCAGCAATGGATCGATTTCTGCCGCAAGATCTGCAAGTGACTTGTCCCCGGATATGGTCTTGCCGTTGATATAAAAAGTCGGCGTGCCCGTAAGGCCGAATTCGTCGACCGCCTGGTTGCGCAGCGCTTCTATCCCGGTGAACAGTGCTTGATTCGTCAAGGCAGCATCAAAGCTTTCCTCGGTAAAGCCGAGTTGCTTGGCAACTTCCAGAATCGCGTCGCGCGGTTTGTCCGAAACTGCCCAGACGCCCTGGGTCCTGAAATAGGTCTCGATGACATTGTGATAATTGGTCGGACCGGCGGTTTCGGCCAGAATGAAGATGGCCGCGTCAAGCACATTGCGGCTGAACGGGCGCAGGATGAATTTGATCTTGCCGGTGTCAATATAGGCTGCCTTGAACGCCGGGTAGGTATTGTTGGAAAAGGCGGCGCAATGCGGGCAGGTGGGTGAGGCGTATTCGATCACCGTCACCAGGGCGGTTTCTGACCCGAGAACGTGGTCGGCCATGCCTTTGGGAGCCATGAGTTTTGCCATATCGATTACATCGCCGACTTCGGCGCTGGCAAAACCGGCACCACCCACGCTAAACGCCGAAACGGCAGCGGCCAGCACCATAATATCACGACGGTTCAACTTCACGGCTTACGCTCCATATTTTCTTGTGCGGCGACACTACACGTCACCAAAATGACGACAAGTGGGCAGACTGAGCAACTTCAGGTGAACAATCTACCGATTGAGTTTTTCTGGCCTGCTCGATAGCGCATGCCCAAGTTCGCGCAGCGCTTCGCGCAGACCCTCATCGCCGATGATTTCGACACTAGCGCCGACCTTTGCACGCACGCTCTGGCTCGGTTGGCGGTGAACCTGGTCCTTTGCCCCTGAACGGGGCGTGAATGGCTCGGCCGACAGGCGCACTTGCCCGACCAGAAAATAGCCAAAATACCGGTTGATGGCCGCAGCAATATTGGGGCCCTCATGGGCAATTGCCAGCGCATGGCCGGGCACACAGCGAACATAGAGCACCGCCCCTTCGGCGCTCCGCTCGCCACGCGGCCACACCAGTTTGTCGGGCATGGCTACACCATCATAAGGCCGCGGAGCGATCGCTGCCCAATGGGTAAGGATATCGCGGCTGGCAAACCCACGCTTTTTCAGCACCGGGTCCAGCGCACCCGCCAGTGCCTCGGCAATTCCGACACTGCGATTGCGGCGTTTTGGTTCGGTGGATTTTTCCGCCATGATCAGGTCCGCCCGAGCGATTGTGCAGCCTTGGGATACCCCCTCCCCAACCCTCCCCGCAAGGGGGAGGGTGTCTTCCGGTGGATCGGAACAGTTCGCGGCCAGCCCCAATGCGGTTCCCTCCCCCTTGTGCGGAGGGCTAGGGTGGGGGTGATCTCATTGGAACGCGGCTTTCAGGGCTTGCGCCCACCGCCAGCTTCCCCCAAATCTGCGCTATGCCCTTGCAGCCGACGCTTCCCATCGACGCCACCGCGGTCCTTGTCTGGTATGACGCCAATGCCCGCGATCTGCCCTGGCGCATTGCCCCGGCCGACCGCGCCCGTGGCAACACGCCAGATCCGTACCGCGTCTGGCTTTCCGAGGTCATGCTGCAGCAAACCACCGTTGCGGCGGTGCGCAAATATTTTGAGCGCTTCACCTATCTCTGGCCATCGGTGCAGGACCTTGCCGCCGCGCCGCTCGAGGCGGTGCTGGTCGAGTGGGCGGGCCTTGGCTACTACGCTCGTGCCCGCAATCTGCACGCCTGCGCCATCGCCGTGGTCGAACAGTTTGGCGGTATTTTCCCAAAAACTTCGGTGGGTCTTCAAGCGCTGCCCGGCATTGGCGCCTATACCAGTTCTGCCATTGCCGCGATCTGCTTTGACGAACCTGTTGCGGTGCTCGATGGCAATCTGGATCGGGTTTTAGCCCGCTATTACGCGCTCGATGTGCCGGTGCGCGCCGCCAAGGACGAACTGCGGGCGGCGCTGCAAACCGCAGTGCCGACCCGGGCCGGCGATTTCGCTCAGGCGATGATGGACCTCGGCGCCACCATCTGTACGCCAAGGGTGGCGCTCTGCCCGTCGTGCCCGCTCCAATCAGGGTGCCTTGCCACAAGCACAGGCAACCCGACGCTGTTTCCGGTTAAACCCCCAAAAACCGAGCGCCCGGTGCGCTACGGCCACGCCTTCGTGCTGCGGGATGCGGCAGGCGATGTGTATCTGGAAACCCGCCCCGACAAGGGCCTGCTCGCCAAGATGACCCAGACGCCGACCTCGGACTGGACCGGCGCACTGTTGACCCCGACTTTTCCGGTCGTCGGGGCTTGGCGCCACCACGGGCAGGTGGTCCATGTGTTCACCCATTTCCGCCTGGAACTGGAAGTGTGGTCGGCCACCATCGCCGATGTGTCGATGCTGGACCAAGGGTGGTGGGCCGAGCCATCGGCGCTCGGCGGCGAAGCGCTGCCGACACTGTTCACCAAGGTGCTCGAAGCGGCGGGGGTCACGCGCTGAACCACAAGCACAAGAAAAAACCGCCGGGGCAAACCGGCGGTTCAGTCGAGCCTGTTTTTGATTGGAGGTCGAACTCAGGCGGAAAGCAAATCAAGTTTTACCCGAATATAGCTGCGCAAATCGTCGATCGGTGCGGCGCGGCCCTCCACTTCGTGGTGCCAGAAGGTCCAGCCATTGCAGGCTTCAGCGCTTTGCACCAGCGCTCCCACCTTGTGGATCGAGCCTTGGTGTGGGCCGCTCACAATTGACCCGTCCGCCCGCACCATGGCGCTGTGGCGGCGTGAACTGTCGAACAGGATCGCGCCTGGCTGGATCAACCCCTGTTCCAGCAGCGAGCCGAACGGAATGCGAACCTCCTTGCGCTTGGGCGTCACCGATTGCAGCGCTTCGAACACGCCGGGGCGGATCGATGCGATGCGTTTGAGCGCCGCGGCAATATAGCTGTCCTCGCGCTCAATGCCGATAAAGTGTCGTCCCAATTTGCGCGCCACGGCGCCGGTGGTGCCGGTGCCAAAGAACGGGTCGAGCACGATATCGCCGGGCTTGGTGGTGGCGTTGAGAATGCGGAACAGCAGCGCTTCCGGCTTCTGCGTCGGATGCACCTTGTCGTCCTGATCGTCCTTCAGCCGTTCGGCGCCGGTGCAGATCGGGAACAGCCAGTCGCTGCGCATTTGGGTATCGTCATTGGCCAGCTTCATCGCTTCATAATTGAAGGTGACGCGGCTTTTCTGGCTCTTTGCCGCCCAGATCAGCGTTTCATGGGCATTGGTAAAGCGGGTGCCACGAAAATTGGGCATTGGATTGGCCTTGCGCCAGACAATGTCGTTGAGCATCCAGAAATCCAGATCCTGCAACGCCGTGCCGACGCGGAAGATATTGTGGTAGCTGCCGATCACCCACAGCGCCCCATCGGGCTTGAGCAGGCGGCGGGCCGCCTTCAGCCAGGCCCGGGTGAACTGGTCATAATGGGCAAAACTGTCGAACTTGTCCCAATCATCGTCGACGGCGTCGACCTTGCTCTGATCTGGGCGTGTAAGGCCTTGATCCAGCTGCAGATTATAGGGTGGGTCGGCAAAGATGAGGTCAACCGAGCCAGCGGGCAGGGCGTTCATGTGGTCGATGCAATCGCCCACTAATATGGTATCGATCGGGAGGCGGACAGCCTCCTCCGCGGTGGTCAAAGCCACCTGACGCGCGGTACGCAACATTGCCTTAACCCTAACGCAGCACTAACAAGACACTTGTAGCGCCTTAGGGTTAAAGGCCAATTAATCCAATTGGTTAGCGATATGTTAAGAGCCTGAGGCTTTGCCTTGCGCCATGGCCTCGGCGCCCGCTTTGGCGGCTTTTACCGGCGCAAAGTCCTGCCGGTGATGCCGACAAGGGGCGTGATGTGACAGGGCCTGCATATGGGACGCTGTGCTATAGCCTTTGTGGATATTAAAGCCGAAGGCGGGAGCGTCAGCATCCATGATTGTACACATGCGGTCGCGAACAACTTTGGCCACGATTGAAGCCGCCGCGATTGAGACACTGCGCCCATCGCCCTTAATCAGCGCTGTGCCGGGGCAGGGCAGGCCGTCGGGCGCATCGCGCCCATCAATCAGCACGTGATCGGGGACCTCAGCCAAACCAAGCACAGCCTGCCGCATTGCCCATAAAGTGGCGCCGCGAATATTGCGGTCGGCAATGATTGCGGGCGGCGCCGCCGCGACCGCAACACTGGCGCTGGCCAAGATCAAATCGAACAAGGCCTCGCGTCGCGCTTTGGTCAGTTTTTTGGAATCATTGAGGCCGTTTGGTATGCGGGCCGGGTCCAGAACCACCGCCGCGACGACCACCGGCCCTGCCAGCGGTCCTCGCCCGGCTTCGTCAACGCCGGCAACTCGCCTCGCCCCGAGCTCGTGCGCCCAGGATTCGTGGGAATAGTCGGGTACCGAAATGGTATTGGGTTGCATTCGCATGACACCAGATGGTCGACCTACCCCGATCAAGTCAACACAGGGTTTGCCAATATTGCATCAAACAAAAGCCGCGATGTTGATCCACGCACGACGTTGCGCTGGGGGCAGCGCCATAGCGCGCTTCACGACAAGGAAATTGCCCAATGACCCTCCGGATAGGTTTTGCCGTCACCATATTCGCGTTCGCCGTTTTGCCCGCTGCGGCAACGCCGTTTCACCACCCCTTTGGCGAATGGCGCGAATACAATCAGGATTGGTTGGCAGCCTGCCCAGACACGATTGATGACAAAGCCACCGATTACTACGGCAATTCCTGTTTTGCCAGCACCGGCACGGTTGAGGTCAACGACGCCAATTTTCCGATCTATAAGCTGACATTGTTTTTGAATCGCCTGACTGGCGCGCTCGATGTGGCCTTCACCGCAGCGGCCACCGATGGCACCGACATCGACCCCAGCCGGCCCTTGCTGATCAAATTCGGGGGTGAACCGCCGCTGAGCCTGGATTTCACCACCGACCTCGAGACCCGCTTCAATACAATCAATCAGTATTTTCCTGTCGACCCAACCCAGCGCGACGCGTTGATTGAAACAATGAAGTTGCGCAACGCGGTATCAATCATTGTGCCTATCAACGGCGGCGCCGAGGATACGGCTGAAATTCGCCTGTCCCTGCAAGGGGTCGCGGCATCGCTCGATTTCATGACCAGTTATGCGCGCAAGGTGCACCCGTACTGACGGCGCAATGGCCGATTTCCGCTCAGGTCGCTAGCGGTTGCTCTCTCTCCGTCGGCTAGAACAGGCTCAACTGCTTGTCTTCAGCGCGCGGTGCGATGAACAGGTCAGTGCGCAAATTGGCCAGTTTTTCGTCAAGACCATAGCGCGTGCGCGCTAAATCAAATCGTTGGCGCAACAATTCGGCATAAGGCCCTTCGCCAGTCATGCGGCTGCCAAAGCGCGGATCATTATCGCGGCCGCCCCTGGTGTCGCGCACCAGGCTAAGCACATGGCGCACCCGGTCGGGGAAATGGCGCAGCAACCACTCGCGGAATACATCGCGCACTTCCCCCGGCAGGCGGAGCAGGATCATCGAGGCGCCCTTTGCCCCTTGCGCTGCTGCTGCATCCAGAATGCGCTCCAACTCCATATCGTTGATGGCCGGGATCATTGGTGAGGCGAAAACCGCGACCGGAACCCCCGCCTCGCTCAAGAGCCGGATGGCCTCCAGCCGTCGCGCCGGGCTGGAGGCGCGTGGCTCCATCTTGCGGCTTAACTTGTGGTCCATCGAGGTCATTGAAATGGCGACTTTTACCAGGCCCAGCCTGGCCATTTCGCTCAGCAGATCCAGGTCGCGCACGACCAGCGCCGATTTGGTGGTAATCATCGTCGGGTGCCGTGTTTCCAACAGCACTTCCAAAATGCCGCGGGTCAGTCTGTGCTTGCGCTCGGCCGGTTGGTAGGGGTCTGTGTTGGTGCCCATTGCGATCGGCTTGACCCGGTAATTCTTGGCCCCGATCTCGGCCCGCAAGGCTTCCACGGCATTGGTTTTGACGTAGATATCGCGCTCAAATTCGATCCCCGCCGAATGGCCAAGAAACGCGTGGCTCGGCCGTGCAAAACAATATGAGCAGCCGTGTTCGCAACCGCGATAGGCGTTGATCGACCGATCAAAACCAATATCGGGACTATCATTGCTGGTGATGATGGTTTTTGCCCGCTCGAGATGTTCCACCGTCTCAAAAATCGGCAACGCCTCGACAGCGTTCCAGCCATCGTCAAATTCTTCTCGCGTCACCTTTTCAAAGCGACCGCTTCGATTGGATTGGGCCCCGCGACCGCGATTGCGCGATGGGTCAACCAATTCCCGCCGTGCCAGATCAGCGTCGCGACTGCGGCTCAGGCGTTCCAGCGCTTCAAACGACGGGGCCTGATACAAGGCCATAACTACTCTCCTGCGCTGCAAAAATCGGGAATCGACCCGGGCTGATGTGGAGCGATCATTACCAGTTGCACGAGAACAAAACAAGAACTATGGTTGTGCGACGCGAACCGGGAATGCGAGTCTCTGGACGCAGCTTGCTGCGTCAACTAGTACTGCGCCGCGCTCATAGGCGGCGTTCAGGCCACCACCACTCACTGCAAGGACCACTCCATGACGTCACCTTCAACAGCCATTGACGCAAAACCTGATGGGGAGACGTCCGGCAAGGATTTGGCGGCTCGCAACAAACTGGTGATCATGCTGCTGCTCATTTCTGCGTTTGTTGTCATCTTGAATGAGACGCTGATGGGCGTGGCGCTGCCAACCCTTATGGTTGATCTCGATATTCCCGCCAGCTCCGCCCAATGGCTGACCGCGGCGTTCATGTTGACGATGGCCGTGGTCATTCCGGTCACTGGCTTTTTGCTGCAAAAGCTCAATACCCGGCCGGTCTTTATCCTGGCGATGTCGCTGTTTAGTCTTGGCACTTTGATATCGGCACTGGCGCCGGGCTTTATCGTGCTGGTGCTGGGCCGGATCGTGCAGGCGTCGGGCACCGCCATCATGATGCCTTTGCTGATGACCACAATCATGCATTTGGTGCCGCCGGAGACTCGTGGCAAGACCATGGGCGATATTTCCATTGTCATTTCGGTTGCGCCAGCCATCGGGCCCAGCATTTCCGGGCTGATCCTGTCGGTACTGGATTGGCGCTGGTTGTTCGTCCTGGTGTTGCCGATCGCATTGGGCGCGCTGGCGCTTGGCGCAACGCGCATTCGCAACGTCACCACGCCCACCGACGCGCCGCTTGATTACCCTTCGATTGGGCTGTCGGTGATTGGCTTTGGTGGCTTCGTTTATGGTCTCAGCGGACTTGGGGTGCGCGACGCCGCAGAAGGAAGCCTGCCGGCATGGGTGCCGCTGGTGATCGGCATTGCCACGATTGCCATTTTCATTGTTCGCCAATTGTCACTGCAGAAACAAAACCGCGCCCTGCTGGATTTGCGGACGCTGACTTCAAAAACCTTCTCCATTGCCATCGCCATGATGGCCACGCTGATGATGTCGATGTTTGGGGTCTTCATCCTGTTGCCGATCTATCTGCAGACGGTGCTCGGACTAAGCGTCCTGCAAACCGGTCTACTGATGCTGCCTGGCGGTTTGATCATGGGGCTTTGCGCGCCCAGTGTCGGTCGCGTGTTCGACAAGATTGGGCCAGCGCCCCTGATCATTCCCGGCGCGTTAATTTTGACGGCAGTGATGTGGTCCCTGACGCTGGTGGATCAAAACACCCCGGTCTGGGCAGTGCTGGTTGCCCATATCTGCCTGAGCATCGGGCTCGCACTGATGTTTACGCCGCTGTTTACCGTCAGCCTCGGCGCGCTGCCGCCACATCTATATTCCCATGGCAGCGCCATGATCGGCACCACCCAGCAAGTGGCCGGTGCGGTCGGGACGGCACTGTTTGTGACCCTGTTTACCTTCCAGAGCACGATTTTGCTGGCGACAGGCATTGATGTGATTGGGGCAACGTCCGGGGGTATCCACCTGGCCTTTATCGGTGGCGCCGTGATATCGATGTTTGCGGTTCTCGCCGCCTTCTTCATCAAAAAACCGCCAGCGCGCGCAATGCCGGGCGGTTCGCCGGGGCACTAAACTACGGATCAGGAAGCTGGTTTTGGCTTTCTGAGCTAAATTGAGATGGCTTGAACAGGAACCGGCGCTGCGAAACGATCGCAGCGCCATGGGTCCATGGCGTCGGTCCAAGTGCCGACGCGTGGGCTAGCCTATCGGAAGCGGTAGGTCAGGCGACCCTTGCTCAAATCATAGGGCGTCATTTCGCACAGCACCTTGTCACCAGCCAGCACGCGAATGCGATTCTTGCGCAGCTTGCCGGCGGTGTGGGCGATGATTTCGTGGTCGTTCTCGAGCTTGACGCGAAAGGTCGCGTTGGGAAGCAGTTCGGTTACCACGCCCGGAAATTCGAGCACGTCTTCTTTGGCCATGGAGGCTCCTGAGTAAACCAGACAGAGACCGAGGCGTTCGGTTGTTCGCATCCGGATATGATGGGATCATCGCTTTGTCGCGACCGGGTTTCCCCAGAGGCATAGATAAAGCTCGATGGTCGAATAGACCTAACATAGAGCAAGCCAACAGCTTTGTGAACTGCGCTCATCGCGCGGCCATTTCCAGCGATTTCGCCTGCGGCTTTTTGCTCTGCTTAGCGCTCGTCTAGCCTGGGCAGCAGTTCGACAAAATTGCACGGTGCGTGCCGATAATCCAACTGGTGGGTCAAAATGCCCTCCCATGCGTCGCGACAGGCGCCCCGAGAGCCCGGCAGGCAAAACACAAAGGTGGTGCCAATCAGTCCGGCCGTCGCGCGCGATTGCAGCGACGAGGTGCCCACTGTGGTCGCCGAATATTGATGGAACAGCACCGAAAACCCCTCCATCCGCTTGTCAAACAGCGGCTCCACCGCTTCGGGCGTCACATCGCGACCCGAAAAACCAGTTCCCCCAGTGGTCAGGATCACCTCCACTTTTGGGTCAGCGACAAAGTTTTGCACCGCTTGGCGGATCAATTGCACGTCGTCGCGCACCACCACCCGGCCCGCATTGCTATGGCCATCAGCCGTCAACAGCGACGCCAACAGCGCCCCAGCGCTGTCGGTTTCCAGCGTCCGCGTGTCCGAAATGGCGATAATGCCGATCGACAGCGGACGGAAGGCACGGTCGCTAAATTGGGCGGTTTTGAACATCGCTTTTCTCCGCTAGATCCGATGCAGCGTCGCGATAGGGCAGGTCATCATCCTCGGCGCGAGGGTCAAGTGCCACCGATTCGGGGGTACCCTGTTTGTCGTTACCCATCGGCTGGAATGGCCGGCGTTTCGCCGCATCAACTCCCTTTCGCACGCGCATCCGCAAAAAGGCAGTGATTGCGAGCGCGCCATGAAAAGCGGCAGTCACGATGAACAGGCCCACCGGATGATAGACATTCATGATCACCGCCGCCACCGCTGGTCCGATCGCCAGCCCAATCCCCAGGATCAACAACATGCCGCCGGCGATCTTGGCAAAATCTCCGTCTTTGGCAAAATCGTTGGCGTGGGCAACGGCGATGGCATAGATCGGGTAGGCCGAGAGCCCATAGAGTGCAAATAGGACGTACATCGCCCAACCGTTGACCGGGTTGATGATGACGGTGAGCGCCCCAACGATGGCGGCCAGTCCCGACAGGCCTATCATGACGAGGCGCCGGTCGATTTTGTCCGATAGGCGTCCCAATGGGATTTGGGCAATCGCGCCCAAAATCGCCGCCAGTGAAAACAGGAAGGCGATCCCGCTGGCGTCCAGGCCTTGCTGGTAGCCATATACCGGCGCCAGCGTACCGAAGGCACCATTGGCCATGCCAACGGAGAATGCGGCAATCGCGGCAACCGGCGAGGTCTTGTACAACAGCCCCACATCCAGGCGCGCCGAAGCGAGCGGGCGCGGTTGCGGGCTGGAGGTCAACGCCGTCGGCAGCACAGCGCAGATGAAGCTGACGGCGCCTATGACAAAAGGAAGATAGCCGGTGACCCCAGTGAGCGACATGGCCATCTGACCCAGCGTCGAGGCCACCATGTTGATGGTCACATAAACCGAAAAAATCGTTCCACGACTGCGGTTGTCGGCAACCTCATTGAGCCAGCTTTCCACAATCATTGCGGCGCCCGCAAAGCAGAAGCCGGACAGGGCTCGCAACACGATCCAGCTGATATCGTTGATCCACAACAGGTTCAAAAGGATGGTGATGGTGCCGATGGCCGCCATGACCGAGAAGGCCCGGATATGGCCAACGCTGCGCACCACCAGTGGTACCCCAATCGAGCCTGCGACAAAGCCCACCGACCAGCCAGTGCCAATCAGCCCGAGCGCGAGCAGCGAAAAATGCTCTTCAGCGCCACGAACGGACAAGAGCAGTCCCTGCAGCCCGCCACCGAACATCAGCAGCGCGGACCCGAGGAACAGGGCATAGATTTTGACAACCGACAATTTCGTGCTTTCCGGCAACAGGTAGTGTTGGCACCGTGCAAATCACCCAACCATGACCATAAGGGGGCAAAGGGGGAGTTGTCAGGAACAATCGATACCAATTTATGGCCTTAGGCCAGCCCCAAGACATCCATCTGTTGGCGAAGGCTCAGCAAATCTCGCCAGGCTTGATGTTTGGCGGCAGGCGAGCGCAGCAAATAGGCTGGGTGCAAGGTCGGCATGGCCAAGGCGGAATGGGCACCGACGCTGATCTCGCTCCATTTACCGCGCATTTTCAGAATCCCGCTGCCAGCGCCAAACAAGGCCTGCATGGCCGGTCCACCCAAGGTGACGATGATTCGCGGCGCCACCAGTTCCACCTGCCGGGTGAGAAACGGCATACAAAGCGCCGTTTCCTCAGGCGTCGGCGCCCGGTTGCCCGGCGGACGCCAGGGCACAGTATTGGCGATATAGACTTTGGTTCGATCCAGCCCGATGGCAGCCAACATCAAATCCAGCAATTGACCGGATTTGCCGACAAATGGCTTGCCCTGGCGATCCTCCTCCGCCCCCGGCGCTTCCCCGATCAGCATGATTGGTGCCGCCGAATTGCCGTCGGCAAATACCAGCTGGGTTGCACGTTGTTTGAGCCCGCAGCCATCATAGGCATCAAGAAGGCGTGCCAATTCGTCAAGGTCTCGGGCGCCCGCCGCTAACGCTCGTGCCTCCCCCGGGTCGGCCGCCAGTGAGGTGGCAATTGGCGCCGGTGGCGTGGCCTCGGCAGCCAGCATTGCTGGGCGACGGCTTGGCGTTGCGGCTTGCGCAAAGCGGTCCACCGGCTCGTCCTGCACCGCAAGATCAACCCCGGCGGCCCGATACCATTCGAGCACCGAGATCATTTCGGCGTGATTTAGCGGTCGATCTTCGGCCATGAATTCTGTTAGAGCATGATCCGCAAATAGGGTCACCGGGTTTTGCCGGTTCGGCCGATTATTTCAGCCATTTCGCCCATGGCGGGCCGTTGGCAAACAGTTTGAGGCGATGCTATGGCCGATGCCGGTGACCGCGAAACCCTGAGCACCGATGTGGTGATCGTCGGCGCCGGGCCGTCTGGCTTGGCTGCGGCCATCAGGCTCAAGCAGCGCCATCCGCAGCTGTCGGTTACGATTGTCGAAAAAGCTGCTGAAATTGGCGGTCACATCCTGTCTGGTGCGGTGATGGATCCGGTGGGGCTGGAAGCGCTGTTTCCCGATTGGAAACTGCGGGGCGCGCCAGTCGGACCCGAAGTCACCCGCGATACCTATCATGTGCTGACCGCGCAACACGATTTCAGCGTCCCCCATTTTGCCTTGCCGCCGCAGATGAAGACCAAGAATGGGGTCATCGTCAGCCTCGGTGATCTGGTTCGATGGTTGGGCGAACAGGCGACCGATTTGGGCGTCGACATCTTTCCAATGACCGCTGCCGTTGACGTGCTGGGTGCCGACGGCGGCCCGGTTCGCGGCATCATCACCGGCGATCTTGGGCTGGACCGCAGCGGTAAACCAAAATCGGGCTATGCCGCCGGCATCGCGCTCGAGGCCAAATACACTCTGCTGGCAGAGGGCGCACGGGGTTCTTTGGCCAAAAAAATCATTGCGACCCACCACTTGGAACGTGAGCCGCAAAAATATGGCCTTGGGATCAAGGAGGTTTGGGAGATCCAGGCCGATCGTCACCAGCAGGGCAAAGTCGACCATTATCTCGGTTTCCCGCTGGGCAATGACACGTCGGGGGGCGGATTTGCCTATCATGCCCAGGATCGCAAGCTCTATCTGGGGCTGGTGGTGCACCTGGACTATGCTGACCCCACGCTGTCCCCGTTTGACGAATTTCAACGCTTCAAGACCCATCCCAGCATTGCCCATTTGCTTGATGGTGCCACGCGGCTGCATTACGGCGCTCGTGCCATTACCTCGGGCGGCTGGCAGTCGATGCCGACGCTGGCTTTTGCCGGCGGCGGGCTGATCGGCTGTGCCGCTGGGTTCATGAATGCGCCCCGGCTGAAGGCCATTCACAACGCCATCCTGTCGGGCATTGGCGCCGCCGATGCCCTTGGCGATGCCATCGCCAGTGGCCGCCAGCACGACGTCGTCGACGATTTCGCCACGCGTGTGTTCCAGACCGGCATTGAGCGCGAGCTGCGCCGGGTCAAAAACGTCAAGCCGCTCTGGTCGCGTTTCGGCACCGTTGTTGGCGTCGCGCTCGGTGGTTTTGACATGTGGGCGACCGCCATCCTGGGTCACTCCCTGTTCGGTACCCTGCACCATGCCAAGGCCGATGCCCGTAGCCTTCGACCCAAGGCGGCCGGCCCGGCGCGCGTCTATCCGCGCCCAAATGGCAAAACCA
This sequence comes from Devosia equisanguinis, assembly GCA_943372435.1. Lineage (GTDB taxonomy): Bacteria > Pseudomonadota > Alphaproteobacteria > Rhizobiales > Devosiaceae > Devosia > Devosia equisanguinis_A. The sequence goes on from CALRYQ010000003.1 coordinate 136,743, forward strand.
CCTTCGACCGTTCGGCCTCGGTGTTTCTGGCCAATATCGCCCATGACGAAGACCAGCCGGTTCACCTCAGGCTGACCGATCCGGCGGCGCCGATCCGCGACAACCTGCCGATTTATGGCGAACCGGCGCCCCTCTATTGTCCGGCGGGGGTTTATGAGCTTGTTGCCGAAGGCGGGGCGACCGCGTTGCGCATCAATGCGGGCAACTGCGTTCACTGCAAGACCTGCGACATCAAAGACCCGGCACAAAACATCACCTGGGTGCCGCCCGAAGGGGGGAGTGGTCCAAACTATTCGGGCATGTAGCCGCGCCTGCATCCTTGGCGCGGTGAACACCCCGCTCACACTCTCGCGCGTCCACTTGCGGCGCAGTCCCAAATTAGACAATCTTTGCGCCGATACCGGGCCGCCATGGCCAAGGGAGTTACCAGCCTCGTGACACAGTTCGTAAACCGCCTGCTGCGCCCGCTGTTCGTAATTGTTGCCCTTGGCGGCGCCATTGCCCCCAGTGTTGCGGCGTCCCCGGTCGCCAAAGCGGTTCAGGACCTTCTGGCCGTGTTCAGCCCCAGCCTGACTGGCGATTATGTGGCCGGCGTGCAAGCGCTGCGCGACTTGAACACCACTGAAGCGGCGAGCTTTTTTCAGTCAGCGGCGCGCAGCAATTGGGACGATCCGGTATTGGTCGAACGGGCTTTTGTGGCCTTGGCCGCCGATGGACAGATTGAAGCGGCAGCGGCCACGGCCCAGCGCCTGCTCGAACTTGGGGTGCCCAATGAACTGGCGCTGTTGGTTGTCGGCACCGTCGCGCTCCAACATCAGCGTTATGGCGATACCGAAACAATTCTGGCGGCGGTAACCCAGGATAGCTTTACCGCCATTACCGGCTCGATCCTGCGCGCCTGGGCCTTCATCGGCGACCAAAAGCCAGCCAAGGCCGATGCCCTGCTTGAAGAACTGTCCAAGACCGGGCTGGCCGATTTTCTGGTGTTTCATCGGGCCTTGATGGCCGAAGCGACTGGCGACACAAAAAAAGCGATCGAGCTGGCGGGGCAAGCCTATGTGGCTGAACCCTTTGTCGCCCGCATCGTCGAGGTCCTTGCCCGATTATTGGCCAACCAGGATCAATACGAGGACGCCCAAGTCGTTATCGACGCCTTTTTGGCGCAGGGCCTGACCCATCCGGTGATAACATCGGTTCAAGAAGCTGTGGCCAACAAGCAGCATCCGGGAACCTTTACCACCAGCGCACAGGTCGGCGCCGCCGAAATGTACCATGGTATCGGAGTGGCGCTGGCGCGTGATGGCAATACCGAACTGGCTTTGGTGTTCCTGCGGCTGGCCGTCTATCTTGACCCACAGGGGGATGTCATTTCGCTGGCTCTCGGCCAGTTGCTTGATGAGTCCGGCCAACATGAAATGGCCAACGCGATCTATGACGGCGTGCCGGTTGGTTCGGTGATGAAGCCAACGGCGGTCGTGCGGATTGCTCAAAATCTGGATGCGTTGGGCGACCGCCCCGAGGCTTTGCGCCGCCTGTCCAATATTGTTGCCACCAGTCCTGATGACTTGGACGCAGTATCTGTTCTAGGTGACATGCTGCGTTACGACGAACAATATGACCAGGCGATTGCAGCCTATGACAAAGCGCTGGTGCTGACCGGTGGGGATCGGCCCGCCGACTGGCGCTTCTATTATGTCCGCGGCATTGCCAATGAACGGGCCAAACACTGGCCCGCCGCAGAAGCCGATTTCCTCAAGGCGCTTGAGCTCAACCCAGACCAGCCGGCGGTCCTGAACTATCTCGGCTATAGCTGGATCGATCAGGACATGCATTTGGATGACGCCCTGGCGATGATCGAAAAGGCCGTCGCGGCCACCCCGCAGGATGGCTATGTGGTCGATAGTCTCGGGTGGGCCTATTACAAACTGGGTCGTGACCAGGAAGCAGTGACAACGCTCGAGCAGGCGGTGCAATTGCTGCCCAATGACGCCGAGATCAATGATCACCTGGGTGACGCCTATCTCAAAATCGGTCGTAAGCTCGAAGCCCGGTTCCAGTGGAATATTGCCACCGCCATGGACACGATCGGCGTGGTCAAGGCGCGCGTAGCCCCCAAATTGGCGGCCGCACAACAGGCCATCGACGCCGCCAAGGCAGACGTTTCAACGCCTGCTGACGCAGGTGCCGTCACCGAGCCTGCACCCGCTGCCGAGCCGTCTGCTCCTTAGTTCGAAGGACCGGTAGTTGTCACACGCTCTGGAGCCAAAGCGATCGGCAGGGCGGAGCGTTGTTGTGGTGCCGCGCGATGCGTGGCCTCGATGAGCCCGCTCCCGATTGCAGTTGAGGCTGCGCCGGCCAAAATCAATCTGGCACTGCACATCACGGGTCGCCGCGCCGACGGCTATCATGATCTTGACAGCCTGATGGTGTTTGCCGACATCGGCGACGAGTTGGAAGCGGCATTGGCGCCTGTCGATTCATTGACAATTACCGGCCCATTCGCCGCTGGCCTGAGTGCTGGCGATACCAATCTGGTGACCCGCGCGGTCAATGCTTTCCGTCGCCGCTGGCCCGGCCATGCCCCCGAAGGACTGGCGCTCACTCTGCGCAAGAACCTGCCGGTAGCCTCGGGCATCGGTGGTGGTTCGGCCGACGCTGCAGCGGCGCTTCGCCTGTTGCAAGGCTTAAGCAATGGGCCAATCCCGCCGGTGGCTTTGGCCGCTTTGGCCGCTGAACTGGGTGCCGATGTGCCGGCGTGCCTGGCGTCCGTTCCACTCTTGGCGCGCGGGGTCGGTGAGCTGTTGACACCGTTGCGCGATTTCCCTGTCTGCCACGTCGTGTTGGTCAATCCGCTGGTGCCGATTGCCACCGCCGATGTGTTCCGGCGCCTGCGCAGCCATGACAATTATCCGCTCCCCGACTTGCCGACGCCGCTGACGCGACCGGCACAGCTGGGCATTTGGCTGGCCGAAACCCGCAATGATCTGCAGCCACCCGCTGTCAAACTCGTGCCGGTGATCGGTGACCTGGTCCAGCAGCTTAGCCTGGCCCAAGGCTGCATCCTGGCGCGAATGTCGGGGTCGGGTGCAACAGTGTTCGGCCTGTTTGGCTCCAGCCCCCAGGCCCATCAGGCCGCCCATGATTTGCGCGCCGCCCACCCGCATTTTTGGGTCGCCGCCGCGCCGCTCCTGGTGCCCAGCCAGGGGCCACGATTTTAGTAGGCGCGTAGGACCGAGAACTCGACGACGTCAGCCAGCAGCAGGCGCAACTCGGTTTCAGGCAATGGCGCCAGTGCCTCCCGTGCCGCCTTGGCATGGTCGCGCGCCTTGTCGAGCGTGCGGCCGAGAGTATTGTGCCTCTCCATGATCGCCACAATCTCGGCCACCCTGTCCTGGCTGGCCTCAGCATCGCCCAAAGCGGCACTGATCGTGGCACGTTCTGCCTCAGAGCCTTCGGCCAGCGCCAGGATCACCGGCAGCGTCATTTTGCCTTCGCGCAGATCGTCGCCACTATTCTTGCCAATGGTGCCGCTGTCGGCGCGATAATCCAGCACGTCGTCCACCAGCTGAAACGCATTGCCCAGTTCCAGACCATAGCGCTTAAGCGCCATGCGCCCGATCAGGTCGGCGCCGCCGGCAATGGCGCCCACCTCACAGGCTGATTCAAACAGGGTCGCGGTTTTGGCGCGAATGACTTCGGCGTAGTCTTCCGGCGTTGTCCCCAAATCGCCGGCCTTGGCCAGCTGAAACACTTCGCCTTCGGCCATGGTGGCGGCCGATTGTGCCAGAATCCCCAGGGCATCCAGATTGCGGGTTTCCACCATCATCATGAAGGCCTGCCCGAGCAGGAAGTCACCGACCAGCACACTGGCCTGATTGCCCCAGATCATGCGTGCAGCGGGGCGACCGCGACGCATGTCGCTCTCGTCCACCACGTCGTCATGGAGCAGTGTCGCGTTGTGCATAAATTCGACTGCGGCCGCAAATTTGATGGCAGCGCCGGTGCCGCCCCCGAACAGGGCGGACGCGGCAACGGTGAGCATCGGGCGCAGCCGCTTGCCACCACTGTCGATCAAATGGCGCGCCAATTCGGGCACCATATCGACATGGGATTGGGCCCGCTCCAGGATCAGCGCGTTGACTTTTTCCATATCCGAATAGGTAACGCTCAGCAGCCGCTCGATGGCGGTTGCCGTTGGCACCGGCTTTTTTTGCGTCACAACCGACACGACCACTTTTTCCCCTGGTTCGCCGCTATCGGCAAATCTGGTTGAGACAAATGCCAGAGCGCCGTAAAGCTGGTGCCCTGAACCGGCATTTTGGGTGCGATGTCCCTAGACCAGCCAAGTGAACTTGTAAAACACCAATCGCTGACGCGCGATGCCTTTTTAGGCGGACGCCTCACTGTGACGCAGCCCCGCCACGGCTTTCGCGCCGGGCTCGACAGTGTGTTGCTCGGTGCGTCGGTTGATCCGGCCAGTCGCACGGTGTTGGATTTGGGCGCCGGCGTCGGCACTGCCGGCCTGGTCGCGCTCACTTACAACCCTGACGCGTCGGCGGTTCTGGTTGAAGACAATGCCGAGATGCTGGCCCTGGCCGAACAAAATGGGCTGGACAATTCCATGGATGCTCGCCTGTCCGTCCTAGCGCTTGATGTTGTCGCCAAGGGCGCCATGCGCCGCGCCGCTGGCCTTCCGACCGATTATTTTGGCACCGTCATCGCCAACCCGCCATTTTTTTCTGTCGCCGGGGGGACACTGGCGCGGGACGTCGGGCGGGCCGGATCGCGCCACATGAGCCCGCCTTCGCTTGATCTCTGGGTCAAAACGGCAGCCGCCAGCGCGGCACCGGGGGGCGAGATCATCTTCATTTACCCCGCCGATGGGCTGGCTCCCCTGCTTGCGGGGTTTGATCAGCGCTTTGGCGCCATCACCCTATTGCCGCTCAGCCCTAGGGACGGAGAGCCGACGACACGGCTGCTGATCCGCGCCATCAAAGGGTCGCGCGCGCCGCTGACGCTATTGGCGACACGGGCTTTGCATGGCACCTCCGGCCGCGACTTTACGCCGGAGTTTGACGCAATCTTGCGCGGACTGACCCGCTTGATCTGGTAATTGTGGGCATGGCACCCTAAATCTGTCGGGAATGCGCGGGGGATACGATGGCAATACCAGTTAAAGCACTGCAAAAGGCGGGTGGCTGAGCCATGAACGCCCTGTTGGTCCGCATTTTGATCCTCGGTGGCATTGGTGTCGCGATCTATCTTGGCGTGTCGCGAATCTGGCGTGACTGGAGCGGCCAGTTCAAGCGGGAGGCCGACCAAGAGCGGGAGCGCCGCCGCACCCGCGATTTGAGCGAGCGGCAGCGTCCTGGCGTGATTGATCTCAAACGTGATGATGACGGCACTTTCCGCCCGGGAAACACCGACGAGAACAATCGCCGTTGACCGTAACCGGGCGTCAAACTAGAGAAATGTCCGACCACGAAGGACATTTGCCAATGACCGACCGCCCCGCCCACATGGACCCCCGCAATTCGTTTCAGGGATTGCTGCTGACCTTGCAGCAGTTCTGGGCGGAGCAGGGCTGCGTCATTCTGCAGCCCTACGACATGCAGATGGGCGCCGGCACATTTCATACCGCCACGACCTTGCGCGCCTTGGGCCCCAAGCCGTGGAAGGCCGCCTATGTGCAACCCAGCCGCCGCCCCAAAGATGGCCGCTATGGCGAAAACCCCAACCGCTTGCAGCACTATTATCAGTTTCAGGTGATCCTGAAGCCGTCGCCCGCCAATATTCAGGAGCTGTATCTCCGCTCGCTGGCCGAGATCGGCCTCGACGCGGCGTTGCACGACATCCGCTTTGTTGAAGACGATTGGGAAAGCCCAACTCTGGGCGCCTGGGGCCTTGGCTGGGAATGCTGGTGCGATGGCATGGAAGTGAGCCAATTCACCTATTTTCAGCAAGTGGCTGGCTTTGAGTGCTCGCCGGTTCCCGGCGAAATCACCTATGGGCTTGAACGTCTCGCCATGTATGTGCAAGGCGTTGAAAACGTTTACGATCTCAATTTCAACGGCCGCGAAGGCGACGAGAAAGTCACCTATGGCGATGTGTTCCTGCAGAACGAGCAGGAGTTCTCAAAATACAATTTCGAGGCGGCCGATACCGAAATCCTGTTCCGGCATTTCAAGGATGCCGAGGACGAGTGCAAGGCCATTCTGCTCAAAGGTGCGCAGGGCAACCGACAGACCATGGCGGTGCCCGCTTATGAGCAGGTCATCAAGGCCTCCCACACGTTCAATATGCTCGATGCGCGCGGCGTGATTTCCGTCACCGAGCGCCAGAGTTACATCCTGCGCATCCGCGACCTCGCCAAGGCTTGTGGTGCCGCCTGGCTGCAAACGGCGGGCGGCGGGGCGTGAGTCGGACGGCGGCCCCCAAAAAGCTGCAAGCTGGTTTGGCCGGCCTTCGCAACGTCGGCCCGGCGGCTTTGGCTGATTTTGCCCTGCTGGGAATTGTCAGCGTGGCCGATCTGGCAAAAGAGGAACCTGACGCCCTCTATATGCGGTTGTGCCAGCTGACCCACGCCCGTCACGATCCCTGCGTCCATGACGTTTTTACCGCCGCAATTCATCAGGCGCGAACCGGGCAAGCCCGCGATTGGTGGCGGTACAGTGCCGCGCGCAAGTCGCGCCAGCAACAGGGCACATTTCCGGCGATTATTCTGTAGTTCAGTCCTCCCCACCAGCCCGTCTCCCCGTTGCGCGGAATCGTTCCAAATGCGAGTGTCTGCCCGTTGGACGGACACGCAGCGTGTCCCGCTTGGAGGCACCTATGACCATCTGGATCATTCTTGGCATAATCGTCGTCGTGCTCGGCTATGCCGTAACTGTCTACAATGGTCTGGTCAGTACAAGGCAAATGGCCAAAGAAGGCTGGTCAGGCATTGACGTACAGCTCAAGCGCCGTACCGATCTCATTCCCAATTTGATGGAAACCGTCAAAGGCTACATGTCCCATGAGCGCGAAACGCTGCAGGCTGTGACCGATGCTCGGGTTGCCGCACAAAGCGCCGGCAATGGCGCGCCCGCCGAGCGCGCGGCCGCCGAAGGGATGTTGTCAGGGGCACTGGGGCGATTGATCGCGGTCGCCGAGGCCTACCCTGACCTTAAAGCCAACACCACATTTCTCGAGTTCCAGGCGGCGCTGCAAACCGTCGAAGATGAAATCCAACTGTCGCGCCGCTATTACAACGGCTCCGCCCGCAATCTGAATGTGGCGGTCGAGAGCTTTCCGTCCAATCTGGTCGCCAATTACTTCAAGTTCGAAAAGATGGAATTCTTCGAACTTGAAAGCCCGGCGGATCGGGCCGTGCCAACCGTCAAGTTCAACTAGCCCGATGCGCGCCGCCCAAAGACTGGTTTTGGCGATTGCCTCGCTGCTGTTCCTGGCTCTGCCAGGAATGGCCGCCGAGGAGATAGTCTCCTACGTCTCAAACCTGTCGCTGGCGGTGGACGGTACGGTGACCGTCACCGAAATTTTGGATGTTTCGGTCGAAAATAACGAAATCAACCATGGTATTTACCGGGACATTCCGGTGACCATGGTGGACGAAAACCAGGAGCTGGTTCGTCCGTCAATCAACGTCATGTCCGTCACGCGCGACGACGCGCCTGAGCCGTTCCGGACCGAAAACATCTATGACGACGGCGGTGTCGTTGCTTTTGTGCGAATTTGGATCGGGGACGCTGAGGTGTGGGTGAACCCGGGCCAGGTTCGCTACACCATCACCTATTCGCTCTCACGGATGGGACGCTTCTTCCCCGACCATGACGAAGTCTATTGGAATGCCACCGGCAATTACTGGATATTCCCAATCCTGTCTGCGGTTGCCACCGTCACGCTGCCCGATGGGGCCGTGATTTCCGACATTTCCGGCTATACCGGCCCGGTCGGCTCCACAGCTCAAGACGTGACCATCTCCCGAAAGGGCGACAACAAAGCCAGCATTCGTGCCAATGCTCGCTTGGGTGTGGGCGAGGGCATGACCTACGCTGTCTCGTTCCAGAAGGGTATTCTGGTCGAGCCCTCCAGCCTGACCAAGGCGATGTATTGGCTGATTGACCATCAGGACCCGGTGCTGCCTGGCGGTGGGGCTTTGCTGGCGCTGCTGTTCATGCTGTGGGCCTGGAACAAAGTGGGGCGCGACCCTAAAAAGGGAACCATCATTCCCCTGTTTCATCCGCCCACCACGCTATCGCCGGGTCTGGCCCATTATGTCGCCCATTGGGGCTGGGCAAAAAACGGTTGGACCGCGTTTACCGCATCGATTTTTGATCTTGGCGTCAAAGGCCTGGTGAGCATTGATAATACCGGCGATTTGCGGGTCACCCCGACCGGCAAGCAGCCGGAGCAACCGCTGCCGGCTGGCGCTGCGGCGATTTTTGACTATGTCCAGTCGACCGGCGGCTTCACCGTCAACAAAATAACCGGCCCCACGATCGACAAGCAGCGCACGGCGTTTTTGAACTCGACCAAGGCCGAAAGCGGCGAGCCGTGGTTCAGCAACAATCTGGGTTACACAGCCCTTGGCATTGCCTTTGGCGCGGTCTTGCTGGTGCTGATGATCTGGTTTGGCATCAGCTTTCTGAGTGCTGCCGTCGCCATGGTTGCCGTTGTCGTCATGGTCCTGGTGTTTGGCAATCTGATGCGGGCGCCGACCGTGCCGGGCCGGGCCATGATGGATCAGATCGACGGCTTCAAAATGTACATGAACACTGCCGAAAAAAACCGGCTGAACATGGATAAAGAACCGCCAATGACCGTGGAACGGTTTGAGCGCATCCTGCCTTTTGCCATTGCTTTGGGTGTCGAACGACCCTGGTCCGACCATTTCGAGGGCGAGTTGGCCCGCAACGCCGTTGTCGGGGCGACAGTCGGCTCGTACCACCCCATGTGGTATTCGGGGTCCAATTTCTCGTCCAACACCATCGCGGCAGCCGTTAGCACAGCCGCCAGCAGCATGAGTGCGGCCATGGTTGCCGCTCAGCCGGTGCAATCTTCCTCCTCCGGCAGTCGCGGCGGCGGCTCGTCCGGTGGCGGTGGCGGTGGCGGCGGTGGCGGCGGCTGGTAGCGCGGACAAGCACTCTCGACATTCGGTCCTGCGCGAGGTCATCCTTGAGCATAGTCTTGTTGCCGGGCTGCTACGCGTGCTTTGGCAACGCCAGATTTTCGACGCAGAGATCCTGCGGTCTGAATTCGATGCTGGCGGTTATGACCTTGTCGTATCCCGCAATGCCACAACCAGGCATGTCCAGTTAAAAGCCACCGTTGCGGGTGGCAAACGCAATGACATCGATGTCAACCTTAACCTGGCAGGCAAGCCAGGCGGCTGCGTCGTCTGGATGTTTGTGACCGACGACTTGCTGTTTGATCACTTCCTGTGGTTTGGCGACGAACCGGGACGCCCGCTGCCGCCGGTGGTCGACGGCAAAGTGGTCAAGCACACCAAGGGAGACGGTGACGGCAACAAGGCCGAGCGGCCAAATCTGCGCGAAGTGAAGAGGTCAGCGTTCAAGCGGTTGGAGACCATTGAGGACCTCCTGGACGCCTTGCTTCGAGAGGAAGCTCATTGACCGCAATGGACAACCCGCTCGCCCCAAGCTAACAAACCGGCACTCGTAACGCCCGGTGTGACACATGCCCGAATTGCTGCTTGAACTGTTTTCTGAAGAAATCCCCGCCCGCTTTCAGCGCCGCGCGGCCGATGATCTGAAAAAAGCCGTGACCAATGGGCTGGTCGACGCAGGACTGGTCTATGAGGGAGCCAAGGCCTTTGTCACGCCGCGCCGCCTAGCGCTGACCGTGACGGGCCTGCCGCAACGCTCCCCCGACACGCGCGAAGAAAAAAAAGGCCCCAAAGTTGGAGCCCCACAACCGGCGATTGATGGATTTCTGCGCGCTGCCGGGCTCAATTCGCTGGATCAGGCCAAGATTGAAAGTGACCCTAAAAAGGGCGATTTCTACGTTGCCGTGGTTCAAAAAAGCGGTGCCGAGGCGGTGGATATCCTTTCGGCACTGCTGCCGAAAATCCTTGGCGAGTTTTCCTGGGCCAAGTCGATGCGCTGGGGCACGGGAAGCTTTAACTGGGTGCGGCCATTGCGGGCGATAACGGCGACCTTTGGCACTGAAAATGATGATCCCGTGGTTATCCCCTTTGCCTGCAATGATTTGACCTCGGGGCAGACCACGTTCGGCCATCGGTTTTTGGCGCCAGCGGCGATCCGGGTTCGCCGCTTTGATGATTATGTGACCACGCTGGAGCGCGCCAAGGTGGTGCTCGATCTGGACCGGCGCAAGGACATCATTCGCGCCGATGCAGACCAATTGGCGTTTGCCCAGGGGCTCAGCGTGATCGCCGATGAAGGCCTGCTCGAAGAAGTTGCCGGCCTGGTCGAATGGCCAGTGGTGATGATGGGCTCATTTGATCCGGCTTTTCTCAAATTGCCCGAAGAGGTGATCATCGCCACCATCCGTGCCAACCAGAAATGCTTCTGCCTGCGCGACGCATCCGAAGGGTTTTCAAGCGAAGTGGCCGCCGGTTCGCGTGAAGAAAACCCGACCACCACGCAAGGTAAGCTGGCCCCCAAATTCATTATCACGGCCAACACCATCTCTTCCGACGGTGGCGCCATCATCACCGCGGGCAATGAGCGGGTTATCCGCGCCCGCCTGTCCGATGCGGTGTTCTTTTACAATGGCGATCTGGCCACGCCGCTTGAGCATGGCCTGCCCAAGCTTGAGAACATGGTGTTTCATGCCAAGCTTGGTACCCAGTTCGCCCGCGTTGAACGGCTGGTCAAGCTGGCTGGCGATATCGCGCCGCTGGTTGGCGCCGATGTCGAGCGCAGCAAACGCGCCGCCATGTTGGCCAAGGCCGATCTCGTCACCGGTATGGTTGGCGAGTTTCCCGAATTGCAGGGCCTGATGGGTCGCTATTACGCCACCGCGCAAGGCGAGCCCAGCGACATCGCCACCGCTGTTGAACAGCATTACAAGCCACTCGGCCCCACCGACAAGGTGCCGACCGACCCAGTTTCGATCGCCGTGGCGCTGGCCGACAAGCTGGACCTGCTGACCGGCTTCTGGGCCATCGACGAGAAGCCAACCGGCTCGCGCGATCCGTTTGCGCTGCGCCGTGCGGCGCTGGGCGTGATCCGGATTATTGCCGAAAACGGCCTACGGTTTCCACTAAAGGTCGAAGCCGATCTGCTTGGCTTCTTCCATGAGCGCCTCAAAGGCACACTGCGCGATGCCGGTGCCCGTCACGACCTCGTCGATGCGGTGATCACGGCCGAAAGCGACGATATCCTGCAGATCACCCAGCGGGTCGAAGCCTTGTCGGCACTGCTGTCGTCTGAAGACGGTGTCAATCTGTTGGCTGGCTACAAGCGCGCCGCCAATATTTTGGCCGCCGAAGAGAAAAAGGACGGCAAAACCTTTGCCGGTGCCATTGATTCGGCGCTGCTTAAGGTCACCGCCGAAACCGATCTGGCCCGAGCCGTCGATGCGGTTCACGCCGCCGTTGCCGCCGATGTCGGGCGCGACGACTACAAGGGCGCCATGACCAGGCTAGGCTCGCTTCGCCAGCCCGTTGATGCGTTTTTCACTGCTGTGATGGTCAATGACGCCGATCCGGCCGTTCGCGCCAACCGGCTCAAGCTTTTGGCCCGTCTGCGCGACACCATGCATTTGGTTGCCGATTTCTCGAAAATTTCTGGCTAGCCAGGTTCGGGGTCGCGGCGTCAAACCGGCGGCATCAGTGCCTCGGGCCGCGACTTGGCTGGTTTGAACGGCGCCATGCCTTCATTTGCCAATTGATCGGCGCGCTCGTTCAGATCATGCCCTGAATGGCCCTTGACCCATTTCCATTCGATGGTGTGGCGCTTGGTGGCCTCGTCCAGCGCCTGCCATAGTTCGAGGTTTTTCACCGGCTTCTTGTCGGCGGTTTTCCAGCCGTTCTTTTTCCAGCCATGCATCCAGCTCTGCACACCGTTCTTCACATATTGGCTGTCAGTGTGCAGCTCGATGGTGCAGGGGCGTTTGAGCGCGTTGAGCGCTTCAATCGCCGCCGTCAGCTCCATCTTGTTGTTGGTGGTCAGCTGTTCGCCACCCTTCAGCTCTTTGGTCGTCTGGCCATATTGCAGAATCGCGCCCCAGCCGCCGGGGCCGGGATTGCCTGAACAGGCCCCGTCGGTGTGAATGACAACGCGATCGCTCATCGCGCCACTTGTGCTTCGATGGCGCGCAGTTCGCGCGGAATATTAAACGCGATATTTTCGCGGGCGGTGACTCGGGCTTGCACCTTGATGTCATAGCGCTGGGCAAAGGCTTCGATCACCTCATCCACCAGCTTTTCTGGGGCCGAAGCCCCTGCCGAAACGCCCAATGTGCGAATGCCCTCGAGCCGGGCCCAGTCAATTTCGGTCGCCCGATCAACCAGCATCGAAACTTTACAGCCGGCCCGCTCGGCCACCTCGACCAATCGCAGGGAATTGGACGAATTTGGCGAACCCACCACGATCATCGCATCAACCTCGGGAGCGACGGCCTTGATCGCTTCCTGCCGGTTGGTGGTGGCATAGCAGATGTCTTCCTTGTGCGGTCCGTTGATCGCCGGAAACCGTTGCTGCAGCGCCGCCACGATTTTGCTTGTATCATCGACCGACAGGGTTGTTTGCGTCACGAAGGCCAGCGTCTGCGGGTCGCGCGGCGAGAAGTGGGCGACATCGGCCACGGTTTCAATCAGGCTAATCGCGCCAGGGGGCAATTGGCCCATGGTGCCAACCACTTCGGGGTGCCCCTTGTGGCCGATCAGCACGATCTCGTGACCCTCGGCAAAATGGCGCTGGGCTTCAACATGCACCTTGGAAACCAGCGGGCAGGTCGCATCGAGGAAAAACATGTTCCGCGTCCTGGCGTCGGCCGGCACGCTTTTGGGTACGCCATGGGCCGAAAACACCACTGGGGCCCCGGTGTCGGGGATTTCATCCAGCTCTTCGACAAAAACCGCGCCTTTTTCCCGCAGGCCATCGACCACATATTTGTTGTGAACGATGGCGTGACGGACATAGACGGGTGCGCCATATTTCTCGAGCGCCAGCTCCACGATCTGGATGGCGCGGTCGACCCCGGCGCAAAATCCGCGCGGGGCACACAGCAGAATGTCAAGATGAGGCCGTTTTTCCATAGCAGATCAGATGCTTTCTGTGTGTGGCCAAGTCAAGTCTTGTTGCTCACGCCCATGCGGATAGGCATTATGCCACCGCAGCGAATTTAAGGATCAATCGGTGAGCTTGGCTCAGGAAATGTTTGCAATTGCTCCGGCGACGGGGAAAGCAAACCTCTCGGCGACCCAGCTCAAATTGCTGGCCGGCAAATCCCGTTGGATCTATCGGGTCGGCGAGGCTGGATTTCCCACGATTGCCACCATTGCCATCACGCGCACCGCCTGGGACGCACTGCAGGCGGAGCGCGTTAAAAAGGGCGATCGATTGCGCACCCACTGGGTGGCGTGCCTGGTGCGTCTGGTCGGCGCCGACGGCAAGCCGCCGCTATTGGTGGTGCGCACCTCGGCCGCCCAGCACAATGGCGGCCTGATGCCGGCCAAATTGGGAATTCCGGCGCCAACAACCGAGGAAGACTCGGTCGATCCCGCCCGCCCGCTCGCCCGCGCGATCAAGAATGCATTCGACAGCTATGGCTTTTCTTCGCTGTATTGGTCGGGACCGCGCCACGAAGAGGACCGCGCCCGCCAGATCGTTTTGGTGCAGGCCGCCGCCGATGGCGAGGTTGAACAATTCCTGACCCGCAATGCCCAAACGGGTGTTCTCGGTCCGGCGCCAGTTGAAGGCGGCTCCTTGCCACGCCTGCCCGAAACGGTTGATGCGCTGGTCAATCTGCTCGACAGCAAAGCGGGCCGACATTTGCAGTGTCTGGTTGCGGTCAAGCGCGGGCAGGTGCAGTTCCTGTCCGCCCGGCCCGTACAGGCCAGCGCCGCCGCTGAGCTTGAGGCGGCGGTGGACCGCGTTGCGCGCAAAGTGTGGACCCCTCAAAACGCGGTGTCGCGAGTCGATCCGGCCCGGCTGGTGCAGTTGTTGCATCCGCGTCTGAAGTCCAGCCAGGGAATTTCGGCGGTTGCCAAAGGGCTTGGCGTGGCGCCTGGCGCCGCCAGCGGTGCCATCGTGTTCAGCGCTGAGGATGCCGAGCGCCTGCGGGCGCGGGGCAAGCATTGTATTCTGGTGGTCACCGAAACTGGTCCGTCCGATATCGAGGGCATGAAGGCGGCAACCGGCATTTTGACGGCCCGTGGTGGCATGACCAGCCATGCCGGGGTGATTGCGCGCATCACCGGCAAGCCCTGTGTGGCGGGCGTCCGCACGCTGTCGGTCAATCTGGCCGACATGACCTGCCGCATCGGCGAGCGGGAGTTCCGTGCCGGTGACCGCCTGACCATTGATGGCGGCGACGGCAGTGTCTATGTCGGCACGCTCGCCCTGGCGCAGCCTCATATTGGTGGCGCCATCAGCACCTTGCTTGGCTGGTCGGACGCCAGCCGTTCCGTGGCGGTCCGGACCAATGTGGAAACCGTCGAATCGGCGCGGACGGCACTCAGCTTTGGCGCTGAAGGCATTGGCCTGGCTCGCTCCGAGCACATGTTCTTTTCGCCCGAACGCATGGTGGCGTTGCGCCGGATGATCCTGTCCGAAGACGAGGATGACCGCAGCCGTGCCATTAATGGCCTGGTGGATTTCCAGACTGGCGATTATTCGGCGCTGTTTTCGACCATGAAGGGCCTGCCGGTCACCGTGCGACTGTTTGATCCGCCATTGCACGAGTTTTTGCCCCGCACCGATGAGGATATCGACGACACCGCGGCCTCGCTCGGCCTAGCCGTTCGAGCCTTGCGGCTCCGATTGGATCGGCTGGCCGAGGTCAATCCGATGCTCGGTCATCGCGGTGTTCGGCTCGCCATTACCTATCCCGAAATCCTGCAAATGCAGATGCAGGCGGTTATGGCCGGTGCCCGTGCCGCCACCGAAACCCAGGCCGAGCCGGTTTCAGTCGAAGTGATGGTGCCGTTCGTATCCACCGCCACCGAAGTGGGATTTGTTCGCGAGCGGGTCTTGGCCATCGCCGAAAACTCCGGATTGTTGCGTTCCGATCGGGTCAGATTCTCCTTCGGCACGATGATCGAGCTACCCCGCGCCTGTCTGCGCGCTGGCGACATTGCTCAAATGGTCGATTTTTTCTCGTTTGGGACCAATGATTTGACCCAGACAACCTTTGGTATTTCTCGCGACGACGCGCCAACATTTTTGGCCGCCTATCAACGCAAGGGCATTTACGAACGCGACCCGTTTGTCAGTATCGACGAGAAGGGCGTCGGCGAGCTGATTGCGATTGCCATCGCCCGGGGAAGGGCGGCCAACCCCAAGCTCAAGATTGGCATTTGCGGCGAACATGCGGGCGATCCAGCCTCACTGCGGTTTTTTGCCGGGCTGGGCGTCGACTATGTCAGTTGCTCGCCCTATCGTGTGCCGATCGCGCGGCTGACTCTTGCCCAGACCAGAGCTTAAATTGGCGGTCAACTGGCCCTATATAGTTCGCAGCAGCGTCCACACCTGATGGCGCCTTTGGAGACGAGCGACATCGTGAAAAGTTTGACCGCCATCGCTTTGCTGCCGCTGCTATTGGCTTTCCCGGTTCCGGCGTTTTCGCAGGATTCCGGGCAGGCTTGCGCCACGATCGCTGATAATTCCCAGCGTCTCATTTGTTACGACCAATTGTTTCGAGGCCTGCATGATCCGGCAGACGCCATCTCAATTGTGTTCAGTTCGGAGCAATTGATCCCGGCGCGCCCGAATGGGCGGGGCTTGGCGACGATGACAGTGTCGTGCGAGGCCGGGACCTTGTCGGTGGCGTTTGCTTTTGCCGGGCACAAGCTGTCGGCGACAGGCCGGGATTCTGGGATCACCTTGCAGTCTGACCTGCAAACGGCGCGCACCTTGATCCTGCCGGTGGCGGCCGACAATCTGTCGCTGGTGATGGACACAACCGCCACCGCCGCGGCTTTCCTCGACACGCTGGAAGGAACCACCAATCTATTGGTGCGCACCACCCCGTTCAGTTATCGCTCGCTTTCAGTGCGGTTCCGTGTCGATGGTGCTGAGGCAGCGGTCGCGCCGATCCGTTCAGCCTGCGAGTAAACCCATGAACGCCCCCAAGCCCAAGCTGATCGTCGTGCTGGCCTTTGATATTGGCGATGACGGCATGTTGGGCCCGGCCATGGACCCGGTGCAGTTCGAAACCGAGGACCGTGCCAAGCGTCATGCCCGCGACCTTTCGGAGCGCCATGCCGGCGTCATCGCCTGGTCGCGCACTGCCGATCCCGATTTGGGCGAATTCGGTGACCCGGTCGAACTGGTTCGCTATGGCGATATACCAGACCTCGAATAGCCTGCCCTAACCTTGCCATTTTGCCGCCGCGCCAGTTCCTTGGCCCTGCCGCTATCCCCGTTTACCCGCTGCTAACCCTAATAGGACACAATCATATTCGTCGGCATTTTTGCGTCACTTTCGCCGGCGATTAGTTTTGTTGCGTTGAGTTGAGTTGAGTAGCGTTTATGGCCAATCCACACCGGCCGGCTGTGCACAAGCACGCCGCCAGAGCGGCTCGTACAGGGGTCGCCTTTGCCAAATATTTGGTGGGGGCGGTGCTTGTTGGCCTCAGCTATGTGGGTCTGACCGCCGCTGCGATGGGCCCATCAACCCGGCTTCGCGACGCGGTTGAGCTTGTGGCCCAGGCATTGCCCCAAGCGAGCATTCATTACTCGGGAACCGACGCCATCATTACCGGTTCGGTCGGCAATTTATTTGAATCCGGCGGGTTTAGCGGTCCGAACCGTTCACAGAAAACCGCCCGTTTTCGCCCCGAAGTCGACGTCCTGACGGTCGCCCGCGGCTTTGCCGAAGTGCGAATGCGCCTTGCAGCGTTGCGCGCGCCCCCACCCGATCCAACCGATCCGGGCCAAACCCGTTTTGCGGATGCCACTCCCACGCAAGACTCTGGTCCGCGCATTTCAGTTGCCGCCATCGACTTCGGTCAGGTCGGGGCGCTCACCGCCATCGACGCGGCCGCGCCCCTATCAATCGCACCCATTCCCGCTATGGCCTCGGCCGAGCTTGCCTATGCGCGCGCTATTGCGCCCATCACCGGTGAATACGGGACCACTGACAAGGTGGCGGTCTCGGACAAGGAGCTATGGTGCCTGGCGACAGCGGTGTATTTCGAAGCCCGTGGCGAAAGCTATCGTGGTCAGGTGGCAGTGGCCCAGGTGGTCATGAACCGCACCAAGCACCGGCTCTATCCCGATACCATTTGCGGCGTGGTGTTTGAAAACGAGCAGCGCCGAAACTCGTGCCAGTTCTCATTCGCCTGCGATGGCATTCCCGAAACCGTCACCGATCGAAGTGCCTGGGTTCAAGCCCAGGACATCGCTAAAAAGGTCACTGATGGCGATCTCTACCTCACGGAGGTGGCCGAGGCAACGCACTACCATGCCACCTATGTCAGTCCGCGTTGGGCCCCGAGAATGCACAAAATGACCCAGATTGGCCTGCATATTTTCTACCGGTTCAAATACGGTTGGAAATTCGGCTAACCCATGGAGATCGTGTGAAAACGCACTCAGGCATTGACCAGAATGCGTTTCCCGCTGCCGCCTAGCAGGACCAGCTGAAAGGCGTGTGGATGCAGGTGAAATTGCGAGCGGACATGATCATGTTGGCGCCCGCCCGCAGCCAGGTTATGGACGATGCATCCAAAAGCGGCAGCGTGATCCACTGCCCGGTGCCACCCCAAGACGAGATTGCACCAGTCCACACTGCGGGAACGCGGTTCACCTCGATGCCTGGATATTTCACATTGTTGGAAAACAGCCCGTCGGTTGAATAGGTGCCTGTCGATGTGGTGATGATGTCCACATAGCTGACCTGGCCCTTTTCAATTTTTTTGATCCGCGATTGCGCAATTGGGGTCTTGGAGACGCTGGAATCATAGTCGACGGTGTAGTCCACCGCGTTGACATGGACGAGACGCGACGTATCAAAGCCAGCCGCCTGCTCGTCCCCGAACGCCGGCAGCACAAAACCTGGTCCGATCGCCGCCAAGGCGTTGGCGCAAACTGCGCCGAGTACGAGGCCGACAAGGACCTGACGAGTGGGCAAAATCACGACATACCCCAAAAATGTTTAACTGAAAAATCTTCACTTTTCAGTAATCATAATTTGAGGGCGACGCGCAAAGTTCATCCTTTGTTAAGCTTAATTTTGACGCCTCAGGGCCATCAAAGTTGGGCGCTGAGGGCCTCGAAGGTCTCGATAAACCGGTCATGGGCCTGCCGGGTCGGCCATGGGCGGATCAATTGATTGAACTGGTCCAGATCAAATTCGGGCAGGCTGGGTTCGCCAAAAAACCGCCGCGCCTCTTCGGCCTCAAACCCGGCAAGATGCACCGCTTCAAAATAGGCGGCCTCCCGGTCGGCCTTCTTGATCTGCTTGACCAGCCCGCTCGCAGGCACCGCCGCCAGCGAGAAGCGCAAATGCACGGCGCTGAGCAGGCGGTTTTCGACCTCCTTGTAATTGCCGCCCATGGCGGCCTTGAACGGGGAAATGATGTCACCCATCACATATTCGGGCGCGTCATGGAGCAGGGCGTGCAGACGTGCCGCAGGGGTCGCGTCGCGCTGGTGTTCACAAAACAGCTCGAGCACCAGCACCGAATGCTGCGCCACCGAAAACGGGTAGTCGCCTTGGGTCTGCCCGTTCCAACGCGCCACACGGGCCAGGCCATGGGCGATATCGCTCAGCTCTACGTCAAGCGGGGAGGGGTCGAGGATATCCAGCCTTCTACCGGACAACATGCGTTGCCAGGCCCGGTCTTTGCCGCGTGCCATCTGTTCCCTCATCGGCTCCAGTGCAGATGGACAGACGCTAGCCGCCGGGCAATGATTCGCGAAGCGCCGCCTAGTCCTCGCTGGCGGTCTCGCCAAACTGATAGCTGGCCCAGTCGGGCAACGCGACGCTGACCGGTTGTCCGGCGATGGTCACCGCCTGAGGATCATTGATGCGATCCAGCCGCAGCAGCGCAATGGCCTTGCCATCCACCACCCTGCCGATCACACCGGCGTCCCGGCCACCGGCAATGACCGCGCTGCCCGCCAAAGCGTCTATGCCGGACACGATAATGGGTCGACGCCTTGCCGTCCCGCGGTGCTTCATCCGGCTCACCACTTCCTGCCCGACATAGCAGCCTTTGGAAAAATCGATGCCGTCGAGCAGGTCGAGGCCCATATCATGGGCAAAAGTCTCGTTGGCGGCAAAATCCTGCCCAAGCTCGGCAATGCCAGCGGCGATGCGGGTACGCGCAAAATCGGTGTCGGTGGGCAGCCACGCGGTCGTTGTCTCCACGGGCGCAATCATGCGCCAGCCCAGCCGATCCTGATGCGCAATGGCGCCGGTCACAGCCTGTTCTGACCAGCCAATGGCATGGGTGGCCCGCATGTCCTCGATCACCACATTGGCGCGCAGGCGATACATCTTCATGCGCTTGAAAAAATCATCGGCGACGGATTGGTGCACATCCAGCCACCAGCCGTCCTCGGCCCAGCCGCTTAACCCCTCGGCCAGTATCTTGCCCTGTGGCGACAGCAGGGCCCAGCGCCCGGCGCCCTCGCCACCATTGGGAATTGGCCCGGTCACCACATCGTTGAGGAGCTTGTGGGCATCTGGCCCGGAAAACCGAAAACCCGCACGATCAGCACGCCAGGAAGTCGTCATGTTTGCTTGCCCTTGATGTGCCTCATCCGCTAAACCGGCTATCATCGATCGCGGGGCGGGACCAAGACATGGCGCACTATGATGTAATTTTCAAGGATGCCACGCTGGTCAATCACGACGGGGAAGGCCAAAGCAATATTGGCGTCCGCAATGGCCGGATCGTCGCCCTGGGCGCCTTGCTCGGCGACACGGCCGATCAAACTCTTGCTTGTGCAGGCCTGCACATTCTCCCGGGTGTCATCGATACCCAGGTGCATTTCCGCGAGCCTGGCCTGACCCACAAGGAAGATCTCGAATCAGGTTCCCGCTCCGCCGTCATGGGCGGTGTGACCGGCGTCTTCGAAATGCCCAACACCAATCCGCTGACCACGACCCGGGAGACCTTCGAGGCCAAAATCGCCGCTGGCACCAATCGGATGCATTGCGATTTCGCCTTTTACATCGGCGGCACCCACGACAATGTCGGCGAGCTGGCGGTGCTGGAAAAGCTGCCCGGCTGTGCCGGCGTCAAGGTGTTCATGGGCTCGTCCACCGGCTCGCTGCTGGTGCCCGACGATGATGGCGTTGAAGCCATCCTCCGCGCCATTTCGCGCCGCGCCGCTTTCCATTCCGAAGACGAATACCGGCTGGAAGAGCGCAAGCATTTGCGCATCCCCGGCGATCCGTCATCCCACCCGGTTTGGCGCGATCCAGAGACGGCCCTGCGCTCAACCAAGCGGCTGGTTGCGCTGGCCCGCAAAACCGGCAAACGGATCCATGTGCTGCATATCTCGACGGCAGAGGAAATGGTGTACCTCGCCGACCACAAGGATGTGGCGAGCGTCGAAGTGACGCCGCATCACCTGACGCTGGACGAGACCGCCTATGACCGGCTGGGCACCTATGTGCAGATGAACCCGCCGGTACGCGACGCCAAACATCGCGCCGGCATCTGGGCGGGCGTCGCTAATGGCGTCGCCGATATCCTGGGCTCCGACCACGCGCCCCATACGCGCGCGGAAAAAGACCATGCCTACCCGGCATCCCATTCCGGCATGACCGGGGTGCAAACGCTGGTGCCGATCATGCTCGACCATGTGAATGCCGGTCGCCTGAGCCTGGCCCGGTTTGTTGATATGACCAGCCATGGTCCAAACCGGCTGTTTGGCATCGCCAATAAGGGTCGCATTGCTGTGGGCTACGACGCCGATTTCACCATAATCGATCTCAAACGCCAGCACACCATCACCAATGCCGATGTGGCCAGTCGGGTCGGCTGGACCCCCTATGATGGCGTCAGGGTCACCGGTTGGCCGGTCGGCACCATTGTGCGCGGTAAAACCGTCATGTGGCAGGGCGAGCTGGTGACGGCATCGACAGGGCAGCCAATGCGGTTTCAAGAGGCGCTGCCGGCGGCGTGAGGTAGGTTCTCGACGGTTTTCGTCAGTATTGGGGTGGGAAGGGGACCGTCCGATTCTATTGCAAAAAGCGCGAAAGCAGACATAATCCTTGTGCATCCATCTGGGTCGTTTGTTGAAGGATATGTCGATGAGATCCAAAGGGAAGTGGCCGCATATCGCGCTGACGATGGGTCTGTTGCTTGGAGCCAGCGGGGCGCCGGCCTTTGCTTGTAGTATTGTGCCCCCAAAGAGATACCCCACTGTCGCTGAGCAGATGGCCGGCTTGTCGACGATTTTCGGGGGCACCGTGACTGGCTGGGAAACTGAGAGTGGAGAAATATTGATCGGCACTATGCCGGCCGCCTGCATCAACGAGGAGTTTGGTGGCTACAATTGGGTGTCAGCATCAGCACCTGGGTGCACGGTATATGAGGACGTCGCCGCTGCCCTGTTTCGTGTCGATACGCCGATTGTCGGCCCAGAGGTCGGCGCCATCATTCCTGTGTACATGACCTGGGGTGACGGAGACTGCAACATCGACTTCAATTGGGGTGAGCAATGGTTCATCGCGGGCTATGAGATAAACGGGAAGATTTATTCAGACTTGCTCAGCAACACGGCACAGCAGGAGCTTAGAGAGCCGATCCGAGCCGACGAAATCGCCGCCCTGCGCAAGATGGCGGCCGAACCAAGGTTTGATGGCCAAACGCTCTATGATTGAGGCGATCCGGACCGCTATTGGCGCCTGAACCTCAAGAGGCAGAATACGACTAAAAACTACATGTTTTGCCGCCGCATGCGGATTTCACTTTTGACCCTTTGCCCCAGGCCCCCCGCACTAGCAGGTTTTAGAGATTGCTGCCGGTGCACCGAATGACCGATTTGGGGTCGGTTTCAGACCGGCCGCATTGGGGTGGGTCGCTGACCGGCGGCTTTTGGCCCTATCAACGGAAAGCAGTCTCGATTCGACACCAGTTAAAGGGTTTGCGGTGGCACCAAGCGGATACCAACGCCCTCAGGACCACTAGGCTTGTTTGTGACCACGTCCAATCGCCGGTCGGCACCATTGTGCGGGGTAAAACCGTCATGTGGCAGGGCGAGTTGGTGACCCCGTCTACGGGTCAGCCCATGCGCTTCCTCGAGGCGCTGCCCGGGCAGGACTAGCCCGGCTTACGCCCCGTCATCGCTTTTGCCCCTATTGCAGATTGCGATCGAGATTGTATTCGCCGGCGCGAATGCGATCGGGCAGGAGTTCGATCAAATGGGCGGTGCCATCATCGCCATGAAGTTTGACAAAGGTCGCCAGGGCCGCAAACAGCGAGGCGTGCGCCAAAGCGACGCTTTCAACGCCGGCGTCCTCGGCGGTGTTCCACGCCTCAGCCAGATATTCCAATGCCAGCTGCCGCTCGCTTTGGTCTTGGTCAAGGGTGCCCAACGCCGCATTGGCTGGAAACATTGGTTTGGTCATGCTCATGGCAGCGTCCTAGCATGGGTTTAGGGCGATGGCCTGCCAGAAGTGACCCAAAGGTTAACGCTGCCGCAGCGATTGCAGGCAATAATGGCCAGGACGCACGCCGCACCATTACTCGGCAAAGCGCGCGTGGATTTCCCGCGCCGTCTTTTCGGCCTCAACCAATAGGCGCGTCAGCGCCTCATGCGCGCTGGACGTGCAGGTTCGGTGCAGCCGCGAAAAGGCAACATACCCGCCATTAAACGCCCCAATCAGCCGTTGCCGACGATCCTCGTCGGGTTCATCCAGGCCAATCAATTCGTCCATCTGGGCGCGCCAGTCCTCAGAAGCGGTCTCACACAGGGGTTGCAGGAAATAGAGGCTCCCCAGCATTTCCGACAGCCGTTCCATCTGGCGTTGATACAGCGGATCAATCGCCCAGGCGGGGGCTGCAAGCCCGCAGGCAAGGATCAGTGGCAACAAAATCTTGAAGATGCGCAATTTGTAATCCGGCAATCAGGCCCCGCTGCTGTTTATCAGTTTTGCGGCAACAGTGCGAATGCCCTTTGCAACACCTGGTCGAGCCGAGACGTGGTGCGCAGCCCACCAATGGCGTCCGGGCGCAACCATTGCCAGGCTTTGACTTCGGTTGATGCCACGATCTCGCCTTCAAAATTCGTGCTGGCAAACACGGCCAACAAAAATTGTTGATTCTGCCCCAATGCCTGGGTCAACACGGGCTGCAAATCAGACACCACCAAGCCCAGCTCTTCGCGAATTTCGCGCGCGGCGCATTGCTCGATGGTTTCGCCGGCTTCGATCCGCCCACCCGGCAGCGTCCACAAATTTTGATAAGGCGCAAACGCCCGCTGAATCAGCAACACCTTGCCCTCCTTGATCAAAGCGACGCTGGCAGCATAGGGCGACATCGACCCTCCATACGATTCGAGACCCACCAACCTAGCGCGATTTGCGGCGGGGCAGAGCATCTCAGTTGGTTGCGATCAAACCTCGAGCCCGGCGAGGTAGGTCTTTAGCGACCGTTCCTCGGTGGCGACAAAATGCTCGGGCAGGACCTGCATGGATGTGATCCGGTCAATGCGGAAATCTCGAAAGTCCTGGCGCATTTCGCACCATCCGGTCAGCAGCCAATTGACCCCAAATACCGTCAGACCAAGCGGCCAGATGACGCGCTCCGACTGCACCCCCTCGGCATTGGCATAGGAAATCTGCAGCTTGCTTTTGGTTTGCAGGGCAGCGCGCGCCGATTTGAGCAATGGCGACGGTTTGGCCTGTTGGGCAGAACGAAAGGCGCGGTAGGGCGCTTCGCGCAGCCTTATGACATGCTCGGCGGGCAGGTTCGCTTCGATTTTGCCCAACGCCTCGCGGGCCGCCCGGGCAAAGCTATCGTCGGCCAGCATGACCACGGCGCGGACGCCAAAAGCCAGGGCTTCCAACTGCTCGAAGGTAAAAGTCAGCGGCGGCGCGTCAAATTTTTCCCGCAGCAAATAGCCAATGCCACGCTCACCATCAATTGGAGCGCCCGAGGCGATCAAATGCTCCATATCGCGATAGATGGTCCGTTGCGACACCTCCATCGCCTCGGCAATCTCGCGTGCCGTCACCACCCCGCTTTTGGCGCGCATCATTTGAATGATGCGGAAGAGTCGGTCTGCCGCGCGCATTTTTCACCAATGCCCCAATTCAATGGCCATAAGCCTGTCAGTTGAACACTGGTTTACTCCACCCATTCGCAAAACAATAGGAGTCCCAAGTGAACCATCCCTCAATCGAACTTGTTGTCTATGAAGTCACCGATGGCGCAGCCGCCCGGGCTGCCCGCAAGCAAGCAATGAAAGCGGTTCAGAGCTTTCCAGGATTTGTCAGCTGGCAGGCTCTCATCGCTCACGACCAGCCCAACCTTTTTACCGACTATGTCACCTGGGAAAACCACGCGGCGGCGATAGCGGCTGGGAAACGGGTTATGGCTGATCCGGAATTTGCCCCGCTCATGGCCATGATCACCAAAGTCGTGGCGATGAACCACTTCACAGCCGACTGACCGGCAGCGACCCGGCCGGGGCATAGTCCCCGGCCGGGAGCGATGACCGCGCGTTGCGACAAAATTGCCGACCGGCTGAGAGCCGTCCTAGCCAAAACGGCAATCACCGCTTACCTTCCGACACCCTCGACGGTCGTCGGGGATAAAATTCACCGATGGCGGAGCCAATCATGTGCGGGCGCTATGCGGCCACTCTGCCGCCGGAGCAGATGGCGCAATTGTTCAAACTGCTGAACACGATTGAGCTGGTGCCGCGCTATAATATTGCCCCGACGCAGCCGGTCGCGGCGATCTGGGAGGAGTCAGGGCGCCGCCTGGGTCATTTTGCCCGCTGGGGCCTGGTGCCCCGTTGGGTCAAGGACCCGCGTGATTTTCCACTGATCATCAACGCCCGGGTCGAATCGATGGCTGAAAAGCCAGCGTTCCGCGACCTGCTCAAACACGGCCGCTGCATCATCCCGGCCAGTGGCTATTATGAATGGCGCACCGGACCGGACAAAACCAAGCAGCCGTTTTACATCACCCTTAAGGACGACCAGCCAATGGCGCTGGCGGGGCTGTATTCGATCTGGTCCGGTCCTGAAGGGGAGGAGGTGGATACTGTCGCCACCATCACGGTTCCGGCCAACCCGGATCTGGCAGTGATCCACGATCGGATGCCGGCCGTGTTGCGCGGCGAGGCGATTGATCAATGGCTCGATGTTTTAGACGTCCGCGCCAAGACGGCGTATGAATTGGCGCAACCCCTGCCGGACGGCGTGGTCAAATTCCACCCGGTATCCACCAGGGTCAATTCGGCGCGGATGGACGACGTCAGCCTGATCGAGCCGATCACCCTCAACAGGTCGCAAGAAGTCCAGCAAGCTGGCAATTCCAAGCGCCAGCTGGACCTTTTTTAGGCTCAGCTTTTGCCAAGCATTTTTCCCGGATTGAGGATGGATTGGGGGTCCAGCGCCTTTTTGATTGCGCGCATCATCTCCAGCGCCACCGGGTCTTTGACCTGGTTCAACAATTCCGTTTTGAGCTGACCAATTCCATGTTCGGCCGACACCGAGCCACCCAGTTTGAGCACCAGCTGGTAGATCGCCGCGTGCAGGGGCTCCGCCGCCGCCATGAATAATTTCGCATCGGCGCCAATGGGTTGGCTGAAATTGAAGTGAATATTGCCATCCCCCATATGCCCAAAGGGGACGGCGCGAATGCCGGGAATCAAGGCTTCAGCAGCGACTATGCCTTGCTCGATCAGGCGCGGGATCGCGGCGATCGGCACCGAGACATCGTGTTTGATGGAGGCACCCTCGCGCGATTGGCATTCGCTCATTTGTTCGCGAAAGGCCCACATGCGGGTGCGCTCAGCCAGTGATTCGGCCAGCACCGCGTTGCTTAAGGTCCCGGTTTCAAAGGCGGATTCGAGCGCTGCCTGCAATGTCCCCGAAATCCCCCCCTGCATCCGCGACACTTCAATCAAACCATACCAGGGCGATGGACCCGCAGTGGGGTCACGGTCCAGCATGGCGTGGCGCAGCTGGAAATCCAACCCGATCCACGGGATGATTTCAAACGCATTCAGCCGCGTCCCGAGGCGTTCCCGTAAGGATTGAAACAATTCCAGCGCTGCATCGGGCCCGGAGATGTTGACCAGAGCGGTTTCGTAATCCTGCGGTTGCGGAAATATCTTCAAGGTCGCGGCAGTGATGATGCCAAGCGTGCCTTCAGCCCCAATCAGCAGGTCCTTAAGGTCATAGCCGGTATTGTCTTTCTTGAGTGAATTCAAACCGTTATAGAGCCGACCGTCGGCCAGAACCGCCTCGATACCCATGCACAGTTCGCGGGCATTGCCATAGGCGAGGACGTTGACGCCCCCGGCGTTGGACGACAACACCCCCCCGATCCGCGCTGACCCCTGCGAGGCAATCCACAGTGGAAACATGGTGCCGACCGTCTCCGCCGCCTTGTGCGCGTCTTCAAGGATCATGCCCGCCTCGACCGTCATAGTTCCGGCTGCCGGGTCGATGGCGCGAACCCGGTTCAATCGCGACAGGCTGACGATAACTTCGGTGCCATAAAGCGGAACCTGCGCCCCCACGAGGCCGGTATTGCCACCCTGGGCGATCAGAGCGACCCCATTTGCATTGGCGAAACGAGCAATGTCCTGCACCTGCCCAACGCTTTCGGGCAGCACCACCGCCAACGCTGGCATATGAAAGCGCTTGCGCGGTTCGTTGAGGTAATTGCCCATTTGGGCTTGATCGGACACCACATTGGCTTGGCCGACGATATTGACAAAGGCGGCGATGATTTCGGCGGCGGAAAGGGTCATGGCATGAGCATAAATGTGGTGGGGGTTGCTGGGAAGGCAAACCTTGCCCGCCCCGCTTGCCTGTGCCACAACCGGGCAAACAGGTGACGAGGAATTTGATGATGGCCAATGGTTTGATGGCAGGCAAGCGCGGCTTGATTATGGGTTTGGCGAACAATCGTTCGATCGCCTGGGGGATTGCCAAGGCGCTCCACGCTCAGGGTGCCGAGATGTGCTTTTCCTATCAGGGCGAAGCCCTGAAGCGCCGGGTCGAGCCTTTGGCCGCCGAAGTCGGCTCCGACTTCTTGGTCGAGTGCGACGTCAGCGACGAAGCCGCAATGGACAAGACCTTTGCCGAAATCAAGTCGCGCTGGGGCAGCCTCGATTTCGTCGTTCATGCCATCGGGTTTTCCAACAAGGACGAGCTGGAAGGCCGCTATATCGACACCTCGCCAGCCAATTTTGCGCTGACCATGAACATTTCGGTGTATTCATTTACGGCGGTTGCCAAACGCGCCGAAGCATTGATGTCTCCGGGCGGATCGCTGCTGACGCTGACCTATTATGGCGCTGTCAAATATGTGCCGAATTACAATGTTATGGGTGTCGCCAAGGCCGCGTTGGAGGCATCGGTGCGTTACCTGGCAGTTGATATGGGCAAGAACGGCATTCGGGTGAACGCCATTTCCGCTGGCGCGATCAAGACCCTGGCAGCGTCGGGTATTTCGGGCCTTCGCGACATGTTGCACTGGCAGGAAGCCAATTCGGCGATGCGCAAAAACGTCTCCACCGATGACGTTGGTGGTGCAGCGATGTATCTTTTGAGCGACCTTGCCAGCGGCGTCACCGGCGAAATCCACTATGTCGACGCAGGCTTTAGCGTCGTTGGCATGAAACTGCTCGATAATGTCGAGCCCGCAACGGAATAGTTGGGCTGTCGGCTGGAACCAAAAATGGCGATGATCAATTGGCCGGACTTCTATTTTGCCCGGCACGGGGAGACCGATTGGAATCGCGAGCAGCGGTACCAGGGCAGTATGGATATTCCTCTCAATCACGTCGGCCAAAGGCAGGCTGACGCCAATGGCGTGCTGCTGCGCGAATTATTGGAGCGCGACGAAGTTGACCCGACATCCCTGAGTTGGTTCGTGTCGCCGCTTGGCCGGGCAGTTGAGACGATGGAGCGGATGCGGGCGGCCTTCTACCTGCCATTGCCACCGGTGCAAGTCGACAAACGTTTGATTGAAATCTCGTTCGGTGCGCTCGAAGGGCGCCTTCATGCCGAAATCAATCGCGAGATGGCGCTGGCCCCAGGTGAACGCGATGCCAGCTACTGGCACTTCCGGCCGACGCTTGGCGAAAACTACGACGATGTGGCGGCGCGTTTAATCGACTTTGCCCAGGTGTTAACCCGGCACGCGGTCGTCGTCGCCCATGGCGGCGTGTTGCGGGTGTTGCGGCATTTGGTCGAAGGCGCGCCGCGGGGTGAGGTTGTTAATTGGCCGCCACCCCAGGGCGCGATCGCCCATTTTACCCCCGGACGCATGACGCTCTACGCAGCGACCAACACCTGGAATGATATCGCCTGATTGACCCGTTCGGCCTGCCCGCTTAGAACAGCGGCAACACAACGGGTTCGCCATGTCATTCAACACTTTCGGCCAGATGTTCCGCTTTACGACCTGGGGCGAAAGCCACGGCCCGGCGCTGGGCGTGGTGGTTGATGGCTGTCCATCGGGCCTGCGGTTGACCCCAGACCTGATCCAGCGCGACCTCGACCGGCGCAAACCCGGCCAGTCCAAATACACGACGCAGCGGCGCGAGGAAGATGTTGTCAAAATCCTGTCTGGGGTGTTTGAGGATGAGCGCACCGACGGGCCACGCACCACCGGAACGCCGATCTCGCTGCTGATCGAAA
This sequence comes from Devosia equisanguinis, assembly GCA_943372435.1. Lineage (GTDB taxonomy): Bacteria > Pseudomonadota > Alphaproteobacteria > Rhizobiales > Devosiaceae > Devosia > Devosia equisanguinis_A. The sequence continues at coordinate 165,747 of CALRYQ010000003.1, forward strand.
ACACGGACCAGCGGTCCAAGGACTATGGCGACATTCGCGACAAATACCGGCCCGGCCATGGTGATTTTACCTACGACCAAAAATACGGCATCCGCGACTATCGTGGTGGCGGGCGAACCTCAGCCCGCGAAACGGCGGCGCGGGTGGCCGCTGGCGCCATTGCCCGGTTGGTGGTCGGCGGGGTCAGTATCCGCGCCAGTCTGGTCCAAGTCGGGCCGCACAAGATTGACTATGGAAATTTCGACTGGGACCAGGTCGACCAGAACCCGTTCTTTTGTGCAGACAGCAAAGCCGCGTCTTTCTGGGCTGACTATCTTGATGATATTCGAAAATCCGGCAATTCCGTGGGTGCTGTGATCGAAGTGGTGGCCGAAAATGTGCCTGTCGGTTGGGGGGCACCAATCTATGGCAAACTCAGCGCTGATTTGGCTTCGGCGATGATGTCAATCAATGCCGTCAAAGCGGTTGAAATTGGCGCCGGCTTTGAGGCGGCTAGCCTGACTGGGATCGACAATGCCGACCAGATGCGTGCCGGTCCTGCCAAGCCCTATTTCCTGTCGAACCAGGCGGGGGGCATCCTGGGGGGTATTTCCAATGGCGACCCGGTCGTCGTGCGCTTTGCCGTCAAACCGACATCCTCGATCCTGACGCCGCGCCAGACCGTGACCACAGACAATGTTGACACCGATATCGTCACCAAGGGCCGCCATGATCCATGTGTTGGCATTCGCGCGGTGCCGGTAGGCGAGGCGATGATGGCATGTGTTTTGGCCGATCATTTCCTGCGGCATCGTGGCCAGACCGGGCGCGAAGGCGGTACCGGATTTCACCATGAACAGGCTGAGTAGGGCTTTGGTATATCCTAGGTCCGTTTGAACAAAACGACCGTTTCAGTATTGCCGTCACCACCCATAATCGGGGAGGCAATCGACAGGCGATGGACAAATTGATGATCGGCCATGAAGGCGATCACTTCCGCCAGGGCATTGTTGATCGCTTGTTCGTCAGTGACAATGCCGCCCTTGCCGACATTGCGGCGACCAACTTCAAATTGCGGTTTGAACAGGATGACGGCATCGGCGCCAGGCGCACAAAGCGCCAGCGGTGCGGCCAGTATTTTGGTGACCGAAACAAAGCTCACATCGGAAACAAGGATATCAATCGGTTCAGCGATGTGGGCCGTGGTCAAATCCTTGGCGTTAAGACCTTCAAGGCTAATCACCCGGTTGCTGCCTTTGAGGCGCTGATGCAATTGGTCATGCCCGACATCGACCGCGTAGATTTTTGCTGCGCCCCGCTCCATCAACACTTGGGTGAAGCCACCGGTTGATGCACCGACGTCGAGGCAGATCTTGTTGGTCACCTCGATTTGGCCGGCTTCAAGCCCAGCATCGAGTTTGAGCGCTGCGCGCGATACGTAACGGGCGGCGGGGTCGTCCAACGCCACCAAATCACTGTGACCGACCATCTGGTTCTGCTTAACGGCCACCACCCCATTAATGGTCACCGTACCGCGTAAAATAGCGTCACGCGCCCGGGCGCGGCTGGGTAGCAGTCCGCGTTGTTCCAGCGCCAGATCGATGCGGATACGTTCGCTCATTTGGCCACCAAATGCTTGATCTTGGCCAGCGCTGTAGCGGTGAGTTCGTCAGAGGCAATGGTGTCCTGAAAACTGCCATCGGCGGCGACAAGAAAGACGACCGCTGTATGATCAAGCAGATAATAGGGATCGCCGGCTTCGCCGCGTTTGGCTGAATAGACCCCGAAAGCCGCTTTGACGTCCTCGGTCTGGTCTGGGTCACCAACCAATCCGATGATTGATGGATCAAAACCGGCAACATAGGCCTTGACGGTTTCCAGCGTATCGCGCTCGGGGTCAACCGTCGTGAAAATGATCCGCAGATCTGAAGGCGTTAGGCCGAGTTGTTGACGCCAGGCTGTGGTTTGCGCCAACACCGTCGGGCAGACATCAGGGCAGAATGTGTAGCCGAAAAATACCAGGCTCGGCGTGCCGACCAAATCCTTGGCGGTAAAAACTTCGCCAGTGGTGGAGGGCACAGAAAAATTCTGGCCGGTTACGCCAAGCGGGCGGGCAGGGGGCCGAAATATGAACAATGCCGTTGCTGCCAGCGCCACCAGAATAACCAGGCCCCACAACAGGATGCGGAAATTGCGCAAACCCTTGGAGGTCATCAGGCGTCAAGCGGCTCAGTGCCAACCGGCTTGCCATCACGCGACAAGGTGATCTTTTCGATCCGCGCCTCAGCAGTCTTTAGCAGGGTTTCGCAATGGGACTTGAGGGCTTCGCCCCGCTCATAAATTGCGATCGACTCGGCCAAAGGGGCTTTGCCACTTTCCAGCTTGCCGACGATCTCTTCCAACTGGGCGAGCGCCGCCTCAAAGCTCATTGTCTTGACGTCTTCATTGCTTGGTTCGGCCATTTGCGGTTCCTGCTCAGTCGTCCAGATTGCCCAGCGCACCATTCATCAACATGGCGACATGGCTCGATGCGCCATTGGCGAGCCCCTTGAGGTCATAACCACCTTCGAGCAGCGAGACAATCCGGTTGCCGCACTGACGCTCAGCGATGTCCATGAGTTTACCGGTTAGCCAGGCAAAGTCGCTGCCCACCCAGTTGAGCTGGGCCAGCGGGTCGCGCTCATGGGCGTCAAAGCCCGCCGAAATCAGAATGAGGTCAGGAGAAAAGTTGATCAAAGCCGGAAACACCCGGTTTAGATAGGCAGAGCGCATCTCATCGCCGGCCGTATTGGGGTCCAACGGCGTATTGAGAATATTGCCGACCCCGGTTTCGCTGGCTTTGCCGGTGCCCGGATAGAGCGGCATCTGGTGGCTGGAAGCATAGAAGACGCTCGGGTCGTTCTTGAATATATCTTGGGTGCCATTGCCGTGGTGGACATCAAAATCAACAATGGCGACCCGTTCAGCCCCGTATTTGCGTTGCGCCTCGCGGGCCAGGATCGCAATGGTGTTGACGAGACAAAACCCCATTGGCATCTCGATTTCAGCATGATGCCCCGGCGGTCTGATGGCGCAGAAGGCGTTATCCGCTTCCCCCATGATAACCGCGTCAAGCGCTGCCAGCGCACCGCCAAGGGCCGTGGATGCCGCATCAAGCGAGCCCGACGAGATGAATGTATCGCTGTCGAGCGGGGCAATGCCTTCCGCCGGTCGGGCGGCGCTCAACCGTTTGACATAGCCAGGGCCATGAACCAAATCCGCCAGCGACAAATCTCCCGCCGGGGCAGGGCGGCGCAACAGCTTGTCGAAATGGGACTTGCCCAACGCATCCTCAACGGCCCGAATGCGGTCAGCCCGCTCGGGGTGCCCACCCGGCGTCCGGTGGCTGTCAAAGTTTGGTTGGCTGATGAGTAGCGTCGTCACCGCTGGTCTGCTTTCTAAGGCAAATGCCTGATAGACCGTCTTGACGCGCAGGCGGGCGGTTGTCAAACAGCGCGGATGAGTTTGAACACCGAAACCAAGCTGATCGACCCGAAAACAGTGGATGAGGCCGCAGCGCTGCTGCGCGCCGGCTTGCTATGCGCGTTTCCGACGGAAACTGTCTATGGTCTTGGTGCCGACGCCACCGATAGCGATGCTGTGTTGTCGATCTATCAAACCAAGGATCGCCCACGGTTCAACCCGCTGATTATCCACTGTGCGGATATGGCGATGGCGCAGACATTGGCGGCGTTCTCGCCATTGGCGGAAAAATTGGCGAACGCCTTCTGGCCCGGACCACTGACGCTGGTCTTGCCCCAAATGGCAGGCGCGCACCTTTCTGATCTCGCAACCGCCGGTCTTGATACCGTGGCCATTCGCATTCCGGCGCACCCGCTGGCCCTGCAATTGCTGGCGGCGGTCGGCAAGCCCCTGGCGGCCCCATCGGCCAATCCCTCCGGGCGGCTATCGCCAACCAGCGCCTATCAGGTCCGGTTGGGATTTGGCAATCGCGTGCCGGTTCTTGACGGTGGCTCCTGCAGCGCCGGGGTGGAATCAACGATCATCAGCGTCAAGGGCGACCGCCTTTATCAATTGCGGGCCGGTGCCTTGGCCCGTCAAGCAATCGAGGACTTCATCGGTCAACCCGTCGAAGATTTTGACTCGGGCCCGACCATTGTCGCGCCGGGCATGTTAGCGAGCCACTACGCGCCTAACGCTGCGGTTCGGCTGAATGCTTTGGCACCAAAAGGCGATGAGGTCTTTCTCGGTTTTGGATCGATCAATGGGACATTGAACCTGTCGCCATCTGGCGATTTGGTTGAAGCGGCGCGCAATCTGTTTGCCATGTTGCACCAGCTTGACGCTGACGGCGCCAAATCCATTGCTGTGGCGCCGATCCCAATGCACGGGCTCGGCGAGGCGATCAATGACCGCCTCGAGCGCGCCGCCGCGCCGCGCTCTTAGGCTGAGGAACGACTGAACGCTGGCCCGTCCTAAGGGCGATGGCTCGTTGGTCACGCAGGCGGCCGAGACCGAAGCGATGCGCATGAGCCCGTACGCGCGCGCCGCGCCAACTAGAGCTCTGGCTGCGCGTTTGGGGCAGGGCCATGCCATCGTTCACGGCTGCAATTCCCTTCGCCACAATTATCATGGTCCGGTTCTGCTCAATAGGTTCAAGGCCTGAGCCGAAGGCAATACTTTTTCGTTGCCCAATTAATTCGAAGCGATTTCCGTCGTCGTCGAGGCGCCGATTAAGTCTGTATGTCGAATGTAATAGATAGCATTCGAATCCGCATTTCTCCAAATACGAGCGCTATAACAATCATCGTTCCAGAATATCATGATAAACTGTTAGTTAAACAATAATCGTTATCAACTAGATCATTGTCAGGATGGCAATTGTAATAGTTTTGCAAATTATTGTGTTCATGTTTTTGGAGGGTAGAATGCCCGTCAGCAGAAGTGAAAGATCGTCTCCCGCGCCGCAGCCTCAGCGCAGCCCACCCCCGAGGCCGGCGCCATCGCCCGTCAGGCCAGCTCCAGCGCCAGCCGTAATCAGAACCAGTGCCGCAGCTTCCGGTGCAGCGCAAAGGCAAGAACAACGAACGGCAGTCGTACTACCAACTGCGCCCCGTGTCCCGGCCTCTGCTCCAAGGTCCACGGCCTCGCCATCCGCCGCAGTCTCCGCTTACACCGCCACAGCCCAGCGGCAGGAACAGCGCTCTGAGGTCACGGTGCCGACCAGCGGCCGTCCGCCAACCAGCAATGGCGTAAGCGCCCTCCGAGCTCAACCACCCGCCAATGGAAATGGCGGGGCCAGCGCAGTCTCCGCTTACACCACCACAGCCCAGCGGGAGGGACAGCGCTCTGAGGTCACGCTGCCGCCCAGCGGCCGTCCGCCAACAAACAATGGCGTAAGCGCCCTCCGAGCTCAACCACCCGCCAATGGAAATGGTGGGGCCAGACCCAGCACCATCGACCACCGCCAAGATCAGGCCTTCCTCGCCCCCGCGATCCCCGGAATCGCAGCAGTCCTATGGGAGGGCGTCTTATGGATGGGGGCGGGTATAGCGGCATACGCTGCCGGTTCGGCCGTCGCGTCGACCGTGGAGCGGGACCGCTACTGCAATCAGGATCCAAAGGTCCTAAGTGATTTGGGTCGGTTGGTGATAACCGAGGGCAAGACTCCGCAACCGATAAAGTATCAAGTGCTTGAGAACGGCGCGCTGCGTGATAAACTTTCCGTTCCAACAATCGACAATCTCGGCCAAGGGCGCGTTGTCACCAATGTCATGACTGGGGCTGCCGACGCGGCATGTGTCAACCTCCAGCACGTAGGCGGGGGCCGTCTGCGCGTCGACTTTCCTGACCACGGAGTAGCGAATGGCTATCCGGTCGCCACAAGTCTTGGGGTGCCGACGATCGAAGTTCGGGACAATAGTGGAGGCATTGCCTACAAAGTGAGGGATGATTACTTTTGATCAGCAAATTAACCCCAGATGTTCGTCGTTGCTTCGACGGCATATTAGAGCACGTGTCGTCGGCCCCGTTCGCCAGTGGAGAGCACCGAACCCCGCTGCTGTCCGACGTTTTGAGTGATATACGTGAACCCCGAACATTTATATTCTCTAGATCAGCGCAATTGCACCCCGGCGATTCTTTTATAACATACCTTGGCGAGGGCGGTTCCGAAGAGGAAATTCTATATTCATCCTATGATGATATTTCATCTATGTTCAAAAGTGACAATTTCGACAAATATGGTGGAAATTACTTTTATGAAACACGTTCTGGATCGATATTTGGTTATAGTTCCTGCCCAGATAATATAAATATTATGTCTGTTGCGAATGAACTACTTAATATTAATGACGATGTCGCCATGTGGGATAAAGTGTTTTATGATGAGATCATCAATGTTGGGTATGGGGAAGTTAGTCGCAAATATATGCGACAATTGTTGAAGGACTTTCCTGAGCCACGGAGAACGAAATTCCTGGCAGAGATGCTCACCGATGAGCAAGTACCCTGGGCGCTGGACCCATAGGGGTCCAATCGGGGACAAGCACATTCCTCATTGGCGGCCAGGCGGAAGCCCTGCCAATGAGCAATTTTCTCCCACAGTCGCAACGAATAGGCTCCCGCGTCCAGGCCCCAAGCCCAGCGCCCCCGCTAGGCCAGCGCCAGCAGTGGTCAAAGCCATCGCCGCCGCGCCCAAGCCCGCTCCGGCTCCAGTGCGGGTTTGCCAGCCTGCTGCGGTCGCCAAACCCGGAGTGGTATTTGGGTTCTAACCACTCCGCCTCGCCGCTAGGCTGTCTCACCTCCAGCGAACTCGTTGGCCCACCACTACGACGGGCCTGCTGTTGAACAAAATCCAGCAACCACACCTGCCCCTAGGCCTCGCGCACCTTGTAGGGTTTCTGGTCGCGCCAGAAGCGCATCAGGCTTTCGAGATCGGGATCGCCGCCGGGTGGCAAAACCACTTTGAGATTGACGAACAAATCGCCGTCGCCGTAAAGGCCCTTGCCCTTTAGCCGCAACGATTTGGACGTGTCGACGCCGGGGGGCAGGCTGAGTTCAACCGAGCCGTCCAATGTCGGGACACGAATTTTGGTGCCCAGGACCGCTTCATATAAAGCGATCGGCACGTCGACACGCACGTCCATCCCGTCGCGGCGAAACTGTTTGCTCTTGGCAAAACGGACAGTGACCAGAGCATCGCCGGACTCACCAAACGGGGACGGAGCCCCCTGGCCCTTTAGCCGGATCTGCTGGCCTTCCTCGAGCTTTTCGGGGAGTTTGACCGCCAGCATCTTGCCGTTGGGCATCCGCACATTGATTGAGGCGCCCTTGTGGGCCTCCTCCAAGGAGACGGTGGCGTTGACTACCACGTCCTCTGGCTTGGCAGCGGCGGAACGGCCTTGAGCCGCGCCGCCAAACGGGTCCCATTGCGCCCCGCCTGCTTGGGCGCGACCTGCCCCGGGCTGTCTTGGTTGGCCGCCAAAGCCACTCATGAATTCCTTGAGCACGTCTTCGGCCGAAAACCCACCGGCGTTGCCGGTCCTGCCGCGACCCGCGCCGGGATTGAAGCCGGCAAATTTCGGGTTTCCATCTGCATCAATTTCGCCGCGATCATATTGCGCGCGCTTGGTCGCATTGCTGAGCAAATCATAGGCAGAGCTTGCCTCGGCAAATTTGCCATGGGCATTGGGATCGTCGGGGTTCTGGTCGGGATGGTGGGCCTTGGCCAGCTTGCGGTAGGCGGACTTGATGTCCTTTTCGCTCGCCGAACGGGCCACCCCGAGCACTGAATAGGGGTCGCGCATGTGTCCAATCAGTCTATACGGGCGTTGCTTCGCCCAAGGTTCACGTCCTATATGGCGAGGGCCTCCCCCGTTGTCCAGTTTTGCGCGGGGAATCGTCCATCCATTGTCGGAAAGTCTAACCCAAGTGTCCCAATCCATTACCGAAATGTTGTTTGATGATCGTCGCAGCACGCCGCTGGACCCAATTGCCGTTTTTGAGGACTGGTTTGCCGCGGCCCGCGACAGCGAGCCGAACGATCCCAATGCCATGGCCCTGGCCACCGTCGATGACGACGGTATGCCCGATGTTCGCGTGGTGTTGATGAATGGACACGACGCCTCAGGGTTCAGTTTTTTCACCAATTTCCACAGCGCCAAGGGCGAGCAATTGCTGGGCCATCCCAAGGCCGCTGTGGTGATGCACTGGAAATCGCTCCGCCGTCAGATCCGCATTCGCGGTGTCGTGGAGCAGGTGTCGCCAAATGCGGCCGATGCCTATTTTGCCGCGCGCCCCAAGGGGTCCCAAATCGCGTCGTCGGCGTCACACCAATCGAGCCCGCTGCAAAGTCGCGCCACGCTCATTGCCGAGGTTGGTGCGCTGGAGGCGGAAATTGGCGCCAAATCGGTGGTTCGACCCCAGCACTGGTCCGGGTTTCGATTGGTACCGCTCGCCATTGAATTCTGGAAGGATGGCGAATTCCGTTTGCACGATCGGGTACGGTTCACGAGGACGACCCCGGCGGAGCCATGGTCCAGTACCCGCCTTTATCCCTAGGGCGGACACCACCGTGCTGAACTGGAATTTTGTAATATCCCCTCATTCAAGAATCTGCCACGCGACACAGCGTTGAACCCGGATCGATAGCAGCGTGCGCATTCTCATTCGGACATCAAAATGGGCCATCTGGTCGCGACGCCTCGCCGGCCTTGCCGTTCCTTTGGTCATCATCCCGGTCCTTTTGCACCGCCAACGCCTTTTGGACAGTGACGTCTTTCTGATCGTCGCTGTGGCGGCGGGGGCCATTGCAGCGCTGGCGGCGGCGGTCTCCCTCTTGGCGCTCGGGCGGCTTTGGCAAAGCGGCGACCACGGCTGGGGGAAGGCGATTTCCGCGCTATTGCTCAGCCTGGCCTGTCTATTGCCATTTGGCTATGTGGGCGCGCTGATGCTGCATTACCCGGCAGTTACCGACATTTCGACAGCGGGTCGAGAATCATTGCCCCTGGTCTCCAAACCAAACGAGGGGCAGGGCTCGTCAGTAAGACAATTGAACCCGACTGAATTGGAGGCCAATTTTCCCAATGTCAAAACCCGCACCTACCCACTCAATACTCAGCAGGTTTTTCTGATAGTTCTGCAAATGGCTGAGGGCAGGGGTTGGGATATCCGCCTGAAGCGCGAACCGGCCACAATGCTGGATGCCGGCACGATCAATGCACAAATAGAGACGCTTTTGGGTTGGCGAGATGAGGTCGTGTTGCGCGTTCATGGAGACGCCAGCGCCGCTTCGGTCGATATGCGCTCGGCATCGCTGAACGCGCGTCATGATCTTGGCGCCAATGGCACTCGGGTTGAACAGTTCCTGATCGATTTGGACGGCGCGATCACCGATTTGCTGCGCGACAACCCCAATGCCAATTTGCCGGTGGAAGGCGACCAGGAAACCCCTGTCGTCGGAGCCGAACCCGCCGTCTCGGGCTGACGGCCTTCACAACGACCGAATATCACAGACCCGGCTATCCGTCGCACAGTCACTTTTCGCGCTAGATTTGCACGCGCAGCCCCCAAGGGCGCCGATTGAGGCGCACCGCGCCCATTGCCTGCAAATATTCAAGGTGGGCCAAAACGGTCATCCGGGCGGCGGCGCGAATTGCCAATGACACGCCAGGATAGATATGGGCGGTAATGGCGTTGACACTGCGGGCACCACCGACCACCGCCTCCAGAATTTGCGAATTGCGTTGCTGGCGATGCGCTTTTAGCGCCGCGGCATAACCCGGACCATCGGCGATCAATCCGCCATGCGCCGGTGCATAGACAGTGTAGGCACTGTCCCGAACCCGGTCCAGCGACGCGAAGTAATCGACCATGGAGCCATCGGGCACCGAAATCAGGGTCGAGTTCCAACCCATGATGTGATCACCCGTGAGCAAAACCGGTGTTCCGAAAAGGCCAAATGCCAGGTGATTGGCGCAGTGGCCCGGGGTCGCGATCACGTCCATCGCCACCCCGCCTGCATCAAAGCGTTCGCCATGCTTAAGAACACGATCAGGCACCAAATCCCAATCGCAAGCCGTGTGGATTGGATTGATTTCGAGGCGGCGCCGCGGGCGCGATAACCGGTGTTGGCCGCCAAACCAAAGCTGCGCCCCGAGCTCGGTCCGCAATCGTGCCGCCGCAGCGCTGTGGTCGCGATGGGTATGGGTGAGCAGAATAACCTCAACCCGGCGACCATTGATCGCCCGTCGCAGCGCATCCAGATGGTCATCGTCGTCCGGCCCCGGATCAACCAGCGCCAGGCGGTCGGTGCCGATCAAAAAGCTATTGGTGCCGGTAAAGGTGTAGGGACCTGCATTGGGCGCAGTGACGCGCGCCAGGCGCGGGGCGACGGCGACCAATGTTCCCGTTTGCGGGTTGAAATCGCTGTTAAACGACAATGCTTGTGATGGCGTAGCCATTGAGCTCACATTTGGGCGGCAAATCCTTCCAGCATTCCTAACCCATTCGGCCACGGCGTGCCAAAATTTCGGATATCGAATGGATCCAGCGTCAAAACTCCGGCTTTTGGGGCCTTTCGATTTCTAAATTCGCACCCTAACCTGTTTTTTTTCGCCAACCCTGTCGGTGAATTGTCGGTGGAACGCGCGCCTTGCCTAGGTAGGCTGTCGACACCTTCGGCTTGTGTCTGGAAGATTTCAGCCAACGAGCCTGTCTCCGTCCCGAGCCGGACTAGGCACCTCACGTCCCTGTTTCGGCAGAGGGTCAGGACCTTGGTTCCGATGAGGTCGGCGGGGAGGTGGAAGGGCGCGAAGTTCTTCGCGTGATCATCAGCGAAAGTTCCTGCCGGATGGCAACGCCTGGTGCGCCTTGCGCGCCGCAAGTTCGGCTTGATTGTTTCGTTCGCGGGTGCGGCTGTCATGCGGCATGGTCTTGCCCTCGTCTGCACGGGCAATGACCGCCTCGCCAATGTCATGCCCTTCCGCGATAGCCAAGAGCTGCGGCGTCAGATCGATAAGGTCGCGGGCGATGATATGGACCACCAGCCCTTCGCGCTGCAGCAGGCCCTTGACCGCCAGCATGCGCGAACCCAGCACCACCTTGCGAAAAGCCTCGAACACCTTTGGCCAGATGATGATGTTGGCGATGCCCACTTCATCCTCCAGCGTAACAAAGATCACGCCGCTGGCAGTACCCGGGCGCTGGCGCACCAGCACCAGACCGGCCACCGCCACCTCGCGCCCGACCGTGGCGGTCATCAGCCCATTCGAGGCCAAAATGCCCCGACGCGTCAGTTCGGGCCGTAAAAACCCGACCGGGTGGCCTTTGAGCGAAAACGACAACGCCCGGTAGTCGTGCACCACTTCTTCGCCGGGCAACATCGGGGGCAGCGCCGCATCGGCTTCCGCCCTGGCCTCGGCCCGGTCACCGGCGGCAAACAGTGGCAGGGTTTCTGCCCCATGGGTGCCGATCAGGCCCTTGACCGCCCACAAAGCATCCCGCCGGGACAGGCCAAGCGAGCCGAAGGCATCGGCACCGGCCAAGATCTCGAGCACGGCGGGCGATAGGCCGGTGCGCAGCCACAGGTCGCGAACCGAGTCATAACCGGCGCCGCGCCGGGCAATGATCCGCTCCATCGCCGCCTGGCTGAGCCCAATGACCGAGCCAAGTCCGAGCCTGATGGCCTTGGTGCTCCAGATATCGCCGCGCATGTCGGCGTGCCGCTCCCAAACATGCTCGGCGATGGTACGGCCCGGCGTGCCGTCCTCGAGCGCATGTTCGATCCAGGACAGGTTGACATCAACCTCCAGCACTTCCACGCCGTGTTCGACGGCATCGCGGATGATCTGGCTAGGGGCGTAAAACCCCATCGGCTGGCTGTTGAGCAGTGCCGTGGCGAACACATCCGGGTAATGGCATTTCAGCCAGCACGAGGCATAGACCAGGAGCGCAAACGAGGCGGCGTGGCTTTCCGGAAAACCGTATTCGGCAAAGCCCTGGATCTGGGCAAAGCTGTTCTTGGCAAATTCCGGCGTATGGCCATTGGCCAGCATACCGGTGATGAACTCGTCGCCGAACTCGGCAATGCGGCCAGTCCGTCGCCAGGCGGCCATGGCCCGGCGCAATTGATCGGCCTTGCCGGGCGAAAACCCGGCGCCGACAATGGCGATCTGCATCGCCTGTTCCTGAAACAGCGGCACGCCCAGCGTCCGCCCCAGCACCGCCTTCAGCGCCTCGCTGGGAAAATTCACCGCCTCAAGGCCCTGCCGCCGCCGCAGATAGGGATGGACCATATTGCCCTGGATCGGGCCGGGCCGGACGATGGCCACCTCGATCACCAGATCGTAAAATTTGTCCGGCTGCAGTCGCGGTAGCATCGACATCTGCGCCCGGCTCTCGATCTGGAACACACCGATAGTGTCGGCGCGACGCGTCATGGCATAGACCCGCGCCTTCTTGGCCTGATCCGGATCGTCCTCTTCGTCGAGCAGGTCGACCAAACGGATCTGCTTGTCGTAATGGGCCTGCATCATCTCGAAGGCGCGGCGCAGGCAGCTCAGCATGCCCAGCGCCAACACGTCCACCTTCAGAATCGCCAGCGCGTCTATATCGTCCTTGTTCCATTCGATAATGGTGCGGCTTTCCATCGCCGATTTCGAGATTGGCACCAAGCTTTCCAGCGAATCCCTGGTGATAACGAAGCCACCGACATGTTGAGAAAGGTGCCGTGGAAAACCACGTAAAACTTTGACCACCTCGAACATCTGCGCCAGCACCGGATCGTCCGGCGACAGTCCGATAGTGGCCACTTCGCTGAGATCAAAACTCGAGCCCCAGCCCCAGCGCAGCTGGTTGAGCGCCGCTACTATATCGTCGGAAACCCCGAACACCTTGGCCGTCTCGCGCACCGCACTTTTCGAGCGGAACGAGATGACATTGGCGGTCAGGCCCGTCCGCTTGCCGCCATATTTGTTATAGATGTATTGCATCACCTCCTCGCGCCGCTCATGTTCGAAATCGACATCGATATCGGGCGGCTCGTCGCGCTCGGTGGAGATGAAGCGCCCAAACACCAGATTGGCTTTTTCCGGATCGACCTCGGTGATTTCGAGGCAAAAGCACACCGCTGAATTGGCCGCCGAACCGCGGCCCTGACAGAGGATTTTGCGGTCGTGCCTGGCATATTGAACAATGTCGTGCACGGTGAGGAAATAGGCGGCATAGCCCTTGTAGGCGATCAGGCAGAGCTCGGTCCAAAGGCTCTTTTTCAGCTTGTTGGTCATCCCACCCGGATAGCGCACCAGCGCCCCGGCCCAGGTCAACCGCTCCAGCGTCTGCTGCGCTGTTTCACCATCGCCGATGGTTTCCTCGGGGTAATTGTATTTGAGCTGATCAAGCGAAAAGCTGATGCGGGCCAGAAACTTGCCTGTCTGGGCCAGCGCATCGGGATGTTCGGCGAATAAACGGGCCATTTCGCGCGGTGGTTTCAGATGCCGCTCACCATTGGCCAGTAGTTTGCGTCCGGCCGTGCCCAGCGTCAGATGCTCGCGGATACAGGTCACCACATCCTGCACCATGCGCCGGCGCGGCTCGTGATAAAGCGCGTCATTGCTGGCCAGCATCGGCACGCCATGTCGGCGCCCCAGTGCGGCGATGCGATTGAGCCGGGCCCGGTCGCTGCCCTGATAACGCGCCACTCCGGCGATCCACACCTGCTCCGGCGCCGCTTGTGCCAGCGCTTCCAGCGTGCCCTCGGTCTTGTCCCAGTCGGTCTCGTCTGGCAGCAGGATAAAAAGTTGACCACGGGCAAAATTCTCCGCCGGGCCGTGCTCGTCCAGCGCGCCGCCGAACAGATCGGAAAACTGCAGCACCGGCTTGCCCTTTTCGCCCCGACGATTGGCGATGGTTAGCAGCTTGCACAGTCGCCCATAGGCGACGCGATCGCTCGGATAGGCGACGATATCGGGCGTGCCATCGTCAAAGCACAGCCGCACCCCGACCAGATAGCGAAAGCCAGTGCGCTTGGGCAGCTGCGGATCCATGTCGCGCGCCGCCACATAGCCGCGCACCACCCCGGCAAAACTGTTGCGATCGCAGAGGCCCAGCCCTGCCATGCCCAGCGCCGCCGCAGCGGTGACCAGTTCCTCTGGATGCGATCCGCCGCACAGGAAGGAAAAATTGCTGGTCGCCAACAGCTCGGTAAAGGCCGGTTCCTCTGTTCCTCGCTCGCGACCCTCTGCTGATGGAAAGACCAAAACCTCGCTCATGCGAAGAACCCATGCACATACCAATCGGGCGCCCGTGACGCGCCATAGAGCCCGTGCCGGAACAGCCAGAATCGGCGGCCGCCATCGTCCTCGGCGACGTAATAATCGCGAGTCACCGCCTCGGGATCGAACAAAGCCAGTTTTGGCACATAAAGCAGTTTCTCGCCGGTCTTGAGGTCTTCCACTTTCACCGGCGGCTTCAGCTCCAGCCGTTGGGCGCTGCGCCACCATTCGGCAGCGATCCGCTCGGGCCCAGAGGCCTTGATGAAGCGATAGGTGACGCGCCGCCAGATCATCGAGGCCGGCGGCCCGTCGGGCACCTGCGCCAGCACTGTGATCGGCTCGGGCGAAGGCAACAGCCGTAGCGGCCGCGCCAACGCCGGATCGAGCGGTGTGATCGGCATATCCGGGGTGCGGGCGATCACCGGCTCGAGCCGGGCGGCGCGTTCGGGAATGTGGCTGTCCACTAGTTTGGTGCGCACCACCGCCAGCGGCCCCAGTCGGCTGCTCATCCGGTCATAGAGCAGGTCGAGATCGGCATTGCCGTCACGTTCGAAGGCGCTGCCCTGGCTCGGCGCCAGTTCCGATACCGAACTGGCCGCCAGTCGGATCATGTCGATGCCGAAGCCCGCGTCATACTCCCCACCCAGTCGCTCGGAGTGGTTGGAGAACAGCCGGGCGATATGGGCTGGATCACGCGACGGACGGCCGGAATTGACCGACAGGCACATCACCTTGTGATCGACGCGATAGAGGAACAGGTGAAAGCTCTGCGCCCCCAGTCCCTCGCTTTCCAGCTGCAGCCCCATCTGCACCGCCAGATCATGGGCGCACATCAGCACATCGTCCATTAGCCCGATCGGTTCGGCAAAGCGGCGCTCGGTATAGCGTTGGGCCAGCGGCAGGCGCGGCGCCATCCGCTCCTCGGCAAAACCATAGGCCTGATCGAGCCGGGAAATCAGCGACAGCCCGAACCGAGCCTGCATCGCCTTGCGTTCGCGCCCCTGCAATTGCCCGACGGTTTTCAGCCCCATCTGCACCAGACCCGCCACCTGTGCTTCGCTGAGCCGCAGCGCCGCCACCGGCAGCGCCTCGAGCACTTCGGCCAACCTGTCGCTCGCCACCACCTGGCTGTGGGCAAAATGGCTGATGGCCCAGGCCGCGCCGATGGTCGGAGCCACCGCGCCAGCCACCGTATAGTCCAGCGCCCGCAACCGCGTCAGTAGCGTGCGCAGCATCGCCAACTCGCCGCCGAACAGATGCGATACTCCGGTAATATCGAGCACCAGATCGCCATACTCCGCTCGGTCGGTCATCACCGAGACCAGCGGGCTGGCATTGGAATGCCAATCAGCGAAATCAGCGAAGGCGGCTTCCAACCGCGGTCGATCAATCTCGCGCACCGTCAGTCCGGGTCGCAGCGCCCGCGCATCAGCCAGGTTCTGGCCGACGCGCAGCCCGGCGCTCTTGGCTTCGGCATCAATGGCCGCCAATCGCAAACCGCCCTTGATCCGTTCATACAGCGCCATCGGCGCGCCGAGCCCGTGATCATGCCGTTTGAGATAATCGGTCGCCCAGTTGGGCAGGAACAGCGCCAGGTAGCGCCGTTCGGCCATCAGCCCCGTCGCCGCCGGCCTTGTGCCTGTCATCGACCAATTGGAAACCATTTTTTGTCCAGCCTACAGTCCATTGCTGGTTTTGCCTGTCAGTGAGAACGCCTTTTTCGAGGCGGATACGCCAGCGCAGTTGATCGGGCGCCCGCGCATCGAACGGCGAGGGCGCGCTGGGCGCCGGGGTGATGTGCCAGCGCAATTGTGCCGCGCTAGCCTCGCGCCTGCTGCCGTAACGCAGCAGCCAGATCGAAGCCCCATCCTGCGCGGTGCGTAGGCTGAGCCGCCGGCTGGCGGTGAAATCGAGCGCCTTGGGATATCCCGCAACATCGGCGATCACCCCGGCGACGGCCCGGCAGGCCAAAGCCTCTTCGCCCGCCCATAGCAGTTCGGCAATATTTTTCGGCCGTACCAGCACCAACCGCTCGGGGTCAAAACTGAAACCGGCCAGGCCCAGCCCATAGGGCAGGCCCATTTCCTGGCTTTCCGCCAACATCTGCAAATAGACCACCACCGGCCGGGCAGGGCTGAATAGGCTGCGCGCCTGCGCCAGGGCAAAGCCGAGCCCCGCGCCGCTATTGCGTGTCTCATCAACAAACACTTCGTGCACCAGCCCCGCCGGCGCCACCAGCAGCCCGGCTTCGCCATCCCGCCCCAGCGCTACGGCACCTTGCCCCAGAACCGGGCGGTTCTCGATGGCAGCACAGCGGGCCTTGAGGCTTTCCAGCGTCACCGGCCCGGTTAACTCCGCCGCGCCTCGTTTCAAAGTTTTTTTCTCAAGGTTACCCATCGGATCAGTCCCGTGTTCATCAGACAAAACTACCCCCGCCCACTGCTTGTTCCATGCAGCGGAAGGGGCGATTCTGCGTTGGCGCCAAGTTTGGTCTTGGGTGTTAAGTCAAATAGAACAAACAGAGAACAACTTCAGCCTCGAAGAGTCAAGCCGAGTCTTTCGCCCGACCCCGATATGGGATCAATCTTCAATGCCGTTTGACACCGAGCCTCTCGAAAGGGGGCACCGTCATGGAAACGCTTGAGGGCGTTATGGCTGTGATTAGGCGTGGAATAAGGCCCCCGTTTTCGGGGTAATCGGCTTCCAAAAGGAACCCCTTAGGGAGTGGGCCCCTGGGGTCGGACAGTGGTCTGGGCAGTGACGTTGTTCCGCACCTCCTTCGCCATACCGGCGTAACCTGGGGCATGCAGAACGGAATGGATATCTGGGACGCGTCTGGCTATTTCGCATGACGGTTCAGGTGTTGACCGATGTCTATGGCCACCATCATTCCGATCACGGCGGGACGCAGCAACCAGGATGGGGCGTCGCCGACAGTAAGCCGGGCAGGCCTCAGTGGACAGCATCCTCGTAGCCTTCGAACTCCTCCGCCACGATCGTCTCGATGGTAGTTACTTCGGTGTCCGTCAGCTTTTCAAACTCGTTCTCGCGCCGGCGTCGCCCGAGCTGATTATTGTTCTGGCGGATGAACATGATGAGGCTCTGGGCGAGACGGTCTGGCATCTCGACCGCATTCATGATGCGCTGCATGGCGGCGTCATGGCGCTTCAGGTAGTCGATCTCACGTGGTAGGTCGTGCTCCACGGTGCGCTGGACACAGGCGTAGAGGAACTCAGCCTCGGCTGTGCAGTCGAAATAGCGATAGAGGTCGGCGGTGTCGTTAGTGACCTCGACATTCTGGTCAGCGGTTACCTTCCATTCGATGAATGGCATAAGCGGCGCGGAGTGAGCCTGCAGGGTGTCTCGGTAGTCGTCTATGCGGTCAAGCATCACCGAGGAGACGGGGAACACCAAGCCGGGCGGCGTGAACTTGCGCTCGGCTAGGACGTGGTGGATCAGGCACCGATGCAGCCTGCCGTTGCCGTCCGCCAGCGGGTGGATGTAGACGAAGCCGAAGGCGATGGCAGCGGCCTGCAGAACGGCATCGAGTTTGGATGGCCGCATTCTGTTGTTGCACTCGTTGAGCGCGGTCATTAGCGCTGGTAGGTCAGCCTGGTGTGCGCCGATGAACTCCGGGATCGGGTCATTCGTGTAGTCGCGTTCACCCAGGAAGACGCCAGCCGTGCGATAGCCGATCTCGGTGAAGCGGCCATCGCCAATCAGGATGGTGTGCAGCCGGTATATCTCCGTCTGGTTAAGGGGACGCTTGCCGGCCTCGAGCACAGCTCGTCCCCAACGCTCAATACGGTTCTGCGGCGGACGCTCACCTTCAATCTCGAAACTGGCGCGACTGTCGGCGAGGAGCATGAAGCTTGCTGCGCGGGCGATGAGTTTGGCGCCCGTCTTCACGATAGTCTCCTGGGCCTTCTGGGCTAGGTCGAGTTCGAGATAGGAAATCAGCTTTTCGCTCTTACGGATAATGGGGCAGAACCCTGCAGAGCCAAGCAGATTGTCTCGAACGCGGTGACGCTGCGACAGCCGCGGCTCGGAAGTGAAATAGAGTTCCGGATCCAGGGCATCGACGGCGGAGACGTTTTGGGCATCGTCGAGATTGAGCCTGCTGCCCGTGAGCAGTTCGTAGAAGAACCAAAGGCGACGGGTTACGGCACCAGTCGGCGTCGCTTTGACGAACTCCTCTATGGTCTTGCCCGGGACGGTTTCGAGCGCGCGCTTGAGGACCAGCAGGTCGATAGCCTCGTGCCGTAGAGCAAAGGTGAGGTGATCAGTTAGATCGCTACCCGCTTTGTAGCGCTTGTCGAAGACGCGCCATGGCCCGTCGATGCGCTGGCTGCCGCCGATGTGCTTTTCAGATATGCAGCTTGGCTCCCGCACCGGCGCCTTGAGGCCAAGGGTATGCACGAGTGCGGCCCAGCCGGCGAGTTCGGTGCGGGCGGGAACGAGTTTGTCCTGGAAGTAGGAGGCCTGGCTAACATCGAGATGCATATCGAAGATCTTTCGCGACGATCGAATTTCGGGCCGGAACGCCCATAGACATCGAAAAACAATCTATGCGCTTTGAAATCGAAAATCTATCACCAAGATCGAAAAGTGCCTTGAGGTGCGGTCTGAAGTCGAAAGTCAGGTGCAGTGCGAAGCAGTGCCCTCGCCGATGCGCCGACAAGAATTGCCGACCCTGTCGGTAACCTTGTCGGTGTAAAAAACTCCGACCTTGCGAAAGGCCGGGTTTGATTGGTCGGAGTAGAGTGATTCGAACACTCGACCCCCTGCTCCCGAAGCAGGTGCGCTACCAGGCTGCGCTATACTCCGCAAATCGAGGTGCTCTTGTGTTTCGCGTCCCTCAACGGCGCGATTTATACCCGCCTGATCTGGTCGGTTCAAGTGGTTCCGCTGCCAACCAAGCGTCGCGGTTGGCGATGTTGCGCGGGCGATTTAAACCGTGTAGGAACCCGCACAGTTGGGGTGTCGCCAAGTGGTAAGGCACCGGTTTTTGGTACCGGCATTCCTAGGTTCGAATCCTAGCACCCCAGCCATGTCAGCCCAAAAATCAATGCAAATCAGCGGCATGTGGGATTTTGACCCGCCGGCTCTCGGTGCAATTCCAGTGATTGTGCAACTGCGAAATTCACCCACGCGTTGGGTTCAGGTTTCGAATCGGAAACTCAATTCCCAGAGCTGTCTGTTGGTGATTGGTCCCGTTCCGCCAAGTCGATGCGTCATCAGGGAAATTTGTGGTCGCAATGGCCTGGCTTTTGGGTTGGACGACATACCGCCCGCCTCGGCTTATCGTCGGGTTTAGGTTAGCGCTCAAGCGGAGCGCACATTTACCTGCGCATCGGTGGCACCGAGCACAGCGATCTGTCACCGACTGGCCCAAGGTTTGGCAAAATTCCGGGGCTACCCCCATGTTCCGATCATGTCGTCGACGCTTGGCCGCCGCCTTTAATGCAAGCACGCCTCTTGCTCGATCCGTTCGCGCGGCCAGTGCCAGCTAAGCCGTAAGGAAGCTCAGCGACAGACGAATTCTGCCATGATGACGTTATGTAGGTAATTTTACTGGATTATTGTTCAATTTTGGTACACATTACCCTGATTGTGCCAATTCGTAGCAACGGAGCCGATAGTGTCATCAGCCAGCCAGGCCAAGGATTCTTCGCCGCACCAATCGTTCGATTTGCTTGCGCGCGTGCAGCGCGACCCGGCGCTTGCCAACTGTCCGGCTTTTGATGGCCCGTTCGGGCCGCGCCCGCTGGTCTATGCCGACTACACCGCGTCCGGGCGGATGCTTGATCTGATCGAAGACGCGGTTCGCAGCCAGATCGGCCCCTCTTATGCCAATACCCATTCCGAAGCGGCCTATGGCGGTCGCCGGACAGGGGCTTTGCGCGAGGCTGCGCGGGAGTGCGTCCGTCACAATGTCGGGGCGACTGGCCGTCATGCGGTCATCTTTTCCGGCTCGGGCGCCACGGCGGGCGTCAATCGGCTGGTCTCGGTGCTGGGCCTAACCTTGCCCTGTGATCGTGATCTGCGCGATCTTTTGCTGGCGCAAATCGCCCCAGCCCAACGCCCAATTGTCCTGGTTGGGCCGTATGAACACCATTCCAATGAGCTGCCTTGGCGCGAGTCACTGGCTGAGGTTGTGCGCATCCCACTGGCGGAGAACGGCCAGCCCTGCCATGTCGCCATAGCCGAGGCGCTGCTGAAATACCAAGATCGGCCGCTCCTGCTGGGGGCGTTCTCGGCTGCCTCCAATGTCACGGGGATCAAGACCGATATTCGCGGTTTGGCCAGGTTGCTGCATCACCACAACGCCCTCTGCGTCATCGATTACGCTGCCGGTGCCCCATACTTGTCGATTGATATGAGCCCAACCGCCCCGGGGGAAACCGATCATCTTGATGCCATTGTGCTCTCCCCACACAAATTTGTCGGCGGGCCGGGTGCGTCGGGCCTTTTAGTGGCTGATCGGGCGATGTTTCGCATTGCGCGGCCATCGGCGCCCGGCGGCGGCACGGTCAGTTTTGTGACGCCGCACGAACACGCCTATCTGAACGATGTCCAGGCCCGGGAAGAAGCGGGCACCCCCGGTATCATCGGGGATATTCGAGCCGGGTTGGTGCTGCAGCTCAAAGCCGATATCGGCATGGAAGCCATCGAGGCCGCTGAGGCGGCGGCCGTTGAGCGCACACTGAGGTTTTTTGCCGAAACCCCAAATCTGGTTTTGCTCGGCTCGACCAAGGCAGACCGTTTGGCCATTTTTTCCTTCAACATTGCCGCTGACGGGCACATGCTGCATCACGGGCTGGTTGTGGCCATGCTCAACGATCTATTTGGCATCCAAGCGCGCGGCGGCTGCTCCTGCGCCGGCCCATATGGCCATGATCTGCTGGGTATCGCCGAGGGCGTGTCGGCCCAATATCGGGACTTGGTCAGAGATGGCCTCGAAGTGATGAAGCCAGGCTGGGTGCGACTTGGATTTCCCCCGGTCATGGGCGCCACAGAAATTGACTATGTGTTGGACGCACTGTCGTTTCTGGCCGAACGCGGGCTTGATGTGATGGCCTTGTATCAAGTCGATCCAGCAAAGGGTCACTGGACGCTCAAATCATCCACGCCGCAAGCGGTTGCGAGCCTTGACCCCTTATGCCTGTGGCGCGACGAGGGTCCGCGTGACGTGCAAATCCAGATTGCCCCCACAACCGCAGAAATTTTTGCACAGGCAAAAGCTTTGGCCGACGCGGGCCATTGCACCAGCCATGTGGATTGCCTCGCGCTGACCGATCAAGCCGATCATCTGCGCTGGTTCCACCTGTAATCCGTTCGGGCTCCGAAGCACCCGCTTTGGTGGACTGCCCCCGCCAACAGCCAATGGCGGGAGCGCTCGACCCAGCAATTGAGCCGCCAGGCCAACAAGTGCGGCGCAAGAATCGTGGTCGCGGGTTAAGGCGCTATCGGCCAGTCCCCCCGATCACTAAGCGGCGACGCCAGCGCGCAGCAGCCACGCGTCCTTCTGGCGCAGGAAATCATCGAGCAGATTGTGATACTCCGGCACGACCGCACCCGCGACGCTGGCACGCTGCGACAGGACTTTTCGCCATGCAGTCACCTTGGGAAATTGCTCCAGCAGCAAGGTCGGCGTGTGGCGATCGAACACATCGAAATACCGGAAGGCCGGCGCAAAAACGGCGTCGATGAAGCGGAACTCTTGGCCGAAGAAGTATGGCTCGGTGGTGAGCATTGCTTCCAGCGACGTCACCTTGCGCGACAAGGTTTCGTGCGCCCGCTCGTAGCTCTCCTTGGTCGTTGCTATCTCTAGCGACCAGATATCGCCAAGCAGCGATGACCCAAACTCCATCCAGGCGCGATGCGTGGCGCGCTCCAGTGGATCGGCAGGGTGCATGGGGCGGCCCAGGCCTATGTCCTCCAGATATTCGAGAATGACATTGCTCTCGAACAAGACCGTCGATCTGTCATCCTCGTCCACCTTGAGCAGCGGCACCTTGCCGAGCGGGGAGATGGCATTGAACCAGTCCGGCTTGTTGGCGAGGTCCACGTAGATCAGGTCGAAAGCAATGCCTTTTTCCTCGAGTGCAATGGCGACCCGCTGCACATAGGGACACAGCTTGAAACTGATGAGGGTGTACTTGCTCATTGTGGTCTCCTCAGACGTGGCGCCTAACGGCGTCCTGCACGGCAGGTCGCGCGGCGATGCGGGCCTGCCACGCCTGGACATTAGGGAAGTCGGCCAGCGGCACCTTCGCGAATTTGCTCCAGCCGAGCACGGTGAAGAGGTAGCCGTCGGCGACCGTGAAGTCGGCCATCAGGTAGTCTTGCGCGGTCAGCCGTCTCTCGATCTGCTTGAGGCGGATCGCGATCTTGGCGCGCGCCGCTTCTTGGGCAAGCGGTCCGACTTCGGGATGGAACAGCCATGGGCTGAACGACTTATGGATCTCGGTAGCGATGTAATTGAGCCACTCCTGCAGACGATAGCGCTCGAGCGAAGTCGGAGCAGGCGCCAGGCCGCTTTCCGGCACCAGGTCGGCCACATACTGCACCTGCACAGCTAGTTCGGTGAGACGGCTGCCGTCATCGAATTCCAGCACTGGCACGTAGAGCTTGGGATTGACCGCGCTATAATCGCTGCCATCCGGGAGCGTATGAGGGGTGTGGTAGATGTCGACCTTCACCAGATCGAGCGGAACGCCCGCTTCGGTGGCAGCGATCAGGACGGCGAGGGAGCAGGCATTGACGCCATAGTAGAGTTTCATTTTGAGATGTCCGACTGAGGTTGCGATGGCATCGGTTTACATCAAGCAATTCCGCAATTGTTGTTGCAATAATTCCAGTTGTCTTTGCATGACTGCAAGCGATGCCTGTGCTAGTGATGCGCCATGGACAACTGGAATAACCTAAAACTCGTGCTTGCCATCGCCCGGGGCAAAAGCCTCGGCAAGGGCGCCAGCCTGCTTGGCGTAAACCACTCCACGGCATTTCGTAACCTCAATGCGCTGGAGGCCAGCATCGGTTCCCGGCTGTTCGAGCGCCTGCCTGGTGGCGTTTATGAGACTACGACAATCGGCGAACAGGTAGCACGGACGGCCGAGCGGATGGAAACCGAAGCCAATGCACTCGCCCGGGAGGTGGCCGGCAGCGACGCCAGGCTGATCGGCACCCTGCGGGTAACCGCCTCGGAGACGCTCGCCTTTAGCGTACTGACCCGGCAACTCTCGAAATTCCGCGAGGCTCACCCCGGCATCACTGTCGAGATGCTGATCGACAACCGAGTCTTCGACCTCTCACGCCGGGAAGCAGACGTGGCGCTGCGCGTGGCCCGTCCCAAGGAGCCCGACCTCTTCGGCAAGAAGTTGGCTGCCATAGGGTGGACCGTTTACGGCGGGAGCCGCTTTGCCGATCAGGCGAGCGAGGCGTTGGACGTACTGCGTGAGCTGCCATTTGTCGGCTGGAGCGAAGGCATAGCCGGGGTTGCTGCGGCCGACTGGTTGGCGCAAACCGTCAGACCTCAGCATATCGCGTACCGCACCAATAGCCTGATTAACCAGTTCTGTGCGGCCCGCGAGGGCATGGGGCTGGTCGTTCTGCCTTGTTATCTTGCCGATGGTGAACCCAATCTCGTCCGTATGCTGCCGGAACCCGTCGCCGAGCTTGAGCGCGAATTGTGGATCGTTACCCATGAAGACCTCAAGAATACCGCGCGTATTCGCGCGTTTCTGGAGGTAGTGGGGACAGGGTTGTCCGAACAGCAGCCACTGTTCCACGGCAAGGCCCGCTGACACTTGACATGTGGGCCAGCCATTTCAGCTTTTTGCCAGGCTCGGCCCCTGTGCACATTTGGGCGGCTGCATTCAGCTCACAGGGCGAATGATGGCGTATTGCTCATGGCCCAAATCACCAGCGTTGAAGGACGCGCTGCTCCCATCGTCCAACACTGACCATGCAGGCGGGTCCCGCGAATGCCGGTCTTGCAATCGTCACGGTCCAAACAATAGTTGCTTGGTCTGCTTCGCGCAGCCTGGCCAAGAGTGCTGGAGACAAGGTGTCGGGCGTGAAGTCGACGATTAGCGACGAGACAGCGCGAGGCCGGTTCTCGCTGTCAAGCACGCAAGGGATGGTTGCACCAGCCCGATTGCCGAGTCGCATGAGCTTCACAGTGAAGCGCCTTTTGACTGCTGGCCCCACCAGGTGGCCGCCAAGGGCTTGCCTGCCAGGCCCCTGCCTGTTAGTATGATAAACAGATAATTGAATCATAAGGCGCCGGTTTTGGACAATGTTGTCACCCCGATAGTAGGATTCCGAAAAAACGAACAGCTGGCCGGGGTGATCGAAGTGCGCGGCATTCTGGGTGCCGCTGTTTCGGAACTGGGCACAAGGATTGTGGGCGGCGCCTGGGCTCCTGGCTCAGCAATTCCCAAAGAATCGGATCTGTGCGATGGCATGGGCGTCAGCCGATCTGTGGTCCGTGAAGCATTCAGAATTCTGGGCGCGAAGGGTTTGATTCGCAGCCGCACCTCGGACGGTACACGCGTATTGCCGCGCAGTGAGTGGCGCCTGCTCGATCCCGACGTGATGGATTGGCGGATCAAGGCCGGCGATACCAACTCGCTGCTGCATGATTTGCTGAAGGTCAGATTGGTGTTGGAACCAGGCGTGGTTCACACCGCAACAGTGATGGCATCGGAGGACGCGCGGGCGCGGGTTCGGCGGTCCTGGGTTGTCAAGGAGCATGTGTTCACGACGCCAGACCCCGATTACGCGGAACGCCGCCGACGGTTCATTTCTGCCGATCTGGAATTTCACCGGGCCTTTCTGGCTGCCGTGGAGTCGGATTTGCTGTCGCAATTGTTCGCGGTAATCGAAGCGGCACTGGGCTTGCTGCTCGACATGCAGATGAGCGCACGCGGCTATACCACCCAAATGATCGGGATGGAGGAAAGCCAGGCACTGCATGAGGCCGTTTTTGTGGAATTTGAGCGCCGCGACGCCGAAGCGGCCGAAGCGGCAATGCGACGTTTGATCGAGCGCGCCATCAGCGACGCGCATGACGGTTTCAAAAATCTGACGCCCTGAAAGATACGACCATGACTGACCTGAAACTAACCAATGACTTGATTGGTGCCGTGGCTGCACGCCTTGGCGCGCATGAATTCAAATGCTGGTTCTATGGCGATTCCGTGGGTTTTGAGGGCCTGATTGCCGCCGCCGATCTGCTGGGTCAGCCGCAGTGGCTGGCATTTTCGCATGGCTTTTTCCGCGCTTGGGCGACGCGGATGTTGCCATTTCAACCCGACGACAACACCGCTCCCGGCCATGCGATGTGTACAATCGTCGAGCGCACTGGTGACGCGGTTCTGCGCGCGGCGGTGATTGCACTGGGGCACCATTTGCGGGCGCGGCGCCAGATCGGGCCGGTTTCGGTTACCTTCGAAGACTCGCTGCGATCATTGCGGATGCCCTATGGCGGAATCCAGTTATCAGCGCGGGAGATGGAGCAAATGCAGGCGCCCGGGCCAGGAATCTGGTTGGACTGTATGCATTTTGATCCGCCGTTTTTTGCTCATCTCGACAAAATCGACCCGGGCCAGGGGTGGGCGGCCGCCGCAGTCTCTCAAGTCCTTGGCTATCGTGAACTGCTATTGGATTCGCAGACTGGCTTATACAACCACTTCTGGCTCGAAAAGGCCCAGCGTTCTTACGCCAGGGGTTGGGGTCGGGGGCAGGGTTGGGCAATGCTAGGACTAATCGACGTGGCCGAGCATCTACCGAAGAGCTTAGCCGGTGCCGAGCAGGTGGGGGCGGAAGCGTTGCGCCTGGGCCGCGCCATGCTCGATTACCAACTGCCTGACGGCAATTGGCACTGCATGGTTCATGAGCCTGAAAGCGGCCCGGAGAGCTCGACTGCCGCTTTCATGGCGACAGCGTTTTATCGCGGGATGATGCTTGGGTTATTGCCGGAGCGCGAGTTTTCTGCGGCCGCTGAGCGGGCCTATTGCGCCATGGAAGCCAATCTGGACAGCGAGGGCAATCTGCGCGGCGTGTCGGCCGCAGTGATGTCGGCCTTGGTCCAACAGCATTATTGGCACGTTCCTTTGAACCGCATTGTGCCCTGGGGACAGGGGCCGGCGCTCACTGCCGCAGCGGCGCGTCGGGCTTTTTTCGCCTAGTCGTGAGCTCCCGCTCAGGGACGATGTCAGCCTCACCCGTACAAAGCGGGCGGCGAGCTTTGTCAAATTGACTTGCCGCCTCGCTTAACCTTAGCCAATTGCCCCCTGGCCCGGCCACATATACCCGGCGCCACCGACAAGTCTCAGTCCGTATCTAAAGGATGGACTACTCGTACATCCGTATGCTCACCCCACCGTCGATGACGATATTTTCGCCGATTATGAAGCGCGCCTCATTGGACGCCAAAAGGGTTGCCACCGCAGCAACCTCATCCGGGCGACACAGCCGACCAGGGGGCTGTTTGCGTTCGGTCTCGGCTCGCGCCTGCGTGGGATCGGGCTGCCGGTCAAAATCATCCTGGGCGATCTGGGTGTCGGTATATCCAGGGGAAATGGCGTTCACCGAAATTCCGCGGTCGGCATATTCCAGGCCGAGCGATCGGGTAAGTCCAAGAAGCGCGTGCTTTGCCACCGGATAGGGAAAAGTGCCCTTGATGATGGTGAAGGCGTGATTGGAAATAATGTTGATGATGGCCCCGTCGCGCCGCGCCAACATGTCGGGCAATACTGCCCGCGCGCAGTGCCATGCGCCTTCAAGGTCAACACTCATGCAGCGCTTCCAATCCGCTGAGGTCATGGCCAATGGTTCGCGGAAAACAGCAATTCCGGCATTGTTGACCAGCACATCTGCCGCTCCAAACTGAGCTTTGGTCGCTTGCGCCATGGCCACAACACTGGCCTCGTCGGCCACGTCACAGGGCAAGGCAATGACCTTCGCCCCGGTTTCATCGACAATTGCCGCTGCAGTGGCGCGGGCCACGGTTTCGTTGATCTCGGCGATGACGACGCTAGCGCCCTCTTGGGCGAAGCGACGGGCGATGGCGGCCCCAATACCCTGTCCCGCCCCGGTGACGATCGCCACTTTTCCACTGAGTCTACCCAATTTTCCCTCTCACTTCGGATCATGCTTGTGTTTGTATGATAAACGGTTTAAGCGACAATAGCATTAACTACTCACGGAGGAGGATACAATGATCTTTACGAAGACTCTCGCTGTAACGACCGCGCTCGTCGCCCTAATGGCATCGGGCACCGCTTTTGCCGGGGACAAGTTGATTGTCGCCATCTACAAGAGTGGAACCCAGCAATATTTCATCGATCAGGCTGCCGGTTTCACCAAGGCTGCAGAAGAGCTGGGCTACGAAGCCCGCATCATTAACGTCGAGCTGGATTCCAATCTTGCAATCAGCGCTGTCTCCGACGCTATCGCTTCGGGCGCAAAAGGCATTGGCATTACTTCGCCAGATCAGGCCCTGGGCGCGGCTCTTGCCAAGGCAGCGGCTGATGCCGGCATTCCGATGATCGCCACTGATGATCCGCTCACCGATGGTGACGGCAAGCCAGTGCCATTCGCCGGTTTTGACGGCGTCGCCATGGGCACCAAGGTGGGCGAACGGGCCGCGGAGCTGTTGAAGGCATCCGGTTGGTTGGCCGGCACGGACTATGGCGTGCTCAGCGTCGAAGTGCAGACCCTGTCGGTGTGTAATGATCGCACCAACGCGGCGGGCGGACAGGTTACTGGCGCTGGCGCCAGTGCCGACTCGATCAAACCCGTCTCCTATGATGGTACCACTGACTCGGCGTTGACCGCGGCAGGGCCTGTGATCACGGCCAACCCCGGCGTCAACAAATGGGTCGTGTATGCCTGTAATGACGAAGGCGTGCTGGGTGCAACAAACGCATTGAAGAACGCTGGCATAGCTCCAGAAGACGTCATCGCCGTTGGCCTTGGGGCCTATGAGGCTTGTCGCCCGTGGAAAGAAAACATTGCGACTGGCTTCAAGGCCGCGCTCTATATCAGCGGCGTGGACGTCGGTGATGCTGCCGCTCGGGCGCTGATCAAGTCGATCGAAACAGGTGAACCGCTGCCGGAAAAGACCGTCGCCAACACGACCATCGTTGACCCAACCACTTATGCCGACATCATGACCTGTAACTGAACTCCCCGGCTTGACGGGCCTCAGCCGCTTGCTCGGCGAGGTCCGTCTCGTTGCTCAGGATCCATTATGACAGCGACAATTCTCGACATCAAAGCCGTCGGCAAATCCTTCCCAGGTGTAAGGGCACTCTCCAACCTGTCGATGGCCGTTGGCGCCGGCGAGGTCGTCGCCTTTGTTGGCGAAAATGGTGCCGGCAAATCGACGCTGCTAAAAATTCTATCCGGCGATTATCAACTTGACCAAGGCCAAGTGCTGCTGGGTGGGGTCGAGGTGTCTCATGCCTCACCACTGGAAGCGCGTCGCGCCGGGTTCAGACTGGTGCGCCAGGAACCCGAAATTGTTCCCGATATTTCAGTCGCCGAGAACGTTTTTGTTGGTGAGTACCCCCGCCGTAGTCTGGGCCGCGTGGATTTCGCCGCGATGCGCGCCGAAGTGACGGCGCTGCTCGCCCGCTATGGTTTTGCCGGCATGATCGATATCGATGCGATGGGGCGCACTCTGTCGCCAGCGCAAATGCACATCGTTGAAATTTTGCGGGCCCTCAAGCCTGGCGTCAAGGTGGTGGCCTTCGACGAACCGACGTCGTCGCTGACTTCTGATGAAGTGGAGCGGCTCTATGCGTTGATCCGGCAGCTCAAAGCCGAGGGGCTTGGCATCGTTTATGTGTCCCATCGGCTGCACGAGGTGATGGTCATTTCAGACCGAGTGATCGTGCTCAAAGACGGTGTGCAGACCGGTGATCTGGTTACTGCGCAGACGACCGAGGAGGACATTGTTCGCCTAATGGTTGGGCGCGAACTGATCCATGGTTTCAAGCGGGCCGAAACCACACTGGACGAAGTGGTGCTTGCGGTTGAAGACCTCTCCAGCCGTTGGCATCGCAATATCAGTTTCAAGATCCGAGCCGGAGAGATTTTGGGATTCGCCGGGTTGGTGGGCGCCGGTCGGACCGAACTGGCTAAGGTTATTTTCGGCGAATACCGCCGGACAGCTGGCACTGTGCGACTGCTGGGAGTTGCGAGCGACATCCGCTCGCCCGCTGGCGCGATCCGCGCCAATATTGGTTTTGCGCCCGAAAACCGAAAAGCCGAAGGCTTGATCCTGGTCCGCTCGGTGATCGAAAACGCGTCGTTGGCGGTTTATGCGCGCCTGGCGCGTTGGGGAATTTTGCGGACAGCGCAGATGATTGAGGCCGTGGGTCCGGTCATCAGGCAGCTGGAGGTTAGGACCCCGTCGCTCAACCAGGATGTCGGCAAACTATCAGGCGGCAATCAGCAAAAAGTGGTTCTAGCACGCTGGCTGGCGGCCGGACCGCGATTGCTAATCCTGGATGAGCCGACACGCGCGGTGGATGTTGGTGCGAAAGCCGAGATCTATCGCTTGATTGATGACCTAGCCAAGCAAGGCATGGCCATCATGGTGATTTCGTCGGAAATGCCTGAACTGCTCGCGCTGTCTGACCGGATCGTGGTGATGCGGGACGGAAGATTATCGCAGCCCATCGAAAAACAAGACGCCACCGAGGAGGTCATCGTTGCGTTGGCGCTCGGCACCGGAGGCCCAGCATGACCGCAGGAGAATTACCCATGAACACTCGTCCCGCTGAAGGCCTATTGGCGCGAGCAACCCGATTTGTCGGCGCCGAAAACCTGTCACTGGTGATCGCGCTGATCCTGCTGGTCCTGGTCATTTCCAGCCAGACCGAGTTTCTGTTTTCACCCCGCAACCTGTTCAACATCGCCCAGAACATGGCGGTAGTTGGTTTGATCGCGGTGGGGATGACACTGGTAATCGTGTCCGCCGGGCTGGATATCTCGGTCGGCTCGATCGCGGGTTGTGCTTCGGTGGTTTGCGCTTTGATCGTCACCGGCACCGGGTCTGTCGCCGGTGGTCTTGGTGGTGGCATCGTCATTGGCCTGGTGCTCGGCTCGGTCAATGCCTTGATTATCAACTATTTGCGCGTCAATGCGGTCGTGGCGACGCTGGCAACCATGTCGGCGTTTCGCGGTGTCGCCTTTTTGATTGCTCCCGAAGGTCGCCCCGTGGGTGTGCTGGACCCAACTTTTGCCCTGCTCGGTTCAGGTCGGTTCTTGCAAATTGGCGGTTTCCCGGGCTTCCCGATTGCGTTCGCCATTCTGCTCGGCGTCGCAATTGTTGCCCATTTCGTCATGTCATCGACGGTCTTTGGTCGCTCCATCTACTCGATGGGCGGCAACCCTGCGGCCGCCCGGCTCGCCGGGATCAATCTCAACCGCATGCGGTTGTGGATCTATGCGATCTCTGGGGCATTGTCTGGGCTGGCGGGGGTTATCGTCACCGCCCGCACCTCATCGGGTCAACCGGCGTCCGGCACCCAAGGGCTGGAGCTGGAGGCGATTACCGCCGTCTTTTTGGGCGGCGCGCTATTGGCAGGCGGCAAGGGCACGATTGTCGGTTCGATGCTGGCGGTGCTGTTGTTGGCTGTGTTGTCGAACGGCATGAACCTGCTCGGGATAGCCACTTTCTATCAACTGGTCGCCAAGGGCCTGTTGCTGGTCCTGGCGGTTGCCATCGGGCAGTGGCGCATGGCCTCGGCCGAAAAACGCCAGGCCAAACTCACGGCGGCGGGCGGCGCGTAATGAGCCTGGTTCTCGCCAACGAGCGGATCAGTCTAGAACTTGTGCCCAGCTATGGCGCGCGGGTCACTGAGCTGACCGACCGAACCACAGGTCGGCAATGGCTCGTTAGTGGGCCGTTGAGCGCCGACCAGGGCGAGGACGCTGTTTATGGGGCGGCGGCGGCGCGTGGCTGGGACGAGTGCTTTCCAACCGTTACACCCTGTGAGCACCCAGCTTGGGGCGGGCGGTTGCGGGATCACGGCCTGCTCTGGGGTCGATCATGGGACGTCCTTCAGCAGGGGCCCGACCGTGCGACAACCCGCTATGCTGCCGGGGAGGTGGTATTTGCCCGAACGCTGCGCTTGGCAGGCGCGACACTGACGGCTGAGTACAGCGTCACCAATTTGGGCGTCGCCGCGATGCCATACCTGTGGAGCCAACACTGCTTGCTGGCGACATCGACCGATGATCGCATCGCCATTGCAGGACAAGGACCAATGACCGCCGGTGGTCATCCGTTCGATTGGCCACGGCATGAGGGCCGCGACTTGACCCGCATTGACAGCGTTGATGCGAAATTCGCACTGAAATCCTATGCGATGACGCCTGGACGCGGTTCAGCAGAAATCGTCAACCCAAAAGGGGGCATTCGCTTCGAGTGGGACGACGTCCCCGCCTTTGGACTCTGGCAATGCTATGGCGGCTGGCCAATTGCCACTCCCGTGCATCAGGTGGCGCTGGAGCCGACCACCGCCGCTGCTGACGATCTGGTTGGGGCCGTTGCGCAGGCGCAGGCCCGCATACTCATGCCAAACACCGCCCACAATTGGTCGGTTCGCATAACAATGACTGGGCCCGACCCGAGGAGCGCGCCATGAGCGACGATCACATTCTGTTCACCGTCGACGACGGAATTGCCTATTTGACCTTGAATCGTCCTGCCAAACACAATGCCATCACCGCTGCGATGGGAGGTGAAATCGCCCGCCGCGCCCGGCAGATCGATACCGATCCGGCCATCAAAGTGCTGATTGTGCAGGGTGCGGGTGGGCGCGCCTTTTCATCAGGTTCAGACGTCAATGCACTTGATGATTTGGGCACCCCATGGGATGGGCGTAATCGGGCGGACTATGACCGCGACTACATTGCTCCGCTGCTTGGCCTGCGCAAACCGGCGATTGCGGCAATTGATGGCTACTGCCTCGGTGGTGGCCTGGAAGTGGCTCTGTGCTGCGACATCCGAATTGCCACGCCCAACTCGACCTTTGGTGCCCCGGAAGTGCAGCGTGGTTGGCACGCGGGGTCCGGCAATACCTCGATCCTGCCGCGCCTGATTGGCTATGGCAATGCGGCGCTGTGGGTGCTGACCGGCGACCGTTTCCCCGCAGAGGAGGCGTATCGTGTCGGCCTAGTCCAACGCATTGTCGCGACCGATACCCTGCTTTCGGAAGCGCAAAGGATTGCGGCACGACTGGCAAAAAACCCCCCGATTGCCGTGCAGTCCGCCAAACAGATCATCAAGCAGAGCCAGGGGACCTCGATCGCCCAAGGCCTGGCTTGGGAAAACGACGGCTATACCCTTTGCATGATGACCGAGGATGCCAGAGAGGGCATGGCCGCCTTTGGAGAGAAACGCGAACCCGTGTTTCGCGGCCGCTAACGATATTGGACTATTGGAACAGATTGAAATGACGAATACTAAGCTACAAAAGGGACCGTTATCCGGCATTCGGGTGCTGGATTTGACGATTGCGATGGCCGGGCCAATGTCCACCCAGCGGATGGCTGAGATGGGTGCCGACGTGATCAAGATCGAGGCCCCTGGCGGCGGCGACTTTGCCCGCCACGCGCCGATGGCGGGAGTTACCCGCTTCGGCGATGCGGTCTGTTTCGTCACCCTCAACCGCAATAAGCGCAGTCTGGTGCTGGACCTGAAGTCGGACAACGGCCGTCAACTTCTCGCAAAACTCGTGCAAGGCGCTGATGTTCTGGTGCAAAATTATCGTCCGCGCGTCGCCACCAAACTGGGGATCGACTACGCCACGCTGAGCGCTATCAATCCGCGACTGGTCTATGGCTCGATCACCGGTTATGGGGAAGCCGGGCCAATGAAGGATCGTCCGGGTCAGGATTTGCTGCTGCAGTCTTTCACTGGTCTGACCTTTAACGGCGGCACCGCCGATGGGCTGCCACAGCCATCGCCGCTTTATATGGTCGACGTCACCGCTTCCCACATGGTCTGCGAGGGGGTTCTGGCGGCACTGGTCGCTCGTGCCACCTCTGGCAGGGGCCAGGAAGTCAAAGTGTCGATGATGGGAGCCATCATGGAGATGCAGTGCCAGGAAGTGACGTGCTTTCTGGCAGCAGATGCTCCGCCACAACGTGGCGTCCAGCCTCAGGTGTCGATCTATCAAGAGCCGCCATACGGCATCTACAAGTGTGCGGAGGGCTATTTTTCCATCGCCCAAGCGGATTTGGAAGTTTTGGCCACAGCACTCGAGCTACCGGAATTGGCGATGCTGAAGGCCAATCGTCCGCCCCAGGGTGATATTGTTGCGCTGACCGCTTGGCGCGATCAGATTGTTGCAGAAGTTGCCGCCAAGCTGCTGACTGGCACGGCCACACATTGGGACGACTTGCTGGCGCCATTGGGGGTCTGGTGCATCGTGGCCAATGATTATGCCAGTTTTTTTGCGCACCCACAGGCTCGCGAAATGCTGATCCAGATGGAGCACCCCAAGGGCGGAACCTATACCACGGTCGCTCCCGGAATACGGTTTCCGTCGGTGTCGGACCAGCAGTTGACCACAGCGCCGGCCTATGGTGCCCATAGTCGCGAAATCCTGAGTGCTGAGGGGCTGACAGGCGTCGAAATAGACATTTTGATTGCGCAGGGCACTGTTATTGCTGCGGGAGTTTGACATGAAGATCACCGCACTCAAGACCTTTGTCGTCGCGCCCCGCTGGCTGTTTTTGAAGGTTGAGACCGACGAGGGCGTTTCGGGCTGGGGCGAGCCAGTGCTGGAGGGGCATGCCGAAACATTGGCCACCAAGATCGATGAACTAAGAGACCTTGTCATCGGCCTGGACCCGCGTCGGATCGAAGACATCTGGCAGATGCTGTATCGCAGCGGCTGCTATCGCGGTGGCCCGGTGCTGATGAGCGCCATCGCCGGGCTTGATACGGCCCTGTGGGATATCAAGGGGCGCGCGCTGGGCGTTCCGGTGCATGAGTTGCTTGGCGGCCCCGTCCGAGACCGCGTTCGCAGCTATTGCTGGATTGGTGGAGACCGGCCCGCCGGCCTGATCGCTGGGGCGCTGGCCCTTCGGGATAAGGGCTTCGATGCGGTCAAGTTCAACATCTGCGAGGAACTGCAGATCGTTGATACCTATGCCAAGGTCGATGGCATTATCAAACGGTTGTTCGAGTTGCGTGAGGCAGTCGGCGCGACCATGGACTTGGCGCTGGATTTTCACGGCCGCGTGCATTTGCCAATGGCCCGGGTGCTGTTGAAGGAGCTCGAACCGTTGCGGCCGTTGTTCGTCGAGGATGCGGTGGTTTCGGCGATGGTGGAGAGCATGGCCGATCTATCCCGAGCCACATCGATCCCGCTGGCGATTGGGGAACGACTGCATTCGCGCTATGATTTCAAGCAGGTGTTCGAACTCCGCGCCGCGCAGGTCATCAATCCGGACCCCGCCCACGTTGGCGGCATTTCGGAAACCATCCGCATCGGGCATTGGGCCGAGGCCTATGACATCGCCTTGGCACCGCATTGTCCCTTGGGTCCAATTGCGCTGGCCGCCTGTCTGCAGATCGATGCGGTGTGCCACAATGCGTTCATTCAGGAACAAAGCTTGGGGATCCACTACAATCAGGGTGGCGACTTGGCCGATTATACCCTGCCGGACCATGGATTCACTCTTGCCAACGGCTATCTGGAAATCCCCAAGGGTCCTGGCCTGGGCATTGAAATTGACGAGGCCCGTGTGATCGCAGCTGCCAAAATCGGCCACCGTTGGCGCCCGCCGGTCTGGCGGCACAACGATGGCTCGATAGCGGAATGGTGAGGGAATGCGGCTGCAGGTGGCAAAATTGCTGTCATGGCGGCGCTGAGGCAACTCGGAACAATGGAGTCTCCACCTCGGGGGCCGCTGGACCCGAATACCTCGGCGCGACCAAACGGGTGAGGACGCGATGACGACAGACCGGCAGGAGCGTATCCGACAGATTTTGACCGAACTGGGGGCCGATTGGGCCATTCTCACCAGCCCGGACGCGGTTTGCTATGCCACCGGGCAGGCCATTCCAATTGAAACCGGTCCGTCCCCATTCACTGGCGGCCCGGCCATGGCCTTGGTGGGTCGACTGGGAGGCGTCGGCATTGTCTGCGCCAACGTTGAATCCAGCGGCTTGTCCGGCTCGCTCACCGCCGAAATCTACGCCGGGTTTGCCGGAACGGTTGTGGATCAGCCGGGCGCATACCGGTTGGCAGTTGCCGCAATGATCAAGAAACTGGGCGTTTCAGGGCGATTGGCCGTGCAGGCCGCTAGCCATCCCGCCAGTGTGGCCGATCTGCTGCCGGCCAGCGTCAACATCGATCGAGTGCTAGATCGGACCCGAGCGGTCAAGACTATCGACGAGATCGCCGCGTTGCGCCGGGCAGCCGGTGTAACCAGCGCGGGCCAAATTGCCGCGCGAGCCCTTTCGCAGCTTGGCCAGTCAGAGCTTGAAGTACTGAACGGGATCCGTGCCGTCATCGAGCAACAAGCCGGAGAACGCTGCCCGCTGGCCGGTGAATATCTCGGCGGTATCGACCATACCGCAGCCCTCGGGACACCGGTCGGCATGCGTCGACTGCTCTGTGGTGATCCCGTGGTCTGCGACCTCGCCCCGCGGGTCGGTGGCTATTGGGGTGACAGTTGCTCTAGCTTTCAACTTGGCCAGCCAACGGAACGGTGGCAGGCGATGTTTGCCCGTGCCCACGAAACGCTGCTGCTTGCCATCGCCACCCTGCGCCCGGGGATTTCCGTCAAAAATTTTGATGCCGGCCTTCGCGCGCACATGGCTGGGGCAGGGTTGTCCTACCCACACCATTCAGGTCATGGCATCGGCACCTCGGTGCATGAATGGCCCCGCCTGGTGCCCGACGAGGGAGCGCTGATCGAGCAAAACATGGTGTTGATGGTCGAACCGGGGGCCTACGTGCCTGGCATCGGCGGTGCGCGGTGCGAGCACATGTTGCTGGTCACCGCGACCGGGGCCGAGGTGCTGACCGAATTTCCACTCGTACCAACACTATGAGCAGATATCCCGGCATTCACGCTGTCCTCTATGCCCTTTTTGATGGTGGGGAACGGCTGGATCGCGGCGCGATGGCCGCACAGGTGGACTATGTCCGCTCGCTTGGCGCCGGAGGGGTGACCGTTTTGGGTCTGGCCACTGAAGTGACAAAATTGAGCTTTTCGGAGCGATGCCAGATCGTGCATTGGGCCGCCGAGGATTGCGGCGACCTACCCCTATCAGTGACCATTGCCGGGCATTCAGTCGCTGAACAGGTGGCGATGGTGCGGGCCTCTGAGGCGGCAAAGGCCAAGTGGTTGATCCTGCAGCCACCTGCCGTCGGCGCCTTCGCAGCCAGCGAGTACATCGATTTTTTCAGCCGTGTCGGCGAGAAAACGGACCTGCCAATTGCCATTCAGAACGCGCCGCAATATCTCGGCCGGTCCCTGTCCGATGATGACATCTCGCTACTGCGGACGTGCTGCGCTGGGTTTACCCATATCAAAGCGGAAACCGCAGCGGTCGAGTTGGCGGGTTTGATCGCCCGGGTTGGCGACGACCTGACGGTGCTCAATGGGCGCGGTGGCCTCGAAATGACCGACTGCCTGGCGGCGGGGGCGGCAGGTTTTGTCGTGGCGCCCGACGTTCTCGCCGGCGTTGTCGCCTGTTGGCGGGCCTGGCAGCGCGGCGAGTTTGCGGCGGCAGAAGCGGCTTACGCTGAGTTTTTGCCGGCGGCCACCTTTGCCATGCAGTCGCTGGAACATCTGATTTGCTACGGCAAACGCATCTTTGGTAGCCGCGCCGGGATTGCCATTCACGACCGGGCTCCCACCACGCGCCCGACGGAGTTCGGGCTTGGCAGAGTTGCCCACTGGTCTGGCGTCAAGCCAGCGGGGGATCGGGCGTAGACGGCTTTGGCGCAGGAACCCCAACCCTGGAGATCATTGCGGCTCAGCTTGGCTGCCCTGCCAAAGTCAGTCGCTCGGCGATCTTGCGAGATCATCTTTCCCATCGGGCCTAAATCGTAATCCTCGACCGATGTAGAGCAAGGTCCGGAGGGTCACGCCGGATCGACGCTGACGCGGTAGCGGGTGACAAATATCTCTCCGGCGTGAAATGGGCGGGAGGTGGGATTTCCGCGTGCGCTGATTGGGTTCGGGGCCGATGAAATCTGACATCCAAGATCGAAAGCCGAACAAATCGGTTCCACCCCAAGCGCCAGATGTCGCCCGCTCCAGGGCGCGTGCTGGCGACCGAAATTGCTGAACCACAGCAACAGGTCAGGGAAGTCATCAGCGTTCCAATCCAGGCGGACGCGGTAGTTTTCTGCCCGGTTTTGCAGCGCAGCGTGACCGCCGACATCCAGCAATTGCAACAAGTCCTCGGTATGGTGGGCCAAAGGCAGCGCGCTCGGATCAAGGATCGTGCCGTCCGCAAGGGCAATTGCGTGCCAATTATCAACGATCTGTCCGGGGGCGAAGATCGAGGAGGGGTCAACTTGACCGGGAAAAGTCGCGCCTGCTTTTGCCTCGATTTCTAACGCCATGGCGCCCGCTTCAGCGGGCAGACGGAACACAGGATGAAGACCGATCGGCAAGGTACAATCATTGCGGACATGGACCGCCAGTTCAATCTCAATGGCGGCTGTGTCCGGCACGGGCCGCACAACACGCTCCAGCCGGGAAATCGGGTGAGCGGCGGGGTAGTCTATCGCCAACGCCAATTCGGTCCCAGTCGTCGTCAGCCAGTGCCAGTGGTGATTGGAGCCATAACCATGCGGATGCGGGTCAGGCTCGTGCGCGGCGTCTGACGCACCCCAGCCGCCTTGTGCGACGCGATGACTTGCGGCACCAAACGGCACACAAGGCCATTCTCCGCGTAAACGCTGCAGGATGCCAGGTTGGTCCGATGCCTGATCACCTTCAAACCAGGGCGCGATGTGAAAGGGCGCAATTTGTCGCCCATCGGCCAGCACGAACAGCGTTGGCCCTAGCATTCCGCCCAAGGTCTCCACGCTGACGACGCCGTGCGACCAGCTCAGGCTTTTGCTATTTGTGTTGGTCATAAAGGCTCCGGGGTTAGCGTCTCACATGACGCCAAATTTTTCGTATGCCTCAACGGTGCTCATCCCCGCTTCGATTGCCAGTCGCACCTTGCTTTCGGTCGCCGCCTTTTCAAAAGCAAGCGCGATTGCCTCCTTCTCGGCCTCGCGCGGGATCACCAGCACGCCATCGCGGTCACCAAACAGGATGTCGCCAGGGCGGATGCGGATGCCACCAATTTCGATCGGAACGCCGTAGTCAACCACCTTGCCGCGTGGGCCCTGGTCTTGCGCATAAGATCCGTAGCAGAAGGTCGGAAAGTTCAGCGCCAGAATGCCGCCACTGTCGCGGCAATATCCGTCAACGACGGCTCCCGCCGCCTTCAGGTGGAGTGCGCGCGTCGACATCAATTCCCCCCATAGCGCATAGCGAGGCGATGAGCCGGAGGCGACATAGATCTCGTGTTGTTTCAGGCTGTCTAGGGCTTCAAAGACCAGACCAAACGGCTTGGCGCTAATTGGAGAATGGCCGCCAGGTTCAGAAACCGCGAAGAAATCCGCCTCAAGGACGGGCATCGCGCGGCCAATGGTCACCATGTCGTCGCGCAGCGCGCGGATATTGGGCGGCAGAAACTGGTGCAAGAGCCCCATCGTGTCCAGGATGTCACCAACCACTGCGGTGAACAGCTTGTTTCGCATGGCGGCGAAAAGGTGGGTGTCGTCATCAAATGTCATCGCGCGGTCTTTCCTAGTTGTCTTTTGCGGTCATGGCTGCCACGCCATGCATGACGCCGCGCAACTCGGCTAGGCCTTTGAGGCGACCAATCAGCGAGTAGCCCGGATTAATTCGGGCTTTGCCGATGTCATCGGCGAGCAGATGGCCGTGATCAGGACGCATCGGCAACTGCCAGTCGGCGCGACCTTCAAGTTTGCGCCGTCGTTGTTCCTGCATCAGAGCAATCACTACTGAGGGCATGTCGGTCGATCCACCGAGGTGGTCTGCCTCGTGAAACGAACCATCCGCCTCGCGCGTCACGTTGCGCAGGTGAACGAAATGGATGCGTGGTCCGAACTCGCGGACCATCGCCACCAGATCATTGTCGGCGCGCACCCCGAAAGAGCCGGTACAGAAGGTCAGGCCGTTGGTTCTGCAATCGGGAGATGCAAGGATCGAGCGGACATCGGCGGCAGT
Organism: Devosia equisanguinis; assembly: GCA_943372435.1. Taxonomy (GTDB): domain Bacteria; phylum Pseudomonadota; class Alphaproteobacteria; order Rhizobiales; family Devosiaceae; genus Devosia; species Devosia equisanguinis_A. The sequence goes on from CALRYQ010000003.1 coordinate 205,310, forward strand.
CGAGACGACGCGCGGCAAGCCATAAAGGCTGAACGGTGGGTCATCCGGATGAATGCAAAGCTGGATGCCACTGTCCTCCGCAACTGGGACAATCTCATTGAGAAAGTACGCCAGATTGGCGCGCAGATCATCGCCGCTGACGCCGTCATACTCGAGCAGCGCCTCAAGAAAGCTGTTGCGGTCGAATTTGCGTTCACTCGCGGGAAGACCAGCGATCAGAATGCGTTCGATGCGGGCAATATCGTCGTCAGTCAGCTGTTGGCGGCGGGTATCTGCGGCAGCGACCTGGGCGTTGGTGTAGTCTTGCGCCACCCGAGGGCGCCTCAAAACGAACAGATCATAAGCGGCGAAATCGACCGCATCAAAGCGCAGGGCGTAGCCGGTGGACGGCATGCGATAGGTCAGATCGGTGCGGGTCCAGTCGACGACGGGCATGAAGTTGTAGCACAGGGTCTTGATACCCTGCCGCGCCAGCGCTCGGATCGTGTCTTTGTACCAGCCGATGTAGCGCGCCCGACCCGACCCCGCGATCTTGATCTCGTTGTGGACCGGGATGCTTTCCACCACTGACCAGACCAGCCCCGAAGCGTCAATTTGAGCCTTCTGGGCAACAATATCGGCCTCGCTCCACACAGAGCCATCATAGATGTGATGGAGCGCCGACACGACTTCTGTGGCTCCAGCCTGTTTCACATTGTCCAGTGAGACCGGATCATCCGGTCCATACCAGCGCAAGGTCTCACGCATCAGGTCCATATTCAGCTCATTCCAGTTTGGTGCAGGCTCGTAATTTGTTGGACCACATAAACCAAAATCTTGCAAGAGCCGAAAAAATGCCCCAAAAAATGCCAAAAATGACGCGCGGACGTGATTCTGGTTGACTATCTTCTCTCTGTGGTCCAACAAATAGAAATGATCGGGGGGTGATCGCCAATGAGTACTGAAGCGCTGCTGCTCGCTGCATTGACCGCGGACTCCGCCCAGGAGCCGACAAAGGTCTCGGCCGTGGACCGGCTGGTTGAGCAAATCCGCGAGCTGGTGCGCGAACGGAACCTGATCATCGGCGACGCTCTTCCCACGGAGCGCGAACTGGTTGAGCTATTTCAGGCCGGGCGCAACACCGTCCGCGAGGCGCTACAGGTGCTCAAGGCCTATGGCATTGTTGAGGTTCGGCCCAAGGTTGGCGCTGTGCTCAGCGACCGCCATGAGGATGCGGTTCGAAAGCTATTTGCGTTTCAAAACGACATCTCACCTGCCTCGTTTCTCGACGTGCAGGGTTATCGTCGCATTATCGAGGTGGGCGTCGGAGATCACATCATCTTGCATGCCACGACCGCGGATCTGGACAATCTGGATATCGTCAATGCTCGCATCCTGAGCATCAACACGGTCGACGACGCTGCCCGTTGCGACTTCGAGTTTCACGAAGCTCTGGTGGCGCTATCCAACAATCGCACTCTTTTGGCCAACTATCGCCTGCTCCAACCCGTCATCACCCACATCATGCGCGTCGGTAAGGCCACCAAGCCTGTTCAGGCCGACACCTATAGGGCGCATGGCCAAATCATTGATGCGTTAAAGGCCCGTGATCGCGTGGCTTACGCCTATCTCATCAGTCGCCACCTTGAATACGGCCTGCAGTTCGTCGGTTCCCAACAAGTGCGGGGAACGCGGGCGGGCTGAAACATCGGCGTCCCGCCCAGGTGCGGTTCGCTTGTCACTAGCCGGGTGGAAGGCTCTGCCCATCCGGTAAACTAAAAAATAGAGCCGCAATGTGACCCACAACGGAGGATAAGACTATGATTAACAGGCGGAATTTGTTGCTTTCGACCGCACTCGCGGCGCTGGCAGTCGGCGGTGCCATGCTGCCCACTTTAGCGTGGGCAGAAGGCCGCACGATTGCCGGGATCGTGTTTCAGCAAGACCAGTACATGAAGACTGTCCAGATGGGCATGGCCGCTACCGCAAAAGCCACCGGTGTCGAATTGCTGGATGCCAACAGCGACAATAAGCTGGAAAAGGAAACTCAGCTGATTGACACCTACATTGCGCGTGGTGTCCAGGCAATTGCACTCACCCCGCTTAGCGCGGACGCATCGATCCCAGCGATTCAAAAGGCTATTGATGCCGGGATCATCGTTGTTACCTTCGGCACCACGGTTAACAGCGACCTGCCATCGGCATCGATTACCAGCAGCAATATTGATCTTGGCAACAACACCGGCATGGAGGCGAGCGCATTCCTGAACGCGTTTGCCCCCGGCCGCAAGGTCAAGATCGCAACGGTAGCATTCAAGTCGCTCCTGCCCGAGCAAAGCAACGACCGGGTTGATGGCTTTTTGGCAAAAGTTTCCGATCAGGTCGAAGTGGTATCGGCCCAGGACGCTTGGTTGACCGAAAAGGCGATCGCCGTGGTTTCCGACATCCTGACGGCAAACCCCGACATCGAGTTGATCTATGCAGCCAACGAAGGTGGCACCATCGGCGCAGTTCAGGCCGTGAAAAAAGCCGGTCTTGAAGGCAAGGTTTTCGTCTTTGGCATCGACGGCACCGAGCAGCTGGCCAACATGCTTTTGGACCCAGATAACGTCCTGCAAGCTGTCACTGCGCAGCAGCCGTTCGAAGTCGGCCGCCTGGCTGTCGAGGCAGCGAACGCCGTCTTGGACGGCAAGACAGTGGAAAAGGACCAGTCGGTGCCTGTTCTCAGTCTCTCACGGAACAACCCAGATGGCGTCAATGCCTTCCTTGAGCAGCTGAAAACGCTGCAATAGTCGAGAGTACCGACCGGTTCACCACCCTTTGTGGATCGGTCGACTTCTTCCCCAAGCCCGCTGGACGAAAATCACCAGCGGGCTTGACCGGATGACAAGCCTGGTTCGGTATCCGAGATAGTGCAGGGGATCCACTCTTGTATTCCGGGATCGCGCGTTCTTGCCACTCTCAATCATATGTGAGGCACTGCTAAGGTCATGCTCGACGCAATATCCCCGCAAGATCGTACCGGCGGACTGCTGGAATTCGATGCCGTTACCAAGGTCTACGGCCAGACCGTGGCCCTGTCGCAATTCTCACATCGGTTTGAGCCCGGCAAAGTGCACGCCCTGATGGGCAAAAACGGCTCGGGCAAGTCGACGCTTGTCAAGGTGCTCGCGGGGGTCGTGTTGCCGACCTTTGGCACGATCCGAGTCAACGGTTTGGCAGCGGCATTTCACACCCCCCATGACGCGTTCAGCATGGGCGTAGTGACGGTGCATCAGGAGCTGTCGCTGGTTCCATCCCTGTCAATTGGCGAGAATATCTTTCTCGGGCGATTGCCCATGTTGCGCAAATTCGGCGTGCAGATGGTGGACTGGCCGTCGCTCCACAAGGACGCGACCGCGTTGTTGCACCAAATGGGACTTGATCTGGATTCCAGCCGCCTGGTCTCTACTTTGAGTGTTGGTCAGCAGCAAGTTGTCGAGATTGCCAAGGCAATGTCATTCAACCCGTCAGTGCTCCTGCTCGATGAGCCCACGTCGGCCCTGGCGACGCGCGAGGTCAACCAGTTGTTCGCTCTGGTGCGCCGATTGCGCGAACAGGGGGTGACCATCCTATATATTACCCATCGCATGAATGAGCTGTTCGAGATTGCCGATACCTGCACAGTGCTGCGCGACGGCGAATTTGCAGGCTCAATCGACATGGACCAAGCCTCTCCCGCGTTGGTTGTCGAGATGATGTTCGGCGAAACTGCCAAAGCCAAGCGCCCCGCCCGAAAAGTCATTGATCGGTCTGGCACTCCGGTCCTGAAGGTCAGCGGCTTGACGCGGCATGGGGTTTTTTCCGATGTGAGCTTTGAGGTCCATCATGGTGAAATCTTAGGGATCGCTGGCTTGCTTGGCGCTGGTCGCACTGAAGTGATGCGCGCAATTTTTGGTGCCGACCCAGTGGATTCTGGCACGGTGACCTTGAACGGCAAGACCGTCACATCGGCGACGCCCAAGCAGATGAAAGAGGCCGGGCTAGGGTACACACCAGAGAACCGCAAGGAAGTTGGCTTGGTGCAAGTGCTGTCGACCCATGACAATTTGTGCATGGCAAGCCTTGCCAAGATTGCGCCTTCGGGCATCGTCACTCGGGCAGGCGAACAGGTTTACGTGCAACGCCAGATCGATGATCTTGCCATCAAAGTGTCGGACCCGATGCTGCCGGTGTCTTCACTGTCGGGGGGCAACCAGCAAAAAGTTGTCATCGGTAACTGGCTCAACATTGCTCCCAAAGTGATGTTCTTTGACGAACCAAGCCGCGGCGTTGACGTGCAGGCCAAACGACAAATCTTCGACATCATCTGGGACCAGGCCGAACGCGGACTGGCCGCAATTTTCGTGTCGACCGAGCTAGAAGAAGTGCTCGAAGTTGCCGACCGAATCTTGGTGATGCACCAGGGGCGCATTGTCGCCGAAGTCGACCCAACCGCAACCAATCTGGCTGAACTCTATCGTCTATGTATGGAAGGACCATCGACATGACCGCTGCTGTTGCAATCAAGAGCGGCCCGAATCCCGTGATCCGGCTGATCAAGACTTATCCGATGGAGCTGATTCTGGCGGCGCTCATCTTGCTTTTGATGTTCACGGCGCCTGGGTTTGCCAGCGTTCGCAATTTGTTGAACGTACTGCGCGCTGGCTCAATGCTCGGCATCATCGCCTTTGGCATGACCGCGGTGATCATCGCCGGAGAGATCGACCTGTCGGTAGGGGCTGGCGCGGCGCTTGCCGGCTGCATTGTGGCTTGGTTTGCCGGCGCACTTGATAACAGCCTAGGCGGAACCGGTGCAGTCATAGTCGGCATTCTTGTCGCCCTCTCGGTCGGATTTTCGCTTGGCTTTTCTGTCGGCAAATTCCGCCAATGGTTTAACGTGCCGTCGTTCATCTGCACCTTGGCGCTGTTCGCCGCGCTCAGAGGCGCTGCGAATTTGATTACCGGTGGCTTCCCGTTGACGACCTTTCCGAGTGGATTCGATTTCCTCGGCGGCGGCTACTTGTTTGGTATTCCCTTCCCCGTCTACATTTTTGCCCTGACCTTTGCGGGCATGCATTTCCTGATGAATTTTACCCGCTTCGGCCGCGCCGTCTATGCCGTGGGCGGCAATATGGAGGCAGCGCGCCTATCAGGCATCGACATCTGGTGGGTGAAGGCGATGACGCTGGGGATCACCGGGGCGATGACAGCCCTTTCCGGGACACTGATTGCATCGCAGATCGGGTCCGGCACCGGCACCACGGCAACCGGTATGGAACTGGACGTGATTGCGGCTGTGATCATTGGCGGCACCTCGCTGTTCGGCGGCAAGGGGCGCATCTGGGGCACCCTGATCGGGGTGTTATTGCTCGGCTGCATCTCGAATGGGATGACGCTGCTGAACGTCAGCGAGTATTGGCAATACGTCGTGCGCGGCGGCATCATTCTAGGCGCCGTGCTGTTGAACCAGGTTCTGGAACGGGTTCGATGAGGAGCAAAAGCATGGCCGACTTCACGGGAAAAGTAGCGCTAATTACTGGCACAACCGGGATTGGGCTGGCCTGCGCTTTGCGGCTTGCACGGGACGGGGCGATTGTTCTGGCCTGCGGCATTGACGCGGCAGCCAATGCGGCTCTTGCGCGAGACGCGGCAGCGCAAAAATTGGAAATTCATCCAAGACAGACCGATGTGTCACTCCCTGATGAAGTTGAGGCGGCTGTCGCCGAGGCCGTCAAACGCTTCGGCGGCCTGGACATCATTGTCAACTCGGCGGCCGTTCACCCCTTTGGCACAGTGGTTTCGACCGATTTCGAAATCTGGCAACGCTGCATGGCGGTCAATGTCGGCTCCATCTATCTGACCGCTCATTTCGGCGTTCCCGAAATTGCCAAGCGCGGCGGCGGAGCGATCGTCAATATCTCGTCAGTCCAGGGCTTCAATTGCCAACAAAACGTCGCGGCCTATGTCGCGACCAAGGGGGCAATCCATGCGTTGACCCGCGCCATGGCTCTGGATCACGCCGACCAAAAGATCCGCGTCAACTCGGTCAGTCCCGGTTCAGTGCGGACACCAATTTTGGAATTGGCGGCACGAACCTATGGTGGCGAAGGCGTCAGCGTCGAGCAGGCGTTTCAGCGCTTTGGTGCGGCCCACCCGATCGGACGGATCGGAGAGCCGGAGGAGGTGGCCGAATTAGTTGCCTTTCTGGCCTCGGACAAGGCCGGGTTCTGCACCGGAAGTGACTATCGCATTGATGGCGGTCTGACCGCTGGCATTGGCGTGAAATAGGAGATGGTGATGAAAATCGGCCTCGGGCTCTATCGGGAATCGCTGACGCCCGACAACTTCCAATTCGCCACTCAGGCGGGCGCTACCCATATAGTCGCGCATATGACCAACTATTTCCGCGGCAAGGACCCCAGTATTTCCAGCGGTGATGATGCCGAAGGCTGGGGCGATTGTTCGGACGATGTCTTGTGGACCTATGACGAAATGTCGTCTTTGGTCACGTCGGTCAAAGCCGCAGGTCTGCAGCTTGCCGCAATCGAGAACTTCTCGCCGCGGTTCTGGTCCGATATTTTACTCGACGGACCAGAGCGCGCAACGCAAATGGAGGGTATGAAACGGTTGATCCGCGATGCGGGTCGGGCTGGTGTGCCATGTTTCGGCTATAATTTCTCCATGGCCGGGGTTTGGGGCTGGCAGCGTGGCCCGGTTGCACGCGGTGATGCCCATTCGGTGGGCTTTGACCTCTCCAAAGTCGATCCGGACACGCCAATGAGCGACGGGGTCGTGTGGAACATGCGCTACCGGGCTGCCAGGCCAGGCGCAAAACCTGTAACGGTTTCCAATGATGAGATTTGGCAGCGCCTCACCGCGTTCTTGCAAGAAATCGTCCCCGTGGCAGAAGAGGCAGGTGTGAAGCTGGCCGCGCATCCCGATGATCCCCCGGTCGAGCAACTGCGCGGTACGGCGCGGCTGGTGAACCGACCAGAGAAATATGATCGGTTGCTGGACATTGTGGACTCTACGTCCAACCGGCTGGAGCTGTGCCTTGGGTCACTGCAGGAAATGCCGGGTGGTGACATTTACGATCATGTCCGCCGTTTCGCCCGCCGCGACCGTATCGGTTACATCCACTTCCGCAATGTGAAGGGCAAGATCCCGAAATATGTCGAAACCTTTGTCGACGAAGGCGATATCGACATGGCCGAGATTGTTCGAATCCTGCGCGATGAAAACTATGGCGGCGTGCTGATACCTGACCACACGCCGAGCATGACCTGTGCCGCCTCATGGCACGCCGGCAAAGCCTTTGCCTTGGGCTATATGCGCGCATTGGTGCAAAACGCCCAAGACCTGGGGCCATCCTGGTCACTGGCAAAATCCCTGGCTGCGGCAGAATAGGTGTAAAAATGACAGTGGCGAACGCGGTCGAGTGCCTGGTTCCTGCCGGCGACAAATGCGGCGAGGGCGCGGTTTGGTCGGCCGATGAGAATTCGGTCTATTGGACCGACATCAACCGCTTTCTAATCCACCGCTTTGATCTGGCCAGTGCCTCGCTGCAATCGTGGTTCTTTGACGAGCCGGTTGTCGCGGTCTCGCTTACTTCAGTTCCGGGTCGCATGCTGGTGGCCTTGGCCTCCAAATTGATCAACTGGTGGCCCGCGACCGACAAACGCGCCGATTTCGGCTTTGCCTTGCCGGGCTATCCAAAAGTCCGCTTCAACGACGGTCGCAGCGATCCTGCCGGAAATTTTTGGGTCGGCTCGATGAAGAACAACGTCTTGGCCGATGGCGAGTTGGGCGAGGCGGGGCCGGGCGAGGGCGTGCTCTACCGGGTTGATCCCAAGGGCGTGGTTACCGAATGGCGCCATGGGTTGGGCATTTCCAACACCCTGTGCTGGAGCCCGGACGCGCGCAGCTTTTATTTTGCCGACACGTTGGAGAACGAGATCCGGGTCTACGACTACGACCGAGCCAGCGGCGATATCAGCAATGAACGCCCCTTCCTGACCGGGTTTGACCGCGGATTTCCCGACGGCTCCGCGATCGACAGCGCCGGCTATTTGTGGAATTGCCGCTTTTATGGCAGTTGCATCGTGCGGTTGGCGCCCGACGGCTCCGTTGACCGGGTTGTGGAAATGGCGGTGCAGAATATCACCACCTGTACCTTTGGCGGTCCAAATTTGAAAACCCTATTCATCACGACGGCCAGCATCGTCTCGCCGCCGGGCAATCGGTTGGCTGGAAGCCTGTTCGCGCTCGAGGTTGAGGTGCCGGGGATGGCAGAGAACAAGTTCCGCATCGCGTGATCCAAAGCAAACGGCTCGGCATTGGCTTACCGTTTCGCCTTAATTTGCCTCGACGAAGTCAGATGGTGATACCGCCATCCACATTGACAGTTTGGCCGGTCATGAACTGGCTATCGTCCGAGGCCAGGAACGCACAAACCGCGGCGATTTCAGCGGCCTCTCCGAAACGACCGGCAGGTTGGCGGTCAATGAAGTACTTCAGCGCCGCCTCAGCACTCCCGAGGGTTTCGGCAAGTCCGGCGATCCGTTCGCGCAATGATGGGCTGTCGACGGTGCCGGGGCAGACTGCGTTGAAGCGGATGCGCTGTGCCAAATAGTCGGCGGCGCAGGCTTTAGTCAGCCCGATTACCCCGCCCTTGGCGGCACCGTAGGCGGCCCGATTGGGAAAACCCTTGGTCGAAGATGCGACAGAGGCGATGGTGATCACCGATCCGCCTAGCGCCTTCATCTTCGGGATCACCGCGCCCAACACGATGTAGGCGCTGTCCAGACCGATGGTCATGCTGCGGCGCCAGTCTTCGGGGCTGCAGGCTTCAATATTGCCGTGGTGGACATAACCCACCGCATGGACCAACACATCAACCCTGGCAAAGCGTTCCGCATAGGCGGCAACCGCTGCGCCGTCGGTGGCATCAAGGGCTGTCGTCGAGGCAACAGAAAGGCCTTGCAACAGATCGGCGTTTCGGTCCGAGGCATGCACCTCTGCGCCCTCGGTAGCCAGGCGCTCGGCAATGGCACGACCAATGCCTTGGCCAGCGGCCGTGACCAGGGCGATGCGGCCAACCAGGCGGCGCGGTGTTTCAGCGGGTGTCACAGGACTGTCCTTTCAGGATTTGGGTTGGGCAGTTTCAAAATCCACGACGGTCTGGCGTTGTTCACCTAGCCCGGCGATACCCAGCGTCACGGTATCGCCAATGCCAAGGTAGCGCGGCGGTTTCATGCCATGACCAACGCCCGGCGGGGTGCCGGTGCAGATCAGATCGCCGGCTTCCAACTGGCAGAACTCGCTCATATAGGCGACGACGAAGGCGGCATCGAAGATCATCTTCGCGGTTGAACCGGTCTGCATCCGCGTGCCGTTCACATCCAGCCACATGTCCAGCGCTTGCACGTCGCCAAGCTCGTCAGGTGTCACAAGCCATGGCCCGGTCGGGCAGAAATTGGGGAAGGACTTCCCCTTGACCCATTGGCCACCGCGTTCCATCTGCCAGGCCCGTTCGGAGACGTCATTGACCACCACAAAGCCGGCGATATGGTTGTTGGCTTGGGACCTGGTAATTCCCAATGTCGGTTTGGAGATAATGATCCCAAGCTCCACCTCCCAATCCAGCTTCGTCATTTGCGCGGAAAAATAGATCGGGTCATTCGGCCCACAATAGGTGGCGGACGACTTGTTGAACAGGATCGGCTCAGCCGGAATTGCCATACCCGCCTCGGCGGCGTGGTCGGAGTAGTTCAGGCCGATACACCAGATATTGCGCGGTTGGGCCGCGGGCGGCGCAATGCGCAGGCCGGTCGGATCAACCTCGGGAAGCGAGTGTAAATCCGCTTCGCGCAGCCTGGCCAAGAGTGCTGGAGACAAGGTGTCGGGCGTGAAGTCGACGATTAGCGACGAGACATCGCGAGGCCGACTCTCGCTGTCAAGCACGCAAGGGATGGTTGCACCAGCCCGATTGCTGAGTCGCATGAGTTTCACAGTGAAGCGCCTTTTGACTGCTGGCCCCACCAGGTGGCCGCCAAAGGCTTGCCTGCGACGAAGGACCCACGTCCAAGTTCAGCTTCGATCCGTAAGCACTCGTTCCACTTCGCCATGCGCTCGGACCGGGCGAACGAACCAACTTTCAGTTGCCCGGCATCCAAGCCGATGGCCAAATGGCTGATCGAGACATCCTCAGTTTCACCCGACCGTGCTGACACGATGCTGCGATACCCGGCGGCCTCGGCAGCCAGAAGCGCCGATACGGATTCGGTGACCGTCCCGACTTGATTGACCTTGATCAGTGCCGCATTGCAAGCTCCGGCGAGAGCCGCTTCCCGAACCAGACGGGTGTTGGTGACCAAATAATCATCGCCAATGATCTGAACGCGGTGCCCATATTCGCGCGTAAACGCGACCATGCCCTCGCGATCATCCTCGGCAAGCGGGTCTTCGATCGAGGCGATGGAATATGTGTCGATCCAGCGGCCCAACATGTCGATCATCTGATCGGAGCTTAGCTCGCGGCCTTCCAGCGCCAGCCGGTATTTTCCGTTTTTTCCAAACTCGGACGCTGCAATGTCCAACGAGACCACCACGCGCTTGCCCGGTGTTTCACCGGTGGCAATGATCGCCTCGCAAAGGGTTTCGAGCGCGGCCTCGCTGGAGTCAAACACCGGCCACCATCCGCCCTCGTCGGCAACGCCTGCGCTCAGGCCCCGGCGGGCCATGATCGCCCCGGCGGCATGGTAGATTTCTGCGGTGATTTCCAAGGCTTCGTCAAAGCTACGGGCCCCTGGAACCATCACCATAAAGTCCTGTACATCGACCCGGCGGCCGGCATGGGCACCACCGCCAAAGATCTGGATTTCCGGCAGCGGAATTGTCGGGGTTCGGTTGTAGCTTTGCGCCAAATGCCGCCACAGCGGTTGTCGTGCAGTGGCGGCCGCACCATGCAGGCACGCCAACGAAGCGGCGACAATTGCATTGCCGCCGAGTTTGGATTTTAGCGTGGTGCCGTCCGCCGCAATAAGGGCGGCATCAATGCCGGCCTGGTCGCCAACCTCACGACCAAGCATTGCCGAGACGATGGGCCCGGCAACGTTGGCTAACGCACTTTGAACATCCAAGCCCTTGAGACGAGAACCGCCATCGCGGAGGTCAACCGCTTCTCGGGATCCGCGTGACGCACCGGCTGGGGCAATCGCGGTGCCAGATACCCCGTTTTTGAGTTGAACGGTGACTTCCACTGTGGGATTGCCGCGACTGTCCCAGACCCGACGACCAGTGACTGCCGAGATCTCGGTTTCGCTCATAACCTGGACCCTTCGCGCGACAAGCCAGCAACGAGGTCGGCAAGACGCATTTCAGAATGACCCAGCAGCAGTTGAAGTGCTTGACTGCGAACCCAGGCGCGATCCGGCTCGGATAAATATTCGACTGGGGATTTGCCGTCGATCCGCGCCAGCATCAATGCGGGCAGCAACCCGGCGACGCGCTTTTCAAGTGCCACTGGGTCTTCCCAGTCGATTTGTGTGACATACGCCTGCCAGAATGACAGCACCGATTTCAGCAGTGGGGCCCGCAATTTCGGTAGATGCACCGACTTCAGGATCAGATGGTTCATGCAGAACGCCACGTCAAAACCTGGGTCACCCATGCTTGCGCATTCCGCATCCAGCAGGATGGGTTGATCACCATGAAAAAGAATGTTCTTCGGGCTGACGTCACCATGCACCAAACTGGTCCGCGCCGCGTCAAGCTGGGCCGCCAGCTCCGATATGCGGGGCGCCGCTGCGGGATGTCGACCCGCGGTGAACAGCAAATAGGGCTCAACCCGGAGCGCATGGAAGTCAGCGCTGTTGTCAAAGGCGCTGTCGTCAAAACCTGGTTTCGCCGCCGCCGCATGAATGCGACCCAGCACAGCGGCGACGCCCGCTGCTTCGTCTCCCACTGGGGCGCTATTGAGCAACGAGGTTTTCCAAAGGCGAACATTTGGCCCGGTGACGAAACTCATCGCGAACCCACCATATGCCTCCGAATAGCCGTACAACTCCGGAACGGTGTCTGGTGCGACCTTTCCTACAAAGGAGAGCCAGGCATATTCGGCGCGGCTCCGATGGACAGGCGCATGCCAATCGGCGGCAACGCGCAACTTTTCCAGGGCAAACTTGACGCAGAAGGGTTTGCCATTGATCACGACCCGCGCAATGTCGGATGCAACGCCGCCAGTCAGCGGCGTAACCTCAGACACATCCGAGGAACGTCCCAGGCCGATGTCCTCAATCAATCCAATGCACCGCTGTCTCAAATCGTCTGGCATGTCCATCCTCTCAGAAAATGTTCACGTGAACAATTAGCATTCACTCCAGGTTCATGCAAGACTTGCAGACCGGATATTGTCAAACTGACGCAACAGCAGGATCGGGGCCGCGCGTGTCGAGCAGAGTAACGATAAAGTCCATTGCCCTGGATCTAGGCTTGTCGCACATGACGGTTTCGCGCGCTCTCGCGGGCAATAGCAATGTTGCTGCCGAAACGCGCGACTTGGTGTTGGCGCGCGCCCGCGCGCTTGGCTACGTCAAAAGCGCCGCTGCCAGCGCCATGCGTGGCGGTTCGACGCGAATCGTCGGCCTATTGCTGCCCAATCTGGTGAATGAGTTCTATGCGCAATTTGCCGATAGTATGGCCCGCGCGTGTGAGGAGCAGGCCTTACACCTGGCGATCCATCTGACCAATGATGATGAACTCAATGAGCGCCGGGCGATCCTGCGTTTGCGTGAAATTCAGGCCAGCGCGGTCGTGATGGTGCCAACGCCGCTATCGGGTGCCGGCAAGGCCATCGCCATAGAGGACATGCGGGTTGTGCAATTGATCCGCCGTCGAGATTTGACTCCCGCACTGTTGATAGACGACGCGTCCGCCATCGCACGCGCTGTCGATCACCTGGTGGCGTCCGGTCACCAGAGGATCGGGTTTATTGGCGCCGATCTGCGATTGTCGTCCGGACTCGAGCGCTATAATGCCTTTCGTGGTTCCCTTCAGCGCCACCACATTGCGCTGCGAGAAGGGCTGATCATGACGGGGTCTCCATCGTTTAGGATGGGGCAAGAAAGCGCCTTGACCCTTATTGATGGCAACGACGCCATGACCGCACTGGTCTGCGCTGGCTTTGAAATCTCAAACGGAGCGCTGGACGCCTGTCTTGACCGTGGTTTGCGCCTACCGGAAGACTTAGCCTTTGTCGGTTATGGCGACCCCGCGTCCTACCAATGGATTGCGAGAGGGATCACCACAATTCGTCTCCCGGTCACCGCAATGGCTCTGGGTGCGGTTCAATGCCTCACCGAAGGGTTGATGCCGCCAAACAAGCCTTTGCAGAGCCAGAGATTTCCTGCATCCCTGGTTCTTCGTCACTCGGCCTGAGCCGAAATGGCGGTCGCTGTCGATGTCATGATGTGCCCCGTATTCACGCGTCCATTAGCGTTCGTTGCACATGCAATTCCGGCCACAACGGGGGGTCGATGGGCTGGGGCGCGCGCACCTTTACTCGAAGTCGCCAAACTTGTCCTGCAGGCGCGTCAGGGCCTGAACGCGTTCGGAGACGGGGTTCCCAAGTTCGAGAATTATGTTGGAAATCAGCAGATCCATGACTGACGTGACCATAGCCGCGCCGTCCCAAAGGGGACCGTGGCCGCCTGGCAGAACCAGCGCAATGTCAGCAATTTCCTTGGCCCAGGGGCAGAACTCGTCGGTCATGAAGATCACCTTCACGCCGGCTCGGCGAGCTTCTTCAGCCAATGGCCGGGTCTTTGATGCGAACCTGCGGACATCGAATAGAAACAGGCAGCGGTTCTCGACGGATCGATCCAGCATTTCGGCATAAGTGCCGTTCATTCCGTCAGAAAACCATACCCGAGGCCGCGTATAGGATAACTGGCTGGCGAAATACTGCGCAATACCACGAACATTCTGGTACCCGGCAACATAAACCTCTGTCGCACCCAGCAACGTCGTGACGACTTGTTGCCATTCTGGTGCAGTGGTCAACTCATAGATGTGCCCAAGGCTGTCGATCTGCTGTTGGATGAGGCGTGCCAAAAGGCTTCCGTCTCGCACGTCTTTTTGCAGTCGTTCAACCTGCCCCTTCACCTGCCAGGCAGGGTTTGAGCTGCTGCCGCGCAGATCGCGCTTCAGGTCATCCAGCCCATCATAGCCAAGACGGCGCAAATAGCGGCCAACTGTCATTGGACTAACGCCGACACGAGAAGCGATAGAGCGGGCCGTTTCGAAGGGCAGGTCGGCCATGTTGCGCTGGAGGTAGTTGGCGATGAGTTTGTCTGACTTGGACGGGCGCAGTTTGCCTTCGCTTATGCGATCCAAAAAAGCTTTAGACACGCGCACATTCCTTCAGTTGGGCTTCGGCGGGTTGTTGGCCCGCCGAAGCCGATAACATTATTCGGCGGTCTTAACCTTGGTCCAGGCACGGTCATACAGACGAAGAGTCGCACCGAGGTCCTCAAAAATCTGCAGGCGTGCCATCACCTCTGCCGGCGGATTGATTTCCGGACTATTGGCAATTTGCGGCGGCGTCATTGACCGCGCCGGCACATTGGCCGTGCCGTTGGTTTGCTGGGCAATGTTAAGAGCCACGATTTCCGGCTTTGTGTAGAACTCCATAAATGCCTTGGCATTTTCTTTGTTGGCCGAAGTTTTGAGAACACAAATGTCTTCCTGATACATGGTCGCGCCCTCAATTGGGATGACGTAGCCGAGGTCCTCTGGGTTGCCAAAAACGTCGATCATCGAGCCGATGAAAAAGTGGGCCGCGGCAACTTCGCCGGCCGCCACAAGCGGGCGGCTATCGTAGGTGAACGCTGCGACTTCAGGCTTCATGTCGATGATGGTCTGAGTTGCGGCGGCCAGTTCGTCAGGATTGTCGGTGTTGACTTTGTAACCGTTGAGAATGAGTCCGACGGCCAGGACCTCGCGCATATCGTCCAACAAGGTGAACTTCAACCCCTTCTCCTTGACTGTGGCGATCAGGTCCTGCCATCCGACAATATCCTTTCCGAGGACCTTCCGGTTGTACAAAATCCCGACCGAGCCCCAAGCATATGGCATGCAATATTCGCCTAGCGGGTCAGATTTTGCGCGAAGAAAACTCGGATCGATATTGGCGAAACCAGAATAGAGGTTGATGTCGGTCTTTTCCAGAAGATCGAGCTTGGCCATGATATCTTGCATGTGCACCGACGGAAAAACGATGTCGTAGCCGGTTGCCCCGCTCTGCACCTTGGTCAACATTTCCTCGTTTGAGCCATAGGTCGCAAGGTTGACCTTAATGCCCGTTTCCGCCTCGAAAGCGGTCAATACCGCTGGGTTGATGTACTCCCCCCAGTTGTAAATGTTCAATTCGCCTGCTGCCTGTGCGGTCCCGCCCAGGCTTAAGCCGGTCATCGCGCCGAGCAAGAGCGCCCCGGCCAAGCGTTGAATAGTGCGCATTCGCGTCATCATCGCATTTCCCCTATTTTCATCCTTGGGTCGGCAGCTCCGTTCAAAGCCGTTGACTTCCGCCTTCAAATGAAATCCAAATACCGAAATGGCACAAGAGTTATTTTTGTAACATTTATTCTGGAATTGGCGCAGTGATGTCGGACTTTATCGTCACATTGTCGGAGGCCCGGCGCAGCTTTCCGCTGCCAGAGGGGAACCGTATTCAGGCCCTTGATGGCGTCAACCTACAGGTCCGGCGCAATGAATTTCTCACCCTGCTTGGCCCTTCTGGTTGCGGAAAGACCACGCTGCTGCAGGCGGTTAGTGGGTTTGTCGACCTCGAAAGCGGTCGAATTTTTGTTGACGGCAAGGATGTTACGGACGTGCCGCCGCACCGGCGTCCGGTCAACACTGTGTTCCAGAACTATGCTTTGTTTCCGCATATGACCGTTGGTCAGAACACTGGCTATGCGCTTGAAATTGCTGGAATTGGGGCGATCGAACGGAAAAAACGCGTCGCTGAGGCGCTGGAAATGGTTGGCCTCCAGGGTTTGGATGGCCGTCGTCCGCGCCAGTTGTCAGGCGGGCAACAGCAGCGTGTAGCGCTGGCCCGCGCCATTATTGGGCGACCAAAGCTGCTTTTGCTCGATGAGCCCCTCTCTGCGCTTGACCGCAATTTGCGCCAGGCGATGCAGATCGAGTTGAAGACCCTGCAAAATGAGCTGGGGATATCCTTTGTGTTCGTGACGCATGACCAGGAAGAGGCGCTGACCATGTCGGATCGCGTCGCTGTGCTGAAGAGCGGCCGGATTCAACAACTTGATACGCCCCGAAACATCTACGACCGACCGCTAAATTCGTTTGTTGCCAGCTTTGTCGGGCGTTCGAATCTCTTCGCTGGTGAACTTAGGATGGGACGGTTGACCACCCAAGCAGGGGACGTGATCGTGACATCGGGCTTGGATGATCAGGCCGGTGTCCCGGTGACGGCATTAATCCGGCCGGAGCAGTTCTCATTGCCTGCGCATCGGACATCTGACTTGCCTGGGCTCGACATTGTGGTTGAGCAGATTGTGTTTGTTGGATCACTATTCGAGTTGCACGGGCATACTGCCGCTGGCCACAAGATTTCTGCAGTGGTGCCAGCCAGTGAAAGAGCCCAGATCGCCGCCGTGGAGCAGGACCGCAAGGCGCGTTTGGCCTATGACCCTTCTGCAGTCCACCTGATCTACCCCGCCCCCGACACGGGGGCACGCGAGTGAGCCGACAATCACACAACCGCTGGCAATTGGGGATGCTGCTCGGGCCGGCTACCCTGTTTTTGGGGGTGTTTTTTATGGTGCCCCTTGGCATCATGATCGTCACCAGCCTACTGACGCCAGGCCTTTACGGGGGTTCGGAATGGGCATTCTACCCGCACAATTTCGGCCGTATTCTTGGTTTTGCGGATCCCTTGTTTGAGGAGTTCGACCCGGTTTACCTGTCGATTTTCTGGCGTTCAGCGCGCATTGCTTTGTTGACGGTGCTCGGCACATTGCTCGTCTGCTATCCGGCCGCCTTCCAAGTTAGCCTGCTGCCCGAAAAATGGCGAAATTTCTGCCTGTTTTTGATCACGCTGCCCTTTTTCACCAGCCTGATCGTGCGGCTGTTCATCTGGGTCCTGCTGCTGCGCCAAACTGGCCTCATCAACGAAGTTCTGCTGGGCCTGCATGTGATCGAGCGACCACTCGACATGATCTATACCGACGGCGCCATCATCGTGGGCATGATTTACATATACGTGCCGTTCATGTTTTTGCCCATCTATGCCAGTGTCGAAAAGCTCGACTGGTCGCTGGTTCGCGCCAGCAATGATCTTGGCGCCGGGGCGTTCCAGACCTTTTTCCGTGTGATCTTTCCGTTAACACTGCCTGGGGTCGCAGGCGGAGCAATCATCGTTTTCATCCCAGCCCTCGGCAACTTTGTTGTGCCGGAGGTCCTTGGCGGGGCCAAGGTGTTAATGCTCGGAAATTTGATCGAGCAACAGTTTCTTACGGCCCGAAATTGGCCGTTCGGTTCAGCCCTGGCGATGCTGGTGATGTGCGCCATGTTGGCGGTGCTGTTTATCTATGTGTTCGCCGACAGTCGGCGCAACGCCGCCGTTGACCGTTAGGAGGCTCTGATGCGCGCATTGCACACCCTTGGCCGCTCATCACTCGGATTATACACGCTGGCGTTCTTCGGGTTTGTCTATTTGCCACTTGTGTTGATGGCGGTCTACTCATTCAACAACAATCCCCAAAACATGATGACCTGGACCGGGTTCACCTTTGACTGGTATTTGCAGGTGCTCGGCTTCAAGACAGGTATCTCGGAGAACGCGCTCTACCTGGAATCGACCGGTCAGTTGTTGGCGGCGGTGCGCAACAGTCTGGTTATCGCGGGATCGACAACCATAGTCGCGACGGTGCTTGGCACCGGGCTGGCGCTGGCAATGTATCGTTACGAGTTCATGGGTAAGACGTTTTACAGGGTGTTGCTATTTGCCCCGATATTGATGCCTGACATTGTCCTTGGCATTGCGCTTTTGATCTTTTTTGTCAGCTTCGGGATCAAACTTAGTTTTGCGACTATTATTGTGGGCCAGTGCACGTTTCTGATTTCCTACATTTTTATCGTCGTGTCGGCACGTCTTGCTGGGATGGATCGGTCGCTTGAATATGCCTCCGCCGACCTGGGCGCCAACGAGTGGACGACTTTTCGTAAAATTGTGTTGCCGATGATGATGCCCGGCGTGCTGGGCGGAGCGCTACTGGCCTTCATCATTTCGATGGACGATCTGGTGATCACCTATTTTGTCGCCGGGGCAGACGTTACGACGTTGCCGATCTTCATTTTCGCGATGCTCCGCCGTGGCATAAAACCCGAAATCAACGCCATAGCTGTGATGATGCTACTGTTCTCGTTCGCCATCGCCTCGCTGGGCCTGTACCTCCGTTCCCGCCAGAGATGAGCATGACCAGAACCACAAAAAAGCCCCGCGCGCGCGCCTTGGGCCTTCCATTCTCGGGCTCGACCGGGCCACTCAATGCCATCACCGATGTCCCCGGATTGGCCGTTGGCCAAACAACTATCGTCGAAGACACCCCCCGCCCGGGCCGCAAGCTTTTGGTTCGCACAGGCGTTACGGCTATCCTCCCGCACGCTGCTGACGACGAACCAGGTTTAGTCTATGCCGGCGTGCATCGCTTCAACGGCAATGGCGAGATGACCGGGACGCATTGGATCGAAGACGGGGGCTATTTTCTTGGCCCAGTGCTTATCACCAACACCCATGGCGTTGGGATGGCCCACCACAGCGTCACCAAGTGGATGCTGAAGCGATATGAGGCCACCTATTCGCGGGGCGACCACCTCTGGATTATGCCAGTGGTGGCCGAGACCTATGACGGGGTCCTGAACGATATTAATGGCATGGCGATTGCCGAGGTTGATGTCTTTGCGGCACTCGATAGTGCAAGCACGGGGTCGGTGGCTGAGGGTAACACCGGCGGTGGGACAGGCATGATCACCTACGGCTTCAAGGGTGGCACCGGCACATCGTCGCGGCGCGTTTCGGTCGGCGGCAAAGACTATACGGTCGGTATTCTGGTGCAGGCGAACCACGGCCGTCGGCCTAGCTTGACTGTTTGCGGCGTGCCAGTTGGTCAGCATCTGGATGACGGCGTAGCGGAAATCCACAATTCTGAGCACGGTTCGATCATTGTTGTCATCGCAACCGACCTGCCGTTGGCGCCCCATCAACTGAAGCGGATCGCCCGTCGTGGATCGATCGGCATTGGCCGCAATGGCACGATCGGCGGCAACAATTCCGGCGATATTTTCCTTGCCTTCTCCACGGCCAACAAGGGTGCCATGCCACACCGTGCCGCTAAGATTGTCAGTCTCGACATGCTGAACGACGAGGGTCTAGACCCGGTCTACGCCGCTGTTGTCGACAGCATCGAGGAGGCGGTGATAAACGCCATGGTTGCTGCCGAGGACATGGGCGGCAGCGTTCACGACCGATACAAGGTCGATGCCATAAACACGGACCGGTTGCTTGAGCTGATGGCCCGCTACGGACGGCCGCCTCTATCCAGTTCACAGGGCGATTGATGGCGTATTGCGCCTGGCCCAAGTCGCCAGCCCTCACGCATGGCCCGCTGCCATCATCCGACACTGACCATAAAGCCAGTTCGCTCTATTGCGCGTCTTACAATCGTCACGGTTCCACACAATAGCTGCTTGGCCAGTTTCGCGCGGGGGGCGTTGAGTTGCTGATTCCCGCTGCGAGATGGCTTTACTGTGCCATTGGTGGGACTTAAGGTCCGCCTTGAAATTGTTGGGGACTTGGGAAATGCAGCAACTACAGCGGTCTGTCGTTTGGTTTTGCGCGGCGCTTTTCTTGATCTTTGGTGCCTCTGTAGCCCGGTCAGCCGAGGCCGGGGTCACTCTGCTCGAAGGCATTGATCTTCCGGGTTTTGATTATTCCATCCTCAAAGACATTTCCGCCGATGCCTGCCAAGCGGCTTGCACTGATGACAAGATGTGCCGGGCTTACACCTTCAATCAAAAATCCCAGTGGTGTTTTTTAAAGGGCTCTGCGGGGGAGCAGGTCAAATTCGGTGGGGCCGTTTCCGGCATGATTACGCGCTCGCCCAGCCCGGAAGAGATTGCAGCTGCGCGCCAATCTGAGCTGCCATTTCCGGCTGAGGAATTGATCAGCAATGCCCAATATCTTGCCTCCCAGATGGCCCAGACTGACGTGCCACCGCCGGGCCTGACCTATGCGGACCTGGTGGCGTCGGGCGACGAGGCTGCTGGACAGCAGAACATGGCCGCCGCCACCGTCTCGTATCGGCAGGCCTTGGCAATTGTTGGCAATGATCCTGCTGTTTGGTTGAAACTGACTCAGGTTCTGCTGGTGCAAGCAGACGCGGCGGCCGAGCGCGGCGAAGACAACACAGTCTATGACCTGTCAGGCACGGCGACTTGGACCGCAATCAACGCGTTCCTGCAATTTGTTGACGACGCTGACCGGGCCAATGCCCTGAGCGCTTTGGCGCACGGCCTGGAGCGGCGCCAAATGTGGCGCGAAGCGATCGCAACCTATCGCGCCAGCCTGGGGCTGATCGAGGATTCAGAGCTGCAGGCTCGGCTCGATAGTGTCGTTGCCGAACACGGTTTCCGGATCACCTCGAACGAAGTCGACTCCGAAGCGGCGGCGCCGCGCATTTGCGTGGTGTTTTCGGACCCATTGCCCAGCGGCAGCACGGATCTATCGAGCTATCTCTCGGTCGAAGGCGCGCCGCAGCTGGCGGTTGAAACCGAGCAAAGCCAGATTTGTTTGACCGGCGTCGAACATGGCAAACGCTACAACATCAAAGTGCGCGCCGGTCTGCCCTCGGCTGACGGTGAGCAATTGCGCCAGGATGTTGCGCTCAATGTTTATGTGCCAGACCGCTCGCCCTTTGTTGGCTTCGCCAACAATGCCTATGTGCTTCCCGCTGGTTTGGGCGGCGGCTTGCCAATCACTTCGGTCAATGCGGCGACCGCGGACGCAACCATCTACCGCATTGGGGACCGCTCGATCGCCACCGCGGTTCGAAACGGAATTTTCCAGGGCACGCTTTCAGGCTATTCGGCCGAAGATGTGGCCAATCAGTATGGCCAAAAGCTTTGGGAAGGGCAGGTTGATCTTGCCCAGGCTGCGGCCAACGCCATGGCAGTTACCGCGATTCCAGTCGCTGATGTGCTGACGGGCAGCGAGCCGGGCGCCTATGTGGTCACCGCTCGGGTTGCCGGAGCCGAGGCGGAATATTGGAATGATGTCGCCACCCAGTGGTTTATCGTTACCGATCTCGGTTTGACCACCGTATCGGGGGAAGACGGCGTCCACGCCTTCGTGCGTTCGCTTGGCAGTGCTGAACCCGTCGCCAACGCCAAGGTCCGCCTGGTGGCAGTCAACAATGAAATCCTCGGCGAGACCACGACCGATGCCCAGGGACGCGCCGATTTCGCCCCCGGGCTGGCGCGTGGTGAGGGCGGACGCGCCCCACAATTGCTGGTCGCCGAGACCGAGGCGGGGGACTATGCGTTCCTTGATATGTCCAAATCAGCGTTTGACCTGACGGATCGCGGCGTCGAAGGCCGCCCGACACCCGGACCGCTTGACTTGTTCGCAACAACAGAACGCGGTGTCTATCGTCCCGGCGAAACCGTGTTCCTGACCGCACTGCTGCGCGATACCCATGTTGCTGCTGTGCCGGATTTGCCGCTTACCCTGGTGCTCGAACGCCCAGATGGGGTGACCGCGACCACGCAGGTGCTGTCCGATCAAGGTGCCGGCGGGTATTTTGCCGCCTTGCCGATGGGTTCTGATGCGATGCGCGGCTCGTGGACCGCCCGCCTCTATGCCGACCCCAAGGCCGATGCGCTGACCAGCGTTACATTTCTGGTCGAGGATTTTGAACCCGAGCGATTGGCATTCGAAACCAAGGCCGCCGATGAGCCGTTCAAGACCAATGACGTCACTTTAATCGATGTGGCGGCAAAATATCTCTACGGCGCCACGGCGCCGGGATTGTCGATCGAAGCTGATGCAATTGTGCGCCCGGTGACCACGCTCGCGGGTTACCCGGGATATGTGTTCGGCCGCATCGATGACACCATCGAAACCACCCGCGAACCGCTCGGCGTCGTTGGGATCACCGACGAACTGGGCAATGCCGTCGCCACGGTTTCAGTTCCAGCGCCCCAATCAACGACAAAACCGCTGGAAGCCCAGATCATCCTGCGCCTGGTTGATACCAATGGCCGCGCGGTCGAACGCAGCCTGTCCCGCCCTGTGCTGGCCGAGGTCGATCGGATCGGTATCAAGCCACGCTTTACCGACGCCAATGGCCTGGAGCAGGGCACGGACGCGGCGTTTGACGTCATAACCGTCGCTCCGACCGGCGAAGCCATCGCCACGACCGGTCTGAATTGGACTTTGGCGCGGGTCGAAACCAACTATCAATGGTATCGCGAAAGCGACACTTGGAAGTGGGAAGCGATTACAACCACTCGAAAAGTCGCCAATGGCACGGTTGATACGGTCGCTGGTGGCCCGGTCACGGTTTCCGCGCCGGTTGATTATGGCCAATACCAACTTGAAATAAACAGCACCGGCCCACTCGCAACCTCCACGACCTATGAGTTCTATGCCGGCTATTATTATGCTGAGGCCGGCTCGAATACGCCCGACACGCTGCAGGTCGCGCTCGACAAGCCTGCCTATCGCATTGGTGATACAGCGACTTTGCGCCTTGACCCACAATTTGCCGGCACCGCCTTGGTCATGGTCGTTGATGATCGGATCATCGATATGATGGCGGTTGCGGTTCCTGAGGAGGGCACGACTGTCGATCTGAAGGTGACAGACGATTGGGGCCCCGGCGCCTATGTGACGGCTGTTTTGTATCGACCAGCCAGCGCCACCGAAAAGCGGATGCCGGCACGAGCGCTTGGCCTGGCATTTGCCGATGTGGATCCGGGTGACCGGGCCCTCAAGGTCGCTCTTGACGCGCCCAAAGTGTCGTTGCCGCGGCAAGCTTTCACGGCGACTGTCAAGCTCGATAATGTCCGTGCCGGCGAAAAGGCCTATGTTGCGGTCGCGGCGGTCGATCTGGGCATTCTTAATCTCACGAACTTCCAAACGCCGGACCCGGACGGGTGGTTCTTTGGCCAGCGTCAGCTGGGCATGGAAATCCGCGATCTTTATGGCCTGTTGATCGATCCGACCCAGGGTATGCCGGGCGCTTTGCGCTCCGGCGGCGACGGGGCTGCGGCCAGGATGGGCACACCACCGCCAACATCGGTGCTGGTCGCGCTGCATTCGGGTATCGTCGAGGTGGGTGCAGACGGCACTGCCACTGTTACCTTTGAGATGCCCGATTTCGCGGGCACGGTGCGGGTGATGGCGATGGCTTGGACGGCCAGCGCGATTGGCCACAGCTCGGCCGATGTTATCGTGCGTGACCCCGTTGTGGTCACGTTGAGCCCGCCGCGCTTCCTGCGGCTGGATGATCAGTCGCGCCTGCTGGTTGAAGTCAACAATGTGGCCGGTACGGCCGGCACCTATGGCATTAGCCTCAGCACTGGCGAGGGCTTGTCCACTGATGCTGCCGTGACCAATGTTGATCTTGCTGTGGGTGCGCGCACGGCGCTTAGTCTCGGGCTAACCGGCAGGGCCATTGGCGATCAGCAACTGACGGTGACGGTGACCCCGCCGACTGGCGAACCCATGGTCAAAGTGCTCACCCTTGGCGTGCGTGCCGCCAACGCACCGCTAACCACGAGCACGTTGGTGTCGATTGAACCGGGTGCCAGTGTAACGCTCGATTCCAGCTATTTTGCTGGCATGGTGCCAAATTCGGCCTCGCTTACCCTGGGCATTGGGCCTTTGGCACGCCTGAATGTGCCGCAGCTCCTGGTCGATCTGGATCGCTATCCCTATGGCTGCGCCGAGCAGCTCTCGAGCCGGGCTTTGCCACTCTTGTATCTCAACGAGGTGGCCCAGATGATCGGGTTGGGCGATGACGCGGCGCTCGATCAACGGGTGCGTGATGCCATAAGTGGTGTGTTGGCCAAGCAGACCTCGTCGGGCGGGTTTGGCCTATGGGGTCCGTTTGACTCCACGGATTTGTGGATGGACTCCTATGTCACCGAGTTCTTGTTGCGCGCCAAGGCGGAAGGCTATGTCATCCCGGAATTGGCGCTGTCGATGGCCCTGGACAATTTGGGTAACCAGGTGTCCTACGCCTCCGACTTCTCCAACGGCGGGCAGGACCTGGCCTATGCACTTTATGATCTGGCCCGCGCCGGCCGGGTCGCCATCGGCGATTTGCGCTACTATCTCGAAGCCCGCCTCGATGCCTTTGGTTCACCCTTGGCCAAGGCGCAATTGGGCGCGGCGCTTGCCCTTTACGGGGACGGAAGTCGAGCGGCAACGGCCTTCCAGGCGGCCATCTCTGGTCTCAAGGAAAGTGACAACCGCAACGACTATCGCGCCGACTATGGCAGTCGCTTGCGCGACGTGGCTGCGGTCCTGGCACTCGCCGCCGAGTTCGAGCCAGCCGGCGTCGACATAGCCGCGCTCGCGGAACGCCTCGGCAAGCTGCGTGAGCTGGCGAGCTATACCTCGACCCAAGAGGATGCGTGGACCTTGGTGGCCGCCGCAGCCCTCGCGCGCCAAACCAGCAATGGATCGGTGAGCATTGACGGCGCGGTGCTGGCTGGTCCGGTGTATCAACGCTATGCCCAGGAGCATTTTGACGGCGCCAGCGTGGTCATCACCAACAATGGTGCGGAAGCCGTCCAAGCCAAGGCCTCGGTCACCGGCATTCCTGCTTCCGCCCCACCTGCAAGCGATAACGGCTTTGCCATCACGCGCGAATATTTCACTGCTGATGGGACGAGCATTGATCCAACCACGGCGCCCCTGGCCCAAAACGACCGGTTTGTCGTGGTTTTGACGGTGACCCCGACAATGCTTGGTTCGGGCGAGTATGTGTTGGTCGATCCATTGCCGGCCGGTTTCGAAATCGAAAACCCGGACCTGTCATCGGGAAGTGGTGTATCGGATTTGTCCTGGCTCAGCGTCAATACTCCGAGCCATGTTGAATCGCGCACCGATCAGTATGTGGCTGCCTTCCGCTATTCGTCGGCGGTAGAGGCCTTCGTCACCGCTTATCTGGTTCGTGCGGTTTCTCCCGGCAATTTTGTGCTTCCGGGCGCAACGGTGGAGGACATGTATCGGCCGGAACTGCGCGGCAATACTGACGCGGGTGCAATCGAGGTTACAGCGTCGGGCCCATGATCGGCCCCGAGGCAAAACCGAAGCAACGCCAGCCGGGCCTTTGGTGGCGGCTGGCGTTTGCTTGCCTGATTGTCGTAGCTGCCCTCGCCGTCGGAGGGACAATTTATGTTCGCTCCATGATCGCCGATATCGCTGCGAACTTGCCGCCCACGCCCGACATTGCCAGCGTGCCGGTGTCCACCGAAGTTGTTGATCGCGCTGGGCAGTTGTTGCGCCCGTTCACCGCAGCGGGCGGCAGATGGCGACTGCCCGTCGCACTCGAACAGGTGGACCGGCGCTTCATCGAGATGCTGATCGCTTATGAAGACCGCAATTTTCGCGGCCACGGCGGCATCGAATGGAGTTCGATGGTACGCGCCGTGGGCCAATATATCGGGGCAGGGGGGCACATAGTTTCGGGTGGGTCAACATTGACCATGCAGCTCGCCCGGCTGATCGAGCAAGAACCGACACGCAACATGGGGGGCAAAATTCGCCAGATGGTCCATGCCAATGTGCTGGAACAGCAACTGAGCAAGGACGAGATTCTCACCCTGTACCTGACCCTGGCGCCCTATGGCGGCAATATCGAGGGCATTCGGGCTGCTAGCCTTGCCTATTTTGGCAAGGAACCGACCCGCCTGACCACCGCCGAGTCGGCGCTGTTGGTGGCTCTGCCGCAGTCGCCTGAGGCGCGGCGCCCTGACCGTGACTCGGCCGCCGCTCTGGCCGGTCGTAATCTGGTGCTTGACCGCATGGTGGCGCAAGGCGTGATCCAGACCGAAGAGGCAGATGCTGCCCGCCGCGAACCGATCCCGACAGCGCGTCGCGAGTTCCCGATGTTGGCAGCCCACATGGCCCAGGCCGCTGTGACTGCCCAACCCAATGTGCGACAAATCCATTTGACGCTGGACCGCCGTTTACAAGCGGCGTTGGAAAAGCTGAGCGGGTCGCGGGCAAGCAAGCTTGGTCCAAAGGTTTCGATCGCCATTGTGGTCGCGGATCAGATGAGCGGCGATATTTTAGCCTCGGTTGGGTCGGCGGGCCTGTTTGCTGAGCAGAGCAACGGTTATGTCGACATGACCAGCGCGGTGCGATCGCCCGGCTCAACTCTCAAGCCGCTGATCTATGGTCTGGCGTTCGAGCTTGGCCTTGCCCATCCCGAAAGCCTCATCGAAGACCGACCGACCGCCTTCGGCGCCTATGTGCCGGTCAATTTTGACGGGTTTAATCATGGCACTGTGACCATTCGCCAGGCGCTTACCGAGTCCCTGAACATCCCTGCCATTATTGTCCTGGATGCGGTGGGAACCGCCCGTCTGGTTGCGCGCCTGAAACGCGGCTATGCCGACCCGCAACTGCCCGATGATACAGCGCCCGGCCTAGCCATCGGGTTAGGCGGCGTTGGTCTGACGCTGCGTGATCTGGTGTCGGTCTACACCGCCATCGCGCGGGGGGGCACGCCGGTGCATTTGCACGACGGCGTCAAACCCGCCGTGTTCGCTTTGGGCCAAGCCGCTCCGGTCCTCGACCCGACAGCCGCGTGGTATGTCTCCAACATCCTCGCCGATGTGCCGCCGCCCCTGAATGGCTCGCCGGGTCGTATTGCCTACAAGACTGGTACGTCTTACGGCTACCGAGATGCCTGGGCACTCGGCTATGACGGCAAGACCGTCATTGGCGTGTGGGTGGGTCGTGCCGATGGCGCCCCGGTTCCCGGGATATCTGGTATCGTTGCCGCGGCGCCGATCCTGTTCGAAAGTTTTGACCGGCTTGGCACCCAGGCCGTGCCGCTGCCGCCGGCCCCTGCTGGCGTATTATTTGCGTCAAACTCGGAACTACCATTGCCGTTGCGGCGGTTTCGGCATCCTGACGACGATAAGGTGGCGCGCGACGCAGCACCCGAAATTGCCTTCCCGGCCGACGGGGTGGATGTTGATTTGGGCTTGGCTTCCGGCGCCGACTTGCCCTTGGTCGTCAAGGTGCGCAATGGCCAACCGCCCTTCACCTTCTTCGCCAATGGCGCCCCATTTGGCCGGTCCGCCTTTGCCCGCCAGAACATCTGGCACCCGGATGGCCCCGGCTACGTGACCCTGTCGGTGGTCGATGCAGCAGGCCGCTCCGATGCCGTCACGGTTTTTTTGGACTGAACTCTGGTGCCGGTTGGACCACGACCAAAGGCACATCAGCCCATTAGGCGCCGGAACTGATAAATTTGGCGCTTTCCGCCCGCGCGCCCCACTCCGACCAGGAGCCGTCATAAATGGGCACGTCGGTGCGTCCCAGCGCAGCAAGTCCAAGCGCCAAAATCGAGGCAGTAACACCCGACCCGCAGGTTGTCACAATCGGCCCGGTAATAGCTGCGCCAGCATGGTCGAATGCCGCCTTGAGTTCGGCCACAGGTTTGAGGCGACCGTCGCCAATCAGATTGGAAAAGGGTAAATTGCGGCTGCCGGTGATGTGACCCGGGGTCAGCCCAGGCCTTGGTTCGGCGACCTCACCCCGAAAACGCGGCGCGCCCCGTGCGTCAACAATAGTGGCTTCGCCCGATAGCACCAGTTTCAACATCTGCTCAAAACTGCGGACCAGCGAGGTATCATAGCGAGCCACGAAATTTCCAGGCGCGCGCGACACCTGACCGGTTTCTACCGCTAAGCCCAGGCCACGCCAGGCCGGCAGGCCCCCATTGAGCACCCGGACGGTCGGTGCGCCAGCAACCCGAAAATTCCACCAGGCGCGCGCCGCGCTGAACAGACCCGATGTGTCATACACAACAATGGTGTCGCCATCGTTGACCCCAAGCGCCCGCATGGCTGCCTGAAAAACCTCTGGCTGAGCCAGTGTGTGGGGTAGGCCACTGCTGGGGTCCGAGACCCGATCAATATCGAAAAACGCCGCTCCGGGAATATGGGCGGCAAGATATTCGGCTCTGGGGTCGCGATTGTCAGAAGGCAAGTACCAGGACGCGTCGAGCACGCTGATGCCCGAACCGCCGATGAGCCCGGCCAGTTCCTCGATTTCGATCATGGGGGAGACAGTCATGGGCGTACTCGCTTGACGATGGACCAATGGCGCCGCCGCAAGGTGGCATCGCCACCCCGTTTGTCAACTGATGACGACGACGCTGGTCCCCGTGGGAACGCGCCCATACAGATCGATAATGTCCTGGTTCAGCAGCCGCACACAACCCGAAGATACATTGGTGCCGATCGTATAGGGCTCGATGGTTCCGTGCAGCCGAAACAGTGTGTCTTGCCCGTTCCGATACAAATACAGCGCCCTTGCCCCTAACGGGTTTTCGGCGCCGCCGGCCATTCCGCCGGCATAAGGGCCATAGCGCTCCGGTTGCCGGGCGATCATGTCGCGCGTTGGAGTCCAGCGCGGCCAGACGGCGCGGCGACCAATAGTGGCGTCGCCCTTGAACTGGAGGGCTTCGTCCTTGCCAACGCCGATGCCATAGCGCATCGCCCGCCCACCTTCCTGCGTCAGGTACAGGTAATGCGCCTGGGTATCAATAACCACAGTTCCGGGGCGCACCGCGGTCGCATACGGCACCTCTTGGCGCCACCAACGCGGATCGACCTGACGCAGATCGACAGCAGCGACCGGGTAGGGCTCATTCAGTATCGGCCCGTACATCGACAGGTAGAACGGATCAATTGTCGGCTCGGCGGGCAGATAGCCATCACTGCCCATCCGGGCGCAGGCGCCGAGCGCCAGTGGCAGTCCAATCAAGAAGGCGCGTCGGTTGATCACAATAAGTCCTATTCGATGCAAAGGGCGCAAGACCCAGCTTTATCGGCGCTATTGAGGCCACAAATCGGGCAACACAACGACGACCAGCTCACCTCGCGGCCATGTGATTAGAACTGCGATTTGATGGGTCGGGTTCCGAGCCGCTCGCAAAATCGCAGCAAATAGCCGTCTGGATCTGAAACGACGAATTGGCTTTGTCCAATTTCGTCAGTGCCGCGACGGTACCATTGAGTTTCTAACGGCAGGTAAAGCGCAATGCCTGCGGCCCCCAGCGCGGCCAGAAGTGGTGCGACCGCTGCAACCTCGATTTGCAGATTGATGCCGCGTCCAAAGGGATAGACCAGCGGTTCGTCGTCAATCCCAAAGGTGCGCCCAATTCCGATCTGGTCGATCATCAGCTGGGCGGTGCCCAAGGCCAGCAAGGCGAAGCCTTCCTCCGGACGCTGGTATACCGCGGAGAATCCCAAAATCTCACAATAAAACTGCAGACTATGGCGGCAATCGAGCACGCTGAGTTCCGGGATCAGCGCATTTGGATGCATTGTAAAATCCCAGAAAAAGGGCCCGAACCTTGCGGTCCAGACCCTTCAATATCACTTCTAACGGCGAAGGCCTACTCGGCGGCTTCGCCAGTAACTTCCTTGCCGGTGGCCTGATCGACGACCTTCATCGACAGGCGGACCTTGCCGCGTTCGTCAAAGCCCAGCAACTTCACCCAGACCTTGTCACCTTCTTTGACCACATCGGTGGTCTTGGCAACGCGTTCCACAGCAAGCTGGGAAATGTGCACCAGGCCATCCTTGGCGCCGAAGAAGTTCACGAACGCGCCGAAATCGGCGGTCTTGACCACAGTGCCTTGATAAATCGCGCCAATTTCGGCTTCGTCGGTGATCGAACGGATCCACTTGATCGCGGCTTCGATGGCCTTGCCGTCCGAGGACGCAATCTTGATGGTGCCATCGTCTTCGATGTTGATCTTGGCGCCAGTCTTTTCGACGATTTCGCGAATGACCTTGCCACCGGTGCCGATCACTTCACGGATCTTGTCCGTCGGGATCTTCATGGTTTCGATGCGGGGAGCGAACTCGCCCACTTCGGACCGGGCAGTGGTCAAAGCCTTGGCCATCTCACCCAGAATGTGGATGCGGCCGCCTTTTGCCTGCTCAAGCGCGATCTTCATGATGGCGCCGGTGATGCCGGCAATCTTGATGTCCATCTGCAAGGCGGTAATGCCCGCCTCAGTGCCGGCTACCTTGAAGTCCATGTCGCCGAGGTGATCTTCATCACCCAGGATGTCGGACAGCACGGCGAATTTCTCGCCTTCCAGGATCAGACCCATGGCAATGCCAGCCACTGGACGGGGCAGTGGAACGCCCGCGTCCATCAGTGCCAGCGAGGTGCCGCACACGGTCGCCATTGAGGATGAACCGTTGGATTCGGTGATCTCGGAGACGATACGGATAGTGTAGGGAAATTCTTCAGCCTTCGGGCGCACCGGGTTGATCGCGCGCCATGCCAGCTTGCCATGGCCGATCTCGCGACGGCCGGGGGAACCCATGCGGCCAGCTTCACCAACCGAATATGGAGGGAAGTTGTAGTGCAGCAGGAAGTTTTGCTTGATGGTGCCTTCGAGCTGATCGATGAACTGCTCGTCATCGCCGGTGCCGAGGGTAGCCACAACCAGGGCCTGGGTCTCGCCGCGCGTAAACAGCGCCGAACCGTGGGTACGTGGCAAGAGGCCGACTTCGGATACGATCGGGCGCACGGTCGACAGGTCGCGACCGTCGATCCGCAGGCCGGTATCGAGCACGTTCCAGCGCACGATCTTGGCCTGCAATTCCTTGAACACCGCGCCAATGACTTCATTGGTATAGGTCCCGGCCTCGATCTGGGCCGCGAACTTGGCCTTAACCTTGGACTTGGCCGCATCGACGGCCGCGTACCGGGCTTCCTTGGCGGTGATCATATAGGCGGCGCGCAATTCGGTTTCGATGAAAGCGAGCATTTCGCTTTCCAGAGCCGAATGGTCTTCGCCAACAAAATCACGTGGCTCTTTGGCCGCCAACTCGGCCAGCTTGATGATCGCATCGATCACCTTGCGGCTTTCCTCGTGGCCGAACAATACGGCGCCGAGCATGACTTCTTCGGACAGTTCCTTGGCTTCGGACTCAACCATCAATACCGCGTCGGCAGTGCCGGCGATAACGAGGTCGAGCTTGGAGTCTTCGCGGCGATCAACTGGCAGGTTCAGCACATATTGGCCATCAACATAGCCAACGCGCGCCGCCCCGATTGGGCCCATGAACGGAATGCCCGAAATGGTCAGTGCGGCAGAGGCCGCAACCATTGACAATACGTCAGGATTGTTTTCCATATCGTGCTGCAAAACAGTGATAACCACCTGGGTTTCATGCTTGTAGCCGGCTGGGAACAATGGGCGGATCGGGCGATCGATCAGGCGCGAGATCAGGGTCTCGTTTTCTGATGGGCGACCTTCGCGCTTGAAATAGCCGCCGGGGATCTTGCCGGCTGCGAAGTATTTTTCCTGGTAATTCACGGTCAGCGGGAAAAAATCGATCCCGGGCTTGGCCGTTTTGGCCGAAACGACAGTGGCGAGTACCACGGTCTCGCCGAGCGTCGCCAATACGGCGCCATCGGCCTGACGGGCAATCTTGCCCGTTTCGAGGGTGAGCGGCTGGCCGCCCCAGTTAAGTTCCACTTTATGGTGGTCAAACATTGTTTGTCTTTCCGTTTGCCGGATAGTTTTATGCGCAGGGCGTAGCAACCCGCGCGACCATCCGTTGTGCCAGCACCGGCGCTGCACCCCATGTGCAGAACCGGCTCAAATTCAGGCACTGTTTCCGCCCGGCTTGGCAAAACATGGGCAAGACAACAAGGCGCTCCCAGAACCTAGGACGCCTCACCAGCCAAAACCATCGTCTGATTTTGAAAGCGTGAGGCTTGTCTGTGAGCGGCCGATAATCCTGCCATGCTCCGTCAACTGCCGGTCTACGCTGTTTCCTGCCGAGGCAGGAAAGGCAGATGCGGAGATTGCCCCGCACCCGCAAAGTTCAATGCATCGACTAGCGACGCAGGCCGAGACGTTCGATCAAGGTCTTATAACGGCCCTCGTCGCTCTTCTTGACATAGTCAAGGAGGCTGCGGCGGGTCGAAACCAGCTTGAGCAGGCCGCGACGGGAATGGTTATCCTTGGCGTGACCCTTGAAGTGCTCGGTCAGATTGGCAATGCGTTCCGACAGGATCGCAACCTGGACTTCGGGCGAACCGGTGTCATTTGGCTTGATTGCATATTCCTGGATCAGAGCGGTCTTGCGCTCAGCAGTAATCGACATCGGGTATATCCTTTCAGATACGAGGATTTGGGTCGCCCCAGCCGGGATGTCGTCCAGGAGGGGCCATGAAAAACCAGGCCGGAAACCGGCTTAGTTCGCGCACCCTATAGGACAAAAACGTGTTCATAGCCAGAGCTTTTTGGCCTCCGGGGCGGCTCGGTCTGGCTAGAGGGGCGCCACAAATGCGTCACGGCTGAATGCTATTTACAGTTTTGCCCTGACATCGCGTTTATTCTAGAGACTTCTGGTTTTATATTGGAAAGGAGAAAGTCATGTTGAAATCATTCGTCGTGTCGCTGGCGCTGTTGCTGGGCCTTCTCCCGACACAAGGGATTGCGGAGGACGCGGTCATGACCCCAGAAATAGCAATGATTCTCAAGATTTTCGGGCCGGATCCGGCCCAAGAGTCCGATTTTTCGCCGGAATTCCTGGCGCAGGTACCCATCGCCAGTATTCGCGCGATAACCGAGACGACCAAAGCAGAAATTGGTGCGCCGGAGCGCGTCGAAAAGCGTGCGCAGGACTATCTCTTGTTCACCGCCAGCCACGAAATGGCGGTGCAGATGAACCTCAACGCTCAAGGCAAAGTCCAGGGATTGCTGATCCAGCCGCCGGTAGCCCTTCTGGGCACGCTGGAGGACGCAGTGGCGCTGTTGGCTGGGCTTTCGCCCGATTTGAGCTATCTGGTGCTTAAAGATGGTGTCAGCCTGGCGGCGGCCAATGCGGAAATGCGCCTGGCAGTCGGGTCGACGTTCAAACTCGCCGTCCTCGCTGTGCTGAAAGACAGGATAGACGCTGGCACGCTGAAATGGGAGGATGTGGTCCACCTCAAGGCCAGTGACAAATCGTTCCCCAGCGGGATTTTGCAGACCTGGCCGGATGGTGCGCCGTTGACACTGCATACGCTGGCCGCGCTGATGATTTCGCAAAGCGACAATACCGCCACCGACATGTTGATCGACGTCGTGGGGCGCGACGCGGTCAGTGCTCGCTTAGGCGGCTTTGCCTATAAGACGCGCGAGCTCTTTATTCTCAAGACCGACGCTGAGCTGGCGGACACATTCCGCGCCGCCGATCTTGCCGGCAAGGGTGAAATGGCGGCCGCGCTGGCGGAACGCCCGCTCCCTGACATTGCGTCAGCGTCGACGCCGGTGAGTGACGGGCTGGAATGGTATGTGTCCGTTGCCGAACTATGCTCGCTGATCGGGGAGGTGGCCGACCTCGAAGTCATGCAGATCAATCCCGGTGTCGCCTCGCCCGGCGACTGGGCCGCGATCGCCTTTAAGGGCGGCAGCGAGGTGGGTGTTTTGAATTTGACCTCGGCACTTACTGCCAAGAATGGCAGCCACTATTGCGTCAGCGTCACCTGGAACGCCAAAGCGGCAATCGATGAGGCCAAGGCGATCAGGCTTTATGGCGGCCTGATGGGCCAGCTCAGTCGCATGACAAATTAGGTTGTGACGCTGGCCGGTTGCGACCGCCAGCGGTTCGAAATCGTCTCCTGACCCTAGTTGAAAACCCGCGTTGGGACGAACTGGCCGAACTGAACATGGCCGGTGGCGACCACGGTTCCGGCGTGGCTGGCCCAGCAATCATCTAGCGTGATTGGCGCCCCGGCGCCGGTCAGTAGCACCGCATTGCCGTGTTTGACGCCGGTCAATTGTTGGGCGTTGAGGCGGATTTCGGGGACGCCATAAAGGCTATCCGCGATCGGGCGCAACAGGCCATCGCGGCCTGCGAGGTCGAGGGATTCCAATTGGTCAATGGTGACGGCTTGCGCATCGGCAAACGGCCCCACCGCTGCACGGTGCAGGGCAATGACATGGCCCTTGGTGCCCACGCGCTCAGCAATGTCGCGCGCCAGCGAGCGCACATAAGTGCCCTTGCCGCAGGTGACTTCGAAGCTGGATTGCTCCGCCCCGTGGTTGACCAAGACCAGGTCTTCGACGAAAATCTGGCGGGCCACCATGTCCACGATTTCGCCGGCACGGGCCAGATCATAGGCGCGCTCGCCGTCGATCTTGAGCGCCGAATAGATTGGCGGCACCTGGCTGATATGGCCGATGAATTCGGGCAGAATGGCCACAATATCGTCGGCGCTGGCACGATGATCCGAGGTGGCGATGATTTCGCCCTCGGCGTCATCCGTGGCGGTGGCCGATCCCCATTTGACCGTGAACCGGTAGATCTTTTTGCCATCCTGGACATAGGGCACTGCCTTGGTCGCTTCGCCCAAGGCAATTGGCAAGATGCCTGTCGCCAGTGGATCGAGCGTCCCCGCGTGCCCGGCCTTCGCCGCGCCAAACAGCCACCTTACTTTTCCCACTGCCTGGGTCGAGGTCATATCATATGGCTTGTTGAGCACGATCCAGCCGGAGACCTGGCGTTTGACCCGCTTGACCTGGTTCAAACCAGCACAGTCCGAAAACTATTGGTCACCAGCGGGCTCCTCGTCGGCGTCCAAATCCTTGCGGACCCGGTCGGAGCGCAGCAGGGCATCGATGCGGCTGGCCTCATCAAAGGTATCGTCGACAAAAAAGCGCAACTCTGGCGCAAATTTCATCCCCAATTGCGGTGCGACCTGCCCACGGATGTATTTGCGGTGACGATTGAGCGCCGCCACGATCTCCTCGGCCCGCTCGCCGCCCAGCGGCATAACATAGGCATCGGCGATCTTGAGGTCGTTGGTCATCCGCACTTCGGGGACGGTCACGACAGCGCCGCGCAGCGCCTCGTCTTCAACGTCGCCGCGGGCAAACATCGCCGCCAGGGCATGACGGACCAGTTCGCCGACGCGCAACATACGTTGGGATGGCCCGGTGGGCTTGTGTTCTCTGCTCATTGGCCCGACTTATTCGCTCCGCTTGCCCTCGTCAATCCGCCGTGTCCAGCTTGACCTCGGCTTTGAGCTGGGCGGCGCGCGCTTCCACCACTTTGGTCGACACCGGCCAGGTCGCCGGTTTCTGCGGATCAAACGCTGCTCCGCGCCATTCCTGATAGACCATGGCAACGCCTTTTGCCGATTTTTCAAATTGCATGATCATGACCTCGCCGCGCCCGGCACTGCCAGCGAGGCTGTCCACAAAGGCACCGCAAACAAACCCGAGCGTGGCAAGGTCCTCGCTGGTATCGGCCCCAAATTGAAAAAAGCCCGTGGCCTCCGGCTTACAGGTCAGTGCATACCCCGTCATCGTGGCGTTGCGATACTCAACCAGCGCCTTATTGGCGTTTAGGGCAAGGCGGGCGCCGTAAAGAATGGTCCAGGATTGTTGGTCTTCCCCTTTTGGAAAGGCCTCAAACAAGGCCATGCTTTCATCGCCCGAAAATGAATTGTCCACCGCCGCAATCCGGGTCCCGGCCGCGACCGATGTTGCATCAAGCCAATCCGGCAGCGGCATCGTAAGCGTGTGCCCGAGGGCCGACAAAACGAAGGCGTCTCCAACCTCAGCAACCGGGGCTTCAGCAGTGTTCTGGGCCAAGGCGGGCCAGCAACTGGCGCAGGCCACAAACGCGGTGGCGGCCAACAATGCCGGGCGTCGCAGGTTCATCAAGGTTTCTCCCATTGGGTGGAGCGATAGAAGTGGGACCCCTCAAAGCGCAAGCAAAAAAGGGATTTGTCCGGGTCGGGGGTTGTTTTGACTGCAAATGTGGCCTGGTGGTGACTAACCCTGGGGTGTCGCTGCGGCCAGAGCGCGTTTTCTGCGCAGGCCAAGTTGGTGTTCGCGCAAGATGATAAATATTCCGGCCGCGACCACGATCACCCCGCCGACCAGCATTTGCGCTGTGGGAACGTCCCCAAACAGGGAATACCCGACCAAGAGGCTGACCAGCATGGAGGTGTATTCAAACGGGGCAATCACCGACATTTCAGCATAGCGATAGCACTCAGTGAGCAGAATCTGCGCAATCCCACCGGCAAGGCCCGCCGACACGAGCATCGCCAATTGTTGCGGGGTTGGTGTGACCCAGCCGAAAGGCAGCGTGAGCAGGGACAAAACACTGCCGGTGATAAAGAAATACAGCACGATGGTGGTGGTCTTTTCCGTCTGCACCAGATTGCGCACCTGCAACATTGCCGCTGCGGCTAGCGCTGCCGAAGCCAGAACCGCGATCGCCCCTAAGCTCTCACCCCCAATAGCAGTGCCCCCGGTCAGCACGGTCAGGCGCGGCCAGATGATGATCAGCACGCCGATCAGCCCGACGACAACCGCGGCCCAGCGATACAGCCGAACCTGCTCGTGCAACAGCACAGCGCTCAGGATGACGATAATCAGCGGCGAGGCATAATTTATCGTGATTGTCTCGGGCAGGGGCAGCTTGGTCAGGCCATAAAACCCCAGCCCCATCGAACCAATGCCGACGACCCCCCGCCACAAATGGCCGAGTGGTCGCTTGGTCGTCAGTCCGGTTGACAATTGGCCCCGCCAGGCCAACACGAGCAACACCGGCAAGATGGCAAAGGCCGACCGGAAAAACACCAGCTCACCGGCCGGTATGCCGGTGGCTGCCTTCAAGAAACTGGCCATCGCCACAAACAGACAGACTGATGCAATTTTCAGCCCGATTCCCAACGCCATTTGGGAATTGGCAGGCGCGGCTTCTGTTTCGATCACGACGGAGGCTTTCCAAGCAACGGGGCAGGGGTACGACAGCGGAGGCGAAGCTCAGCTTGTAGCGGCGCCGGGGGGAATGGCAAGGAACTCGGCGGCATAAAATCCCAACAATCTTGTGACCGGCTCGGTTGCAAATCCCCTTGACCTTACCAGTTGGGAAGCCACTTTGATCTTGATATCCATCCCAACACGAGACCTGACATGCGTATCTTATCACTTGCCTTTGCTGGCGTTCTTGCCCTCGCTATTCCTGCCTTGGCACAGACGGATCATTCGGGCATGGCCATGCCCGGCGATACTGCCGCAACCACGGCTTTTCGCGCCGCCAATGACGCCATGCATATGGGCATGGACATCGTTTTCACCGATGACGCCGATGTTGACTTCGTTCGGGCCATGATTGCCCATCACCAGGGCGCCATTGATATGGCCAAGGTCGAGCTGGAATTTGGCGACGACGCCGAAATCCGGGCGCTTGCCGAAGGGGTCATCAAAGCTCAGGAGGCCGAAATCGCCCAAATGAGGGCCTGGTTGGCCAAAAACGGCGGCTAGGCGGTCAAGCCGGCTCAGGCGTGTATCCGGCATCGCGGATAGCCTGCGCGGCGATAGCCGCGTTGCCTGCCACCTGCACCGCGTGCTTTGGCAAGTCGATCTGAACCATGGCGCCGGGGAGTGCGGCGTTTAACGCCTTGGTCACGGTGGCGACGCAGTGGTTGCAGGTCATATCGGCGACGGTGAACTTGGTTGGCTCAATGCTCATGTGAGGCGTCCTTGTGTTTTGCAGCAGGCGCGGAGCCCGCCAGATCGTCAAGAATGGGGCAGTCAGGTCGCGCATTTCCGTGGCAGCAATGGGCCAGGTGCCGCAGGGTGCGAACCATGCCTTGCAGGTCCTCGATCTTGTCCTCCAGGGCCGTGATATGGCCCTGGGCAATCTGCTTGACGTCACCGCTGGCGCGCTGCTTGTCCTGCCAGAGGCCAAGCAGGGTGGCCGTCTCCTCCACCGAAAAACCAAGGGTTTTGGCTCGTTTGACAAAGCGGAGCGTGTGCACATCGGTCGCCGAATAGACGCGATAATTGCTTTGTGTTCGCAGTGGGGGGCTGATCAAGCCGATGGCCTCGTAGTAGCGGATCATCTTGGCCGATACGCCGGAGGCGTTTGACGCCTGTCCAATGTTCATGGTGCCATACCCTGTAAGGTGACGGCGGGCACGCCCCGAAGTCGCAACGCGTTGCCGACGACAAATACGCTCGACAACGCCATCGCCCCGGCTCCGATCATCGGCGATAGCAGAATGCCAAATGCCGGATAAAGCAATCCAGCCGCCACTGGGATCAACATGACATTGTAGCCAAAGGCCCAGAACAGATTTTGCCCGATATTGGTCATTGTCGCGCGACTGACATTGATTGCATTGACCACACCGACGAGATTTCCACCCAGCAAAACCACATCCGCGCTCTCGATCGCCACATCGGTGCCGGTGCCAACGGCAATTCCGACATCGGCTTCAGCCAAGGCAGGCGCGTCATTGATGCCGTCGCCAACATAGGCCACTGCCCGCCCGCCTGAGCGCAGGGCTTTGAGCGCGTCAACCTTGCCCGCCGGCAAAACCTCAGCGAGCACCTCGTCAATACCCAATTGGCGGGCAATCGCGTTGGCCGTGCGCTGGTTGTCGCCCGAAATCATCGCTGTTCTCAAGCCTTTGGCATGAAGCGCTTCGATCACGGCCTTGCTGCTCGCCCTGATGGTGTCAGCCACGACAATAGCGGCCGCGAGTTGGCCGTCGATTGAGGCAAAGACCGGGGTCTTGCCTTCGTCAGCCAAACGGTCGATTTCCGTAGCAAAATCGCCAAGGATCATTCCAGCAAATTGCTGTCGCGATCCCACGACAACATGTCGTCCGTCGACGGTGCCGCGGACCCCATGCCCGGCCATTGCCGTAAAGTCGGCCACAAGGCCCAAGGGTAGGTCGGCCCGCCGCGCTGCCGCGACAATGGCTGCGGCGATGGGATGCTCAGACCGGCTTTCAACTGCGGCGACCAACGCCAGAACTTGGTTACGCTCGAAGCCTTCTGTCAGGATTAGATCGGTCAATTCGGGCTTGCCGCGCGTCAATGTCCCGGTCTTGTCAAAAGCCACGACGCCGACATTGCGCAAACCCTGTAGGGCTTCGCTCTTGCGGAACAGTACGCCCAATTCGGCGGCCCGACCGGTTCCCACCATGATCGATGTCGGCGTGGCCAACCCCATTGCACACGGACAGGCGATAATCAGCACCGCAACGGCATTGACCAGCCCGAACACATAGGCCGGTTCCGGCCCCCAAAATGTCCACACAACGAAGGTGATGCCTGCCAAAATCATGACTGCAGGCACAAACCAGAACGTCACCTTGTCGACGAGGGCCTGGATCGGCAGCTTACCGCCTTGGGCGTCTTCGACCATCCGAATAATGTGGGCCAGCATGGTGTCTCGGCCCACCTTGGTGGCACGAAAGGTGAAGCTTCCGGATGTATTAATGGTGCCGCCGATGACATTGGCGCCGACCCCCTTCGCCACCGGCAGGGGTTCCCCGGAAATCATTGATTCATCGATATAGCTGGAGCCTTCGACGACCTCCCCATCAACGGCGATTTTTTCGCCGGGTCGCACCACAATCATGTCGCCGACGGCGACCAGGGTAATATCAACCTCCACGACTGTGCCGTCACGCAATACCCGTGCGGACTTGGCTTGCTCGCGCACCAGCCTCTGGATGGCGTCGCCGGTTCGCCCTTTGGCCAGGGCCTCCAACAACCGGCCAACCAGGATCAGCGTCACGATAACACTAGCTGCTTCGTAGTAGACATAGTGCGTCTGTGCCGGCAAAAGCTGTGGCGCAAACGTCACCGTGACCGAGTAGAGATAGGCGGCTCCCGCTCCGATTGCGACCAGTGCGTTCATCTCTGGCGCGCCGCGCAGCAGTGCTGGAATGCCGGTCTTGAAGAACCGCCAGCCCGGCACGAACAGCACGACGCTGGCGATGATGAAATAGATCACGTACCAGGTGTGCTGCGGCAACAATGCCAATAGACCCATATGCATTGGCATAGAGAGGTGGCTTCCCATCTCCAGCACGAACAATGGCAATGTCAGTGCTGTCGCCAAAATTACGTCCCGTCGCAGCGCATTTGCGTCTTCGGCGGTGTGGCTTGCGTGTGTCTTGCCTTCTTCGATTTTGGTGCCGACATAGCCCGCCTGCTCGATGGCTTGGAGCAACTGGTCAATATTGCGCGTATCGCTCAGGTGGACGGTCGCCCGTTCGGTCGCCAGATTGACTGATGCCGACTTCACGCTCGGCACTTTGAGCAACGCCTTTTCCACCCGCGACACACATGAGGCGCACGTCATCCCGTCGACCGCAATGGAAATGGGTTCAGGCTTTTTGTCTGTCGCGAACATGGTAATCACCTCTTCCCCACTCATATAGGGTTTCCCATCATGGTAAGGTCAAGGGGGCGAGTGCGATTTACGAATTAACCAATAATCAGGTGCGGTAACATTCCGAAAACGCATAGCTGGGGTTCTTAGGAACCGACTACTCAACGGATCACGTCACGCCTAAATTACACTCATCAAAGGAAAGGGAACTTCGAAATGAACCTTCGTGAGAAATTTGCGCAATTCGCTCAGTACCAGCAGACAGTCCGTGAATTGAGCGCGCTCGATAATCGCCAACTTAACGACCTCGGCATCGCCCGCGGCGATATTCGTCAACTGGCTCGGGCCAAGGCGCGTTAATCGGCTGCATCAACTCGGTAGGTAGATGAAGGCGCTCACTCGGGCGCCTTTTGCTTGTTCAGCGGACGATATCAGCGGCCTTCCCACCCAGGGCTGCGAGCGCATCGTTTGGCCGCATTTTGATTTGCAGGCCTCGCTGCCCACCGTTCAAAAACACCATATCCTCAAACAGCGCCATCTCTTCCATCACCGTTGGCACTGGGCGTTTTTGTCCAAATGGACTGATGCCACCGACTCGATAGCCGGTTTGCCGCTCCGCATCCGCAGGTTTCATCATGTGCGCGGATTTTCCACCAAACGCGCCGGCAAGCTTT
This sequence comes from Devosia equisanguinis, assembly GCA_943372435.1. Taxonomy (GTDB): domain Bacteria; phylum Pseudomonadota; class Alphaproteobacteria; order Rhizobiales; family Devosiaceae; genus Devosia; species Devosia equisanguinis_A. The sequence continues at coordinate 246,493 of CALRYQ010000003.1, forward strand.
TTCATGTTCACTTCTTCGTCCGACGGCACCACCACGCAAATCGGGCGACCATCGACTTCAGCCATCAGGGTTTTGAGCACGATATTGGGAGAAACACCCATTGCCTCAGCTGCCTGTAACCCGATGCGGTCTGCGTCCGGGTCATAGTCATAGCTCGCAACTTCAAACGGCACCCCGGCCTTGGTCAATGCGATGGTGGCGGGCGTAGTCTTGGACATGCATCCTTTGTACCCAATCCATTGACCCATTCAAGCCATCATGGCTGCAGCCATTCCCGCTATTGACCCCTTGTGGGCGCGGCTACAGCTCACCCAAGATCGGGGCCGTCCGCGACTGGACACTGCCCGCGACCGCCTCGATGCCGCCGATCTGCGAGTGCGTCGCGATCAAACGATGCCGCCAGAACCGCCGACAATTTTGGGCCGAATGCCTGCCACTTTTTGTCGGTAGCCAGCAGCGCGATAAGCACTTACGGGGTCGATAGCTCCGCCGGCCTCAAAGCGAGCGAGTGCCAGAATTGGTTCCACGTCGGTTCGGAAGGCCTGCTTGAGCGCCTGGGTCGCCGACAGTGCATCGTTGTTTTGCTGATGCTGAAGCAGCGCTGGCCGATCCACCAGCAGTGCTTGCCCAAACGCGCGCTGTACCTCGATCGCCGATAGCATCAAGGACTCAATGGGGTCGGTAACATTGTGACTCTGGTCCAGCATGTGGGCAGGGTCGAACTGGTCGTAGCGCTCTTGGGCGTCAACCAATTCGTTGAACACCAGAAACAGCCGGTATGGGTCGATAGACCCGGCGTCAAGGTCGTCATCGCCATATTTGCTGTCATTGAAATGGAAGCCACCGAGCTTGCCGAATTGGGCAAGACGGGCAACAATCATTTCGATGTTGACGTTGGGCGCATGGTGGCCAAGATCGACCAGGCAATAGGCCTTATCGCCCAATTCCTTGGCGATAAGATAGTTGGTTCCCCAATCCTGCACGACGCTCGAGTAGAAGGCTGGCTCATACATTTTGTGTTCGGTGAAGATCCGCCAATCGTCCGGCAACCCGGCATAGACCTGCTTCATCGCTTCCAGGTACCGCTCGAGCTGGCTGGCGAAGTTGACCTGACCGGGGAAGTTGGAGCCATCGCCAACCCACACCGTTAGCGCCTTCGAACCCAAGGTCTTGCCGATCTCAATGCATTCCAGATTGTGCTCAACCGCCTGCTGGCGTGTGCCCCGCTCGCTATGGCTGAGAGAGCCGAACTTATAGGAAAATGGGACATCCTCGCTGTCGGAAAACGTATTGGAATTCATCGCATCAAAGCCCAAACCAAACCGAGCAGCCGCCTGTTTCAAGCGGTTCGCGTCGGCCTTGTCCCAGGGAATATGAAGCGACACAGTGGGGGTCGCCTGGGTCAGCTGGTTGATGACGCCGCAGTCCTCGATTTTGTCGAAGATGTCGCGTGGCTCGCCGTCGCCAGGAAAGCGGGCAAAGCGTGTGCCGCCAGTCCCCACACCCCAGGACGGAACGGCGATTTTGAATGCTGAAAGCCTTGCTTTGATTGCGCCGATGGCGATGCCGCGGCGGTCCAGCCTTTCCCCGAGGGCATCATAGTCATTGCGCAAATCCGTAATGCGTGCGGCGTTGCTTTGCTCGATGACGCCAGTATCTATGATGGGTTCGCTCACGAAATGATCTCCAGCAGCCTTGGTGGCATGAGCGGGGTCAGCGGGGAAACGACTGGGCGTTGCCCGCGTCGACATTGATGATGTTCCCGGTCGACTTCGACGACAGGTCTGAGGCTAGAAAATAGATCGCCTCGGCGACATCCTCTGGGAATACCGAGCGCTTTAGCATCGAGCGTGAGCGGTAATGCTCTTCAAGTTCGTCCGTGCTCATCTTGTAGGCCGCAGCCCGCTGCTCTTTCCATTCACCGGTCCAGATCTTGCTGCCCCGCAGCACCGCATCCGGATTGACGGTGTTGACCCTGATTTGCTCGGCCGCGCCCTCTAGTGCCAGGCATCGTGCAAGATGGATTTCCGCGGCCTTTGCCGTGCAATAGGCCGATGCGTTCGGGGAGGCGGCCAAGCCGTTCTTGGAGGCAACAAACACGATGTTACCGCCAATGCCCTGCTGACGGAACAGACGAAAGGCCTCTCGCGACACCAGAAAATACCCGGTGGACAAGATGTCCATGTTCTTGTTCCACAATTCGATCGTGGTTTCTTCGATCGGCGCTGATGATGCCAAGCCCGCATTGGACACCACAATGTCGATGCCGCCATAGTCGACCACCGCATTGGCAAAGCCGGCGATGACCTGCTCCTCCTTGGTCACGTTGATGCGGACCGGGCGGACAAAGTCTTTGCCGAAGGCGGCGCCAAGTTCGGCATTTGCGGCCTCCAGGGCTGTCTCATCAATATCGGCGAGAACGACACAGGCGCCCTCGCGCAGCAGCCGGGCCGCAGTGGCCTTGCCGATACCGCCGGCGCCGCCGGTGACCAATGCAACCTTGCCCGCCAGCGATTTCGGTTTGGGTTGGCGCGCCAGCTTGGCTTCTTCGAGCAGCCAATATTCAATATCAAAAGCTTCCTGCTCAGGCAGGCCAACATAGCTCGACACGGTCGACGCGCCACGCATCACATTGATGGCGTTGACATAAAACTCGCCTGAAATGCGGGCAGTCGCCTTGTCCTTGGCGAAGGTGAACATGCCAATGCCAGGCATCAGATAGACAACCGCGTTTGGATCCCGAACCGCTGGCGAATTGTCATGCCGACAACGATCGTAATAGGCTTTGTAATTGACCCGGTAGGCGGCAATTGCGTCCGGCAGTCGCGCAATTGCGCCGTCAATGTCCGCTTTGGCCGGATCGAAATCGATCACCAATGGACAGATCTTGGTTCGCAAAAAATGATCAGGACACGAGGTGCCCATCGCTGCCAGGGCGCGCATGTTCCTTGAGTTGACGAACTCCAACACAGTCGGGCTGTCGTCGAAATGACCCAGTTTGTGGCTCTCCTGGGAGATGTGGCCCCGAATTTTTGGCATCAGACGGGCAGCGATGGCCCGTCGCGCATCGGGATCGAGCGCTTCGACCGCCTGTCCACCGAAGCTGTCTTTCCCCGCCGTTTCCGCCTCCAGCCAATCAATCGCGCGGTTGATCGTTGAAATTGTGGTCTCGTAACACTGCCTGGCGGTATCACCCCAGGTAAACAGCCCATGGCTCTCCAGAATCAATCCCTTGGAATCCGGATTTTCCGCGCAATATTGACCCAGCCAAAGGCCGAGTTCGAAGCCAGGCTTCTTCCAGGGCAACCAGCCAATCGTGTCGCCGAAGATCTGCTTGGTCAGGTCGCGGCTGTTCTTTGAGGCGGCGATTGCAATGATCGCGTCCGGATGCATGTGGTCGACAAAGGCGTGAGTCACATAGGCATGGAGCGGCGTGTCGATCGAAGCGGCCCTTGGGTTAAGGTTGAAGGTGGCATGGGGCAAATAGCCAACCATTTCGTCTTCATGCTCAAGTCCACGATACAGGCCCTTCAACGCCCGCAGTCTGTCCATGTACAGCGTTGCGAACCCGTCCAGATCGATTGAGGCGCTGTCGCCGCCCGAACCCTTAACCCACAAAACCTCAACATCGAGACCGCTCAGCGGATCCCTTTGCATAATCTTGGAAGAGGTGTTGCCACCGCCGTAATTGGTGACGCGCTTGTCTGAACCGAGAAGGTTAGACCGATAGACCAACCGCGCAGCTTCGCTCATTTGGGTGGCCTTGGCCTCGTCCCACAAATTGGCGAGGCGCTTGGGTGCGGAGCTAGACATGGGTTGGTCCCTGGGTGGAAACAGTATCGTGGTGGTCGGACATGGCCACAGAATTCCAGCCGATGTCAATCAGAAACGATCAAAATCAGTCAATGGTGCCGCGATTTGGCGGAAATTGCACATTTGTGATTGACAGTGATTGCGATTGGTGGGAGCAAATGAGAACGGGAGATATGAAGTGCACGAAACCGAACGCCACAGGGTCATTTTGGCTGCCGTACAGTCTCGGCCAATGGCCACGGTCTCTGATCTGGTCGATATGACCGGTACCAGTGAGGCAACCATTCGTCGTGACATCGCGGCGCTGCATGTTTCGGGTCAACTCCGGCGCGTCCGCGGTGGCGCCGAGGCGGTCAATCCGCCGGAGCAGGGCGGGCTCATGGGGCGGCCATTCTCAGTCAATGAGACCATTAATATGAGCGCCAAGCGCGCCATCGCCCGCGCCGCTGCCGAATTATGCAAGGATGGTGAGCCAATCATCATCAATGGCGGCACGACCACATACCAGATGGTCCATCACCTGACCTCGCGTCGGCTTTCGGTGTTCACCAATTCCTTCGCCATTGCCGAACACCTGATCCACAATTCCCGCAACAGCGTGGTGATCCCTGGCGGTACCATTTATCGGGAACAAAACGTCATCCTGTCGCCCTTTGGCGGCGTTGTGGCCAGCCACTTCTATGCTCGCAAAATGTTCATTGGCTGCCAGGGGATCGGCAGGCACGGGCTGATGGAAGCCGACCCCATGGTTGTTCAATCCGAACTTGGCCTGATCGGGCAGGCCGAACAACTGATCGTCCTTGCTGACTCATCGAAGTTTTCGGGACGGTCCAGCCTCATCGTTTGTGGGCTTAACCAGATCGCCGCAGTCATCACCGACAGCGGCATACGCGACGATGACCGCCAAATGCTGGAAACAGCTGGCGTGCGGCTCATCGTGGCGGAAACGAACGCTCTAGTCGATCGTCAAGCGACGGTGGCCTGAGCAACTCAAACAACAACAATACCCAGGGAGGACTACATGAGATTTCTGAAAACACTGGCCGTCACCACGGCGCTCGCTGCTGTTCTGATGTCTGTTCCAGCCTATGCCCAAACCCGCATTGCGCTGGTGGTAAAGTCGCTCGGCAACGGTTTTTTTGACGCTGCCCACAAGGGAGCCGATGAGGCGGCCGCCGAAATTGGTGGCGTGGAGGTGATTTACACCGGTCCAACGTCTGCCACCGCTGAGGCCCAGATTGAAGTCATCAATGCGTTGATTGCCCAGCAGGTTGACGCGATTGCGATTTCGGCCAACGATCCCGACGCGCTGGTCCCAGTGCTGAAAAAGGCCATGGAACGCGGCATAAAGGTGATCTCTTGGGATTCCGGTGTCGCGGCCGAAGGTCGCCAACTGCACCTGAACCCGTCCGACACCGGTTTGATTGGCGAAACTATCATCAAGCTTGCAGCCGACTACCTGCCTGATGGTGGCGAAGTGGCGATCCTGTCAGCGTCCTCAACTGCAACAAATCAGAATGCCTGGATCGAAGCTGCCAAGGCCGCAATGCCAACGATGTTCCCCAATATCACTCTGGTGGCGACGGTATATGGCGACGATGACTCCGTGAAATCGACCGATGAGGCCAAGGGGCTGATTGCCGCTTATCCAAACCTTAAGGCCATCATTGCCCCGACCACGGTTGGCGTTGTTGCGGCTGCGCAGGTTGTCACCGACATGGGCTTGATTGGCAAAATCAATGTCACCGGCTTGGCCCTGCCATCGGAGTTCAAGCAGTTCATCGACAATGGCTCATCCCAGGCGGTAGCGCTTTGGAACCCGATCGATCTGGGTTACTCGGCCATTTTCCTTGCCAATGATCTGGTCACTGGGGCCGAAGCCGCTCCTGGCGCCAAGCTCTCGATCGGCCGCATGGGTGAAATTACCCTGGACGATACCAATTCGGCGGCAATGGCGCCTCCTTACACCTTCGACAAATCCAACATCGAAGAATTTTCTAAGGTCTACTAAAAAGTTGCCCGGCGCTCCGGCGTCGGGCGATACCCCACCCCAGCCCTTTCGACCTGAAATAGGAAAATAGGGCTTAGCGCCCGGGCCAACCCCCCGAAGGCCTTTCCTTCCCTTGTTACGGGGTTGGGGTGGGGCCCTTTCGTCAAGAGTACCCATGACCGACCCCGTCCTCACCCTGCGCGGCATCAGCAAGACGTTTCCCGGCGTGCGGGCTTTGCACAATGTGTCGCTTGAATTATACGCCGGCCAGGTCACCGCCCTTATCGGTGAGAACGGTGCGGGCAAATCCACTTTGGTCAAAGTCCTGACTGGAATCTATCAGCCCGACACTGGGGTCATCGCGCTCGACGGCACGCAGATTTTCTTGCCCACCGCCCATGCGGCATTTGCGGCGGGAATAACGGCCATCCACCAGGAAACCGTGCTGTTTGACGAATTGACTGTGGCTGAAAACATCTATCTGGGCCACGCCCCGCGCAATCGCGTTGGCTTGATTGATTGGCAGCAGATGTTGGCCGAGGCCCGCAAAACGCTTGAAGCCATGTCGGCCAACATTGCCCCCGAGACCAAACTCAAGGAGTTGGGTATCGCCAAAAAACACCTGGTGGCGGTCGCGCGGGCGCTCTCGATCGACGCTCAGATTGTGATCATGGACGAACCAACAGCTGCCCTGAGCCAGAAGGAGATCGAGGACCTTTACGTTTTGATCGAGCTCCTTAAGGCCGACGGCAAGGCCATCTTGTTTATCTCCCATAAATTCGACGAGATCTATCGCATCGCCGATCGCTTCAGTGTCTTTCGCGACGGGGAAGTTGTCGGCACCGGGTTGATCAAGGACACCAGCCAGACCCAGATCGTCCAACTCATGGTGGGTCGCCCGATCGACCAGATCTTTCCGACCCGCCGGGCTCAAATCGGCCAGACAATGTTCGAGGCGACCGGACTGTCGCACCCGACCGAATTTGATGATGTTTCGTTCTCAGTGCGGCGTGGCGAAATCCTGGGTTTTTATGGCCTTGTTGGCGCCGGGCGCAGCGAGGTTATGCAAGCAGTGTTCGGGATGACGGCCCTGGCGTCGGGCACCATGGTGTTGGATGGGCGACCGATCAATCCGGCCTCGCCCGCCGACGCGGTCGAGGCAGGAATCGTTTATGTCCCCGAAGAACGCGGCAAGCAGGGTGTCATCACCAATTTGCCGATATTCCAAAACGTATCGCTGCCTTCATTGCACAAGACCTCCAGGACTGGGTTCCTGCGCCTGGCCGAGGAATTCGCATTGGCGCGCACCTATTCTGAGCGTCTCGACCTGCGGGCGGCGTCTCTTAGCCAGGATGTGTCCACTCTGTCTGGCGGCAATCAGCAAAAGATTGTGATTGCCAAATGGCTGGCAACTCACCCCAAACTCATCATTCTGGATGAACCCACCAAGGGTATAGATATTGGGTCAAAAGCTGCTGTGCACGGGTTCATGGGCGAATTAGTCGAGCAGGGCCTGTCGGTCATCATGGTTTCGTCGGAGCTGCCCGAGGTTTTGGGAATGAGTGACCGGATCGTGGTGATGCGCGAAGGGCGGATCGTGCAAACGCTCGTCAATCAGCAATTGCAACCCGCTACTTTGGTGCGTCTTGCCGCTGGAATTGCCGAGGAACAGGCTGCATGACCAGTCTCGCCAAAACCAGAGAAGTCTGGCTGGCGCTAGCCATCGTCACCCTCATCGCATTGGTGACGCTGCGGTTTACTCGTTTTGCCCATCCAGGCAATCTGCTGACCATTTTCAATGACACCTCGATCTTGATGATGCTGGCTCTTGGGCAGATGGCGGTGATACTGACGCGGTCGATCGATTTGTCGATGGCGGCCAATCTGGCGCTGACCGGCATGATTGTGGCGATGACCAACGCGGCGTTTCCTGATGTACCGGTTCCGCTATTGATCGCGGGTTGTATTGCAATTGGCGCGACGCTTGGAGCGTTCAATGGCCTTTTGGTTTGGAAGCTGAACATTCCCGCGATTGTGGTCACCCTGGGGACGCTGACCATTTATCGCGGCTTGGTATTTGTCATTTCAGGCGGCGCCTGGGTCAATGCCGATCAGATGAGCCCAGATTTTGTGGCTTTGCAACGTGGCTCGCTGCTCGGGCTGCCGATACTGTCGTGGTTTGCCATTGTAACAGCGCTGTTGTTCTGGGTCGTCATGACACGGACAGGCCTTGGCCGTTCGCTCTACGCCATCGGAGTCAACCCGACTGCGGCGGTCTATACCGGCATCAATGTGGGGCGCACCAAATTCCTGGCCTTTGTGCTCGCGGGGGCTGTGTCGGGGCTGGCAGGCTATTTGTGGATTTCGCGCTACGTCATCGCCTCGGTTGAAGTCGCGAGCGGCTATGAATTGACCATCATCGCGGCCTGCGTCATCGGCGGCGTTTCGATCGCCGGTGGTATCGGCACAGTGGCCGGGGCATTGCTCGGTGCCATATTTCTCGGCGTCATCAACAATGCTCTGCCTGTTATCAATATCTCCCCGTTCTGGCAGATGGCGATCTCGGGGTCGGCAATCTTGCTGGCGGTGGTGCTCAATGCCCGTGGTGAGCGCGTCAAAGGCCGCCTCATCTTAAAAAGGGTCGACCCACAATGAGCGGTTCCTCGGCCCCAAGGCATGTGCCAGACCGTCTCGATAGTCCAATCCGCGCGATGGTATTGAGCTGGGAGACGCTATTGGTTGTTGTGGCGGTGGCGATCTTCATTCTCAACGCCTTCGCCTCGCCCTATTTCCTTAATGCGTATTCTCTGTCGGACCTGACCTTTAACTTTACCGAGAAAGCGTTGATTTCCTTGGCGATGGCGTTGCTGATTGTGTCGGGAGAGATCGACCTTTCGGTGGCGGCCATTATTGCTTTGGCATCAACCCTGATGGGGTTTGCATTGCAGTTTGGGGCGGACACGCCCGTCCTGGTCGCAATCGGTCTTGCTACGGGCGTCATCTGCGGGGCATTCAACGGCTTTCTGGTGACTGGGCTGAAATTGCCGTCCATCGTTGTCACCATCGGCACCATGAGCCTGTTCCGGGGCATCTCCTTCATCATCCTTGGCGATCAAAGCTTCAAAGGCTACCCGCCAAGTTTTGCCTGGTTCGGGCAGGGTTATGTGTATTGGGTGGTGTCATTCGAGCTTGTCCTGTTTCTGGGTTTCGCGGTCGCCTTTTACGTGCTGCTGCATCGGACCAATTTCGGTCGTCGCGTCTTTGCTATCGGCAATAACCCTGTGGCAGCCCAATTCTCCGGTGTTCGCGTCGGTCGCACTAAGTTCGTTCTGTTCTGCCTGACCGGGCTGATGAGCGGCGTCGCCTCGGTGTTGTTGACTTCGCGCCTCGGGTCCACCCGCCCCTCCATCGCCGAAGGATGGGAGCTCGAAGCCATCACCATGGTGGTTCTCGGTGGCGTGTCGATCCTGGGCGGTGCCGGATCGATTGTCGGGGTTGTGCTGGCGGCGTTTATTATGGGCCTGGTGACCTTTGGGCTGGGTCTGCTCAATGTTCCGGGAATCGTGATGTCGATCTTTGTCGGCACCCTGCTGATCGTCGTCATCGCTCTGCCAATACTGTACCGCCAGTTCCGGGATAGGCGCCAATGACCAGGGAAAAATACGCCTTCAAAATGTATCTCAATCCCGGGATGGCCGAGCAATATCGCAAGCGCCATGACGAGATATTTCCGGAGCTGGTTGACCTGCTCCGGGACGCCGGGGTGAGTGATTATTCCATCCATCTGGACGAGGAGACCAACACCCTGTTCGGGGTCATGTGGCGGGATGTCGATCATCGCCTCAACGATTTGCCCAACCACGCGGTGATGCAGAAATGGTGGGCGCATATGGCCGATATCATGCGGACCAACAACCGGGGCGAGCCGGTATCAGTGCCCCTCAAACCCATGTTCTGGATGCAATGACCTGGCTGATGCCAAGACCATCGAGCCCCGCTGCATGACGGTGTCCAATTGACCCGGGGCTCGGGGAGGTGATTGCTTAACGGCAGGCCCACCTAAGCTTCTTTACGGTCACATCTGCTCTAGCGGGCTTTTTCGGGTGCGTACGTCAAGAATTTTCCTGCAATCGCAGTGCGTTTTTTGGAACGCACCCAGATCTTTGTATTTGCAGACCAATTGATCTGTGTTCCGAACTTAATGGTTTTCCAGGGGGGCGAAACGGCATTCCTGGGTCGATCTGTTCACATTCGATTAACCATAACTTGCAACTGTTGATGCCTAAACCACTGGCAATGAGAACAGCAGTGTCCAAAATTTCAATCAAGGCGCGCCTGGCCATCATCGCTTTCCTCGCCTTCTTGCCGGTACTTTTTCTGGGCTATTTATTCGTTACGCAAAGCCAAAAGGACATTGCGTTCGCGAGCAAGGAACTTGTCGGCAACCAGTACCTGAGCGCGATTGGTCCCGAAATTGTGGCCTTGGCCAGCGGCCAGCCATTGCCGTCTGCGGAGCGGCTGGTTGCCGACGGTCAAGCCTTTGACGCAATGATCGGCACCACCGCGATCGCAACTGAATATTTGGGGTTACGCGACGCATTCGCCGGGCCCGGTTTTGATCCAAAGCTCAGCGCGACTGCCCTGGCCCTGGTGGCAAAAATTGGCGACGGTTCGAACTTGATCCTCGACCCGGATCTCGACAGTTTTTACGAAATGGACATGCAGGTCACGAAACTGCTGACGGCAGTCGACGCCAGCGCCACCTTGCTGAGCAACCTCAAGGCCGCAAGCCTTGCCGCTCCGGCATCACAGGACCAAAAGATCGCGCTTGTTGCCGGACTTGGTTCCTTTGAGACGCTGGTCACCGGCCTGACCAACTCGTTTGCGTCCGCCGCAGCTGGCAATGCCGATGGCAGCGTTGACCAAGCCCTTTCGGGCGACGTTGCACGCTATGTTGAGGCGGCTAAGGCATTCTCTGTTCTGATGCACTCAGCCATGGCCGGTCTCGACGGCGCGGGTGAGGACGGCGCAGAGGCTCTTGCCGCCGTCGAGCAATCCCAAATCGCCTTCACTGGTATGGCTGCCGATTTGTTTACCGCAACCAATACTGATCTGGCGCGCCTGCTGCAGACCCGCATCGATGGATTGAACGCACGCCTGACCACAACGCTCGCACTCGTTGCTGCGCTGGTGGCCCTGATCCTTATTGTCTCAATACTGGCGGCGGTCTCAATCCTTCGGGCGATCAAGCGTTTGGAACGTGACATTGTCGCCGTTGCCAACGGCCAGGCCGGGGCGGTCATCGGCAACGCGACCGGGCGCGATGAAATGGCGACCCTGGCCCGGGCTGTGGCGTTGCTCCGGGACAAAACCGTGGAACAAATCAGCAGCGCCGAACGCCTGACCAAGGCCGAACAATTCGAGGCAGCCCGGCGCGACCAAACCCGCCTGGTGGAAACGAACACCCTCAACTCCGCCCTCACCGGCGTTGTCAACGCGGCCATCGGGGGCGATTTCTCGCGTCGGCTTCCGGCGCAGTTTTCCGATACCGAGTTGAACACCTTGGCCAATAGCTTCAACAATTTGGTGCAATCGGTGGGCGGAGCAGTCGCTGAAACCGGCGCGGTTCTAGCGGCGTTTGCGGTCGCAGATCTGACACCACGGGTCAGTGGCGACTACCAGGGGGCATTCGCCGAACTCAAGAACAACACCAATGCCGTCGGCGATAAACTGACCGACATCATTGGGCAGTTGCGTCACACCTCGGGATCGCTCAAGACTGCGACTTCCGAAATTCTGTCTGGCGCCAATGACCTGGCGGAGCGCACCAGCCGACAGGCGGCCTCGATTGAAGAGACCTCGTCAGCAATGGCCCAACTTGCCGGCACGGTCAATGCCAATGCCAAGCGGGCCGAACAGGCCAATGCCAAGGCACAGTCGGTGTCGCAGACTGCTGCATCCACGGGCACCGTGATGGAACAGTCCAACGAAGCCATGGTCAGGATTTCGTCGTCTTCCTCAAAGATATCCAACATTATCGGGATGATCGACGATATCGCTTTCCAGACCAATCTTCTGGCGCTCAATGCATCGGTTGAGGCCGCCAGGGCTGGGGACGCGGGGAAAGGTTTTGCGGTGGTTGCCGTGGAAGTTCGGCGCCTGGCGCAATCGGCGGCCGGTGCCTCCGCTGACGTCAAGGTCCTGATCGAACAGTCGGCGAGCGAAGTGAGCAAAGGCAGCGATCTGGTTGCCGATGCGACGCAAAAACTAGCGTTGATGTTGGAAGGCGTGAAGGAGAGCGCCACACTGATCGAGGGTATGGCCCAGGCGACGTCGGAGCAGTCCGGCGCCATAGCCGAAGTCAGCGCCGCCATTCGACAGATGGACGAGATGACCCAGCACAACGCTGCGTTGGTGGAACAGACCAATGCGGCCATCGAGCAGACCGAGGCCCAGGCAAGCGAGTTGGATCGATTGGTCGAAGTTTTTGTTGTTGGCAACCCAGGCACCGGTCAAGGGACTGGGGCAAGAGCCAATTCGGAGCGGGGACGGTCAATCTCCAATTCCCGGCTGGATCGCGCAAGCTAAGGGCGGAACCACTGGCTCCGCCCTCTGATGTCAATGCTGCGATGGCTTACATCGGCGCCTTGAAGCCCGTGATCACCACCACATCATCCGTGCCATAGTCATCAACCTTGGCGACATTGGTGTCGTCCGAGTGTTGGATGTTGACATAGGCGGTCATGCCATCGGCCGAAAAGGTGAAGCCGGTTGGTTCGGCCGATGTGTCCATGACCGACAGCATCTTGACGCAACCATCCGATTTCAGGTCACGGTCAGCGCCATCTGGCAGGCAAGCCCAAATGTCACCATTCGGATGGTCCTCGACGACATAAAGAATTCCCGTACCGGGCTGGAATGCCAGATTGTCCGCCGAGTTGAAGTCGGTGTCCCCTTCGATAAAGCGGGTCACAGTTGTGGTCATTGCCAATTTGCCCTCGGCGTCTGGAACGGCAATGGTCAATGGGTCCGCGTCGATGGCGCACATGACTTCGCTATAGTTCTTGCCGCCTTGGTTGCCGGTATTGGCCCAGCAGAAGCGTACGCCTTCGCCGGTGTAGCTTGGATCATCATGCATGTCCTCGGGCCGGTAATAGCCGGTCGCACCAGCTGCGTCGGCATCAGCGCGCACGGTCGCGGCATTCACTTGGATCCAGGCGGCATTGCCGGTTTCGCAGCCCTGGCCGAATTGCACCTTGCCGCCGACGCAGTTGACCTGCATGGCATAGACCGTGCCATTGACCAATGGCGAGGCGTCGAGCGAAGTGATCAAGCCACCAGCAAATGGGGTCGCGGGGATGAATTTGAAGATCGAGCCGCCATCAGCATCGGCTGCATCGGTGCCGGGCCGCAACTCATCGCCGCCAATCACCACACCCGACGATTGAACGATAAAGCCTTCCCATGCCATGGTTGGCAGAGCGGTCCGCTTGACGACCCGAGCACCGTCCGACAGTTCACCGGTCGCGCGATCAACGATTGACACATTGTCGATCGCCAGCACGTCGATCATCTCATAGGCGCCGCCATCATCTTCCTCTTCGGTGAAGACCACGGTGCCCCACGGGGTCGTGCGGATGCCATCGCAACCTTGGGTGCCGCGGACCAGAGTGGTGACGGTGCCGTCAGCCAGGGAGACAGACTGCACACCGGGGTTCAGTTTACCGGCAGCGATTTCTTCCCGGTCCCCTTCAATGCACATGATGAGGTGGGTCGGGTTTTCAAGCGGATAGAAGGCCATCATGTCGGCGCTATCGGCAACCTGGCGTGTCAGCAAGGTCGCAGTCAGGCCCGTGGCCAACGCAACCTGGTCGGCCACGGTCTGCTCGAGCGTGCGGTAGCCTTCTTCTGCGGATTCTGGTGCCGTAGCGGCCAAGGGTGCGTCAATGCCAAACAGGGCAGCCGATTGGCTAGCCAGCATTTGATCGACCGACAGACCGAAATCTCCTGCAAATACGGGGAGGGTAACAGCTGAGAGAAGCAGCGAGAGCAACAGTTTGGATTTCATCGGGAGACTCCAAGATGAGAGGTCCCTGTTTTTGCGGCGCTTAGCCTGCACTACGATGACACTTCGATAACGGGTCCATGACATCGAATGCCAATCCCAGAAAACCGCGCCACATGACGTCAAGCCGTGTGCGTGGAGCCAGTCTCTGCGTCCACGCTCTGCCGGTCAGCCGAACGCTGCAACGGCTTGGTGTTTGCCTATCGCGGAGCCGACGGTTCGGGAACCAGCATCCGAAAATCGAGGTGCGGGGGCAGCGGAGCCCCCTCCAGTGCCCCGCGCATTTCGTCGCTGCTGGGTGCCCGGCCAAGAGCTGCTGTCTGTTGCTGCCGCTGCAACTCGGTCCACAAAAACTCGAGCGTGGACTCCCCCTCGCGGATCGTTGCAAACCGCGTTTCCAAAAGCTTTGACAACAAGGCGATGTCACCCATGCGCGCAGCAATTTCAGCACGAGCCAGGATGATCCGTTCGTTGCCTAGGAAGGCCTCCGGCAACGAGCTCAGAAACGCCGCAAGGTCCTCATCGCGCCCATTCTGGATCGAGAACTGAACAATCTCGACCGCAAGTTCGACTGGGGCACTCGGCTGCGACCACGCCGCGCGGTAGTACATCATTGCCTCATCGACAGCATCGGTGACCAATGCTCGTTGGCGGAACGACAACCAGTTAGCCCCCAGAGCCAGCGCTTGATCGAACAGGTTTCGTGCGCCGTCTCGATCGCCGCGGTCTAGTTGAGCGATGCCAAGTGCCAGACGATGCAGGGCGCCGGGGGCGTGTTGAGACCCATGCAGCGCAATCGCCGAAAGCCAGATATCCGATGTGACAAAATCTGCGGGCACTGCTGCAAGATCCTCCGGCCGCAACCGGATTTGGTCCGCGATATCGTCCCAGACATCGCGCGCGGCAGAAACGCCGAAGTCCAACCCCATTCCGATCCGGCGTCCGCTCAGCCGTTCATGTCGCCCGCCCCAGGGGGAGCCTTCGTGCAGCATCGTCGTTATTGGCAGCTGGGAGGCGGCAGCCATGAACGCATCGATTTCGTCGAGTTCGGCCGGTGCAATCCGCAGGTCGACTTCCGCGCCGACGGCGACTTCAGCAATCTGATAGTCGCTGGCATGGGCCCTGGCAGGATCAACGCGAAGGGCGGCGAAGGCTTCGGTCCAATGGAGTTCGCTCAAGGGTGGCAGCTCGAAACGCTGGTTTTGCGTCGGGGTGATGCCGCTCTGGATTTCGATATAGTCGCCGCTTCCTGGTTGCGACAGATAATTCATCCAATGTTGCCCACCGGGCGCGGTGCCGAAGTAAAAGAACTTCCGGCCGCGCATTGCCGCCGTCGCCGTTTGGACCAGTCCGACGCCCTCCGCGTCAAGCGCAGCGACATAAAGCCGGGTGGCGTCAGGTTTGCGAAAAAACACTGACGTGGCTCCGGCCCAGTTGTGCGGATAGCTGCCTTCCGGGCGCGCCGGGTCGGGAAATGGCAGTCGCTCCAGGTGATTATCGGGCAGAACATGCTCGATCCCGTAATCGGCTGGGCTGACCACGCGCAGTCCCGGCACTGCCGAAACGGCAATATTGGTCCACCAATAGGCCTGTTTTTGCACAGGGCTTGGATTGATGATCCGGCCGTGGACAAACAGGCGATCATCCCCGGTGGGCAAGAATAGGTCGATCTGCCAGGCCGCTTCAACCACCCGGTCGAACTCGTACAAGCGCAAGATCGACCCGCGCTCAGTCTCGACAATTCCGCAGAACACCGGCGAAACCGTGTTTGGCGTATGCCCGGGTATGAGCCCGTTCCATTCAACCCCGCCCGAAAACCAGGCATTGAGCGCGCCAAGATTGGCTGGCTGGAACACCGGATTGGCAAACACCAAATCGCGGTCGAGAGCGACATCGCGCAGTTCGAGCAACCGGCCACCAAATTGAGGCGCTATTGAAACCCGCAACCGACCATTGTCCAGAACGACCTGCGCCATCGCCTTGGCGTTTTGGGCGCGATCATAATCTTCGTAGACCCCATAGGGCAGGACTGAGTCATCGCCCCAATGAAACCCATTGCGACTTTCTTCGTCCGTCAGCCCGACGTTTGGCGGCGTGCCTGTGCTGCGAATAGGTTGCTGCCAGCGAAATCGGGGCAGCGCCGATGGTGGCCCCAAATTGGACATGGGCATCGAGCGATGAATTGGAGTGATGCGCGTCTTCATTGCCCGCTGCCCGATTTGATTCTTTAGAACTCGGGACTTGGTAGGGAAAATCGTTGGGGCTGTCGACAGTGCTACAGGGGTGTTAGGCGGCTGCGACGGTCTGGGCTGCAATGATCAACCGAATTTCAGCTCGACAGGAACCGCAATTGGTACCGGCCTTGGTTTTGGCGCCGACAGCTTCGACAGTGCGACATCCCAAGTTCTGAATCGCCTCCACAATCGAATTGGCGCCGACCCCGTGGCAGGCGCAAACGATGGCGCCGCTGTCTGGCATGTTGGCCCCAGGGCGCCCAGCCAGGAGCATGGACCTATCGACTTGCTGGCTGACGAGTTGCTCAACAACCCATTGGCGCGCCACCAGGACTGGGTCCGGCGACACATACAGAGCAAACACAGTCCGTCCGCCCTGCAGAAGGGCATAGCTGCGACGACCCGTTTGGGCGTCGCTGAAGGACATAAGCTCGACCTCGTCAGTGAGCGAGAATGCGGTGCGCACCCAAAGGTCCCAGTCCTCTGGTTCGGCATGAAAACCGAGCTCGCCGCGAGTTCCGCCATTTGCCGCAGCGATGGCCCAATAGGAGAGGCCGGTAAGGTCGGGCTTGCTGGAGCTGACAAAGAAACCGTAGATCCGCGTTTGAGCCGGCTCGACATTGACCATTGTCATCTTCAGCGCTGGTTGCCCCGAAATTGGGTCAACTTTAGCGGCGACTAGTGCGTCGACGCGGGCGTTTGAAGCAAACTGGTCAGTCCAGTGCATTGGCACGAACACCTGGCCGCGCGGCTGGCGGTCAGTCACCAGGGCGCGGACCACTACAGTACCAAGCGTGTTGCCGATACGGACCAGCGTGGCGCGGCGGATACTAAGACTGGCTGCGTCGTCCGGATGGATTTCAACAAACGGTTCGGCCATGTGGGCCGACAGGCGTGCTGTTTTGCCAGTTCGCGTCATCGTGTGCCAATGGTCGCGAACCCGTCCTGTATTAAGCACATACTGGCCCGGGGCCGACTGCAGCGGCGGGGGCGGTTCTAGGGCGACGAAGCGCGCCTTGTGGTCGTCGGTAAAAAACCTGCCGGTTCCAAACATCCGCGCGGTGCCGCGCGCTCCCACCGGCCATTGTGTGGGTTGAAGCGTCTCATATTCCTGATTGGCCAGCCCGCTGAGGTCAAAATCACGCCCGCCAGCATTTCCTTTGGCGGACAGGGCGACGTGTTCGGCAAAAATCTCGCCCGCATTGGCAAATCCGAACGCCGACGCGAACCCCATTCGCTTGGCAATCTCGGCAATGGTCCACCAGTCCGGCTTTGCTTCGCCGGGCAGCGGCAGAAACGGGCGCTGGCGAGAAATCCGGCGCTCGGAATTGGTGACAGTGCCATCTTTTTCGCCCCATCCGGCAGCGGGGAGCCGGACCTGGGCTTCCGCCATAGTGTCGGTTTGTCCAGTGATGTCCGAAACGACAACGAACGGGCAGGCCCGCAAGGCGGAGCGAACGATGTCGGCCTCCGGCATCGAATCGACGGGGTTGGTCGCCATGATCCACACGGCTTTGACACGCCCGTCTGCCAGGGCTGGAAACAGATCCGCCGCCTTTAGCCCCGGTTCCGTCGCCACCCGGTCGCTGTCCCAGAAGTCGGCGACCCGGCGCACATTGTCAGCGCCAAAATCCATATGGGCCGCAAGCATATTGGCCAGCCCGCCGACCTCGCGTCCGCCCATGGCGTTGGGTTGGCCAGTGACCGAGAACGGCCCCATCCCGGGTCGACCGATGCGGCCGGTCGCCAAATGGCAATTGATGATCGCGTTGACCTTGTCGGTCCCCGAGGCCGACTGATTGACACCTTGGGAAAAGACGGTGACGGTTTTGGTGGTTTGGACAAACCAATCGTAAAAGGTCTCGATATGGCAAATATCCAGACCTGTCGCTTGGGACACGCGTTCAACAGTCCAATCTCGGGCCATAGCCACACTGGCATCGAAACCGCTGGTATGGGCACCGATATAGTGATGGTCGACGGCATCGCGGCGGCATAGCTCAGCAAACAGCCCCACAAACAGGGCGCTGTCGCCGTCCGAATTCACCGCCAGATGCAAATCGGCAATGTCGGCGGTCATCGTCCGGCGCGGATCAATCAGCACCACCCGCATGGCGGGGCGCTCGACCTTGGCCTGCGCAATGCGCTGGTACAGCACCGGATGGCACCAGGCCAGGTTCGAGCCAACCAGTACGATAAGATCGGCCAGTTCCAAATCCTCGTAACAGCCCGGAACAGTATCCGAGCCGAACGCGCGCTTTTGCCCGGCAACAGTTGAGGCCATGCAAAGGCGCGAGTTGGTGTCGATATTGCCAGAGCCGATGAAGCCCTTCATCAGCTTGTTGGCGAGGTAGTAATCTTCCGTCAGCAGCTGACCGGAGCCATAAATTGCCACCGAATTGGGCCCATGCTCCGCAATCGTCCGGGAAAACGTCGCGGCCACCAGGTCCAGCGCTTCGTCCCAGGGAACGCGGCGGCCGGCCACTTCTGGATGCAGCAGGCGGGCTTCCAGTGACAATGTCTCGCCGAGCGCCGCGCCTTTCGAGCACAGCCGACCGAAATTGGCTGGGTGCTCCGGGTCACCTGCAATCGTGACGCTGCCGTCGCTTTGCGGCGTCGCCAACACCCCGCACCCCACGCCACAATAAGGGCAGGTGGTGCGGGTGGTCTTGCCTATCGTGCCTGCGTTCATTCGGCTGCGGCCAGCATCGCTTCGGGCGCCATCAGTATCCGGCCATCGGTAACCTTGATTGCATAGGTCGCCACGTGGCCAACATCCGCCCCCATTGCTTGACCAGTCGCAAGATCGAATACCCAATTGTGCAATGGGCAGGTGACAGAGGCGCCATGCACGATCCCTTCCACCAAAGGGCCGCCCTTATGCGGGCATTGGTTGTCGATGGCGAAGACCTGATCGTCCTGCGTGCGAAAGACGGCAATCTTGCCTCCGGGGGTATTGATGCAGCGTGCGCCGCGGCGCGGAATATCGGCGATCCTGCCGACTTCGATCCATTCCGACATCATCATTGCTCCATTCCCAAGGGGACGCCGAATTCAGCCATGGCGGCGAACTCATGAGCATCTTTGCCGTTGACGCGCTCCTCCCAGGGATCGACCTGGGCGAAGCTCTGCGCATAGACAAAGCGGTTGTAATAATGGGCGCGCTTTGCCAGATCATCGACAACCGCAGCCTTGATCGAGGCGGAGCCGACGCGCTTTGCCCATTTGTAGATGCGTTCCAGGTAGCGCCCCTGTTCGCGGTACAATTGGGTCAAAGCAACGATAATCTCGAGGGCTTCGTCTTCGGTGTCGGCATGGCACAGCACTTCGGTGCCTTTGATATCGAGACCGGCCGCGCCCGCAAAATGAATGTCATAGCCACTGTCGACACAGACGACGCCGATGTCCTTGCAGGTTGCTTCGGCGCAGTTGCGCGGACATCCGGAAACGGCAAGCTTGAGTTTGGCCGGCGTCCAAGCGCCCCACATGAACTTTTCGAGACGGATACCAAGCCCGGTTGAATCCTGGGTGCCGAACCGGCACCAGTCCGAGCCGACGCAGGTCTTGACGGTGCGCAGGCCCTTGGCATAGGCGGCCCCGGACACCATTCCTGCGGCGTTCAGATCTGCCCAAACCGCTGGCAGATCCTCCTTTTTGACGCCCAACAGGTCAATTCGCTGTCCGCCGGTTACCTTGACCGCCGGGATCTTGAATTTGTCGGCGACGTCAGCAATGGCGCGCAGCTCCTTGGGATTGGTCATGCCGCCCCACATGCGGGGCACCACCGAATAGGTGCCGTCTTTCTGGATGTTGGCGTGTACCCGTTCGTTGATAAAACGTGACTGCCCGTCGTCTTCATACTCACCGGGCCAATCGGCGACCAAATAGTAGTTTAGCGCTGGGCGGCATTTGGCGCAGCCGCAGGAGGTCGTCCACTCCAATTCCTGCATGATCTCAGGGATCGATCGCAGGCCCTTGGCAACGATCAGTCGGCGCACGTCATCGTGGCCATATTGGGTGCAGCCGCACATCGGCTGAACGGCGGCTGGGTTGTAGGCGTCGCCCAGCGTTACATGCAGCAGCTGCTCGACCAGGCCTGTGCAGGACCCGCAACTGGCTGACGCTTTGGTATGGGCGCGGACCGCGTCAAGCGATGTCAGCCCCTTGGTGGTGATGGCAGCTGTGATCTTGCCTTTGCACACGCCGTTACAGCCACAGATTTCTGCCTCATCCGGCAATGCTGCAACGGCCGCCATAGGGTCCAGGGGGGAGCCCCCCTGATAGGCCTGGCCAAAAATTAGCGTATCGCGCATCGCCCGGGTGTCGACGCCATTCTTGAGCATGTCGAAAAACCATGGGCCATCAGCGGTCTCGCCAAAAAGCACGGCGCCGATGATTTTGTCGGCTTTCAGCACCAGCCGCTTGTAGACCCCGGCAGTGGCATCACGCAAAACGATCTCTTCGCGATCCTCTCCCTCCCCGAAATCGCCGGCCGAATAAAGGTCAATCCCGGTCACTTTCAGCCGGGTTGCCGTGTATTGGGCCACAAAAATTGCGGTCGTGTCGCCAACCAGATGCGCGGCAACGACGTTGGCTTGCTGATAAAGCGGGGCGACCAGCCCGTAGCAAATGCCACCGACCTCCGCGCATTCCCCGAGCGCGTAAATACAGGGGTCGGAGGTTTGCATCTGGCCATTGACGAGGATGCCTCGGCTGACCTCGACCCCCGCTGCCTTGGCCAGCGCAGCGTTTGGCCTTATGCCGACCGCCATAACCACCAGATCTGCCTTGATGACGGTGCCGTCGTCGAGATGAACGGCCTCAACCCGAGCGCTGCCGGTAATCTCCTTGGTATTGGCCTTGGTGATGACCTGGATGCCGCGCCGTTCCAGTTCGCGCTGCAGCAAATATCCGGCGGCTGGATCGAGCTGGCGCTCCATCAGGGTCGGCATCACATGCAGAACGGTCACGGTCATGCCTTGATTGAGCAGCCCTGCGGCTGCCTCCAGACCCAGCAATCCGCCGCCGATGACCACGGCATGGCCGCGCGACTTCGCCGCCAGCATCATGGCGTGGACGTCATCAAGGTCGCGATAACTCAGAACCCCCGGCAGCGTGTGGCCGGGAACTGGAATGATGAACGGCACCGATCCGGTGGCAATGATCAGCTTGTCGTAGTGAGCCTCAGCCCCATGCTCGGATCGAACGACACGGTTTAGGCGATCGATCTCGACCACCTTGTGCCCTTTATACAGCATGATCTGATTGTCGATGTACCAGCTGTCGCCGTGAATGATGATGTCTTGGAAGGACTTCTCTCCGGACAATACCGGTGACAGCATGATGCGGTCATAGTTGACCCGCGGCTCGGCGTTGAAAATGGTGATCTCGTAGCGACCGGGGTCGGTTTCGAGCAGTTTTTCCAATGCCCGCCCCGGCGCCATGCCATTGCCGATAATGACGAGTTTTTCAGCCATCTGTGTACCCCTTACGCGGCTTCGACGAAACGGTGGCGCTCATACAGGAACTTGAGCACAGCTTCGCGGGATTTGAGGTAAAGGCGGTCGGACGCCAGATCGAGACGCTGGCGCGGACGCTGCAGCGGCACCCTCAGGATTTCGCCGATGCGGGCCGAGGGGCCATTGCTCATCATTAGGATCCGGTCGGACAGCAACACCGCCTCATCCACATCATGGGTGATCATGATCATGGTGTTGCCCAGCCGCTGATGGATATCCATTACCGCATCCTGCAGATGGGCGCGGGTCAGCGCATCGAGTGCCCCGAAAGGCTCGTCGAGCAACAGGATTTTCGGCTCCATCGCCAGCGCCCGGGCAATGCCGACGCGTTGTTTCATACCGCCCGAAATTTCAGTGGGGCGCTTGTCCTTGGCGTGGGCCATCTGCACCAGATCAAGGTTCTGCATGATCCAGTCGTGGCGGGCGGCGCGGTCGCGGGTGCGGCCAAACACCTTGGCCACGGCAAGGTTGACGTTTTCATAGACGGTCAGCCAGGGCAACAGCGAGTGGTTTTGGAACACCACGGCGCGTTCCGGGCCGGGGCCGTTGACCTCCATGCCTTCCAAAGTAATGCCTCCCGAGGTGACTTCGGTGAGCCCGGCGATTAGATTGAGTAGCGTCGATTTTCCACAGCCGGAATGGCCGATGATGGAAATGACTTCACCAAGTTCGATGTCGACCGAGACGTTTTTGAGGACTTCGCTGGTCTCGCCGCCGCGTTCGAAGGATTTGTCGACGTTCTGAATGCGCAGATAGGACATGATGGCCCCTTAGTTCGCCGGTGTGCCGCGGGTGACAAAGGCGCCGATCGCCGCGACCAGCTTGTCGAGCAGGAAGCCGACCACGCCGATGTAGACCAGTGCCACGATGATGTCGGACAGGTGGGAGGAGTTCCACGCATCCCAGATGAAGAAGCCGATACCGACGCCGCCGGTGAGCATTTCGGCAGCCACGATGGCCAGCCACGACAGACCGACGCCGATGCGCAGTCCGGTGAAAATATAGGGGGCGGCGGCCGGGATCATGATCTTGTAGAAGAACTCGGCCTGGTTGAGCTGCAGGATGCGCGCCACGTTGCGATAGTCCTGCGGAATGTTGCGCACGCCGACCGTGGTGTTGATCAGCACTGGCCAGACCGAGGTGATGAAGATCACAAAGATCGCCGATGGGGCGCTATCGAGAAACGCCGCCAGCGACAACGGCAGCCAGGCCAGTGGCGGTACGGTGCGCAGGATCTGAAAGATCGGATCAAGCCCGCGCATCGCCCAGATCGACTGGCCGACAAAGGCGCCTAGTCCGACGCCGACGATGGCTGCCAGGCCGAAGCCCATCGCCACGCGCTGCAGCGAGGCCAGAATGCGCCAGCCCAGCCCGATGTCGGTCTGGCCATAATCATAAAAGGGATTGGTGATCAGCTCGCCGGCCTCAGTCCAAACCTGGCTGGGTGGGGGCAGCGAGGCGCCGGGCGAACCACAGGCGATCTGCCAGATGATCAGGATCAGAGCCAGAACGATCAACGGAGGCACGACGTTCACGGCGACATGCGATGCAAGCTTCAGCATTGAACCGGGCCTCGGTGCCTTGGCGGGGAAGGCAAACACTTGCCCCTTGGCAGAAACGGGGAGTGGGGTGGCAGGGGCGAGACGCTCGGCGGTGGCTGACATGGCTGTCGTCCTCCAAAAAATTGAGAGGTGGAAAGTGGTGCGGGAGCACGCCCCCGCACCAGTTGGCCGGGTTAGGCGATGGCTTTGATTGCAAGGCTGTCGAGATAGGCTGTGGGGTTGGCCGGATCGAAGGTCTTGCCGTCAAAGAAGGTTTCGACCCCGCGCGACGTCGAGGTCGGGATATCGGCAGCAGCAACACCAAGCGCAGCGGCGGCGGCGCGCCACAGATCTTCGCGGTTCACCTGATCGACGAGGGCGGTGATGTCGGTGGTTGAGGGCAAATTGCCCCAGCGGATGTTTTCGGTGAGGAACCAGGCATCGTGGCTTTTGAACGGATAGGATGCGTGATCTTTCCAGAACTTCATTTCCAGCCCGGTGGCGGTTTCGACACGGCCATTGCCGTAGTTGATATCGCCCTTCAAGCGCCCAACCACATCGGTCGGTGGCACATTGAACCAGGCCCGCTTGCCCAGGATATTGGCCATTTCTTCCTTGTTTTCGATGGCGTCGCACCATTGCTGGGCTTCGAGCACCGCCATCAGGATCGCATTGGTGGCAATCGGATTGGCTTCGATGAAGTCATTGCGCAGGCCGAGCGCTTTTTCGGGGTGATGCTTCCACAGTTCGCCGGTGGTGGCGGCGGTGAAGCCGATGCCCTGATTCACCAGTTGTTCATTCCACGGTTCGCCGACGCAAAACGCGTCCATGTTGCCGACCTTCATGTTCGCGACCATTTGCGGAGGCGGCACGGTGATCAGCGACACTTCCGAATTTGGATCGATGCCGCCGGCGGCCAGCCAGTAGCGGATCCACAGATCGTGGGTGCCGCCTGGGAAGGTCATGGCGACGCTGACTTCCTTGCCAGCGGCCTTTTTCGCGGCGAACACCGCTTTGAGCGGCGAGCTATCGAGCCCAGCCCCGGCGTCCTTGTATTCCTGAGATACCGAAATGCCCTGGCTGTCGTAGTTGAGGCGGGCAATGATCGACATCGGTACTGGCAGGTTGTTCTGAGTCACCTTGCCGGTCGACATCAGATACGGCAGCGGCGACAGGATGTGGGCGCCGTCGATGCCATTGGCGGCCCCGCCTAGCACCAGATTGTCGCGCGTGGCGCCCCACGATGCCTGCTTCAGGACTTCAACATCGGGCACGCCATATTTGCCAAACAGGCCCATTTCGGAGGCGATGATCAGCGGGGCCGCATCAGTCAGCGCGATAAAGCCGAGTTTGGCGCCAGTCACTTCCGGGCCGGCGCCCTGCGCAAAAGCCCCCGAGGGGAGGAGCGCCCTTGCGGCTATCAGGGTCGCCGCAGTCGCTGTCGCGCCTTTGAGGAACCCACGCCGTGTTGTCGTTGCATTTGTCATCGTTTTCTCCAGTTGCACCGTCGGAAAAACAAAAAGCTGCCAACGGGTGGGCATCGGGCTCCACGCCCGACACGATACCTGTTGGCAGCCTTGCCTATCTGTGGCGCCCAACGCTGGACGCCGAAGTCAGAAGAGCCGTCTTGGGAGGAGCTCGTTCCCCAGCTTCTTTGCAGAAAGTGTGCCAAGTGTGGGTTGCAAAAAATTATTGTTGAAAATCAGTGACTTGATAACATTCACCACAAACGCTGAAAAATGAGCAATCGCTCGAAAGGGCTTAAAAATGTAGCAATTGCCAATTTGGTGTGCACAAACATTCGCCTGCTCGAGTTTGAGTCATCGAAGGCAAAGCGCCCAAGCGCCTACGGCGTTATTTCGGCCTGCGCGGCAATATACGGTGGAGACGTTAGGCGCGCGGCGGCAGACTTCCTCAGTCAGCGCGGCGCTGGCTGGCGATATAGGCCCCGATCCAATCTGGGTCGAACGCCTGGCCATCGAAAAAGCCTTCTGCACCCATCGGCAACTGGCCGTTAGAGGCCTTAACCGACCGGGATGGGGCAGTTTGCTCAATGCGGAAATCGTCGGCTGGCAGCGAGGCCCCTAGCGGCGCCAAAGCCGCGCGATACAGGTCGGGCCGGAAACTTTCGGCGGCCAGCCGAGCGTTTTCGGCGGAATAGCCGACTTCACCCCAGCGGACCATCTGCGAGTAAAACCACAGCGCGTGGCTCTTCCACGGGAAATTCGCGGCGTGCGCATGGGGCACATAAAAGTCCGGTACGCTCCGGAACTGGCCTCCACCGACGTCGAGCCGGCCATCCAGCGCTCGCTGCACAAGTTCGACCGGTTGCCCAAGATAGGCTGGCGCGGCCATTATAGAGGCGATCTCGCGGTGATTGGCATTGTCGCCGCACCACGCCGCCGCCGCATAAAGGGCACGGATCAAGCTGCTCAATGTCTCGGCGTTCTCTTCGGCCCATTGGGCCCGCATACCCAGCACCTTGTCCGGGCTGGAGCGCCAGATCGAGGCTTTGACCGTAGCGATATGGGCGCCCTTGCTGGCGACGCCGACGCTGTTCCAGGGCTCGCCAACGCAATAGCCGTCAATACCGCCTGACCCCAATGCATCAGGCAATAGCGCTGGCGGCAATACGACAATCTCAACGTCACGATCTGGCACGATTCCGCTAGCGGCCATCCAGTAGCGCAATTCGTAATTGTGCGCTGAGGTCTGGTGTACCACGCCAAAGCGCAGCTTGCGCGGCGACGTCGCGACGACTTTGGCGAGAGCGCGCCCGGTGGCCAGCGCATCCAGATCGACCGGCGCGCCCGCATCTGCCATGGCCTTCCACAACTCGGCGCTGACGGTAACGGCGTTGTTGCCCAGCCCCAGCGCCATCGGTGTGATCACCTTGGCGGCCAGCGGATTGAGCCCCAAAGTCGCGGCTAGCGGCATCGGCGCCAGCATTTGCGCCACGTCGAAATGCCCGACCGCGGCGCGGTCGCGAATGTTGGCCCATGAGGTTTCGCGCGCCAGATGCAATTCGATTCCCTGCGCGGCGGCGAAGCCTTTTTCCCGTGCCAGCACCAGCAAAACGCTGTCCAGCAGCGGCAGAAACCCGGCGGTGACATGGGTGAGGGTCATGGCAATATCCTATGGCCCCAACAGATCGGCGGCCGTAATCAGGCTTTGGGCTATATCGACCATGCGGCGGTTCTGGTTCATCGCCGTGGTGCGGAGCCGGGCGTAGGCGTCGACTTCGCTGAGCCCCTTGGTGCGCATGATGATCGCCTTGGCCCGATCGATCAGCTTGCGGTCTTCCAGCTCGCTGCGCGCCTGTTCCAATTCGCGCGTCAGCCTCGAGAACGCGTTGAAGCGGGAAATCGCCATGTCCATGATGGCCTTGACGCGCTCTTTCTTCAGCCCGTCCACTACGTAAGCGGAGACGCCGGCCTCGACGGCCTTTTCGATCGTCGCACCATCGGAGCGGTCAACGAACATGGCAACGGGGCGTTGAATGGCTCGTGACAGCGAAAAAAAGTGCTCCAGCATATCGCGCTTGGGATTTTCCAGATCGATGACGAAAACGTCCGGCATCGCCTCCTTGATGGTGCGGCCGACCTCGTTGACGTCGTGGATCACCGCGACGCGAGTGTGCCCGGCTTCGCGCAATCCATCTTCAATGATGGAAGCACGAATGCGGTTCTCGTCGATAATCAGGATAGACAGGTCACGGCTTGGCATCGCCCGCAGTCATCCTCATGCTTATAAAAAGCACAAGTGCAGATTTTGCACATTCCGGATGCAAAAAGCTGCAGTGAGTCCTAGACTTGGTTGCGCCAACTGAACTGTGGCGAATAGCCAAGCATTTTTTTGGCCTTCTCGATCGATAAGAGAGTGCCATTGGCACTGATATTGCCCTTTTGCGCGACGGACGGAAACACCTCGGCGAGCAGCGAGGCGCTGGACCGGCTCATGACGGTATCGGCATTGGCAATAATGAAGGTCTCAAAGCCCGTGAAGTCGGCCTCTATCGAGCGACGCACCGCCTGCGCCCCGTCCCGCGCATCAATGTATCCCCACAAATTCCACTTGCGGGCATTGGCGTCGGCATCAAATCCGGGAAAGGCCTTGTAGTCGGCGGGATCCATTACATTGGAAAACCGCAGTCCGACGATCCGAAGGGCAGGGTCCCAACGGCAGAACTGCGCCGCCATGGTCTCATCAAGCAGTTTTCCCAGCGCGTAGGCGCTCTCAGGTCGCGGAAAATAGTCCTCGTCAACAGGGGCATAGGGCGGCGGCGAGGTGAAAGGCAGGCCGAGCAAGGTCTCGCTCGACGCGAAGACGATGTTTTTGATGCCGCTGAGGCGGCAAGCTTCAAACACATTATAGGTCGCCGGAACATTGTTGGAAAAAATCGTGTGGTTCGGCGCCCGGCCGGGCGCCGGAATGGCACCGAGGTGAACAACAGCGTCAAACGGCCCGCTATGCTCATCAATCCCACCGCATATGGCCGCGTGGACCTGACCAAAGTCAGCCAGATCGACCTTTACCGTCGGACAGATTCCGGTTTCCGGGACGATCTCATCAATGTTCAGAACCGAGTGTCCATGCGCCACCAGATCACTGAGCACTGCGCGTCCGAGTTTACCACTGCCGCCCGTCACGAGCACCTTGGACATAGGGCCTCCTTATATTTCAAGCGCTTACGATATTTCTTTGGGACCAGCGTGGCACGGAAAACGAGCGCCTGCAAACCCAACCGGTCCATTAACGGTAGGTGAACGCATGGCTCAGAGGCGGTTCAAGCAGTGGGGCGCTTTATGGCAACCACGGACGGCGACACCGTCCCTCATTTCCACAAGGGGCAAGGGCCCTTTGAACCAGAACCCGGAGCTAGAAAATGAACAAACTCTTTACCTGCCTCGTCGTCGGCGCACTGCTTGTCACCTCCAATGCCGCCAACGCTGCCGTGTTGATTCCCGTCAAAAAGCCGGTTCCACACCAGACCAATTGCGCCGATGAAATGGGCTTTATGCGCGGCGTCAATCGGGCCGACATCGAAGCAATCGACGATCAATCCGTCATGATTATCCCAGTTTGTGAATCCGGATCATTGACCCACAACGACGACTACGGCTCGCTGTTCGTTGACGGCAATGTCAACGCAGTACGTGGGCCCATCGCCCATAACCGGACATTGATGTCCGCACTCTTGTCCAAGGACTACGATCAGAACGATGTGGTTTCCCTCCGTTTCGGCGGCAATAACAGCATCGTCGTGTATGTGCATCAGCGCGATTTGCGCTGAAACGTCTCGCCGATGAACGGTTTCTGAACATCAAGCTCAGGACCCGTTCAAAGGGCACACGCTACGGTCACTCATCATTTCCAGACACCTGCCGCAAAAGGACAGCACATGAACCGCAATCACGAAAAGCTCCTCGTTGCCGCCCTTTGCGGCATGATCATTACCGGCGCCGCCGCGTTTGCGGTGCAGCCTGCTCTTGCCGCTGGCTATGCGGTCGACGAGCTGGCGCGGGTAACCGGCGTCGCCGAGTGGGATCATCTTAATGTCCGCCGGTGGCCAGCCTCCTACTCCAAAAAGATTGGTGCCTTCGAGCCTGGCAGCCATGTTTGGGTGGAACGCTGCATCGAAGTTCCCAACAGCACCGATTGGTGCCTGGTTGACGGAGGCGGCGTTGCCGGCTGGGTGAATTCCAAATTCCTGATCACCGTCGAAGACTGGGACATCTGAATATCGAATTCTTGCCGACCTCCACCCATGCACGTTGACTTTTCCGGCCCAGTACTGTTCCCAAGACAGTCTGGACCGGAGTTTTTTTGATATGGACGCCAACCCAATTCTGGCTGAAGTCGTGCGCGGCAACTGGGTAGAGAACCGCCACCGCGGTGCCTACGCCGTCGTTGATGCCTCCGGAAAAGTCATAGCGTCTGGTGGAGATATCGAGCGACCGATATTTCCCCGCTCGGCGATCAAATCCATGCAGGCATTGCCGGTTTTTGCCCTGCACGCCATCGACAAATTCCATCACAGCGACGAAGAGCTCGCCCTCGCATGTGCCTCCCATCATGGCGAGGCTGAGCATGTGACCGGTGTCGCTGGCTTTCTGTCCCGCATGGGTCTGAGTGTCAGCGATCTGGAATGCGGCGCGCATCAGCCATCCAATCCTGCCGCCCGCGATGCGCTCCGTGACGCCGGACAACACCCCAGCGCTTTGCACAATAATTGTTCGGGCAAGCACTCCAGCATGCTGAGTGTTGCTCTGGCCATGGGCACCTCCCCTCATGGTTATGTTGAACGTGACCATCCGGTGCAAATCAGTGTGCGCGCGGCCGTGGAAACGGTCATTGCCGAACCGCTCAGCGAGGCTCGCTGCGGGACGGACGGGTGCTCCATTCCCACATTTGCCGCGCCATTGCGGGCTTTTGCCTATGGTTTTGCGCGCATGGCGACCGGGCAGGGCCTTTCGCCAGAATACGCTTTTGCCGCCAAACGCCTATTTGACGCCGCCACCAGTCACCCTCATCTGGTTGCTGGCACCGGCCATGCCGATACCGAAATCATGCAGGCTTTCGCTGGCTGCGTCATGCAAAAAGTCGGCGCGGATGGGGTGCAATGCGGCGCGATCCGCGACAAGGGTTGGGGCTATGCCATCAAGTGCGATGACGGCAATATACCTGCTTCAACCGCCATGCTTGCTGGCCTCTTGCTGGCGATTGCTGACCCCGATGCAGCGCAGACAGCCCTATTACACCGTCTGGCCAACCAGCCGGTTCGAAGCGTGCGTGGGGTCGAAATCGGCGTTCTTCGAGCCACCGTCGGGATGGCTGTCTAGGTATTTCCCTGAACGAAAACATGTGGATAGAGTTTGGTATCGGCCGCTAGGTCGGTCGATGCGATCTCCTGCCATTTCAAACCGACCAGATCGGCTTTGCTGGTCTCCAGCAGATTGCTGGTGATGTGAACCGATCCGCAGCCGTCGACGACGCTGACGCCGACGCCATAGTCGCTTTTGGTGACGACATTGCTCGATATCAGCACATTGCGCAAAAAATTGCCGTAGCCAGCCGCAAGGGCAAAGCCCGGCACATTGCTGACGGTGTTTCCCGTCACCGCAGTATCGGCCTCGGCATAAATGCCGACTGGGGTCGTGTCCGGGTTGGTGGCCGAGGATGGCGTGATGTTGCGCACGATGTTGCCGGAACAAACGGCCAAATGCCCATCCTGGTCTAGATTGGTGATCGAAATACCGGTGGCCGCACCGTCTACGATGTTGTTGGCGATCACCGAGCCGGAAAAAGCGAACTCCGAAAAAATCGCGCACTCTGCCGATGCCAGGCAGAGATTGCCTGAGACCTGTGTGTTGCGGGTTGAGTTCAGTCTGATCGCCGAGAACGCGCAATGGCTGATATGGTTGTCGGCAACGATGACCTCGTCCGCTTTAAAGACGTTGATACCATTGCCATTTTGTCCGTTTCCCCCACCGCGCCAGTCGATATTGTCGATACGGTTGTTTGAGACGATGCTGCCGTCAGGACCGGCCTCGTCGCGCCAGATGCGGATGCCGGCATTGCCGCAGGTGTCAATACGATTGCCGCTGATCACCAGGCCCCGGCTATTGGCAGAATGAATAGCCGCGTCCGCGTGCTCGCCAAAATCACAGGCGCTCACCGTGACCGCCGCGTCAGTGATGAGCAGTCCGGTTTCGCCACCGGAAAAGGCGCAGCGGTCAAAATGGACGCGGTCGCTGCTGACGACCTCAACGATACCTCCGGTATGGCCGGCGGGTGCTGAAAAGCTGACATCCCTGAACGAGGCACTTGTGGCTCCCGATATTATCCCGATCCGCACGGTGCCCGCCGCGGCAAGAATGCTCGCTGTTCCGGCGCCTTCAAGTGTGACTTGAGCGGGGAAGGTCAAATCGCTCACCAGAATGACGCCGGGCGGCAGTTGCAGTTTTTGCCCCGAGATCTGAGCCTGATCCAGGGCCAGTTGCATAGCCGCGGTCTGGTCAGTGCCTGAATCCCCGGTGACGCCAAATTCGGCTGCCTCCAGGCTTGATTGCGCCAGCGCAGGCTGGCTTGCGAGCAGGCTGAGGCCAGCCAGGTTGGCAAGGGCGGTGCGGCGATTGATATGCGAAAGTGCTTTCATGTCCCAACTGTGACCTCAGAGGCGGATTTTGACCAGCAGTCCCAGTTGGTTTGGTGAACGGCTTGCTTGTGGCTAGGGGCCGCACACAGCTATAAGGGGTGACCGAAACAGGATGGCCGGACCAATGCTGCTTGATGACAAAATCTATCTCGGGACCAGCACCAAGCCCGAATACCTGGCGCTCAAATATGGCAATCGCCATGGCTTGATCACTGGCGCCACCGGCACCGGCAAAACCGTGACTTTGCAGATATTGGCCGAGGGATTTTCGCGCGCTGGCGTGCCGGTGTTTTGCGCCGACGTAAAAGGGGATTTGTCCGGTATTTCCATGGTTGGCGATGCCAAGGATTTTCTGGTCAAGCGTGCCGCCGATATTGGTCTGGCCGAGGAGTATAGTTTTGCCGCGTTTCCGACGATCTTTTGGGATCTGTTTGGACGCCAAGGGCACCCGGTACGAACCACCATTTCCGAAATGGGTGCATTGCTTCTAAGCCGTATGCTTGACCTGAACGACACCCAGGAAGGTGTGCTCAACATTGCCTTCAAGCTGGCCGACGATGAGGGCTTGCTGCTGCTGGACCTAAAGGATCTGAGGGCTCTTTTGCTCGATATCCAACAACGGGCCAGCGAAGTGTCAGCCCAATATGGCAACGTCACCACGGCCAGTATTGGCGCAGTACAGCGCGCTCTATTGGTGCTTGAACAGCAGGGCGGAGAGAATTTTTTTGGCGAACGCGCCATGATGATCGCCGATTTGCTCCGCACCACGCCGGACGGGCGAGGCTATGTATCGGTGCTTGCGGCCGACGAATTAATGCGCTCGCCTCGGCTTTATGCCACGTTTTTGCTCTGGCTTCTGTCTGAGCTGTTTGAGGAATTGCCAGAAGTGGGCGATCCGACAAAGCCCAAATTGGTGTTCTTTTTCGATGAAGCCCATTTGCTGTTTGATGGCGCCCCAAAGGCGTTGGTCGACAAAGTCGAGCAGGTGGTCAAGTTGGTCCGCTCCAAAGGCGTTGGAGTCTATTTTGTCACCCAAAATCCAGTCGACATCCCGGAAGCGGTGCTGGCGCAATTGTCAAATCGCGTGCAACACGCGCTGCGTGCCTATACGCCGCACGAGCAGAAGGCCGTTCGGGTCGCTGCTGAAAGCTTTCGCCCCAACCCGGCATTTTCAACCGAGGAGGTCATCACCCAATTGGGGATCGGTGAAGCACTCGTTTCGGTTATCGAAGACAAGGGCATTCCCTCTATTGTCGGGCGCACGTTGATCCGCCCGCCATCATCGCGCCTCGGACCGATCTTGCCGGAAGAACGGCGCACCATAATGGCGAATTCGCCAGTCGCCGGTCTTTACGACACCGTCGTGGATCGTGACTCTGCTTTTGAGGTGTTGGCAAAAAAGGCCAAGCAAAAGCAAGAAGATGAGGAGCATCAGCGCATTATCGACGAGCGCGACAAATTGGAACGGCGCTATCAGGATGACCGTCCGGCCGCTCCTCGTCGGTCGACCCGTCAATCGGCTGGAGAAGCTGCAATGAATTCGCTCGCGCGCACCATTGCCAACCGTCTCGGGAGCGCGCTGGTCCGCGGCATCCTGGGCGGGCTGAAGCGCGGTCGCTGACATGGATTTGACCGCCTCGCCGTTCCTGGCTGTTTTTGCTTCTGACAAAGGGCCGGGCGATGCGGAGCGATCCAGCATCATGAGCCAGACCGGGAGCTATTTCGCCCGCCGCGGGGCGCGCATACTGTGTCTGGCTGAGGGTGGGTTCATCCCGATCCCGCTGGTGACCGCTGCCCGTGCTGCAGGCGGCGGGGTCCACATTATTGCGGATGAAACCATTGTGATGCCGCCTGCGCTGTCTTCCGTGCCGATCGAAGTGATTGCTGGGCGAAACGATCGGTTTGCGCGGATCGCCGCCTTGGCAGACGCTTACATCGGGTTGCCGGGGTCTCTGGCGTCGACCAGCGGTTTGTTCGGCTCCTGGACTGCTGCCAAAGCCGCAGGGCGGCATAGTCCAATCGTGCTGCTGAATCGCAATCGCGCCTATGACGTTTTGCGCGGCTATGCGGCTGACGTTTTGTCACCAGGGCTGCCCGGCTATGAGCGCCTGGTTCAGTTCACCGATAATGTCGAGGATTTGTGGCCGCGGGCAAGCCGATTAATCAATGAGGGACACTAACGGGGCGGTCGCTTAAAGCGCGTCGCGATCTTTCAGATGCGCTCCCTGCGCTTTAAGCCCTTGTTTTTGCGCATGTCTTTGACCCGAAACCGGAGGCCACTTTCGGGAGACATGCTTTAGTCTATCCCAGCGGAACCATGCGACAGCCGTGTTAGCCTTGCAGGCCGGGATGTTTTGGCGCAGCGCGACGGTCTGGGAACAAGGCGACAACATTGTCGGCCTTGCGTCGTTGATGTTGAGTGGTCGCGCCAGCAAACGAGAAGCGATTGCGCCGATCAGGACCGCGGTAACCGTTTTCGCCAGCCACCAGGAAGCGCGCAGTGCGCAACCGAGCTTGGACGCGGGCCAATAGATGACGGGGTGACATTGGTTTGACAATGACTTCGTCGATCCCGGCCCGGATACTGGCATGGCGCATATCAGCCGTGATTGTGCGGGTCAGTGCGATAACCGCGAAGTCTGGGCTTTCAATCGACAGATCGCGACGCAGGCCGTGGACAAGTCGAGCTGCCGGTGCCTCTTCGCAGTCAAAATCGCAAACGACAACATCGACCTCTGCCAGGCGCATATAGGCATACAAAGCCGCTTCGCTGTCGAAAACCCGGACCCGCAAGCCCGTGTCGGTTGCCAGAACACTCGCCAAAACAGACGACAATGCCGGGCTAGCAGCGATAATTGCAACGACTCTTGTCGACTGATCCAAACTTGGCCCCCCGGTTAACAAAGCGTTAGCATGGGTCGGCGCGTTCAAGAAGCGTCGAGTTTTCAAAATGGATAATTTGTGTGGAGTCCGACAAAAATGCCCACCGCCCTGCAGGAGCGGTGGGCATCGTCGTTTTTGATCTGTGCTTAGCGAGCTGCGTCAAACATCAGTTCGACATGTTCCCAGTTCACCAGATTGTCGAACCATGCCTCAAGGTATTTCGGGCGGGCATTGCGATAGTCGATATAATAGGAATGCTCCCACACGTCGCAGCCCAGAATTGGCTTGCCACCATAGACCAGCGGGCTTTCGCCATTTGCGGTCTTGGAAACTTCCAGTTTCCCGTTCTTGACGGACAGCCAGGCCCAGCCTGATCCAAACTGGGTCGTCCCCGCAGCGATAAAATCGGCACGGAACTTGTCAAACCCACCTAGGTCCGAATCGATTGCCATCTGCAACTTGCCGGGGAGCTTGTTGCCGCCGCCGTTTGGCTTCATCCAGTTCCAGAAGTGTACGTGGTTGTAGTGCTGGCCGGCATTGTTAAACAGGCCGGCATGTTTTCCAAAACTTTCCTTGACGATATCTTCGAGCGGCAGGACCTCGAGCCCCGAACCTTCAAGCAGTTTCTCGCCATTGGTCACATAGGCTTGATGGTGCTTGTCGTGGTGGAACTCCAGCGTCTCCTTGGACATGAACGGGCCGAGTGCGTCATAGGCGTAGGGCAAGGGCGGCAAGGTGAATTTGGTGGACATGGAAGCCTCCGGTTTGATGTAATCTGGCACTAAACTGCTGAATGATCGTCGACTAAATATATGCTGTTTGTGAAGTTGCAACAATTGGTTAGGTTGAAATGATCATTCCAACCCGACTGAACTGAGGGCAAAGGCGTAGCACATCGCCGTTTCCTTGAGGCGATCAAAGCGTCCAGAGGCCCCACCATGGCCGGCGCTCATATTGGTCCGCAAATAGAGCGGACTGTCACCGGTCTTGGTGGCGCGTAGCTTGGCCACCCACTTTGCGGGCTCCCAATAAGTGACGCGCGGATCGGTCAACCCGGCCAGCGCAAAAATCGGGGGATATGTGCTGGCGCTGACCTGCTCATAGGGAGCATAGGCGGCGATACGCGCATAGTCCTCGGCCGACGCCAAAGGGTTGCCCCATTCGGGCCACTCCGGCGGGGTTAGCGGCAAGCTTTCGTCGAGCATGGTGTTGAGGACGTCAACGAAGGGAACCTGGGCGATGATGCCGCCCCATAGATCCGGGCGCATATTGGCGATTGCGCCCATCAGCATACCCCCGGCTGAACCACCCTGAGCGACCAGTCGCCCCTTGCTGGTGAAGCCCGCCTCTACCAACATCTCGGCCGAGGCAATGAAGTCCGTAAAACTATTGGTTTTGAACTCGCGGCGGCCCTTGGCGTACCAGGCATAGCCTTTTTCCATACCGCCACGGATGTGGGCAGTCGCGTAGACAAAGCCTCGATCGACCAGCGAAAGTGCCGAAATCGAAAACGCGGCGGGCATCGACATCCCATAAGCACCGTAGCCGTATAGGAGCGCCGGCGCCGAGCCATCGAGCTTGATACCCTTGCGAAATAACACCGTAACCGGCACCTTTTCACCATCGGGCGCGCTCGCGAACAGGCGGCGGGTAACATAATCCTGAGGGTTGTGGCCGGACGGGACTTCCTGTTCCTTCAGCAGCGTTCGAATCCCGGTTTCAAGATCGACATCATAGGTGCGCGACGGCGTAGTTGGGGATGAATAGGTGAGCCGAAACACCGAAGTATCAAACTCATAACCCACCGACATCCCGAGCG
The DNA here is from genome assembly GCA_943372435.1 of Devosia equisanguinis. GTDB lineage: Bacteria > Pseudomonadota > Alphaproteobacteria > Rhizobiales > Devosiaceae > Devosia > Devosia equisanguinis_A. The sequence goes on from CALRYQ010000003.1 coordinate 282,515, forward strand.
AATAGGCTTCTTCGTCAAACCGGACGGTGTCCTCCAATCCGGTTCGCAGGTCGCGCACGACGATCCTGGGCAGTCCTTCGTAGCGCTCCAACCGCAGCAAATGATTGCTGATCACGATGCTGTCGAGAACGAGGACCCCTGGTGTGTGGGCAATAAGGTCCACCCAATTTTCGGCATCCGGCGCGGCAGCGGCGACCGTCACGATCTTGAAATCTTCGGCGCCATCCGCGTTTGTGCGGATGTAGAGCAGTCCGTCGCGTTCGTCGACGTCGTACTCTCGGTCGGTGAGCCTGCCTGAAACCAGCCTGGGTGCCTCTGGTTTTTTGGCGTCGATCAACCAGCATTCAGACGTTTGATGGTCATGCGCATCGATGACGATGTATGCTTTGGACAGGGTCGAACTGACGTCAACAAAAAAGCCAGGATCGGCTTCCTCGAACACAATCGTGTCCGCTTCCTGAGCGGTGCCGATGGTGTGCAGCCTGACCCGGAACGGGCGGTGGTTGTCGTCATACTCAGTGTAATAGATTGAGCCGCTATCACTACTCCAGACATAGCTGCCTGCAGTCTTGGCGATGACCTCGGGGCTATCAACGCCCGTGGCGAGGTCGCGGATAATGATGTCGTAATACTCCGACCCGGCCCGGTCAGCGGCCCACGCCAGAAACCGGTGCGACGGATCGTGCTCGGCCCCGGCGAACCCGAAATAGGCATCACCGGCCTCGACATTACAGTCGAGTAAAATTTGCTCGGTGCCACCATTGCGCGCGGTCCGCAGAATTTGTGGGTACTGCTTACCCTCAAGCATTCGCGAATTGTAAGCGAACGGGCCGTCAGGGCTGGCAATGCCGCTGTCGTCTTCTTTGATCCGTCCCCGGATTTCCCGATAGATCTTTTCCTGCAGTGCCTCAGTCGGCTGGCCAAATTCGGCGTCAAAAAAGCTGTTCTCAGCATCAAGATAGGCGCGAATTTCGGGCGCCAGCGTTTCCGGGTGCTGCATCACCTCCTGCCAATTGTCCGCCCGCAACCAGTGGTAAGGATCTTCACGGTGGACATTATGAAAGGTAGCAAAATGGGGCTTTGTGGCCGCCACGGGTGGAACGCGCTTGGTCATGAATGGTCCGATAATAAGCTGGCGTTGGGCGCGCCTTTGGATTGACTTGGCCCAGATGTAGGCTGGGTCGGGCAATATTGCGAGGGGTGGAGTGACGATGCAGACGCAAACAACGGTGGACGGGACGTTTTGGTTAGCTGTTTTGTCTTGTCCCCCTAGGCGCTTTGGATAAGGTCGGGCTGACAAAAGCTGGCTGGAATCAGCCAAATAGGGTGGGAGCATAGCTGGATTTGGGACCGCCCCTCGACGTGAGCATAGCACTTGTTGCTGTCGCGCCATTTCTTGCGGCGCTATTGGCACCCATGGTTCATCGCTTTGCAGGCCCATTTTCTGGCTGGGTACTCGCCACTATTCCGGCCAGTATTTTTCTGTTCTTGACCAGCCTGATCGCGCCTGTTGTCGCCCAAGGTTTCGTCCGCGCCAGTCTGGATTGGGTGCCAGCATATCACCTCGCATTCTCGTTTTATGTTGACGGGCTGAGCCTGGTTTTTGGCATGACCATTTCGGGAATCGGAACACTGATTGTCCTGTATTCCGGCCCGTACTTGAGCGGGCATCGCCATCAGGGGCGGTTCTACGGATACCTTTTGGCGTTCACGGGCGCGATGCTTGGACTCGTTCTGGCCGATAACGTTCTGGCGCTGTATACTTTTTGGGAGTTAACGGCGGTAACGTCGTTCTTGCTGATCGGGTTTGATCATGCGCGCCAAGCCGCAAGACGTGCAGCAATCCAGGCGCTTGTCGTAACCGGCGCCGGGGGGATGGCCTTGTTGCTGGCGGTGTTGATCGTCCAGCAGATCACCGGAAGCTGGGAAATCAGTGGGCTGAGCGGTCTTGGTGATACGGTGCGCTCTCACGGGCTCTATCCGGTCGTCCTGGGTTTGGTGTTGGTGGCTGCCTTCACCAAATCGGCGCAGTTCCCGTTTCAGTTCTGGCTCCCCAATGCCATGGAGGCGCCAACGCCGGTTTCGGCATTTCTGCATTCGGCAACCATGGTCCAGGGTGGCGTTTATCTTTTGGCACGCATGACCCCATTTCTGGGCGGAACGCCGGCCTGGACGATCTGGCTGACATCCATTGGCGGGTTAACGTTGCTATGGGGAGGCATTTCGGCACTGCGGCAGACCGACCTCAAGCAAATGCTGGCACAAACCACGATTGCATCGCTGGGTCTGCTGGTGCTGCTAATTGGTGTGGGAAGTGCCGCAGCCATATCGGCCGTCGTCGTTTATTTCGTGGCCCATGCGCTCTACAAAGCCGCCCTGTTCATGGTGGTTGGCACGATTGACCACGCCACCGGCACCCGTCATATCACGGCGCTTGGCGGGTTAATGCGCAAGCTTCCGCTAAGCTTTGCCGGCGCAGTGCTTGGCGCGGTCGCCATGGTTGGACTGCCGATGACGCTTGGCTACATCGGCAAAGAAGAAATGTATCTGGCGCTGGCAAATGGCGAGTGGCAGTCGGTCCTGTTGCTGATGACAATTGTCCTGGGCAATGCCCTGCTTGCTGGCGTTGCGCTGGCAATTGCTATCACCCCGTTTTTTGGTGTGCTCAAGACGACGCCCAAAGTCCCTCATGAAGGCTCCTTTGGCCTGCTTGCAGGGCCGTTGGCGCTTGGTGGCCTTGGCATTGGTTTGGCGGTGATGACCGGCTGGTTCGGCCAAGAAATACTGGCCCCGGCAGCGTCGGCCATTCTCCAGCAAAAGGTTGAAAGCCATTTGACCCTTGCGCCCGATTTTGGCGGATTGGTCCCATTTCTATCCGTCCTGACCTGGGCTTTGGGCGTGCTGGTTTTTATCCAGATTTCAGGGCTGCGCTCGCGCTTGCGACGGCTGGATCGCACCGGGATCAGCTTTGATCGTGCCTTTGACGTTGCCATGTTCGGGCTGGTTCGCTTCGCCGCAATGGTGACCCGACTGCTGCACCATGGCCGACTCGAACTCTATCTTATCGTGGTTTTCTTGGCGTTTGGTTCTGCCTTGATCGCGCCGATGGTGCTGACCAGTGGCTATGCGGTGTTGGCGCAGGTTGATTGGCAGGGTGTGTTTGTGGGTGCGGAAGTTCGACCCCATGAATGGGCAGTACTTGGCCTGGTTCTGCTTGGTTTGGTGGCTCTGCTGGTCTCGCGCGATCGCCTCGTGGCCATCCTGGCTCTCGGCATTCAAGGCGCGGGGACAGCGCTGTTGTTTTTGCTTTTCGGCGCGCCGGATTTGGCCTTCACCCAGTTCATGGTTGAAATCCTGTCAGTCGTGATTTTAGCATTGGTCATGACGCGGCTCAAACTCGATAAGCGCGATCAGCGTCCGTTCGAAGACCTGGCCCGGGATGGCACTTTGGCTCTTGTCTGTGGAGCGGCCGTAGCGCTGTTGCTGATGGTGGTGCTCAGCGGGCCGTTTGACCCGCGGCTCAGTGACTTCTTTACCGCGACCAGCCAGCCAATTGCCCACGGGCGCAACATCGTCAACACCATTCTGGTCGACTATCGCGGACTGGACACTCTGGGAGAAATTTCGGTGGTGGTAGGAGCCGGGATTGCCATTTTGGCGTTGCTCCGCGGGCGAAGGGCGTCACGATGAACACCATCATATTTCGCACAATGGCCCCGCTCATCATCGGCATTATGGTGGTGTTTTCGATTTATATTCTTCTTCGTGGCCACAATGAGCCCGGTGGAGGCTTTATCGGCGGTCTCATTGGCGCCGCTGCCATGGCAATCTTCGGCATGGCCTCGGGCGTCGCCGCGGTGCGCCGCGCCCTGAAGGCTGACCCCCTCACGATTGCCGGATTTGGCGTGCTCGCCGCCGTCGTTTCGGGGCTGTTGTCGCTGTTCACGGGTTCGCCATTTCTCACCGGCATCTGGGTCTATCTGGCTATCGGCAAAGACACGGTCGCCCTTTCAACGCCAATGCTGTTTGATATTGGTGTGTTCCTGGCGGTGTTTGGCACATTGACCTCGATTGCATTGGCGCTTGAAGGCGAAGAGGACGAGGCATCCTGATGGAGTTCCTGCTTGCGGTTGTCGTCGGATTGTTTGTCGCTCTTGGAGTGTACTTGCTGCTGTCGCGTTCGGTCATTCGAATGCTGATGGGGGTCGTCGCGCTCGGCAATGGCATTAATTTGCTGATCTTTACCGCAGGGCGCCTAACCAGAGCGATTCCACCAATCGTTCCAGAGGGGTTGACCCACCCGACACTGCCAATCGCAAATCCGCTGCCGCAGGCCTTGATACTCACCGCGATCGTCATTGGCTTTGCCATGTTCTGTTTCCTTCTGGTGCTCGCCTATCGTGCCTATCAAACGCTCGACGCGGACAATACCGATACCTTGCGCCTGGCTGAACCCAGGGGTGAGCCACACCCCCCGTTGAGCTATTAAGATGACGGGTATTGCTGCCGAAATGATCCAGACATCGACCGCTCCTGCCGCATGGGTGATAATCCTTCCGTTGTTGCTGGCGTTGATCGGCGCCGCATCACTGTTGATCGTGCCGCGCCGACGTCTCTTTCAGGCCTCTATCGCCATGGTGATTGTCGGCGCAATTGTCGCCTGTGATCTCGCGCTGCTCTTGCAGGTTCTGGGGTCTGGCCCGGTCAGCATGACAATGGGGGGGTGGCTGCCCCCGTTTGGCATTAGCTTCTCAGTCGACATCTTCGGAGCAGGTTTCGCACTCATTGCTGCTGGCCTGACGTTTCTGCTGCTGGTTTATGCGCAAGCCGAAAGTGCCGTGGATACGGACGGCGACGGGTTCTATCCGCTCGTTCTGTTGCTTTTGGCCGGCGTCACGGGTTCTTTTCTAACCGGTGATTTGTTCAATCTTTATGTCTGGTTCGAGGTGATGCTGATTGCCTCTTTTGGGCTCATCATCAATGGCGGCAGGGCGATCCAACTTGATGGCGCGCTGAAGTACGGGTTCTTGAGCTTCCTGGCCACGGCGTTCTTCTTGCTGGCGCTCGGGTTGCTCTATGGCCTCGTTGGCACGCTCAATATGGCGGACATCATCCGGGTGGCGCCCGCCGCCAACCCTGCGGCCATGTCGGGTATTGCCACCCTGCTTTTCTTGGCTTTTGGCATGAAGGCGGCGGCGTTTCCTGTCAACGCGTGGCTCCCTGCGTCCTATCATACGCCGCCGACTGTGGTTTCAGCCTTGCTGGCCGGACTGCTGACCAAAGTTGGCGTTTTCGCACTATTGCGGACGCTGGTTGTTTTGCTCCCTGCCAGTCGGGATATTCTTGAACCGGCCCTCATGGTCGTCGCGACATTGACTTTGATTGTCGCGCCGCTTGGGGCAATCGTTGAAACCAACTTGCGGCGCGCCGTGGGTTTTTTGGTTATCGGGGGCGTTGGCGCCATAATCGCGGGGATTGCGGTGCCGTCGCCAAACGGCGTTGCCGGCGCTGGATTTTATATTGTGCACGCAATGCTGACCATGACCGCACTCTATTTGGCCGCTGGTTTGGTCGAAAAAGTCACCGGGCAGGTCGATAGTCGCATGATGGGTGGAGTCTATGCTGCCAACAGCCCACTCGCCGCGATGTTCCTGATCCTGGTGTTGGCGGTTGCCGGCGTGCCGCCGTTGCTTGGCTTCTGGCCCAAACTGCTGCTTCTGCAGGCAAGCCTGCAATCCGCCAATCTTGGTCAAGCCGGCGATGGCACAATCAATTTTTTCGGCCTTGCGCTGGTTGTTGCGTTGCTGGGCAACGCTCTGCTTACGCTCATTGCGGGGACGCGGTTATGGAGCCACGTTTTTTGGCGGGCCGGGCCGGAAGGCGCTACCTCGGAGCATACGGTGGGTCATTTGCTTGTGCTAACCCGGCGCGAGCGCTGGCTTGGCCTTTGGCCCACTGCGACCCTGGTGGCAATTATTGTCGCCTTGGGTATCTTTCCCGACGGCTTGTTCAATGTGGTTCGCGAGGGCGCAGCCGATTTGCTTGACCCAGCCCGATATATCGCAGCGGTCGGAATCACGGGAGTTGTGCCATGAGACTTCTCTTGCTGAGCCTGGTTCTGGCGTTGATCTGGGTCGCGGCGACGGGCTCTTTCAGCGCGCTCAATTTGATGTTTGGATTGGCGATAGCGGCTCTTGTGCTGTTTGTCTTGCGTGACCGGATTGGGTCCGAGACCTGGGCAAGGCGGGCACGGGGTATCGGCGCTCTGGCCTGGTATTTCCTCAAGCAGGTCTTCGCTGGTGCCGTCCGGGTAGTGCTATTGGTGGCAAATCCTAACCTGGGAAAAGCGCTGAACCCGGCGATTGTCGCGGTGCCGATCCACCTGCGAACTGACGCCGAAATTGCGTTACTGGCCAACCTCATTACACTAACGCCGGGCACGTTGAGCCTTGACGTGTCCAACGACCGCAGCGTGCTCTATATCCATGTTCTGGCACTGACCACACGCGAAAAGTTGATCGCGGATGTCGCCAGCGGCTTTGAAGTCAGAATAGCCGCGGTGTTCGCATGAACGGCGCCGAGTTCCTCGCTTGGGCGAGCCTGTTCGCTATGGCGTTGCTTGGGATGGCAATGGCACTCAGTACGATTCGGGTCGTGATTGGTCCGAGTTTTGGCGACCGCGTGCTTGCGCTTGACCTGATGACAAACATCGCATTGGCGTTTGTCGCCGCCTTCGCGATTCATACCGGGGTCATGTTGTATTTGGATATTGCGTTGGCGCTAGGTCTGGTCGGGTTCTTGAGTGCCTTGGCGTTTGCACGCTTTATGCTTGTTCAATTCGACTCGGAGCAGACAAATGGTGATCGAACTGGTCTATAGTGTCGCCGCTGTGCTACTGATATTGGGCAGCGCGTTCGCCCTATTTGCATCGTTGGGGGTTCTGCGGTTTCCTGATCTGTATTCGCGCCTTCATGCGGCAGCGTTGGCAGGTTCGGTTGGTTGTACCCTGATTTTTGCGGCAGTCGCACTAGTATCGGGCGATATCCAAGTGGCAATTCGTGCCTTTCTGGGGATCCTATTTTTATTGCTTACAACCCCGATTGCTGCGCATATATTAGCGCGCTCCAGTTACAAGACCAAAAATGGTGGCGAGATTGTTGCGAAAATCAACGAGTTCGATGTCTAGAGTAATGCAAGTTGTTGCGGCAAATAGTTTTCAATAGTTACATGTTAAATGTCCAACTTGGGTTGAAATCGGCCGAGAAGCGTTTTAGGTATGAATTCCCGGCGACCGTGTTAAAGTCGCGACACGAACTTAATTATGAGAGGCTACACCATGTCTGAATCCGCTGGCGCAGCGACTGGATACGAGAGCGATTTGCTCGAACTCAGCACCGAAATCGTTTCCGCTTACGTGAGTCACAACGCTGTCAGCACGACCGACCTGCCGAGGCTAATAGCTGAGGTTCACGGTGCGTTGCGCGCGCTTCAAAGGAACGAAGTTCCGGTGATTGTTGAAGACTTGAAGCCGGCTGTCCCAGTGCGTAAGTCTGTTGCTGCCGACTACATCATTTGCTTGGAAGATGGAAAAAAATTCAAGTCGTTGAAGCGCCATTTGCGGACACACTTCAATCTTTCACCAGAAGACTATCGCGAAAAGTGGGGCCTGCCGTCTGACTACCCAATGGTTGCGCCAAATTACTCGGCGACGCGCTCTCGGTTGGCAAAAGACAATGGACTAGGCCGCAAGTCCGCTTGAATTTTTACGAATTGACTTGCAAATCGGCCGCTCATGGAGCGGTCGATTTTTTTTGACTAGTTCGATTGGATTTTGCGGGCTGGGCAGCACTTCCAGGCCCTCGATACGCCTGCGCCCTAAGGGGGTGCTGCTTTCTGCGGAGCTCGGAAGGAACTTATCCCCTTAGTCAGCCTTTCCCACATGATATAGGAATTAAATCCTATAAATTTGTGGAGGCCGAGCGTGCAAGGTGAGTGTTCGACGGAGCTGACTGGCGATTCTGATTCTAATTGGTGGCCATATGGTCTAGGGCGGGACGACCTTGCCTGCAATATTGTCATCGAGTTGATTGCAAAGGCCAAAAATATTCCGGTCCGGCTATTGGTGCACAAGTCGCGCTGCCGCCGGAGCGCAGCAGAGGCGCGGCAACTGGCGATGTACTTGGCCCATGTTGCACTTGGCCGGAGCCTCTCCCAGGTGGGCGAGGTGTTTGGCCGGGACAGAACTACGGTCTCCTATGCCTGTGCGCTCATCGAAGACAGGCGGGACGATCCGACCTTTGATGCCGACGTCAGCCGTCTTGAGTTGGAAATAGAAGATCGCCTTTTGCGAAACACTGAGCAGGCGCGCAATGGCGCGTGCTGATGCTCGTTCCATCCGTTTTGTTCGGGCGCTGCTGCCAAACTACCTCGCTCGACTAAATGAGCGGGGCGAGTTCCATTTCTCTGACGCAAACCGGACCGCTCGCCTTGGTCGAGAACCCGTCCTGGCGCTGGCGTCGCAGGGCGTTGTCGCTGTCGCAAGTGGGGTTTGCCAGGCAACGGGCGAGACCGAACTTTGGCTCGCACGGCAGCTGGCGTCCTCATGGGGCTTTGTTGATCAGCACCGAATCCTTTCGACGCAGCAGGACGGGCAAATCCTCAATTTGGCCGAGAGCCCGCTGGCGCGGCTCGCGGCCTTGGGCAAAGATGGCGCGCCATCGTTTCTCAGCCCCAATCAAGTTGAGGCTGGAGAGCGGTTTCGTCGATTGGTTGAGAGGGCACAGCTCCGTCAACGCACAACAATGAGCTACGATCCAACCTACTCTGGTGGTGGAGGATCAGGTGGTAGTGCGGGTTCGTCGTTGACCGAACGTGCTGCAGACGCCCGCCGTGCGCTCGCTGTGATCTCAACGGTGCTACCGGCAGATTGCCATGACGTGGTTTTTGACGTCTGTGGCCTTCTTAAAGGCTTGCAGACTGTTGAGGCCGAGCGTGGCTGGCCTCGACGGAGCGCCAAACTTGTTCTGCGGATCGGCCTGGAACAACTCGCCGGCCACTTTGGGCTCACATCGAGTGCGGTCGGCCCTAGGTCCCGTGCCCTGCAGTCCTGGCTGAGCGAGCGCCCGGCTCTGTCTTATAGCCAACGAAATGATTAACCAACCGCACAGCCCGCCCGCCAACGTCATGTTGGCTCGTGGTAAAACCGGATCATGCGTCAGAAACTGCTATCGATTCAATATTTGCGCGGTATCGCGGCCTTGCTCGTTCTGGCATCGCACGCCTTGCTTTACCCCATGGTCGAGCCAAACAGCGATTTTCACCGTTTGGGCTGGCTTGGCGTAATCCTATTCTTCGTCATCAGCGGCTTCATCATGGTGACGGTGGTTGGGGAGGGTCGTTTTGACGCTTGGAAGTTCCTGCGGCGGCGCGCAATCCGGATTGTGCCGATGTATTGGGGCGCCACAATCCTGGCAGCAATTCTCGCGCTAGCCCTGCCATCCATGTTCAAGACGACGGTATTTGACGGTGGCCAGCTTCTTTTGTCGCTGTTGTTTGTGCCATTCTACAACCCAATCAGCCACGAAATCCGTCCCCTCTATAAATTGGGTTGGACGCTGAACTACGAAGCATTCTTCTATGTTTGCTTCGCGCTGCTGGCTTTTGTCGGGACAGTGCCACGTGTGGTCCTGCTGACGGCGGCCTTTACGGCACTAGCGCTGATTGGGCTGGCGGTCGTGCCATTTTTGGCGGTCGAGGAATTTTATACCAGCTATATGCCGCTAGCGTTTTGCGCCGGCGCATGGCTCGGGGTCGCGACGCTGCGCGGCGGAATTGCCGCGCTCCCGGCAGCAATCCCCGTCGCCATTGCAGTGTTGGGCCTATGCGGTCTGATTGAAGGTTTTGCCGTGGAACACGGTGCACTTGAGAGCGGCCTGAGCTTTGCAGGCTTTGCGGTGTTCGCCTCGGCGCTGGTCCTGCTTGGGGTCCGCTACGAGTTCCGCCTCCCCCATGTCGCGATTCTTGAATTGGCCGGCGATGCGTCCTATTCGATCTATCTCGTTCACATCTATGCAGTGGCAGTGGTGGCCGGAGTAGGCTTCAAGCTTTTCGATGCGTCAAATGTTTTTGCCAACGCTGGCGTTGTTGCGGTCGCGATGGTGGGCGGCGTGGTCGGCGGGTTGATCGTCTACCGGTTCATTGAACAGCCGTTGCTGAACCTGTTGCGGTCCAGAAAACACGCCAAGCCATTGCCGCCAATCGAGGCCCGGGCCAACCCAATCTAGGCCCATAATCGGGGTCGTCGATCGCCCTTCGCTTTACCTGCTAGAGCAATGACTTGGCTTCGCCGCGAATGCGGTTGACCATGGCGACCAGTCCATTTGAGCGCTGTGCGGTAAGGTGCTCGCGTAGCCCCAGGGTGTCGAATAACGAGATAGCGTCGGTGTCGGCAATTTCCTCGGCGGGACGTCCCGAGTAGAGCGCTAGCAAGATCGCGACCAGCCCCTGAACGATCATGGCGTCCGATTGGCCGCGGTATAAAAGCGTTGGCCTGCCGCCGGAGCTTTCCACTGTTGAGGCAAGCCAGACCTGCGATACGCAGCCATGCACCTTGTTTTGCGGCGATCGTTCCGCCTCATCGAGAGGGGGCAGGGACTGCCCCAGCTCAATGAGATAGCGATAGCGATCCTCCCATTCGTCTAGAAAGGTGAGGTTGTTGGCGATGTCCTGAAAGGCTTGAGGTTCGGTCATGGGCTTTATCTAGTGCAAAGCGCGCGACAAAAAAAGCAGCCGCAAGCACGGGGCAGCGTGCCTGCGGCCAAAACCAGGGGTCTTTGGAGCGCGTCTTGGGGAAAACGCAACCCCTGGCAGGCGCGAATGCGTGGGGCAACGCGTTCGCGTGTCCTAGCTGGCCTGCCGAAGCAGGCCCGGACCAGGACGTCAACCCGCTCGATTCGGCCGTGGTCGGGGGAACAAGACCGAATCGTGAGCCGGTGGTGTTTGCATGAGCGCACCGGTTGGCGGGGATTTGGGCAGGGCGGCGGCGAGTACGGCTATGCCGCCGACACACTGCAGATTCGTGCACTCGGTGGCCGCAATTTGCTCAACAATCAGCCGCTGCCCTTCCGCCATGGCCTGAGCCGTCAGCGAGGACGCAGTGGCATTGACGTCGACCCCTGGTCGGATGACCAGGAAAGCGACAATGAGCCAGAATGCAGAGCGCAGAAGAAACATTGAGATGCGACCCAGTTTGGCGATCTATTCGCCTTTGATGGGTCCAAGTTAGTCGGGCGCATTTAAAGGGCTCTGCGACATTTCAATAAAATTTGATGCAAATTGGAGTGACCGGGATCCTGGCCAGGGCAAGGTCTTGTTTACGCTAAACCGACAAACAACGGAGCCAGCCCCGCCAACGAGGGTCTCGGAGGGCTCCACTTAATTGTGTCTTAGGTCTTGGCCCTCAGGGTGGTGTGCAAGAAGACCTGATGCTCGTTCAGGCTGCGGACAGGTCCTGTGGGCGTCATGTGAGTGAGTTTGCGTAATGCGTAGTCCTTTCTCTTTTATCGCCAGCAAGGAGACGCCCGCCATGATTGCGGGCGGCGTTGACCGGCCAGAAATGCTGCGCCGCAAAACGCTGGCCCATAATAGCTTCCTTCAGATCGTAGCGGCCGGGCTGGCAATGCCCTTTGCGGTCTATTTTGCGGTTGTCGGGCTGGTCCTGCCATTTCTCATTGCGGCTATGGCCGTGCTGAGCGCGACCCTGAGCCTGTCCATGCTTCAGCATCGGCGCTTTGAAGCCGCCGTCGCGGTTCAGGTTTACGGCTTTCTGCTGATTGGGCTGGTTCTGACCCTTGCTGATCCAGCGCTCGCCGATGGTGGGTTGGCAATTGCCTTGCTGGGGCCAGTACATGCCTCTTTGCTCGCGCGGCAGCCGTTGCGGCGCCTCAGTTGGCTTCTATTGACCGGCATAACGGCGCTTGCGTCGCTCTCGTCTGTGCTCGGTGTATTCATCGTTCAAGGCAGCCCACCGCTGGCAGACCTAGTGGCCCTGATTGGATTTGCGATAGGGGCTGGAATTGTCGGGTTTACGGCCAACCGCATCAGTACCGGCTACGAAGTGTTCGACAAATCGCAACTGGCAGCCTATCGCCACTTGGTCGAGCATGTTCAAGACGCAGTCATCCGCTTTTCCAGCGGCGGCGAGATTCTGTTCCTGTCTCGCTCGTCCGAAACACTGTTCGGGTGCCGTCGCTATGAGCTGACCGGCTCCGGCCTTGGTGAGCGTATCCATGTATTGGATCGCCCTGCCTATTTGACCGCGTTTGCCGACGCCAACCAGGCCGGCAAGCAGCGCACTATTGAAATGCGGATGCGCCAGGATGATCCAAAGACCAGCGCACGGGTACCCCATTTCATATGGGTCGAACTGTCACTCAGTCCGGTGCTGGAATCGAGTGCTCCAGCAGCAAGGCACGAGGTTGTGGCGCTGTTTCGTGATGTCACGCAGCGGCGCGACCAAGCGGCCGCAATGACGGAAGCGCGCAAAGCGGCAGAAGAGGCGTCAGTGGCCAAGTCGCGGTTTTTGGCGACGATTGGCCATGAGTTGCGCACGCCCCTCAACGCTGTCGTCGGCTTTTCCGAAATGATGACCAGCGGCATTGGCGGCGAAATGACGCCGACACATCGCGAATATGCCGGGCTCATTCATCAGAGTGGCACCCATTTGCTGGAAGTGGTGCGCATGTTGCTCGATATGTCGCGCATTGAGGCAGGAAAGTTCGAGTTACAGACTGAGGCCTTTGCCGCGGAGACGTTGATCCAGCCCTGTTTCAAGATGGTTGAAGCAATGGCAGCCAAACGAGACATTCGCATTGTCACCGATTTGGCGAGCGGCTTGCCTCAATTGGTGGCTGACGAGCGCGCTTGTCGGCAGGTGTTGATCAATCTGTTGTCCAACGCCATCAAATTTAGCCACGATGGCAGCACGATCACGGTGGCGTTGAAGCGCCAGGGCCAGTCGCTTAACTTGTCGGTGTCCGACAGCGGCATTGGTATGTCGCCTGAGGCGGTCAGCCGTGTTGGCGAGCCATTCTTCCAGGCACAGGACGGGTTGAACCGGCACTACGAGGGAACAGGCCTCGGCTTGTCCATCGTCAAGGGCCTGGTTGAGCTGCATGAAGGAAGCTTGCGCGCCATTTCCGAACTTGGAGTGGGGACAACCATGACAGTCTTGCTGCCTATAAACGGTCCGGCAATAAAGCTGGAAGAGACTGCGACCATTACGACCCTGCACCCCGAAGCCGCGCCCGCTAGAACCATCTCATGGCAAGAAGAAAAAAGAAAAGCACTATGACGGCGACCACCCTCTCGCATTTGCCGCTAGCGGCGGGCAGTGCTGCAGCGGCAGCGCTCGGCCGTTTCATTGTCTGGACGTTCGACCGCTTCATGCGGGCCCCGCTGGCCAATTCCGCCCTGGTTGCAATGGTGACGCTGTCGGCTCTTGCCGGCAGCAATGCCTTGTATTTCCAGGTTGGTCGCCACCCGGCCCCCCTATTTGCGCCTGCGATGGACGTACCTGTTGCAATCAATGTGGGCACCAAGCCACCAGTGTCGGTCCCGGTGATTGCCCCCGCAGTGCCGCCCCGGCCCAGGTCGAACCCAATTGCTGGGGTGACGCCTCCGTCGCCCGCGGGCCCCGTGGGCAATCCGGACGTATACGAAGTGCAGAAGCGGCTGAGCGAGCTTCAACTCTTCACCGGAACGGTCGATGGCTATTACGGTCCAATGACCGCCAAGGCGATCCGCGAATTTGAAGTCCGCAATGGTTTGCAGCCGATGGGCGCAATGACCCCCGAGCTTGTTGACGCCATCCGGCGGGTTAATTCCGATGCGAGCGTGCCGGCCCAGCAACAGGGGGATGCCGAGCCGCAGCCCCTGGCGCAACAAGCGCCGGAGATTGTGTTGGCGCCGGCCGCCGACCGTGTTGTTGCCCGCCTGCCGTCAATCGAGCCTCAAGAGCAGATTGGTGAGGCATTGAGTGCTGTTGCCGAAAGCGCCGCCGAGACGATTGACAGCATCGTCGCTGGGATTGACGGCGGCCAGGCACTGCCAATTGCTCCAGCAATCGTGCCAACGCCAAGTCAATTGGTGCCGATGGTGATTGTTCAGGCAGCCCCTGTCCAGCAGGCCGCAATTGTAGCGCCGCCCGTCGTTGCCGGTGTCGAACAAACGACACAAAACCTGCAAATAACGGCCAGCGCCGACACGGGGCTGACAGCAAAAGTGCAGCGCGGACTATCAAGCCTCGGCTTTTTGCATGGGCCCATTGATGGCCATGCCGGGGAGGCGACAGCCAAGGCGATCCGCAATTTTGAGGTCTATTACAACTATAGTGTGACCGGTCAGGTCAGTGCGCAACTGGTTGACCTGCTGGTTGCGGCCGGCGCCTCAGTCTAGATGTCACGCGTGCGCAGTGATCTGTGGTGTGCCGTCTTTGTTCGGCGACACAATAACCTTGGCAATATGTGTGTCGTGTTGCGCAGGGGGGATCCGATCGCAGGTCAGGTTTTCATCAAAGTCGACCATCTGAACGACACGGAGTCGCTTTTTGTCCCAGCGCCTTCGGTCTTGTTGGAGGACGACAACGCCAATCTGGTATTCCAGCGGCGACTGGAACGCGTTGAACCAGAAAAAGTTCGCCTTCGGATTGCCCGCGAGCTGGAGTTTGATCCAGACTTATGGGTTCTCAGCGTTGATCTTCGCAATGACGAACTCGGTGTCGAGATCGCTCGCGACTAGCTTGCGCGCTTTGCGCCAATGCGGGCCAAAGCTTCGATTGCCTGTTCCACAATCGGGTTTTGGGCCGAAGACGATGGGGTCCGGCGGCTTACCTGCGTGAATGGCTTGTACTCGGGCTTGGCCAGTTCCAGCAGGTTCACTTCGCCACGCCACGCGCTCATCAGGAAGGCCATCGAATCTGGCGCCACATTGCCAAACAGCGCAGCAAAGTCGGCAAGCGCACTTGACCGTTCATTGTCGTGAGCTGTGGCGTGGATCAGCACTTTGAGCCCATCATAGGCAGTGCAGCCAAAAGCGCGAAGAATAACGAACAAGGAAATGCCGGTAATATCGTGGGCGATCTGACCGCACCGTACCTCGTCAAGGCCCGATATCTGACACAACAGCTTCGTAACTTCCGGGCGCCGGTTTTCCGAAAACAACTTCATCAACGCGCGGGTCAACTCCTGGTTGGCCACAGACAATTGCTCGATGGTTTTCTTGATCGGGGCATCAGGGGTTTTGCGATGGGCGAACGAGTGGACGACCTTGAGTCGGTGCTCGTCGGACAAGTCAAAGAATGCCGGCGCGAGCAAAGCGCAGTCAAAATCGTCACGGCTTGCGAGCGACTCGGCAACAATGTGATCCATTTGGGCAGATCGAGCCAGCGCGCTCAGATAGGCGCCCCGTGGTTCGATAGCGTGATTGGACGCAAGGGCGCGATAAACCTTGCGGGAATTCATCTGGAATAGCTTGGCCAGAACTGCGTTGGTCAAATCGGCCCGCTTGGCGATCGTGCTCGCGGCCGCAACGTCATAGCGGTCAATAATGTCGAGCAGTGTCGGTTCGGACAGTTCGGCGGCACTGTCGATGAATGAAATCAGGTCCTCGCCAATATTGGAAACGACCAAGCTCTCAAGCGTGGTTGAAAGCATTTCGGCACGCCCGAGAATGGCTGCACCCTTGGTACGCGCTTGCGCCCCAGCGATAGGGAACAGGCGCGAGGCGAGGGCCTCGAATTGTTCCAATTCGGGAGCAGTGGGACGCCCGCGGCGCGCATAGGCATCACATGCGGCGATCAAAAGCGTGTTGGTGCGGTCAACTCCACCAGTCTCTATTAGAAGCTGAAACGTCTCGTAGGGCTGAAATCCGAGCATTTTGGGGACCGTCGACTCAATTAACGCCAATGAAAGAGCGCAACTCCACTCTTGCAGTCAATTCGTTAGCAGACTGTTAACCTTGACGATCTCTTAATGGGTGGAAGCGCGGAGGGTGTCGCGCTGAACTGATTTGTGCGAAGGCGGCTCCCGGAGGGGCGGGAGTCAAAAGTCAATGGAGGCAAGCTTGGGAAAGCTCGTCAAGTTCGATCAGAGGAGAAGATCCGCCGCCACCCGGAACCAGCCATCCGGTGACGCCCAGATCTTTATGTTTACCGGGGTTCGCTATGAACGCGGCTCCACGTCCGCTCCGACAACGCGCCTCGATCCATCACGGCCAAAGCGCAAGCGTGGCTAGTTTGGTTGCAGGTTTGCTGAGGGGGAGCGTTGTTGTCGCCCTACTCGTGCTTGGAGTTGGGTGCGTTGCCCGGCCGACAGGAGATTTCGGTCGAGCCCAACCCAGTTGGACCCATGATACGGCCATGCCAGTCGTCGGCAATGTATTGGCCGGCGGCCGCAAAGAGCCGGTTTCCTGGTTCAACCAGACCGATGAAGAAGTCGACATGCACAGCCGTGTTTGGCGCTTTCTGGTCGCAGAGCATACCAACGACTGGTTCTACAACACAGCGGTTGAACTGCAACGCACGCGCATCATTCCTGCTGTGGATCATAACTTTCGGGTCGATTTATACTATAACTGGCTAAAACAGACCCCCTATAACTCATCACCAGTGCGGTACCATACGGTCGGTGCCGATGTTCTTGCGGATACGGACACAGTGCCGGGGACATTTATCGCTATATGCAAGGTCATTGAAATCGACCGCCAACGAGTTACGTCGCGGGACATTTTGACAAACATCGAGCCAGAAATGCGCCAGTCCGTTGAGGCGCGGCGGGCCGAGAACACCGCCTATATAGCCTGGTTCGTGCGGGCGTTGAACTATCGCCATGACAGCTATGGCTATGCGCTGGATCACCTGCTCGTCGAAACGCCACATCCCCAGTCAGTGGGTGTTGACCAGAAATTGCGCACCATGCAGCGCCTTGTCGATCGCGCCAATCGCGGCGAGTTCTGCCCCGGTGGTCCTGCCGCCGCAAGCAATGGTGGACATGCCGTCGCCTCCCGCTATGAGGCTTTGGCGATCGACAACGAAGTTATCGGCATCAAGTAGGCTTGGCAGAGGAATAGCCTTATTGCCCGCGCCTTTGGGCGCGCTTCCCGCATGTGATCTTGGCAAGGTCCGACGCATATCGGCCGCGGACGGCGGTAAACGGTGGCGCCAAGCGCACGACGGCGAAAAGATCGTCGCTTTGAGCTTCAACGACCAGCAATCCCTCGGAAATCTCAATCTGCTGCTGAGCGAGAAGACGGGTTTGCGCAGCATTGAATATGCCCATCTGCAGAGTACGGCCAATGCCGTCGCGGTTGGTCGTTGAATAGAGGACAGTGCCGGCACGATCCACAATCGCAATGGACCAGAAGGCGTCAGGCATCACCCCTCCAATAAAGGCCGGGTCTTTAGACAGGTCGATTTGACAGAGGCCGTAGATCAGTAATGGGTCGAGACTGAATGGATTGTCGGCGCCGGCCTCGACGGGAGACAAGACAACCATCCGGTTTGAGGCATTGAGAGCCTCCACCCGTGTCCAAACTGTCCGCTCGGCAAGTGCCGGCAGCGTCAGGATGACGATGATATGAATAATGCCGCCCAAGACCGCTCCGGCAAGCAGCCACATGAAAGTACGGGTCATCGGCAAACCTCGCGCAGGATCGCGGGCAGGGTGGTCTCTGCGGAAGAAATGCCAGACGACACCACGGTGTCATAAAGCGTGAGCACCAACAAAAACTGACCGTCGCCCGTCAACTCAAGCCAGTTGAGCGACGATAGGTGTTTGCCGACATACAATACGATTGACCCATCGTTGGCACGGGCCAGATTGCTGGATCGGAGCGCCAGATCGCTTCCTGGGCGGCCAAGATTACGTCCCGAGGTGTCTGTTGCCGCCAGCGTCCAAAATGCCGCCACTGGTGTGCTCCCGTCGATGCGATAGGTGCAATCAGTCGTCAGCGGGGCGCCGTCGCTATCGGTTGTCGCGGTGAACTGGACACCTTCGCCCAGACCAAGCTGCAATCCCGCGACGCGAGCCAAATGGGCGCGCGTATAAGGATTGGGCGCGGCCGCGCCGACATCCGGCCACGCCGCCCAAGGTCCCGCTTGCAACACCCCAAACAGGCGCCCATCGGTCAGCGCATACCAACTCAAACCAAAGCCGACGCCCAGGGCGACAACAATCATAACCAGTAAGTGGATTACGAAGCGCAAGGATCAGGCACCCAACATAGGGAAATCAGACATCGGCGGGAATATCCTGAGCGCTGCAACTGGCTGTTATGGCTATAGCAATGAGTGGGGGTCTACGAAAGCGGGATTTGGCGTGTCTGCGCTCCGGGCAGGGGTCTGAAGCGTCCATGCGCGCATCGCAACCCCTCCGCGACGCATGATCGGATCGCTCACCCCACAAACGGCCATGCCAAATTTGCCAACGCTCGCCCTAAAGTCCGACTTGCTGAAGCGGACTGGCGGCACTCGCAGCCTGATTTGCGATAGGGCGTACCTTGCGTAGAGCAGCGTCCAATCGGTCCGCGAGGTCGACGAGCTTGCGCGCTGCAGCAGGCATCAGATTGGGGGGGCGCTGCTCAACTGGTTCTGCCACAGCGGCTGGGTCGGCCTCGGCGACAATCACCGGTTCGGGCACAAAATCGACCCCAAAGACCGGTTTGGCTTCGATGTTGGAGTGTGCGTAGGCCATGAATTTTTGCCAGGCCATTGCTGGAAGCGTACCACCGGTGAGTTTATTGGTCGGATGGTAGTCATCATTGCCAAACCAGACTGCTGCGACGTAATTGCCGGTGAACCCGCAGAACCAGGCGTCGCGATAGGACGATGTGGTGCCCGATTTGCCGACGGCTGGTACGCCGGGGACATCGGCGCGCCGTCCCGTGCCACCAGTAATAACGCCGCGCAACATGAAGTTCATGTTGGCGACGGTGGCCTCGCTGAGGATGCGCTCGCGTTTTGCGTCAGGATCAACTTCGTAAATGACCTCGCCGGTTAACGACGACAGCCGGGTAATGCCGAACGCGGGAGTTTTGTAGCCCCCACTGGCGAGGACGGCGTAAGACGAGGTCATGTCGATCACCGAAACGGAGGCCACGCCAAGGGCCAGTGATCGCGTAATCGGGTAGTCGGCACGAAGTCCCATCAAATGGCTCAGTTGCGCGATCGGCTCGCGCCCGGTCTTGATCGAAAGCGTCACCGGGACGGTATTGAGAGATTGCGCAAAAGCACTCGCCAGGGTGACGTTGCCTTTGTAGCTGCGACCATAGTTCTGTGGGCACCAGTCACCAATGCAAACCGGGCGATCCGTGATCGTGTCCTGCGGGGTCAGGCCCAATTGCTCGAAGGCCTGCGAGTAGACGAAAATCTTAAACGCCGAACCCGGCTGGCGGGTTGATACGATCGCGCGGTTGAACTGGCTTTTGCCATAGTCGGTGCCGCCGACCATGGCGCGGATGGCCCCGTCGGTGTCGGTGACGACCATGGCGCCTTGCTCGACATTATACTGTTCGCCATTTTCCCGCAGAACCGACGTGACCGATTCTTCGGCGTATTTTTGCAGCGTTGTATCGATGGTGGTGCGGACCACGAAATTGTTCGATGTGTGTTGGCTTTCCTCGATGATTTTCTTGGCTTCCTCAAATTCGTAGTCGAGGAAATAATTCGGTGAATTTACATCGGCGGTGCGGTCGATGGGTGAGGCCGGATGTCGCCGCGCCGCCGTCACCTGACCTTCAGTCAGGAACCCTGCGTTGACCAGATTGGTCAAAACGACATTGGCGCGGCCACGCGCGGCCGCCAGATCAACATGGGGCGCGAATTTCGTCGGCGCCTTGAATAGGCCGGAGAGCATCGCCGCTTCGGCCAGATTGATATCGGTTACCTTTTTGCCGAAATAGTATTCTGAGGCGGCGGTAACCCCAAAATTGCCGCCACCCATATAGGCCCGGTCAAAGTACAGTTTGAGGATTTCGTCTTTGGAATAGTGCCATTCCAGCCAAACCGCCAGAAACGCCTCGGTAATCTTGCGTTCGATGGTGCGCTCGGGGGACAGGAACAGGTTTTTGGCCAGCTGCTGGGTAATTGAGGAGCCGCCCTGGGTGCCGTTGTCTCCCTGGGCGTTGCTCATGATGGCCCGCAGCGTACCAACCACGTCGACGCCAAAATGCTCATAAAACCGACGGTCTTCGGTCGCCAGCGTCGCCTTGATCAGGTAATCGGGCAAATCTGCGAGCGCCACGCTGTCGTCCGAGCGAATGCCGCGGCGACCGATCTCGACTCCGAAGCGATCAAGAAAGACAACGGAGTAATCTTCGGCCTTGTTGAACTCGCCGGTGGCCGTCGCATCAAATGCCGGTAGCGCCAGCATGACCACGAACACGGCGCCGATGGAGCCGAAACTCAAAGCATCGGAAAAAATCTCGACAAAGAACCGCTTTAGGCCGCGAACCCGGAAAATGGACATGAAGTCCTGAACTCGGGTATAGCCCTGACCCAGCGACTGACCCAGTTCATACAGCGATGAATCCAGCCAAGCGTCGGCCGCCAGCATGCTGGACTTCTTGGGGCGCTTTTCTTTGCTGTAGAATGGATCCTGCATCGCCATGCTCGCCTAATGCCTTGCTGGCGGACTATGAATGGATCGCGCTCGAACCGTTTGCAAGGTAATCGCTTCAATATGATTGCTTGGGATATGGCACAAGGGCAATCGCGCACTTCGATCAATGACAGCGGCGGTAAAAATGGCCTTCTGGGATGAAAAAACGCTGGAGCAGATGAGCCCGACCGAATGGGAGGCGCTATGCGACGGCTGCGGTCGCTGCTGCCTGATTAAACTCGAGGACGAGGACAGTGGCTTGTTGATCACCTCCGATGTCCATTGCAAGCTGCTGGATGGCCAGACCTGCACATGCACCGACTATCCCAACCGTCAGCAGCTTGTGCCAGACTGTATCAAACTGACGCCGCAGAACGTGACCGAAATCAAATGGATCCCAACCACCTGCGCCTATCGCCGCATTGCCGAGGGCAAGGGGCTGGCCTGGTGGCATCCGCTGGTTTCGGGTGACCCCCAAACCGTCATTGACGTCGGGGTCTCGGTCAAGGGGCGCACATTTAGCGAGCTGGATATCAAACCGGGTGAATGGGAAGAGCACGCCGTCGACTGGCCTGAATGGGAGCCGCCCGAAGCACTGTAAGCGATTGCCGCAACGCTGGCCGTGAAACGGCAACTGCAACGGCAATGTCCAAACACTCTCCAACAACTCTGGTTCACCGGGCATTAACCATACTGTGGCGAAATAGCACTATTATGTTCCCCATCAGCTAAGCCCAGAATAGGCCAGCCATGTCACAAGTGTTAGTTCAGACCGAGTCCATGCCAGTCGCCGATGAATCTTTTTGGGGTCGCGTGCGCATAGCGCTTGGCGCACTCCGACAGCACCAGCCAGCTGAACCGACGCCGGCCTATGGCCAAGACGCCCTGGCGCGCTCGTTGGGCATCAAACCGCGCCTCGGGTCCCAGCTTGAAGACGAGTTGACTGAAGCCTGGCTCAGCTCCGGCGCAAAAAAGGTTTCCCTATCGCTGCTGGTGATTGAGCTCGACCGCTTCGTCGACTATGCCAGAATCTATGGCCGTGACAGGGCTGAAGCCTGTCTCAAGAGCGTGTTCGCCACGATTGGCGCGACGCTGCCGCGCCAGCAAGACCAATGCTTTCGTCTCGGGCGCAATCAGTTCGTCGTCGTGCTCCCGGACTATCCGGTGTTGATGGCGCGCGTTGCGGCGCAGAAAATTGCCGCTGCGGTCAATGAAGAAGCCATTGCCCACAAAGACAGCCATGCAGGTGTGGTGACAGTGAGCACCGGCGTGGCCGTCAGCAACCCGACCGGTCCGCTCGACCGCCGGTTCTTTGAAGCAGCCATTGGAGCGCTGGCCAAGGCGCAGCGTCGCGGGCTGAACCGGATCGAATCCATCGATCTCCGTAAGGCCAAGACCCGCCGGGTGGCATAACAAACCGCCCGGGTAAAACACTCTGGTTCGCTCGAACCGGGAGTGCCTTTCAAATCAGGATCGAGCACACTATGAGGGGCATCCCTTCGTTGCGGATGACCCCATGAGCTTTGCCTGCGGCCTAGATTTCGGCACCTCAAATTCCACCATCGCCAGCGTGGACGCCCTTGGCGTCCCGCGCTTGCTGGGGCTGGAAGACGGCAGGCTGACAATTCCTAGCGTGTTGTTTTTTGGCTTCGAGGATGACGCGGTGCACTTTGGTCGTCGCGGCATCGCTGAGTATGTCGGCGGTGCTGAGGGCCGCCTGATGCGCTCGCTCAAGAGCATTTTGGGTACGGCGCTGATCGGGGATACCACGCGCATAAAGTCCAGGATGCTGGGGTTCAGCGAGATTTTGGGTATCTTTCTGGCCGAAGTGAAGCGGCGCGCGGAAAGGGAGCTGGGCGGCCAGATCGACCAGGTGGTCGTCGGTCGGCCAGTGCATTTTGTCGATGATGATCCCATCGCCGACCGTAAGGCCCAGGAGCAGCTGGAGCGGGCGGTGCGCGCCCAAGGATACCAGCACATTGCCTTTCAATTTGAGCCGATTGCTGCGGCGCTGGACTACGAGCGACAAGTCCGGAGCGAACAATTGGCGCTGATTGTCGATCTCGGTGGCGGCACGTCGGACTTTTCACTGGTGCGCGTCTCCCCGGAGCGCGCCGGACGGCCGGACCGCAGTGACGATATTCTGGCGACCGCCGGCGTTCACGTCGGCGGCACCGATTTCGACCGGTTGCTGGCGATGGATAAAATCATGCCCAAGCTGGGACTGGGGACGGGCACACGCGACGGCAAACGCAACCTGCCCACCGCCCCATATTACGATCTATCGACGTGGCACCGGATCAACCGGCTCTATAATTCCAAGACCATGCGCGAGCTGCACAGTACCGGCCGCGAGGCTGAGCGGGCGGATCTGGTTGCAATCTTGATCGCGGTGGTTGAACGCCGCCTGGGGCACGCCTTGATTGGTGCCGTCGAGGCGGCCAAGATCGATCTCTCGTCCAGCGAACAGGTTGAATTTGCATTTGAACTTGAGGGATCATGGATCAACGCCGACATCGCCGCCCTTGATTTTGCCCGCACGATTTCGAGCTCGGTGGACCGCATCGCCGCGACCGCAGAACAAACGCTGCGGCTGGCAGGCGTTGGGAATGATGACATTGACAGCATTATCCTGACCGGGGGTTCAACGCAGATTCCGGTGATTACCCACCGGCTGCAGCGCCTGTTTCCGGACGCGCAATTGCTGCGCACCGATGTCTTGGGCAGCGTCGGGCTTGGGCTGGCCATCGATGCGAAAAGCAAGTTTGGCGGATCAGCCATGCCAAAATAGAGCGCCTAAAAGCCACAATTGTGGGCTATATGAACCCAAGCTGAACGCCGGATTAGCAGATTGTTCAGCAGGACAGTGCCATTACGGCGCCAATTCCGCGTGAACTCGACCGGCGGCAGACCACCGTTGGTGCCTCGGTTCAGTTCAAATTCACAAAGGGCGACGATTTGAGCTTGTTCAAGACCATGACTGTTATTGGCCTGCTGGCCAGCCTGACCAACCCGGTGTTCGCGCAGGACCCCAGCCCCGTGGGCACTTGGCAGACGACGACGGGTGAGTCGCGCTACACGGTGAGCCTGTGCGGGGACGGAACGCAGCTGTGCGCCAAGTTGACCTGGCTGCGCGCTGACGCAAGGACCCCAGAGAACCTGGAGCTGCTCAACCAGTATGTGGTGCGCAACGCCAAATCCACCGCCCAGAACAAGTGGTTGGGGACCGTCCATTATGATGGCAAGCTGGTTTCCGGCTCGGTGACCCTGGTCAGCAATTCCAAGATGCGCCTATCCGGGTGTAAGTTTGTGGCTTGCCAGTCCGTGGATTTCATCAAGCTTTAGGCGATCACCGTCGCCGCTGGGCGGGCCGGGGTCCCAGATCCGGCTTGCCGTTCCAACATTGGTGCCTTTTGAACCCGCTTCTGCTGTGCAGAGCGGGTTTTGTGTCTCAACGGCCAGATTTTGTCCTGTTTATCCAAGAAATCCTCGCGTGTCGGTGCGGTGGTATTGTTCTGGCATGATCGAAAAATTGGGTGAAAACGCAGCACTGGCCGATCCGGCGCCGGTCGATCTGGCAATTGCGCCAGTGGCAGAAGACCCCCCACCAAAGCGTCGTGATTGGCCCAATATCCGCCAAGCCTATGAAAGCGGTGAGGGCACCATCGCCCGGATTTGCGAACAGTTTGCAGTGACCAAAGGGGCGCTTGAATATCGCGCCCGCCGGGACCGCTGGATTGGCCGACAGGCCCGCGATGCCAATGCCCGCTCGCTGCTTTTGGGGCGAATGTTCAAGGTCTTGGACGGGCAGGTTCAGCATTTGGAGAGTGCCGATATGACGAGCAATGTCGAAAAACAGACGGTGCTGTTGGGGACCATGGCCAAGACACTTGAAAAGCTGATCGAACTCGATCACGCCGACCGGGGCAACAAGCCAGCCCAAAAGAAAGATATCCGCGATTTGCGCAACAAACTGGCGGCGCGAATTGACCAACTCAAGCAGCGCTGAGGCCAATTGGATCGTCGATGGCCTGGCCGATGACGAGCTTGAGGCCTTGCTGTTTGATTGGCAAATATGGGCGCGGCCACAGCAATTGCCGCCGGATGGTGACTGGACCACCTGGTTGCTGATCGGGGGGCGCGGCTCGGGCAAGACCCGCGCTGGGGCGGAATGGGTCAAGTCGCTGGCGGCGGCGGGGGTGTCCCCGATCGCTTTGGTTGGCGAAACCATGAGCGAGGTCTTGGCGGTGATGGTGGGTGGCGACAGCGGATTGTTGAGCGTCCACACAGCCGACGAGCGCCCGGTTCTGAAAGGAATGAGTTTGCTTTGGCCGAACGGCGTCGAGGCCATGATCTTGCCCGCGTCTGATCCAGACCGGTTTCGCGGCCCTCAATTTGCGGCGGCCTGGTGCGATGAAGTGGCCAAATGGCCCAACGCTGAGGCGAGCTGGGACATGCTGCAATTCGGATTGCGGCTCGGGGAGAGGCCCCGCCAATTGGCCACCACGACGCCCAAGCCAACGCGACTGTTAAAACGCCTTCTGGGCGATCCGATGACGGCTGTAACCCGCATGAAAACGGCTGACAATACGGACAATCTGGCCAAGAGCTTTCTGGACGCCATTGTCGGCCGCTATCGCGGCTCGGTTTTGGGGCGACAGGAACTTGATGGCGAAATGATCGAGGATTTGCCGGATGCGTTGTGGACCCGGGCCATGTTTCGGCGAGTCACGGACGCAGCACCGGATCGGATTATTGTCGCGGTGGATCCACCAGTGACCGGGCACGCAAAATCCGATGCCTGCGGCATTATCGTGGCTGGGCGCATTGGTGACGGCGCTGTGGTGCTGGAAGACCGAACCTTAAAGCCCGCAGCGCCCCTGGCCTGGGCCCGTCGGGCTGTCGCGGCATTTCATGCCCATGGTGCCGATGCCATCGTCGTCGAAGTCAACCAGGGTGGCGACATGGTCAAAGCGGTGATTGCCCAGATTGATAGCACCGTGCCGGTCAAACCGGTCCGGGCGATGCGGGGCAAATGGCTGCGGGCGGAACCCGTGGCTGCGCTTTATGGACGGGGCATGATCAGCCATGCCCCGGGGTTGAGCGAACTCGAAGACGAAATGTGCAGCTTTGCTGCCGATGGGCGCAGCGACGGGCATTCTCCAGACCGGGTCGATGCGCTGGTTTGGGCGATAACCGAACTCCTCCTCGACAAACTGACGCCAAGAGTTCGCCGGCTGTAGCGCATCGAAAGGATCCCGATATGCCAAATTGGATTGACCGCTTGTTGGGCGGGTGGATGAACACGCCCATCGAAACCAAGTCGGGCGGACAGACGCTGCTCTCGCTGAGCCCATTGGGCGAGGCGCAGTGGAGCGCCCGAGGGTTTTCCTCGCTGGCCAATGAGGGGTTTGCCAGAAACCCGGTGGTCTATCGCTGTGTCCGCATGATTGCCGAAGCGGCCAATCGCGTGCCGCTGGTGGCCAGCGAACAAGGAAACCGGCTGAGCCAGCATCCGCTCCTATCCTTATTGGCGCGGCCCAATTCGCGCCAATCGGGTGGGGAAATGCTGGAGGCGGTCTATGCCTATCTGCAAACGGCGGGCAATGCCTATTTGCAGGCCGGGATCGGCGACGGGCAGGTCAAGGCGCTGTATTGCCTTCGACCCGACCGGATGCGTGTGGTTGTCGGCAAGGACGGCTGGCCCGCAGCCTATGCCTATACCGCCGGTGGGCGCACCGTGCAGTTGAGCCAGCAGGAACACCCGGTGCCCAGTGTTTTGCACATGGCTCTGTTTCATCCGCTCGACGATCACTACGGCATGGCGCCGCTGGACGCGGCACAGATGTCGCTCGACATTCACAACGCGGCCGGGCGCTGGAACAAGGCCCTGCTCGACAATGCGGCGCGCCCTTCGGGGGCTCTGGTCTATTCGGCCGCAGGCGGCAATTTATCCGCCGACCAGTTTGAACGGCTCAAACAGGAATTGGAACAAGGCTTTTCTGGAGCCGCAAACGCGGGGCGGCCAATGGTGCTCGAAGGCGGGCTGGACTGGAAAACCATTGGGCTGACGCCGCGCGACATGGACTTTATCGAGGCCAAGAACGCTGCCGCCCGCGACATCGCGCTGGCCTTTGGCGTGCCGCCAATGCTGCTCGGCATTCCGGGCGACAACACCTATTCAAACCTGGCCGAGGCCAATCGCGCGCTGTGGCGGCAAACGGTGGTCCCGCTGGTGCGCCGGGTGGCGGACGAATTGAGCAACTGGCTCGGCCCCGCATTTGGCGGGGTGCAGCTGAGCCCTGATTTCGATGGGGTCGAAGCGCTCTCAGAAGACCGGGCGGCAATGTGGGCACGGATCGGCGGGTCGAGCTTTCTGAGCGATGACGAGAAGCGGAACATGCTGGGGGTGGGGGATTAGTTGCCGCTTAGATCGGCACCCACCGCTCAGCCCAGCAGGAAAATTACACATGGATGAACTGACCAAATCCGTCGTCGAGCGCGGCGATCTGGCGCATTTGGCGCTGTTTTTGTGGGCGAGTGGCGCCAGCGCCTTGCTGGTGTGGACGCTCAAGGAACTCGCGGCGGCCAATAAGCGGTTCAACGATTTTGTGCAGGAAATTGCCAGCCTCAACCGGCTGTTCAAACGAGGAGACTGAGCCATGGCGGAAAAGACCAGTCGTGAGTCAGCGCAGCAGACGTTTCGACAATTCGCCTGGAACTTGGCGGGCACGCTGGCCAGCGTAAAGGGCGGCGCCAACAAGCCCGCCACCAAGCAGGGGGGCAAGCGCTGATGGCGGCGATCCCGATCGACGCCAGCGGTCGATTCTGCGGCTATGCCAGCGTGTTCAACCGGGTTGACGACAGCGGCGACGTGGTGATGCCGGGGGCTTTTGGCACCAGCCTTGCCAAGCGTGGCGTCAGCAAGATCCGGCTGCTGTTTCAGCACGATCCAAAAGAACCCATCGGCATTTGGGAATCCATTGCCGAGGACGGGTTCGGCCTGTGGGTCGCTGGGCGTTTGATCGCCGGAGTGCCGCGCGCCGATGCCTTGCGAGCATTGATCGAACGACGTGCAGTGGATGGCCTATCGATCGGTTTTCGCACGGTCAAAGCCACGCGCGAAAGCGGCCAGCGCAGGCTCTGGCAGATCGACCTTTGGGAAATATCGATTGTCACTTTTCCGATGATGGACGGTGCGCGCATTGCGCCCCCGTCGACCACTTCGACCGGCGCGGCCATCGCGGCGGCGATTTCAGCCTTACGCCAACCATAAAGGACGCCTCATGGACCAGACCTCTAACAGTTTTGAAATCAAGGCCAGTGCCGGGGCTGGCGATGTCGCCGGCATGTTTTCCGACTTCGCTGCGGCGTTTGAACAATTCAAAGCCACCAATGACCAGCGGCTGAAGGACATCGAGAAACGTGGCAGCGCCGACACCTTGCTCGAAGGCAAGCTTGACCGGATCAACGCAGCGTTGGACGGCCAGAAATCGGCGCTGGACCGCGCCGTGCTCGACCGCTCGCGCCCGGCCTTGGACGGACAGCACCACGGCCAGCCCGACGGCTACAAGGATGCGTTTTCGGCCTATGTCAAACGCGGCGAAGAAAAGGCGCTCTCGGTCGGCATCAATGCCGATGGCGGCTATGTGGTGCCGGCGGAAACCGAAACCGAGATCACCCGATTGCTGACCAGCGTGTCCCCGATCCGCGCCATTGCCGGTATTCGCCAGGTTTCGGGATCGGTCTACAAGCGGGCGATGTCGCTGACCGGTCCGGCTGTGGGCTGGGTGGGCGAGACCGACGCGCGGCCGCAGACCAGCAGCCAGACGCTGACCGAATTGGTCTATCCGACCATGGAACTCTACGCCATGCCCGCCGCCACTTCCAATTTCCTTGATGATGCCGCCGTCGATGTGGGCCAATGGATTGCCGATGAGGTGAACACCGCATTTGCCGCCCAAGAGACCACGGCCTTTGTGACCGGCGACGGCGTCAAGAAACCGACGGGATTTCTGGCGGCACCGGTGCTGGCGGAAACCAGCTGGGCTTGGGGCAGCCTTGGCTATGTGGCCACGGGTGTCGCCGGAGCGCTTCCCGCCAGCAATGCCAGCGACATTCTGGTGGACTTGGCCTATGCGCTCAAAGCCGGATACCGACAAAACGCCAATTGGGTCATGAACCGCAAGACCCAGGGGACGCTGCGCAAGCTCAAGGATGCGGACGGCAATTATCTGTGGCAACCGGCACTGAGCGCCGATGGCAAAGCGCGGTTCATGGGCTTTGACCTGGTTGAAGCCGAAGATATGCCCAACATCGCCGCAAATTCGATGTCGATCGCCTTTGGTGACTTCAAGCGCGGCTATCTGATCGTTGACCGCCAGGGGGTGAGCATCCTGCGCGACCCATTCTCTTCCAAGCCCTATGTGCTGTTTTACACCACCAAGCGGGTGGGCGGCGGCGTCGCCGATTTTGACGCGATCAAGCTGCTCAAATTCGCCGTGAGTTAAGCCGCTTCCGGCCTCAGCTGGAAAATGAAGCGCGGCCCCGCTGCGCTTCACCTGGCACCACGCTTTTTCAAGGAACATCACCATGACGTCCTATCTACTGGCGGGACCCGCCACGGAGCCGGTGACGCTTGCCCAAGCCAAGGCATTTCTGAAGGTGGACGACACCGCCGAAGATGGGCTGATTACCACCCTTATCACTGCTTCGCGGCTGCATGTTGAGGGGGTAACCGGCAAGGCTCTGTTGAGCCAGACCTGGCGGGTCTGCCTTGATGCCTGGCCGGACAACCGCTTGGTCAAACTGCCAATATCCCCACTCATCAGCATCACCGCAATTAGGGCCTATGACGATGATGGTGTCGGACATGCCATTGCGGCAGCGCAGTTTTATGCCGAGCCAACACGGCTGTTATTGCCGCTGCGTGTCGCGGGGATGCCGACAATTCGACAATTGGGCGGCATCGAAATCGACTATGTGGCCGGGTTTGGCAGCGCGGCAGAGGATGTGCCTGGCGACATCATCCAGGCCATGCTGATGCTGATCGGCTATTGGTTCGAGCATCGCGATGCGGTGATCGTGGCAGGGACCGGCGCCGTGGTGCCCTCAGGTTTTGATCGGCTGGTCGCCCGCCACCAAAGCGTGCGGCTATGAGCGAGGCGCCTCCGCCTTTGGGAACACTGACCGACCGGGTGCAGGTGCAGCGCAAGGACATGTCCGTGCAAAGCGAAGGGGGCCTGAGCATTACTTATGTGCCGTTGGCCACGGTTTGGGCGCGAGTGCGGGTCTTATCCGCGCGGCAGGATCAGGTCCGGGATGGCCGTGGCGTCACCGCTTCGCACGTCGTGGTGCTGCGCTTTCGCAATGATCTGACGCCCGGCGATCGGCTGGTCTATCGCGGCCGCAATCTGGAGCTTTTAAGCGCCGCCGATATCAACGGGCGGCGGGCCTATCTGAGCTGTGTGTGCACCGAAAATGCGGTGACGGGTTGAGGCTTTGGCCTCGCGCTTTGACGGGAACAATCAATGCATCCAATTATTGCCCTGCAAGCCCGGTTGCTGGCGGTTCTGGCCGCAGATGGGGCGCTGAACACGCTTATCGGGCCCGACGCGATATTTGACGCGCCACCCAAAGGGAAAAACCCGCCTTATGTGATGATCGCGCGCCATGATCTGGTGACCAGGGACGGCGATGCTGCACCGAGCCACGAGCACCGTGTGCTGCTGCAAATCTGGCACCACACGCCCAGTCGCAAGACCGTGCTGGCAATCGCCGAGCGGGTGATCGCCACAGTGCTGGCCGGGCAATTGTCCGGCGCCAGTCTGACCGTAACGCTCTGCGAACACGTGCGGACGGACACGGCCATTGACGGGCCGACCGGCAACGCCAAAGCGGCGGTGAGTTTTCGGCTGTTTGCCGAGACCAGCTAAAGCGCGTCGCGATCTTTCAGATGCGCTCTCTGCGCTTTAAGCCCTTGTTTTTGCGTATGTCTTTTACCCGAAACCGGAGACCACTTTCGGGAGACATGCTTTAGCCCATTCACCTCAAACCTAAGGGATCAAAACATGGCGGCCCAAAGCGGGAAGAACATGCTGCTCAAACTCGACCAAACCGGAGATGGCAGCCTGCTGACGGTGGCGGGGCTGCGCACACGGGCGCTGGCCTTTAATGCGACCACAGTGGACACCACCGACCAGGAAAGCGCCGGTCGATGGCGCGAGCTTCTGGCTGGGGGCGGCATCAAACGCGCCTCGGTGTCGGGTTCTGGCATTTTCAAGGATGGCGCCTCGGACGCCCAGATCCGAACGCTGTTCTTTGCCGGGACTATTCGCAACTGGCAGTTGATCATTCCCGATTTTGGCACGGTGACGGGTCCGTTCCAGATCGTGGCACTGGAATTTTCGGCGGACCATGCGGGTGAAGTTACGTTCGATCTAGCGCTGGAAAGCGCCGGCGAGCTCGTTTTCGCGGCCATCTGATCGCCCAAGCCCCAAACTCAAGCCTTTGCAAAGGAACACAAAATGGCCAATCCGCAACGCGGTGAGATTGAAGCAATGCTGGGCGGGGAGCGCTTGCTGCTGTGTCTGACGCTCGGGGCGCTGGCCGAACTGGAGGCGCGGTTGCAGGCTGGCGATCTGGTCGGGTTAGCGGAGCGGTTCTCTTCGGGTCGGGTATCAGCGCGCGATTTGACGGCAATTCTGGGGGCTGGGCTGCGCGGCGGTGGCAATGCCATCAGCGATGATGATTTGGCGCGGCTAAGCATTGAGGGGGGTCTTAGGGGCGCGGCCGAGATTGCGGGGCGATTGCTGAAGGCGACATTTGGGGAAGCGACATGACGCCGTTCCCCTGGGCGACGGCGATGCAGTTTGGCTTTGGCGTGCTGGGTCTGTCCTCAAAAGATTTTTGGGCACTGACGCCGCGAGAGCTGGCTGCGGGCTTTTTGGCGCGGTCATCCCAGCGCCTCGGCGCCCTGGCGCGCAGCGATCTGACCCAATTGATGGAGCGCTTCCCCGATGAGCAATGACCTGTTTTCAAATAGCCTTGGCGATGAGTTGATCAGCGTATCGACAGAGCTCGAGCGCATCGGCGATTTGGCCGACGGGGTTGCGCGATCCATCAGCACTGCCTTTCGCGGTGCCTTGCTCGACGGCAAATCCCTCAAAAGCGTTCTGGGCGACATCGCCAGCGCTTTCGCCGACATTGCGCTCAGGGCGGCGCTCAAGCCATTGGGCACCATGCTGGGCGGATTGGTTGAGAACCTGTTCACCGCCACCAACCCAGCGCTGGGCGGGGTCACCCCTTTTGCCAAAGGCGGCGTCATCGCCAGCCCCAGTTTTTTCCCGATGGGGGGCGGTCTGGGGCTGATGGGCGAGGCCGGAGCAGAGGCGATCATGCCATTGCAACGCGGCAGCGATGGCCGCCTTGGCGTGGCAGGCGGTGGTGGTGCGGTGAATGTGACGTTTAACGTCACCGCCAGTGACGCCAAAAGCTTTTTGTCCAGCGAGGCCGATGTGAGCGCCATGCTGTTGCGCGCGGTCAAACGAGGGACGCGGGGGAGTTGATGTCCAGTGGCGCCGACCACTCATCCAGCAATTGGGGCGGGTTTTGACCGCAATTTCGAGGAGTCATCATGGCATTCCACCCTGTCCGTTTTCCGCTCGATGTCGCGCTGGGGGCGCGAGGCGGGCCGGGGCGCAAGACCGATATTGTGACCCTGGCCAGCGGGGCAGAGGAGCGCAACTCGCGCTGGGCCCAATCGCGCCGCCGCTACAATGCCGGTTATGGCGTCAAAAGTCGGGCCGACATGCAGGCGGTATTGGCATTTTTTGAAGAGCGGCGGGGCCGCTTCCACGGCTTCTTGTGGCGTGACGGACTGGATTTTTCCTCTGGCGCTGTTCCTCCGAATCCAACCGACCAGAGGATCGGGACGGGCGATGGCATAACAACCAGTTTTGCACTGACCAAGACTTACGGCGCCAGTTTTGACCCCTATCACCGCCCCATTACCAAGCCGGTGGCTGGCAGTGTACGGGTCGCGGTCGCGGGGGTAGAGCGAACCAGCGGCTGGACTGTTGATCTGCTGACCGGGGTCATCGGGTTCTCGGTGGCACCGGCCACCGGAGCCGCGGTGAGGGCGGGGTTCTTGTTCGATGTGCCGGTGCGCTTCGACATTGATCAACTCGACATTGAGCTAACCAGTTTTGATGCGGCTGAAGCCCCAAATATTCCATTGCTGGAAATCCTGACATGAAAACGCTGCAACCGGGTTTTGCCGCCCATATCGGCAGTGGCGCAACCACGCTGGCCAATTGCTGGCGCATCCAACGCCGCGACGGCGTGGTGCTGGGCTTCACCGACCACGACCTGGCCCTCAGTTTTGATGGAACAGTGTTTGAGCCCGCCCATGGGTTGGACGGCACAAGTGTGCCGGTCAAACTCGGCGGACAGGTCGATACCAGCGAAGTGATGGGGGTATTGCACGCCGACGCCATCACTGAGGACGACATTGCCCTCGGGCGCTACGACGGCGCCTCTGTCGAGAGCTTTCGGGTCAATTGGCGCGACGTCACCCAGCGTGATCTGGTGCGAAGCGACACCATCGGCGAGATCGTGCGCGAGGATGGGTTGTTTCGTGCTGAGCTGCGTTCGGGGCAACAGGCGCTGAACAGTGTACGTGGTCGCGTTTACCAAAGCCTGTGTGACACCAGATTGGGCGGACCCCAATGTGGGGTGAATTTGGACCAGCCGAGTTTTCGCGCCTTTGCGGTGGTCGAGGCGATCGAGGGCCGACACCGATTGGCATTGACGGGTCTGGCAGGGTTTGCTGCCGACTGGTTCGCCTTCGGCCACGTCGAGTGGACAGATGGCAAGCGGCTTGGTCTGCGTGACGCTGTGTTGGTGCAGCAGCGGCTCGGGGCGGTCGACATCCTCAGCTTCGAAGCGCCGGTGGGCGATTGGGTCGAACCTAGCGACGCATTGACGGTCTATGCCGGTTGCGATCGGCGTTTTGCCACCTGCGGGGCCAAGTTCGGCAATGCAGTCAATTTTCGGGGATTTCCCCATATTCCGGGCGGCGACTTTGTACTGCGGCACCCCCGCCACCGCGATGCCCTCGACGGGCGGGCGGTGGTCAAATGAAGGCCAGCGATGTGGTGGCGGCGGCCCGACCTTGGTTGGGCACCCCCTACCGCCATCAAGCGGCGACATTGGGGGCGGGGTGCGATTGCCTTGGTCTGCTGCGCGGCGTCTGGCGACAATTATATGGCGACGAACCTGTTTCGGTGCCGCCATATCGTGCCGATTTGCGCGACCCCACCCATGCGGGCGCCTTAGCCGTAGCGGCGGCAAAACTATTGATTGCAACCGATGCCCCCTTGGCGGCCGGGCAGGTGTTGTTGTTTGCCCTTAACCGGGCGGTATACCCCAAACACTGCGCCATTCTGGTCAGCCATGACCGCTTCATCCACGCGCAAGAACGATTGGGTGTGATCGAAGCCAATCTGACTTCGGGCTGGGCCAGCCGCATCGCCGGGCGGTTCGAATTTCCCCCGCTCGCCTGATTTCATTTCGTTGGTAGGAGCCGAGCATGGCAACTTTGGCCTTTTCGCTGGCCGGACAGTTTGTGGGTGGCCTGTTTGGCGGCCCGCTGGGCGCAACGCTCGGCCGGGCAATCGGAGCGCTGGCCGGCAGCGCTGTCGATGGCATGGTATTTGGCGAGGAGCGTCCGCCAATAGCCAATGATCTGCGCCTGCAAGGATCCAGCGAGGGCGGGGCGGTGCCGCGCCTTTATGGCTGGAACCGGGTGAGTGGCAACATCATTTGGGCGCGCGAACTGGAATTATTGACCGCCGAAGGCGGCGGCGCCAAGGGAATGTCCGGTGGCGAGGGCGAGGACGAAATCGGCGCCAGCTTTGCCGTGGCATTTTGCGAGGGCGAGGTCCAGACGTTGGGGCGGATTTGGGCCGACGGGCAAATCCTGGAGACCGAGGGGCTGACCATCCGCTTTTATCGGGGCGACGAGAGCCAATTGTCCGACAGTTTGATTGAGGCGACGCAGGGCGCGGGCAAAGCCCCCGCTTATCGTGGGCTTTGCTATGTTGTGTTTGAGCAATTGCCGATCAGCCAGTTTGGCAACCGCATTCCGCAGTTTTCAGTGGAACTGTGCCGGGTGGTCGGCGAGCTGGAGCCGCAGATCCGCGCGGTGACGCTCATCCCCGGCAGTACGGAATATGGCTATGATCCGAACCCGCTTGTGCGGCTGCTCGGGGCCGGTGCGGTTCGGGGCGAGAACACCCATGTATCCGCGCATCGCAGCGATTGGTCGCTGTCGGTCGACCAATTGCAGCAATTGTGCCCCAACCTTGAGCGCGTGGCGCTAGTGGTGGCCTGGTTCGGCGATGATTTGCGCTGCGGCTCCTGCCAGATCCTGCCTCGGGTTGAAAGCGCTAGCCGCTCGATTGATGGGGTGAGCTGGAGCGTCGCCGGATTGGGACGCGGCGACGTGCCGGTGATTTCAACTCATGATGGCGGACCCGCCTATGGCGGTACGCCTGCGGACACGGCCGTTCTGGCGGCCATCGCTGACCTCAAGGCCCGCGGCATCGCGGTAACGCTGTATCCGATGGTGTTGATGGATGTCCAAGCCGACAATGGCCTGACTGATCCCTATAGCGGGGGGACGGGGCAGGCGGCCTATCCCTGGCGCGGTCGCATAACCTGTGCTCCGGCGCCGGGCCGGGCGGGAACGCCTGACCAGACCAGCGCGATCAACGCGCAAGTGGCGGATTTTGCGACCAAATACCGATCCATGATCCTGCACTATGCGCATTTAGCGGCGAGTGCCGGGGGCGTTGATGCGCTGTTTATCGGGTCCGAACTGGTCGGATTGACGAGTTTGCGGGGTGCGGAAAATGCGTTCCCCTTCGTCGATGCCTTGGTCACATTGGCGGCCGATGTCCGCGCCATTGTTGGCAGCAGCACCAAACTGACCTATGCCGCCGACTGGTCGGAATATTCGGGCTATCAATCGGCTGGCGAGAAATTTTTTCATCTCGATCCGCTCTGGGCCTCGCCCGATATCGATGCGGTCGGCATCGACAATTACATGCCGTTGTCCGACTGGCGCGACGGGGACCAGCACGCCGACGCGGCGCTGGCAGCCTCGGGCTATGACCTCGATTATCTGAGCGCAAACATTGCCGGTGGCGAGGGCTATGATTGGTATTATGCCTCCGATGCGGCCCGGACGGCAGGGGTGCGCACCGCGATCAGCGATGGGACTTACGCCGAGCCATGGATTTGGCGACCCAAGGATATTGCCAATTGGTGGAGCCATGCCCATTACAATCGGCCGCTTGGGGTCCGCGCAGCCAGCCCAACGGCATGGGTCGCGGCAAACAAGCCGATCTGGTTTACCGAGCTGGGCTGCGGGGCAGTCGACAAGGCCAGCAACCAGCCCAATGTTTTCAGCGATCCCAAAAGCGCCGATAGCGGCCGTCCGCATTTTTCCAGCGGTCATGCCGACCTCTTGATCCAGCGCCAGTTTTTGCGAGCCCATCAGCTGTTCTGGTCGAAAACCGCCAACAATCCCAGCGGCATGGTTGACCTGGATCGGGTCTATTTGTGGACCTGGGACGCCAGGCCATTCCCGGCGTTTCCGCACCAGACAAATACCTGGTCCGATGGCCCCAACCATGCGACCGGGCATTGGTTGACCGGACGGCTGGGCGGGTTGGCCAGCGATGAGCTGACCAGGGCAATCGCCCGGGATTACGATGTGACCCTGGCCGAGGCGATGGCTTCGGCTCCACTCATCCTGGGTTACCAATTGGCGCAGGCGTCGACGTGCCGCGAGGCGTTGTCGCCGGTCTTGAAAACGACCGGGCTGACCGTGCGAGACAGCGCGGCGGGCCTGTTGCTGGAGGCAGAAGGACACCAAAGCGTGGTCCAAATCCGCCGATCCGAACTTGCCGAGACCGACAAGCCATTGCTGGCGCAGCGTCGACCTGATCCGGGAGAAGCGATTGGGCGCATGGCGCTATCGTTTGTGGACCGGGAACGCGACTATCTGACCAGCACGGTGACAGCGATGCGTCAGACTGAAGGCGCCTTGACCGCAGAAACCTGCGGCTTGGTGCTCGATGCATCCGGGGCCCGCATGGCGGCCGAGCGCTTGTTGGGCGAGCGGGGCATGAGCATCCAAAGTATTGATCTGGCCCTGCCACCGTCTCAAGGGGCGATTGAACCGGGTGACCTGATCGAGATCGACGGTGTTGTCGACGGGCGGTTTGTGGTGACCGAGATCCGCGATGGCGTCGTGCGCAGCATTGGGGCGAAAAGCAAGCCTAACCCCCAGGCGGTGACGGTCAGTCCGCTGGTGCGGGGCAGTGCCGCCACCAGCAATTTTGCTCAAGCACGGCCGGTGGTGGTGGCGGCGCAGCTGCCGCCCACTCCAGAGGACCCGTTGCGTTCGAGGCTTGCAGTTGCAGCCTACGCGCACCCCTGGCCCGGCGCGGTATCGCTCGTTGATGACGCAACGGGCCGCGAACTCGTTCGGCTGTTGCGCCGGGGCAGTATCGGCACCGTCACCACGGCGTTCGCGATGGGACCGATTGGGGTTTGGGACCAGGCCAATACCCTTACGGTGGAGCTACTTTCCGGGCATTTGGCCTCGCTCGACCCGCTGACGGTCTTGGCGGGCGGCAATCGTCTGGCGGTGGCAAATGATGCTGGCGAATGGGAAATTATTGGCTTTGCCGACGCGGTTTTGATGGCGCCGCAAACCTATCGACTGAGCCGTCTGCTGCGGGGCCAGGAGGGGAGCGGCGCGGCAATGGGCGCCGTTTCCGGCGGTAACCAAATCATCGTGCTGGATAGAGGGACCACCATCTTATCGGCGGACACGCAGCATTTGGGCGGGGTGCAGCAGGTTCGGGTCTATGCCGGAAGTGCCGATTTGAGCGGCACAGCGCTGTCCATTGTCACGGGCACTGGCCCCGTATTGCCGCTGGCCCCGGTTGGCTTGACGGCCCGGCGCGCTGGCGGATCGGCAGATATCTCTTTTGGCTGGACCCGATGCAGCCGCGCCGATGGCAATGGTTGGGTGGCTGGTGATGCCCCCCAGGATCATCTCCCCGAGCGCTATCAGATCACGATTTTCAACGGCGGAACCGCCGTGCGCATGTTCGAGAGCAGTGTGCCGATTGCCCTCTATTCGGCAGCCCAGCAGAGCGCCGATTTTGGGACGCCACCCAGCGCGTTTGGTTACAGCGTCCAACAGATTGGCCCGGTATATGGACCTGGTCACAAGGCAACAGGAGCGTTCAATGGCTAGGTCCCGTTTCGATATTTGCCTCGACCTGGTGCTGCACTACGAGGGGGGATATGTCGACAATCCGCGTGATCCCGGCGGGGCCACCAATCTGGGCATCACCCGCAAGACGCTGGCGCGCTGGCGCAAGGTTTCACCGTGGTGGGCGCTCCCAAAGAACGCGGTTCAAGGGCTGGAGCGTAGCGAAGCGGCGCGGATATATCGGGCGTCCTATTGGGATCGATGTCGGGCTGGTGAGTTGCCGGAAGGCGTGGATTTGGCGGTGTTCGACTTCGCCGTCAATTCGGGTCCGGACCGGGCGATCCGCGCGCTTCAGCAATCGCTCAACATTTCCGCCGACGGGTACATCGGACCGCTGGCTCTGGATGCGATCAGGACCTCTGTCGGATTGCAGGGGGCGGCCGGATTGATCGACACACTGTGCAACCGGCGGGAGGGTTTTCTGGCCCGATTGCGCACGTTTCCTGTGTTCGGGCGGGGCTGGAAAGCCCGGGTGCAGGCCATTCGAATAGCGGCCTTGGCCATGGCGGGGCCCAGTTTTTCCCCAAACTCAACCAACCACCAACGGAGCAATAATATGTCCAATCTAGCAGGCTACAAGACCTACCTCGTCGCGGCATTCATGTTGATCGTCGGTTTGGCGCAATTGCTTGGAGTCGACTTGCCCAGTTTTGACAGCGCCTCGGCCGGCCATTTGATCATGGAAGCCTTGGCTGTTATTTTCCTGCGCCGCGGCATAAAAACCGAAGTCGGCCGGGCCTAGGCCGGGATATTTTTTGCGGTTTTGGTGTCTGTCTGGCATTCATGTCCCATTCAGCATCTTCATTCTAGATTGCCACCATGACAAAGCTGCCTCGCAAATCCTTCGCCCTTGCCGCATTCCTGGGAATGCTGATTCTGGGATTGGCCCCGACGGCCAATGCCCAGGACGTATGCTATACAAGCCTTGAAACTCAAAATGCCATCGATGCCGGGCTGATCAAAAGCCAGTACCAAGTGCTGGAAGAAGCCGGGATTGATAGCTTAGAGATGCTAAACTATCAGGTCTGTGAAGAAGGCGGCGAATTGGTCTATATTATCGGTATCTTGAGAGCCGATGGGCAGGCCGAGAACCTGATTCTAAGCGCCCAGTAAGACTGAGTAAACAGCGGGGCTGGTACATGCGCATTCTGGTTGTCGAAGACGATACCAACCTCAACCGGCAGCTCAAGGAAGCGTTGACCGAAGCCGGTTATGCGGTCGATGTCGCTTTTGACGGCGAGGAAGGTCACTTCCTCGGCGATACCGAACCCTACGACGCAATCGTGCTCGACATCGGCCTGCCGCAGATGGACGGCCTGTCAGTGCTCGAAGCCTGGCGGCGTGCCGGCAAGACCACCCCAGTTATTTTGCTGACGGCTAGAGACCGCTGGAGCGACAAGGTCCAGGGTATTGACGCCGGAGCCGACGACTATGTCGCCAAGCCCTTCCATATGGAAGAAGTGCTGGCACGGGTGCGGGCGCTGGTTCGCCGCGCCGCCGGACATGCATCCAACGAGATCGTTGCGGGTTCGGTTCGGCTCGACGCCCGGTCCGGCAAGGTAACGGTGGATGGACAGTCAGTCAAATTGACGAGCCACGAACTCCGCCTGCTGTCCTATTTGATGCACCACAAAGGCAAGGTCATTTCGCGGACAGAGTTGACCGAGCATCTTTACGACCAAGATTTTGACCGCGACAGCAATACGATCGAGGTTTTCGTCGGTCGGTTGCGCAAGAAGCTGCCCGATGAGTGCATTCAGACCGTCCGCGGGCTGGGCTACCAGATCGCAGAAGACTGATCCGATGGCGGATGGGCTCAGCTAGATGCGCAAAGGCTCGATTGCTGCATCACTGTTCTGGCTTTCCGCCGGCTGGTTGGTCCTGGCGCTGGTGACGACGGGTTTCTTGCTGACTGACCTCTACTCGCGCGCACTCGACACGAGTTTGACCCAAACGCTAGATTTCCACGTCGAGAGTCTCACTGGCCTGTTGCTTGAAACAGGCGACCCGACCAGCCAGCAGATTGGTTTACCCGATCCGCGTTTTGACCGACCCCGGTCTGGTTGGTACTGGATGATCCGTGACGAGGAGGGCAAGTTATACAACCTCTCGACCTCGGTCGTGGGCATCGACCTGCCGATCAAACTGACGGCACCCGATGCCACCGGTATCCAGACCGAGGTGACCGACGACCCCTTCGGCACCAGATTGCGTGTAGTTCAGCGCACGGTGACGGTGTTTCCCGAGACCTATCAGATCATGGCGACGGGCAGCCTGAGCGAGATATTGAATCTGGTGGCGGATTTCCGCGGGCAGGCCTTCATCGTGCTCGGTGCTGTCGGCGCCATGCTGGCCATCATGAGCGCAATTGTCGCCCGCTTCGCCATGCGGCCGATAGCGCGCCTCAGCGCTGCAATTGAACGGGTCCGTGAGGGGGATAGCGTAACCGTGGATGGTAAGTATCCCCGTGAGATCGCGCCGTTGGCCGAAGAGGTCAATGAATTGCTGCGCTCCAATGCCCAAATCATTGAGCGGGCCCGCAATCAGGTCGGAAATCTGGCTCATGGTCTTAAGACGCCAATTGCCGTGTTGCGCAACGAGGCGGCATCCAAAAAGGGTGCGCTCGCCGAAATCGTGCTCGGCGAAAGTGAAAAAATGAGCACCATGGTTGCCACCTATTTGGAGCGAGCACGCCTGGCTGCCCGGGCGACGGTGGTGGGCAAAAAGGCCGACCCGACGGTCATCATGCTGCGTTTGAGCCGGGTCATGCGTAAGATTCATCCCAATGTCACGGTGGCATTTCAACGGCCCGACGCATCGCTGCCCTGGTTTCGAGGCGACGAGGCTGATTTGGAAGAGATGGCAGGCAATCTGCTCGACAACGCCTGCAAATGGTCCAAGGGCCAGGTTGGCATCCGACTGTCCGCTGTGCGAACGGAAACATCCAATACCCTGTTGATCCGCATCGACGATAATGGTCCGGGTCTTTCCGAGGATGACGCCAAGAAAGTGTTGCGCCGTGGCGTCAGACTGGACGAGAAAACGCCGGGGAGCGGCTTGGGGCTCGATATCGTCAAGGAATTGGTTGATGTCTACGGCGGCACATTGGAGCTTAAACCTTCCGCTCTTGGCGGTCTGCTGGTGGAATTGGTGTTGCCAGCGGCTCGGTTGGGCTCAATGACCAAGAGCTGACGCACTTTCGCCGCATTGCCACCCAAAGAACACCAGACTCTCAAGAGACCAAAACCATGAACCGATTGATCCGCGTTGCAATGCCACTGTTGGCTCTGACCTTGGCCGGTTGTGCGGGTATGGGCCAGTCAGCCTACAATCAGGCTCCGGTCGTAACCGCCCCGGCGGCACCGGTATTTTCCGGCCCAACGCCAGCCCAAACCACTTTGGCCGCACTCCAGACCACCAATGTGTCGGCGGGGTTCATCGATCCGGCAGCGCTGGTGCTCATGACCGCAGCCGATTCAACGGCGGCCAATTCGGCGCAGTTCTTCGCCTTGCAGTTTGGGCGGCCGGGCGCGGTGCGCAAATGGACTGGCGAGAAGGGCACGACTGGTGCGGTTGAAGTGGGCCCCTATGTGCGGGTTAACAATTTGGACTGCCGCGACTTCACCCACACCGTCAAAATCGGCGGCAAAGACTATCCGCGTAAGGGCACCGCTTGCCGCGAGCAAACCGGCACCTGGACCGTCGTCCCCAATTTGGTTTAAGCTTGAGGCAGCGCGATCGGGCGAGCTGCGAAGAGGGATTGTTTACCTTACAGCGCTAAGCTGTTGGACCGATTGCTCTATCAGTATCGACAACAATGCCCACAGTGCCGTCTCCGGCAATCGCCGAAATCGCCGGTTCCAAACCGTACTCGTCCCGCAGCGCTGTGAGGCCGATGGTATTGCCGTTCCTCGGTATGATCGATCCAGTTCTGGTTTCCGATCCGGTAAAGTTCACTTTTGACGGCTCAATCGGGCGCAAACAGGCACAGGCGATTTGGACCTGGGTTGCCCGCGATTTGTGCACTGATCTTATGAGTTTTGACCGCGTCGAAAGCGGTGAGATGACCGCGGACGAACTCGAACCCTTGATGCCGAACGTGCTCAGCCGCATCCGCGATGCTGTCGCGGAAGCGGGATCAAACGGGGAATATGCGCGTCGGTTGCGGACCCAGTTGGGCGGTGACGACAGCTTTGAACGGCTGCCGGTTGTCATCAACGCACTGCGTGCGCGCGGCTTGCTTGCCAAGGCACAGGCGTTCGGTAAATCAACAAATGCTATCCCTGACGAGGTCGCTCTCGGTGTCGCACTGCAATCAATGCCGTTACAGGACTCGGCCGTTGCGGCCTTGTTGTTGCAGGCCGCGATTGGGCAGGTGACAAACCCAGGCAGGCTCATTGCGGCGATGGTGCGTCTGGTCGGCAATGGCACCGAAACCTCGATCGTGCGCGCGGGCTTCGGCCCGCTTGTCGACGGTTTCCTGGCACATGCTCAAAACCAGCTGGTCGCGTTGCAGCCCATGGGCGCCTTTGCCGATATTGACCTGACCTGTCGTGGACTGGATCGATACCATCGGCTGATGCGCAGCGTGGGCGGCTATGTTGAGTTGACCCGGAGTGGCCGTTGGGCGACGGTGATTGCCGCCCTGACCAAGGCGGTTTCTGAACGCATCGAGCCTCGCCTTCGGGAAGTGGTGCCCGACATGAATCAATCGTTGCGCAAGGGCCGTGATGGTTTTGACCGGCTCGATGACGATCGCCTGCTGTCGGCGCTGAATGGCATCTATCTGCTGGCGACAATCCGTGATTGCAAGGATTCCCTGGCGGTCAACACGCTTTTCGATCAGGCTTGGAGCCAGTCCGGACAAGCGCTCGAACTCCACCTGAACAGCAATTTGGAGCTGTTGCGGCAAAACCCGAACAATCGAATTGTCAGCAAGCGCCTCGACGTCGGGATCAAGATGGCGGAAGTCAGGTTCAATCAAGAATACGCCGATACGCTCAGGCGGGCGCGGACGGCGGCCGAACACTGGGCTTAAGCGCCAACCTCGTGGCGTTCGAGCAGGCGGGCCGAAAGCGGGCGCATTTCGTCGCGCACAGTTATGCCATCACCGCTTTTGGCGTCGCTTCGACCGATTAGGGCCAAAACCTGGGCGGGGTCTGACAGCAGCACAACGCCAATCGCTTGGCGCGGGTCGGACTGGTCGGAGTTGACAAAAATCAGCGCCCCGCGATCGATCGTGCGAACCTCAGACGTTTCGATGCGCCACACTTGCGGCTGCGCCCCAAAGCGGCCGCGCAAATAGTCCGGGATCAGCGCCGGCGGTGCGTCGCCTTGCTCTTTTTCGATTGGCATCGGCGGCAGATGCACGAGGTCGCTGGACGACGGGCAGCGCTCCGCGGCGATCTCGCCGGCGTCTTGAGCCGCGATCGCTCCCATTTGCACGCCAGCAGCGATATCGCAAACGCTGAAGGCCTGAGGCAATTGCGATAACGACCAGGCCGTGGGTTTGCGCATAAACCACCAGGTTCGGCCCGTTGCGTCAGGAATTGCGTTCAGGCGCTCGCCATTGTCAAGAAAGGCCGGTGCCTTGCCAGTGATTGCAGTTGATGTGCCGGGAACAGGCGTGTGGCCATCCAGAGTATCATAAACCGCATCGATTTGGCGTTCGACGATCGGCTTGCGCTTGCGCCCAAACGAAAAGTTGATGGCATCGGCTCCACTGGACATGCACGCCTGCTTGCTGATCCAGCCCGCAGCAGAGCCGGCCAAGGCGACACCCGCTGGCCCGAGTTCGGCTTGCAGCCGTTGGGTAGCGCTGTCCCATGCGATTTTCCCTCCGGCTGTTAGCCAGAGCGACAGATCTGGTTGCCAGCCGCCACAGACGACGAACTGGTCGGCAATCATCGGAGCTTCCTTTTGGTGATATCCGTCGAACGCCAGATCAAGGGAAATTGACAATCCGTGTTTGCCCCCTGTCGCGACCGCAGCGCCAACCGGCGCCATGCCTGATGCCCGCCTGATGCCATAGGCCTTGGTGAATTCGATGAACCGTGACTGCGGATTGGGGCGGGCGTCAGCGATACGGAGGACAGTTATCCCCGCATCGCTCGCCTGCATGGCAACACGGTATGGCGCGCCCGCAACCGTTGAGAACACCGCGGACTGCCCGGCCCATACGCCATAATTGCGGGCCCGCTCCAATGCGGCCAGCGAACCATTGACGCCGGGGAGACGATTGCCCGGGAAGACTGGCAATCGCTCAAGGGTCCCGCTTGCGAGCACGATTGCACCAGCAGTGAGCATCTCCATGCGACCAGACGGGAGGCTGTCGCCACTATCCACAATATGCACGATGACGCGGCCTGGGTGCACCGAGATGGCGTCGGATCGCAGCAGGATGACGATATTGGGCAGGGCGGCCAGTTCCCGTTTCAGTCGCGCCACGCTTTCAGCCGGTGTCTCCTCGCCCTCCATGCTCCCAAACA
Source organism: Devosia equisanguinis (assembly GCA_943372435.1). GTDB lineage: Bacteria > Pseudomonadota > Alphaproteobacteria > Rhizobiales > Devosiaceae > Devosia > Devosia equisanguinis_A. The sequence goes on from CALRYQ010000003.1 coordinate 327,010, forward strand.
GCACCGCGGCGCCACCCAAGTATGAATTGCGCTCGATCAAGCAAACGCTGCGGCCAAGTCTGGCGGCGGCGATTGCCGCGGTCATTCCCGCGACCCCGCCTCCAACCACAATGACGTCGCTGATTGGGCCCGGTTGCGCCGCCGCGTCCAGCCACGGCTGGAGCAGGAAATGGTCAAGGTTGATCCCAAGCGTGCGCGAGGTCCGGCCGAACAAATCCGCCAGCCCGGCCAGCCGCCCGCGCTGTGGTTGGCTCCCCAACGTAACAAGATCCGCGCCATCCATGGCCGGGATCCGCGCCATCGGCAGCGCCTGCCGCGCCGCATCTTGGGCGCCTGCGGCAACCACCGACGGGGCATAGCGTTCACTCAGAGCCAACAACTGGCCGCGATACAGGCCAACACTATCAATTCCTGCGGCCAAGACCGCGCTGAGGACTGTGTCACCTTCGAACCCGTGGATCGTCCGACCATTCAGGCGGAACTGCAGCGGCCTTTGACGGTTGATGGCGCTGCCACCCAGTGCATGAGGCTTGTCCAGAGTGAGGCGGTGCGGTTGCAATGTCATGCTGCAATGACCGGCGACAATTCGCTGACCATCGGTGAGGCATGGTCGCGGCCCCCGCGGGCCGTGAAGTAGGCGCTTTCCGAAGCGGTCGCGTTGCCTGCAAACCAGCGAGCCAGAGCTGGGGCGATAAACGCTCCGATCGGCGATATCCCTCCGATCAGGTATGGACCGTCACCACCGATTTGCCCGAAATAGCTGCCACCATCGGCGCAGTGCAGCCGGATGAATCCGGCTTGTCCTGCCAGCCGCAGGTGCTCGTGGTTGGCCAGTAATGCCCCGATCTTTGCAAGGGTGGTATCGGGCGAACCCACCGCAAGCCCCGCAATCGCCTTGGAGCCTGCCTGCGTCAGGACAATGCCCGCGTCCACTTGCACCATGACGCTGCTCGACAAGGGTGCCGTCGGTTCGGTCAGAATGCTGGTCACTGATGTTTCCACCAGCACGCCGGCACGACGATTGACCGGAACAAGGGTCAAGATCGCCGCATCGTCGGCAAGGATAGCGCGGGACGCGGTGATGGTGCGCTCCCCGCTGACAATCCGGGCGCTGCCGTCGGCCTCAAATGTCGCCGAGACATCAGCCAAGGCCAACCGAATGACCTTGCTGCGGCTCAGCCATTTCGCCATCGGCGGCTCAAGTCGGACGGGATCAAGCCGGAACGCGTCGCGAAACTGGATCGCGTCCCGTTGACCGCCCAGCGCCCCGGCCGCATAGCGGTCGACTGATTGGCCGAACCCGAGCGCGGTGTGGCGAATGTAGGGCAGCGCCTGCTTGCCCGCCGCCGTATCGGCAAACAGGATCGGGTTAACCGGAATGAGCGATGTGTTGGCGCCGATCCGCACCAGTAATTTCATGGTTTCGGGGACCACTCCAGCCAGGAGCGCCCAGGTCTCGGGACGGGTGACCGGGCCAATCGACAAGTCAACCGCCTGGGCCAATCGGAAAGCCGGACGGGCGGTGCCAATCAGGACGACGCGTTGGCGGTGAATTTTTCCCAATAGGCCTGCGAGCAGCAGAGCCAGAGGATCTGACCCGAAAATGGCAAAATCAACCGCGGTCTCGCTCATCGTCTGACCGCGAGCAGCCAAACGCGCGGCCCCTGTGGCAATCCGTCCCCGCGCCAGCAGCGTGTTTTTATGGTTTTTGGCACCAATCCGCTTATAGATGCGGAGGTATTGCCGCACACCGGCGTCGGGCTGTTTTTGCCAATGCTGTTTTGGTTCGTTGCCACAATCGTTACCGCTATCGCCTGTGCTGCGCTCTATTACGCGTCTGCCGGACGAATGGTCAACGAAACTGCGTCCGAATCGGGCGTCACCAACAGGCATTTTCACCTTGTGCTGGCTGGGATCGACGCCGACCTAGCTGCGGGCACGTTGGCAGAGGCCGAAGCGCTGGCCGCCAAAGGCGAGTTGGCGCGGGAGATGCTGCGCCAGCAGGGCGAAACCATCGTCCCAAAATCTGGCAGATGGCAGTTCGGCCGAGGCGCGTCTGTCCTCACCATAGCCGCGATCGCGGTCTTGGCGTTGGGGGCCTATGCGATGCTCGGTAGTCCCGACATCCTTAGCCAGCCGCTGGCCGGTCGCGCTGATGTCCCAACGCAAGCCATTGATGTCGACCAGGCGCTGACCCGGATTGAAGCCGAACTTGCCATCCATCCGGACGATTTGCGCGGTTGGAGCGTAATCGCGCCGGTCTATATGAAATCGGAACGCTATTCGGACGCTGAGCGCGCCTATCGCCGGGTTTTGGAGCTTGGCGACAAGACCGCAACCTTGCAAACCAATCTGGCCGAGGCGCTGATGATGCAGCACCAGGGCTCAGCTGAGGGCGAGGCGATGGACTTGCTCATGGCAGCTGCCACCAGCGATCCCGCTGACGTCCGCTCCCGTTTTTATATTGCCGGTGAGCTGAATCGAATTGGCGACTATCCGTCCGCCGTTGAGGCGTGGACTGCCCTGCTTTCTCTGGCAAAAGCTGACGAGCCATGGGTCACGACCGCCCGGCAGGGCCTGGAGTTTGCGCTGTCGGGTGGTAGTCCGTCCGAGGCGACCACATCGAGCCAATCCGAGGCAATCAAGGGCATGGTCGAGGGGTTGGCTTCGCGCCTCAATACCGGCGGCGGCTCAATCCAGGAGTGGACGCAGTTGCTTCGATCCTATCTGGTCCTTGGCGACAAAGCCGCCGCGCAGCGCGCCTACGAACGGGCCGTCGCCGCTTACCCCAAAACCTTTGACCGCGGCGATCTGGATGAAACAGCGCTGGCCGGCGGGCTGATTTTGAATGGAATAAAGCCATGACACCGATTGATTTGGTACGGCGAAAGGGTTGGAGTCGGAAGCAGAAGCGTCTGGCTGTCATTGCTGGTCTGGCAATCGTATTTAGTCTGGCCACCACTCTGGTGTTGGTGGCCCTGCGCGACCAAATCGTGTTTTTCTACTCGCCATCCGACATTGCCGCCCGGGACCTGCAAACCGGCCAAGCCATTCGTCTCGGCGGTTTGGTCAAGGCCGACACTTGGGTACAAATTGGTCAGGACAATACCTTTGTCGTCACCGATGGTGGGGCCGATATCACAGCAAAGTTTGTCGGTATCCTTCCGGATCTGTTTCGCGAGGGACAAGGCGTGGTCGTTGAAGGGAGTCTGACTAAAGAGGGTGACTTTGCGGCGACCAATGTTCTGGCCAAGCATGATGAGAATTACATCCCCAAGGACGTTGTCGAGGCGCTAAAGGCGAGCGGCCAATGGCACCCTGATCAGACAAGCGTTGCCAACTAATGTCGATTGAGCTCGGCCACTTCGCCCTCATCCTCGCGTTTGCCATCGCGACCCTTGCGGCTTTTGCCGGTTTGGTTTTTTGGCGTAGTGGTGCGCGCATTGCTCAGTTTGTCAGCCAGGCAGCGATCCTGCAATTCGTGTTGGTCGCTGTGGCGTTTGCCGCCTTGATCCAGGCTTTTGTGGTCTCGGATTTTTCGCTGGCGTTAGCGGTCAATAATTCTCACTCGCTCAAGCCGCTGCTGTTCAAAATTTCCGGCGTTTGGGGCAACCATGAAGGCTCAATGGTGCTGTGGGTTCTCATCCTCGTTGCCTTTGGAGCGATGGTTGCGGGCTTTGGCAAAACACTGCCACGGGATTTATTGACGCTGGTGCTGTCGACCCAGAGCTTGCTAACCGCCGCCTTCGCGGGGTTCACGCTCTTCACCTCCAACCCATTCCTGCGCTTCACCCCGGCGCCGTTGCAGGGCGCAGACCTAAATCCGGTGTTGCAGGATATCGGCCTCGCGATCCATCCCCCGCTCCTATATACCGGCTATGTTGGGTTCTCGATCTGCTTTTCCTTTGCCATTGCTGCGCTGATTTCGGGGCGCATTGATGGGGCTTGGGCTCGTTGGGTTCGACCCTGGGCGATCCTGAGCTGGAGCTTTTTGACCCTTGGCATCGCCATGGGCTCCTACTGGGCCTATTACGAACTGGGCTGGGGCGGCTGGTGGTTCTGGGACCCGGTGGAGAATTCCAGCTTCATGCCATGGCTTGCTGGTACGGCGCTGCTGCACTCGGCGCTGGTCATGGAAAAGCGCAATGCGCTGCGGGTGTGGACAGTATTTTTGGCCATCATCACCTTTTCGCTCTCGCTATTGGGCACATTCCTGGTCCGGTCCGGCATTCTGACCTCTGTCCATACTTTTGCCTCCGACCCGACGCGCGGGCTGGTTATCCTGTCGCTGTTGGCGGTGTTCATTGGCGGCGCGTTCTTCCTTTTTGCGCTCAGAGTGTCGACCCTGCGCCAAGGTGGGCTGTTTGCGCCGGTCAGTCGCGAAGGCGCGCTCATTCTCAATAATCTGTTCCTGGCCACTGCGTTGGGAGCGGTGCTGGTCGGAACGCTGTATCCGTTGGTTCTGGACGCATTGGCCAAGACCACGATTTCAGTAGGGGCGCCGTTTTTCAATCTGACCTTTGCCGCGCTGATGACACCGCTCTTGGTGGTGTTGCCGTTTGGCCCGCTTTTGGCGTGGAAGCGCGCCGATGTGCTGGGGGCCGCACAGCGTTTGATCGCAGCGGCGGCACTGGCGGTGTTTCTCACGGTGCTGATCTCGGCGCTTCGCGGGGTCAGCATCTCCCTGGCGCCAGTCGGTTTGCTGCTGGGCTTCTGGGTGAGTTTTGGTGCTCTGGCAGAATTGGTTGAACGCGGCAGGATCGGTCGGTTGACCCCGCTCGAGAGCCTGCGCCGCCTGTTCGGCTTACCGCGCAGCGTCTGGTCCACTGCCATTGCTCATTTCGGGGTGGGCATCACAGTTCTTGGTATCGTCGCTACCACAGCGTGGGAGAGCGAACTCGTTACCGCCCTCAACCCCGGTCAAAGCGCCGAGCTTGCCGGGTATGCTGTGAGTTTTGACAAATTTGAAACCGCAAAAGGCGACAATTATCAGACGGAAATCGGCACCTTCACGGCCACCGGCCCTGATGGCACCAAGCGCAGCTTTGCCGCAGAGCGCCGGACCTTTGTGGCCAGCGGAATGCAGACGACCGAAGCGGCAATCCAGACCTATGGGTTTTCGCAGCTCTATCTGCAATTGGGCGAGGCGGGCAACAACGCCCATGTCGTGCGCATCTGGCACAAGCCCTATGTGACCCTGATCTGGATCGGCACCCTGTTTATGGCCTTTGCTGGGCTGTTTTCGCTGACGGACCGGCGCCGACGGGTCGGTGCGCCGCGCCCGGCAAGCAAGCCATCGCTAGAGGCCGCACAATGACATGGTTCCGTGCGCTGCTCATTGGTCTGCTGTTGGCCCTGAGCGCTCCGGCGATGGCGGTGAACCCGGATGAGATTCTACCCAATCCGGCTCTAGAAGCGCGGGCGCGGACCATCTCGATGGAGTTGCGCTGTTTGGTCTGTCAAAACCAGTCCATCGACGATAGCGACGCTGACTTGGCCCGCGATTTGCGCATATTGGTGCGCGAGCGGCTGACGGCCGGTGACAGCGATGATCAGGTCCGCCAGTATCTGGTGGACCGTTACGGCGAGTTCGTGCTGTTGCGCCCGGTGCTGGGACTTCACACTCTCGTGCTTTGGGCCGCGGCGCCGCTGTTGCTGTTGGTCGGGTTTGTGGCAATCGTGCTGGCGGCCCGACGTCGCCAGCCAGAGTTGGCGACACCACTTTCCGCAGCAGAACAGGCGGCTTTGCTGGCCTTGGCGGCAGACCCGGATACCCCGCCGCGCACTTAGATTTCAGATTGTGTCCCAATGGTGTTCCGGCAGCGCCACACCTTCGCCGCGAGCGTTACCAAAGTTTAATGTTGGCGCAACTTGGCAGCAATGAGGAGGCATCTATCTTTCCTTCCATAAGCTGTTGAGAGCTTGCCTTAGGAGACTTCTTAAATGCGCCCGAATATTCTTTCGCGTACACGTCGCTGGATCGGCGCTTCTGCGCTGGCGTTGTTGGTCGCCATCGGCGGTGGGTCGACCGCCCTCGTACTGTCCAGCCAGCAGGTTAGCGCCCAGGTTCAGCCGGCCGCCCAGATTATTGTGCCGCCTATGACCCAAGTGGTCGGCTTTGCCGATCTGGTTGAGGCGGTCAAGCCCGCCGTGGTGTCCATTCTGGTTGAGGCCGAGGAGATCGAGGGCCAAGGTCGCGGCGATGGGCAGCCGAATTTCGATTTCCCTGACCTGCCCGACGGCCATCCGTTCAAGGATTTTTTTGACCAATTTGGCAACCAGGGCCCCGGCCGGAACGGGCCGGGCGATGGGCGTCCGCCCGCCGCGCGCAAATTCCAGGCAGCCGGCTCAGGCTTTGTGATTTCGGCTGACGGCTATGTCGTCACCAATAATCACGTCGTTGAAGGCGCAACCAAAGTGACGGTGGTGTTTGATGGCGGCGAGGAAAAGCTCGCAACCATCGTCGGCACCGACGAGCGCACTGATCTTGCCGTCCTCAAGATCGAGGGCACCGACCTGCCATTCGTCAATTTTGAAACCGAACGCAGCCGCGTCGGCGATTGGGTCGTGGCCGTGGGTAATCCGTTTGGTCTCGGTGGCACAGTGACCGTGGGCATCATCTCGGCCGAGGGTCGTGACATTGGCGGTTCCAGCTACGGCGATTTTCTGCAGATTGACGCTGCGGTCAATTCCGGAAATTCGGGTGGCCCCGACTTCAATCTCAAGGGCGAGGTTGTCGGCGTCAACACGGCCATCTATTCCCCCAATGGCGGCAATGTCGGTATCGCCTTTGCCATCCCGGCCTCAACCGTTCGACAGATCGTGGACCAACTGATCAAGGGCGGCTCGGTTGTGCGCGGCTATCTCGGCGTGTCGATCCAGGATGTAACCCGGGACATTGCCGACAGCGTTGGCCTTTCCGTAGCCAAGGGCGCCATTGTGCGCGAGCCCACCGTTGACGGCCCCGCGGGCAAGGCTGGTATCGTATCCGGCGACATCATCACGGCGGTCGATGGAGATCCGATCAATGATGCGCTTGACCTGTCACGCACCATCGCCAGCAAGGCGCCAACGACGCCGGTCGAGCTGACGATCTGGCGCAATGGTGCCGAGGTCAAGATCTCGGTGACATTGGAGACGCTGGCCGAGTCGGTGGCCCAGGCGGAACCGGAGGCACCAACGCCACCGGCCGAGATGATGCCAGCCAAATCCAGTGTCGGCTTGACCCTGGTGCCCAATGCCGACGGTACGGGTGGGGTGCTGATCCAGGACGTTGATCCTGATAGCGCGGCGGCCAGCAAGGGGTTTGCCGTTGGCGATGCCATCCTTGAAGTTGACAACAAGCCGATCTCCAATCTTGATGAGTTTGAAGCCGCTCTTCAGGGTGTCAAAGACAAGGGCCTGACGACGGCCTTGGTCAAGGCCAGCCGCGGTGGTGAAGCCCGCTTCATTGGTTTGCCATTGGCCGAATAGGCCATTCCATCCAGCCCCGGGGACACTCCCCGGGGCTGGAGCACACACTGCCTCTGAGGGTGTCGCCGTGAAGATTCTGTTGATCGAAGATGATCGTGAAGCAGCCAGCTACCTCATCCAGGCTTTGGACGAAGCCCGCCATGTCACCCATCACGCCGCCGATGGCGAAACCGGTTTTGCCATGGCCTCGGGCATGGACTACGACGTGCTGATTGTTGACCGCATGTTGCCGCGCCGGGACGGGTTGTCCATTGTTGAGTCCCTGCGCGCCGAGGGCGATAAGACCCCAGTGTTGATCCTGTCGGCATTGGGAGAGGTCGATGATCGGGTGACCGGCCTGCGTGCCGGCGGTGACGATTATCTGACCAAGCCCTATGCTTTTGCCGAGCTGCTCGCGCGGGTCGAAGTTTTGGCGCGCCGATCAAGCCCATCAGAAGCCGCGACCAGCTATGCGGTCGGTGGCCTGTCGCTGGACCGGCTTTCGCGTCGGGTCGAACGGGAGGGTGAGGCAATTCTTCTGCAGCCGCGCGAGTTTCGCCTGCTCGAATATTTGATGAAAAACGCTGGTAAAGTGGTGACACGGACCATGTTGCTGGAAAATGTCTGGGACTATCATTTTGACCCGCAGACCAACGTTATTGACGTTCACATGTCGCGTTTGCGCTCCAAGATCGACAAGGGTCATGCTACGCCATTGCTGCAAACCGTGCGTGGCGCCGGCTACATGATCCGCGAGTAAATCGTGCTCCGTTTATCCCAGCTTTGGCGCACCTCCACAGTTCGGCTGACGGCGACGTTCATCCTGATTTTTGTGCTGTTCTCGATCCTGTTGATGGCCTTCATCGGCTGGCAGTCCAGCGTGCAGATCCAGCGTCAGCAGGCGGACGATATCGACCGTGAAGTCGCCCAATTGCAACGCATTGATAATCAACGCGGGATGCGTGGCATTGCGCTGGCTATCGAACGGCTAGCCCGAAATCCCGGTCCCGGCATCTACTATCTGGGGGATTATTCCGGGCTATTTTTGTTGGGCAATATCGCCAAGATTCCCGCCAATGTGCTACAGTCCGAGGGCACTTATAGCTTTGACTATGAACGCGCCCTGCCGCTCGACGCCAATGACGACCGCCCCGCCGTCGGGCGTCGGGGCTTTGCCGTGGTGCGGACAGTCTTTCTGGCCAGCGGCCTGCGCCTGGTTGTTGGCCGCGACGTGGTCGAGCGGCGCGGCTTTACCGCAATCATCATCCAGAGCTTTTTGTTCGGCGTTGGCGGTATCCTGGTGTTTTCGGTGATCGCCGGTGGCATCACGGCCCGCCGGGTATTGCGCCGCATCGACGCCATCAACGCCACCTCATCCACCATCATGTCCGGAAACCTGTCCGAGCGCGTGCCGGTCACGCGGCGAAATGATGAGTTCGACGGGCTTGCCACCAGTCTCAACGCCATGCTCGATCGCATCGAGCAATTGCTGCAGGGTCTGAAAGAGGTGACCGACAATGTCGCCCATGATCTTAAGACCCCGCTGACCCGATTGCGCAATCAGGCCGAATCCGCCCTGCGGGACGGTGCGACAGATGATGATCGGCGTCATGCGCTTGAGACCACCATCGTTGAAAGCGACAAGCTGATCCAAACCTTCAACGCATTGCTGTTGATCGCCCGTGCCGAGGCCGGTGCCCCCTCGGGCACGCTCGGCGACATCGATGTGAGCGCCGTCGTTGCCGATGTTGCCGAGCTCTATGGCCCGGTGGCTGAAGATCGGGGCATTGCGCTGGAAACCAGCATAACCGATGGCATCCATTTACATGCCAATCGCGAATTGATCGGCCAGGCCATCGTCAATCTGGTCGAAAACGCCATGAAATACGGCGGGCCAACCCCCGGAACGGCCGGAAAGATCACGGTGGGTGTCCGCCAGATTGGTGCTCGGGTGGTCATTGAAGTGGGTGATAACGGTCCCGGCATTCCCCCCGACGATCGCAAACGCGTGCTCGAGCGCTTCGTCCGCCTCGAGGAAAGCCGCACCGAAACCGGCTCTGGGCTGGGCCTGTCGCTTGTTGACGCGGTCACCCGCCTGCATAAGGGGCAATTCCGGATCGAAGACAATTCACCCGGCGTCCGGGCGGTGATGGACTTCCCGGCGGACTAGGTTTTCGCGGCGTCGGCTCCACCCAGGCCCTTGTCCGCGCGCGAGCTGCCAGCTATCCCATGCTCATGACCCTGACGCTTGCACCATTACCACCCATTCCACACCCAAGTTTTGATGCCTGGCTTGCCGACTTGCCCACGGACCAGATGCGAACGATCGCGACGGCCTCTGCGGCACTCGGTCCCTTACTGGAGACGGCGCCTTATTTGTTGGCATTGGCGCAGGCCAACGCCACCTGGCTGGCCGGTGCCATGCAGGCAGGGGCCGATCAGGCGTTCGCGTCTATCCTCGCGACAGTCGTGGCGTCCGGTCAAACCGGCGCTGACGAGGAGACCTTGGCCCCGGTTTTGCGCATTGCCAAGGGACGCACCGCACTGCTGGCCGCAATTGCTGAAACAGGCGGCGCCTGGACCACAGCCCAATCAACTGCGGCCCTGTCCGATCTTGGTGATGCGGCTCTCGATGCTGCACTCAATCTGCTGATGCGTCAGGCCGGTGCCAAAGGCCAATTGACGCTGCCGCCAGAACACCACACCGCCGCCAATTCCGGTCTGGCCATTTTCGCGCTGGGTAAACACGGCGGGCGTGAGCTCAACTATTCGTCCGATATCGACATCGTGGCGTTTTTTGATCCCGAGCTTGGCGTGTTGGCTGACCCTTTCGAGGCCACCAAAATCTATTCCCGCATGGTGCAAAGGCTTGTTGGGTTGATGGAGGACCGGCGGGAGCACGGCTACGTGTTTCGCACCGATTTGCGGCTGCGACCGGACCCGGGCTCTACCCCGGTCGCCATTTCGTTTGACGCGGCCTTGGCCTATTACGAAAGCCGCGGGCAGAACTGGGAGCGTGCGGCCTGGATCAAAGCGCGCGCCTGCGCCGGTGACAAGCGGGTTGGCGCCGCGTTCCTCAAGGAACTGGCCCCCTATGTCTGGCGCAAGCATTTGGACTTCGCCACCATTGCCGACATTCAGGCAATGAAGCGCCAGATCAATATCGCCAAAAACGTCGGGGACATTCGCGTTGAGGGCCACAACGTCAAACTGGGGCGCGGCGGCATAAGGGAGATCGAGTTCTTTACCCAGACCCAGCAGTTGATTGCTGGGGGCCGCGACGCGGCGCTGCGGGTCAAACCGACCAGCGAGGCGCTGGCGGCGTTGGCCAAAGCCAAGTGGATCGCTCCCAAGACCGCACGGCAGCTGACCGATACCTATTGGTATTTGCGGGCGATCGAGAACCGTCTGCAGATGCTGCGCGACGAGCAAACGCATGTCATGCCGGCAACCGCCGACGAGGTTGCAGCCATTGCGCGCTTGATGGGTGAGCCTGACCTAGCCCGGTTCGAAACTGCCTATCGCGCCGCGCTCGAATTGGTGGTTCGCTACTATTCTGAACTCTTCGCCGATGGCGAAACATTGGGAAGCGGTGAGGGCAATCTGGTGTTTACCGGTGCCGATGATGATCCGGAGACCCTCAAGACCCTGACCCTGATGGGTTTTTCCGATCCTCACCTCGCCATCGAAACGGTTCGAAAATGGCATTATGGCGGCTATCCGGCGACGCGCGCTGCCGCAGCCCGCGCTCATTTGACCGAATTGCTGCCGGCTTTGCTCAGCACGTTTGGTGGCGCCGGCAATGCCGACGAAGCCATGGCGCGCTTTGACAATTTCTTGTCCCGGCTTCCGACAGGCGTGCAATTGTTCGCCTTGCTGCGCAACCACGCCGTGTTGCGGACGCTGCTGGTGCAGTTCATGGCGTCCGCCCCGCGCATGGCCGAGGCCGTCATTCATCGGACCCATGTCATGGATGGGTTGATTGACCCTGCCTTTGCCACGGACATCACGCACCGTGATGTTCTGGTCGCTAAAATAGACGCGTTTCTGGGGGAAGGGCGCTCGTATGAAGAGGTGATTGATCGGGCGCGCATCATCGGCCAGGAGCAGAAATTTCTGATCGCCGCCGGGCTGCTTTCGGGCACATTGACGGCGACCATTGCGGGCGAGCAGTTCACTGCTTTGGCCGAAACCCTGCTCTGGCGTTTGTTTGACGCGGTTCGGGCCGAATTTGAACGACGCCACGGGTCTATTCCGGGTTCGCGGGCCGCGTTGCTGGCCTTTGGCAAGATGGCGAGCCGCGAAATGACGGTGGCATCGGACCTTGATTTCATCTTGTTGTATGACGCGCCCGTCGACATCGAGTCCGATGGGGCCAGGCCATTGACGACCAATCACTACTTCACCCGGCTGACGCAGCGCTTGGTGGCCGCGGTGACCGCACCGACCGCCGAGGGTGTCCTTTATGAAGCGGATATGCGGTTGCGCCCTTCGGGAAATGCCGGGCCGCTGGCGACCAGTCTAGACAGCTTTCGCTCTTATCACCGCGACAATGCCTGGACCTGGGAGCACCTGGCGCTCAGCCGCGCCCGAATTATCTTGGCGGATGGTGATTTGGGTCTTGACGTCGAGCGGGCGATTGCCGAGGTGATGGAGCGACCCCGCGATGGGACCAAAACCATCGACGATGTGCTTACCATGCGGGCCCTGATGGCCAAAGAGCGGCCGGCCAGGCATCGGTTCGATCTCAAACTTGCCGATGGTGGGTTGGTTGACCTCGAATTTATTGCGCAGTCGGCGCAATTGGTGGCCGGCTCCCGTATCAACGCCCCACAGGCCCTGACCACCACAGTGCTGCTCCGTCTGGGCTCAACCGGCCTCGTGGTGAATGGCGCCCGCCTTGCTGAAATTCACGAGGTCTATTCGGCAATTCTGCAGGTGATGAGCACGGCGTTGATCAACCCGTTCAAGGACGAAGCCTGGAGTGGCGCATTCAAGGAAATGCTGGCCGCGCTAACCCATTATCCCGACTTTGATCGCTTGCTGCTCGACCTCGATACCATGCAGGCCGAAGTCAAACTGGCGGCCCATAATTGGTATGAAATCGCCAGGCACTTGTAGCCCGCGCGTCCGCACCCGATCCAGCCGGTTTGGGGCTAAGCTGCGCGCGCCGCGCTTGGTTCTTCATTGCGCAGCGGCAGCGAAATCGCCACGGTTGTGCCCAGTGATGGGCTGGAATCAATCGCCATCCGGCCCCCGGTCAATTCCGCAATCGCGCGCGAAATGGATATTCCAAGCCCTGGTCCCACGCCTTCGCGGGTAAACCGTGCGTCGCCAAGTGCAAACGGCTGGCGCAGGCTTTCGAGCCGCGCTGAATTCATGCCGATGCCAGTGTCAGAGACTTCAATGACCACGCCGTCGCTTGCGGCAAAAGCCGCCACGGTGACCTTGCCGCCCTTTGGCGTAAATCGCAGGGAATTGTCGATCAGATTGCCAATCATGCGTTGCAGGGCGAATTTATCGGCATGAAGCACCGCCTCGCACGGTTCACCCAGGACGAACTGTACTCCTGCTCGTGCGGCCTGGGCGCGGAACCGCAGCACCGTGCTGTCCAGCAGCTCATCGACGCGAACGACTTCAGTTCGCAAAACCGTTTGGCCGCCTTCGAGCTCGGCCAGGTCAAGAATTGTCGCGAAGGAAGCCAATAGGCCTTCCCCGGAGGACTTTATCGTTTGGACATATTCCAGATAGCGAGGGTCCCCAAGCGCGCCGTAGGTTTGATGGCGCATGAGCTCGGCAAAGCCGATAATGTGGTTGAGAGGGGTACGAATGTCGTGGCTGAGGTGCGCCAGAAAATTGGTTTTGGAGTGGCTGGCCGCCTCCGCTTTGAGCTTTTCCTCATGATAGCGGCGCGCCAAAAGTCGTTGTTCTTCGCGGATCGCGAAAAGCTGCTGGTCGGATTTCTTGGCGGCGGTCACGTCTGACACCAGAGTAATAAATCCACCGCTGGCGAGCGGGCGCTCGTCGATGAGCAGGCAAGTGCCATCCTGACGGTGCAGTTCGAGAATGCGCGCCTTGCTGTCCTCTTCAACCAGCTTCATCGAGCCGCCTCGGATCAAATGCTTGATCGCCTCTTGGTAGGTTTCGCCCGGGTGCGGCCCTGCGGTGTCCAGATTGAGGTTGGCTCGGTACTGCTCGTTGCAAACCACCATGTGCCCAGTCTTTGTCCAGCAGGCAACGCCAAGGGGTAGCGCCGCCACCAGCGTTTCAAACCCACGTGGTCGCTGCTCATCCGGCATAGCGCTCTGCCGCCTGTAAGCCAGAGCAATGGAGGCAAAGGCCAGCCCAAAGGCGCCAAGTCCGCGCAGCCACATGCCGCCCAACATCGTGTTTTCACCAGTGTCCAATGTGGGGATGCCCACAATCGGGGCCGGCTTGGAGACTGGTTGATCTAGGCTGGCTAACTGGTCGGCATTACCTCTAACGCCGACCAGGCCGTCAAATGCCTCCAGGGTTGCGGTCGCTAGAACGGCCTGCCTTGGCTCAAGCAGTGGCATGTTGGCAATCGCGGTCAGCTCGATTGCGCTGGCGAGACGGCGAGCGTCCTCGATCGTGCGCACCACATCAAAGGCCACAAACAGCGCTGCAGCGGTGATGGCGGTCAACGCAACTGTGGCAACGGTTGATGACCGCCATTGGGTCAAACTGCGCAACAGGCTGTGGGCGCCCGCACTCAAATTGGAGTGGTCACCCGGACCGGTGTTCTCTGGTTTGAATCCTTCGGCGCCAACGCCGGATCTCTCCGTCGACTGCATACCAGTCCCCATTGTTTTTCGGGAGTTTGCCCCAACCCGATTGCCGTTAACAAACAATGAATCACAGCACTGGTGTTGTCTAGTAGGGCTTCCGCCGCGGCGAGAGGCGCGGCGGAATTTCGTGAGTCGGCAGAGTCACTTAATACCCAAAGAAATATTGTTCCAATTTCTACAGCCGGTTACCTCGCCAGCGTCCGCTCAAGGATATCGGCCGTATTCCGGCTCAGGGTCCCGCTGAGTTGCAATGCTGTGAGCGCCGCCTCGGCCGCTGCCCGCCGCTTGGGCTCCAGCATAGGCCAGATCCGGAACCCGTTTAACAGGCGCGCTGCCACCTGTGGATTGCGCGCGTCGACGGCCTTGACCACATCAGTGACAAATCGGAAACCGGCCCCATCTGCTCGGGTGAATTGCACCGGATTGTTCATCGCGAGCACCCCGACAAGGGCCCGCAACCGGTTGGGGTTGTTGATCGGAAATTCCGGGTCGGCCAAAATTGCCCGCAACCGCTCGACCACGCCATCGTCACGCGCACTGGCGCTGACGCTGAGCCACTTATCCAGCACCAGCGGATCGGCCGCCGCAAATTTTGTATGGAAATCGGCCAGAAGGGCAGGAGCGTCCACTGTCCATTTCGACCCGATGATGGACAGTGCCGCGAGCCTGTCGGTCATGTTGGTGGCCCCTGCATATTGCCGCGCCGCCAAGTCTGCGCCAGTCGGGCTAATCTCGACAAGCAGGGACAATAAGAGATTGCGCAAGGAGCGTCGCCCCACTTGCTCGGTGCTCGGGGCATAGGGCTGCGAGCTGGCCAAGCCATGATAGGCCGCCTCCAGCTGGCCCGCGACCGGACCAAACAACGCCTGGGCAAACGCGGTTTGAACTCCATGAATCCTCGCAGGATCGACATCGGTGCCGATTGCGCGCGCAATTGCCTGCTCGTCTGGCATTGTCAGTGCCGCTGTCTTGAACTCATCGTCCAGCTGCGGGCTGGCCAATGTGTCCTGCATCGCGCCGCGAAGGGCGAAGATGGCATCGTCACTCCACGCAGTGCCGGCGACAGCCGCCACCAGCAATGCCTCGCTGGCATCCTGCAGCGCCTGCCAGCGGTTAAACGAGTCACTGTCATGTCGTGCCAGAAATAGACTGTCCGCCTGGCTTCGGTCCGCATTGACCACCACTGGCGCCGAAAATCCGCGGAACAACGACGCGACCGGGCGGTTGGCGACGCCGTGAAACGTCAGGGTCACGCTGTCCTGGTCCAAAATGATCAACTCGTCGCGCACGGTGCCGCCGCTGACCGAGCTCCATTCCGTCGGACTGCCATTGGGGCCGATGAGCCCGAACTTGACTGGGATCAACCGTGCCTGCTTGTGCGGCTGACCGGGCGTTGGCGCGGTCATCTGGCTCAGGGTCAGCGTATAGGTCTGAGCCGCGGCATCAAAGTCGTCGGCCACGCGCACCTGCGGCGTTCCCGCGTCGAGGTACCAGAGCTTGAACTGCTCCAGGTCTACGCCGCTGGTGTCGGCAAACACTTTTAGAAACGCTTCAATTGTTGTGGCGTCGCCATCATGGCGTTCAAAATACAGGTCCATGCCTTTGCGGAAGCCAGCTTCCCCGAGCAGTGTCGCCAACATGCGGACAATTTCGGCGCCCTTTTCGTAGACGGTGGGCGTGTAGAAGTTGTTGATTTCCTTGTAGTGATCGGGTCGCGGGGCGTGGGCGAGTGGCCCGTTGTCCTCGGGAAACTGCGCCATGCGCAACGCCTCCACATCGCCAATGCGTTGCACGGCGCGGCTCCGCTCATCGGCGGAAAACTCCTGGTCTCGGTAAACCGTCAATCCCTCTTTGAGGCACAATTGGAACCAGTCGCGGCAGGTGATTCTGTTGCCGGTCCAATTGTGGAAATATTCGTGGGCAATGATGCTCTCGATCTGAGTGAAATTGCCGTCCGTGGCCGTATCAGGCTGCGCAAACACCGCCTTGTCGTTGAAAATATTGAGGCCCTTATTCTCCATCGCGCCGAAATTGAAATCGCTGACGGCAACGATGTTGAAGATGTCGAGATCATATTCCCGGCCAAACCGACGCTCGTCCCACGCCATCGAGCGCTTTAAGCTGTCCATGGCCCAATAGCACTGGTTTTCCTTGCCGTGCTCGCAATAGATCGCCAGATCGACCTTGCGCCCGGAAAGGGTGGTAAAGCTGTCGGTGATCGAGCCGAGATCGCCGGCGACCAGTGCGAACAAATAGGCCGGTTTGGGGTGCGGGTCTTCCCAAACCGCATAGTGCATGCCGTCGGCCAAGTCGCCCTTGTCCAACAGATTGCCATTGGACAACAATACCGGAGCCAATGCGCGCTCGGCGCGGATCGTCACTTTGAACACCGCCAGATTGTCGGGCCGGTCCAGATAATAGGTAATCCGCCGAAACCCCTCGGGCTCGCACTGGGTGCACCAGGTGCCGCTGGATCGATACAGCCCCATCAGCTTGGTGTTGGTCTCAGGGTTTAGCACCACCTCGGTTTCAAGCACGAACTTGCGCAGCGGGGGCTCAAAAATTGTCAGCCCATTGTCGTCAACGCCATAGGCGGACACCGGCAGCGGCGCGCCGTCCACCGCAATTGACTGCAGCGTCAGTTCGTCCCCATCCAGCACAAGGGGCGTTCCGGGCAAGGTGCCGTCGCGGGGCACAACATGCAACAGCGTGCGCACCCGCGTCGTTGAGCTCCCAATCTCGAAGTCCAGATCGACGGCGACAACCCGGTAGGGGCTTGGTGCATAGTCGTTCAAATAGATCGTGTGCTCTGTTTCAGTCCGCATGGGTTAAACATCCAAAATTGGGATAACAGTGTTATTGTGGCCGCGCCGCAACAGCCGCCGCGGTCAGTTCGTGTATTGTCTGGCGCGCGAACGCTTTGTAGCCAGAGTGTCGACGCCAATTAAGACGGCAATGGGACGCGGTGCAACCGGCACTTTCGAATTGGTTGCCCGCAAGGCGTTCGACCAATGCGAGCCCGATCCTTGCCCAAGCGGGTTGATCCAGTCCGTAGCGACAGCTGATTGATGAGCAATGCTGGCTGGGCGCCGGACACCGAATTTGAGGGATGTGATGGTAATTTCAGTGCTGAAGTGGTTTGAACAGCGCCTCAATCCCTATCCGGCGGTCGAGCCTTCCGAACCACCCAAGGGCCTATTGGCCTTCTGTCTGTATTATGCCGATGGGGCCAAGAAATGGCTGATCCTGATGGCGGTCACGTCGGCCTTGATTGCCGCCGGTGAAATCATGCTGTTTGGTTTCATCGGGGACGTGGTCAATTGGCTGGCGGATGCCGACCCGAAGACGCTTCTGTCCACCGATGGCTGGAAGTTGGCAATGATGGGCGCCTTTGTGCTGGTGGTGTTGCCAGCCCTTGGGTTGCTGGGAACGCTGACCATTCACCAGACCCTGCTCGGTAATCTGCCCCAACGCATCCGTTGGATGAGCCATCGCTATCTCATCCGCCAATCGATGAGTTACTTCCAGGACGAGTTCGCCGGGCGCATCGGTGCCAAGCTGATGCAGACATCGCTCGCGGTGCGCGAAGTGGTGATGAAGCTCTTGGACGTCCTGGTCTATGTCGTCGTCTATTTCAGTGGTGCCGTCCTGCTTGCCGCTGCCACCGATTGGCGCCTTGCCATGCCATTCCTGGTCTGGTTGGTCGGCTATATCGCCTTGATGCGCTACTTCATCCCAAGGCTCGGCAAGGTCGCTGAACAACAGGCCGACGCGCGTTCGTTGATGACCGGGCGAATTGTCGATAGCTACACCAACATCGCCACGGTCAAATTGTTCTCCCATTCCAACCGGGAAGAATCCTTTGCGCGCGAAGCCATGGAACAGTTTCTGGACACGGCCTATCGGCAGATGCGGCTGTTCACGGTCCTCAATGTCTCGGTCACCTATTCCAATGCCGTGTTGTTCTTCGCTGTCGCGTCCACAGGCATTTGGCTCTGGTTGCAGGGCAGCATGAGCCCGGGTGCTTTGGCGGTGTCGCTTGGCCTGGTCATGCGCTTTTCGGGCATGAGCCAATGGGTGATGTGGGAAATGTCGGCGCTTTTTGAAAACATCGGCACGGTGCGTGATGGTATTGCCTCGATCTCGCTCCCCCGCATGGTGGCGGATCAACCCCTGGCCCATCCGATCGGCAAGGTCACGGGCGACATCCGGTTCGAAAACATCGATTTCCACTACGGCAAAGACAGCGGCGTCATCGAGGGACTGAATCTACACATTCGTCCGGGCGAAAAAATCGGGCTGGTTGGTCGCTCCGGCGCTGGCAAGTCGACCATCGTCAACTTGTTGCTGCGGTTCTACGATCGTGAGTCAGGCCGTATCCTGATCGATGGTACCGACATCGCCACGGTCACTCAGGATTCGTTGCGCGCCAATATTGGTGTGGTAACCCAGGATACGTCGCTGCTGCATCGCTCAGTGCGCGACAATATCGCCTATGGCCGCCCGGACGCGACGGAAGCAGAAATTATGGCCGCCGCCGATCAGGCCGAAGCTTCGGTGTTCATCGCAACTCTGTCCGATCCTAAGGGCCGCAAAGGCCTTGATGCCCATGTCGGCGAACGCGGGGTCAAGCTGTCCGGTGGCCAGCGCCAGCGTATCGCCATCGCCCGGGTTTTGCTGAAAAATGCGCCGATACTGGTGCTTGATGAAGCAACCTCGGCGCTGGACAGCGAGGTTGAGGCTGCGATTCAAAGCCAGCTGCATCGCCTGATGGACAACAAGACGGTTATTGCCATCGCCCATCGTCTGTCGACCATTGCCGCCATGGACCGCCTGATCGTCATCGATGGCGGTACAATCGTCGAACAGGGGACCCATACGCAATTGCTTGGGCTCGGCGGCGTCTACGCCAGCCTGTGGGAACGGCAGTCGGGCGGCTTTCTCGTCCTCGAAACCGAAGCTGCCCAGTAGCCGAGCGCTTCGACCGGCCAGGTTGGGGCCCTCAGTGGCCCCAACCCATTGCCTACAATGACATGGACATCGACATCAGTTCGGCGACTTCGACAGACCCGTGATGCAAAGACACCTGCGGACAGGCCCTGGCAATCTCCATCGCTGCCGCGATAGTCTCAGCCTCGATAATGCTGTAGCCATTGATCGGGTTGGCCCCGCCATTATCGGTCACCACGCCATCAGGACCGACGGTCTTGGACTTGCCAACCGGGTTGCCTTTGTCGACGGCTTTGTCTCCAAGCCCGCCGAGCCAGTTCGTCCAGGCCGCCATGACTTTGGCCCCGTCCTCGGGCGTACTCGGCATGGTGCCACCGTGATAACTGAACAGATATTTCGCCACAATACGTCTCCTGACTGATTGCGATGAGTGTTGTCTTACTCAGGCCATAACTGCACGAACCGAGCCGAATGCCGCTTGCTCGGAAAACTGGCAAAGTGGCCACATCCCCTCGACGACAACGCCGCTCGATAGCATACTAGTCCGTACCCAACACCGCTTCGAGTCACTATGGCAATCACGCTCGATCATTTCACGCTACCCGCCCGCGACAACAATGCTTCAGCCCGCTTCGTTGCCGAGCTATTGGGCGTTGATTATCATGGGCTTGATCATCGCGGCTTTGCATTGGTGGCGATCAACCCCGAATTCACCCTGATCTACACCCCGATTGAGCCTGACAATAAGACCCATTTGGCCTTTCACGTCGACGCGAGAACTCTGGATCACGCCATCGCCAAGCTCAAGGCTTGGGGCGAAGCCTATGGCAGTGACCCGCGCGATCCTTACAATTTGCGGGACGACCACCCCTATGGTGGACGGGGCATATTCTTCCACGATCCGAATGGTCACTTCTTCGAACTGATTACCAAGCGTGGTCCGGTGTAGACTTGGCCTTGGCCCTAGTGGCTCGTCGCTGCCAAAGGCGCCTCGCCGCGCGTCACCTGCTCAAGCACTTGGGTCAAACCGACTGGTCGGCCAAACAGATACCCCTGCATGATCGTCCCGCCCAACTCGAGCAGCACCTGCTTTTGTTCGGTGGTTTCGATGCCCTCAAGCACGCAGTCAATGCCGAGATTCCGGCATAGGTCGATAGTGGTCTGGATAATCGCTTTGCTTGGCGCGCTGTCGGTGACTTTGGCCACAAAGCTCCGGTCAATTTTGATCTGGTTGAGGGGCAGGTGTTGGACATAGGTCAGGCTCGAATTGCCGGTGCCGAAATCGTCCAGCGCAATCCGTGAACCCAGGGCGAGCAGCGTCTCGAGCGCCGCGTTGGCCTGATTGAAGTCAAGCATGGCTGCCGTTTCAGTAATCTCGAAGTCGAGGCGACACGGGCTAACGCCGCTGTTTCGGACGAGGTCGGCAATTGCGTCAATGGCGGTCTGGGAGCAGATATCGTTTGCCGATAGATTGACCGACAGCCTTAGCGGCGCAGGCAATTGCAAAAGTGCTGATACTGCCTTTTGCAAGACGGTTTGGGTGATTTTTCCGATCATGCCGGTGCGTTCGGCAAGCGGGATGAAAACTGCGGGGGAAATCTCTCCAAGTGCAGAATTGATCCAGCGCGCCAGCACCTCATAGCCGATGGTCCGGTTCAGGCTCACATCGAACTGCGGTTGGAATACGATGCTGATTTCGGCGTCGAGGTCGCACGTGGCCAATGCGTGTTCAAGTGCCCTAAGCGTGCTGATTTCGCTGGCATGACGCGGCGCAAATACCATGGCGTTTCCGCGCTCGCCTTTCTTGGCGACAAAACACGCATAGTCTGCCCGGTCATAAAGCGTTTCGGCGGTGTCGCTTGGAACCGATGCGGCCAGGCCGAGCGAAGCACTCACCCGCACGGTGGCGCCCTGCAGCACAAACGGTCGCCGAATAGTGTCGCAGATGGATTGCCCGATACTCTGCAAGCGGTCCTCTGCCGCTGGCCCCTCCACAATCAGAGCGAAGACGTCACCATGGTGGCGAGCGACAAAGCCTGCTTTGCCACAATGGGTCACCAGCCGCTGTCCGGCTTCCACGATCACTCGGTTCCCGCAAACCTCCCCAAATATGTCATTGACCGAACGAAAACTGTCCAAGTCCAGCCGCCCAACCGCGATCTGCGTGCCGTTCACCCTCGCTTCGGTCAATTTCTCATCGAGAGCGGCCAGAAACCGCCGCCTATTGGGCAGGCCGGTAAGGCTGTCCTGGTTTGCCAATCGTTGGTTCGCATCGCTCAGCGCCAGCGTCTCTATGTTAATCTGGCGCATTTCGCGGCGCGAGTTCACCAATTCGGTGAAGTCGCGGTTGTTGCCATGTAATAGAACCATCAAGCCACCCGCCACCAGTGCGACATTGACCGCCATCGCCCCAAGCACCGGGTTGCCGCTCAGCAAGAAGAAGGTCGTGAACGGCACAGTGACCGTGAGTGCCACCAAAAATGCGGCCGGACGAACATGCATCAGGCAAAAGAAACAGCCGATGGTCTGGATACTCATATAGAAGGCGATATGGGCCTGTTGGTAGGCGTTGCTATAGGGAAACAGGCTGAGTGCCCAACCCGAAAACAGCAGCCCAAGCAGGCCCGCAACCCAGACCATGGTCTTGAGCATCAAATGGGCTTCGGCATCATTGAGTTCGCGCCCGCGGGTCCGCCACCAGACCGTGAGGCGCAGCATGCACGCCCCAGCAAGCAGACCTGGGACAAAAAGCGTGAGATGGACCGGCGCGACACCAATGTGAGTCAGAGCCAGCGCCACTGTGTTGACGACAAGAATAGCGTACATCATCGGAATGTAGCGGGCGACGGCCTGAGCTTGAGCTCTGAGCAGTTCTGTATTGTCGGTTGGGATAGAGAATCCCTGCCGGACCGCCTTCAATAAACGCATGTGTGTGCCCCCGCCCGACTGCAGGGTATCGGTGGAAATCCTAATGCAACGCAAATTTGTCCGACATCCGAAGAATAATAGTTCACCTGTTCCACTGATCTTGGCACGGCCAAGCCGTGCCCCCTCTCCGCTCGGTTTGCGTAATTTCTCGCGTCATTGGGCATTGGCACACATTCGAAGACCGGCTAATACCTTGATGAAATCGATTGCATTGTTGGCGATCCGCCAGAATTGTAGTGGATGCAGAGATTCCCCTCGCGTGGGGGATGAGCTTTTGGAAAATGAGCATGGCCATCGATCTTGTGCCCGCGGGCGCCAAATCCTCTTATTCGACCCTGGATTTAAGCGGACAGTTTGTGCTGACTTCGCCCACCTCGGCGATCACCGCGCCCATTACCCTGCCTGGCGACGTTCACTCAGCGCTATTGGCGCAAAACGAAATCCCCGATCCCTATTACGGGATCAACGAAAAATCGGTGATGTGGGTCAACGAAACCGCATGGACCGTAGAGCGGAAATTTTTTGCGACGTCGGACCAGATCGACGGGTTTTTGACCCTCACTTTGGCAGAAATTGACTGCATCGCCACGGTGTTTCTCAATGGCGAGGCGATCGCTTCGACGCAAAACGCCTTCGTCCGCTATGACCTTGATGTCACTGGCAAAGTCAGGGCAGGCGAGAATGACTTGCGGATCGAATTTGCCATCGCTCCTGATGTCGCCAAGGCCCGCGCTGACGCCCATCCGTTCCCCATTCCCTTCACCTACAATTATCAAACCAATGGTTTGAAGGGCATCCACATGAATTTTATCCGCAAGGCTGCGTGCCATGCGGGTTGGGACTGGGGCATTTGCCTGATGCCAACAGGGGTTTACGGCACGATGAGCTTGCGCAAGTCGCGGCTCGCTCGCCAGGAGAGTGTGCAGGTCGATCAAATCCATCGCAAAGACGCCGTCGATCTGTCGATCAAATCGCGCATTTTTGCCTTCGCCGCGGGCGAAGTGACCCTGCACCACGCCATCGGCGGTCACCAGATCAGCGATCGGGTCTGGGTCGTGCCGGGCGACAATGTCTTTACCCACACGCTCACCATCACCAATCCGAAATTTTGGTGGCCAGCCGGGCAGGGGGAACAGCCCCTTTATGAGCTGACCACCGCGCTGGACGGCGAAACCACCACCCGCCAGATTGGCCTGCGCCAACTTGACTGGATCATCGAAAAGGACGCCATCGACCACAGCTTTAAGTGCCGGGTCAACGGGCGCGATCTGTCGATGCTGGGTGCAAATTGGATTCCGGCCGACGCTATTCCAAGCCGCATCAACCGGAGGGTTGTGCGTGACCTCTTGGAAAGCGCCAAGGCCGCGAATATGAACATGCTGCGCATCTGGGGTGGCGGCCAGTATGAGCCAGATTACTTTTATGAGCTGTGCGACGAGTTGGGCATCCTGATCTGGCACGACTTCATGTTTGCCTGCATGAGCTACCCGTCAAACCGTGAGTTCCTGGCCGATGTGCGCACCGAAATTACCCAGCAGGTCCGCCGTCTCAGCCACCATGCCTGTATTGCCTTGTGGTGTGGCGACAACGAAGTGATCGGCTCGCTGCATTGGTACCCCGAAACCAAGGCCGCACCAGAGCGATACGTCGCCAATTATGACCGCCTCAATTCTATGCTCGGCAACATCGTTGCCGACGAAGACCCGGCCCGCCGGTTCTGGCCATCCTCGCCCTCAATGGGTTATCTGGATTTCTCCGATGGCTGGCACGCCGACACCCGTGGCGATACCCACTACTGGGACGTGTGGCATTCGGCTAAGCCGTTCGAAGCCTATCGCACGGTCAATCCAAGGTTTGCTTCCGAGTTTGGCTTCCAATCGTTCACCTCGATGAATGTGATCGAAACATTCTCGGAGCCCAAAGACCGCAATCCCTCGTCCCCGGTGATGGAAAACCACCAGCGCAACAATGGTGGCAATGCGCGCATTCTGGAAACGATGACGCGCTACTTCCGCTTTCCCTCCAATTTCGACCAGATGGTATTTTTGTCCCAGATCCAACAGGGCCTGGCCATCAAAACCGCGATTGAATATTGGCGGTCCACCAAACCGCGTTGCATGGGGACGCTGTTCTGGCAAATCAACGACATCTGGCCCGTAGCCTCTTGGGCGAGCCTTGATTACGGCGGGCAGTGGAAACTGCTGCATTATATGGCCAAGCGGTTTTACCTGTTGGTGAATGTGGTCGCTGTGCCCGATCTTGCGACCGGCGAGATTGTCTGTCGCGGCATCAATGATACCGCCGGTGAGGCCGAGATCGGGCTCGAAGTGCGCGCTGTCAAAATTGGTGGTGGGGATCGTATTGTCCATGCCGCTGACGGCACAATCAGCCCGGACGCGGCCGGAGATCTCGCCCGTATCAAGCTCAATGATCTAGCCGCCGACGAATTCCTGTTCTTTACCTGGTCCGACAAGGCTGGGGTGGTGTTGGGACAAAACGATTTCTTCCCAACCGCGTATAAAAACTACGAATTGCCCCACCCCAAGATCGAGGCCAGCTGGTCCGTCGAAAACGGGCAACCCCTGCTGACGCTTAGCACCGACAAACCGGCACTATTTGTAACTGCGACAGTGGATATTCCGGGTTACTTCTCCGACAACGCCCTCACGCTATTGCCGGGTCGCCCCGCACGTCTCACTTTCACCCCGCGCCATGGTGCGACGGTGAGTATTGAGAGTTTGCAGAAATCCCTCAAACTCAGGAACCTGGCGGAGACGTTTTAGCCGAAATGCCGACCTGGCTGGCCCAGCGCTCACAATAGGGCGCAAAACCAGCATTTGTAAGCGGGCTGCGGGGGACCGGCGGGCTGCCAATGCTGCGCACGCCGGCAAAAAGCATGGCGGCGCCGATGGCGGTCCCGGTCGTGTCCCCAGATGCGAACACCTCAACCCCTGTCAGCCGCGCCAGCGCCTCTCCAAACAACCGGTTCCGCGCCAGAGGTCCCTCAATGATGATCTGTTTTCCGATACCCGCCAATGTCATGCACTCGCGCGTCACCAAGGCCAGATAGAGCGACACTGCTGCAGTCCGCTCGCCGGCCGACAGGCTCTCCGGCCCTTTGGTCCACCGCCCTTTGGCGTTGGGAAACGGGCCGACACCGTGTGTGAATGTTGGTAAGACCTGCACATCGTCGGCGATTACCCGGGCAATTTCCGCTGCGCTTGGCTCGACCGCACCAGGGGCCAAAAGGTCAAATTCACGTCCGGCCATGAACCGCGCCGTCGGCACTGGCCTTCCGAATGCATCAACATTGGCCAGGCAATCGCGTCGCGGATCGAGCCCACTGGTGTCGCCGCCGATTGTCATGCAGATCGCCCAAGTTCCGGTCGATAAAATTGTGAGTGGCGACCCCGATGCACCCAGATGCGGCAGCAGCGAAGCGTTGGAATCGTGAATGCCGCAGGCCACCGGCGTTCCGGTCTTCAACCCTGTCCTCGCTGCCAATGCCGGCAATATCGACCCCAAAACCGAAATCGCTGGTCTTAATTCCGGAAACAGTCGCTCCCAGCCCAATCGGGTGACCATGCTTGAAAATGTCATGGGTGTCGGGGCCCACAAATCGGTGTGGCAACCCAGTGAGGTGACTTCGCTCGCCTTCACCCCGGTTAACCGCCAGGCCCAGTATTGTGGGTAGGTCAAGATCGAGGTGACCTTGGAAAATTGGTCCGAAAATCGGCGCGATTGCCAGTAAATCTGGGCCCCCAGATTGAGCCCGTTCGGCAGGCGAGGGGAGAGGGTCTCGGAAAATTCCGGACGTAAGCTGGCGTATTCGGTCTCGCAATCATGCGGCCCGTCATGTTCGTAATCGAGCACAGGCAGCGCCAACGCGTCCCCGGCCACTAACGCAGCCGTGGCGCCGTGGGTCGTGATCGAGATTGCCTCGACACCATGATCCCGGTGCAGCCCCGCCAGGCTGTCGAGAACAAAGTCCCACAGTCGTTCCGTGTCTGCGTGTGGGTAGGACCCATCGGCCCGCACAGTGTTTGGGGTTGATCTAGCGCCAATCTGGGCACCGGTGGTGGCATCGATCAACACCACTTTGGCATTCGTCTTGCCGATATCGATGACCGCGATGAAGCGAAATGACAGCATTTTCAGCCCTTAGCAGTCTGTGGCCCTTGGCATAATGCACAATTTACAAAGGCGCTACTACTAACATGTTAGTTGTAGCGCCTTTGCTCCGAAACCGCTGAACGTGGGATCTGCGGCGTCAGAGCCGCACAAACCTCGATATGAAACCATTAAATAATTAGTGCTACTTCAGAATGTAATCGATTTTACGTTGGGGGCAGGCATGAAGAATTTGGTGTTAGGCACCGTCGCGGTGCTGGGCCTGGCGGCAGCGAGTGTCGGCGGTTCAATCGCTCTAAATCGAACGGTGGACTATGCCGTCGGCATCGACGCGGAACGCAAAGCAGAATCCTGGTCCAAATACCTCGCTGAATCAATTTCCGGCCTCGACCTGTTGGTGAAGACCGGCAATCTCAATCAAACGCAACGCCACCAGATTGAAATCGCCACCCAAGCCGGGGACGTCTTCCTGTTCGAGCTGTTTGACGGCAACGGTCGCTTGGTGCTGGAATCCGACGAAATTTCGGGGGCAGTCGGAGCGGCTGCCCGTGCCGAGGCAGACCCCGAAGCCGACGTTGTTGAGGTCCTGCGGACTGGCAAAAAAGATACCACCCTGCACGAGGGTCGCGGTGAAGTTGGTCGCCGCGACGTTTATGCGGAATCGCTTGTCCCAGTTTACGGCGCCGACGGCGCAATCTATGCGGTGGTCGAAGTCTATCTTGATCAAACCGAAGTTTCACAGCTGTTTCATCGCGCCTTCAACACGCTGGCCATCGTTCTGGCCCTTGTGTTTGCGACCGCCTTTGGTGGGCCCTTCATCGCCTTCCTGGTCAAAAACCACCAGGAACTCCGATCAACAAAACGCGCCAATTTTTTGGCAAAATTTGACGAATTGACCAATGTCTTGAACCGGTCGGGGCTGACAGCAGAACTGGACAGACTGTCGAAAAGATCTGCCGACGATATGGTAAAAACCGCAACAATCTTTGCCGATATTGATCATTTCAAAACCATCAACGACACCTATGGGCACAAGACCGGCGACGCCTTTCTGCAGCACGTTGCCGAATGCATTTCTGCCAATTTGGCCGAGCGCGATTTTGCCGGTCGGCTTGGTGGCGATGAGTTTGTCATTGTCGCGCAACGCGACACTTTGGCCGAGGTGAATACGCTGGTCGAAAAGATCAGCGCTGCCGTTTCAAAGCCAATCCGGCTACAGGGCGCGACCCAGATCGGCCACATCAGCGTCGGCATTCACTATGACGACCAGCCGGCCCAGACCTTCGAAACTCGGATGCGCAAAGCCGACGTGGCGCTTTATCAGGCCAAGCTCGATGGCCGAAACACCTATCGTCTGTTCAGCGATGATTTGGAAACCAAGTTGGCCCGACGCAAACTGGTCGAAGAAGCCATCATCGGTGGTGTCGAAGATCAACGCTTCGAACTGCATTTCCAGCCCCTGCTCGACCAACGTTCGATGACGTGTAGCGGCTTCGAAGCGCTGTTGCGCCTGCGCGACAATAATGGTCAATCCATTGGCCCTATTGAATTTATTCCCGTCGCCGAGGAAATGGGCGAAATCAACCGGATTGGCCAATGGGTGCTCGAAAGGGCCGCAAGGGCCGCCGTGGATTGGCCGGCCCATTTGTTCGTTGCGGTCAATCTGTCAGCCCGCCAATTCGAGGATGGGCTGCTGGTCTCTCATGTCCGCCATGTTTTGGCTGAGACCGGCCTCGACCCAACCCGGCTTGAGCTGGAGTTGACTGAAAGCGTTTTGATCGAAAACACCGATTCAGTGGCCAGCCAACTTGGCGAGCTGCGCCAACTCGGGGTCAAGATCGCCATGGATGATTTTGGCACGGGCTATTCGAGCATGGCCTATTTGTGGCGGTTCAAGTTCGACAAACTCAAGATCGATCGCTCCTTCATGGAAGGGGTGCTGACAGACGAGCCCAAAGCTCGTGAAATATTGAGTGCCATCGTCATGTTGGGCCATCGGCTGAACATGAGCGTCACGGCAGAGGGAATCGAAACCAGTGGGCAGGCAAGCCTGCTCTCCGAGCTGGATTGCGACCATTTCCAGGGCTTCCTCTATGGTCGCCCAATGCCGGCGGTCGACCTCGCCGCCTATTTGCTCGCCGGGAAGCCGGCCCAAACGCTCGAATTATCCAGCGCCGCGGGCACAGCAATCTTTCAGCAAAAGGCCATCGCAATCTAGCCTTTCGGCCAACCAACGGCACCGACGGCACCAAGTCCATCGTCCTGGTGGATAGGGAGCGCTCGCCTTTGACGGCAATTTTTGGCATAAGGCGACGGGCAGGGTAGCCGCGTGCCCAGCAAATGGTGTCGTCGGCTGATGTCTAGGCTCACGCCGGGCCCGCCAGAACCAAGAAACCAAACTGATCGAGCGATGAACTCCGTCCTGCAAACCAGCCGAAAATTCTCCGTGGCGCCGATGATGGATTGGACGGACCGCCATTGTCGGTTTTTCCATCGCCTGTTGTCGAGGCGCGCCCTGTTGTTTACCGAAATGGTGACAAGTGCGGCCTTGGTGCATGGCGATGTTGATCGCTTGCTGCGCTTTGATCCCGTCGAGCAGCCAGTGGCATTGCAGTTGGGAGGCTCCGACTCGGCTGAATTGGCGCGTGCAACGGGCCTGGGCGCCGACGCTGGCTATGCTGAAATCAATCTCAATGTCGGGTGCCCTTCCGACCGTGTGCAGTCCGGCAGGTTCGGTGCCTGTTTGATGGCTGAGCCCGATTTGGTGGCAGAATGCGTTCGCGCCATGCGTGGTGCCACCGCCCTGCCGGTGACCGTCAAGTGCCGTATCGGTATTGACGACCAGGACACCGAAGCCAGTCTGGATCGTTTCGCCGATGCCATGGTTGAGGCGGGGGTGGAAGCGCTCTATGTCCACGCCCGCAAAGCTTGGCTTAAGGGCCTTAGTCCAAAGGAAAATCGCACGGTCCCACCGCTGGATTATGACCGGGTGCGTCGCCTGCGGGCCCGCCTGTCGCCGTTGCCGGTCATCCTCAATGGCGGTCTGGAAACGCTGGAGGCTGCCGTTCTCGCATTGGAATCGGTGGACGGCGTCATGCTTGGTCGTGCCGCCTACCACCATCCGATGCTTTTGGCAGAAGTGGATAAGTCCATCTTCGGTGAAGCCTCCAAACCAGTCACCTTGGAAGCTGTGATTGTTGCCATGGCTGACTATGCGGACCTCCAAATTCGAGAGGGCGCGCGGGTCAACCAGATCACCAGGCATATGCTTGGGCTGGCAAATGGGTTGCCGGGCGCCCGGCTGTTCCGCCAAATCCTCAGCGTTGACGCCTGTCGGCCCGGGGCCGGGCCCGATGTTCTATATCGCGCCCTTGAGGCGGTGACACGCCCGGCAGCCAAAGCTAGCTGATCCGACTTTTTTACGAAATCACGCCGCTTCCGTCTCCCGCCCATGACATGGCGTTGCAAACTCATGACCTGTTAGTTTCGGAAATATTCGTTTTGTTTCGAAATCCACCATGCTAGCTTCGTTCTACCGCTATTCGCTTAGCTGTTGAGCTTGCAAGGCTTGGAAACACCAGCCGCTCTTGGGGGAGTCCTACACATGAACCGCAGTTCCCGCCTGTTCCATCTGGGATGGGTCATTATTCTAATTGGGGCGTTGATCGCCCATTTCGTGCAGACCTCTGGTGGCATCACCATCAAGGATGTTCGCTTTAATGGCCCCGGCGGCCAAACCATGAGCGCGCTGCTCTATATCCCGGCCGGCGTGACTGCCGAGGCCAAGGCGCCGGGCATTCTGGCTGTGCATGGCTATATCAACAGCCGCGAAACCCAGAGCGGCTTCGCCATTGAATATGCGCGGCGCGGCTATGTCGTGCTGGCGCTGGACCAAACCGGTCATGGCTATTCTGATACCCCCGCGTTTTCCAATGGCTTTGGCGGGCCGGCGGGTCTGACCTATCTGCGCGGGCTGGACATTGTTGATGTCAACAATATTGGCCTCGAAGGTCATTCGATGGGTGGCTGGACCGTGCTGGCTGCAGCCATCACCATGCCCAACGACTACAAGGCGATGGTGCTCGAAGGCTCCAGCACCGGCGCGCCCTTTGCGGCTGAAGGCACCAAGGACTGGCCCAAAAACCTTGCCGTGGTGTTCTCAAAATACGACGAGTTCTCTGAGCTGATGTGGGGTGTCGCCCGGGCGCAGGATATTGCAACCAGTCCCAAGCTGCAGACATTGTTTGGTGCCACCGAAGCCGTTGTTCCGGGCCAGGTTTATGGCGACATCGCTGCTGGCACCGCACGCATCCTGCAAACGCCCAATACCACCCATCCGGGGGATCACATTTCCAATGAAGCCATTGGTAATTCGATCGATTGGTTTGCCCAGACCCTGACCGGCGGCAAGCCGCTGCCGTCGTCTGACCAGATCTGGTTCGGCAAGGAAATCGGCACGCTGATCGCACTGATCGGCTTTGTGGTTCTGCTGGCCGGCAGCTTTAACTGGCTGCTGTCGGGGAGCTATTTTGCTCAATTGCAGCTGACGCCGACGACCTTTGCCTACCCGTCCCGCAGCACCAAATGGTGGCTGACCTTTGCGCTTGGTGCTGCCATTCCGGTGCTGACCTATTTCCAGTTTTTCACCTGGGGCGCCGCCGCTTTGCCGGCCTCCTCCTGGTTGCCGCAGACCATTACCAGCCAGATTGCATTCTGGGCGGTGCTCAATGGGGTGATCACGCTGGCCATTGGTTTTGTGCTCAAAGGCGGACCAGTCACCACGGCGAAAAAACTTGTCCCCTCATTGCTGATTGCTTTGGCGACCGTGGGCATCGGCTATATCGCTTTGCTGGCAGCCGACTTCTTCTTCAAGGTCGACTTCCGCTATTGGGTGGTGGCGCTTAAGCTCTTGAGCCCGGTCCAGTTCAAGATCGCACTGGTCTATTTGTTGCCGTTCACCGTCTTCTTCCTGTTGGCCCATCGCGGCCTGCATGAGGGCTTGTCGGTGGCCAATCACGGCCGCATCGCTCAATATGCCAGCAATATCGGCATGATGACGCTCGGCTTCGTTGCCTTCCTGGCGCTTCAATACGGCACCTTGTTCGCGACCGGAAAGCTGTTCACGCCCACCGAGCCGCTCAACACCGTGGTGGCAATGCAGTTCCTGCCGCTGATGGCCATTTTGGGGTTCATCACCACCTATACCTATCGCCGCACCGCCAGCTATCTACCCGGCGCATTCATCAATGCGCTGTTCGTCACCTGGTACATTGTGGCAGGGCAAGCGACGCAGTTCCCGGTCTAAGGGGACAGCGCCAATTCCCGACGGGCCGGTGCGCAAGCGCTGGCCCGTCGCCATTTCCGCTGCTGGGTCACTCGGTGAGTTCCAATGAGTCGCTGCTAACCGAATAGCGGGTCAGCGTTTCGAGGAACGTCATCCCCAATAGGCTGGTGTCGAGCGCTTCGTCGCTGGTGACGAAGGCCGCAATCTTGGTGCGCACGATGCCGCCGATTTCGATCCGGTCCAAACGGATGCGCGCCGCCTGTCCGGTGCCATTGGCGGTCGAAACCGGAATGTCGAAGGCCAATGCGGACGTGTCGATTCCGGCCGACTCGGCGTCGGCTGTCGTCAACACCATCGCACTGGCCCCGGTATCAAAGATCAGGGGCAGGGTATGGCCATTGATCGTTCCCATGACCTCGAAATGTCCGCCGCCGCCCCGGGCAAAAGTCGCTGTTCCGCGGTCGGCATTCACCACTGCGATGCCCGGGCGCAACTGGCTGCTGACCCGCGCTGCAACAGCGCCAAGCTCGCCGCGATAGGCAAAGCCAAGGCCTGCCACCGCCGCAATGGCGCCCCAGATCAGCACCCCGTTCAGCAGTTCCGCCGCACGGTGGCGACGCGAAAACGCGCCGCCAGCGATCACGATCAGGATGATCAGCAGCGGCAGTAACTGGGCCGTCTGCCCCTGATCAAGCCCAATCAGTGCCCCTGCACCCGTGTTGACAAAGACCGCCAAACCGGCGGCGATCAACAACGCCAGTCCTATAAAAAGCATCGCTCGGCTCGCTCCAATTGCTGCGCCTTTGGTTCCACTCATCCCACCGACATGGCTTTTTCAAGCCAATCGCTGCTCTATTCGCTCACATCGTCTTTATGCCGAGCAACAGGCCAGTCAACACGGCGATCTCGGTGAGTGCCACCAAAGCGCCGACCAGATCGCCAGTCTGGCCACCAACCAGGCGCTTGCAAAGCGCCGTCCAGCCGCCAATGACGCCAATCCCGAGCAGCGCTGCGGCAGCGATGCCATTTGCTCCAGCAAATGGGGCGGCCAGCGCCAATCCAGGCACCAAGGCCACGACCGCCCCAATGGCAAATTTGCGCCAAGCCAAGGGCCCAACCGCCGCTGCCAGGCCATTGGCTCGTGCCGACGGCAGCGCACTAGCCAGCCACAAGGCGCCGGACCGCGCTACCACCGAACTCGCCAGCCAGACCGCCCCGGCTGCCAACGGGCTGGCTATCGCCAGGCTGCCAAGCGCGGTGATGCGCAATGCCAGCAACAAGCACAGTGCCGCCACGCCATAGGTGCCGTGTCGGCTATCCTTCATGATGTCCAATCGCCGGGCGGGCTCATCACCCCCGAACAGTCCATCGGCGCTATCGGCGATGGCATCTTCCGCCATGGCCCCGGTCACCACCACACCCAAGCTCACCGCCAAAGCGGCAACAAAATAGCCGGGCAGGCCCAGCGCAGCGCCGCCAAACAGCACGGCGGCTGGACCTGCCCCAATGATCAAACTCGCCAGAGGCAGTACCGGGGCCATGCGGCCAAGGTCAGGTGGCTCATGCTCCGATCGGCCGGTCGGCAGTCGCGAAAAGAACCGCAGCGCCATAATGAGGTTCGCCCGGAAATTCTCGAAAAAATCCAGCGACTGCGGTGCCATCGGTCGATTGTTCTGATGACGATCGGGGGTCACAGTCTGCTCCGGCTCAATTGCATTTCGTGTGCGATCACTGCACAAGACCCTTCTCCTAGCACCCGAATCTCGGACCCACCATG
The DNA here is from genome assembly GCA_943372435.1 of Devosia equisanguinis. GTDB lineage: Bacteria > Pseudomonadota > Alphaproteobacteria > Rhizobiales > Devosiaceae > Devosia > Devosia equisanguinis_A. The sequence continues at coordinate 360,341 of CALRYQ010000003.1, forward strand.
CCCGCTCCACTGAACGCTGCCTTTGCCGATGTGCTCGATCTGTTGACCATAGTCCCGGATGGCGATGAGACGGCCGTCGCCGCCATCAGGGCCCGCGATCTGACATTGACCAAGCCCCAGGGGTCTCTTGGCCAGTTGGAAAAACTGGTTGAGTTCCTTGGGCGCTGGCAGGGCAAGGCCACACCGACCTTGGACAATCCGATGGTCACCATTTTTGCCGGCAATCACGGCGTGACCGATCAAGGCGTTTCAGCGTTTCCGCGCGAAGTTACAGCTCAAATGGTCGCCAATTTCACCAATGGCGGCGCCGCAATCTCGCAAATTTGCGTCCTCCACGAAATCAATCTGCGGGTGTTCGAACTGGCGCTGGAACAGCCCACGGGCGACATCACTATCGAACCAGCGCTGGATGATCGTCAGTGCGCCGCGACCGTCGCCTATGGGATGGAAGCAATCGCTGGCCAGCCGGATTTGATTTGCATTGGCGAAATGGGCATCGGCAATACCACGGTCGCCGCCGCCATCTATGCCGCGCTCTATGGCGGTACGGGTGCCGACTGGGTCGGGCGCGGCACCGGCGTCGATGATGCAGGCCTGCTTCGCAAGGCCAGCGCCGTTGACCGGGCATTGGCGCTGCATGGCGCAGAACTGCATCATCCTTTGGCCATTCTGGCCCGAATTGGTGGCAGGGAAATCGCAGCCATGCTCGGGGCGTTGTTGGCGGCTCGCCACCAAAAAGTGCCGGTGATTATTGATGGCTTTGTGGCGACATCCGCCGCCGCGATTGCCCACGCTGTCAATCCCGCCGCCATCGATCACTGCATATTCGCCCATGTTTCGGCCGAGGGCGGCCATGCCAAGGCGCTGCAGGCCATGGGAAAAACCGCCCTGCTGGATCTTGGGATGCGGCTGGGCGAGGGGAGCGGCGCGGCATTGGCAGCAGTGCTTGCCAAGACGGCGCTGCATTTGCACAACAACATGGCAAGCTTTGAAAGCGCCGCCGTCAGCGGTCGCCAACACTAACGCCAAAACCCATGGATTGAGCCAGAACCTGACGGCGCCACGGGTGAAGGCGGTTGCATCGAACAAAGCCGCATCAGAGCCCTTGTCCGGTGGCAGGGTATTGGCGCTATGCTGGTGTTGGCGAATTGATGTTTAGGCTGAGGAGGAGGCGACAATGGGCGTGACGGGGATCGGCGGGTTCTTCTTTCGGGCGAAGGATCCGGAGGCGCTGCGCGATTGGTATGTGGAGCATCTTGGCGTTGGCTCAGCGCCCTATGGTGTCTGGAACCCGCAGGCGGGACCAAGTGTTTTTTCGCCGTTCGCCGCCGACTCTGATTATTTCGCGGCAGATCGTCAATGGATGCTCAACCTGCGCGTCGACGATCTCGACGGCCTGTGTGCAACGCTTCGCGCCGCAGGGATCGCGGTGATCAGCAAACCCGAATGGAACATGCCAGGCGTCGGGACCTTCGCGCGCATCCACGACCCCGAAGGCAATCCGATCGAGCTGTGGCAGCCCGATGAGACGGCCTGACGATTAACGTCACTCCCATTCGACTGCGCGCGATCATCCTCGCGCTCGGCCCTTGGTCAACCCTGCGCGTGCCCTCGACGCCGGTCGCGCATAAATTGGAGGCATCATTCGCACCGTCCGGGCTCATTGTGGCCGTTTACCCGGCCCAGGCCTAAGGCCAGGCGCAAACACCTGATGGTCGATAGCACCACATGGCGAAAGATTGCGGTCAGGCCTAACGACCGCAAACTCATCCCGAACAGCGCCTTTGCCGTCCCCTTAGTGGCCGTTGGAATAGATCTCGAGGCGGTTCTTCTTCTCGACGACGGGTGCCATTGCGTCCATGACCCTGGCGCGTGGGAAGGTGGCGATGACTTCGGTACCAAAGCGCAGCTTGGAAAACAGGTCGAACCGCCCTTGATGCAGTTCCATGATCTTCTGCACGATCGGCAAGCCAAGACCAGCACCCTGTTCGGCGGTCTTTTGGGCAAGCGAGCCTTGCCCGAAAGATGACAAGACGGTTGCAATCTCTTCCTCGGGTATGCCCGGACCATTGTCTTTGACGGACACCATTTGCCCGCCGTCGCCGCTGCGCGTGACCAGCAGCGTCACCTTGCCCGATTGGGGGGTGAATTTGATGGCGTTCGACAAAAGGTTCAGCACCACCTGGCGGATTGCCCGCTCGTCGCCCCACAGGCGCGGCAAATTATTGCCAACTGTGAACACCAGATCGATACCTTTGGCCTTTGCCCGCAACTCGATCATGCGGCGGCAGTCTTCGGCGATGTCGACCAGGGAAACAACTTCTTCGTTCAAATCATATTTGCCCGCCTCGATGCGGCTCAGGTCGAGCAATTCATTGATCAGGTTCAAAAGATGCTGGCCGCTGCTATGAATGTCGCCAGCATATTCCTTGTACTGGGCGACCTGGTGGGGGCCGAGTAATTCCGATTTGAGCACCTCGGAAAATCCGATAATGGCGTTCAACGGTGTGCGCAATTCGTGGCTCATCGTCGCCAGGAACTGCGATTTGGCGATATTGGCTTGCTCAGCATGGCGGCGGGCTTCATCGGACATGTGACGCGCCTCCTCCAACTCGTTGATGAGAGAGTCCTTTTCCGCCTGATGGGTAATGGTTTCGAGGTCGGAGGCGTGCATCTGGCGAGCCAGATAGACAAAAAACACCTCGCCACACAGCGTCACCCCAGCCAGCGTGTAGTTCAGGGTTCCGCCTTGGGCGATCAAGTTGATGCTGACCGTCAACGTCGCAGGAAGGGTGCTCACCAGCGTCGCGTGGGGCAGGGTGCGCGTGGACACCGCATTGGCCGCAATGCAAACCAGCACCATGGCAAACATTACAGCCGCTAGCGCTTCCGGCGGGGCAACCAGCGTGAACAGCGCCAGCGTCGACCAGGATATGCCATAAACTGTTTCGGCGATGATGAAGCTGGTGGTCCATTGGCTAGCGTTGAACTTGCCGGGCACGACACTTTTGAAACGGCGGGCGACCATCGCCACAGCCAATAGGCTCAGCAGCACCAGACAAGCCCACAATGCTGTGAACAGGGCTGGAACCCAGACTGACGCGACCACGGCAAGAATGACCACGATGGCAGCCATAGGGATGGCGCCGGTCATGCGCGAGCCGGCATAGTCCTGCAACAATTCGAAATCGTAGGAGGCGCGTGTGCCTGTGCTGGAGGTCAGGCGTTGGCGCGCCTCAAGCACGGTCTTTTGGGAATTGCCTTTTTGCTCGCGACCCATTTGGGAGCGAACGTCCACCTCACCGGTCGCCGGCTGATACGGCATCAAGCTTTTTACTCTTTACTAGATGGTGCGAACCGAAAACACATTCGCTAAGCTGGACCAACCTAGTCCTCGCGTAGTTAACACCCGGTGAAACCGTGCCGCCTGTTCCGAGTAAAAACCGACCTTTTCGCGGGTTCTGGGGCACAATTGCAGCAATTGCCGTCCTGGCCATTGCTGCAGTCATCGCCAATTTGTTCGAGCCTGCCCCCGCGAACCTGTCCGGGCGTCTGGTTGCGAGCGATGGTGACAGTTTTCACTATGGTCAGGAGCAAATTCGGCTGTTGGGTATCGACGCCCCCGAATTGGCCCAGACCTGTGCCGATGCCCGCGGCGCCGATTGGCCCTGTGGTCGGGTTGCGCGTGACCGCTTGGCGGCGCTGCTCAAAAACGCGATCGATTGCGATCAATCGGACAGAGACCGCTTCGGCCGCATCCTCGGGCGCTGCCGGTCTGCCGGCAAGGATATTGCCGCCACGATGGTTTTGGAGGGCCTTGCCATCTCGTCGGAGGGATATGGTCCCCAAGAAGCGTCGGCCCGTTCCGCAAAGCGCGGCATTTGGGTTGGGTCGTTCCAAACCCCGCGGGCCTGGCGCGATGACAACCCACGGAATTAGATCGTTTTTCTTTACCAGCGAATGTCGGCAATTGTCTTTGGATGTGAAAGAATATTGCGCTGCGATGCTAATCGTGGCACACAACGTACCAAAAAATCGATGATTATGCGTGTGAATCGCAAACTGATTTCATGGAGTCGTGATGGCTTTGGACAAGATTGACCGGAAAATTCTGACGCTGTTGCAGAAGGACGCAACCATGCCGGTGGCCGAAGTTGGCCGCAAAGTTGGTTTGTCGACCACCCCATGCTGGCGCCGCATCCAGAAGATGGAGGAGGACGGGGTCATCCGGCGTCGGGTCGCCGTGCTTGATCCGGCCAAAGTCAATGCCGGCGTTACGGTGTTCGTATCGGTCAAGACCAATGAGCATAGCGAAGGTTGGCTGCGTAAATTTGCGACCGTGGTCGAAGATTTCAACGAAGTCGTCGAGTTCTACCGCATGAGCGGTGAGGTCGACTATCTGTTGCGCATTGTTGTTCCCGACATCGCCGCCTATGACGCCTTTTACAAGAAGTTGATCGCCAAAATCGCTTTGACCGACGTCAGCTCGTCATTCGCCATGGAACAGATCAAATATACCACGGCGCTGCCGCTCGATTACGCCTTGGTCACCGACGAAGACAAATAGACTGCCCTATTTGCCGAAGGTGCTTAGCCGCCCGTGACCGACATGTGGCGGCCCAGCGCGGGTTGGTCATGGGCGCGGTCGATCACGAAGTCGTGCCCCTTTGGCTTCAGCAACATGGCTTGGTCAAGCATGGCGTCGAGCGCAGCAGCGCCGCCATCGCGCAGCGCATCGCGCAAATTGACCTGATCGTCCTGCCCAAGGCACATGAACAACTGACCGGTCGCGGTGAGCCGAACCCGATTGCAACTCTCGCAAAAATTGTGGCTCATCGGTGTGATAAACCCCAAGATGCCGCCGGTCTGGGCTACGCGCATGTATCGCGCCGGGCCGCCGGTGCGCTGGTCCAATCGTTCCAGCGTGTAGCGGAGCGCCAACCGGTCGCGCAATTCGCGCAGCGGCAGATAAGTGTCAACCCGGTCGATCCCGACCTCACCCAACGGCATGCCTTCAATCAATGTCAGGCCCATGCCCTTGGCGTGCGCCCAATGCATCATCGGCTCAATTTCATCGTCATTGGTGCCGCGCATCGCCACCATGTTGATTTTGATCTTGAGCCCAGCTTCTTGGGCAGCGTCGATCCCAGCCAAAACGTCCTCAATTCGACCACGCCGCGTAATGGCACGAAACCGATCGGCGTTAAGCGTATCCAGGGACACATTCAGCCGCCGCAGTCCCGCGTCAGCAAGAAGTCCAGCATGCTTGCTCAATTGGCTACCATTGGTGGTCATGGTTAGCTCTTGCAGCCCATTGCCGAGCAAACGACCAAGCGCCTTGACCAGCTCGATAATGTCCCGTCGCACCAACGGCTCGCCACCCGTCAGCCGAAGTTTTGTCACCCCGCGTGCAACGAAGGCCTTGGAAATACTCTCTATTTCTTCAAAAGCGAGAATATCGCGCTTGGGCAGGAAGGTCATATCCTCCGCCATGCAGTAGACGCACCGATAATCACAGCGGTCGGTCACCGAAACCCGCAAATAGGAAATGTGCCGCCCATAGCGGTCAACCAGCGGTCGTCCCACAATATGTGGGGCAGCGGCGGACAAATCGGGATCAAGCTGCGTCATCATCCATCCTTAGCGCTCAATCGTGAGTTTTCAAAGGCTGGTCAAAAAGAAAGGCCGGTTCACCGAACCGGCCTTTCTAAAAAGCTCAATATAGTTAGTTCTTTACGACAACCAAGGCACCGACCTTGACGCGATCATAAAGATCGATGACGTCCTCATTGGTCAGGCGAATACAGCCTGAGGACACAGCCTGGCCGATCGACCACGGCTCGGAAGTGCCGTGCAAACGATAAAGCGTTGAGCCAATGTACATGGCACGCGCACCGAGTGGATTATCTGGACCACCTGGCATGTATGCTGGCAAATCAGGCACACGCTTGCGCATTTGAGCGGGAGGCGTCCAGCCTGGCCATTCGGACTTGCGCGAAATGTGGTGCTGACCGGACCAGCGGAACCCGTCACGGCCAACGCCGATGCCGTATTTTACCGCTTTGCCGCCTTCAAGGACGAAGTAGAGGCGGCGTTCGCTGGTTTCGACAATAATGGTCCCGGGGCGATAATTGGTCGCGTATTCAACCGTTTCGCGCTTTATCGGGCTGCCGCCGCGATTGCGGGTTTTTGCCACAGCCTGTTCTTCAAACTGATTGGTATCAGCGTTGTAGACGCGCGCTGCCATGGTTGGAGCGGCCATAGAAACGGATAGAAGGACCGACAGCACAAGTGCCACCGCTGATTTCAATTTAAACATGTGCCGCAAAGCCTTTGACAGGTGGTTCAGCGAACGTGATTCGCCAAAAAACAGTGGTGTTGTTCCGTACGCGGTTTCAGTGTTGTCGAAAAGACCGCTGCCGCGATTTTGCCATGGTTAAGGGAAAATCCCGCCATTTGTGTTGCTGGCAGGCTACATTCCTGATCACAATTCCGTGATCCAAGGGTTGACAGCCGGTCATGGCGCTACGATGACGGGCAATTACCGCCAACCGCGAGCAAAACCGTGAGTGAAACTGAAAAGCGACAGGCCGCCGCCATGGCGCTCCGCGAAATAATGCCCGGGATGCGGGTCGGACTGGGCACAGGTTCGACCGCCAGGCATTTTGTTGACCTCCTCGGCGACCAAGTCGCCAGTGGTTTTGAATGCCTGTGTGTTCCCACTTCTGAGGTGACCGCGCAGCAGGCCCGGTCGCTGGGCATTCCGCTTACAGATCTCGATGCAATTGATCGATTGGACATCACGGTTGATGGGGCCGATGAGATTGGACCGGACCTGGCGCTCATCAAGGGCGGCGGTGGCGCGTTGCTGCGCGAAAAGATCGTCGCGGCCGCGTCGGATCGAATGGTGGTTATCGCTGACGCTTCGAAGCTTGTCGAAACCCTGGGGCGTTTTCCGCTGCCGGTTGAAGTCAATCGTTTCGGCTTTGGCGCAACCCGACGCGCACTCGAGGCCGTCCTCATTGCCCACCACGCCGAGGGGGGTCTGAAATTGCGCATGGATCCGACTGGCTCCCCATTCGTCACCGATGGCGATCATTTGATCCTTGATGCATTTTTTGGCCGCATTTCCGCGCCAGAAGCCCTGTCTAGGGCGCTGCTGGATATTCCTGGTGTCGTCCAGCATGGCCTGTTCCTCGGCCTCTGCAAAAGGGCTTATGTCGCCACCGCGGATGGCGTAAGAACCGTTGAGATTTAGCAGCTCACCAACAGGGTGGACCAAAAAGATGGGTTTTTCGACGATGATCGGGTCAATGATGCGCTTGAAGGCAATTGTGGCTGTTGTTGTGGGCATGAGCCTTCTGGCCGTGGCAGCGCCAGCACTGGCGCAAGAAGTTGCACCAGAGCAGCTGGCCTTGGCACGAAAATATGTCGATCTGACCGATCGCGCAGCCATTTTTGAGACCACTCTGGTCGAAACGGCTATCCAGACCATGCGCCAAATCGTGACGCAGAACCCGGAAATCGCCGATGCCACCGACACCGCAATCGGCAAGGTCCTGGAAAGCTACAAAGGCCGCAAAGGCGAATTGTTGGACCAGTTCGCACGCGTATATGCGCTGCGTTTCAGCCGGGAAGAGCTGCAGGAAATAGTGTCGTTCTATGAATCCCCGACTGGGAACAAGTTGGCCCAGGCGAACTCCGACGTGAATAAAGATATGCAGCTTGTGCTAAGAGTGTTCACTGACAATCTCGGCGGTGAATTTTATGCGCAAGTTCGCGCCGAGCTGAAGGCCGCCGGCGTCTCGCTCTAGGTTCCCGAGTGCAACCGTCCCAATCGACCCCGCCTTGTGTGGGGTCTTTTTTTATGCGAAGCGCACCCCAATATGATGGGGCCACCCAGGAGCACACCAATGCGCAAAAGCTATGATCTCGTGGTTATTGGCGCCGGGTCCGGCGGCGTGCGCGCAGCGCGCATGGCAGCAAGCTATGGTGCCAAGACCGCCATCATTGAAGAATACCGCGTCGGCGGCACCTGCGTGATCCGAGGCTGTGTTCCAAAAAAGCTCTTTGTGTATGCCAGTCGCTTTGCCGACAGCTTCGATGTGGCAAGCAGTTTTGGCTGGCAGGTCGATGCTCACTTTGACTGGCCCACCCTGGTCGCGAACAAGGACAAAGAAATTGTCCGCCTTGAACAGGCCTATGTATCCGCGCTGGAGAAGCCAGGTGTGGAAATCATCCGCGACCGGGCAATCCTTAACGGGCCGAACGGCGTGAAATTGGTTGGCACTGGCGAAATCCTTGATGCCAGGCACATCCTGATTGCCACAGGTGGGCAGCCAATGCGTCCCGCCATCCCTGGTGCTGAACACGGCATATCCTCAAACGAGGCGTTCGATCTTGAGGCATTGCCCCATTCGATTCTGATTGAGGGCGGTGGCTACATCGCAGTCGAATTTGCCACTATCTTTGCGGGTCTGGGCGTTCACACGACGATTATCTACCGCGGCGACTGTGTGTTGCGCGGCTTTGACGAAGATATGCGCAGAGGCCTTGAAGCCGGGCTACAGAACCGCGGCATAAAACTGATCTACCAGACCACAATAGCTTCGTTAGCCAAGGTCGGGGCCGATATTTCGGTGACCTTTAGCGATGGCGTCATTGCCCCGTTTGGCGCCGTCATGTTCGCCACGGGTCGCCGCCCAAACACCGCGGGGCTTGGGTTGGAAACTGTCGGGGTCGAGATGACTGCCGCCGGGGCAATCAAGGTCGACCAATATTCACAGTCGAGCACGCCATCGATTTACGCGGTTGGTGATGTCACCGGCCGCGCGGCGTTGACCCCAGTGGCCATCCGCGAAGGCTGGTACTTTGCTGAAACGGTCTTTAACGACAATCCACTGGCTGTCGACCACGCGCTGATCCCGACCGCGGTGTTTTCCGAACCGGAGCTTGGCGTCGTCGGGCTGACCGAGGCCGAAGCGGCAACCAAGGGCGATATTGATGTCTACGTCTCTCGCTTCCGGCCAATGATAAACACATTATCGACCCGCACGGATCGCATGGTGCTAAAGCTCATCACCGAGCCAGACGGGGGCAAAGTTCTTGGCTGCCACATCCTGGGGCCCGGGGCTGCCGAAATGATACAATTGGTGGCGCTGGCGATGGTGATGAACGCGACCAAGCGGGACTTTGATCGCACCATCGCCCTGCACCCGACGGCAGCAGAAGAACTGGTGACTTTTAAGGCACCGTCTTACCGCTATCGCGCCGGCACAAGGCTATAGGACCAATTGAGCCTTGGCAGGGCGAGCGCGCCTTGCTAGACCCGCACCAGTTCTGGAACTGGCGTTCGTCCCTACTGACATTCGCGTAACCGAGACCAAAAATGAGCACATGGACGCCAAATAGCTGGAGAGCCAAGCCGATTTCGCAGGTGCCCGCCTATCCGGATGCCTCAGCGCTTCGCGACGCTGAGCGCCAATTGGCAACGTTTCCACCCCTGGTGTTTGCCGGAGAGGCGCGTGACCTTAAGAGCAAGCTGGCCGCAGTCTCCCGCGGTGAAGCGTTCCTGCTGCAAGGCGGGGACTGCGCCGAAAGTTTTGCTGAGCACGGCGCCGATCACATTCGCGACTTCTTCCGTGTATTCCTGCAAATGGCTGTGGTTTTGACCCATGGCGCCTCAAAGCCGGTGGTCAAGATTGGTAGGGTTGCCGGGCAGTTTGCCAAGCCTCGGTCGTCCGACACCGAGATCATTGACGGCGTGGAGCTGCCCAGCTACCGCGGCGATATCATCAACGCCATCGACTTTAACAAGGCCTCGCGCACCCCAGATCCGGATCGGATGCTGCAGGCGTATCGGCAATCTGCGGCGACTTTGAACCTGCTCCGGGCTTTTGCATCGGGCGGCTATGCCGATCTCACCCGCATTCATGAATGGACTGTGGGGTTCCTCAAGGACTCCAACTGGTATCCGCGCTACGAAGAATTGGCCAAAAAGATCGATGACGCCATCGAATTTATGGCGGCGCTTGGGCTGAACCCCGACAACACGCCAGCGTTGCGACAGACCAGTTTTTTTACCAGCCACGAAGCATTGCTACTTGGTTATGAAGAAGCGATGACCCGTCGGGATTCAATCACCAATAACTGGTATGCGACCTCTGGCCATATGCTTTGGATCGGCGATCGCACACGCCAACCCGATGCCGCCCATGTCGAGTATTTCTCTGGAATCCACAATCCAATCGGTATCAAGTGCGGCCCAAGCCTGTCCGCCGACGACCTGCTGCGGCTGCTGGATCGGCTAAATCCAATCGATGAGGCGGGTCGCATTACCTTGATTGGTCGGTTCGGGTCGGACAAGGTTCGCGAACACCTCCCACGCCTGATTGAAACTGTTCAAAAAGCCGGTCGAACAGTTGTCTGGTGTTCGGATCCCATGCACGGCAACACCGTCAAGGCATCCAATGGTTTCAAGACCCGTCCCTTCGACAAAGTTTTGTCGGAAGTGAAGTCGTTCTTTGATGTGCATCGCCAAATGGGCACCTATGCTGGTGGCGTCCACATCGAGATGACCGGCGATGACGTCACCGAATGTGTCGGCGGCGTCTCAGCCGTCACCGAGGCATCCTTGTCGGATCGGTACAACACCTATTGCGACCCGCGGCTTAATGCCAGCCAGGCGCTCGAACTGGCGTTTCTGGTGGCGGAGGAAGCCCACGCGCAAAAGCCGGCCCGTGTGGACCGTCTCGCCGGCGAATAGGCACGGCTTTGGCGTGAGGAAAAAACGCCCGGCGCGCGCGGGGTAAGGCTACGGCTCCGCCATCGGCGCTGCCACCTTGCCGCCCCGTCTGACCGTGGGCCGGCGATGTTGGCATATCTGCCCCCCGTCGACCCGGCTGGCCCTCGTCCACACAAAGCTTTGTCCGCTTGCCCTTGCCGGGGTGAGCGGATAAGTGTTTTTCGCGTTCGGCCCGCGTCGGCCTCGCGATCTTCGATCCCGCTGAGAGCAAGTTCATTGACCAATCGTCTCCGCATTGCGCTGGCCCAGCTCAATCCCAAGGTTGGCGATCTTTCCGGCAACCTGGTCCTGGCCGAAAAGGCCTTGGCCGATGCGGTGGCCGCCAAGGCCGACATCTTGATGTTTTCAGAGCTGTTCCTGACCGGGTATTTCCCCGAGGATCTGCTGTTCAAGAACCAGTTCGTGGCCGACACAATGGCGACGGCGCAGAAGCTGGTGGCCGCAACGGCCGGCACAGAGGTTTCCATACTGCTGCCGACCGTCTGGCAGGATGGGGCGCTGCTGCGCAATGCGGTGATCCTGGCCGAACACGGCGAGATCACGGGCATCCGCTTCAAGCGCGACCTGCCCAATGACGATGTGTTCTACGAAAAGCGGTATTTCACCCCCGGCCCGCTGGCCGAACCGCTGACCATCAAGGGCGTGACGATCGGCGTGCCGATCTGCGAGGACATCTGGCATCCTGAAGTCTGCGAGCACCTGGTCGATCAGGGCGCGCGCATCCTCCTGTGCCCCAATGGTTCGCCCTACTGGCGCCTCAAGCAGGAGAACCGCAAGAAACTGGTGCTGGCGCGGGTGCGCACCGACAATGTGCCGCTGCTCTACCTCAACCAGGTCGGCGGCCAGGACGAACTGGTCTACGACGGCGCGTCGTTCGGCTATGAGCCCGGCGACAGGTTGGTGTTCCAGGGCAAGAGCTTTGAGACCGATTTCGTTGTGACCGACTGGGCGCGCACGCCTGATGGCTGGCGCTGCACCCAGGGTGTGATCAACGACTTGCCCTCGGCCGAGGAAGTCGCCTGGCGCGCCTGCGTTATGGGCCTGCGCGACTATGTGCGCAAGAACGGCTTCAAGTCGGTGGTGCTCGGGCTTTCCGGCGGCATCGATAGCGCCGTCGTCGCCGCCATGGCGGTGGATGCGCTGGGGGCGGTGGCGGTGCATTGCCTGATGCTGCCCTATCGCTATACCAGTGAATTCAGCAAGACCGACGCCGAGGAATGCGCCGAACGCTTGGGCGTACGCTACGATGTCGTGTCGATCGGCAGCCCGGTCGATGCAGTCAAGGCCGAACTGGCCACGCTGTTTGCCGGGCGGGATGAGGACCTCACCGAGGAAAACATGCAGTCGCGCATGCGCGGGCTGGTGCTGATGGCGGTATCGAACAAGTTCGGCTCGCTGCTGCTGACGACGGGAAACAAGTCGGAAATGTCGGTCGGCTACGCCACGATCTACGGCGACATGAATGGCGGGTTCAATCCGCTGAAAGACCTCCTGAAGATGCAGGTCTATCGCCTTGCCGACTGGCGCAACAGGAACAAGCCCGCAGATGCGCTCGGCCCGGATGGCGATGTCATCCCGCAGGCAATCATCGATAAGGCCCCGAGCGCCGAGCTGCGCCCCAATCAGACCGACCAGGACAGCCTGCCTCCCTATCCCATCCTCGATGCCATCCTCGAAGGACTGGTGGAGGAGGAGGCCTCAATCAAGGACCTGGTGGCGCGCGGGTTGGACCTGGCGACGGTCAAGCGCATCGAAAAGCTGCTCTATATCGCCGAATTCAAGCGCCGCCAGTCGGCGCCGGGCGTCAAGCTGACCAAGAAGGCGCTGGGTATGGGGCGGAAGTATCCGATCACCAATGGCTATCGGGATGAGTCTGGAACTGTGTGATGGAAAGTGCTCGTCAGGGTCCGTGGACCCGCGGGCGAGCGCATAGGGGCGCCACGAATGGCTTGATGCGCCAAGGAAACTGGGGAGCTAACGGGTGGATTGGCTGCAAGCGGTCGACATTTACTGCGAACGGACATCAGCGCTCTTTTGGGCGGAGCCGTTCAATGCCTGGTCCAACGTGTCGTTTCTATTGGCGGCGCTCTGGGGACTGGCGGAGGCCCGCAAGCGCGGGCTGACCCGACCCGAAATCTGGATGCTGATCGGCCTCGCGGCACTGATCAGCGTCGGCTCTTTCCTGTTTCATACCTACGCCAATCGCTGGTCTGAACTGGCAGACACGCTTCCCATTTGGACCTTTGTGGGCGTCTATGTTCTGGTTGCGATGTGGCACCTTGGCGGCATGTCGGTGGCGCAGGTGCTGCGGGTCGCCGCCATTGTTGCCGTGGCGGTCGGCTTGATCATCTGGCTTCTGGCCTCAGGCGAGGGGGCAGACGCGGCAGCGCACGCTGCTGATCCTCTGAACGGCTCGGGCCAATACGCGCCGGCGGTACTGGCGCTTATTGTCCTTTCGGGGATCATGGTCTGGCGCCGTCATCCCGCCTCGCCCTGGGTGGTGATGGCGACGGTGACCTTCTTCGTATCGCTGGCATTCCGCACCATCGACGCGTCGGTGTGCGCCAGCGTGCCGGTTGGAACGCACTTTGTCTGGCATCTGCTGAACGGGTTGCTCGTCGGGCTTCTCCTGCAGATGCTGATCCGCAACGTGCCCAGCGCACAAGCGCGCTAGACCTTGATGCTCGCTTCTTGTAACCCAGTGCCGACTTCGACCCCGCTAGGAAGAGCCCTTTGACCCCAACTGTTCGTTATGCGCCATCGCCAACCGGGCGCATCCACCTTGGCAATGCCCGCCCGGCGCTCTTGAACTGGTTTTTTGCGCAGGCCACCGGCGGTCGCTACGTGTTGCGCATGGACGATACTGATTTTGCCCGATCGACGCGGGCATTTGCCGATGCCATTGAGGTCGATCTAGCCTGGCTTGGCATAGAGCCGTCGATATTGGTGCGCCAATCGGAACGGACCAAGCTCTATGATACCGCCCGCGATGCTTTGATGGCGTCGGGTCGGCTATACCCCTGCTATGAAACCGAGGACGAGCTTGACCGTCGGCGCAAGCGTGCCCGTGCCCTCGGAAATCCACCGATCTATGACCGAGCTGCGCTCAAACTGACTGCCGATGACCGCGCCGCGCTGGAAGCTGCCGGACGAAAACCACATTGGCGTTTCCGCCTGGACGGTCGTCCGGTGCAATTTGATGACCTGATCAAGGGGCCGCAGACGGTCAACACCGCGTCGATGTCGGACCCGGTGTTGGTGCGTGAGGACGGCTCGTACCTCTACACCCTGCCGTCGGTTGTCGATGACATCGATATGGCGATCACCCATGTCATTCGCGGCGAAGATCACGTTTCCAATACTGGTACGCAGATCGAGATTTTTGAGGCACTTGGCGGCGCCGTACCCAAATTTGCCCACCACAATCTATTGACTGATGCCGAAGGGCAGGGGTTCTCAAAACGCCTTGGCTCGCTCTCGCTATCGGACCTGCGCGAGCAGGGCTACGAGCCAATTGCCGTTGCGATCATGGCGGTTCTGACGGGGACCAGTCTGTCAATTGAACCCTATGCCAGCTTTGCCGACATTGCCGCTAAGCTTGAACTATCGATGATCTCCCATGGGGCCGCCAGGTTTGATCCTGCCGAACTCGACAGTCTCAACGCGCGCATTTTGCATATGATGCCGTATCAGAGCGCCCAGCCACGGCTGGCAGCGCTGAGTCTGGACCATGAGCCCGCCTGGATGCTGCTGCGCGAGAACTTGACCAAGTTCGGGGATTTCAGCACCCTCTACCAGTTGATCAGCGGGCCGGTCGTACCGGTCGTCGCTGAAGAAGACCGTGAGTTTATTGCGCAAGCTCGCGCAAATTTGCCTCCGGAGCCCTGGGACCTGGCGACATGGGGCCAGTGGACAGATGCACTCAAGGTGGCAAGTGGGCGCAAAGGCAAGACCCTATTCCTGCCGCTGCGAATGGCATTGACCGGGCGCCATGACGGGCCAGAACTCAAGTCCCTGCTCCCACTGGTTGGGCGTAAGGCGTGTCTGGACCGACTACTCTAACCACTTTGTCACCAATCTGAACAAGACGGAGGGCGGTGTCGCCGTCGATCTGGATCGGTTTTGTGATCGGGGTTTCGCCGGGTCCAGCAGGGCGGGGGCGCGGCAGGGGTATGTCCACCAATTGCGCCGTCTGGACCGGTGCGGTTGGTTGTATTGGTTGCACCGGAATCGCAGCCGTCGAGCGCCGTGGGTCGCGCCGCGGCATCGGGATATTGACGCCGGCAACTTCGGCAAATTGGTAGGTATGGCCGTCTGCGTCGGCAATTGAGGTTACATTTCCAGCGAGCGGGATCGGCTTGCAAGTGCTGGTCTTGTCAAACTCCCGCCGATAGCGAAACGCATTCGGCAAGGACGTGTATGCCTCGTTGGACATGTTGCGCATGTCCTCGGCCTCTTGGCCGGGGTTGTCATAATAGTAAAGGTCAACCGGCGTTCCCGGGCATTGCTGGCTGCACATAGCTGCGTCGCTCGCGGCCATTTCGGGCAGGGTGGAATAACTAACTGGCCAGAAATAGCCGTCGCTTAGTCGAACACATAGGGTCCGCACCGTTCCATAGCCGCTGAACCCCCAGTCATCCGCGCCGCCAATGATCTCGCCATCCTGAACAGTCGTGTCGGTATTCGTGCCGAAAATTCGATCAAAGATGTTTTGGCGTTCGGTTGAGATCGTGACGCTGGAGCCGCCTTGTCGGTTGCTACAACCGAATCGGGCCATTTCTTGCAGAATCCCTTCGCGCTGCTGCGCAATGGCATTGGCCGTTTCCACAGAACCCGCCGCCGCCGCATACTGTTCGCGCAGCTTTAGAACCTGACGCCCAATGCCCTGGCACTCCCGAGTCAGCTGCCGACCAGCCTTGGCATCGGCGTTGCAACCATTCCGGATATAAGAGCTTTCCGCGTTTTGAACATCACGCGCAAGAGCCCGAGTGTCGCGCGTGCTGGCGTCGATATTTTGGAAATCCCCGTTGCGGTCTAAAGTGCGCAACATCGACTGCAAACGGGAGCAATTGGAGGCTTGGGCATAAGCGGCAGAGATATCAAATAGCAGTGCTGCGCACACAATCAGTGCGCACCCCAAGCCGCGAAATATCATTCGGTTCGAATCGTTCATACGATGTGCATCCGCCTAGGTGATGCATAACCCGCAAAATGTGCCAAAACCATGGGGCTTTAAGACAACGCTAGGGTGGTGTGGACCACTATAGTGCGTCAGCGACCACCTTGGTAGAACGGTCACTGCCCCAACGCCGCGACTGGACATCATCACCATGAAGCTTGCCACCATCAGAAACGGCCGCCCCGACGGGCAACTGGTTGTCGTCTCTCGGGACGTCAAACGCGTTGTCTCGGCCAGCCGCATCGCTGCGAACTTGCAAGCAGCCCTGGACAACTGGGACGCTGCGGCGCCGGCCTTGCGGGCACTGTCCGCCGAGTTGGACGCTGGAGCAATTTCCGGGCAGGCCTTTGATCCGCGAGTGTGCCTCGCCCCGTTGCCGCGGGCCTATCAGTGGATCGATGGGGCTGGGTTCCTCAGCCATCTGGAGCGGGTCAGCAGCCTCAAAGGGTCCAAGAGCGCTGAGCTTCAATCCCTGCGCCCGCTCATGTATCAGGGCGCTTCTGATTCACTGTCTGCACCGATGGACCCGATTTTTGTCACCAATGACGATTTGGCGACCGATTTCGAAGGTGAGATCGCTGCGATTTTGGGGCCAGTGTCGATGGGGGCGAACAAGCCTCAGGCGGCGTCGGCCATCCGCTTGCTGACCGTATGCAATGATGTGTCGTTGCGGCGGCTGGTGGTTGACGATTTGCAAAACGGCTTCGGCTTCTTTCACGCCAAACCCTCAACCTCATTCGCGCCAGTGGTTATCACTCCCGACGAGCTTGGCCCGTCTTGGCGTGACAACCGTCTCCACCTCAAAGTGCGGATCACCATCAACGATGTGCAATTCGGCCAACCCGATGCGGGCGTCGACATGCATTTTGATTTCGCCGACCTGATTGTCGAGGCCTCCCGCACCCGCAACCTGGCGACTGGCACGATCATTGGCTCAGGAACCATTTCCAATCGCCACGACGAGGGCTTGCCAACCAAAAAAGATGGCATTGGCTTCGCCTGTATCGCCGAAGCTCGGACGGTTGAAAAACTAAAGTATGGCAAGGCGCGCACCCCGTTCCTCAAATCCGGCGATCGGGTGCGGATCGCCGCCGTCTCCACTGACGGAATCCCGGTTTTTGGTGAAATCGATCAGATCGTTACCATCGCCTAACTCACTGCGCGCAATAATTTCTTTCTGTGGTGACAGTTTCAACGGTTTGCGTTCGAAGGGCATGACGCAAATCGCTTGGGGTGACGTGCGGCGCCCGTCATCAGCGATTTCGTGGGCCTTGAAGCCGATCCGTACGGCGCTGCCGCCTTACCGTCCGTTTTCGGCGCGGCAGTCCCATTTATGGGGCTTGATTTTCAGTCCGCTTGCCGTCAATTATGGCAATTATGAAGATTGAAACCGCACCGTGCACTATTGACTGCAATATTAGCTGCTAACCTCTCGTTGGCTGCGCGGTTCTCTTCATACTGAAATTCCCTCCCGAAGATCCCGCTGCCAGTGCATTTCTGTATGCTCAGGACGCAATCCATGACTTCGGCCAATCGACAAATTTCGCTCTACAATACTCTGACGCGGGCCAAGGAAGCCTTTGTTCCGATCAATGATCAGAACGTGCGCATGTATGTGTGCGGGCCGACGGTTTATGACTTCGCCCACATCGGCAATGCCCGCCCGGTGATCGTGTTTGACGTATTGTTTCGCCTCCTGCGCCATTTTTATGGCGCCGATCACGTGACCTATGTGCGCAACATCACCGACGTGGATGACAAAATCAACGCGCGCGCCGTGCGGGACTATCCTGGCCTGGCGTTGAACGAAGCGATCCGCAAGGTCACTGAAACCACTGCCGGCCAATATTTAGCCGATGCTGCGGCTCTCGGTTGCCTGCCCCCGACGCACCAGCCTCGCGCCACCGACTTCGTGCAGCCGCGAGCTGACGACCTGCCGGACATGGTGAGCATGATCACGACCCTGATCGACAAAGGCCATGCTTATGAGGCGGCAGGTGAGGTGCTGTTCGACGTCACATCGATGCCCGACTATGGCGCATTGTCCGGCCGCAATCTGGAGGAAAATTTGGCGGGCGCG
This sequence comes from Devosia equisanguinis, assembly GCA_943372435.1. Lineage (GTDB taxonomy): Bacteria > Pseudomonadota > Alphaproteobacteria > Rhizobiales > Devosiaceae > Devosia > Devosia equisanguinis_A. Next base: position 378,404 of record CALRYQ010000003.1, read on the forward strand.
CGCGTCGCGGTTGATGCCCACAAACGGAACCCGGCTGACTTTGTGTTGTGGAAGCAATCATCAGACGAAGAGCCCGGCTGGGAAAGTCCATGGGGCAGAGGACGGCCGGGTTGGCATATTGAATGCTCGGTCATGAGTGCTGCATATCTCGGCAATGTCTTCGACATTCATGGTGGCGGGCTTGACCTGATCTTCCCTCACCATGAAAACGAAATCGCGCAATCCCGTTGCGCCCACGGCACCCACACCATGGCCAACGTCTGGATGCACAACGGCTTTTTGCAGGTCGAGGGCCAGAAAATGTCCAAAAGCCTTGGAAATTTCATCACCATCAGCGAACTGCTAAATTCCGACAGGTTTGGTGGACAAAGTTGGCATGGCGATGTTTTGCGCCTCGCCATGTTGATGACCAATTACCGTGAACCGATTGATTTCTCGGTCAAACGGCTGGACGAGGCGCAGTTAAAGCTGCGAACCTGGCAGAAAGCAGCGCAGGGCTATGATGAAACCAATCTGGCGTCGCCCGATGCGTCAGTTCTCGCAGAGCTGGCCAACGATCTGAACTTTCATCGCGCCTCGACGGCCCTTAGCGTTATCGCCCGTAAGGCCAGTGGTGCTGGGGGCGCAACCGCCAAGCAATGCCTGGCCGCAACCTTGCAGTTTTTGGGGTTTGGTCTCACCTCGTTACTGGCAGTAAGTTCTGGCGAGGATAGTGCCGCGATCGAATCTGCCATCGCCAAACGCCTAGAGGCATTCGCGACCAAAGACTTCGCTACGGCAGACCGTATCCGGGCCGAATTGGCGGAGCAGGGCGTTGTGCTGATGGATTCCAAGGACAAAACTACAGGCGAACGCCTGACCAAGTGGGAGCTCAAGCGATGAGCATTTTCGATCACATCGGCTATTCGGTGGGTGACTTCGACAAATCGGCGGCGTTTTATGACGCGGCGCTGGCGCCGCTTGGGGTCAAGCGGATCAGTCAATTCGAAGTCCCCAGTGGCAAATTCATCGGTTATGGAGCGGACAATCCGGTGTTTTGGATCAACGCTGGCCCCGCTTTTCGTGACCATATCCACCTAGCATTTGCTGCGAAAACCCGCGCTGATGTCGATGCTTTCTACCGGGCGGCGCTGGCTGCTGGAGGACGCGACAATGGCGCTCCCGGCCTCCGCACCATTTACCACCCCACGTACTATGGGGCTTTTGTGCTTGACCCGGACGGTCACAATATCGAAGCGGTGTGCCATGCCCCAGAGTGAACGACACGACATCTCGGGTGGTTGCCAATGCGGCGCCATCCGATTCAAGGTTCGGCTGCTGGGGCGTGGTTCTATTTGCCACTGCCGCATGTGCCAGAAAGCCTTTGGTGGGTTCTTTGGCCCGTTGATTACCGCTCACGATGCCATGTGGACCCGTGGCGCGCCAAAATGGTTCCAGAGTTCCAATGCTGCCCGTCGCGCCTTCTGTGGCGAATGCGGCACGCCATTGGCATATGAAACCCGGCTCGGCCTGGAACTTGCTATCGGTGCTTTTGACGAACCTTCTATCGCGGCGCCCTCCATTCAGGTCAATTTGACTGACAAACTGCCATTCTTTGACAGCCTCACATCCCTGCCGGTACGGGACGGGAATGATGACCAATGGCAGAGCTTTCGATCCGGCATTCATTCCAACCAGCACCCCGATCACGACACCAGTGATTGGCCGCCAACAACGAGTTCAAAATGAACCAATTGCGTACCTATTATCCAGAAATTGAACCCTATGCATCCGGGCACCTGGACGTTGGCAATGGTCATTCGATTTACTGGGAACGGGTTGGCACGCCTGGGGCCAAGCCGGCTGTGTTTCTGCACGGTGGTCCGGGCGGAGGGTTGACGCCGAGCCAGCGCCGGATGTTCGATCCTGCACGCTACGATGTCCTGCTGTTTGACCAGCGCGGCTGTGGCCGCTCAACGCCGTTTTCTGGGCTTGAACACAACACCACTTGGGACCTTGTCGCCGACATTGAACAGCTGCGGAAAATGGTCGGCGTCGATAGCTGGCTGGTCTTCGGTGGCTCGTGGGGGTCGACGCTGGCGCTCGCCTATGCGCAAACACACCCGGAGCACGTCAGCGAACTCGTCCTCCGTGGTATCTTCACCCTGCGCCGGTCAGAACTCCTCTGGTTTTACCAGGAAGGGGCCTCGCATGTGTTCCCAGACAAATGGGAGGGCTTTGTTGCGCCAATTCCCGAGGCCGAGCGCGGCGATTTGATGGCGGCCTATCGAAAGCGCCTGGTCGGCAATGACATTGCGGCCCAACAACAGGCTGCGATTGCTTGGTCGAAATGGGAAGGTGAGACATTGACACTGTTGCCAGACCCCACGGTCAGCGAAAGCTTTTACGACCCGCATTTTGCATTGGGGTTCGCCCGCATCGAAAATCACTATTTCGTTCATGAGGGTTGGATGGACGACGGCCAGCTGATCCGCGACGCAGCCAAGTTGCGCGACATCCCAGCCGTCATTGTACAGGGCCGCTATGACATGTGCACCCCCGCGATCACGGCTTGGGACCTTCACCGCGCCTGGCCCGAAGCCGAGTTCCATATCGTCGATGATGCCGGCCACGCCATGAGCCAGCCCGGGATTTTGCACCAACTCATCCTGGCGACTGATCGGTTTGCGGGAAGCGAGTTCATATGAGCGACGCCTATCGCTTCGGCGTCTATTCCGGGGGATGCCAGTGCGGCGCGGTGCGGTTTCACGCCACCGAACTGTTGGACAATCCTCATTTGTGCTATTGCCGCATGTGCCAGAAGGCCGTCGGCGGTTTTTTTGCGGCGCTGATCGGTGTTCGGCACGAACACCTGACCTGGACCCGGGGCAAGCCAAGCGTGTTTCTCAGTTCGGACCATGTTGGGCGCGGGTTTTGCCAGGATTGCGGCACGCCCTTGTTTTACCAGAATATGACTGGGCCACACGTCTCACTGACAATGGGCGCCTTTGACGAGCCCCACCGAATTCCTATTCTTTACCAGATGGGTATGGAGGGAAAGCACCCCTCGCTGCTGGCACTGGATGCCATTGAGGACTGCGGCACCACCGAACAGGCGATGACCACCAAAGCGGTTGCCATCAAAGCCAGCAATCGCCAGCACCCCGACCACGATACGGCCCTCTGGCCTGATCCGAACTAGAGCCAGCCAGATGAGCAAAGAACGCCTTTATCTGTTCGACACAACACTGCGGGACGGCGCCCAGACGGCCGGAGTCGAGTTTTCGCTGGAAGACAAGATTTCGATCACGGCGCTGCTCGAACAATTGGGTGTCGACTACATCGAAGGTGGATATCCGGGCGCCAACCCTGTCGATACTGAGTTTTTCACTCAGAAGCGCACCAGCAAAGCCCTCTTCACGGCCTTCGGCATGACCAAGCGTAGCGGCCGCTCGGTCGCCAACGATCCAGGCGTGCAGGCGCTGCTCAACTCAAAGGCCGACGCGACCTGCTTTGTCGCCAAGACTTGGTCCGACCAGGTCCGGTTGGCGCTTGAGATATCACCCGAGGAAAACCTCAGCAATCTGGCGGAGACCATCCGTGCCTCGGTCGCCGCCGGCAAGCAGACGATGGTCGACTGCGAGCACTTCTTTGATGGCTATAAGTCCGACCCCGACTATGCTTTGGCCTGTGTCCGCACAGCCATCGAAGCGGGCGCCCGCTGGGTGGTCCTATGCGACACCAATGGCGGCACCATGCCGTCCGAAATCACCGAAATTGTGCATAGGGTCTGTGCTGTTGTGCCAGGCGACAGGTTGGGAATTCATGCCCATGATGATACCGGACAGGCCGTGGCCAATACGCTCGCCGCGGTGCTGGCCGGCGTGCGCCAGATCCAGGGTACCTTGAATGGCATCGGTGAACGGTGCGGCAATGCCAACCTCATTACCATCATCCCAACGCTGTTGCTAAAGCCCGTGTTCGTGCAGCGGTTCGAGATCGGCATCGAGCGAGACCAACTGGAACGCTTGACCTCGATATCGCGCACCTTCGACGATCGGCTGAACCGAGCTCCCGACCGGCAAAGCCCATATGTGGGCGCGTCAGCGTTTGCCACTAAAGCCGGAATTCACGCCTCGGCTCTGGCCAAGGACTTTTCCAGCTATGAGCATGTGCCACCAGAAGCGGTCGGCAATGAGCGTGCTGTCCTGGTCAGCCAACAAGCAGGAAAATCCAATCTTTTGACGGCCCTGTTACGCCATGGAATTGCCCTTGATAAGGACGACCCGCGGCTAACCACCTTGCTTGCCAGCGTCAAGGATCGTGAGTCGCGCGGCTATTCATATGACGGGGCCGATGCTTCATTTGCGCTGCTGGCCCGCAAGTCCCTGGGTATGCTGCCGCATTTTTTTGATGTCGCCAGCTATCGCGCCAGCGTTGAGCACCGCCGCGATGGCAAGGGCGGCGCCGAAATCCTCACCGAAGCCGTGGTCAAGATCCAGATCGGCGACGAGTTACTGATGTCGGTCGCCGAGGGCAATGGCCCAGTCAATGCTTTGGATTTGGCATTGCGCAAAGACCTCGGCAAGTATTCAGACCGGATCGGGGATATGGAACTGGTCGATTTCAAGGTGCGTATTCTGGACGGCGGCACGGGCGCAGTCACTCGTGTGCTAGTCGAAAGCCGGGATAGCTCGGGGGAGCGCTGGTACACGATCGGCGTCTCTGCCAATATCATTGATGCCTCGTTCGAGGCACTGTATGAATCGATCACGTATAAGTTGTTGAAGACTGAAGCGGCGCAGGCGACAACCAACACGTCCAACTCATTTGGCGGTGCATCCGGCTAACGGATTGCCGCCTTGTTGCCCGGGAGGCAGAACTGGCCGAAACCGCTCCAAAACAACCCCTGGCGCTCACCATTGGTGCGGCGGCGGTTACTCTTCTGGTCATTATCGGTGTTTTGACTGGTCCAACCCTGGTCAATTGTTACAACAGCCCCGAGGGCATGGGCGTCTGCGTTCGCTCCAAAATGCCGCTGGTGAACCAACCAGCCGAGCCGAGCGCCGCAATAACGCCGACGGTGTCGCCTGAGGCGACGCAATCCACGGCCCAAGAGACAGCGGTCGCTGAGCCGCAGCTGGATGTAACCCCGCCAGCCGACGCGCCCGTGGTTCCAGAGAACCTGATCGCCGCGACATTTGGCTTGCTGCGCGCCGAGCCCGATGGGTCGGTGGTGATTGCCGGCAGCGGCACGCCTGGCTCCGAAGTGGAAATCTTTGCCAATGGCCAATTGCTGGGCAAGGCCAAGGTTGAGAGCACCGGCGATTGGGTGTTGGTGCCTGACGCGCCCTTGCCAGTCGGTGGAGCTGAAATCACCCTGGCCGAGGCCGGCAACACGGCAATTGCCGCTGAGTCCTTTGTCGTGGTCATCAATCCAGATAAAAAGAGTGAGCCATTGGTCGTTGCCAGCACGCCGGGGGCTGCCAGCGACATCCTCCAAGGCTTGAGCAAGCCAACCCAAGTGGCCGTTGCTGAACCAGCCGCTGTGCCAGCAACGCCCGCTGCGCCCGCGGCGAGCGCGGTGGCGACCCCAACGGTCACGCCAGCCGCAACAGCGACCCCCACTGCAGCACCGGCTCCGGCAACAACAGTTCCAGCGGCGCCTGTGGTGGCAACGACCACTGCTGTTGCAACTGCTGCCGATACCACAGCAGTTTCCGCTCCGGCACCAACACCGGCCGTTGCGGTAGCGCCATTGACCATTGATGCGATCGAAATCGACGCCGACAAATCGTTCTTTGCTGGTAGCGGCGGGGCGGAAGGGGCGGTTGTTCGCCTTTATGTCGACGACCAATTTGTCGCCGATACCATTGTTGCCGACGGTCATTGGCTGGTGGAAGCCGGTAAGGTTTTGACCAAACCAACCCAGCGCATTCGCGCTGACACTTTAAAACTTGGCAGCGCCGAAGTTGCGGCGCGCGCTGAAGTCAATTTCGAAGTCGATTTGCCAGAGCCGACTGCGGCTCCAATTGTTGTCGCTGCGGTGGAGGCACCAAAACCTGCAGCGACCACGGAAGTTGTCCAACCGGCAGCGACAGTCGCGCCAGCCACAGCGCCGGTGGTTGCCGCGCCGGTGGTTGCCGCGCCGGTGGTTGCTGCGCCCGCCACTGCTGCGCCGGTGGTGGCTGCACCGGTGGTTGTTGCACCGGCCGCTGCGGCACCCGTCGTTGCCGCGCCGAAACCTACACCTTCGGCAGTCCAGGTTGCCGTCGCCCCACCAGCGCCGACCGCGACGCCGGTCCAGCCAGCACCTAAGCCGGCCGTCGTGCCGCAAGCGACTGCTGAACCATCGTCCACAACAACGCCCGCACCAGCTGCGGCCGCACCGGTCGTGCCGTCTGCGCCAATTGTTAAGCCAGTCGTTCCTGCGGCACCCGCGCCAACGACAACAGTGGCGCCAGCGAACGCTCCTGCAGCGCCCGCGGCGGCACCAGTCACCAAACCAGCGCCGACGACTGTTCAGCCAGCCGCACCCGCAGTTGCCGCAGTGGCAAAACCATCAACCGCCGCACCGGCCGAGCCGGTCGTTGCCAGTGCTGACCCAGTGGTTGCGGTTGCTAACCCGGTCGTCGCGCCGGTCGAGCCGGCGGCAGTGATTGCCGAGGCAGAAGCGGTCGCTGAACCCGCCGGTGAGGTGCCGACCTTGGTTGCCGTTGCGGTTGGTGATCCGGAAATGCAGCGCTTCGCATCTGGCAAGGCCATCATTCGTCGTGGTGACAATTTGTGGACCATCGCCCGTCGCGTCTATGGGGCCGGGATCAAGTATACGGCGATTTATGACGCCAATACCGCCCAAATTCGCAACCCTAACAAGATCTACCCCGGTCAGGTGTTCGACCTGCCGACCACGACCGAATAGTCGGATCATTGCCCCCGTCGCCACGCGGCGGGGGCGGTCAAGTTCGGTGATTGGTCTTGCGCGTCCGTCCCCGTTCTTCTATCGTAGATTGCCGATCAAAGAAGTGTGCCATGCGCGACGACGATATCGCCACTATAATGCGAGCTCTGGGCCACCCTGTGCGTCTCAACATTCTGCGCATTCTGGCCAATCAGCAGCAAAGCCCATGCTGCTGCGCCGATGTCACCGAATCCCTGCCATTGGCGCAGTCCACGGTGTCTCAGCACATCAAAGTACTGCTCGACGCCGGGCTGATCGAACGCCAGCCACGCGGCACCCGAAATTGCTATTCTGTCCGCCATGATCGTCTGTCCGAGCTCGGCAATGCCTATTCCGGCATGTTGCGCGGACTGGCCAGTGGGCCGATCCAGCACCTGGAAATGGACCCAGCATAATGACGTCTCCTAGCGACGGGAATAACAAGCCGACGGTGAGCGCGGACGAAGGGTCATTGCTTGCAACGGTCAAAAATCTTTGGACTTATATGTGGCCCGAAGACCGCCCCGATCTGCGGTTGCGGGTGGTCCTCGCCATCACAGCGTTGCTGGTTTCCAAAGTTGCAACCACTCTGATTCCCTTTGTTTACAAGGGCATAATCGATAGTCTGGGCAGCAACGCGCCGGACAATTCCGTGGTGATGGGCGTCGCCGTACCGATCGTGTTGGTGATCGCCTACGGTCTTGGAAACATGATCGATTCAGCGTTCCAGCAATTGCGCGATGTGTTGTTTGCCAGCGTCGGTCAGCACGCGGTGCGCAAATTGGCCTTCCGCACATTCAACCACATGCACCGCTTGTCGCTGCGCTTTCATCTTGCGCGCCGCACCGGCGGTTTGAGCCGTATTATCGAACGTGGGACCAAGGGTATTGAAACCATTGTTCGTTTCACCATGCTCAATATCGCGCCCACCGTCGTCGAGTTCGTCATAACGGCGGTCATCTTTGTCACCATGTTCGGCATCTCCTATCTTGGTGTGCTGGTCGCCACAATCTGGCTCTACCTGTACTTCACCATCAAGGCGTCCAATTGGCGTATCGGCATCCGCCGCGACATGAACAACAGCGATACCGACGCCAATTCCAAGGCGATTGACAGCCTGTTGAACTTTGAGACCGTCAAGTATTTCGCCAATGAGAAGATGGAGGCGGAACGCTTCGACACCGCCATGGCGGGCTATGAGCGCTCTGCAATTCGGATTTGGACCTCGCTTGGGTTTCTGAATCTGGGCCAGGCCGTGATTTTTTACGCCGGCTTCGTCGTCATCGGTGTGCTTGCGGTGATGGGCGTCATGAACAAGACCCTGACTCTTGGCGATTTTGTGTTGCTCAATACCTTCCTGATGCAGATCTATCGACCGCTCAATTTCATTGGCTTCGTCTACCGCGAATTGCGTCAGGGCCTTACCGACATCGAGGAGATGTTCAAGCTGCTTGACCAGAATCCGGAGATTGAAGACAAGCCGACCGCGCAACCTCTGGTCGTCACCGGGCCCGTCATCCGATTTAACGATGTGCATTTTAGCTACGATCCCGACCGCAAAATCCTCAAAGGGGTTAGTTTTGAGGTGCCAGCGGGCAAGACGGTAGCGATCGTCGGGCCGACCGGTGCGGGAAAGTCCACGATTTCCCGGCTGCTCTACCGGTTTTATGACGTGACCAGCGGCTCGATCACCATCGACGGACAAGACCTGCGCGACATCACCCAAAATTCCTTGCGCGCCTCAATCGGGATGGTTCCGCAGGATACGGTGCTGTTTAACGACACCATTGGCTACAACATTCAATATGGTCGTCCCGGCGCATCGGAGGAGGACGTGCGTTCCGCCGCGAAGATGGCCCAGGTTGGCGCCTTTATTGATACGCTGCCGAAGGGCTATCAGACCCCGGTCGGCGAGCGCGGGCTAAAACTCTCTGGCGGTGAAAAGCAGCGTGTGGCCATCGCCCGCACGATTCTGAAAGGTCCGTCCATCCTGATCCTGGATGAGGCAACGTCGGCGCTCGATACCAAGACCGAGCGCGATATCCAGTCGGCACTCGATCTGGTCTCTGCCAATCGAACCACGGTTGTTATCGCCCACAGATTGTCCACTGTCGTCAATGCCGACGAAATCCTGGTCCTGCGGGATGGGCAAGTGGCCGAACGCGGCAATCACCTGCAATTGCTGCAAAGGGCTGGTCTTTACTCGCAAATGTGGGATCGCCAGCGCGAGGCCACCGAGGCCGAAGAGCAATTGCTGGCACGCACGGCCAATGACCCGGACGGCTTCGTTAAGCGCGGCCTACCAGCGGCTGAGTAGAAGTTGGTGGCTCCCGCCCACCCGGAACGGGCGGCAGGGGCGACCTTCTCTGAAGCGGAGCAATGCACTCCTCAGGACCCTCGCGATCGTCCGGGATTCTGCCCGAATGACGGCGGCGGAGCGTCACCTGGCTGCTGCCTGGAGCTCGGCCAACGTTATCCCCATCAGCTGAAAGGTCCGCGCAACCTTGCCATGCGACATGGTCGCCACCGCCTTGAGGACGTCGACGCCCCGCAGGGTGTCACGTGAATTGCGGTCCTGGGTAAGCGCTTGCATCACCGCCTGTCCGGAGGGCGCGGCGCCATAGAGGCCAGTTTGTGCGGGCAGGGGCGTGGTAGCCTCGGCATGGACATCGCTGACGCCGGCTTGCGCCAGGGCCTGCCTGGTCTCGCCCGCAAGTGCATCGCGGAATTTTTCCGCATCGATTCCGAGGGTCACGAAAACCCCGGCTGCGCTGCCGTCAGGCAAGTCGAGCGCAGCGAGCACGAAGTGCTCAGCGCCGGGCCTGGATTGCCCGTCGGCGAGGGCGTGGCGCTCAGCGGCCTCGCACAGCGTCTTGATGGTGCCAATATCGGCAAACTTTGAAAACAGGCGATCAAACATCATTGGCTCCATCGGGGGCGGAAAGGGTATTGGCCAGCCGTTTGTGCGCGGCCTGCTTGGTGACGCCGAGACACTGGGCGATCTGCGCCCATGACCAGCCCTTGTGCAGCGCCGCCGCGACGGCGCGGCGTTCCAGGCGATCGGCCAGCTTTCGCAGCGCCACCACACTGGCAAGCGCGGCTTCCGGGTCATTCTCTGGGGGCAGGACGGGGGGCTGTGTATCGGTCATTCGTCAACTATAGTTGACGAAATGCGTGCCGTCAACTCTTGTTGACGAAATGCCTTGTATTGCCGTGATGGTGGCGCGCCGGCTCCATCGCCCAAACAAAAAGGCCCGCATTGCTGCGGGCCCTTCTAACCTCTTGGCGGAGACCTATTCGGCCGCTTGTGGGCGGCTCACGACAGTGACACCGTTCTTTTCGGCCTCATCCAGACCCGGATCTTTTCTGACCACGTAGCGTTTGGCGCCGTCCGCTCCAGCAGGCATTTCGACGGCGACGCCATCAAAACCGGCCGGAACAAGTGCACCGTGGCCATCGCTATGGCGCTGACGCCCGCCCAGGCCAACCAAGCCAAACAGCGCGAGAGCCGCACCCGCCAGCATTGACCAGACCCAACGGATTGCACGTCCGATGACGCCAGCCCAGATAACGGTCGGCGCCGTGATCATGACCGGGACCATGATCAGCGTCAGTGCTGTGGAAACGAACAATCCTGAAACCAGGGCAGCGGACAGATGGATAAACCACGAGCCAGCGATCCCACCGATTACGACTTCGCGGCGGATAAAGTCGAACTCGACGTTCAGGGCCATCGGAATAACCCCAAGTGCAGTCACTGTGGCAGTGAGCAGCACCGGGCGAACGCGTTGGGCCGTGGTGATCAGCATCGCCTTGATCGGCTCGACATTTTCGTCCCGATTATAGTGGTTGTAAGTGTCGATCAGAACAATGCCGTTCTTCACCACAATCCCTGCCAGTGCGACAATGCCAAGACCAGTCATGATTGCCGAAAAGCTCATGCCGGTAACCAGCATTCCCAGCAGCACGCCCGCCAAGGACATGATCACGGTCGAAAGCGTGACCAGCACTTGATAGAACCGGTTGTATTCCAACAAGAGAATGAAAAAGATCAGGAACATCGCCGCGCCAAACGCCTTGACGATAAAGGCGTTGGTGTCGTCAACCTGCTCGGCCGCACCGCCATAGATGATCTTGACGCTCGTGGGCCAGGACTGGGTTGCTTCCCAGGCCTTTAGCTGCTTGATCTTGTTTTCAGACGTAACCTCAAGGCCGGCTGCGTCTTTCGCCTCCAGATTGGCAGCCACATTCATTGCGTAAAGGCCATTGCGACGCTCAATATTGGCCACTTTGGGCACGGCCCGACGCTCGATGAAGTTCGAGACGGGGACAAGGCCTTGCATGGTCACAATGCGCAATGAATCCAGCGCGTCAAAGGTGCGTTCCTGTTTGGGCAGGCGAACGCGGATATCCAGTTCGTCGCCACCATCGTCTGGGCGATAGCTACCCAGTTTGACGCCGGACGTGACCAACTGCACATAGGGCGACAGTTCGCGCACGCCGATGCCATATTTTGCGGCTTCAACCCGGTCGATCGTCACTTCCCAGTCAATGCCGGGAGACGGCCGACCGTCCTCAACGTCAATGGTGTCGCCGAGTTCGTTCTCAACGTAATCGCGCAGTTTCGCTACAGCGGGCGCAATGTCGGCATAGACTGTACCTTCGACCCGCAAATTGATCGCCTTGCCAGCAGGCGGGCCATTCTCTTCGGCGGCAATTTGCACTTCGAGGCCAGAAATTCCGGCGACGCGTTCGCGAATGTCTGCAAAGATCTCAGCGGCCTTGACCCGCTCATTATAGGCAACGAGCTGCAGGCTGAATGAGCCGATCGTATCTGGAGGCGAGCCACCACCCAAGCCGCCGCCACCACCACCGAACTGCATGATGACGTCTTGAATGCCCTGCACCTGCAGCAATTGGTCTTCAACTTCGACCAACATGTCGCGAATTTCGACAGGCGAGTAATTGCCGCGAGCAATAACATTGACGGTGCCGAATTCCGGCTCGGAGGCCGGGAAGGCCTCGCTGCCGGTTGGGTTGCTCATATAGGCGTAAAACATTAACCCGACGAGGAAGAAGCCAACGCCCAAAGTCATGATCGGGTGCTGCATCAGCCGCGCCATGGTGCGGACATACATCCCGGTCAGTCCCTTGACCTTTTTGGGGTCAAACTTGTCGGCATACATGACGATGTCTGCGGCCTCACGGCCTTTTTCGTCGACATGGCTGGAAGCGATAAACGCACCGATAATCGGCATAAAAATAAGCGCTGACACCAGTGACGCGATCATCACCACGATCACAATGATCGGCAGATAGCTCATGAACTTGCCAATGATGCCCGGCCAGAACAGCAGGGGCACAAAAGCGCCTAGCGTCGTAAACGTGGCCGAGACCACCGGTACGAACATCTTCTTGGCCGCCATGATGAAGGCTTCCTTTTTGGGGACGCCTTCCTGCAGTTTTCGCTCGGCATATTCAACAACCACGATTGGGTCGTCCACCAGCACGCCAACCGCAAGCACCAGACCAAACATGATCATCATGTTGATGGTCATGCCCAACATCTGGACCACCAAAAAGGCGATCATGAACGAGATCGGGATTGACATACCAATCATCAGGGCAGGGCGCAGCCCAAGGGTGGCGACGCAGGTGACCATAACCAGCGCCACAGCGGTCAAAACAGCAGCTTCCAGCGAACGGAACAGTCCCTTGGTGGTATCTGCTTGGTCGATCAGGAAGCTGGTTTGAATTCCGGTCGGCCAGGATTTGATGAAGTCCGTGGTCGTGGCGCGAACCTGATCGGACACGGTGATCACGTTGGTACCCAGCTTTTTGATCACCCCAAGGGTAATCGCAGGCTGACCATTGACATGGGAATAGGACGTCGCATCCTCAAATATGCGGGTGATGCTGGCGACATCGCCAAAGGTCACGATATTGTCGCCACTGGTTTTGAGCGGCAAGGAATACACGTCGGCCGCGTTCTTGATCAAACCGGGGACTTCGACGTTGAACGAGCCCTGGCCTGTGTCCAGCGTACCGCCGGCGACGACCATGTTGTTCTTGGCCAAAGCATCAAACAGCTGCGCAGCCGTTAGATCATAGGCTTCCAGGCGATTGAGATCGATCGTGATTTCAAGAACTTCGTCGCGCGAGCCCGAGATCGTCACACTTTGAACGTCTCTGAGGCCCTCCAGCTGTTCCTGTAGATCTTTGGCGCGCTGCACGAGTTCGCGTTCTGGAACGGAGCCATATACTGCCACCGAAATCGAAGGGGTGTCGCTGAACGACAGTTCGGTTACGCGTGGCTCGGTCGCATCGTCAGGCAACTCGCCGGCAATACCGTCCATTTTGGCACGAATGTCAGAAAGCGCCTGATCCTTGTTGGCGCTGACATTGAACTCGAGAAACACGGAGGCGCGGCCAGTCGTGGAGGTTGAGGAGTAATTCTCCAGGCCGTCGATTTCCTTGATGCGGTCTTCGATCGGCTTGGCCAACAACTGCTCGGCGTCGCGAGGCGAGACGCCAGTCTGGTTCACCGAGACAAAGAAATATGGGATGTCGATTGCCGGAAAGCTCTCTTTCGGCAGTGACACATATGCCAGAAAGCCGGCGCCAAGCAGCAGCGCCATGACCGTCAGGACCACGCGCGGCATGCGTAGGATGGCTTCGAGAATTTTCATCATGTTGGCGAGCCCACTTCCACGTTGGTTGCGGCCACTTCCTGGCCATCGCTGACATATTCCTGACCCAGAGTGATCACGTCCACTTTCAGAGGCAGACCAAGTACCCACACCCCATTACGGGTGTCGCTGGCAATTTGGATCGGATAGAATTTGGCTTTGCTGTCTTCGACGGCGCGAATTCCCAGAACGCCCTCGCTATTGAGGGTCAACACCGATTGCGGCAACAAATGAGCGGGGGCCGTTCCCATGCTAACCGTGGCTTGCGCGGTGATGCCATCGCGCACGGCGCCATTAACATTGGCAAACTCGATTTCAACGGGAAACGAGCGGGTCGAAGGGTCGGCGGTGGCAGAGATGTAACTCACCTCGCCCTCGACGGTCTCGCCGCTGACGGTCTTTATCGACGCCACTAGACCAAGGCGGGCAAGGCCAATTCGTGCTTCCGGTACTTGGCCGATAAACACCATGGGATCCAACTGAACAATCGTGGCACAGGGCATGCCCATTGCCAGCATCGCCCCGGCAGTCGCCATTGGGTCCTGAACCACACCGTTTACCTTGGCGACCACCACTGTGCGCTCAAGCTCGGCCTTGGCGTTGTCGAGGCCGGACTGGGCTCCGCTGAGGCCAGCTTTTGCCGCGCTCAGCCCGACTTCGACGCCACGGCCGGTGTTGGGTGCTGCCAGGCCCTTGGCACGCAGCGCTTCGTTGGTGTCGAAGTCCAACTGTGCCTGAACCAAACCAGCATTGGCTTGCGCAAGGCCCGCTTCTGCCTGCGACACCGCCGCCACCCTCGTGCCTTGATCCAGAGTGCATAACTTGTCGCCAACAGAAACGACCTGGCCTTTGCTGACGTGGATTGTGTCGACAATACCGCTGGTCTCAGCCACTGCGCTCACCGAGGCTTTGGCCCGCGTGCGTCCGCGCAGAGGAACCTCAACCGCCATCGGTTGGGCAATATAGGTCACCGTGCGGACTGACTGCAGAGCCTTGCTTTCAGTGCCGCTATCTGTCCGGGTGGCAACTGTCGCGACCGCCTGCAGCTCGCCCTTGACCTTGGCGGCTTCTGCCGCCGCGTGCTCGGCTTCGGCTTTGGCTTCTTCAGCGACAGCGGCAGCTTCTTCAGCCTTCTTCCTGGCTTCCTCGACTGCGGCGGTCTTTTCTTCCAGGTCAGCCTCGAGTTCGGTTTTGCGTTCCGCGGAGTAGGCGGCATCGGCAAGAGCTTTTGCCTCGGCTGCCGCCGCTTCCAGCGCTACGAGCTTTGCCTTGGCTTCTTCAGCGGCAGTGCCTGACGCTTCTGCTGCACCTGTAAGCGCAACATCACCACTCACAGGCGCCTCAGCACCACTCAAGACGCTGGCAATTGGTTTTTCCCCCTTGCCCGGTCCGACGCCGCCGATGACCAAAGTCCCTTGCATCATCCAGACGCCAAACCCGGCCAGGATCAAAATTGCCAAACCAAAAGAAAGTAGTGCACGCATACCCAATTTGTCCCTTACTCAGCCGCGTCTTTTTTCGTCAGTTCAGACTGCGCCAATGTGATTAAGTCGTGCATGTGGGTGCGCAAATGCTTTTCTGCAACAGCCATCATCTCACGCCCGTATTTTATTACCCATTCGTCGGCTGCCGAGCAGGCTCGATCAGCCAAAAGTTCGTCTAATTTGGTTTGGGCTTGCACCTGTCTATCGATCCGCTCGACCAAACGTGCCTCGACCAGGTCTGCCGGCAGCAAGTGCGCAAACCGCGCAAACAACAGGAACGGGCTGCGGAACACGTCGTCTTCCAGCGGTTCCAGCAACGCCTGTTCGAATGCCTGACGACCAGCATCGGTAATCGAATAGACCTTGCGCGAAGGCTTGCCGTCCTGGGGCTCGATCCGGCTGCGAACGAGGGCATCTTTTTCCAACTTCGCAAGTGCCGGATATATCGAGCCGAAACTGGCTTCGACAAAATACGAAGACTCGCCCTCGACCGAGAGCCGACGGATCTCGTAGCCCGTGGCTTCGCCGTCATACAAAATCGAAAGGCACAGTGTCCTGACGTTCATCGGCTTCGACCTCGTTGACCATATGCCGGTCCAGCATATGGCCGCCCTATATATGCACAGAAGGAGTCTGGCAAGGCACAGGGGGGGATGATCGCTTGGCTGCGTTAACGGCGCCTTTCGGCGACGACACGGCTAGAGTGTCAATCGGCTCATTTCGCGCGCTGCGCTCAAGGCTAGATCCAGATTGGCGGCGGCAACAAAGTAGGGATTGTAAAACTGCATGGCTGACTTGCCATATCGTAATGGCTGGCCATCCAGGGTGAGCACGGCGCCCCCAGCGGCCTCAAGCACCGCCTGTCCCGCGGCGGTGTCCCATTCGCAGGTCGGGGTGAACCGAGGATAGAGTTGGGCGTCACCGCGCGCCAGCAGGCAGAATTTGAGCGAAGACCCGACCGAGACATCGCTGTGAACCTCAAGAGTTCGGCACAACTCCGCCAACGCCGCGTGGCCATGAGACCTGCTGGCAACGATGCGCAAATTTGTACTCGAGTTCGCAGAAATTACCTGCCGATCCTGAAGCCGACCAGAACTGGTCTTTCCAGCATAGGCCCCCCCAGGCGCACCAACAAAAATCTCGCCGGTCACGGGTGCCAAAACGACGCCCACCAGCGGGCGGCCGTGCTCGATCAACGCGATGTTGACGGTGAACTCGCCATTGCGCTTGATAAATTCCTTGGTGCCGTCGAGCGGGTCCACAACGAAGTAACGGTCTCCCAGCTCGGGGATTCGGCCAGCCGCCGCGCTTTCTTCGGCCAGCACAGGCAAGCCGGTTTGAGCGAGGTGCTGCAGGATAATTGCCTCGGCCGCTGCGTCTGCCGCCGTCACCGGCGAACCGTCAGATTTAGCCGATGCGACAATGGGTTGCCCGTAGACATCGAGGATGACCTTGGCAGCACCAATTGCCGCCTCAATCATCAGATTGGTCAGGACATCGATGCTCTGCTGGCTCATTGACGCAGGAATTCCACATCAAGTCCCAAATCCAATGGCGGTGCGGCCATGGTAATCTGGCTGGTGGAAATGAAGTTGACGCCAGTTTCGGCAATGGAGCGGACGCGATCGAGTTTGACGCCACCCGATGCCTCCAGTTTGGCGCGCCCATCATTGAGCGCGACCGCCTGCCGCAGTGTATCATTGTCCATATTGTCCAGCAGAATGAGGCGGGCGCCAGCGGCCAGGGCCTCGTCAAGCTCAGACAGGCTGGTCACTTCAATTTCGATCGCAACCAAATGGCCGGCAAAAGCAGCCGCGGCGCGATAGGCCGCAGTAACACCGCCGGCGACAGCAATATGGTTGTCCTTGATCAGGATCGCATCATCCAGGCTAAACCGGTGGTTTGAACCGCCACCGCATCGCACCGCGTATTTCTGAAAAGCTCGCAGGCCGGGGGTGGTCTTGCGCGTGTCGCAGATTTGGGCCCCTGTGCCAGCAACTTCATCGGCAAAGCGCCCGGTTAGCGTTGCTATGCCACTCAAATGGTTGAGGAAATTAAGCGCCACCCGTTCGGCCGACATGACCAGGCGAGCCGGACCAGATACCATTGCGACGCCGGCGCCCGCCTCTATGCGGTCTCCGTCCCTCACTTTTGGCTCAAAGCGCACGCCGGTCCCAATCAGGCGAAATGCGCCAGCTGCAAGGTCAAGTCCTGCGATGATCCCGGGTTCGCGGGCCGAAAGCACAGCAACGGCCATATCCGTTGGCGCCAAGGTCGCCTGACTGGTCAGATCACCGGCCAGGCCAAGGTCCTCCTCCAACGCAGCAGTGACCGCACGCTCGACAATGATGCGGGAGAGCTGCGCCGGGAAACGAGTAGCGTGAGGCATGGGGTAATCTCGCTGGACGCCCGTGATGTACGCGGGCCGGAAGGCACTTGCAACACCCAAGGCCGTCCGGCCGCGTGTCCGATGACGACGTCGATTTGTGTCAGGGTGCGTTGGTCAAAGCACCCCTGAACCATCCCGGCAATCCTGCTCAGACTTCAGTTCCATGATCCTTGACAATGATGGCGCGGGTGAGACTGCCGACTGCCGGATAGAGCGGGATCAGGCACGCTTGCAGGGCATGGTAAATGTCTGGTTTGCCCGTGAACAACCGGGATGCCGGGTTAAGGCTGGCTGTCAGTTCCGAGCGCCAGCCGCCGTGGTCTGGATCGATCAAATGTTGGTCCGCGAAATCCCACAATTTACGATACCATGTCTCGAAATATGGGTCGCGATCATGGGCGCACAAAAACGCCGCCGCGCCGATGCCTTCGCTAACCGGCCACCACAGTTTTTCGGTCATCACCGGCCGGTTGTCCCAGTCGAGCGTATAATAGAATCCGCCGTATTGCGGATCCCAACCGAGGTCAATCGCTTGGCGGAACAGCCGCCGCGCTGCGTCTTGCAGCCATTCCGTCCGCCGATCGCCCAAAACAAACAGCTGCAGCAATAGGCGTGACCACTCTAACCAATGCCCCGGCGTCGTACCGGCTGGACGGAACATCTCGGAACCGAGATAGGTTTTGTCCAGCTGCCAGTTCGCGTCAAAATGTTCGGCCACTCGAAAGTCCAACGCCGCGGCAAATTGGCCGATGATCAGGCTGGCAATGCGTTCAGCTTTTACCAGGTAGCCCTTGTCGCCGGTGGCCTCAAAAGCGGCCATCAGCGCTTCGGTTAAGTGCATGTTGGAGTTCTGACCGCGATAGTCTCCAATCGGGGACCAGTCGTGCTGATACTCCTCGCTGACGGCGCCCCGGCTGTCGTCCCAAAATCGCCGTTCAATAATTTCGGTAACGTCGGCGATCATTGCATCTGCGAGCGGGTGCCCGATCAGCTTGGCGCTGGATGCGGCCAGAAGGACAAAGGCGTGGCCATAGGCCTGCTTGGTGTCATCTCGGCGACCATCATTGTCGAGCGACCAGACATAGCCGCCATTGGCTTGGTCGCGGTGCTGTTCCCAGAGGTAACGCATTCCATGATCGACAATTTCGTCAGAGCCGGGCCGTCCAATCAGGCTCCCAATGACAAAACAATGCACCATGCGCGCAGTGGTGTGTATTTGGCGCACTGGGTTGCCGGTATTGAGCGCGTGTCCCGTATCACTCAGTTCGAAAAAGCCACCGGCGGGATTGAGCGAGGCCCTCTGGAAGAAATCAAACAGGCCATTTGCCTGCTGTTGCAGGAATTGGCGGTGAAATGGCAGCGCGGTCCAGGAGGTAAAATTGGCGGGCACCAGCGACGAAGCGTAATCGGACATGAACTTTTCCTAGATCGGCAACGCCGGCCGACTATGTGTCTTGGGGAAAGCTATATCGAGCCATTGCAAACGATGCAAATTCAGTCTTCTGGCTTAGATCGACGGGGCATGTCGCAATCTCGACCAAGCCTTTTGACCAAATCGATCGCGATTAGCGCAGCTTCGCGTAGAGCGCGTCGAGGCGCGCCACCTCGTCGCGAGAGCCGACGATAACCGGAATACGCTGGTGGATGTCAGTCGGGACCACCTCAAGAATGCGACCATGGCCGGTTGACGCCGCCCCTCCGGCCGCTTCCAGCAGCAAGCTCATCGGGTTTGCTTCATACATCAGTCGCAGCCGCCCACCCTTTCCGAGAGTCTCGCTATCCAGGGGGTAGAGGAAAATCCCGCCGCGCATCAAAATACGATGGATGTCAGCAACCATCGAACCGATCCACCGCATGTTGTAGCGCTTGCCAGCTGGACCTGTTTCACCGGCGACGTTCTGGTCGACATAGGCTTTGGTGGCGTCGTCCCAAAAGCGATAGCGGGCGGTATTTATGGCGTATTCTGCAGAAGCCTCCGGCACTTTAATGTTGTCCCTGTCGAGATAGAACAGGCCATCATCACCCAGCGTAAATGCGGCAACCGACTTGCCGAAGCTGAGGACCAGGCTCGTTGATGGCCCGTAAGCGGCATAGCCACCGGCCAGCTGCGCGGTGCCCTTTTGCAGGATGTCGGCTGCCGACGCGACCGCCAGAACCGAAAAAATCGAACCGACGGTGACATTTACATCCAGGTTTGAACTGCCATCGAGCGGATCACAGGCAATTGCAAACGCACCTTGATTCTGCAGATCAAGCACTTCATCCAGCTCTTCCGATACCAGAATCCGAATGTTGGGATTCTGGCCTATGTGTTTGATAAATATATCATTTGAAACGATGTCGAGCTGTTTTTGGGTCTCGCCTTGCACGTTTGTTAGGGTGGTGGCGCCCGCGAGGCCTGCAGTTGTTGCCGTTCGCAATATCTTGGCAATATCGACACAGGCGGCAGCGATGGTGGTGATCACACCGGCCAATTCAACAGAGGTGGCAGCGGATTGAAGCCAATGCGAAAGGGGAGTGGGCGATGCCATCACTAATGATCCTGAGCCAGAAGAAACGCTGAAGCTGTCAGTGCGCAATTGCCCCCTGGGAGGCAAGCGCATTTTTTGCCAATTGTACTCATGGTGCCAAAGACACCGGCGAACCAGCCTCCGAAGTTTGGTCCTAAGCGAGCCTTCATGATCGGCGGGCCAAATCCCCGAGCAACCCGGCCGCAACCGACAAGCGCGAAACGCTGAGCTGCCCTTGTTTTAGCTCAACCACTGCCGATACTGCACGCTCAATCCCCGCCGCGCGCGCCAGCCTCCAGGTGGCCAGGCGATCGTCGATTGAGCCCTTGCCGGCGGCAAGAGCATCGACGGTGAGGTCGCGTTGGGCGCGCATCAAATTGGCAAGCGCCCGGTCCAGCGCCATGCGATCAAAGCGATCGTCAAGCACAATTGCGCGACCCTGCGCCAGTACAGTCCACAGATCGAATACTGCGAACACCCCAAAAAAGGCCCGCGCCGCATCGGCAATGGACATGCCGCTGCGCTCAGCAACCAAAACGACATCGCTGGCATAAGACAGAATCGGCAATTCGGCGATCTGGCGAGCGGTGCCGCTGGGAACCCCCTGTTCCAGAGCATCGGCGATGTCGGTCTCCATGCTTTGGGCGACACCGGGCGCGATCAAATTTGGCAACATGTTGCGAAGAGTGGCAATCGCTCTGGTATGGCGGTCAATGATCTCGGGCAGTGGCGCCGTGAGATCGCTATTGCGCAGGAACCACAGCACTTGCTGCTGTAAATGGGTGCGCACCTGTTGATAGAGCGCCAATTGCACGGACCCCGGCACCATGCCGTCGAGATCATCAACCAAGGCATGGAGCGCCGTCAGCCCAAAGATATCGCGGGTCGCAACGTAAGCGATGGCCACTTCGCCAACGCCGGCGCTTGCCGCAGCCATCAGTTCAGAAACGAATGCCGGGCCGCCGCGATTGACAATCGCGTTGGCCAGAACGGTGGCGATGACTTCACGCCGCAGGCGGTGTGTGATGACGGTTTCGGGAAACTTCTGGTTGAGCGTATCAGGGAAATATCGAAACAATTCCTGCGCCAGATTTGGGTCATCAGGAATCTCAGAGCCCAGCAAATCCGCATAAAGCGTCAGTTTGGCGTAAGCAAGCAGCACCGCCAACTCTGGTCTGGTCAGGGCTTTGCCGCGGGCAGCCCGTTCGGCGATCGCCGCTTCGTTGGGAAGGAACTCGACGCGGCGGTTCAACAGACCGCGCCCCTCCAACACCAGCATGAGTTCGCGATGAGCGGGCAATTCAGCCAGGCCGGCGCGTTGGGCCAAGGATATGGCCAGGGTCTGCAAATAATTGTTGCGAAGACATAAGGCCGCGACCTCTGTGGTCATCGAGGCGAGGAAGGAATTGCGTTGGCTCTGGTTAAAGGTTCCATCGGCGACCAGCGGGCTGATAGCGATCTTGATATTGACTTCCAGATCGCTGGAATTCACGCCGGCCGAATTGTCGATCGCATCGGTATTGATGGCCCCTCCGGCCAGTGCATACTCGATGCGCGCCCGCTGCGTCGTTCCCAGATTGGCGCCTTCACCGACTACTTTTGCGCGCAGTTGGGTTGCAGCAATCCGGATCGGGTCGTTGGCGCGGTCTCCAGCATCAGCGTCGGTTTCTTGGCTCGAACGGACATAGGTTCCGATACCGCCAAACCACAACAGATCAACTTCGGCGGCCAGTATTGCCGACATCACCTCTTGTGGGGCAGCAGTGGGCCCCGTCAGCCCGAGCAGGTTTTGCATCTCGGGTGTCAGTGGAATTGCCTTGAGTGACCGCGAAAAGACCCCCCCGCCTTGTGATATCAAGGACGGGTTATAGTCTTGCCAACTGGATCTGGGCAGATCGAACAGGCGCTGGCGTTCGGCCAAAGCGATGGCGGGTTCCGGCATTGGGTCGATGAAGATGTCGCGATGATCAAACGCGGCAACCAAATGGATTCGCGGTGAGAGCAACATGCCGTTGCCGAACACGTCGCCCGACATGTCTCCGATGCCCGCCACCGTGAACGGGGTAGTCTGGATGTCACGATCGAGCTCGCGGAAATGTCGCTTTACGGCCTCCCAGCCGCCGCGGGCGGTAATTGCCATTTTTTTGTGGTCATAGCCGACCGAGCCACCCGAGGCGAATGCATCGCCAAGCCAGAAGCCCCGGCCAATGGCAATCGCGTTGGCAGTGTCCGAAAAGCTGGCAGTGCCCTTGTCGGCGGCAACCACCAAATAAGGATCATCACCATCCAGTCGGCGCACGTCACGCGGGGGCAGGACCGCGTCGCCAACTAGATTGTCCGTTATGTCGAGAAGCGCGCCGATGAATATGGTGTAACTGGCAACGCCTTCCGCCTGGACCGCCTCACGCGGCAGACCAGCTGTCGGGCGCTTCGGAACGAAACCACCTTTGGCACCCACGGGCACGATGACGGCGTTTTTGACCTGTTGCGCCTTGACCAAGCCGAGGACCTCGGTCCGAAAATCTTCCGGCCGATCTGACCAGCGAATTCCGCCGCGAGCGATGGCGCCAAACCGAAGATGCACCCCCTCTACCCGGGGCGAATAAACAAAAATTTCCCGGAACGGTCGCGGTGCGACCATGCCGTCGACCTTGGCGCAGTCGAACTTTATCGCTAGAGCGGGCAGGCGTTGGCCATCTGCGGCGCGCTGGTAAGCGTTGGTACGCACCGACGCGTCAACTAGGTTCAGGAAGCGCCGCAGGATCCGGTCTTCGTCGAGCGAGGTGACCGCATCAAGCACCGCGGCAATGCTGTCGCGGGCCGCTTGGCTTTTTGATTCACGATCCTGGATCGTCGGCTGATGCTGGGCGTGAAACAAGTCCACGAGCGCTTTGGCGGCGATCGGTTGCGCCACCAGCACTTGGGCCAAATAGCGTTGACCATAGGAGATGTTGAGCTGGCGCAGATAGCGCCCAAGCGCCCGAACCAACGCGGCGTCATCCCAGCCTAGGCCCGCCTTCAGGATGAGCCCGTTATAACCATCGCTTTCCGCCAGCCCGTCCCAGACGGCCAGCAAACCAGCTTCGATCAGCGCAGCCATGCTGTTAATATCTATGGCGAGGCCGTCAGCCGGGGCCAGTACCATGTCATGCAGATACCGCTCGACGCCGTCGCGGGGCACCACTGTGTAGGTGCGTTCATCGATGACCCGGAAGCCAAAATGCTCCAGCATCGGCACCCGATCACTGAGAGGGATCGGGCTCCCACGGTGGTAAAATTTCAGCCCCAGATCACCATCGCCACCGGCTCGCTTGCGCAAGCGAATGGCGATTTTGGCGTCGTCGATCAGCGTCTCTAGCACCTCGATGTCAGCAAGCGCCTCTTGGGCGGTGTTGCGTGATTCATAGGCCGGCGAGAATGCTTCGCGGTACTCGAGGATGGCAGCTGGGTTGGCAGCGGCGGCCAAAAGCGTGTCGCCGAAGCGCCGCGTTAGCTGATCCACATGGGCTTCCAGCTCGGCGCGGCTGGGGCGCGGAGTCGCACCACCATTGCGGCCAATAATAATGTGAACCCGCACCAGTTCTCCCTCAGGAAAGTGCGGGTAATAGGCCGAAACGCGACCTTGATAAATGTGCGCCAAATAGGTGGTGAAGCGTTCGCGCACGTCGCTGTCGTAACGGTCGCGCGGCACATAAACTAGGACTGAGACGAAATTATCGAATTGGTCGATGCGCGGCAGCACCCGGACGCGGGGTCGGTCGTAGAGGCCGGCAATAGCGGTTGCGTAATCAAACAGGGCGTCGATATCGATTTGAAACAGCTCGTCGCGAGGATAGGTATCCAGAGCGCTGAGCAGGGCGCGCCCGGCGTGGCCGCGCGGGTCCAGGGCAGAGCGGCTGACGACCGCGCTGATTTTACGGCGGATCAGGGGTACTTCGCTGTGCGGGGTCGCCAGCGCCAAAGTTGTGTAAAGTCCGAGAACCCGTAACTCCCCGGTGACACTGCCATCGGAGGCGTAGAGCTTGATGCCGACATAATCCATGTGGGCCCGGCGGTGTACGCGAGCCCGGATATTGGCCTTGGTCACCAGAAGCGGCTCTCTTGACTTGAGGAATGCCACATGTTGGGGCGTCATTTCGACATAGTCGGCGCCGGAACGCAGGAATTTCAGATCGGCGTTTTCGAGGATCCCAAGCCCACTATTTGGAACCGGTTCGAGCTGCATACCCTCAACAAGGCGGTACTCGCGCGTCCCCAGGAAGGTGAAGTTGTGTTCCGAAAGCCAGTTGAGGAAATACATCGCTTCATCGCGGACCGCCGCGGGAATCGAGGCATTGCTTTGCCCCATCGCATCGGCGGCACCGCGCACCGTTTCGAGCATTCTTTGCCAGTCGCGGACGGTGCGGCCCACTTCGAGCATTGCCATTTCGAGCTCGCGGCGCAGGGCGTCAATATCGGCCACCGGCTCGCTGTGGATATGCAGCATGCTGAACTTCTTGCTGCCATGCTGCACCACAGGGTGCGCAAAGAGCTTGACCACGCCGCCATTGGCGCGGATCGCGGCAAGAGCGCTGTCGACAATAAATGGCATGTCGGGCGAAACCACATCGATCGTCAGCGAACCGTCTGCGGCGGCGTTGATGAAGGTCTGGCTGCGCGATGGCGGCGCTTCGCCGAGATAGGCAAAGGACCGGCGAAGCAGTATTTCAAAATTGACGGGCTTGAGATTGACAAGATCGTCTTGATCGGTGGTCTCGGCAAAGGCGGCCAGATATTGGCTGAACGCCGGTTCTGATGCCGACAGGGCTTCGGCACGACCGAGCAGGCTTGCGCGAGTGGTAACGGCAGAATCGGTCAAGGCTCTCTCCCCAGCATGACACGACCGCAATCTAAGCAATCAGTGCGTCGCTGTCCCGGCCCTTCTTATTGGCAGTTTGGTGCATAGACATGACAAAGACGGTGACTGTCAGGGCGCGCCACCTTCCCAACCAGTTGCCACCAGCGTCTTGCCAATCAGATCCATAACCGCCTTGGCCTCGACATCGACACCAACCAACTGGCTCTGCCCGGCGTCCCAAACACTGGCACCAAACGTTCGACCCTCGGGTTTCTGAATCGTCTGACCATCAGCGATGCCGCCGCACACGACGCGAACCGCGCCGGCTCTGGTCGTGAACAGTTGGGGCGCAACGACATAGACGGCAGCGCAGCTGTCATGCACGACCATGCCATCGGCAACGATATGCTGATAAAAGTCGATATAAAATTGGCTGAGGTCGGACAGGAACTGGGTCCGGGCGCCGCCCAGTTTGGCGATGTTTGCGAGCTCGCTACGGGTCATAATGGTCTTGTGGGTCACGTCCAGCCCCAATAGCACCACTTTCCAGGCGGCGGTCACGACCAGGTCGGCCGCTTCAGGATCGCCATGAATATTGGCTTCAGCGGCGGGTGTCACATTACCGAGCACGTCAAATGCACCGCCCATGATGACAACCTGTTTGACCAGGCCGACAATGTCCGGCGCCAATTGCAGGGCCAGCGCCAGATTGGTCATCCGCCCCACCGCCACAATATTGATCTCGCCTGGATTGGCGCGAACAGTGTCAACGATAAATTGAGCGGCGGACCGTTTGTCGGGGAGGGTTGCCACCGTGTCCGGCACGCCCGCCACATTCCCCAGGCCGTTGTCGCCGTGAATAAACGCCGGCGGTGGCCCTTCGATCCGATCAGGATTGATGGTTTGATCCGCCCCGCGGGCTACCGGCGCCGCGATTTCCCAAAGCTCTTTCAAGAACAATGCATTGCGGGTCGTCGTTTCCAAGCTTGCATTACCGAACACCGTGGTGATGCCAACCAGATCGATGTCGGGGTGTTGATGCAAAAACAGCAGCGCCATTGCATCATCGACACCCGGGTCGGTGTCGAAAATCACTTTGTGCTTGGTCATGGCCGCTGCTCCCTCGTGTTCAAACCAGCGGTTTACACGCAAACAGCGGGCCTTTGCCAGCGAGAAGCGACCCCCGAGTCCAAGTTGCATCCGCAAAAGAGGGCCGAATTCAGGGTGATGCTTTTGCCCTTATGGGTCGCTGGCCCGCCTTAGGCGTCCAGATTGACATAGGCTTCGGGCGTGAAGCGCGGTGTACAAAGGCAATAGAACTCGAGGTCTCCGTTGCCCGTGTTGGTAATGCGCTGCGAAACACCGGGATCAATGACTGCCTGATCGCCAACCCCGATATTCCGGGTCTGCCCGTTGATCTCGATGAGGCCTGACCCTTTGCGGACCACATAGCGCTCAAGGATGCCCGACAATGCGTGCAATTGCGTGGTAACGCCGGGCTCGACCCGCGCCACCGCCAATGAGACTTCCGGGGACAGAGGCGTGTTCATCAACTCGGTGATGAAACAGCGCTCGTCGGTAAAAACTTCCGGCGCGTTCGTGGCGGGGACAAACCATTCGACAGTCATCGGCGCGGTCCTTCGGTGATGCTTTGACAATTGTTGATGCTGCTGACGAATGTAAAAATGGGCTTGACTCAGGTCAATAGCATTGTTTTGCTGGGGGTCGAGATTGAAGGATCATCGGCACGACGCATAGCTGTGGCATTGTAGCGGGCAAGGATTGTTTTTGCCCGACGTCGCAGCACAACTCGTGACCGCAAATCCTATCAGTTGACATGGATCTGGAGGAAAAATTGATGCCATCCTGGAAGTCCCTATTTGCCGGTGCAGCCGTCGCTGTCATGGGCCTGACTGGCGCTGCCCAAGCCCAAGACAAGCTTTTCGTTTATGTCTCCCCTGATGTGATCGGGGTCAACGCGTTCCTGAAAATGGGCCAGACGGGCACAGAAGCCGCGGCCGCCAAGTTTGGTGCTGAGGCCAAGACTTTTGAGAGCTCCAATGCTGCGGCCCGGCGTGAAAACGTCGAGGCAGCCATCAATGAAGGTGCTTCGCTTATCGTCATGGCCGGGTTCGAGTTCAACGATATCGTCACCGAGTTGGCGCCAACATCCCCGGAAACCCAGTTTCTGATCGTTGACCAGTGCATCGAAAATCGTCCGGACAATGTTCACTGCGCCATGTTCCGCGAATATGAGGCGACCTATCTGATCGGCATCGCCGCCGGTATGTTGACCAAATCCAATGCCGTTGGGGTCGTTAGCGCCCTCGATATTCCGTTCCTGCACCGCTACACCGATGGGTATGCGTCTGGGGCCAAGGCACAAAATCCGGCTGTTGCCGTTGATATCCGCTGGGTCGGTGGCGAAAATCCGTTTGGCGATCCGGTGCGGGCTAAGGAGCAGGCACTGGCGCTAAGTGCTGCTGGGTCCGATGTCATCTTTACCGCCACTGCCGGTGGCGATTTTGGGGTGTTTGAGGCGGCCAAGGAAGCGGACTTCAAAGCCTTCGCCGTTGACGTCAACCACTGTCCTGAAGACCCCGCCCATATGGTCTCGGGAACCCTGAAACGCGTCGACAATGCCATCATGTCGGCCGTTGAAGGCATTGAGGCGGGTCAAAAGCAGTTGACCCTGGCGCTGGGCCTTAAGGAAGGTGGCATGTCGATTGTCGGGCTCGACGATGACGGCCTGGCCGAAAGCCAGTGCCTGATCGCCACGATGCCAGACGTTCTGGCGCGCGTGCGCGAGGTCGCCGCCCAGATCGAAGATGGATCGCTCGTCTTAGAAGACCCGATGTTTGCGCAGTAGCCGAGACAAGCTGCTTTCCCGCCGCCCCATCCTGGGCGGCGGGCTCTCTATCTTCATCAAAAGGCCGTCTCTATGCAGGTAGACCTGTCCGGCATCACCGTGCGCTTTGGCCCTCTGGTTGCCGTCGATGCAGTATCCTTGCAGCTTTTTGCCGGCGAAATTCACGCCATTGTCGGAGAGAACGGCGCCGGCAAGAGTACGGTGATGAACGCCCTGTTCGGCTTGATCAAGCCAGATGCGGGAACCATAGCGATCGATGGCGTGAACAGAACATGGAAAACGCCACAGGACGCCATTGCCTGTGGGTTGGGCATGGTGCATCAGCACTTCATGCTGCAGGACAGCATGAGCGTGCTCGAAAACATCGTGTTGTGCTCCGAGCCGGTATGGCCATTGGGGTTTGTCAGGTTCAAGGCGGCGCGGGCCCGGCTCAGCGCGATCTCCAAGACCTATGGCATCGGCGTCGATGTCGATCGAAAAATTGGCGATCTGTCGGTCAGCGAACGGCAGATTGTCGAGATTCTCAAAGTGCTGTTCCGCGATGCCAAGGTGCTGATCCTGGACGAGCCGACTGCGGTGCTAACGCCGCAAGAAACGGCTGGTTTGTTCCAAATTTTGCGGAATTTCCGGGCGGCCGGCAAGTCGATTGCGTTGATCACCCATAAGCTCGACGAGGTCATGGAAATTGCCGATCGGGTCAGCGTCATGCGCGCCGGTAAGCTGATTTCGACCAAGCTGATTGCCGACACCGGCAAGGATGAGATCGGCCGTGGGATCATTGGCGGCGAGCTGCCGACTGCATTGACCCGCGCCAGCAACCCCGTCGGCGAGGTGGTATTGGCCGTGGAGGGGTTGCAGGTCCGCAACCCAGGCAGGCCGCTCGGCCCGGTGAGTTTTTCGGTTCGCCGCGGTGAAATTGTTGGCGTTGCCGGCGTTTCGGGCAATGGTCAAAGCCAGATCATCGAAGCCTTGGTTGGCTTGCGACCAATAATGGCCGGCAGTGCGACGGTGCTGGGGCGAAGTTTGGACGGTCTTGATGTCGGCGCCCGCCGGGCGTTGGGCATGAGCTATATGCCGGCTGATCGGCAGCTGGTTGGCGTGGCATTGGCGGCAAGCGTCAGCGAAAACGCCGTCATCGGTCGTGAGGGTACGAGGGCGTTCAGCACGTGGTTGATGTTGAAACGCCGGGCAATGACCCAATTTGCCCGCGAGTTGATCGAGCGATATCAAATCAAAGTGGCCGGTGCTCATGCTCGGGCATCGTCAATGTCGGGAGGCAATAAGCAAAAACTCATCGTTGGCCGCGAGCTGTCCCGTGATACGCCATTGATAATCGCCGAGAATCCGACCTGGGGCGTTGATATTGGCGCGATTTCCTTCATCCATCACCAACTGATCCGCAAGCGGGACAACGGGCACGCCATTTTACTGGTCTCAACCGAGCTCGATGAAATTCTGGCGCTGTCTGACCGCATCCTGGTGTTGTTTGACGGCCAGATCGTTGGCGAGTTTGCTGCGGCCGACGCGGATCGCCTGGCGATCGGAGCGTTGATGACCTCGCGGGTAACCCTGGCGGAGCTGGCATAATGGACAGTGATTTTCGCGACCAATTGCGACCCTGGCTTGCGGTGGTCTGCTGGATCTTCGGGATTTTGCTGCTGTTGATGCTGGTTGCGGGGGCCAATTTCGGGGAGGCAATCACCGGCTTTGCCAACGGCGCGTTTGGCGGGCGCAATTTTGCTTATTTGCTGACAACCCTTAGCCGGACAACCTTGATCGTTGGGATGGCGCTCGCTGTCCTGGTCAGCTTTCGGGCGGGCTTGTTCAACATCGGCGGCGAGGGCCAATTGGTCATCGGCGGCCTCGCCGCTGCCATGGTCGGGGTGTATTTACCGGGGCCTGGCTGGTTGGTGCTGTTGGTCGGTATTGTGATCGCCATGGCAGCCGGCGGGCTGTGGGCGGTCTTGGCGGGGGTGATGCAGCTCTATGCCGGGGTGCCGCTGCTGATCGGCTCGCTCCTGCTCAATTATCCCGCCCGCTATTTTGCCTCGTTTCTGGTTGGACATCCCTTCCGTGACGTCGCCTCCGGCCTGCCGCAAACCCATCTGGTGCCGGAGGAGGCCTGGCTGCCACTGTTTGCCGGAACGCGCCTGGATATGGGTATCGGGTTTATCGTGGTGCTAGCATTTGTCACGGTCATTTATTGCAATACTACGGTCGCTGGCTACCAGGCCCGGATGAATGGGCTGGCGCCCGCGTTCGCACGGGCTTCGGGCTTGCCGGTCACACGCATCCTCGTGCGCACCCTGTTTTTGAGTGGCGCCATTGCCGGGCTGGTCGGAGCACTGGCCGTATTCGGCTTGCATCACCGATTTGCCGACGGAATGCTGGTCCAGCCGCTCTATGCCTGGACTGGGATTATCGCCGTGCTGCTCGTGGGCATGGTGCCGTGGGCGGTGCCGATATCAGGATTCTTTTTTGCGGCAATTCAGACCGGAGCGGCTGGGATGGAGCGCACTGCCGATGTGCCCAAGGAACTCGGTTTGATCATGCAGGCGGTGATTATCCTGTTTGTGGCGGGGCGGATTTCAGGGGTGAGCCTCGCGGGGACGCCAAAGGGTGACGACAATGGGCCTTGAGCTCTTCCTCGACCCGGCGTTTTTGCAGTCGGTTCCACGGTTTCTGACGCCAATTTTGTTGGCCGCATTGGGCGGCGCGGTGTGCCAGCGAGCCGGGGTGTTCAACATTGCGCTGGAAGGCTTCATTCTGGTTGGCGCCTTTTGCGCCGTGCTCGGCTCGTATTTTTTTGGATCGCCATATTGGGGCGCGCTGGCGGCAGCCGGCGGCGGCATCGCCATGGGTCTTTTGTTCGCCGAGTTCAGTCTTCGCCGCAAGGGCGATGCCATTGTCGTTTCAATCGCCTTGAACCTGCTTGCAGCGGGGCTGACGGTCTATCTCCTGCGGGCAATTTTTGGGGTTTCAGGCGCGTTCAGGGACCCCAGGATTGTTGGATTTTCCGCGATCGATATCCCCTTTTTGCGCGATGTGCCGGGGCTTGGTCCGCTGCTGAGTGGGCAATCGATCCTGTTCTATGTCGCGGTTTTTGCGGCCATCGCGCTCCAGATTTTCTTTGCCCGGCACCGGCTTGGTCTGAGGTTGCGGGCGGCGGGCGAGAACCCAGGCGGATTGGTTGCCGGTGGAGTCGATCCACAGCAGGTGCAGCTTTGGGCGCTGGTATTCTGTGGCGCCATGTGCGGGCTGGCCGGGGCGCAATTGTCGATTGCCAATGTCAATTTGTTTGTCGAGAACATGAGCGCTGGCCGTGGCTGGATCGCGGTTGTTGCGGTATTGCTGACGCAGGGACGACCACTTTACGTCTTGTTTATCGCCCTGCTGTTTGGCTTCGTCGACAGCCTGTCGTTTCGCATCCAGGGGTTTGGGCTGCCACAACAGTTTACTGACGCGATGCCCTATCTGGCGACACTGATCGTGTTGATCGCGTTGTCGGCATGGCGAAAATCCAAAACCGCGTGAGGCCAATATGACCGATCTGATCATTACCAATGCGCTCATTGTCACCGCTGACGCCGCCAACACCGTTATCGAGCAGGGCGCCGTCGCTGTAACCGCCGGTAAATTTACTCACATTGGCTCGGCGGCGGCGCTGGCGCCGATGGTGGAGCGGGCCAAACGCGTTGTCGACGGTACCGGAATGCTGCTGATGCCGGGGCTGATCAACACCCATTGCCACGCCGCCGACAGCCTGTTTCGCGGACTGGTGGAGGACCTCAAACTTGAGCCCTGGCTGCAAACCGTGTGGAAGGCAGAAGCCGCGATCCTGAACCCGAGGACAACCCATCTGGGCTCGGTGTTGGGATTTGCCGAACTGCTTCTGGGCGGGGTCACCACGGTGATGGATATGTTCTGGTTTCCCAGCGAGACCGTGCGTGCGGCCCGCGATGTCGGTGTTCGGGTCTCAACCGGGGGCATTTTCTTTGATTATCCAGGGGTCAATGGTCAAAGCCAGGCGCAGCGGGTGGCAATTGCCGAGGCGTTTTTTGAAGAATTTGGCGGAGCAGACGACGTGTTCCCGGCCGTCCTTCCGCACGGCACCTATACCGTGGCGCCGGAGAATTTGCGCATTGCTCACGCCATTGCCGCCAAGCATGGGGGCTTGTTTTGCACCCATGTTGCCGAGACTGCAGCGGAACGGCTGGACATAGAGACCCGCTATGGCAGGCCGGTTGTCGCCCATCTCGACCATCACGGCCTTGTCGATGAGCGCGCGGTATTTGCTCATTGCGTGCATTTGGATGACGCCGAAATCGACATTCTCGCACGTCGGGGCGCCACGGTTTCGCACAACCCGATGTCCAACCTCAAACTGGCCTCCGGTTTTGCCAGAGTGCCGGAGATGTTGCGGGCCGGGGTCAATGTTGCGCTCGGCACCGATGGCGCCATCTCGGGCAATGATCTGGACATGTGGATGGCGCTGCGGCTGGCGGCGACCCTGCACAAGGCCGTGGCGCGCGACGCAGAAGTGGTCACTACCCGGCAGGCGCTGGCCATGGTGACGCTCAACGGCGCCAAGGCACTGCACGCCACCGATCGCATCGGCTCGCTCGAAGTGGGCAAGCTGGCCGACATGGTGCTGATCGATTTACAGCGCCCGCACGCCGTGCCGATGTTCGATCCGCTCACTCATCTGGTGTATTCGACCGCCAAATCCGACGTGCGCCATGTGTTTCTGGGCGGCGAGCAGGTGGTGCGTGACGGGGTTTTGACCCGGCTCGATATTGCCGACACTCTCAACCAGGTCCAGGACCTGGTGCCGCGCATCAGGGCCAGTATTGCCTGATCTTTTTGGAGACGCATTCATGACCGCCAGCCCGCTCGCCCGGCTTGATCTTGCCTTTGCCTCGATTGCAGACCGCGTCGGAGCGCCCTGCGATATCGCCATTGTCCTTGGGTCTGGGCTTGGCCATCTGGCGGACGCCGTCGTCAATCCTGTCTGCATTCCCTACGGGGACATCACCGGTTTTCCGGTTTCGACCGCACCGGGGCACAAAGGCCAATTGGTGATCGGGGATTTGTTTGGTCGTCGGTGCGTGCTGATGCAGGGGCGGGTCCATCTCTATGAAGGCTGGGCGCCCCAGGATGTTGCGCAGGTGGTCTACCTGCTGGCTCGCTTGGGGCCCAAGCAATTGATTGTGACCAATGCGGCCGGGGCGCTGAACCCGGATTATCGGCCCGGAGAGGTGATGCTGATCGAGGATCACCTCAATTTCACCGGCACGAACCCGCTGATCGGGCCCAATGACGAGGCGATCGGGGTGCGGTTTCCGGACCTTTCGCGGGCCTATGATCCAGAGCTGCGTGATGTGGCCCGCACAGCGGCCGCTGCCGCAGGCGTGCCCTTGCGCGAGGGTATCTATGTTGGCGTTGCAGGCCCATCGCTGGAGACATCGGCCGAGCGTCGGTATTATCGCACCACCGGCGCGGATGCAGTGGGCATGTCGACCGTACTCGAAGTGATTGCAGCCGCCCATATTGGGATGAAGGTGATCGGGCTTTCTGCGATCTGCAACGAGGCCACGGGCGGTCCGGACCAGCAATCCGACACCATCGAGGATGTGTTGGCCAATGCGGCGATTGCGGGCGAAAAGATCGGGTCAATTCTTCGCCACTTGTTACCGGAGCTGTGAGCATGGGGACGGCACAGTTTGATTTTACTGGGCAGGTGGTTTTGGTCACCGGTGCAGCAGGCGGGTTGGGGCTGGCGATTGCCCGGGCCTTCGCCAAGTCGGGGGCGAAGGTCGCTGTGCATTATCGCACCAATCAGGCCGGTGCCGTTGCCTTGGCTGCCGAGATTGGTGGCATCTCGGTCCAAGCAGACCTCGTGGACGAGGCAGCGTGTGGCTTGTTGGTCGAAAGGGTTCGGGCGGAATTTGGGGCGCTGGATGTGCTTGTCAACAATGCCGCCATCCAGACCGTGGCGGGTTTGACCGCGATGTCAGGTGCGGATTTTCAGGCCATGATCAACGCCAATGTTGGCGGGCCGCAGGCTTTGACCAAGGCACTGGCCAAAGGCGGGCAGGGTGGGTGCGTCGTCAATATTGCCTCGATTGAAGCCCTGCAGCCGGCGCGCGACCACGCTCACTACGCTACCTCAAAGGCTGCGCTGTTAATGCTGACCCGCGCCTCTGCATTGGAGTTGGGGCCGTTGGGTATTCGCGTCAATGCCATTTCCCCCGGCCTGATTGATCGCGATGGGCTTGAGCGGGACTGGCCGACAGGCGTGGCGCGATGGCAATCGGCGGCGCCGCTGGCGCGCCTAGGAACCCCAGAGGACATCGTCGCAGCAACGATGTTTCTGGCATCGGACGCGGCGCAGTGGGTGACAGGCGCCAATTTGGTGGTCGATGGCGGCATGTCTTGCGCGCCGACCTGGTAAAAGGGTCTCTGTAGGACCTGGGGTTTCGCGCCGCCGCACAATCGTCGAGAAAATCACACCTCAACCCGGTCAAATTGAGCGCCTCATGCCATCACTAACATCTCGTCGCGCTTCAACTCTTGTCGGCTTCGGTGCGATCCTGTTGTGGTCATCGCTGGCGTTCTTGACTGCTGCCAGTGGCGTGATGCCGCCATTTCAATTGACCTCCCTTACCTTTGGAATTGGCGGGCTGGCCGGTGTGATCCTCTGGATCAAGCGCCCGCACGCCATCAAGGCCTTGCAGCAGCCCTTAAAGGTTTGGGCGCTGGGGATTGGTGGGCTGTTTGGCTACCACGCTCTATACTTTACGGCCTTGCGCAATGCGCCGCCAATTGAGGCCGGGCTGCTCAACTATTTCTGGCCATTATTGATCATTTTGTTTTCGGCGCTTTTGCCCGGCGAAAAGCTGAAAATCCGGCATTTGGTGGGTGGGTTTTTTGCGCTGGCGGGTGCGGCCCTGATCGTGACTGGCGGACAGGGGCTGAGCCTGCGGGCGGAATATTCGCTGGGCTATGTAGCGGCCGTGGCCGCAGCGTTTGTCTGGGCCGGTTATTCCGTGCTTTCCCGCCGCTTTGCCGCGGTATCCAGCGACGCGATCACCGGATTTTGTCTAGCCACTGCGCTGCTCTCAGGGCTTTGCCACTTGGTGTTTGAAGCCACGGTCTGGCCGACGGGCCCATTGCAGTGGTTGGCGGTGGTGGCGCTGGGACTGGGGCCGGTGGGACTGGCGTTTTATGTGTGGGACATTGGGGTCAAGCGCGGGGATATTCAGGTTTTGGGGGCCGCTTCCTATGCCGCGCCCCTGCTGTCGACCCTGATCCTGATTGCCACCGGCACCGGTGCGTTCACTTTGAGTATTGGCATTGCCTGCCTGCTCATTACCGCCGGTGCGGTGATTGCAGCTTCGGACATGATCTTCAGATCAAAACAGCCCTAGCGCCAAGGGTGGAATTGTCGCCAAGGGGTCGCCCCTGGCGGCAATTCAGGGTTAAACTTGGCCGACCTCTGCTGCCAAACGCCGACAGGCGCCGGGCAGATCTGCCTTTTCGCGCAGCAGCGCGCCGCCGATCAGGTAAATCACGTCACTCCCATAAATCGACTGCATCTCCGGGATGCGCTCAAAGGTCATGCCGCCGCCGGGCGCTGGCAGGATCGGCTTAAGCCCGCCGAATGGGTCGCTACAGCCCGCCATGATGGCTTGGCAGTCGGCACGCGAGAAGCCAAAGCGACCACCAAAATTGGGATAGACCACGGCGTCAACGCCCATCAGGCGCTGCAACAACCCAAAAAAGAACCCGTGCGAAAACCCAGTGGTCGGGGTGATGACATTGGTGCCACCAAAGGTCGGATGCGAGACAATGGGCAAGTCAAAGTCCGGGTCCGCCGACAGAGTGCGCGCAACATCGAAGCCAACCAGAGATGGGGCCAGCATGATCGCGCCGGCACCCAGCTCTTTTGCCATCCAGGCACGATCAAAAATTTCGACGGCGGGGCCGGTGATATTGGGCACATAGGCGCAATCAAAGCCGGTTTTTGCGTTGGCTTGGTGGACCGCTTCGACACAGGCTTTGAGGCGCTCCTCATAGGGGGACATTGCCTGGTTGGTTAGGCCATGATCATCTTTGATCAGGTTCATGCCGCCCAAGGCAAACTGGTGCGCCAGCGCCGCCAATTCCCGCGTCGGCAGCCCCACCGGTTTGATCGCTGACATCAGAATTGGGGAGGTGGGAACGCCTGTGCGCTGTCGCAGACCCGCGGTCCCAAACTTCGGACCCGGGCAAAGCGCGATGATCGCCTCAGATAGCGTCATGGTTTCGACGCGTGTGGCAGTTTTGATCGAGGAATTGCCAAAGATGGTGTTGAGCAATTGCAAAAAATCGTCGCCGACACCGTCGTCGCTGTAGGAAATTTCGGCCAGATATCCAGCACGAGCATCGACGCAAGGAGTCAGTGCCTCAAGGCGTCCAAGGATTTCCTCCTCGACATAGCCCTTAGGGACAATGTCGATGGGGATTTCCACCGTTTGCTCGGCGGCCAGATCCAGCGCCCGGCTGCGCGCTTCGGTTTCATTGGCGGCGCCAAACCAATAGGTTACGGAAAACCGCGCCATCAGAGCGCTTCCGCTTTCTGAGTTGAATGGACCACGTCGAGGCGCGCAGCTTCAAACTCGGCGTCAGCAATGTCGAGGTCGCGGCCCAAAAGATTTGCAACTGCATCGGTCAAGGCGCGGGCATCGAGACTGTATTTTTTCATCAAATAGGGTTTGGACGCACCGTGCGCAAACGTGTCCTGTAAACCAAGGCGCTTGAGACGGATGCCGAGACCTTCTTCGGCAACAATTTCAGCGACTATCGAACCCAGCCCGCCATTAATGGTGTGATTTTCAAGCGTCACAATGCCCTTCTTGCCGCGCGCCGCCTTAATCAACCCGTGGCGGTCAAACGGTTTTAGCGTTGATGCATGGACATGGTGGACGCCGACATTTCTGGCCTTGAGTGGTTCGGCTGCTCGAAGGGCCTCTTCCGTGCAAATGCCCGCGGTGACCACCAAAACATCGTCGCCCTCTGACAAGGTACGAAGCGTGTTGAACGCAAATGGGGTCGAGAACAGCCGGGGCACTTCCCCGCGCAGCACCCGGACATAGACCGGGCCATCAATGGCGTCGGCGATGTCCAGCACGGTTTCAACTTCGGTGGCGTCGCCGGTTTCCAAAATTGTCATATTGGGGATGGCCCGCATCACCGACACGTCTTCGATCGCCTGATGGGTCACCCCGCCTGGGGTGGCGATGCCTGGAAGAAACCCCATCAGCCGAACCTTACGATTGGAATAGGCGATGGAATTGATCAACTGGTCATAGGGGCGGCGATAGAGAAACACCGAAAAAGTATGCAGAAATGGCCGGAACCCTTGCATTGCCAGGCCTCCGGCAAAGCTCATCATGTTCTGCTCAGCCATGCCGAGCGACAAAAACTGATCCGGGTGCCGGTCCCGAAAGCCATCAACTTCGCACGAGGAGGTCAAATCAGCAGAGAGGCACAAGACCTCGGGGCGAGCGCTGGCAAAGGCCTCAAAAGCCTTGGCGTAGGGGCGGTTGACGATTTCGACCATGGTTCGGCCCCTAAATTTCAGCCAGATCGATGCCGAGTTCGGCAGCGATGGCGGTTTGCAATTCGTCGCGTTCGGCTTTGGACTTGAACCGGACATAATGCAGGCGCGGAAAGCGCTTCTGCAAATAGGCCATGCCCTGGAACGGTGAGGTATTGGCGAGAATAACCAATGGTTTGCCGGGCTCGGCGGAATTTGCCGCTGCGCGCAACGCCCCAAGGTCATGCCCATTGATCGATCGAGCTGTCGCGCCGAAGGCGGCGACGCGGGCGGCCAAATCACCCAGTTCCAGCACGGACGCCATTGCCCCGTCACATTGCTGATGGTTGACGTCGACGATGACTTTGAGATTGTCGATGCGGTGATGAGCCATGGCGGCGAGGGCTTCCCACGTCTGCCCTTCCTGGAATTCTCCGTCCGACATATAGACCCAGACCTGACCGGCCTCCCCGCGGCGCTTGCGCGCCCACGCCAGACCAGAGGCCATGGACAGGCCCTGGGCCAGCGATCCGCTGGTCACTTCCATGCCCGGGCTATGTTCGGCCCCGATCATTTCCACCGATCCGCCGTCGCGATTGAAGTGATCGAGCGCGTCCTCATCCATGCGCCCAACCTGAATGAGGGCAGAGTAAATGACCAAAGCGTAGTGCGCTGGCGAGACGATGAAACGATCATATTCGGGGGCGAAAGGGCCGTGATAGCCAGCGCCGGTAAACGCATCAGGATTGGTGGCCGAGGGCACGCCTGCGAACGGCAGCGGCACTTTGGGCAAGGTCGGATCCCCAAGTTTGAGCATTTCATTGTAAAGAAATGCCAGGCTTTCGGCGGCGGAACAGGCCTGACTTAGATAGCCACCATCATTGCGCATCGAATGTAGGAAGACCCGACGGCGAATGCCCGCGGCGATCTCCTCAGTGGTCTGGCGGTTGGGTATCGACATCGTGGCCTCAATTGTGTTCCGGGAACAGGGCCTTCAGACCCTCTGGCGACGCCTTGGCGATGCCGCGCTCGGTAATCAGGCCGGTAATCAGGCGTGCCGGGGTGACATCGAATGCCGGGTTGGCGGCCTTGGTGCCTTCGGGTGAAATACGCACCAGCGCCACGCTGCCATCGCTGGCCCGGCCTTGAACAAAACTCACCTCGTCGCCAGAGCGTTCTTCGATCGGGATTTCCTTGACGCCGTCATTGACGGTCCAGTCGATGGTGGGCGAGGGCAGGGCGACATAAAACGGGACATTGTTGTCTTTGGCCGCGAGCGCTTTGAGATAGGTGCCGATCTTGTTGCAGACATCGCCATTGGCGGTGGTGCGGTCCGTGCCAACAATGACCATGTCCACCATCGCGTGCTGCATCAGATGGCCGCCGGCATTGTCGACGATCAAGGTATGGGGAACGCCGTGATTGTTTAACTCCCATGCTGTCAGCTGCGCGCCCTGATTGCGGGGGCGGGTTTCGTCGACATAGACGTGAACGGGAATGCCATGCTCGCTGGCAAGATAGATCGGCGCGGTGGCGGTGCCATAATCAACCGTCGCCAGCCAGCCCGCGTTGCAGTGGGTCAGAATGTTGACGACCTCGCCCGGCCGCTTTTTTGCCGCGATCGCTTTGATGATTGCCAGCCCGTTCAACCCGATATTGCGGTTGAGCTGGACATCCTCTTCGGCGATTTCAGCGGCCCGACGATAGGCCGCTTCAGCGCGCAAAGACGGGGGAAGCGGGCGCAGGACCGCACGCATCCCATCCAATGCCCACTTCAAATTGATCGCCGTTGGCCGGGTCGCATGGAGCTTTTTCCAGACTGCGTCCAAGCCAGTGTCGGAGGCGTCGTCCAGCATTGCCAGCGCCACCCCGTAAGCAGCGGTGACCCCGATCAACGGAGCGCCACGCACCCACATATCGCGGATGGCAATGGCAATGCCATCGACGGTCCGAACCGTCTCTATCCGGAATTCGTGGGGTAGCCAGCGTTGATCGATAATGTCGACCGACCGGCCATCCTCGTTCAGCCAGATGGTGTGATAGTGGTGCTCTCCAACTTTCACGTCACGATCTCCTTGTCGATCAATTCGGCGAGCGCATTGATCTCTTCCATAGTGTGGATATGCCGCCGATTGA
The DNA here is from genome assembly GCA_943372435.1 of Devosia equisanguinis. Classification (GTDB taxonomy): domain Bacteria; phylum Pseudomonadota; class Alphaproteobacteria; order Rhizobiales; family Devosiaceae; genus Devosia; species Devosia equisanguinis_A. The sequence continues at coordinate 417,817 of CALRYQ010000003.1, forward strand.
CGGCCAGATGCCGACCGAGCTTGAGCGCTTTGGTTTCACAGCGCGCGCGCATATCGATATCGGCGATGGTTTCAAAATCGGCGTTGTGGGCGAGCCCGAGGATGCGCCGGTGCATTTCGACCCCGGCAAAACCCAGCATATCGACCCAGATCTGGTGCAGGACCTGATCCAGCGCCTGCTCCGACCCCATGATGTCGCCCTGCGCCTCATAAAGCGCGGATTGATAGAGCGCCCCGGTCCGCTCGGTGCGCCACAGGCGGGCGAACTCCGCCCGGAAAACGGCCCAAACTTCGGCAATGACGCCGAGCAGAAACACCCGCATGGCTTGCCGGTTCCCATCGGTTTCATGGCCGGTTTGCGAGAAATAGGACATCCAGAAATTGGCCAGCAACATGCCAACGTCAAAGGCCATCGGGCCATAGAAGGCGAATTCGGGATCGATGATGCGGGTCTCGTCCGTGGTGACCATCACCGAACCAGAGTGCAAATCCCCGTGCAGCATGGTTTCCGCATTGGCCATGAACAGGTGTTTGAGGCGTTGGGCCTCCACCTTGAGATCACGGTCGGTCCGCAATTGAGCGACAATGGCATCGAGTTGTGGGCTTGTGTGCCGGTTGCGCGGCGCATCGTAATATGGCTCGGAAAACACCAGGCATTCCGTGATGTCGCACACTTCGGCATTGTCGGCGAACAAGGCCAGATCGTCTTTGCGAGCCCGTGCCTTCATCGACAGGTCAGACCCGCGGAACAGGGTCCGCGCTAGAAACAATCCGAGGTCCTGCCCGATCTTTGGTGGTCGTTGACCCTCGATCAACGCGCGCCGCAAGATTATGTGCGGCGACAGGAATTCCATGATGATCAAGGCCTGACTGGCGTCAAAGTGGAAGACCTGAGGCGTGCTTCCTGGATCGCGGGCTTCCTGGCGGATCAGTGCGTGATACTCAAAAAACGACCGCTTGAGCGGCAAAGGCCAGCTGTCGCCAACCAGGCGGACATAGGGCAGGGCCTGTTTGACGATGACGCTGCCATTGCGACCACTAACGATGAACACCAGGTTCAAATTGCCGTCGCCAACTTCACGCACTGTCCAACTGGAAAAATCGTCACCGACGCGCTGGCGCATGACGGCAAGAGCCTCAAGGCGGGCTGGGAGTGTCTGGACGGTTAGCGCTTCAAAACCTTGGATTGTGTCCATTTTCCCCTCACAAAATTGGCGCCTAGACCGTTTTTGAGCGTTGCCGCCCCACCTTGGTAAGTCAAGGTTCTGTCAATTGTCAACACGCTTGACAATTGATGAGGTGGGGCACTAGCATCATGGTCAGGGAGGAACCAATGCTCGAAGACGCCGTGTTCCGCATTGCTGGTCTGCGTAAGTCTTTTGGCTCAATCCAGGTGTTGGGTGGGGTCGATTTGGCGCTTTCGGCGGGCAAGGTGACCGTGCTCATGGGCGCCAACGGCGCGGGTAAATCGACGCTGGTCAAGATCGTCAGCGGCGTCTATCGGCTCGATGCAGGCAGCCTGACACTGGCGGGCCAGGCATTTGCCCCAGCCACGCCCGCCGCGGCGATGCGGGCCGGTGTCGTTACGGTGCACCAGAACATCAATGATGGCGTGGTCGCGGACCTCGATGTTGCCACCAATTTGACGCTGGACCATTTGAATGGATCCGGCGCTCGGATGATATTCAATCCATGGCGCGTTCGACGCGAGGCCCAATTGGTGGCCGATCGCATGGGGTTGAGTGTTGACCTGGGGGCTAAAGTTGGTGACCTGGCGCTGGCCGACCGTCAAATGGTGGCGATTGCTCGGGCCATGGCCCATGAGCCGCGCGTGCTTATTCTGGACGAGCCGACGTCATCGCTGTCCAGCATTGAAGCCGATCGTCTATTTGCTTTGCTCGACACGCTGCGTGAACGCGGGGTCGCCATTCTTTACATATCCCACCGCATGTCTGACATCCGGCGGTTGGCCGACACGATTGTCAGTCTGCGCGACGGACGAATTTCAGGCGTATTCGAAGGGCCGGAGCTAGACTATGAAGGCGCCGTCAACGCGATGTTGGGCCAGAAGATCAGCCTGACCGATGTCGTGGTTCGTGCCGCCAGCGCCCCGATTTTCCAGGTCGAGAACCTGCGTCTTGCCGAACATTCCAAACCGTTTTCGCTTTCGCTTGGCGACGGTGAGATCGTCGCTGTCACGGGTTTAGTGGGTGTCGGCAAATCGGCCTTCGCAGAAACCCTGTTTGGGGCGCGCCAACCATTGGGCGGGGGCATGGCCTTGATGGGCGCCAAATATAGCCCGCGAAATACCCAACAGGCGATCGAACACGGCGTGTTCCTGATTGCCAAGGATCGCGCTGACAGCGGCATCGTTCCCGACTTCAACCTTTATGAAAATATCAGCCTGCCATTCCTGCGGCGCCTGTCGGATTTTGGCGTGTCCAAGCGTCGGGCCGAGCGGGCCAATGCACGCGAGCAGATCGCCGCCTTGGGCATCGTGTGTCGCAGCGAACGCGATGAGATGAGCACGCTTTCTGGCGGCAATCAGCAAAAGGTGATGGTCGCGCGGTGGCTGAGCCAGAAGGCCCGCGTGCTCATTCTTGATGAACCGTTTCAAGGCGTCGACATCGCCGCGCGACGCGACATCGCCCGAAAACTGCGTGCCTCAGCCCCCGGGCGAGCGACCATCCTGTTCCTGACCGAACTCGATGAAGCATTCGAGATCGCCGACCGCATCGTGGTGATGTCGGAGCACACTTTGGTAGGTGAGCACAAAAATTCCGAGATCGACATGGACCGTTTGCTCACCGAAATCGCCGGTCAACACAGAGCGGTTCGATAAGTGGGCCCTTCAACTTCAGAGACCAAGATGACGACCGACCCAAGTGCACCGCCGAATCTGCCACGTTCTGCCCCTCCGCTTGGCCTGCGCGAAAATGCGATCCGCTATGGGTTTCTGGCGCTTTTGGCCGGACTGGTGGTGTTCTTCAGCATCGCCGCGGATGGCTTCGCGTCGCCCCAGAGTGCGGTGTTCATTTTTCAATCGGTGGCGATTACCGGTATTCTTGCGCTTGGCGTCACAGCGACCCTGGTCGTTGGTGGTTTTGACCTCTCAATCGGCTCGGTAGCGACCACGGCGATGATGGCATCGTCCTATGTGATGGTGGTGATGGGCGGCGATGCGTGGGCAGCGGTGGCCGCCTGCCTGGCGGTTGGCATCGTGGTGGGGCTGATTAATGGCATCCTGATCGTCTATATGCGGGTCCCGGATTTGCTGGCGACGCTGGGTATGATGTTCCTGCTCGTGGGTTTGCAGCGCATCCCTACCGAAGGCCGCTCCATCGCCACCGGCATGACCATGCCGGACGGCTCGGTCGCCAGCGGGACGTTCAGCCCGGAATTTTTGGCGCTGGGACGGCACCGGTTTGACTTGTTCCTGCCCAATCTGCTGCCGGTTTCGGTGGTGGTGCTGGTGGTGCTGGCGGCGTTGATCTGGTTTTTCCTCGAATACACCAGGTTTGGACGCATGATGTATGCCGTCGGCTCCAATGAGCGTGCGGCCCAATTGGCTGGCGCGCCTGTCAACGCCTACAAAATTTGGGCCTATGTCATTTCCGGCGTGTTTGCCTCCATCGGCGGCATATTGCTCGCTGCCCGGCTGGGTCGCGGCGACATTGCGTCGGGAAACAATTTGCTGCTCGACGCGGTGGCGGCTGCATTGATCGGCTTTGCCGTGCTGGGTGCCGCCAAGCCGAATGCGCTCGGCACGGCAATTGGCGCTGTGTTCGTCGGCGTATTGCTGCAGGGGCTGACGATGATGAACGCCCCTTATTACACCCAAGATTTCGTCAAGGGCGCCGTGTTGGTGGTTGCCCTGGTGTTCACCTTTGCCCTCACCAAACGAGGCAAGCGGTAGGGTCCGCAACCCCAAAACAAAGAATAATCAACCGGAGGTACTTGAATGACTATTACCCGTAGAACACTGGGCAAGCTGGCACTGGGCCTGCTTGGCGCGACGGCCCTTGGCGGCACAGCGATGGCAGAAGGCATGCCAGCGCCATTTGATAACCCAGGTCAGGTCAAGATCGCGCTGGTGCGCTATCTATCGACCGGCGATTTCTTTCAGGCCTATCTGTCGGGCGTGGAAGCCCAAGCCAAGGCGTTGGGCGTTGACCTGCGCGTGCTGGACAGCCGCCAGGACGCCGCTTTGCAGGCGGACATGGTCGATCAGGCCATCGCCCTGGGCGTTGACGGCATTATCATTCAACACGGCTTGACCGAGTCAATGAAAGAGGCCGCCCAACGTGCCGTTGACGCCGGCATCAAGGTTGTGGCGTTTGACGTGAACGTCGAAAACCCCGCAATTCCTCAGATCGAGCAGTCCGATCGGGATCTGGCGCGTCTAGCGCTCGAACAAGCGATTGTCGACAATGGCGAAAGCTGGAAAGCCGGCTATGTCTATGTCGCTGGTATCGCCCCACTCGATCGTCGCGACGAAAGCTGGAAAGAGTTCAAGGCCAAGTATCCTGGTATCGTGGAAGCGGCAATGTTCGGCACGCTGGATAACCCGATTGCCAACTCCGTTGCCAACCAGGCTCGCTCCGTGCTGGCTGCAAACCCTGACATCACAGTGATGTTTGCGCCCTATGACGAATTCGCAAAGGGCGTAAAAATCGCCGTCGACGAAGCCGGCATGTCGACATCGGTCAAGATCTACTCGGCCGATATTTCGACATCCGATATCGCGGCCATGCGTGAACCAGACAGTGCCTGGGCGGCTACGGCTGCGACCAACCCAGCAGTGGTTGGCCAGGTCTCGGTCCGCGCTTTGGCGATGATGCTTGCCGGCGAAGACCCCGGCCACAACGTTATCGTGCCACCGACACTGATCACCCAAAAGCAGCTGATCGACAATGACATCAAGAGCATGGAAGAGCTGTCGGCCAAATTGCCCCAGTTCGCTCATGCCGATGTGGCTGTGCCTGCCTGGATGCCTTTGCCAATGGCGAAATAAGTCCCCGACGTAACTGCAAGGGCGGCCCTCGGGTCGCCCTTTTTTTGTGCCTGGTGGTGCGGTTAGCGCAAGGCGGCGGCGATATTGCCGCCATCGACGGTGGTCACGTCGGCTGTGGTGCGCTCGGCAAGCGCCTGGTGGACGAACGCCTGGGCGACGTCTTCGGCGGTCACTTCGAGACCAAGCAGATTGCCGCCCATATAGTCCTTGACCGATAGGCCCCGCACAGCTGATCGCGACGCGATCATGTCGTCATTGAGCAGGCCAGAGCGAATGCGGTCGGCATTGACGGCGTTGCTGCGGATGCCATCCGCCCCATGTTCCAAGGCATATTGGCGCGACAAGAACAGTGTGGCGGCCTTGGGCAGGCCATAGGCGCCAAAATTAGCGCCCGGGTTGACCGCTTGCTTGCTGGCGTTAAACAGCAGCACGCCGCCGGTACCCTGTTGTTTCATCACCCGAACGGCGTTTTGCGCGACCAGTTGGTGGGCAAAGAAATTCAATTCAAAGCTCCGGCGCAAAAGGGTTTCGTCGATGGTTGCGATGGCGCCCTCCCATGCCGCACCAGCATTGGAGACGACGATGTCGACCCCGCCGAAATGGCCAATGGCCACATCGAAGGCGGCGCGCACAGCGTCCGCATCGGTGACATCGCAGCCCAAACCAATTGAGTTGTTACCCGCAGCTTTTGCCGCGCTTGCTGCTTTTGCCGCATCCAGATCAAGCACCACGACATGGGCGCCGAGCTGGGCAAAGGCCTTGGCCGTGGCAGCGCCAATGGCACCAGCCCCGCCCGTCACCAAGACGACCTGCCCGGTAAATGGCTTGGCTTTGGCTCCGGCCAGCTTGGCCTGCTCAAGCGACCAATACTCAAGCGCGAAAAGATCGGCGCGACTGACCGGCTGGAAGCGCCCAACGGACTCTGCGTCCCGCGCCGCCTCGATCCACATTTCGCCAACATCGGCGGCAATGCGGGCATCCTTGATGGTGCGACCATGCCCGAACAGGCCAAGGCCCGGTACCAAGGTCAGGCGCGGCATCGGGTCAAGCATCACCCGGGCTATATCATCGCGCGCATCATTGGTGGTGAAATAGGTGGTGTAATCGGCTGCGAAGGCGGCGACCCGTTCGGTGATGATCGACTTGTAGGCGCCAAGATTTTCGGCGTCCGGGGCCGGCAGCACCAGCGGTCCGGTCTTGATGCGGATCGATAGATCAGGCGTTGAAACGCCGCGCCGGGCCATGTCCTCGACCTGGCTGGCATTGACGAAATCCAGGATGGCGGGGGAGGTGCGGAATTGGCTGACCATGCGATCAAAACGGTTTTCGCCGCGCGCCACCGCCACCGCGCCGCGCAGCATTGCCGCGATAGCGGTTGGGGTGGCAAGCGTGGTCGGCAAGGGAGCGGGTGTGAATGGGGTGACGCCGTGCTGCTTGACGTAGTCTTCCGCCAGGGTGACGTAGTGGATCATCAGGTCATAGGCCTGTTTGGCGGTCGCCCCAAAGGTGAAGATCCCATGCTTGTCAAGGATCAGACCGTCCACACTCGGGTCGGTGTCAAAGACATCGGCAGCGACCTTGGCGAGGTCAAACCCTGGCATAATGTAGGGCACGATGCCCATTTTGGGCCCAAAGATGGCTTTGCTCATCGCCAGGCTCTCGGCCTGGTCGGCAATCGCCAGAATGGCGGTGGAATGGGTGTGGTCGACGAATTTGTGGGGGATGAAGGCGTGCAGCAGCGCTTCCACCGAGGGGTTGGGCGACGCCGGATCGATCAGATTGGCGCGTTGCAAACTCACCATGTCTTCGTCCGATAATTTCGACAGGCGGCGGCCTTTCAGCAGCGGGGCCAGCTTGACGGCGGGCAGGCCCTCGGGCTCGATGGTACCCATGTCCCAGCCGCTGCCTTTGACACAGAGCACGTCCCAATTATCCCCGACCAGGTCGGTCACTCTCGTCTTGACCGAGGTATTGCCACCACCATGCAGCACCAGGCGTGGTTCACCGCCAAGCAGCCGCGTGGTGTAGGTCCGCAGTGCCAAATCCCGATTGACCCCTTTTGGCGCATAGGCGGCGACCATGGCTTCGGCGTCGGCATCGTTCCATAGGTTTTTCACGGCAGCACACTCATCTCATAAATTTGCTTTTCAGGCGGGGTGGGTTCGCATTGGCCGGATCAGCTCTACCGGGGACTGGTGGTCCACCGAGCCAGCAGCCTTTTGGCCATCGAGGTGGTGACCACCAGATGGGAGACCAGGCCCCCCTTGATTGCCGCAACCAGCGGCTCGAATTTATTGTCTTCCTGGACCACCATCATGCGCTTGGGAATGGCACGCATCGAGTTCAAGTCTGCCGAAATGCAGCGCCTGTTGTAGGCGCAATCCATCAATTGTCCGTCGGCATCAATCAATTGTCCGGCAATGACGCCAACGGCCCCGGCGACACCCAAAGCGTGCATTTCGGCCGCCGTAAGGGCGCCGCACTTGACCAAATGGCTATCATCCTCGATGCCGCCGACCGAGTACAATGCCAGCTGGCAGTCGGCGATCGAGGAGAGCTGTTCCTGGATGACCGGCTCCGCCCGCAACTCGTTGGCCAACCGCTCGGAACTCAGCACCAGCGGCGCATAAAGATTGATGCCTTCGGCATTGAGGCGGCGAGCGATTTCGGTGGTGCACTGGTCCGGTCGATAGGAGTAGGGGGCCCCAAGATTGCCGCAGAGCTGCACAACGGTGACGTTTTGCAGGTCGGCATAGGGCATGACATCGGCGATGTGATAGACGGTGCGGCCCCAGGCCACCCCGATGCGATCGCCCTTCTGGACCAGCTCGAGAAACACCGCAGCGGCGACCACGGGCATTTCAGCGCCCGCGTTGATCGCCGCCCGGTCCTCCGGAACGATCCAGACGGCCTTGATCCCGACGGCGTCTTCCAATTGTCGCGCCAAAACATCATCGGTGAAAAGCTGGCTGGACGTCGATATGGTCACGATGCCGGTATCGCGCGCCTTGCGCAAATACATGGCCACAGAGGCCCGCGAGATTCCGAGGTGCTGGGCGACCTCATCCTGGCGCATACCATGGGTATAATACAGCCACGCGGCCTTATGAATCACTTGGTCGGATGGCCGGATCGGCATCGCATCCCCTGATGAAATTGATCAGCTTTGACATTAGTCACGTATGCTGACAAAAGTCAAATCTGGGACTATCTCGGTATTTTGTGTGGCTAAGGATGTCTGCTGGTTAGCGCGGCCGCGCTTGGCCCATACGTAGCGCTGCAACGTACGCCAGCAGTTTCCTGTCCATCGGCCATGATGCAAACCGCAGGCGGGTGAGACAATCAGCACCGTAACAGACTGGAACAAAAGCGCCAGTATTGATGGTGCTGCATCGATTTGAAGAACAGGCCAGGGGCAAAGTCTCAGGCCATTCCAAAGTCACTTAGTCTACCCGGCTGACACTCACTTGGTTGCAAAAATTTTGCGCAACCATTGAATCTGGTCTGCAACAGCGTTCCGTGAAATAGGACTGACGGACGTGAACGCACAAACCAAATGGTTGATGCCTTCGTAGCGCTTTGCAGTAACGACGACGCCAGCCTCAATGAGCCGATTGGCATAGGCCTCGCCCTCATCGCGTAGCACGTCGCATTCTGCAGTGATGACGAGTGCTGGGGGCAAGGTTGACAAATTTTGGGCCCGTAGCGGTGCGGCATAGGGATGATGACGGTCGGCTCGATCGGTATACATGTCCCAGAACCAGTACATCTCGATGGCAGGTAGCATATAGCCAACCGCAAACTCGGCATAAGAGGCGGTTTCGGGCTCGCCAGCACAGTCTGTGACCGGAACGACAAGCAATTGGCCCGCAACTTGGCGCTGCTGACGGTCGCGCAACATTATCGCGACCACCGTGGCAAGATTGCCGCCAGAACTCATCCCTGCGGTCACGCACCGGGCGGGGTCAATGTTTAGTTCGGCCGCACCCTTGCCCATGGCCCAGATCACAGCCGCGTAACAGTCGTTGGGAGCCGCAGGAAACTTGTGTTCCGGGGCCAACCGGTAGTCGACCGAAACCACGACACATTCAGCTTGCGCACAATAGCACCTGCACATTGTATCGTCGGTATCGAGATTGCCCAACGCAAACCCGCCGCCGTGAAAATACACCATGAGAGGGTGTGGCCCGTCCGTTTTTGGATGATAGACCCGCAGCTGAATTGGACCGGCGGGGCCGACTATGGTGCGCTCACTAATCTTGCAAACCGCCGCCAGTGGCTCGCTCCATCCGCCGGCCCCGATTTCAGCTATAATGCGGCGAGCCTCGGTGATCGGCATGGTATTGAAGAACGGCATCCTCGCCAGTTCTTCGATAATCGGTTTGAGCTCTGGGCTTAACGGCATAATTAAATTCCTCCATTCGTAGATAATAAGATCGCCCAGGCACGATGTCCAACCCTTTGATCGAATTGACCCTCGATCGTTGGTGCCACCCTGCGGCTTCCGTGCTAGATGTTTTGTCGTCATTCATTGACATTGGAGGACGCAATGACGGTCATGAATATCGTGCATATGCGTGTAAAGCCGGGCAAAGAAGCTGAGTATGTGGCCCTGCATAAGAAGCTCCCGGCGATGCCTGGTGGGCAAAACTTCTGGCTGGTAAAGACCGGCGAAAGAAGTTTTTGCGTCGTCGGGGAGTGGACCGATATGGCCGCCCTCGTCAGTGCTCGGCCAGCCATGATTGCCAATCTGGACCTGCTGCGGCCGCTGCTCGAGGATCTCGGTGGTGGGCGAGGAATGACCGAGCCATACTCGGGTGAGGTTGTTTTCGCGATGGGCGCGCCTGCCTAGACCAAAGCGCCTCAATTGGGATCGCTGATTGGGGCGCGACCATGATGACTGCGGGCAATTGTCGCCGGTTTGCACCGGAAAAATTCCACCGCCTTGCGGTCAACAGCTGGCGGTACCGTATTCATGGCAACGCTAACAAGCCAGGATGAGGTCGGCCGCCCGTTCGGCGATCATCACGACTGGCGCATGGGTATTGCCGGACACGATGCGTGGCATTACCGAGGCATCGGCGATCATCAGGTTCTCAAGACCGTTCACCCTGAGTGAGGGGTCAACCACGCTCATCGGGTCGTCGCGCCTGCCCATTTTTGCGGTGCCCACCGGGTGAAAAATCGTGGTCGCAACGCGCCCCGCGGCCGCAAGCAAATCGGCATCCGCTGTCAGATTTGCACCTGGCGTGACCTCGTGGGGGGAAAACACCGCCAACCGCGCCGTTGCCATGAGCTGTCGCGCCAAACGGATCGACGCAATTGCCACCTCCTGGTCTTCGGGCGCGCTCAGATAGCCGGGTGACACCGCCGGGGCCACGCGGTAATCGGGCGCCGCAAGCCGCACCGATCCGCTGCTTTCGGGCCGCAGGTTGCAAACCGAAACCGTAATCGCGGGGTAGGGGTGCAGAGGCTGACCAAACGCGTCAAGTGACAAAGGCTGCACGTGAAATTCGACGTTTGGGGTAGCAAACCGCGGGTGCGAGCGAGTGAAAAGGCCAAGCTGGCTTGGTGCCATTGCCATCGGGCCGGACCGACGGAGTGCATATTCAAGCGCTATCCGCGCTTTTCCCCACAGGCTGGCCTGCATATCATTCAGCGTCCGCGCGCCCTTGATCCTGAAGGCGGTTCGAATTTGCAGGTGGTCCTGCAGATTGGCACCAACGCCAGGCAGATCGCGCTGCACCGCCAGGCCCATGGCCTTCAATTGATCGGCGGGCCCAAGGCCCGAAAGCATCAGAATTTGTGGCGTGCCGATCGCTCCGGCCGACAGCACCAGCGCCCCCCGCGACTGCGCCACCCCGGGCTGGCCGTTGCGATTAAATTCGACGCCTGTGACCCGCGCGCCATCCAGTAACAAGCGGGTCACTTGGGCATGAGGGACAATGGCAAGGTTGGGCCTGCGCCGCACCTCGGGGCCAAGGAAGGCGCGCGCCGAGCTCCACCGTACCCCCGATTTTTGGGTAACGTCGAAATAGCCCGCGCCTTCATTGTCGCCACGGTTGAAATCATCGGTCGGCGGAATGCCGATCTCGCCGGCAGCTTCGCGCACGGCATCCAGGATCGGCCAATGCAGCCGCTGGCGCTCCACCCGCATCTCGCCCGCGGTGCCGTGGCCGAGGGCGTCGCTGTGATAGCGCTCAGATCGCATGAACAGAGGCAACACATCGTCCCAGCCCCAGCCGGAGCAGCCAAGCTGTGCCCAACCATCATAATCGGCGGCTTGGCCTCGCATGTAGATCATGCCGTTGATCGACGAACAGCCGCCCATCAGCTTGCCGCGCGGATAGGCGATCGAGCGCCCGCCAAGACCCGGCTCGATCGCTGTACGGTACATCCAATCGGTGCGCGGATTGCCGATGCAAAAGAGATACCCCACAGGGATATGCACCCAAGGGTATCGGTCCGACCCCCCAGCCTCAATCAGCAGAACCCGGCGCGCGGGATCAGCAGACAGGCGGTTCGCCAGGACACACCCAGCAGAGCCAGCCCCAATTATGATATGATCAAATGTGCCAAGATCACCCAGCATTGCCGAGGCCCCGCAGGGTGGCCCAATGCGGGGCCAGGCTGTGCTCAACCGCTTGCCACAGGGCAAAACGGCGGCGGTAGATTTCAGTGCGGCCAAGGTCCGGCAAGATACGGCGGGCGGGGGCAACCATGGCTGCCGCTGCGGCTTCCAGATCGACGAATTGCCCGGCTCCGACGGCGGCGGCCATCGCGGCGCCCAAGGCGCCAGCTTCAGGTTGCGCCGCTACGTCCAAGGGAAGGCCAAGCATATCGGAGAGCATTTGGGGCCAGACTGGGCTGCGCGCGCCGCCCCCGGACACCGTGATGCCTTCAAAAATGACTCCTGCGGCGCGCAGCCGGTCCAGATGCGCAAGGTGCGCAAAGGCCACGCCTTCGAACAAAGCGCGCAACAAGTCGCCGGTGTCGTGCCAGCCAGCCAGCCCGAAGAAGCCGCCCCGGGCCGCCGGATCGGAACCAGAGCCATAAAGATAGGGGTGATACATCGGTCCATCGGCGCGCACCGGAGCTGCGCCCGCAAGCGTATCGGCCAGGATAAAGGGGCGGCCTGCCGCGCGGCGGTCATGGGCCAACACAGTATGCGCCATCCATTCCAGATTGGCCGCCGAGGTTGCCGAGTTTTCCATCGCCATGAATTGCCCAGGCGCAAAGCCGCAAGACATGAACACGTCGGCGGATGGCGAGGCGACAATGGCCTGGTTGACGCTCCAGGTTCCAAGGATGACTGAGGCTTGGCCAGGGCTTGTGACACCCGCGCCGATGGCACTGGCGACGACATCAAAAAAACCTGCCACCACTGGGGTGCCAGCCACCAATCCGGTGCGTGCCGCAACTTCGGGGGTGACGGTTCCGGCGACGTCTGTTGGCCAGAGCAATGGCGGAAACAGCTGCTGAAACTGTTGCAGCTCATAGGCCGCGAACAGGTCGTTGTCATAGCCATTCTGGGGTAACCGCAACAGGCCTGCTCCGCCCATGTCGGATACGTCGCTGACGATGCGACCGGTTAAGGCATGTGTAACCACATCCTTGCACATCAACACATGGCCTGCCTGTGCCATCACCTCGGGTTGGTGCCGCGCCATCCAGGCCAAAAGGGTGGGCGTCTGCGACGGCCACGGGCGTTGGCAGGCAATCTTGGCCGCCACATCGGCAACGCCTGACGCCTCCCATTCGGTCACCAGATCCGCCGCGCGCGTATCAAGCGACTGGATCGCCGCCAATGGTCCGCCACTGCGATCCAGCAGGTAAAGACCATTGCCATGCCCCGACGTGCCAATTCCGGCCACTGCGGCTCCGGACAGGCCGCTCTGTGCCAGAACTTCGCGGATCAGCCCATCGAGATCACTGTAAAGTCGCGATAGATCGCGCTCAACCCGGCCGGGTGCAGGACTAGTTCCGCCGGTATCACAATGGGCGCGTGCCAGTTCGCGCCCGGCGGCATCAAACAACACCGCCTTGACGCCCGTATTGCCAGCGTCAATGCCGAGGTATGCTTTCATCGCGCGCACCCTTGCTGATAGATGCCCCAAGCCGCGTCCGCATCGGCGCCGTCGTGGATCAACGCCATCAGGGCTGCCACAACAGCGCGTGGATTATCGTGCTGGTAGATGTTGCGCCCATAAACCATTCCATGCGCGCCTTGGGTGATCAGGGCAGCGGAGGTCTCTATCACCCGGCGCAGATCGGCTTTGCCTCCCCCTCGCACCAGAACCGGGCATCGCGCCGCCTGCACCACATGGTGGAAATCGGCCGGGTCATCGGTTGGGTCGGCCTTGATGATGTCGGCGCCCATCTCGCGCGCCAACCGCACCAGCGTCACCACCTTTTCGGTGTCACCATCAACCAGATAGCCGCCATTCTCATTCGGCTGCATGACCAGTGGCTCAATCATCAGTGGCATGCCGTATTTTTCGCAATCATTGCCGAGACGGCTAATGTTTTGCACGCACTGACGAAATAGATCGGGTTCGTCGGGCAGCATGAACAGGTTCACCACCACACAGGCGGCATCCATCCGCAAGGCCGGCAAAATTGGGTCGGACTCGTTCTGCATCATCGCCCACATGCTGCGGTGGCGCGTGCGGTTATAGGGGTTACCCATGTCCACGCGCATCACCAGTGCAGGTCGTTTCTGGCCCGGCAGTGACTGCAGCAGGTCAGACTGGCCATAGTTCATTTGAATGGCATCCGGGCCGGCATCCACCAGCATCGCCACCACGGCCGCCATATCCTGCAACCCGTTCATGAACGACGGCTCGTTGCAAACTCCATGGTCAATTGCAACATCGAGACAGCGCCCATGCTTCATCAGCCGGTTCAACCGGACTTTCTTGGTCAGATACATAGTAATCTCCGTTCAGAGTGTGGCGCGCTGCACGTGATGCTGGCGCGCAAAGATTTTCCGGAACCGCTCAAGGGCGGAGGTCTTTTCTGCTTCCGCCCAGCCGAGCGCCGATGCGACGAGGTCAAGCGCCTCGGCGAGCAGATCGGGCGTAATGCGACCCTCAATGCCCAAGGTGGTGCGGCGCAACAAAATATCGCCGATGTCGCGCACCCGCTCATGGGTAATCATGAACAGCAACTCGCGTCGGGAATAGTCGGGAGCCGATTTCAGCGGGGCATCGCTGCCCATCGCCATAAAGGCCGCAACCTCCTGGGCGCGACTGCCATAGCGGGCTGCGAGGTCGGCAAAGCGCACCTCGGGCAACGCAAATTTTTCGGCACCTGCACGCAGCCATGCCTGCCGATCGTGCGGCGCCCCTGGCAGATCGCGGCCGCCGCCGATCCGCAGATCATGCGTATGGACCAAGCGAGGTTTGCCCAGTTGTGCCAAGGCAAGATCGGCAACCTCTTCGCCAAAAATCCGAAACGTCGTCCATTTGCCGCCAATCAACGTCAGCACGGCATAGGGATGTACCCCCAAAGGTTGCATGGACACCGAATGGTCACGACTGATCCGCCCGGTTGCGCCATCCTCGCCCACAGGCAAGGGGCGTACGCCCGAAAACAGGTGAACGATCTGCTCATCCCGGATTATCAGATCAGGAAAAACACCACGAAGCGCCTCAAGCATGTAGGTCTTTTCATGCTCAAGGCACATAGCGGCATCAGGATCGTCGATCCTGATATCGGTTGACCCCACCATGGCAGCTCCGGCATGGGCAAAGGCAATACAGATGCGGCCATCGCTATTTTCATAATAGACCATATGGTCGCCCAGGGCGGCCAACAGGTCAGGGTTGCGGATCATCAGATGCGATCCCTTAGTGCCCTGAACTCGACTTGAGTTTGAATCTGGATGAATGGCCATTTCGACCCGGTCAATCCATGCCCCGGTGGCGTTGATCACAACGCGGGGTGCAATGCGGCCCGATACCCCGGTCAACCGGTCGCGCCATACAATGTCGGCACCATTTCCACCGATGATTTCGGTATAGGTGAAGGCGCGAGCATTGGTCGTGGCTTCAGTGTCCAGCACCATTTCCAGCCCAAGGCGCTCGGGATGGGTCACCCGGGCATCGAAATAGAGTACCCCGCCTTTGGCCTTGTCGGTGATGCCCGGCACCATTTTACGCAAAGCCGCGCGCGACAAGCCCCGATGACGGGGCATTGAGCGGCCGTTGCCTGCCAGCAGATCATACAGCAACAGGCCGGCGCGGATCATCAAGCCAGGTCGGTTCCGCGACGGTGTCTGCGCTCCAAAAAACGTTGCGATTGTCGGCAGAGTTCCCCTGAACCAGGCCGAAACCGGCACGACAGTGGGCAATGGGGAAACATAGTGCGGCGCGTTGCGCAAGAGTCGGTCCCGTTCCTGCAAAGACTGGCGCACCAAGCGGAATTCGCCATTTTCCAGGTAGCGCAACCCCCCATGTACCATGCGCGACAAAGCGGCACTGGCGCCGGCGCAAAAATCATCGCGCTCCAGCAAAGCCACATTGACACCCTGCAACGCCAGCTCGCGGAAGGTGCTGATGCCATTGATGCCGCCGCCAATAACCAGCACGTCGACCCTTTCAGGGATCGATGAAGGAGTACCAAAGGAGGTCATGCCGCACGCGCAACCGGGGTGAGGTGGGCCGCGATTGCGGCATCAATGGTTGCCAGATCGGAAGCAGATAGCCGTATCGACCCGGCCCGCGCATTCTCGACAGCCTGATCGGCGCTGCGTGCGCCGCAGAGCGAAAACGAGATACCCGGTTGCGCCAATGTCCAGCCAATCACAACCTGGCCGACATCGGCCTGATGCGCCGCAGCAATTGGCGCAATGTTTGCAGCAAAGCTGGCAACCCTTGCCAGGTTTTCTGGTGAAAACCGCGGGTTTGTGCGGCGCAGATCATCGCCCCCGAACCGGCGGTCCGCGCTGATACGTCCGGTCAAAAGGCCCAGCGCCAAACTGGAATAGCTGATCACCGACACGTCCTGCGCCTGGCAGATTGGCAGCAAGCTGAGCTCCAACCCGCGATCCAGCATGTTGTAGGCTTCCTGCACGCAGTCCAGTTGCCCCGCGGCCAGATAGGCCGCAAGATCGTCAGCAGAAGCGTTGCTGATGCCAATGGCGCGGGTCTTGCCCTCGGCTTTCAGCGCCAAAAGGGCTTCCATGGTCTCGGCAATCGGGGTTGTCGGGTCTTGCCAGTGGGTTATGAACACGTCGACATGATCGGTACCCAACCGGGTTAGGCTCGCCTCAAGTTCGGCGCGCACGGACGCCGCGCCAAGGTATCGGTGGATCGACTTACCGTCCTGCTCGACAAAAGGCCGCCCTTGATCGGTATCCCAGACCAGGCCGCATTTTGTGACGAGAACCACATCGTCGCGACGCCCGGCAATCGCGCGCCCAACCACGTATTCCGCCCGACCGAGGCCATAGGCTGGGGCGGTGTCAATCAACGTGACGCCCTCATCCAACGAAGCACGGATCGCGCCAACCGATGCGTCATCATCGCCGCCGCCCCAAAGCCAGCCACCCATGGCCCAGGTGCCAAGCCCAACGGCGCTTGCCTTGATCCCCGATTTTCCAATGTCACGCGTTAGCATTTTTAGCGCCTCCCATCTTTTCAATTACAGCCAGCGCCGTCCGATCATCCGTAATCAGCATATTGGTCAGCCCCCCCCGCAAAATCGCTGCGATCGGAGTGGCTTTTGCGACCCCTGAGGCAATCGCAATCCGGCGCGGAATGCGCGCCAGATCATCCAGCGTCAGTGCCACCAACCTGCGGTTGGATGCGTGGTCACACAGCGCCCCTTCGTCGGTCACCAAATGGGCCAGCAACTCGCCGCTGGCGTTGGCCCGGGCAAAATCTGCGCTGCCAATGCTGTCGGTCAGGGTCCGATAGGTGCTATGTTTTTCTTCTACCGAACCAATGCCAAACAGCGCCAGATCGGCAGCGCGGGCCATGTCCAGAACCGAGCGAACCATTGAAGCTGACAGCAGTGTTGCGCGCTCCTCTTCGCTCGCGGCAAACAATGGCGCGTGCAGCTGGTAGGCGGTGCCACCCAGCTTTTCCGCCATGGCAACGGCCACATAGTTCACATCCGTGCGAAACCTGCCTTGCACACCGCCAGTGGCTGGAACCACGCGCACGTCGAATTTGCGCTGCGGGTTCAAAGCCTCGACCACCGCACAAAGACCGACTCCGCCCGAAACGGCGATGGTCATGCCATCTGTCAGCGTATCCAACAGTGTGGTCGCGGCGGCTTCGGCCACCGCTTGCAAGACGATGGCAGGGTCTGTTGACGGCGAATGCGCCACTATTGCCTCGTCCAGCCGCCCAAGTCGCTTGAGCGACTGCGCCATCCCGGTCTCCGGCCCAAAGGGCGCCCGGATACGGATATCGACAAGCCCCCGCTCATGTCCTTCGCGGATCATGCGGTTGATAGTGGCGGGTGACAGGCTCAACTCAGCTGCGATGTCGGCCTGCGACTTGTGCTCTTGGTAGAGCATCACCAGAACCTGGTGTATGCGCCGCAACCGTTCCGTGTCGGTGAATAGGGGGGCTGCCATCGGATCAACCCCGTGCTTTGTGGGTATTTAAAAGATGATCGGCGGTAACGGCAACCAGCAGGATCGCACCGCGAATGATGTCTTGCCAATACGGTGGTACGTTCAGCAAGATCAGCGAGGATGTCACGAGCGACAACAACGCCGCTCCCAGCACCGCCCCTGCAATGGTGCCGGTGCCGCCGTTCAAACTGGCGCCACCGATCACCGCCGCAGCGATGACACTCAGTTCCATTCCGACACCGAATTGCGGGGTCGCAGCACCAAAGCGGGCCATGTAGACTACCCCGGCAATCCCCGACAGCGTGCCGCAAATGGTCGCGCAAGTTACTTTGGTGCGATTGGTGTTTACCCCGGAAAACCGCGCGGCTTTTTCATTGCTGCCGGTGTAGTAGACTTTCCGAAAAAACGTCGATCGCCGTAACAATACGTCAAACATCGCAATCAACACGACAAAGATCACGATGACGAAGGGCACCTCTCCGAGGCTACCCTGGCCTACGAACTTGAATGCAGGCGGCAACGAGAACAATGATTGCGGCGTGCCCTTGGTGATCAGCAGGCATAGCCCACGCACAATCACCATGAAGGCTAACGACACGATGAAGAAGTGCAATCCAATCCGGGTTACACACTGGCCCATCAGAAATCCGAGGAGTCCGCAGCAGGCAATGGCGACCAGACTGGCAATCCATGGGTCCATACCCGCCAGAAACAGCGCCCCGCCAATAACCATCGACAGGCATACTGTTGATCCCACCGACAGATCAATCCCACCGACGATCAGCAAGATTGTCATGCCGATCACAACGATGCCCTCGACCGAAAACGAAAGCAGGATCGCCCGCATATTCGACCAGGTCAAAAAATAGGGTGAGGCAAGGCTCATCACGGCAAAGATAACGGATATGATCGCGAGGAGCCCGAATTCGCGGACCCGGAACAGACGCATAAGCGCGGTAGACGGGGTGCTGGTCATGGGATTTGCCTCGCTTGTGCTGTATTGGATGCCAGGCCTGAAGCCAGATGCATGATGGTTTGTTCGGTCATGGCATTTCCCGCCACCTCGCCGGCGATCTGCCCCTCGTGCAACACCAGGATGCGGTCGCTGATCCCGATCAATTCGGGCAGCTCAGACGAGATGACAACGACTGCCACGCCTTCGTCCGCCAGAGTTCGCAGGATCGAATAGATCGTTGCCTTGGCGCCGATATCGACCCCACGGGTTGGTTCATCGACAAACAGGACTCGTGGTTGAATGGCCAGCATTTTGGCCAGCGCCACTTTT
>CALRYQ010000004.1:0-403519 GCA_943372435.1 Devosia equisanguinis
GCGGCATGGTGCATCCCAATGTCATTGCCAATGCCGGGCTTGATCCGGACGTCTACCAGGGCTTTGCCTGGGGCATGGGCATTGATCGCATCGCCATGCTGAAATACGGGATGCCCGATCTGCGCGCCTTTTTTGATGCCGACCAACGCTGGCTGGATCATTATGGGTTCCGGCCGCTGGATTTGCCGACACTGTTCGGGGGGCTGAGCAGCTAGGCCGATGGCTGACCTTTCGCCCCAACACGCTCATGCCATCCAGTTCAGTTTCGGTGACACGCCGGAGCTGGCTGATGCGCTTCTGGCGCTGGTCCTGGCCGGCAAGAAGACCGCGACCTGTGGGGCGATGCGCGACTATGGGCAAGGCAAGGAAGCCATGCCGGTGGTGGGTCGGCAGGATGTGGTGCTGAACGGGGCTGGGGAACCAGCTTGCGTGGTAAAAACGCTATCGGTCGAGACCAGGCGTTTCGACGATATCGACCCCAGTTTCACTGACCGCGAAGGCGAGGGCGACTATGCCGCCTGGCGCGCCGGGCACGAGCGCTATTTCGCTCGCAATGGCGGCTTCTCGCCGGACATGGAGGTCGTCTGCGAGACTTTCCGGCTGGTGGAGATCCTGCCCGCCGGGCGACCTGTTTACAACCATGTCGCCTCGCCGATCTTCATCGTCACCGACATCGAAGCCGACGGCCCGACCCCGCTGCACAACTCCATGCTCAGCTTTGCCTCCGTGGCCATCGAGGCCGATGGGACCTTCCATGGCGAGTTCGAAGCTCAGCTGCAGGCCCGCCGCGACCGGACCACCAATGAAACCACCATGGAATGGTGGGCCACCCAGCCCGAAGCCTGGGCCGCCACCACGACCAATGCCGAAGACCCCGCCCTGGTCATGCCGCGCTTTGCCGATTGGGTGGAAAACCTGCCCGGCCCCAAGGTTTTCGTCGCCGCGCCGATGATTTTTGACGGGTTGTGGATGGATCACTATCTCGATGAATTCGCCGGCACGCGTGTATTGAGCGGCCCGTTCAAGCAGCGCCAGATCTTCCGGGGCGGCGGCATCTGCCTCTATACCATGGCCGGCACCTTGCGCGGCGCGCCCTATCTCGACTGGGGCATGAGCAAGCTGCCCGCCGAATTTTATGGCCACATCGCCCACACTCACAAAGCCATCGACGATGCCCGTGGGTTCGCCAATGTCCTCGTCGAATTGATGAAAATTTCTCGGGCCCTGCCGCCAATCACAGGCGGCAGGTCCGATTTCCGCTAAGGTGCCAAACGCATGAAATTCACCCTCGACTGGCTCAAAGACCACCTCGACACCGACGCTTCGGTCGATGAGATCTCCAAGACCCTGACCATGATTGGGTTGGAGGTCGAAGACGTGATCAACGAGGGCGAAGCGCTCAAAGCCTTTGTCACCGCCCATGTGGTTTCGGCCGAAAAGCACCCCAATGCTGACAAGCTACGGGTCTGCAAGGTCGATGCCGGCAGCGGCGAATTGATTGATGTCGTCTGTGGCGCGCCCAATGCGCGGACCGGGCTCAAGACTGTGTTCGCCTTCCCCGGCACCTATATTCCGGGCAAGGACATGACCATTGGAAAGGGCAATATCCGCGGCGCGGTCAGCAATGGCATGTTGTGTTCGGGGGCCGAGCTTGGGCTGTCCAACGATCATGACGGCATTGTCGAGCTGGCAGAAGATGCGCCAGTGGGGATCAAATATGTCGACTATGCCGGGGTCAACGGCGTCACCTTTGATATCTCGATTACTCCCAATCGTGGCGACGCCACCGGGGTTTATGGGGTGGCCCGCGATCTGGCTGCGTTCGGACTGGGCGCACTCAAGCCCACCGACATGTCAGCGGTGCCTTCGACCGGTCCGAGCCCGATTGCGGCGCTGCCGCACCAATTTGGCGCTGACGAGCCAAAGGCGATCCGCAAGTTTGCCGGCCGACTATTCCACAATGTTAAAAACGGCCCGTCCCCGGATTGGTTGCAGCAGCGGCTGCGGGCGGTTGGATTGCGGCCGATCAACGCTATTGTCGATATCACCAATCTGGTGTCGCTTGGCTGGGGTCGTCCGCTCCATGCCTATGACGCCGACAAAATTGTCGGCGCGCCCGTGTTGCGCAATGCCCGGCCGGGCGAAGAGTTTGACGGGTTAGACAACAAGATTCACCGTCTCGACGAGACCATGACGGTGATCGCCGACGATTTGGGCCCGCTATGCCTGGGCGGCATCATGGGCGGCATTCGCTCCGGCTGTACCGACGAAACGGTCACTGTCTTCATGGAATGTGCCAGCTGGGACCCCGAGCTGATCGCCCGCACCGGCCGCAAGACCGGCATTGTTTCCGATGCCCGCTATCGGCTGGAACGCGGCGTCGATCCGGCCCTGACCGAACCGGGCCTCGAGCTGGCGACGCGGCTGGTCATGCAATTGTGTGGTGGTGAGCCCGCCGAACCGGTGGTATCGGGCGAGGATGTGTTGGCCAATAGCACGGTTGAGTTTCCGCTGTCCGAGGTCAAGCGCCTCACCGGCCTGACGGTCGAACCGATGGTGATTGCGGCGATCCTGACGCGGCTGGGCTTTGGCGTCAGCGGTCGTGGCGACGTCGTGTCGGTCAAAGTGCCAAGCTGGCGTCCGGACGTGACGCAAAAGGCCGATTTGACCGAAGAGGTGATGCGCATGGTCGGGGTCGACAATGTGCCGGTCGAGCCTTTGCCGCGCCTCAACCACGTGGCGCCGCGGATGTTGACGACAATCCAGAACCGCCGTCGCATTGCCCGCCGGGCCTTGGCGGCGCGCGGACTGGACGAAGCTGTGACCTGGAGTTTTATTTCGCACGAGCTAGCGGAAAAATTCGGCGGCGGGCAGGAGAGTTTGCAACTGGCCAATGCCATTGCCGCGGACATGACCGATATGCGCCCATCGCTGCTGCCCGGCCTGTTGTCGGCGGCACGGCGCAATGCCAATCGGGGGCTGGCCGACCTCGCTCTGTTTGAGGTGGGCCAGGTGTTCCTCAGCGATACCCCCGATGGCCAGCACACTTATGCCACGGGCATTCGAACTGGTACTGCCGGGTTGAATGGGAGCGGCCGACACTGGTCCGGCAAGGCCGAAAAGATTGGTGTATTTGATGCCAAGGCGGATCTGGCTGCCGTGCTCGACGCGCTTGGCGTCGATATCGACAAGGTGCAATTGGTGGCCGAGCCGGCGCCGTGGAGCCATCCTGGTCGCGGCGGTCGCTTGCAGCTGGGGCCAAAACTGATCCTTGGCTGGTTTGGCGAACTGCACCCGGCCTGGGCCACCGCGCTCGATCTCGATGGGCCCATATCGGCCTTTGAAATTGATCTGGATGCGCTGCCAGAACCGCGCAAGAAGCCGACCAAGGCCAAGCCGGCGCTCAATCTGTCCGGCCTTATGCCGGTCAGCCGCGACTATGCCTTTGTGGTGGATCGGGCGATCACTGCGGCAACCATTTTGAAGGCGGCCAAGGGCGCTGAAAAGTCGCTGATCAGCGATGTGGCGGTGTTTGATGTGTTC
Source organism: Devosia equisanguinis (assembly GCA_943372435.1). Taxonomy (GTDB): domain Bacteria; phylum Pseudomonadota; class Alphaproteobacteria; order Rhizobiales; family Devosiaceae; genus Devosia; species Devosia equisanguinis_A. The sequence goes on from CALRYQ010000004.1 coordinate 3,544, forward strand.
GAAGGCCCCCATGTCGGGGAGGGCAAAAAATCGGTCGCGATCGACGTGCGGCTACAACCGCATGACAAGACGCTCACCGACGAGGAGATCGACAAAGTCTCGGCTGCCATCATCGCCGCAGTGACCAAGGCGACTGGCGGAGTGTTGCGAACATGAACGTTCTCGATCGGTCGCTGGGTGCTTTCAGCGCGGTCAAGCTAGCCTCAGAAGGACCATTGCGTCGCATTCCCTTCGGCCCCGAGTTGCAGCGCACGCAGAAGTTCTGGGACAACTTCGAGGACTTCGCCGTGTTTTACGACGTGTTTCGCGATGTGGATGGGCGGCACGTCTATCTGATCGGTCCGATGGCAATGAATCTGGCGCCAACGCTGGATGCAATGCGTGTTACCAGTCTGCCCTCCGGCAGCCCGGTGCGGGTCAAGGTGAACCACGGCGTGCAGGCGTCATGGGCGCGGGGCGCCGTACGGACGAGCGATACCCACCTCAGAATCGCCATCGGGGACCAAGCCTTCGAAACGCCAATCCAGCCAAACCAGTCGCAGCATCTGGCCGGACATCGGGTCATCTTCACCATGAGCAAGGACAATGCTCTGGAGTGGATCGCCGACTGGGCCCGGTTCTATGTGCATGAGCATGGTGCGACTGCGGCAGTCATCTACAACAACAACACGACAGCCTATCGGATCGAAGATATCGAGCGCGCGCTGGACAGCGTCGCGGGCTTGAAAGCAGTGCTCGTCATCGACTGGCCAAACCGCTATGGCGTAATGGACGATCCATTTACTCGCCACAAATATCGCGGCAATTGGTCGATGTATGCCCAACCGCCGAGTTTCCTGCAGTTCATGCGAAAATATGCCATGCGCACGCGGTCGATCGTCAACGTTGATATCGATGAACTCGTGGTTTCGGTGCGTCGGCGCTCAATCTTTGCCTCGGTCGAGCAATCACTTTTTGGCACCATTCGATTTAATCGCCTCTGGGTAGAAAACATCCGCGATCGGTCTGGGCCGCCCCGCCACGCAGATTTCATCGTGCGCAAGAAGGGCCAAAAATCCAAGGACAGGGGCAAGAAATGGGCACTGGTGCCCAGCCGGGCGTGGTTTCTGACCACGTGGCGCGGACAGCCTTGGACACACCAAGTGCGGGGGTGGCTGAATTTGGCCGGGTCCAGCGTCGAATTCTATTGTTTTCACTTCCGCGGAGTTTCGGGCGGTTGGTTCGAAGACCGCAGCAAGATGCCGACGTTCGACCCCAAACTGCACCAGCGCGACCTGTTGCTGGAAAAAGTGCTCAAGGACACGTTTGGCCAGTGACCGCCATGGCCAACGGCCTGCCAGTGATCGCTTCGTTCTGGCATGGGCCGTTGAGCTGGCTGGAGCGGCTGTGTATCGACAGTTTCGTCAAGAATGGCCATGCGTTCCATCTCTATAGCTACGAGCCAATCAGCGAGCTGCCCGCCGGGGCTGAGTTGCGCGATGCGGCGAGTGTTTTGCCGCAAGACAAATTGGTGTTCTACAAAGGACGTGGCACCGCTGGGGTGTTTTCCGACTATTTTCGCATGAGCCTGTTGCTGGCCGAAAAGGGGATTTGGGCCGATGCCGACGTCTATTGCGTCAAGCCGATTGCCACGCCACCGCCCTTTTTAGTGGGGTTCGAACGGCCCGGCTCGATCAATGGGGCGGTGCTGTTGATTCCGTCTGACGCTCCACTGCTCACTGATCTGATCTCGGTATTTACCCAGGTCCAGCGGCCGTTGTTCGAGCCGCATCTGCCGCTGTTCCGGCGCCTTGAAGTGGCGGCCAAGCGGCTGGTCGGCCAATCAGTGCCGCCCGAATACATGCAATATGGCGCCACCGGCCCATTTGCCTTGACCCACTACGTCCGCCAGCGCGGCCTGTGGGACCAGGTGCAGCCGCAGGCGGTGTTCTACCCGGTGCCTTATGAGGGTATTCCGGCGCTGATGCAGACCGGAAGCACGATCGACACCAGCGTAACCGCACAAACGCTGTGCATCCATATCTGGCGCAGCCAATTGACCAATCGAGGCCGCGCCGCCATTGGCGTTCCCCAAACCGGTAGCGCGCTGGCGGCTCTGTGCGCGCGGCATCGGATTGATTTGGCGAACTAGACCAAGAACCGCAAGCCAAGGCTCGTCGATGGCGGGAGGGGCAATTTGGGGGGTTGTTGGCCCGCAAACGGCCTATCTGAGCCGAAAAATCTTTTTCCAGTACCGCTTCCAGCGGTGGCGCATGAACCGGTAGAACAGTTCGTTGGTCATGACGTGGCGGTACAGTCGGCGAAAGGCGACATTGCTGACCAAATGCCAGGGTTTGCGTTCGCCGGTGTAGTGCAGGATATTCACATCGAGCCCTTCATGGGCATGGCGCGCGTCAATTGTGTTCCACGTCGCGGGCAGGCGCAGCCAGTTGTTGCGGAACACCAGATTGAGAAAGTCCTGATCGTAGTAGACCCTGGCCATCGTGCCGTCAGCCAGCAGGGCTTCCAGGCGATCAAGCAATTTGGCATCGCGCCATTTCGCCACGTCAATGAGAACCATACCGGCGTTGAAATACGGATCGGCGATATCAAAAATCTGCCGGTTCTTGGCCAGGTCCTTGCCGCCGGTAATGAACGCCCCGATCGTGTCCCGCACCGCCGCGACCGGAAAACCCTGCAGGTCAATTTCGATCAGCTGTTCGATCGGGGCGCGCACCATCATGTCGCAATCCAGATACAAAACCCGCCCGACCATCGGGTCAATCAGTCGATCGATGACTAGCCGCGCATAAACGATATTGCTCAGTCGCCGGTTGATCGGCATCCGCGCCGCAATGTCGGCAAACAGGGCTGAATGATCCAGCTCATAAAAGATCAGTTCGGCGCCAAATTCGGCGGTGATCTTGTGCAAATCTGCCTTGTGTTCATCCGAAAGGGTTCGGTGGCACAGATGAAACACCAGGTCGCTCTTGCGCCTCGTGAAGATGCAGACCGACCGCATGGTGGCATAAGCGGGCGCCCAAAAATTATCGTCAAAGGTCAGGACGATGTGCAAAGACTGGGGCAAGGTCGGGCTCACGCGGCAGAAGTGGTGCGGCTTTCTAGCACACCAAACCGCCCCAGCAAGCACTGGATCAGTCGGAACGCGCCAGCTGGCTGACGATGGCGGCTCCGAAGGCGAAAAACACCGTGAGCATCAAAATGCCGAACATAGCGTTGGTCAGGCCCATGACGAAATAGCCCAGACTAAGGCTCAGCCCAGCAAATCGCGCGGCGCGACGATTGGGCCCGGCTGGAGCCATGATGGCCTCGACCAGCGGGGCAAGCAAAAACAGGACATATCCCATAAGGCCGACCACCCCGCCGCTGACAGCGAAATCGGCGATATCATTGTGCAGGTGCGGGAGTGTCGAAGACATCGTACCCGGAACCGCAAAGGCCGCAGTCTTGCTGACAAAATCAACCAAACCATAGCCAAAAATCGGGGCGGTCTGAAACGCTGCCCATGCGGCCTGATACATGACCAGCCGCTCGGCGGTAGAGCTATCACTGGTGGTCCCAGATCGGATAATTTCACCCAGATTGGCAAAAACCCGTAAGGCACCGGTTTGATCGGAAAGGCCCAGAAAAGTGATTGCTACCGCGAGAGCCGCCACGCCTAGGCCGGCGAAGATGACGCCGCGCCACGCCCATCGGCTAGTGGATACAATGTAACCGAGGCTGGCAATTAATAGCGCCAAATAGCCCAGCAATGGCCCGCGCGAGCCCGACAACAGCACGGCGACCAAGGCAAAAACCGGCCCCAGCAGAAACAACCACCGCCAACGACCACAATTGGAAAACCAACCGACAAGCGCCAGAAACCCGGCCGCCGTGACAATGTCGCCGAAATGGATTGGGTTGGCGACCGACCCCCCGGCGCGGTCGAGGCCAAGAACGAAGTGGTCGTTGAGCGCAATGACCATCGCACCGGCGACACCGAGCAACGCGAAGCTCGCAGGAAAAGCGGGGTCGATCGGGCCGTTGGACCCCGCGGATCGCAACAGGACCAGGAGCGGCCAGATTAGAAACAACGGAGCAAACACGAGGACACTGGGGATGCCCATCAGCGACATCGATCCCAAGGAATATGCGAGCGCAAGCGCGATCCCGCCGCACAATGGCATCCAGATTGCGGGCCGCTGCAGCATCGACAAATGACGCCCGCGCACCATGAGCAGGCCAAAACAGCCGGCAAAAATAACTAAGGTCGAGCTGACTTCGGGCGCCATGCATCCCAATGCCAGGCCAGCCATAATTGTTGCCTGGCGCTGGGCCTGTAGAATCACGTGATCAGCCAATTCCGCCCCTGATTTTGGCGCGGACCATGCAGCGATTACTATTTGTGGTCAATACGATGATCAGTGTAAACCACGCGGGATCTACCAACGCAGTGTCAGAGCATTGGCCACTGCCGAATCGTAGTGAATGGTGACCAAAACGTCATTGGACGGATCGGTAACGCCATCGAGATATTGGCGTTGGCGGACGACTATGTTTTCGCGATCCTCGCTGACGGACACGAACGTGTAGTCAAAGCAATTGTATTCGCTATCATTGGCGTAGGCTGCGGCGATTTCGAGTTTGAGAGCTGCCAGTTCGCGCCCGCCAATCGCACGACCATCGCGTCGGGAAACTGCATGGGTGGTTGGCACTGGCGATTCGGGGATTTCACAAATAAAGCGGCCATCTCGCAGCTCGGTGTCGTGCACGATCGCGATATCAGTGTCCTCATTCCACGCGGCGCCGCCTTCATATTGTGCGGACGCCTCGGTGACATCAAGATAGATGTCGGTCCAGCCGCAGGTGCCATTGTCCTCGGCGTAGCACCACTTCTGACTGCCGCGCATGAACGTAGCGATCGAGGCAATCGGCAGAGTTTTGGTGGGCTTGAAATGGGCGATGATTGCGTCAGCTTCGGCATCGAGCGCCACAACCGGGGCGGCGCAGACAAGTGTAACGGCAGCGGCAAACAAAAGTAATTTCATCGATCCCTCCCAACGCGAAACTGCTGTTACCGTAACTGAAGCAGAACTGCGGCGGAACTAGGAACGCAACGGTACAAGCAAGTTGCAACAGCATAGTGACGCTCGTCGCGCATCGGCCAAAGGCGGTTTCCTGTCACCCAGGTGATTTCGCCTTCAACTAGCGCAACCATCCGCTCGGCTGCGGGTGCAAATCCATCTGCCCATTCTTGGTCGCAGTATCAATTGCGGCGATTTCATCGTTGGTGAGTGCCAAATGATTTAGAACCCCTAGATTGTCCTTAAGCTGATCAAGGCTGCGGACCCCAATCAGCGCCGAGGTCATTTCCGGACGGCGCAGGGCCCAAGCGAGTGCCAGCTGCGCCATGGACAGGCCCCGAGCCCGGGCGATTTCTGCAACGGCATCGACGGCGGCGAGCACAAGGGGCTCGATGTGGCTGGCGCGCAACGAGCCATTGGGATTGTCGCCACGTGTGCCCTGCTTGTCACCAGAATTGTATTTGCCCGACAACACGCCCTGGGCCAATGGCGAGAAGGCGATGACGCCAATACCCAACTCGGCACAGGCATCCATGGTTCTGTCGGCTTCAAACCAGCGATTGAGCATGGAATAGCTGGGTTGGTGGATAGTGGTGGCGACGCCCATGGCGTTGAGAATGCGGTGAGCTGCTCTGGTTTCTTGCTCGGGGTAACTTGAGATGCCCACATAAAGCGCCTTACCAGACTGGACGGCCTGGGCAAGCGCCCCCATGGTTTCTTCGAGCGGCGTGTTGGGGTCATATCGGTGTGAATAGAATATGTCGACATAATCGAGACCCAGCCGCTTCAGGCTCTGATCAAGGCTGGCCAACAGATACTTCCGACTCCCAAACTCGCCATAGGGGCCCGGCCACATTTTGTAACCGGCCTTGGTTGAAACGATCAATTCGTCCCGATACGGGTGGAAGTCCCGGGCCAGGACCAAGCCGAACAACTCCTCGGACGAACCGGCGGGTGGACCGTAGTTATTGGCCAGATCAAAATGGGTGACGCCCGCATCAAAGGCATGCGCAAAAATCTCCATGGCGCTTGGATAGTCTCGCGTGCCACCGAAATTCTGCCAGAGGCCAAGGCTGATGACCGGCAGTTTGAGACCAGAACGGCCCGAATAACGATATTCCATCGCATCATAGCGCGCCGGGTTGGCTTGATAGGTCATCTTGGGTTTCCAGCAATTGGCAATCAGGTGCGCTGTCCGGTCGCTTTGCACCACCAAGGGTGGAGTGCTAAAAGCGAGGCGAAATAATCAAGGCACCGTTCGACATGTCCGCCAATCTGCTTCAAAGCGCCATGCCCTTCAAGGTCATGGCGCTTTATAAGTTCGCCCAACTGCCCGACTGTGCAGCGATCCAACCGGAATTGGCGCAATTTTGCGTTTCACGCGGCATCTACGGCACGCTGATCCTGGCGCCCGAGGGCATCAACGGCACAATTGCCGGCTCGCCGGAGGCAATTGACGCACTTGACGCCTTTCTTGTGGCCGATGCCCGGCTGGATGGCCGGTTGCGCGGCGCCGAAATCAAGTTTTCCTACGCCAGCACCATGCCGTTCTTGCGAATGAAAGTGCGGCTCAAAGCCGAGATCGTGACGCTGCGCGCGCCAGAAGCCAACCCGGCCAAAGCAGTGGGCACCTATGTCGAAGCGGGCGATTGGAACGCGCTGATTGAACAAAACGATATCGTGCTGGTCGACACACGCAATGATTATGAAGTGGGATTGGGGACGTTTCAACGGGCGCTGGACCCCGCCACCAGCAGCTTCACCGAGTTCAAGGACTATGTGGCCCAACACCTTGATCCGGCCCGCGACAAAAAGGTCGCGATGTTTTGTACTGGCGGCATCCGCTGCGAGAAGGCCTCATCCTATTTGATCAGTCAGGGCTTTGAGGAGGTTTTTCATCTGCGCGGGGGGATCCTGAAATATCTCGAAACCGTGCCGCCCCAGGATAGCCGCTGGCTGGGTGAGTGTTTTGTGTTTGATGAACGCGTTTCTGTCGGCCATGGCTTGGTGGAGGGTGACGCGACCTTATGTCGGGCTTGTCGCCATCCGCTGACCGCCGACGATCGTGCCGATCCGCGTTATCAAGACGGGATCGCCTGTTCCTATTGTGCAGACGAGCCGAAAAAACATGCCGCCGCTACAGAGCGGCACCGGCAAATGGAATTGGCGCGCTCGCGTGGGCTCGAGCATTTGGGGGATGGCGCACACAGAAATGCCCGCGCCAACAAGCTCGCCAAAACGCGGCGGGCCGAAGCCGACCGAAGCCGCGCAAAACTCGCTTAGCTCGACTTCCGCATCAGCATTGTCGATGCTAACTTGGCCCTACCGTAACTTTTTGTTGCTTTTATCAGAACTTTTTATCGATGGATCTTGACCAACTTCGCACTTTTGACCGGATCGTGCGCGACCAGAGTTTTACGCGCGCCGCCGCACATCTGAACATTACGCAGGCAACCGCCTCGATGCGCATTCGCGCCTTGGAACAATTGCTGGGCGTTACCTTGTTTCAGCGCGGCCGAACGGTGACCCTGACCGATCAGGGCATGACGTTTTTGCCGTATGCCCGCCGGATGCTGGGCACCGAGCAGGAAGGGCGCGAAGCTTTGCGCCGGGTCGATCGTGGGCGCATCGCCATCGCTGTGCTGCGCAGTCTGGTGGCGCCGCTGGTAACCGAGTCGCTGTTGCGGTTTCAGGAGCGGTACCCGGCGGTCGACGTGGTAGTTCACGAGGGTCGGCAATCCCAGATCACCGCCATGCTGCACGAGCGCGAAGCGGAGATGGGCGTGCTATGTTGGCCAAATCTGGACCCGCTGTTGGTGGATCTGGTGCCGCTGATCGTGATGCGGGAGCGGGTGCCGCTGGTGGTGTCGCCCGAAATTGCGGCCAAGCTGTCGAGCCAGCCCAGCATCGAGGACGTGCTGGCCCTGGTGCCGCGGGTTATCTCAATGGGATGGTGGCAGGCAATGCCCGAGACGGCGGCTGCACTGGTGCGGATGGGCCGCACCTGCGTCGACTTACCTACAGGACCGGCGCGCCGATTGGCGATCAAAGGGGCGGGACTGGGGTATTTCGTAGCGTCGGCAATTACCGATGATGTCAAGGCCGGGCGGTTGGTGGAAATCACCCCGGTCGACTTTGAGCCTTTGCACCGGGACACGGCGATGGTGGTGCGCTCGCTGGCGGCGCTGGATCGGGCCATGCTGGCTGATTTCGTTGATGAGATCGCCGTCGAATGCGCTCAAATCGGGGTTATCATCGACAATCGGCTGGATACAATGGGCCGAGGGGCCAACTAAGACAGCAGGCCAGCAGCCCTGACCTGATCACGAAACGTACGGCTGACCGGCACCAGCGTGCCATTTTCCAGCTCCAGCACGGTCTTGTTATTCTGCTTTGTCACCCGTTTGACCGCATCAAGCGCCACCCAATGGGAGCGATGCACCTGCAGACCTTGAACCGGCATGGTCTCGCGAATAGCGTCGGTCAGGCGCAATAGCACCAGAGCGCTCCCCCTGTCGGTGGCAACTTCGACATAGTGGTCGGTCACGGCAATATGGAGCAATCGACCGCGAATCGGCCGCGGCAGTCGATCCAGCAGCGATGGCTCAGCTTGGATCTCGACAGCTGGCGGTTTGACAATGGCCAGCATGGAAGCGGCAGAAATAGCGATCGAGATCAACGGACAGTAGAACAATAGCGCCGCCAGATCGACGACGCCCTCAAAGCCAAAAACCAGGCCGTTAATCCCCCAGACCGACAGCGCAATTGGGACGCCAGGCAGACCACCGATGACCAGTAGACGAAGCCACACCGGGGCGATCCAGTGGTGCAGCCGATGCGACAGCCATTCCGTGACGACAAAGCCAACGGCGTAGCTGGCCGTAGAAACACCAACCCAATAGGCAAGCCGGGGGAGCGGCGGAAATAGGGCAAAGGTATCGAACGGTCCCGCCAAGCCGATCATACCGCCGACCAGCAGGAGGAACGCCCAGGTGCGGCGATCAGAAAAATGTGCCTGAGTTCTGCGCAGCGTGAAATGCAGGGGGGAGTTACTCACGTATTAGGGACCCATTGCGCGAAACCGGTGTTGCGCCACCCAAGATAGCGCGGCATTGGCCGGGGGCAAATCGTTGTTTTGTTCGGAGTGCCTTCATGTCGCTTGATCCCATCTTCAGCGCCGCCCCCGCTATCCAGATTCATGCCATTTCGGCCACGGCTGCATTTGTGTTGGGGGCATTCATTCTGTGGCGCCCCAAGGGCACCAGATTGCACAAGGCGCTCGGCCGCCTCTGGGCGGTGTTGATGCTGGTGGTTGCCACCAGCGCTCTGTTTATCAACGAAATCCGATTGATCGGCCCGTTCAGCCCAATCCATATCTTTGTTTTGGTGACCTATGTCGGGATCGCCCAAGGGATCTATGAGATAGCCGTCAAACGCAATGTGCAGGCCCATCGCGCTGCAATGCAGGGCACCTACATGATGGCGCTGGTGCTGACGGGGGCGTTTACATTCTTGCCAGGGCGGCGGATGCACCAGGTTCTGTTTGGTGCCGATGCCGGGTGGGTGCCTTCACTGCTCGTCATCGGCGTTATTCTGGCGGCCGCAGCGTTTGTGCATTTTCGCTGGCTGCGGCCGGGTCGCTCTCGTGCATTCACCCCAAGCGCGGCGCGGCGTCAATGATGGCATCGATCAATGCCATGACTGCATTGTTGTCGGCTAGCGCGATGTCATAGCGTCGGGCGCTGTAAAGCCCTAGCAGTGCCAAATAGATCGCCTTGCCCAGCAAGCCCGCCTGCTGACCGTCATAGCCAAGCCGTTTGAGTTCGGCTTCCAAGAACGCGACACGAGCGCCTTCAACCGCCTGCAAACGGGCTGCGACCGCCTGATCCTGGGCAGCCCAACTGCGCAACGCCCCTTCGGCGCGAGACACATCAATCCCACGGGTGGTGGCCACGAGTGCCTCGCGGGCCACTTCTCGCAAGCGCTCTGCAGGTTCGCTGATCGCGGCGAGGCGAGCGATGACATCGGCCGTCCCTTCCGCCTCCCACAAATCCAGCATGGCCCTCAGTAGGGCCGCCCGATCCGCGAAGTGCCAATAGAAGGACCCCTTGCTGGTCTTGAGGGTTCGGGCCAGGCGCTCGACGCGAACCGCCTCGATCCCGCCGGCCGCCAACGCCGCAATTGCGGCAAGTGTCCAGTCACTCGGCGTCAGCGCAATTTTGTCCGTCACCCTTATCTCCATCTTGCGGCACGCCGCCGCACCCATACGCTAGCGTATGGACAAAAGGCAAGTGAGCTCGTACATACGCTACCGTATGGTGACTTTACCCTAGGAGATCGGACATGACGAACGACCCAAAAGCCGGCGCAGCGGCGATCAATTATTGGTTTGTAGGCGCGGGCGCATTGGCGCTGCTTGGCACCGGGGTCCATATTTTCGCTGGTGGCCCCGAAATCATGACGCCGCTTTACGCCTCAAACGTGCCGCGCATGACCATTGCCGTAATGGATGTCATCTGGTGGCAGGTTTCGGCGATGCTGCTGGGCACGACCTTCGCCTGTGCCATTGCCGCATTTCGCAATGAGTGGCGCAAACCGGTCGCTTATCTGGTGGGCGGACACTTTGTGCTCATTGGTGTTGCGTTCTTAGGTTTGGGCGCACAATGGTTCTCCAGCCCGTGGCCGATGCCGCAATGGGTATTGTTCCTCGGCATGGCCGCGCTGATGTTTGCAGGCATGCGCAGGGCTCGGCGCTAAGCTGCCCAAAAAGCGAGTAGCGCCGCACGAAACGCCGCGGTGGCATCAAGGTTGGCGCAGTGGCCGCCCTCAGAAATTTCGACAATAGTAAAATTCGGGCGGGTGCCGATCCGCTGTAGAGCCGGGCGCAGCGCCAGGTTAACCGCAGTGTCGCGCCCCCCGACCAGCACCAGCATCGGGCCAGAATAGGCCAGCGCATTCGCCGTCAAGTCATAGTGCCGGACATGCCCGGTAATGGCGCCAGCGGCCTTTGGGTCGAGCTCTTTGAGCATTGTGGCAATCAGCGGCCGCGCCGGACGGTATCGCGTGGTGGTCAGGGCGCAAACCTGGGCAACCAGATTGGCGCCAAACAGACGATACAGCCAGACCAGCAATGGACCAGCGGCGGCGGGCAAATTCAAAGCGTAAGCCGTCCCAAAGGTGGCAAGACTGAGGAACCGTTCAGGGCATTTTCCCAGCAGCTCAAAAGCAATGATACCCCCCAGTGAATTGCCCACCCAGTGCACTGATCCAACCTGAGCGTGGTTGAGCATCCCCACCATGTCGGCGGCCAGTGCCGCGGTGGAAAACCGGTCCGGTGAAAAATCCGGCGGTACCCCGGATCTGCCATGGCCGCGCAAGTCCGGCACCAGAACGCGGAACCCCAGGGTTGAAAAATACGCCGCATCCGCCAGAAATTGCAGACCGCTGGCGCCGAGGCCATGGCACAAAACGATCGTGGTCGCGCCCCGATCACCAAAATCGCGATAGATCAGGGCAGTGCCGTCGTCAGCGGTGTAGGATTTTGGCACCATGCCAGTCACCGACGCACCAGACGCCAATTACGCGCTGCCGATCAAGATGCCTGCTGCAAACACAAGCGCGCCGCCCAACACCACCTGAAGGGCGGCCCGCCAAAATGGGGTGGACATGTAGCGGCTCTGGATGAAGGCGATGGCCCATAACTCGATCAGCACCACGACGACCGCAATGCCGGTCGCAATGGCGAAGTCATGGATGAGATAGGGCAACGCATGGCCAAGGCCACCCAGCGCGGTCATGACCCCCGCGGCCAGACCGCGCTTGATTGGGGACCCACGTCCGGTCAACTTGCCATCGTCCGAAGCGGCCTCAGTAAAGCCCATTGAAATGCCAGCCCCAACAGCCGCAGCCAGCCCGACCAAAAAGGTCTGCCAAGTGTCACCCGTCGCAAAAGCGGCGGCAAACACCGGTGCCAGGGTGGAAACGGAGCCATCCATCAACCCGGCCAACCCCGGTTGGACATAGGTCAAGACGAACTGGCGGTGTTCCTCGCTGGATTCGCTCTGGCGCCCCGCATCGCCCAATTCGGTGGCTTCGAGCTTGTCGGCGGCGGCGGCATGTTGGCGTTCCTGGGCCGCAAGATCGCCCAACAATTTGCGGATCCCGGCATCGTGGGTTTGCTTGGCCGCTTCCAGGTAGAAGTGATAGGCGCTCTCTTCCATTTCCCAGACCTGCTGGCGCACCGCGTCCAGGGTCAGCGTCTTCATCAGCCACAGCGGCTTGCGCGGCAAAAAGCCACTGACATGCTCGCGCCGGATCGGCACCAGCCTTGGGCCATATTTTTCGACATAAAGATCAAGCAGGCGCCGCCGATGCTCATCCTCCTCAGCGGCCATGCCCTCAAACACCGCAGCCGAACCTGGGTATTTTTCGGCCAGACGCGTGGCAAATTCGGAATAGATCCGCCCATCCTCCTCCTCGGCGGCCACCGCCAGCGAGAGAATTTCGCGCTCGCTCAGAGAAGAAAATGGACGACGGGGATGATTGAGCAGGCGGGGCAACATGTTAAGCATCCTAGTTTAGAATTATTCTAATATTGTGCTTTCGAACGTATGGCAAGTCACCGCCCGGATGCTGTGGTCACGCCTCAACCCTTTTGCCCATAGCCCTGCGCCGACGCAGGCACTTCGATGGCCAGCCAGTTGCGAAACAGGGTAACTTTGCGCGCTTCGCGTCGGCTGTCACTGGTCGCCAGCCAATAGCCATACGGTCCTTCGACAAAGACTTCAAATGGCCGGACCAATCGCCCATCGCTGACCGCATCGGCGCTCATCATGTCTGCCGCCATCAGCACGCCCTGCCCAGAAATTGCCGCATCGAAGGCCAGCGACGCATCCGACAGCACTGGGCCATTGAATTTGATCGCCGGATCAAGGCCGGCTGCTTGCCTCCACGTGCCCCAGGACAACATGGTGGTTTGGTCCTGAATCACGGGAACATTGGCCAGATCGGCCGGAACGCCCAGCAAATGGGCCAATTGCGGGGCGCAGACCGGACGGTACTGCGTGCCGCCGACCAGACTGGCGCTGACCCCTGGCCAGTGGCCAAGTCCATAGCGAATGCCACAATCAATGTCAGGGCGCGACAGGTCCAGCATGTTGGCCGTGACTGTCAGGCGTATTTCCAGCTCTGGATAAAGCGCGGTGAATTTGTTGATCCGCCAGATCAACCAGCGCGACGCAAACACGCTGCCTACGGTCAGGGTCAGAACGTGATCATCGCGCCCCTTAAGCCCTGCCAGAGCGTCCTGCAACGCAGTGAAACCCAATGTCAGCTGTGGCAAGGCCTGGCGCAGCGCTGGCAAAGGCACCAGTCCTTTGGCTGTGCGCTCGAACAATTCCAAACCGAGCCGATCTTCGGCTCGTCGCAAATGCTGACTCACGGCGCCAATTGTTACCCCGAGTTCCTCAGCGGCCGGGGCAAGAGCGCCGCGCCGCGCCACGATTTCGATGGCCCGCAGGGCATTCAAGGGAATAAAAAAACTCTCTACCATGGAGATTTTCTATATCCGTCTGCAGGCATTGTCGATTGTTTGGCAACGACATTTGTTAGATAAATGGCCAATAGGTCAACAATCTTAACAATCTGGCAGGCCGATGGCGCCTAGAATTGGAACAGCGTTGTACAAAATGTTCACATGGTGGCACAGCTTTATCACGTCGATGACGCGGGTTGATGCGCCAAATGCTGACGAAGACGCGATGAGCATGGTTTTGATGGCGGACTTGCCGGCCTATCACCCGGCCCACAACGACGCCGGTTGCGAACCCGACTGAGGGCGGCGCGCGGCCGGCTGGGTTCGATCATCAATCGGGCCACCAAGTTGCGCCAGGGCGCCGCAAACTGGGCTCGGCATTCGCCCGCAACCCCGGGCAGCAGCCAATCTGACCCAATCCAGCCCGAAATCACCGCTTAGCCAGCGAGAAACCATCTTTGCGCGCGCCAAGGGTTTCTGCTATCAGCCCCCACATGAGCACGCCCCTGCACCTGATCCGTAATTTTTCCATCGTCGCCCATATCGACCATGGCAAATCCACCCTCGCCGACCGGCTCATCCAGATGACCGGTGGGCTGGAATTGCGCGAGATGAAGGAACAGGTGCTGGACTCGATGGATATCGAGCGGGAACGCGGTATCACCATCAAGGCGCAAACCGTTCGGCTCAAATACCATGCCAAGGATGGCCTCGATTACATCCTCAACCTGATTGACACGCCGGGACACGTCGACTTCGCCTACGAAGTTTCCCGCTCAATGGCCGCAGTTGAAGGATCGCTGCTGGTGGTTGACGCGAGCCAAGGTGTTGAAGCCCAGACATTGGCCAATGTCTATCACGCGCTCGATGCCAACCACGAGGTCGTGCCGGTCCTAAACAAAGTTGACCTACCTGCCGCCGACGTGGACCGCGTCAAACAGCAGATCGAGGACGTAATCGGGCTCGACGCCTCCAACGCACTGGAAATTTCGGCAAAATCCGGGCTGGGGATCGACACAGTTCTTGAAGCGATCGTTACGCGCCTGCCAGCGCCCAAAGGCGATATCAACGCGCCGCTCAAGGCCCTGCTGGTCGACAGCTGGTATGATACATATCTGGGCGTGGTGGTTTTGATCCGGGTGATTGATGGCACCGTGCGCAAGGGCCAAAAGATCCGCATGATGGCGGCCAACGCCACCTATGAACTCGATCGCGTTGGCGTGTTCACTCCCAAGCTGGTCGATATCGCCGAATTGGGCCCTGGCGAGCTCGGGTTTTTTACTGCCAGCATCAAGGAAGTGGCCGATACCAATGTCGGCGACACCATTACGGACGACCGTCGCCCCACTGCCCACCCGCTGCCGGACTTTCGCCCGGCCCAACCCGTAGTGTTCTGCGGGCTGTTTCCGGTCGATTCGTCCGAATTTGATGAGTTGCGCGCTGCCATGGGCAAGTTGCGGCTCAATGACGCCAGTTTTTCGTTTGAAATGGAAACTTCCGCTGCCCTAGGGTTTGGTTTCCGCTGCGGCTTTTTGGGGCTCTTGCATCTTGAAATTATCCAAGAACGGCTGAGCCGCGAATTCAACCTCGATCTGATCGCCACGGCGCCGTCAGTGGTCTATGAAATTGCGCTGGCCAATGGCGATGCCATCCTTTTGCACAATCCGGCCGACCTGCCCGATGTGATGAAAATTGCCGAAATTCGCGAGCCATGGATCAAGGCGACGATTTTGACACCCGACGAGTACTTGGGATCGATCCTCAAGCTCTGCCAGGACCGACGCGGCATTCAACGAAACCTCAGTTATGTCGGCAACCGCGCCATGGTGGAATACGATCTGCCGCTCAATGAGGTGGTGTTCGATTTCTACGACCGGCTCAAATCGATTTCCAAGGGCTATGCAAGCTTTGACTATACGCTGTCGGATCACCGCGAGGGCGATCTGGTGAAGCTGTCGATCCTGGTCAACGCCGAGCCGGTCGATGCGCTGTCAATGCTGGTTCACCGCACTGTGGCGGAATCGCGTGGTCGTATCATGTGCGAGAAGCTCAAAGAGCTGATCCCGCCGCATCTGTTCGTCATCCCCATTCAGGCCGCTATCGGGGGCAAGATCATCGCGCGTGAAACCGTGCGGGCCATGCGCAAGGATGTGACGGCAAAATGCTATGGCGGCGACGCGACCCGCAAGCGCAAGCTGCTGGACAAGCAAAAGGCCGGCAAGAAAAAGATGCGCCAGTTTGGCTCGGTCGAAATCCCTCAGGAAGCCTTTATCAAAGCGCTGAAAATGGGCGACGACTAGGCCGCTCCGAGCGCACCATCCTCCAAGCGACTAAGTGATGGATCGGTTGATAGCCTCGCATGGGGTTACCGTCCCCATTTCCGACCGCCAGCCCGCAATCGCTGGTGGGCGGACGGAATATGTGGCAAGTGTTATGCCATTAGCAGCGTCTTTTTAACCTTATCCGTGCAAGGTGGCCGTGGCTGCAGACCGCCCCTTGTGAGGATCACGGCGCCCTTGAATACAGTTTGGCACGATCTGATTGCAAATCTGGCGATAGTTGCCCTCGTCATTACGGGGTGGACGCAGTCACGCCCATGGGTTGGCGGACAGGTACATGCCGTTAGACGGGCCTATTTCGGCTTGTTCATGGGCGCGGGCGCCATTGCCTCAATGCTGATGTCGATCGAGCTGCAACCCGGGGTGTTGTTTGACCTGCGGCTGTCGATTCTAAGCCTTGCCGGTTTTTTTGGTGGTCCGGTCACCGCCCTGGTCAGCGGCGTGATTGCGCTGGCCTATCGCGCCTCAATAGGTGGAATGGGCTTTGGTTCGGCACTCATTGGGGTATTCGTTGCGACCGGCGCAGGCATCGGCGTCAGGGCCGCTCTCGGCACACGCCGTCCGGTGTTCAAACATTTACTGGTGCTGGGCGTTGCCGCTGTCGCAGGGTATCTATTTGCGCTGTCTTGGCTGCCGGCGGCAGTGCGCGCAACCGTGATGGCGCAGATTGCCGGTCCCAGTGCGGCTGTCAACTTCGTCTCGATCCTGGTCGGCGGCTTGATCATCCTGCAGAATATGCACAGCGAGTTGGAACGCGAGCTGCTGCGGGCGGCGCTCGACCAGGCTCCCGACTATGCCTATGTCAAAAATGCGCGGAGCGAGTTCGCTGCCGTAAATGAGGCAACAGCACATTTGAATGGGTATGCAAGACCGGCTGAGATGATTGGCAAGACCGATTTTGACCTAACCTCCGCCGAGCGCGCTGCCAAACTATTCGCCGTGGAACAAGAGCTTCTTGCCAAGGGCGGAGCGGTGCGCGGCATTGAAGAGCATTTGATCGACCGGGACGGCGAGGGCCGCTGGTTTTCAACGTCCAAAGTGGCCTTGCGGGATCGCGACGGCGATATGATTGGCATTGCCGGGGTGACTCGGGACGTGACCGAAGAAAAGCGTATGCATAAGGCCCTCGAAGACAGCCGCAATCAGCTGTCTTTTGCCCTGGCGGAAATGGCAGACGGCTTGGCGATGTTTGACAAGGATGGCTATCTGGTCTTTTCAAACCAACAATATCTCGACTGTTTTCCACTGACCGCCCATACCCGCCTGCCCGGCGTGCATATCCGCGAAATGCTGGCCAGCGTGCTGGAGACCGGTGAACAAATCACTGCGCCGACGCTGGATTCACAAGCCTGGGTCGATAAGATCGAGGCATCGCTCCATAATGAGAGCGATGAAGAGGTCGCACTCCAGGATGGTCGCTGGCTGCAGCTGCGGACCCGGTCAACCCGCGACGGCGCATCCTTGGTGGTGGTCAGTGATATCACCAATGCCAAGCGATCCGAATTGGCGCTGCGCGGCGCAACCGAACAACTCGAAAAACTCGCCAATACCGATGGTTTGACCGGTCTGCTCAACCGTCGGGCGTTCGACAGTTTACTCGAAGACGAACTGAAGCGAAGCACGCGCAGCAAGGGTGCGATCAGCCTGTTGATGATCGATGTCGATCGCTTCAAGGCCTATAATGACTTGTATGGGCATCCAGCCGGCGATGAATGCTTGCGCCTCGTCAGTTGGTGCCTGCAGCAAAGTGTCCGTCGCCCCACCGACCACGCCGCTCGCTACGGCGGCGAGGAATTTGTGGTCATCTTAGCCGACACTGACGAAGACGGCGCCTATTTGGTCGCCGAGAATTTCCGCAAGCAATTGCGTGACCTTCGCCTCCCTCATGGGGGCAGCGAAAAGAGCATTGTCACCGCCAGTGTCGGGGTTGCCACCTATGCGACCGATGACCCCCGCCGCTCGACCCATGAACTGATCACCATGGCTGACGAAGCCCTGTACAGCGCCAAAACCGCTGGTCGCGATCGGGTTTTTGGCTGGCGCAGCAGCGCCATCGGGACCAGGGCTGGTTAGCACGCACTCTGGGTTGGTGGCTAAGGCTTTGACCGCCGCTGCGTTTGCACGCTATAGAAACACCCAAGCGGTGGAGCGGGCCAATGGCGGATATTTTAGAGTATTGCAAGGATCTGAAACAGGTCAGCTTCAAATCCGGCCAAGCGTTGCTGTCGGAAGGCGAGCGGCTTGGGCGGCTCTATATCCTGATCGAGGGTGAGGTCGAGGTTATCCGCGAGCGCACGCAGGTGACCCATGTGGACGAACCCGGCTCGATCTTTGGCGAAATGTCGGTGCTGCTTGATATGGCCCATAGCGCCACCGTCAAGGCGCTTTCGGCGGTCAAAGCCTACGAAATTCCAGATGCGCTGACTTTTCTCGATAAGCGGCCCGAATTTTCGCTCCACATCGCCACCATGTTGGCCCGACGGCTCTACTACACCACCTCCTATCTGGTGGATCTGCAGCAACAGGCTGCGGGCAAGCGGCAGGATCTTGATCTGGTGGATCAGATTTTGGCGACGCTGGTCGACCCCAATCAACTCAGGGCGAGCAAGAAGGCCAAGTGAGCGACAGCCTCGCCAGGCCGGTCTTATCCATCACCTATTGTACACAGTGCAACTGGCTGCTGCGGTCTGCCTGGATGGCCCAAGAGCTGCTGACCACTTTTGGGCTGGATTTGGGCGCTGTGACCCTGGTTCCCGGCACTGGTGGGGTATTTGAAATGACCCTGGACGGTGAAGTGCTTTGGGAGCGCAAGCGCGATGGTGGCTTTCCCGACGTCAAACGGCTTAAGCAAATCGTCCGCGATCGGCTGGATCCCGAGCGCAGCCTTGGTCATATCGACGCTAAATCGGCCACCGACGCGACGGAGTTGCTTTGATTTTTTTCGTAGGGTGACTAGTCTTGGCGCTGCAAAGCGGCCAGCTCGTGTCGCTACACCGAGAGAGGAGCCCACATTATGGCGCACAAGTTCAAGATCGTCACCGCCAAGACCGGCGAGTTTGTCACCAAGTTTGTCTACAATGGCGAGACCATGGTTTGGTCCGAGAATTATAAGACCAAGGCTAGTGCCCAGAACTGTATCGACTCAATCAAGAAACACGCCCCAGAGGCTGGGGTCGTTGACTTGACCAAGGGCGAAACTGGCAAGGGCTACCGCTTCGAAATTGCCGCATCAAAGGATGGTCAGACTTTCGTGCGGTTTGTTGCCGCCAATGGGGAAACCATGGTCCGCTCCGAAACCTACAAGTCAAAGTCCAGCGCCAAAAACTGTGTCAACTCCGTCAAGAAAAACGGCCCTGGCGCCCCAATCGAAGTAATCGCGTGAGTCCTGACGACCTCTTGGCCAAGCTGCTCGCCAGCTTGGCCGCATTCGTCGCCAATTGTGCGTTTGCCCATTTCCAAGACTTGGCAGACTGGTTTAGGCTGATGACTGGACGGGGCCCAAAGCCCTCTATTTGTCGGGAGATTGCCGCCTCATGAAATCCTTGTTCACTGCTGTCGCCGCGCCATTGCTGGCGCTATCGTTGGTCCTGCCCGCCGCGGCGTCCGAATTGCCCGATCTTGGTGGTCGCACGGTCAAGGCGGTTACGGAAAACGCCTACTTTCCGCTGAACTTTGCCGACAAAACCGGCGCCGGCGTTGGGCTTGAATATGATGTGATCAACGAGGTTGCCAAGCGCCTCAACGCCAAGGTCGAATGGAGCCTTTCGGCGTGGGATGTGATGATCGAGGCGGTGCGGACCGGTCAATTCGACGTTGGTGCCGATGGCATTACCATCAATGCCGAGCGCGCCGAACAGATTGATTTTACCGAACCGTTTATTACGGTTGATCAGTTCTTCCTGGTACGCGCCGATGAAGCGCGCATCACCGGCACGTCCAGCTTTGCCGACAATACTGAATTGCTGTTCGGGGCCCAATCGGGAACCTCGGCTTTTTACACGGCGATCTATGACGTGCTCGACGGTGATGAAGCCAATCCACGCGTCAAGTTGTTCGATACCTTTGGCGCCTCGGTCCAGGCGCTCAAGAGCGGCGACGTTGACGCGGTGATCGCCGATCAGGCTGCCTCGGCGGGCTATATTGGCGCCGATCCCGGCGCGTTCAAAACTGTCGGGGACGCCATCAAATCCGATCCACTCGGGTTCATCTTGACGCCAGGTTCGGACCTGGTCGGCCCGTTCAATGCAGCCCTTGCGGACATGCGCGCCGATGGCACGCTGGATAGTTTGATCAAGAAGTGGTTCTTCGATTATAGCGCCAAATAGTAAGCCACTGATAAGGCGCGCGTTGCGGCGCGCGCCTTTGTGACCATGACCGAACTCCCACCAAAATCTGCCACAAAACCATTTGCGTGGTGGCTCCTGGCTATTGCGCTGCTGGGGGTAGTTCTGTTGTGGGCGATCGTCGCCGACGCGGGCTATAATGAGATCTTTTCGATTCTGTCCAAAGGCGTCGTCACCACCCTGTGGGTCGCCCTACTCGCCTTTGGTCTGGCGGGCTTTCTCGGCCTGATCGTGGCATTGGCCCGGACCTCCGACAGCGTCTTGTTGCAGCAGGTGGCAATTTTTTACGTGGAAATCATACGCGGCGTGCCGATCCTGGTGGCGTTGTTTTACATCGCCTTTGTCGGTGCGCCGGGCATGGTAGACGCTGCCAACTGGGTGTTGGCGCCAGCAATCAACCAAGGCTGGCTGCCCAAAGTGACGATAAGAAGTTTTGACTTCACCTGGCGGGCAATATTTGCACTGACCATTTGCTATTCAGCCTTCATCGCCGAGATTTTTCGCGCCGGCATCGAGGCCGTGGACCGCGGGCAGACCGAAGCCGCTCGAGCCCTGGGCCTCTCACGATGGAACACGTTTCGGCACGTGGTTGCGCCTCAGGCCCTGCGCACCATCCTGCCGCCACTGGGCAATGATTTCATCTCGATGATCAAGGATTCAGCACTGGTTTCGGCGCTGGGCGTGCAGGACATTACCCAACTGGGAAAAGTCTATTCATCGAGCAATTTCAAGTTCTTTGAAACCTACAATGTGGTGGCGTTCCTCTACCTGACGATGACCATCACACTATCGTTGCTGGTGCGGTTGCTGGAGCGGCGGCTGGGGCGCAATAAGCGGTAGTCTTGTGCTTTGAGGTGGCAGTGCCCACATGGTCGTCAATGTCATTTTTCTCCGGAGCTGCACTGATGAAACTGCTTCCTGCCGTCGCCATGACGCTTGTCCTGGCAACTACGCTCAGCGCTTGCTCGGACAAACGCGAGGTCGCCAGCGTCGGTGTGGACTGGACTGGCAATGACATTGCTATCGACGCGGTGGCCGACCCAGAGGTCGCTGGCGTGGTCTGCCACCTCGCCTATTTCAACCGCGGATTCATCGATCGGTTGCAGCAAGGCAATTGGTTTGAAGATCCTTCCTACTCCGCCCTGGATTGCTCAGCCAGCGGTCCGATTGTTATTGGTGATATTTCGCTCAGTCAGGGTGGCGAGGAGATATTCCGCGAAGGTCGCTCGTTGATCTGGAAATCCTTGCGCGTGTCACGGATCTATGACGCGGCGAACAATTCGTTGATTTACCTCGCCCATGCCCGCGAAGTGCAGCAGGGATCGGGCAAGATGTCGCTGGCGGTGGTGCCGCTGAATCGGGAACAGGTAACCTGGACCAAGGGCGCGCCCACTCGGCCAACTTCGGCGCCATAGTCGGCAATCCGGATGACTTGCGCAATTCCCATCGTCCCTAGAATGGAATGGCGCGCTCCAACCAAAAATGCCGAAAATATTCTCCGGGGCCGCACTGCAATCGCTCACTAAGGGTACGATATTCTGTTGTATAAACACGCGGCGCTGCGACGGAGCGCTTGAGGAACCAACATGGCAATTTTGATTGGCGATATCGCCCCCGACTTCGAGCTCGACTCCACAGAAGGACGCATCCACTTTTACGATTATATCGAAGGCTCGTGGGCGGTGCTGTTTTCACACCCCAAGAACTTCACGCCAGTCTGCACCACCGAGCTTGGGTACACGGCCAAACTGAAGCCTGAATTTGACAAACGCGGAGTCAAAGTGCTCGGCTTGTCGGTTGACCGATTGGAAGACCACGCGACCTGGGCCAAGGACATTGAGGAGACGCAGGGAACTGCCCTGAATTTTCCGCTGCTCGCAGACACAAATGGCGAAGTGGCGCGCAAATACGACATGATCCACCCGAATGCGGACAACACTTTGACTGTGCGGTCGGTCTTCGTCATTGGGCCCGACAAAAAGGTCAAACTCAAGATCGAGTATCCGGCCTCAACCGGCCGGAATTTTGATGAAGTCATTCGTGTCATCGATAGCCTGCAGCTGACGGCTAAATATTCGGTGGCAACGCCCGTGAACTGGAAGAACGGCGAAGACGTGATCATCGCCAATTCGGTCACCAGCGAAGCGGCAAAGCTGAAGTTCCCGGACGGCTGGAAGGAACCAAAGCCCTATCTGCGCATTGTTGCGCAGCCGCGCGGCTGACCATTTGATAGTATTTCAATCTGACTGGGCGACAGCTGATGCTGTCGCCCATTTTTTATGCCGTGGCCTCTTTAAGCGATATTAACAGGGGCGCTGTAGGACTTGAGGCTGGCGCGCCACGGCGCCCGCTGTTCAGGGCCTCGCTCATGTCGGTTACCCCCAACCCCACAGACCGGATCAATTGGTGGTTGGTGCTTGCGGTGTTTGCCATCGCCGTTGGCACGCTGGTCACCCGCGCAATCGTCGGCTCGGCCTCCGGGCCGTTGCATGGCGATACCGACGACGCCATGCGGATGGTGGTGGTGCGGGACTTCTTGGCCGGCCAAAACTGGTATGACATCGTGCAGCATCGGCTTAACACGCCGTATGGGGCTGAGGTGCATTGGTCACGGCTGGTGGACTTGCCAATCGCGCTGATCGTGCTCGCCGCCACCCCGTTTTCGTTTGGTCATGCTGAACTGGTCGCCGCTTATGTGTGGCCATTGCTGCTGTTGCTGGTTTTGCTGGTGCTCAGCGCACGGTTGAGCCTGCGCCTGGTCGGCCCAGCGGGCCTGTTGCCGGCGGTGACCCTGCCGGTCCTGAGCCCGGCGGTAACCGTTGAATTCACCCCCGGTCGGATCGACCACCACAGTATCCAGATCATTCTAACCTTGGCCCTTGCCTGGGCCTGCATAGAAGCGGTGAAGCGTCCGCGCTTTGCGCTGCTGGCGGGCTTTTTCGGCGCCACCGCCCTGGCGATCGGCACCGAGGCGGTTCCGATGGTTGCCGCAGCAATTTCGGCCATTGCCTTGCTGTGGGTCTTTGATACCGGCCAGAACAAGGCCGTTCGCGGCTTCGGGCTGAGCTTTGCTGGCGCTGCGCTGATCCATCTGGCCATTGCGCTCCCTCCGTCTCGCTGGCTGGTGCCAGCCTGTGATGCCATGTCGAGCTTTTACGCCGGCGCAGCGCTTGCCGTCGGGGTCATATTCACCGGGATCAGCCTTTGGTCGTCGGCGCCAAAATCACCCCTTGTGCGTCTCGTCATCATGGCATTGGCCGGTTCGATGGGCCTGGCGGCAACGATCGCGATTGCACCGCAGTGCCTGGGTGGACCCTACGCAGGGGTCGACCCCTGGCTCATGACCCATTGGATCGATGCTATTTCCGAAGCCCGGCCGTGGTGGAAAAGTGCATTCGAGCTCCCAGCCTATACAATTGCCGTCGCAATGCCCGGAATTGTCGGCCTGATCGTGATGGTCAACCACATCCTGCGCACAAAGCTCGACCGGGCGGAATGGCTGGTGCTGTTGCTGTTCTTGACAATGGCCACACTGGTGATGGCGCTGCAGGTGCGGGGCGCGCGGTTGGTGACCATGCCCGCCATACCCGCCGCAGCCTGGCTGATTCTGAGTGCCAGACAAAAGTACCTGGCGAGGCCCAAGCCCATTGAGATCGCAGGGCTAGTGGCCAGCTGGTTGGCATTTTCCGGCATGGTCATGGTGTTATTGATTAGCTTGGTCTCGCAGAATTTGCCGGGGGCACCCAAGCAGGCGGCGGTCCCGGCGAATGACAGCCGGTCCTGCTTGATGCACGCCGCGTTTGCCGACTTGAGCGCCCTCCCTCCGGAGCGGATCATGGCTCCGATCGATCTGGGCGCGCACCTGCTCATGGAGACCCCTCACAGCGTGGTGGCAGCCCCTTACCATCGCAATGGCGAGGGGGTCCGCGATACGTTTGATTTCTTCAATCTGCCAATCGATCAAGCCCGCACGATTTTGGACCGGCGCGGCATTGGCCTGATCGTTACTTGCCCGACAATGCCGGAAATGGACGGCTTCGTTGACGCGGCGCCCAATTCGTTCGTCAGACTGGCGGCGACAAACACTCTTCCAGACTGGATCAAAGAGGTGAGCACGACTGGGCCATTGCGGATTTACCAGGTCCTGCCCCGCTAATCGTAACGCTGCGCCAATTCAGCCCCAGCCGTCGGCGCGGGATCATTTTTCTGCCAGCAGGCCCAACTCGCGCTGCAGTTTTTTAGTCAACCCGGTGGCCACGAGTGCGTGGGACGCCAATAGATAGTGCGCAAGCTCACCCTCAGGCATGGCGCCGGGCTCCACCCTGATCCAATGGCGCTTGGCAAAATAGGCCGCCTGCGCGATCCCCTCGCCCGCCGTCAATATTTCAAAGCTGGTTTCGGGGACCTTGAACACCACAGCGCCCTGCTCACCGAACGCGTTCCACAGGGCAAATACCTTGCCGCCCACCTTTGCAACCAGGCTACCCCACTGTTCGACAAAACTGGTGCCGGGCAGGCCAGAAACCAGAGCTTCAAAGCGCGCCCGGTCCGTCATTTCAAGCCATCGCCCCAGTGCCGATCTGGCAAACAACACCAGTGCCCTGCAGGCCGCAATAGCCGCGCGGATTCTTGGCCAGGTATTGCTGATGATAGGTTTCAGCAAAATAGAACGGCCCGGCCGAGGCAATCTCGGTGGTGATCACACCCAGCCCTTTGGCACTCAGCGCTGCCTGATAGGCAACACAGCTGCTGGCAACGGTTTTTGCCTGTTCGGGCGACGTCGTATAGATTGCTGATCGATACTGGGTGCCGCTATCATTGCCTTGGCGCATTCCCTGAGTTGGGTTGTGCTCTTCCCAAAAGGTTTTGAGCAATTGGTCGAGGCTAACCGTAGCCGGATCATAAACGATCTTGACCACTTCGGTGTGGCCCGTGTGGCCAGAGCAGACTTCATCATAGGTCGGGTTCAGCGTGCTGCCACCTTGGTAGCCAACCGCGGTCACCTGCACGCCCGGGATTTGCCAGAACAAGCGTTCGGCACCCCAGAAGCAGCCCAGAGCGAAATATATGGTCTCAGAACCAGCCAGATAGGGGCCCTTGAGCGGCTGGCCATTGACGAAGTGCGTGTCAGCGACTGCCATTTCGGCCGCGCGACCCGGCAAGGCTTCATCTGCAGAGGGAAGAGTGGTCGGCTTGGATTTGAAAAACATCGCAGGCTCCTTGGTTGAGGCTGGTCTAGCCTCGATGCATTCGCTCAGAGTTGGTCGAGCGTTACATATTGGCTGGCCTTTCGCGAGCGCCCCAATATGGCCAGAACGATTCCCGGAAGGCCAACAACGGCAAACGCCGGATAGCCTAGGACCATGGCAAAGGCCCCCGAAAGCAGGTTTGCAAAGAGCGGGTCGCTCAAAAATGCTGTCGCCTGCTCCAGGCTTTGGGCGTGAACAGCCGCCCAAATGTCACCCAGCGGGGTAAGCACGATTGCGTTTGCGCCCAGTGACTTAGTCCCGTCGATTACCAACAATATCAGCGCCAGACCCAGAAACCAGGTCCCCAATATTCGTAAAATGAGCCGCATGATCATCCCTGTGCGACCGAGGAACCCCTAGGCTGGCCTACCACGATGGTTCTCAGTCGCCATGCTCTTTTGCCACGCTGAGGCCCTATCAAACAAGATGGGACAAATGGGCGAAAAAACAATCCCAATCTGTTGGTGTGCGCCCTTGCGGAGCAGCGCTTGATCGCTATAGTGCGCCCGCTCGTGACCGGTCCTGCCGGCCTCGGGCCGGACGCTTCCACCGGCCCCAGATACGATGCGGAGAGGTGGCCGAGTGGTCGAAGGCGCACGCCTGGAAAGTGTGTAGGCGGGGAACCGTCTCAAGGGTTCGAATCCCTTTCTCTCCGCCACTTGCCCTCGCGAAAGCGTTCTCCCGATCCGGCTGCAGCCGGACTTTTCCGTTGTTTTCGAAGGTTATGCGGGATGGGCTGTGAACCGGCTCCGGCGCCAGATGGTTCGGAAGCGGTCTCTCAGGGCAGGTATTCTCCGGACCTGTTAACCGTAACCGCTTCGGTTTCCAGACCTAAGGCACGGATATAGCTTAACAATTTGGTTTCCTGGCTCCGGTGGATTTTGAGAGCCTTCCGGTGACCTTCTGGAACCGAACTGAAATTTCGCAAGCGATGGCGCGACGAAGCAGCGGTGTGTCCTAAACTGAGACATCTGGCTCCAAAGCGCTCTTGTCCCCAATGATAATCAACCTGTAGCTTAGGTGTTGTAGGTGAAGCTGGGGGTTATTGCGTGCGATACATTGATACAGGATCGAGAGACGCGACACACGCCCTTGGGGCTTGGATGGACAGCCATAAGCCTGAAACTATCCGCTTCTTGCGCTGGCAATCCGGCTACTATGGAGTGGACGGCCTTGCGCCGATGGTCTCTCTTATTCAGAGTCTCGCCACGCGGAGTCTGCCGATCAGCTGCGTGTTAGGGTCAAACGGTGGCGAAACCAGTGATCAGGATGTGGCGAACCTAGCGGATCTTATCGGATGTCCAAGGGCAGATGCGAAAATTGGCATTCTCAGCTATACGACCGGGCTATTTCACCCAAAAGTTTACCATCTAACCCGCCTAGACGGCAGCCAAACAGCATATGTTGGGTCCGCCAACCTTACGTTGCCGGGCGTAACTGGCCTCAACGTTGAAGCAGGAATAATCCTAGACAGTTCCGATGGAGACCCGACGAAGCCGCTACAGGAAATCTCGGCCGCTATCGACGCCTGGTTTGATGGAACGAGACCAGACGCAGCAATAGTATACAATACCGCAGACATTCCGCCACTGGTTGCCAGCGGCCTTCTTGGCGTCGTCCCAGCGCCTCGTCCGCCGCGGCAATCGCCTGCTGGCACAAGTGGTACGACAGCGCGTGCTGGTTTGAAGCCTCTCGTTAAGTTTGCGGCTGTTCCAAAGAAGACCGTGACGCCACAGCCGAGTCCTGCGGGAGGTCAAGGCGTTTCCGCGCCTAATCCTGTGGCCACGCCTGCGCCGGCCGCCGTTGTTGCAGTCGTGGCTGCTGCTGCGGCTCTGCCTTCGGCACCGTTGAGTCCCTTCCCTCCGTACATTCTCTTCGCTCCAGCACCAACTTCGCCTACTTCGGGTGCTGCGGCTCTCACCGGTTCAACGCTGCCAGGCAGCGCAACTGGACTGGTTGTCCGTCTCAATAAGGACAGTGCTCGCCATTTCTCGGGTGGAAGCGGGACTGCCAACTTCAGCGTCCCCGTCGCAGCCATCGGAGCAATCCGATTTGGTGTATTGCAGGGGAAGCACGTGCGGCCACGTGCTGAGTTTGAATTGCAGATGAGGTTTGTGTCGCATGCCGGCATTCAGGTCGTGGTTCAGAGTGACACCAATATCATGGTGTACGGATATGCCCCCGGCGAGTCTGGTCATGGTGACGTGCGCATGTTGGTGCCAGCGGGCCCCTCAAGGGAAATCCGTGACTTCGCTCTCGGTATGGGCATGCCAGTTCCGGTTGATGGCCACCCAATGATCCTTGAATGGCCGACACCGACGGACCCGAGGTTCAAAGCGACATTCGTCGAAGCAGGCTTTCATCTTTTCAATACCCTGGATGGTATGCTGACAACTGCAGGAGCGTCTGGTCAACTTGTGGGTCGAGGGGCAACGTGGCTTCCGCCTGGCCTTTCCCCGATTTGGTGACACCGCGTTCAGTTTAATTCCAAATTGCCTACTCCAAAGAACAGTTTTAATAATGCACTTTGGCAAGACAGTAATTGAAAAATTGGCGTCAAATATTTATGGATCAACCATTGCGCAAGATGATAAGGGTTTCTGCTGCCACCGCATTGTCAACATGATAGCCATATCGATGGTAGGTCTGGAGTGGAATTAATTCCTCAACCCGCCAACCCTCAGAGACAGCAAGATTTGCCAAATGTCTCGGCGTATCAAAATCGCGCCTCAGGCCTCCAATCGTTGAGTGGTTGTGTCCGACGATCAGGCCGTAGGGCGCGCCGGATTTCAATACTGATTTAACCGAACGAAAGCTCTCTTTCATTGCTGCAAAATACCGATAGAGCAGCATTGGGACCGCTTGACGACGAAAGCCATCCTTTTCACCAAGAGCATGGTGCAAATCGAGGCACAGTTTGGCCTCTTCCGCAGGCAAGCTGCTTGCATTTTCTGCGAGTTGATCTGGCAACAACCGGCGCGCATTGCCGCGCATCTCACGGCT
This sequence comes from Devosia equisanguinis, assembly GCA_943372435.1. GTDB lineage: Bacteria > Pseudomonadota > Alphaproteobacteria > Rhizobiales > Devosiaceae > Devosia > Devosia equisanguinis_A. The sequence continues at coordinate 32,074 of CALRYQ010000004.1, forward strand.
CCCGATCAGTTCAGACTCTAGCTGCAAAATGCTGCCTGGATCAACCAAGCCCAACCATACGAGCGAGAGCCTTTGCGTGTCTATGTATGGCAGTGCCATAGCATACGGCGGACTGGTGATGGCTGCGTCAAAGGGACCTACCAGATCATCAAGTGCCAGCTCTGATACATCACGAAGAACTGCCTGACTTTCAGGAAGATTAGTTCCAAGAATTGCTTGCGTAGCATCAATGCGCGCAAGGAGAGGTCTTGCCGCGTCGAGAAACGCAACGGTGAAGGGTGTTTCCGGCAATGGTGACTTGCGTCGACGAATCCTCAAATCGCCAGGATCCTGTTGAGAATAGTCTCGAAGGAGATTACTCGCAACAATCAGAAAAACTGGAGCCAATTCCCCGGAGCATTCTAGAATCCTGGTTCGAATAATTTCAATTTCATCAAGCATATCTGCGTCAAACCACGATCTAAGATACGCTAGGCGTGTGTCCTCAAGCAGAGTCCATCCCGTCGATTTCTCTGCAAGTACTACCGATAGGCGATCATGGATTTCTTGAAGCTTCGCGACCGGTGTCCGCAGCGCCAATAGTTTCGCACGTGCCACCATAACTGCAAAAGGATTGATGTCCGTTCCAAACCCATTTGCCCCAATGTGAGAGCACTCAACCAGCGTGGTTCCGCTTCCACAGAAAGGGTCAAGAACGTGATGCCCCTCTTGGACACCAAAAATATTGAGTAGGGCTCGGGCAACCTGTGGATTAAACTTCCCCTTATATTCGTGCATACCATGCACAGAGTACCGGGTCGCCTGCTTCTTTTTTCCGCTACGCCCAGCTTCTTCAAGCTGTGATTGTATAGTCGGCACTAGTCCGTGCCCGTTCACCGCGCCTGAGAAGTACGTGAGGCGCGCTACTTGCCGTGTTTCGACATTACCCTGAATTTCAATCCCATCGCTTACTTCAGTCTGCGTGGTCGGATCGAGAAGCGCTTGGATTTCGCGTGCGGCCAAGACTCGTTCATAAGGGTAGTACCTATAGTTATGCCATGTGAGACGCACTATTTGTTCCCTTTTTTCATGACCAAGACTGTTTCGATCTTAATGTTTGCATGCGAGAGATTGAATGATTTTCTACTGGCCGACATCACTCTTTCCGTCACAAAGAATTTGTGAAAGCCAGCATCCTTACCTGCCTCTTCAATAATCCGCGCGTTATCGATGATCTCACCATGTATGCGAGACCTACCTACTACAAAGCAAGCAAAGCCGCCCGGTACCACAACTTCTTTTAGCAGATTAAAGGTCTGTTGCATCTGCCGAACAAAGTCTTCTGAAGTATGATGGTTCTTTTTAAAGAAATGTGCACGTGCGCCAATTTCTTGCTCTTTGACATTAAGTGGATCAAAGCCAAGCCACCACATCCGGTACTTGTGGTACAACCAGTACTCATATGCATTAGGATAAGGGGGTGATGTGATGACGAGCCCCACTGGACGCGGGAGCTGCTCGGGCAAGACTTTTAGCGTGTCGCTTTCAATGATGTCGGCGCTGATCAACGGGTATGACCGCCCGCTTAACGCTGCCGCAATGCGACCGACGGCCCTCAAGAACAGCGTTGGAACAGAGTTGGGATCTATGTCTTTCTTGATTGCCGCGTAGCGAGTGTCGCTTTCCTGGTTAGAAACTCGAACAATGATGCTGGAAAGGGCTAGCTGCAAACAATCTCGGACAGGTGGGCTTGCGAAGCTGACAGCCGAAGCAATTCCTGCAAGTTTCTCTTGGATAGCCTGCTCGAACCAATGATCGAGATTTGGAATGGAAGGGATCGGTGAATAAGGGCGCACCTTTGCTTCTTCCAATAGCAGCTGAGCCATCGTTTCAAGATCATAGGGAATTGGTGCAGTCTTAACACGGCTAATAAGGCATGCGATAGGGTTTAGGTCGATTCCGACCGAAGGGACACCTAGACGCTGGCATTCCACTAGAGTAGTCCCACTTCCACAGAAGGGATCCAATACTCCGGTGCCGTTGGGAAGCGGTATGGCAGCCAGCAGTGCGCGCGGAATCTCGGTGATGAATTTGGCGGGATAGGGATGAAGTCCCTCGATATCGCTGTGGGCAATCCTCTCCGGAAAATCCCAGTCTACCGCCGTCAAAGCCTCAATTGTTGCATTGTCTTGCGTGTTCATCGTCCCCATCGGCGCTGGCGGACTCAAAGAATAGGGAAGATTTGTCAATGGCTCGCACCTTGCTACTTATTTGGTTGCGGGCGCACCAATGGAAGTGTCCCCTGATCGATGGTTGGCCCCTCACGCTGAATCAAATCAGAAACCGCCTTGCGAGCGATTTGGGCGACCGGTACGTCCTCTCGGCGAGCGATCGCCAGCAGTATGGCGTAGGCATGCTCATCCAAGTTTACAGTCACCCGGGCAGTTTTGGATTTTCCTCTGGGTCTAGCCATACCCGCAGTTTAGTGCAGCGCAAAACTGTCCGCAACTGCATTCGGCCGGTGGTCACCCTTTGATCGTAGCCGACACCAAGATTCGTTGGCATTCCCAGTCGTCTGGCAGTTGTACCCTCAGGCTTTCCATTGTCAGGCCTTGTGGTTGCCGCCCATTCAAGATCGCATCGACGATGTCCGGAGCAAGGAATGATAGGCGCATGACCCGGGCGAGATAAGGTGCGGCGATCCGCTCGCGCTGGGCTAGGTCGTTTATCGTGGAGAAGTCGCCAGAGTCCAACATTCGTTTCCACCTGAACGCCCGCGCCAGTGCCTTGACGAGAGTGTCGTCCATGTTGCGCCGGGCTGTCGCTGCGGGCGGCAAGACCATTTCCTTCCGCCCGCCACGCTTCACGATGCGGAACGGGACATGCACAGTAATGGTATCGGAGATCGTTCGGGCGCGTGTCATGCCGCTGCCCCAACGTCAGCGATCATCTCGCTTGCCAACCCTGCCAGCCCGTCCATTCGCATCCGCACGTTAAGACCGTCGATGCCAATGTCGACCCGTTCGACCAGGAGCGTCACGATGCGCGCTTGCTCGGCTGGGAACAACTCGTCCCACAGCGGATCAAGTCTGGTCAATGCCTCGCGCGCCTCAGCTTCGGTGGCATCGGCGTCCCCCAACCGCGCCGCTTTCCATGTGCCAACCACAATCTCAGGCTGGCGGAACACGGCGCGGATCTGATCGATGACCGCAGCCTCGATATCACCTGCGGGAACGCGGCTGACTGGGCATGACCCTGCACCATGCTTCAGAACGGTTTGACTGACATAGTAGCGGTAGAGCCGCCCGCCTTTTCGGGTGTGGGTCGGCGAGAAGGCCGCGCCATCGGGGCCGTAGAGCAACCCTCGCAGCAATGCGGGTGTGTCGGCGCGGGTGCGCGCGGCGCGCTTGCGCGGGCTTTCCGTCAGAATGGCGTGAACATTGTCCCAGACATCGCGGTCGATGATCGCCGCATGCTCGCCGGGATAGTTGGTTCCCTTGTGGACCGCCTCGCCGATGTAGACCCGGTTGTTCAGCATCCGATAGATGAACTTCTTGTCGATCCGGTGGCCTCGGCTGGTGGTGACGCCCCGCTCGGCAAGTTCGCGCGCAAGCACCGTGCCCGAACCGATCTCGATGAACCGGGCGAAGACCCAGCGGACATGGGCGGCATCGCCAGGGTTTTCGATCAGCTTCCGAGCCTCTACCTCATAGCCCAATGGCGGGCAGCCGCCCATCCACATGCCCTTCATTCGGCTAGCCCGGACCTTGTCGCGGATGCGTTCTGCCGTCACTTCGCGTTCGAACTGGGCGAAAGACAGCAGGATGTTCAGCGTCAGCCGCCCCATGGACGTGGTGGTGTTGAAGGATTGTGTGACCGAAACGAAGGTCACGCCGTTGCGGTCGAACACCTCGACCAGCTTGGAGAAATCCATCAGCGAGCGGGACAGCCGGTCGATCTTATAGACGACCACCACGTCAACCAGCCCATCCTCGATGTCGGCCAGCAGCCGCTTCAGGCCGGAGCGTTCCAGTGTGCCGCCTGATATGCCGCCATCGTCATACTGGTCGCGAACCAGCACCCAGCCTTCCGACCGCTGGCTGGCGATGTAGGATTCGCAGGCCTCGCGCTGAGCGTGCAGGCTGTTGAACTCCTGCTCCAGACCTTCTTCGGAGGATTTACGGGTGTAGACGGCGCAGCGAAACTTGCGGACGACGGGTTTGTTCATGCCGACCTCCGATGGTTTTTCAGCCCGAAGAAGACCCAGCCGTTCCAACGTGTGCCGGTGATTGCGCGCGCAATGGCCGACAGCGACTGGTATGGCCGCCCCTGCCATTCGAAGCCGCCTTGCGTCACAGTGACGATCTGCTCGACCCCCTGCCACTCGCGCAGCAACCGCGTGCCGGTGATCGGACGGTCGCGATCAGCCCGAATGCGGCGCGTGGTGATATTGCCGCCATCAAGCTGTTCGCCCAAGGCTTCCAGCCGCCGGATCGTATCGGGCTTCAGCCCGCCATAGGCCAGTTCCTGGATTCGGTAGGCCAGACGTGATTCAAGATAGCGGCGGTTGAAAGGAGGCGGTTCTGTTTCGAACAGGTCGCGCCACTGCGCCTTCAGGACAGGCGTCGATGTGGTCTTCAGCGCAGCCAGGCGCGCGGGGATTGGATCAGGTTTCGTCATGCGTCTCTCCGGTAGGTTGGAGTTGCATGAAGGCATTGGTCGGGCGGACAGTGTAGGCAACTTTCTCCTGTCTGGTCAGAGACTTCGGCCCGTTCCCGCATCCGCAACCGGATCAGGCCAAGCGCCAGCAACTCGCACAGTTCTGCGCGGCGCTGGGCCGGGGTCATCTGATCAGGCGGCAGGGCGTTGGGGCGTTCCATCGTTCGGCATCTCGACGTCAGGGGTTTCCTTACTGACGAAAAGCCAGTCCCGGACCCGAGACGGGACAAGTGATCCGACTCCGCGCACATAAGGCGGAACGGACATGGAACATCCACTCTTGCGGCTCGAAGATTTGTCCACGATTATCGGCAGTTGAATCAGGTGGATGAAGTTAACCGAGAGGATGATTACATGCCGCGCAAAGTTGTTCTTGTTGGCCCCAACACAAATAAGTTGCTCGAAGACGCGCGTGTGGATCTCGCCCGAGAGGCACTTTCCATTCGTGAGGGCGACAATGAACCCGATTTCGGGCTTCCCGCTGCTGATCTGAACCTCGACGATGACGAAGCGGTTCACGAACTCCGTGGCCAGATCATTGAAAAGCTGTCTGGTTTCAGCGACGACGAGAGAGGTCCGGCTGAACGACGCGCTGGTCGCATTCTCATGTTTGCCGATTTCAGAGGGGCGGTTTCGCTCAGAACAATTGTGGTCCAGCAACTCACCGCAGATGCGCAGGTCGATTTCGAAGGTCAACCCGACAATGTCTGCCGCAGCATCTGGGCATTTCTCAAGGCGAAGGACACGTTCGAGGACGCAGAGAGCTTCCATTTCGCTCGTCGTTTCCGGGACATTGGCAGACTCTATGATTCATTCGAGGTGGACCTGGACCATGTCATTGCGCTCGATGCAGCGTCGATCGATGAGGAAGCCTTGGCCGTAAAGATCAAGAAAGAGCTTGATCTGCGGAATGACGTCCCATGCACGGTAAGGGCGATCGATCTCCCGCCCACCGCCACTCACCCGGCGTCAGTCATGCTGATCGTTCGCCACGGCGGCCCGCTTTCTTCGGTTTTCGACCAAAAGAAGGATGGCCGCCGCGGAACGATCTATTACCGGCCGCCCAACGAGGTGACGCTGATCTACACACCGTCACTTCGCCAGATTGAGATTTGCGCGGATAGTCCCGTCGCGCGTCAAAAGGTCAGTGACACGTTTGCAGAAGTCACACTGGGCCACAACATCTCGGACAAGCCACTGACTTGGAAGCGCTACAATCTCTCGCGTTTCCGGGAGTCGTTCGACCTGCCAAAGCCTAAGATCGACGGCTATGACCTTGCGCATGCCCGCGTCCTGGAAGCAGAAGTTCGTCTCGGCATTTGGCGCCGCAAGTTGAATCTGAAGGTGACGATCGACGACGATATCCAGAAGGTTGCGGAGAAATGGCTCGGCTCGCGCAACATCTTCCGCCGTGGTGAACTGTTCAGCCGGATCGGCATTGCGGTCGGCTACAGCCGCGTTGGGGACGACCGCAAGCGGACGCTGAATATCACGATCAGCGGTACGAAAAGCTGCAACCTTCAGAGCAACACCGACCCCGACGAGCGGAGCCTCGGTTTCGCGCTGCTCAAGGAGTGGGGAATTTTGACGGCATTTCGGCAGATCCCGGACGACGATCTGCGCGCCATATTCGAGCAGCTGGCAAAGCTGCACGACAGCGGAGAGGAAGATGTCGGCGGCCAATATCTCAGGGAAATGGGGCTTGATCCGGAGCGGCTGATCGAAGGTGGCTTGCTCGAGCGAAAGGATCGCCAAGACGTTATTCTGTTCGACGACGGCGACGTCGAAGGTGAAGGAACCATTCTGCCTGCCAAGGAGGAGGGGATGGTGCGCGTCGAGGGCCCGTTCGGCGAGGATGCAGGCAAGTTGCCTGCTGAGGACATTGACAGATATGCAGTGAACACAGTCTGGCTGAACGAGACGTTGTTGCGCCTCCTGAAACCCATGCTCGACAAACGGTCCTCGACCACGATCGATGAGGACCTCAGGCTGCTCGGGGTGATGCAGATCGATGGTGCTGAGGCACCAGTCTACTTCGCAAGAAAGCTCCACGACATGAAGACAGCAAGTCGGCTCGATTCTTTACTGCGAGGCCGTCAGTCGGGCGGTGTGGGGATCGTTTTGGCCGCTAGTCCGGAATTTCCTGAGCACCTGGGGTCGAATGTTGTGGTGCCCTTGCTGTCGCACCTAGTTGCCAAAGGATCAGCCTGCGTCATCGCGCGCGAAGGCGTGGAAATTGCGTGGCGAACGAACCACACGCTTGCTCGCGGAGGCGACATGCCACGGGTTGTCAGGAACGGAAACCAGGCCGGAACGCTCTACATCCCTGGGGGCAAGCCGCTATTTCTTGCCGGAAACGATCAGCTGACCATTTTCGAGCGCCTCGTCGCCGCGCATTTGAGTGGGGTCCCGGACGTGTATGTGGGTGATCTGATGGACGGGTTTTCGGCAAAGAGCCCCCAGCAAGCCTTCCGCCCGGAACTCTGGAAGGACGTCCTCGGTGTCTACATAGCAAAGGGGGCGAAAAGAGGGTATTGGCGCCTCCTGCTTGCGCCGCAACCAGTGCCCGAGATAGAGCAAACCCAACTCGAAGAGGCCGTCTAAAGACGGTCTAAAGTATCGAGCGGGACGGTCTAACAAACGGCTGATTATTGGAAGGGCTCCACATAGAGGAGCATTTCCATGCCGACTCCCTTCCCATCGCGCCAAGCGGCCCCGTCAAGCTGGCCGACCGGCGCGAAACCCAAGCCCACCACCCTGAACCCGGAATGGCGCTGTACGCGCTGTGACAAGCTGCTCGGCGTTTGCCGGGACGGCCGCATGCACCTGCGTTTTGCGCGGGGGCACGAGTATTTCGTGGGCTTCCCCGTCCAGGCCACGTGCCGCGGCTGCGGGACGTTGAATCAGGCGTCCAGCCCCACGGGCTAACGCGACCCACGACGACCAACCCCCTGAAATCGCAGAGACGCGCGACGTCCTGACCTGGCCACGAGAAGGCGCTGGACGCCTGGCCGCAAGGCAGGCGTCCAATGTCTTTCGCATGGCACGAGATCCGTGATCAAATCATGCATTCCGCTTCCACCCTCAACTTTCAGCGCAGCTTCGATGCCATCCGGCGCGAACAGGGGCCGGTTGTGCCGTTCCGCGATCCTGCCGCTTTGCTGGATGCGCTGCATCAGAAAGCGGGCAGCCCGGATCAGAAGAACCTGATCCTCGCCGCCCTTGCCTGCGCTGCGCATTCCGATGGGCACAAGGGCGATTGCGCCCTGACCCTGATGTTGTTGGCGCTCTGGCCCGGTCTCGACGCCATCCGGCGCCGTTGCATCTGGCGTAAGATCGGCACCAGCGATGAAATCACCGCCGATATCCTTGGCGGCACTACTCAAGCAATTCGCGGTCTGGACCTGCAACGGGTCAACTGGATCGCGGGCACCATCCTGCGCAACGTCGAGCGGGATCTCCTGCGCGCCCATCAGCGAGAAGCCGGTCGCCAAAGTCTGCGCAGCGAAACCGAACCTGACGAGATCGCTGCCGAAGATGGTTCAGGCGACGCGGCGATCAGCGAAGCACAACTGCTTCGCGATCTGCGGCTGCTGGTGGGTGCCGATGCAATCCTTGTGATCCGCGTGGCGGTCGAAGGCTTCAGCCAAGCCGAAGCTGGCGTCGAACTTGGCCTGTCCGAGGCGGCGGCGCGCAAACGCTACCAGCGCGCCACCCAGCGGCTGCGCGACGCCCTCCAGAAAATCCACTGACCCCGATGTCCCGATCCGGACAGCGCGGTGGCTTTTCACAATCAGACGCCGCCGCGCGTCTTCCTCCAACCGAAAGCCGACACGCATGAACAGCATTGCCGACCTTTCGCCCACGGACCTCAAGCGCATACCCGGCCTCTACCGGCGCTGGGAACTGACCGAGGTTTTTGAGGCGCACCGCAATTACCAGATCGAAGACGCCGGCACCCACGCCGACGGCACGCCGCTGCTGGCGATCTTTGTCAGCGATCCGGTCCCCGACGTCCCGGAGGCCAGCTGATGCGCCTCTTCAATCACCTCATCCCATGGAGAACTGACATGCCGGACCAACCGGACGACATCATCCGTCTTCGCAAGTCGCACTACGCCCTCGACGAGCTGCCGGAAACCGTCAGTTTTCCGAAGCATCCGAGCGAGCCCGCGAGGGAGCCGCTGCCCGTGATGGAGGCGACCGTCGACGACATCGCCTTTGCGATCGTCGCGGCAGAACGGGAAAGCTCGGCGGCCCTCGGACGGGCGTCTGCGCTGAAGCGCCTCCACAATCTTGCCCGCGAGGCAGGTGCCATAGGGACTGACCGTGCCGCTGCCGCTGCCCTGAAGCGGGAGAAGCCCTGATGGCCCTCCCGATCATCAGCGCCGATGAACGGCTGGCGCAGCGCAAGGGCATCAAAGGCTGCATCTTTGGGCGGTCGGGCATCGGCAAGACCAGCCTGCTGTGGACGCTGCATGCCCCGACCACGCTGTTCATGGACCTCGAAGCCGGGGATCTGGCGGTCGAGGGCTGGGATGGCGACACGCTGCGGCCCCGCACCTGGAAGGAATGCCGCGACTTTGCGGTGTTCATCGGCGGGCCGAACCCGGCGCTGCGCGAGGACCAGCCCTACAGCCAGGCGCATTTCGACGAGGTCTGCGGCCGGTTCGGCGATCCAGCGGTGGTGGATCGCTACGAGACGATCTTCATTGACAGCATCACTGTGGCGGGTCGGCTTTGCTTTCAGTGGTGCCGGGGTCAGCCCGAAGCCTTCTCGGACAAGACCGGCAAGCCGGATATCCGGGGAGCTTACGGGCTCCATGGCCGCGAGATGATCGCGTGGTTGACCCACCTGCAGCACGCGCGGGGCAAGCATGTCTGGTTCGTGGGCATCCTCGACGAGAAGCTGGACGACTTCAATCGCAAGGTCTTTCAGCCGCAGATCGACGGGGCGAAGACCGGCCTGGAGCTCCCAGGGATCGTCGATCAGGTGATCACGATGGCCGACATCGCCGATGCCAATGGCCAGCCCCAGCGCACCTTCGTCTGCCAGACGCTGAACCCGTGGGGTTACCCCGCCAAGGATCGTTCGGGGCGTCTGGCCATGGTCGAGGAACCCCACCTCGGGCGGCTGATGGCCAAGATCCAGAGCCCGATCCGACCCGCGCCGGAACGCCTGACTTATCCCACTGCTGCCATGACCGATCCAGCCGCTTCGGGGGAGCCGGTCAATGGCTGAACGCATCACTCCGCGCCCGATGTCCCGAGCCAGCCGTGGCGATGGCTTTTCCCGTTTGACGCCACCGCGCGTCCTGACCTCCAACTGAAAGGAACCGTGCCATGTCCGGTATCTGGAACGACTTCAACTCCGCCCAATCCAACTCCAACGTCATCCCGAAAGGCACGCTGGCCAAGGTGCGCCTGACCATCCGCCCCGGCGGCTTCGATGATCCCTCGCAGGGCTGGACCGGCGGTTTCGCCAAGCGCGCCGCGACCGGTGCGGTCTATCTCGACGCCGAATACACGGTGGTCGACGGGCCCTATGCGCGCCGCAAGATCTGGTCGCTGATCGGCCTCTACAGCCCGAAGGGTCCGGACTGGGCCAACATGGGCCGCAGCCTGATCCGTGGCATCCTGAACTCGGCGCGCGGGATTTCCGACAAGGACAACTCGCCCGAAGCGCAGGCGCGCCGCCGCATCAACGGCTTCGGCGATCTGGATGGGCTGGAATTCGTGGCCCGGATCGACATCGGCCAAGACACCAATGGTGACGACAAGAACGAGGTGCGGGGTGCTGTCACCCCCGATCACCGCGACTATGCCGCCCTGATGGGAACGGCCGCCTTGCCGATCGGCACCTCTGCCCCGCAGGGCTATGCCCCGCAGCAGACCACCCCCGCCGCCCGTGCCAGCCAGCCCGCCTCCGCCTCCGGCAATGCCGGGCGGCCGAGCTGGGCCCAGTAAGGGGGGATCGGCCATGCGCCTGCGCCCCCGCCAGAAAACCTTCGTCGAGCGCAGTGTGGCTGCGCTCGGCTCCCGCGGCAACACGCTGGGTGTGGCACCCACTGGCGCGGGCAAGACCATCATGCTGTCGGCGGTCACCGGCGAGATGATCGGCGATGGTGCCAAAGCCTGCGTGCTGGCGCATCGCGACGAGCTGACCGCGCAGAACCGCGCCAAGTTCCAGCGGGTGGTACCCGGGATTTCAACCTCGGTCATCGACGCCACCGAAAAAATCTGGGGCGGCCAAGTCGTCTTCGCCATGGTGCCGACGCTGGCACGGACCACGAACCTGGCCGGCATGCCGCGCCTTGACCTGCTGGTGATCGACGAAGCGCACCATGCGGTGGCTGACAGCTACCGCCGCATCATCGACCGGGTGCGCGGCGCCAATCCCGATGCCCGCATCTTCGGAGTCACCGCGACGCCGAACCGGGGCGACAACAAGGGACTGCGAGAGGTTTTTGACAATGTGGCCGACCAGGTGCGTCTGGGCGAGTTGATCGCGTCGGGCCACCTAGTGCCGCCTAGGACCTTTGTCATCGATGTGGGCGTGCAGGACGAATTGCGGTCCGTCCGCAAGACCCTGTCGGATTTCGACATGGCCGAAGTGGCGGGCATCATGGACCGTGCCCCCGTCACCGATGAGGTGATCCGACACTGGAAGGAAAAGGCCGGCGACCGCCAGACCGTCATCTTCTGTTCCACCGTCGCCCATGCCGAACACGTCACCGAAGCCTTCCGCGCGGCAGGGATCACGGCGGCGCTGATCCACGGCGATCTTGCGTCCGACACCCGCAAGGCCATCCTTGCCGACTATGCGGCAGGCGGCATCCGCGTAATCGTGAACGTGGCGGTGCTGACCGAGGGCTGGGATCACCCGCCCACCTCCTGTGTCGTGCTTTTGCGCCCCAGTTCCTACAAGTCCACGATGATCCAGATGGTCGGACGTGGCCTGCGCATCGTGGATCCGGAAGAACACCCCGGCATCGTGAAGACCGATTGCGTAGTGCTGGATTTCGGCACTGCCAGCCTGATCCACGGCACGCTGGAACAAGATGTCGATCTTGACGGCAAGACCGAGTCTGGCGAGGCCCCGACGAAATCCTGCCCCGGCTGCGGCGCTGAAATCCCGCTGGCTGCAACCGAATGCCCGCTCTGTGGCGAGGTGTTCCCGCGGGGGGATGAAGACGGCGGCGACGGCAGCAGCACGGCCCCGCTGTCGGGTTTCATCATGACCGAGATCGACCTGCTGAAACGGTCCAGCTTCGCCTGGGTCGACCTTTTCGGCACCGACGACGCGATGATGGCCACCGGCTTCACGGCCTGGGGCGGCATCTTCTGGATGGACGGGGTCTGGTACGCCGTGGGCGGCGGCAAGGGCGAACGCCCGCACCTGCTGGGTGTCGGCGAACGCACCGTCTGCCTCGCGCAGGCTGATGACTGGCTGAACACCCACGAAACCGACGAAAGCGCCTTCAAGACGCGTTCCTGGTTGCGCCAGCCGCCGACCGAAAAGCAGCTGCAATACTTGGCCCCCGAGTGCCGCCATGACTTCGGACTGACGCGCTACCGCGCCTCGGCGCTGATGACCTTCGGCTTCAACAAGCGCGCCATCCGCCAGCTGATCGACAGCGCGGCCAGCCCCGAACGGAGGGTGGCATGACTCATGACCTCCATCACCATCATCACGGCCGAGGACCGGCGGCGGCTTTGGCATCCGCGTGGAACGCTCTGTGCTGTCTGCCGGCAACCCAGCCGTGGCTTTGGCTGGTTCGATCCGGTGCGGTCCAAACGGCCCCGCCCATCGGTCTGGTTCTGCTCGATATCCTGCCAAGGCTTCTGGACGCGTTTGGCGCGGGGGCATTCGGCCATGGTTGACCTGACCGATGAAGAAAGCGCCGCCATCGCCGCCACCATGAAGCGCGTGGCCCTGCTGATGGACGAGATCGGCTGGTCCACCCCGCTGGCCGGTCTGACCGAGGCGCAGGTGCGTGCCCTGATCGAAGAGGCTGTCGAAGGGTTCCGCGAGGCCATGTCCGACATCGCCAAAGCCAATGCGCCGGAGGTGCCGTTTTGACACTGGATTTCAACCACCGCCCCAGCTTCGCTGACCAGGTCAATGCGGCCGTCGATCAGGCTCTGACCGCTGATCAGGCGACGCGCACACCCCGTGACTATCTTGGTGGATCCCGCCTCGGCCACGCCTGCGAACGCGCCTTGCAGTTCGAGTTTACGGCCACGCCGAAAGACGAGGGCCAGGACTTCGGCGGCCAAGCGCTGCGCATCTTTGCCATCGGCCATGTGCTTGAGGACCTGGCCGTCGCCTGGCTGCGCGGCGCGGGCTTCGACCTCTACACTCGGAAGGGCAACCGGCCAGAAGGCGGCCAGTTCGGCTTTTCCGTCGCGGGTGGGCGCATCCGTGGCCATGTTGATGGCATCATCGCCGCGGGGCCCGAAGACGTCGCCCTCGCCGTTCCCGCGCTCTGGGAATGCAAGACCATGAACGCCAAGAACTGGCGGGCCTGCGTCAAGGACGGTGTCACGAAATCCAAGCCGGTCTATGCCGCCCAGATCGCGGTTTATCAGGCCTACATGGAAGCCAGCGTGCCCGGCATCAGCGCCGCGCCCGCCGTGTTCACGGCCATCAACAAGGACACGGCTGAGATGCACCACGAGTTGGTGCCCTTTGATGCCGATCTTGCTCAGCGCATGTCGGATCGCGGGGTGCGGATCCTGCAGGCGACCGACGCGGGCGAATTGCTGCCGCGCATCGCCGCCAGCGCCGATTTCTTCGAATGCCGCTTCTGCCCGTGGGCCGCGCGCTGCTGGAGGCTGGAGCGGTGAGCGACGACAGGATCCTGCACTTCAACCCGTGGATGGACTTCAACGACGGCCCCCCGGCCGAAAACCCGTCCGGCTGCGATCCTGACCCCGATCAGATTTTTACCTTTCTCGACACCGTGTTCAGCTGGTGCGAGGGGCTGATCCCGTTGCGGGGCTTTGTCGACAAGGGTCAGGGCCGGGACGGCAAGCCGCATAACATCTGGATCGCGGCTGATGGGACCGCCCGCGAAAAGCTGGCAACCTTCGCTGCGTGGGCGAACCGTGAAGGCGCTGCGGTCTATGTCATCCCCGGCACGGTCGCCGAACAGGGTCAGGCCCGCGCTGCGGATGTGCTGCAGATGCAGGCCCTCGTGGTCGACCTCGACGCGGGTGACATCCCGGCCAAGCTGGATCACATCGTCAACCACCTCGGCATGCCCACCCTGATCGTGGAAAGCGGTGGTCGCACGCCCGAGGGTGCGGCCAAGCTGCATGTCTGGTGGAAACTGACCGAAACCGCGGCAGGCGAGGATCTGACCACCCTGTGCCGCCTGCGGGGCGACATTGCCGTCAAGGTCGGCGGTGACACCCATTTCCGCTCGGCGCACCAGCCGATCCGTGTGGCCGGGACCGTCTATCACAAGCACGGCCATCAGCGGCTTGTGCAAATCCGCGACCACAACCCGGTCGAGGTCGATCTGGCAGATTTCGCGGAATGGGTGGCCGACATGCCACCGCTGCCGGGCGTGGGCATGACCAGCACGCCGCTGTCGGTCGCAAAGCCCGGCGTCGATGCCGTCCTGACCACCCCGGTGCGAGAGGGCGCGGTGGATGACTGGTCGCGGTTTCAGGGGGCGAGCGCCGCCATCGGCCATTACATCCGCTTGGTGCACGACGGCCGCATTGACCCCACCGAAGGCTGGGAAGCGATCTGCGGCTACAACGCCGCCATGCTGCGCCCCGAATGGCCGCTTGATCGGTTGCAGGCCGAGGCCGAACGGCTCTGGGCATTGCATGTAAAGCGCAACGGCCCGCCGCTCATTCGCGCGGCACGCACCAATGCCCACGCGGGCCCGCTGCCGACTTTCAGCCTTGGTGCGCTGCTGGATGATCACAGCCCGATGCCCGACGACATCATCGCGCCTCGCGTGCTGACGCCGGGCGGGCTGTTGGTGCTGGGTGGCGCGCCCAAGGTCGGTAAAAGTGACTTCCTGATCTCGTGGCTTGTCCACATGGCGGCGGGGGTGCCGTTTCTCGGCTTCACACCGCCCCGGCCACTGCGCGTGTTCTATCTGCAGGCGGAGATCCAATATCACTACCTGCGCGAACGGATGCAGCAGATCAGCCTGTCGCCCGGGGTGATCGCCGCCGCGCGCGACACCTTCATCGCCACCCCAAAGCTGAAACTGCTGCTGGATGCCGACGGCGTCACCCTAATCGCCGAGGCCATCCGGGCGGCGTTCCCCGATGCGCCGCCCGACATCATCGTCATCGATCCGATCCGCAACGTGTTTGACGGCGGCCCGGATGGCGGCGGCGAGAACGACAACACCGCCATGATGTTCTTCTTGAAAGACCGGGTCGAGGTTCTGCGCGAAGCGGTCAATCCGGACGCGGGCGTCATCCTCGCCCACCATACCCGCAAGGCCGCCAAACACCAGGTCAAGGACGATCCCTTCCTGGCCCTTTCCGGCGCCAGCGCGCTGCGCGGCTTTTACACCTCGGGTCTGCTCATGCACCGGCCCGATGAGGACAGCACCCAGCGTCGCCTGGAAATCGAGTTGCGCAATGGCCCCGCGCTGCCCGGCAAGCTGATCGACAAGGTCGCGGGTCGCTGGGTCGAGTTGAACCCGTTGAACGAGCGGCTGGTGCGCAAGGAGGTCGGGGCCAAGTTCGATGCCGAACGGCTGCGCAAGCATGATGTCATCCTCGGCATGTTGCTGGATGAGGCGGCGGGCGAGCGGCTCTACACCGCCATGCAGTTCGCCGAGACCTTCGAGAACCGGGGCGGTCTGGGCAGTAAACACACCATCCGTGAACGTCTCAGCGTGCTCGCCACCAAGGGCTTCGTGAAATTCCTGCGCGACCCCTTCGGGTTCGGTTTTCCCGTCACCCGGTCGCGGTTCGGCTATCTCTGCGTGGAGGGCATGCAGTTCGGTTTGCCCGTCGAGGAGGTCGATCCGACCACCGGCGAGGTCACCACGACCGCCCGTCCGGTCCTGCCCAGCCACTTCAAATGCCCCCAGTCCGGACTCAGCCTTCAGGTCGAAAATCCGGCTGTCTGGGTCTACCAGGACGGGCCGGAAGACGACCTAACTCATATGAGTGAGGCCTGACTCATATGACAGCGCCAACTGTGCACTCAATGAAATCAACGGGTTACGCGCAAATAAGAGTTAGGTCCCTAACTCATGCCCGAAGACTTCATGAAGTCTTATTCCCCAGCAAAATCAACGAGTTGACTCGACCCGAACAGTTAGGTGCTGAACCCCCATACTACGTATGGGATGGCCCCACCCAAGGGTGGGCCACTCATCCCATGCGTAAGGGCCTGGCGCGCGGGCCGCCCTGATGCGTCCCCCATCCCCCGATCCGACGACGGCGGCCCGACCTGCCCAGGCACATGACCGCCGTCGTCTTCCACCAGGACCAGCCCCCAAGACAGGAGAGCCATCATGGCTGCGACAACTCTGATCCCCAAATCCGACAGCGCAAGGTTTGAATTGCTGCCCGTCAACAGTTCAAGCCATCGCTGCATCCTCGCCCTTGATCTCGGCACCACGACCGGCTGGGCCTTGCGCGGCCATGACGGTCTGATCACCAGCGGCACCGCCAGCTTCCGCCCCGGCCGCTTCGACGGGGGCGGCATGCGATACCTCCGCTTCACCAACTGGCTGGGCGAACTGGACGGGCTGTCCGGGCCCATCGCCGCGATCTGGTTCGAAGAGGTCCGCCGCCACGCAGGCACCGACGCCAGCCACATCTACGGCGGGCTGATGGCCACGCTGACCGCATGGGCCGAATTGCGGGGCGTGCCTTACGAGGGCGTGCCGGTCGGCACGATCAAGCGCCATGCCACCGGCAAGGGCAATGCCGACAAGGACGCCATGATCGCCGCTGCCCGCGCCCGTGGCTTCAGCCCCGCCGACGACAACGAGGCCGATGCCATCGCGCTCCTGCTTTGGGCCATCGCAACGAATGGGGGTGTTGCATGAGGTGGCATCCCCACGGCTACGGCGGCCAGCGCCGCGACGCCGAACAGGTCAAGCGCGAAGGCTGGCACGAACAGGGCGTGCTGGCGGTGTCGGCCGACGACCAGCGGCTGACCTGGCCGGAGCGCGAACTGGTCCGCCAGCTTGGTGAGAAGCTTTACGGACGACGCCCGATGGAAAAGGAGGTTCGCCATGGCTGACCGAATCTGGACGGCCGAGTGCGTCGCCGATCATTTCGAGGAGGCGTTCCGCACGCTGCGAAAGCTGCCGCCGGTCAAAGCGCAGGGGTTCTTCAACGCCTGGCCGCAGATCGTCCGCACCAGCCGCGAGATCGCCGCGATGGAGCCCGAGCCCATGCGGGTCTGGCCATCGGCCGCAGCCATCACCCGGCTGGAGCAGACCTCGGACTGGGTGCTCTGGATCGAGGAGGCCGAGCGCAAGCTCGTCTGGTCCCGCGCCGCACGCGTCCCATGGAAGCAGATCAGCGGCGAGATGGGCTGCGATCGCTCCACGGCTTGGAGGCGCTGGCAGCTGGCGCTGACCAAGATCGCGGCGCGACTGAATGCGTGAGCGACTCCAATGTGTTGCAACACTTTTTCCTTCGACATCTGCAACATTTTCGTGCTATCCCGAAGGCAAGATGGGGAGAGTGCGCCGAAGGGTTCACTCTCCCCTTTGCTTTTGGGCGGATGCGGCTGGATTTCGAGTTGGTTTCCGGGATCCAGAGAGGGTCCAACCGGGGGCAATCCCGCTAACCCACTGATTTCTGGTTCCTTCCTGGCCATATTCGTATGCTGGCGGGCGAAGCGCGGCACATCGCTAGCGACTGGCCTCGATTTTTGGGAAGCCACCCGGAAGCCACTGCTGCCTGAACTGGCCTGAAACACTGCAAAATCAAACCCTTGATGCTGGACACCCCTGGTGACCGCTGGACCCCGCTTGGAGTCCAGTCTGGACCCCCGGAGTCCGGAAGCCAGGGGTATCCAACTTGATCCGAGGAATGACCCGACGATGACGCTGAGCTTTGCCCCCGAGCGGATCGAGATGTGGCCGCTGGCGAAGCTGCAGCCCTATGCCCGCAATGCCAAGTCCCATGGCGCAGACCAAGTCGCGAAGATCGCCGCCAGCATGGCCGAGTTCGGCTGGACGGTGCCCTGCCTCGTCGCCGAAGATGGCGAGTTGATCGCCGGGCATGGCCGGGTGCTGGCGGCGACGCAGTTGGGGTTGACCGAAGCGCCGGTGATCGTGCTGGGCCATCTGACCGAGGCGCAGCGGCGGGCGTACCGGATCGCGGACAACAAGCTGACGGAGTTGGGCACTTGGGACGAGGCGCTGCTGTCGGCGGAACTGAACGATCTGCTGGCCGAGGATTTCGACCTGTCGCTTGTCGGTTTCTCCGACGGCGAGTTGGACAAGCTGCTGGCCTTCGTGCCGGAAAGAGACGGGCAAGAAGGTGGAGCCGGGGGCTCGGTGCCTCCGGTGACCATCCCCGAACCACCGCGCAATCCGGCCTCGCGCACCGGCGATTTGTGGATCCTTGGCGACCACCGTCTGCTCTGCGGCGACAGCACCAGCGCGGCCGATGTGCGTCGCCTGATGAATGGCGAGCGGGCGATCCTGTTTGCGACCGACCCGCCCTATCTCGTGGACTATGACGGCTCGAACCACCCGACCCGCAACAAGGACTGGTCGGCGTCCTACGGCACGACCTGGGATGACAGTTCGCAGGGGGCCGAGCTTTACGACGGCTTCATTGCAGCCGCCGTGGCGGAAGCCATCGCTGAGAATGCCGCGTGGTATTGCTGGCACGCCTCGCGTCGCCAGGCGATGCTGGAGGCTTGCTGGGAAAAGGCGGGGGCCTTTGTCCATCAGCAGATCATCTGGGTGAAGGACCGCGGGGTCCTGACCCGGTCCCACTACCTTTGGAAGCACGAGCCCTGTTTCATGGGCTGGCGGCGGCCGAACCGCCCGCCGAAAGTGGCCGAGGAAACGCTGCCTTCGACATGGGCGCTGCCCAGCTTCGCCAAGGACGAACGGCCCGACCATCCCACGCCAAAGCCGCTTGACGCCTTTGGGATCCCGATGCGCCAGCACGTGGCACGGGGCGGCCTGTGTTACGAGCCGTTCTCGGGGTCCGGGTCGCAGATCATGGCGGGCGAGGCCAATGGCCGCCGCGTCTTCGCGATGGAGATCAGTCCGGCCTACATCGACGTGGCCGTGGAGCGCTGGGAGGCCCAGACCGGCAAGGAGGCAATTCTCGACGGTGACGGCCGGACCTTCGCGAGCGTGAAGGCCGAGCGGCTGGCCGAAACCCCGGCCGAACCTGAAACCCTCCCCGAACCCGCCGCGTGACATGCATGACCTGGCTTTACCTTCCTCCGGACGCGCTTCTGGAACCGGAGACGCATGCCTGTTCGGCCTCTCCCTATGCTCTGGCGCCGGAGGACTCGACCTCGGACTCACAATCGCCATCCCCGGATATCGTGCTGTGGGCCATGTCGAACGGGAAACCTTCGCCGCAGCCACTCTCGTGGCGCGGATGGAAGACGCGTCCCTGGATCAGGCTTTTGTCTGGGACGATGTTGGAACCTTCGACGGCCGCCCTTGGCGCGGCGGGGTGGACATCGTCACTGCGGGCTATCCGTGCCAGCCGTTCTCCGTTGCGGGCAAACGCCGGGGTGCCGACGACCCGCGCCATCTCTGGCCGCATGTCGCCCGCATCATCGGTGAGGTCGAGCCGCCCTTCGTGTTCCTCGAGAATGTCGCCCATCATCTCCGCCTCGGATTCCCCGAAGTCGCCAGCGGACTGGTCGGCATGGGCTACCGCCTTGCGGCAGGCCTCTTCACGGCGGCGGAAGTCGGCGCGCCCCACAAGCGCGAGCGGCTCTTCATCCTCGCAACCCGCGAGGGGGACGAGTTGGCCGACCCCGCGCGCCTGCTCTGGCACCCGGTCGAGTGGCGGCAATCGGACGGAACTGCTGCGGCTTTGGCCGACGCCCCGTGCCAGTGCGAACGAGAACCGGCAGACGAAGCCGACACCGTCGCAGGAAGCGGGCCAGCATGGCATGAACCTTGCGACGACGGCAGCCTTATGGCCGACGCCGCAGATCGACAGTTTCCGCAGTCGGGGTGGCGAGCGGAAGGACGAGAAAGGCTTGGACCGGATGGCGAGGGACTGGCCGACGCCGATGGCCAACGACGGCTGCAAACCGAGCGCGGGCAACCGCCGGAAGGCCGATCTGACCCATGCGGCGGGGATGTGGATGACGCCGACGGCGCGCGATCACAAGGACGGGGCGACGACACTGGCCAACACGCCGGTGAACGGCCTGCTTGGCCGCCAGGTCCTGGTGACGCCGATGGCTGGGAGCGATACCTGCGATGTGCGCCGGACCTTGAACCCGCTGTTCGTCGAGGCGCTGATGGGCTGGCCCACCGGGTGGACCGGCTTCGCCTCTGTGGCAACGGCGTGGTCCCTTTGGTTGCGGCGCATGCGCTGCGATCTCTCGCAGCTGAACTGCTGGCCGGTGGATGAGGTGGCGACATGAAGCAGTCGCGCTCCATGTCGCTCGTCGAAGCCGTCGCGAACGTGGTCGTCGGCTACGGCGTTGCCGTGGTCACCCAGATCCTGATCTTCCCGGTCTTCGGCCTGCACACGACGCTGACGCAGAACCTGAAGATGGGCGCGGTGTTCACAATCGTCTCGCTCGGCCGCAGCTACGCCTTGCGGCGGTTGTTCGAGCGATGGCGACGCCTTTGACCCCGCTGGCGGTGCCAAGCGACGAATGCTAGCCTTGGCACATGTCCGACTGGCAACATATCGAGATCAACAACCACGGGACCATCGTGGTCCTGCGTCCGATCTCGGACGAGGGTCGGCAATGGTTCGAAGACAATGTCGGCGAACCTGAACCGGGCGGCATCTATACTTGTGAGCCCCGCATGGCGCAGGACATCCTACAGGCTGCCGCGCGTGATCTGCTGTCGATGCAATAAAAAACCGCCGCCCGTGATGGGACGGCGGCAATGGGGTCTTCAGCGGCAAACCAATCAGCCAGGGGGCAGTCGATAGACCCGTCCGCGCCCTTCGACCTTCTCCGAGGTCACCTCGAGCCCGAGCTTCTTCTTCAGCGCTCCGGCCATCGCGCCCCTGATCGTGTGAGCCGCCCAGTCGAGGGCGACCATGATCTCCTCAATGGTCGCGCCGTCCGGCGCGCGCAGCATGGCGATCAGCTTGGACTGCTTGGTGCCCTCGCGCTGCGTGCGCGCCTTGGGCGCGGTGTCGGGTTCGGCGGGGGTCTCGGGCGCGGCTTCCACTGTCCGCGCGTCCGTCGCGCCCACGGGCGCGGTGTTCGTGTCCTCGGGCTCGACGCCGATGGCGGCGAGGCCTGCGTCGGTGGCGACCAGCGTGGTGCCGTGGCCGTCGCCGGTTTCGCGCCACATGGGTTCGCCCTTGCGCAGGTCGGCGTCGACCTCCTGCAGGAGGCCCTTGGCGATCATCGCGCCGACCACCTTGGCGGCGGCACCGCCACGCAGGCTTTCGGGCAGCGGCAGGGCGATGCGCTCAGGCCGCTGGGCGGCGGCGCTCAGGATCAGGGCTTGGGTGTCGGAAAGCTGGGTCATCGTCGTCTCCGTTTCGGGGCGCGCGGGATGCAGGCCCTTCTACGAGGCCGAGCCCCGCAGGGCGGGGCTGGCGCGATGGCTGGATTGGTTACTCGGCGTGTTCGCCTTCCTTGAAGGCGCTGTCGGTGATCTCGCGCAGCTTTGCGCGGTAGTGGTTCAAGGTGCCGACGTGCCCCCAATGGATCTCGTCGGGGCTGGTCTCGAAATGGTCGGCGCTGAGGGCGGCGAGGCGTTCCAGCATCGCGTCGATCTCGAACTTGGCGGCGAGGAAGGCATCAAGGGCTTTCGTATTATCGGTCGCGCGGCGGGTCATGTTCGTGGCTCCGTGGTGAGTTGCAGCGTTCTTGTGGAGACACGTTCCCTCTGTCCGCGACGCTTATCAACTTCATAAGTGCATGATCTTGAATGATAATCGGAGTCGCCAATGCAGGGCATGAGCGAGCGCCAGTACGCCGCGCATGTCGGGTTGTCGCGGGGCGCGATCCAAAAGGCGAAGGCGGCCGAGCGACTTGTCCTGTTCGCGGATGGCAGCATCCATGCCGATGCCAGCGATATGCGTCGGGCGGAAACGACCGACCCGTCGAAGACCAGGAAGCCGCCGGAGCCAAAGCTGAAGCCGGTGCCCGAGGCGGCCGCTGCCGCTGTCGGGGACACCCTGCGCGAACAGGGGCTAGCGGTGCCAGCCGTGGGCGGCGGGACGACCTATCTGCAGGCGAAAACCGCCAACGAGGTGCTGAAGGCGCAGGAGCGGCGGATCCGGCTGCAGAAGCTGAAGGGGGAGTTGATCGAGCGGGCACGCGCGCTGTCGCTGGTGTTCCGGCTGGCGCGCGAGGTGCGGGACGCATGGGTGAACTGGCCCGCGCGGTCGTCGGCATTGATGGCGGCGGAACTGGGCGTGGAACCGGCCGCGATGCAGAAGGCCTTGGAAAAACATGTACGCGCCCACCTCGACGAACTTGCCGAGGTCCGGCCCGATTTCCGGTGACGACGACGGTCTGACCGACTTCGACGGCGCGGCGGAAATCCTGCGCACCTGGGGCGCAGGGCTGACGCCCGATCCCGATCTGACAGTGTCACAATGGGCGGACAAGCATCGGATGCTCTCGGGGCGTGCCTCGGCCGAACCCGGGCGCTATCGCACCGCGCGCACGCCTTACATGCGCGAAATCATGGATCGGCTGTCGCCCGGCGATGTGATGCAGCGCATCGTCTTCATGAAAGCGGCACAGGTCGGGGCGACCGAGGCGGGCAACAACTGGATCGGCTTTGCCATCCACCAGGCACCGGGACCGATGCTGGCGGTCCAGCCGACCGTGGAACTGGCCAAGCGCAACTCGCGCCAGCGGATCGACCCACTGATCGACGAAAGCCCGGACCTGCGGGAGAGGGTCAAACCGGCGCGATCCCGCGACGCGGGCAACACCATGCTGTCCAAGGAGTTCGCGGGCGGCATCCTGATCATGACAGGGGCAAACTCGGCTGTCGGGCTGCGCTCGACCCCGGCGCGGTACATCTTCCTCGACGAGGTCGATGCCTATCCGGCGTCCGCCGACGAGGAAGGCGATCCCGTCACACTGGCGGAAGCACGGTCGCTGACCTTCGCCCATCGGCGCAAGGTGTTCCTGGTCTCGACGCCGACGATCCGGGGCCTGAGCCGGATCGAACGGGAATACGAGGCGTCCGACCAACGCCGGTTCTTCGTGCCGTGCCCGCACTGCGGCGCAATGCAATGGCTGAAGTTCGACCGGCTGCGCTGGCAGAAGGGCAAGCCGGAGACGGCGGAATATCATTGCGAAGGCTGTGACCAGCCCATCGGCGAACACAACAAGACGGCGATGCTGGAAGCTGGCGAATGGCGCGCGACCGCCGTTGCCGCCGATCCGACCACGGTCGGGTATCACCTCTCGGCGCTTTACTCGCCGATCGGCTGGTTGAGTTGGGAGCGGATCGTGCGGTCATGGGAAGCAGCCCAAGGGTCGGACGAGGCCATCAAGGCATTCCGCAACACGATCCTTGGCGAAACTTGGGTCGAAACCGGCGAAGCCCCTGACTGGCAGCGGCTCTACGACCGGCGCGAGCGCTGGAAATCCAGCGCGGTGCCCGCGGGCGGGCTGTTCCTGACCGCTGGGGCCGACGTCCAGAAGGATCGGATCGAGGTCGATGTCTGGGCCTGGGGTCGCGGCCTCGAAAGCTGGCTGGTCGATCACGTCGTGATCGAGGGTGGACCGGATCGGCACGACGCGTGGTCGGAACTGACCGCGCTGCTGGACCGGTCCTGGCCTCATGAACGCGGCGCGCATCTGCGGATTGCGCGGCTCGCCATCGATACCGGCTATGAAGCCCCGGCGGTCTATTCCTGGTCGCGGGCGCAGGGGTTTGGTCAGGTGTCACCGGTTAAGGGTGTCGAAGGGTTCAATCGTTCCAGCCCGGTGTCGGGGCCGACCTTCGTCGACGCGACCGAAGGCGGCAAACGCTTGCGGCGCGGGGCCCGGCTCTGGACGGTTGCGGTGTCGACCTTCAAGGCCGAGACCTATCGTTTCCTGCGGCTGGAACGGCCGACCGAGGAGGACATGGCCGAGGGGGCCGCGTTCCCGCCCGGCTCGGTGCATCTGCCGCATTGGGTCGAGAACGAATGGCTGAAGCAGTTCGTGGCCGAGCAGCTGGTGACGGTGCGCACCAAGCGCGGTTTTGCCCGGCTGGAGTGGCAGAAGCTGCGCGAACGGAACGAGGCGCTGGACTGCCGGGTCTATGCCCGCGCTGCCGCATGGATCGCGGGTGCGGACCGCTGGGCCGACGAGAAATGGCGCGACCTCGAGGATCAACTCGGGGCGGCGCCAACGGAAATGGATGCGGCGGGACGGGTCAACCGCCCGCAGGCCGCACCCCAGGGAAAACGGCAGTCGGACTGGCTGGGCCGACGCGGAGGATGGTTCTGACATGGCAGACTGGACGGAAACCGAACTGGCCGCATTGCGCCGGGCCTATGCCAGCGGCACGACCCGGGTCAGCTATGATGGAAAATCCGTCGACTATGGCTCGGCCGAGGATCTGCTGGGACGCATCCGGACCATCGAACGCTCCATCGCTGGGACCGCGCGGCCGCTGCCAGTTGCCGGGTTGGCGGGCTTCTCCCGCGGGGATCGCTGATGCCGGCGAACTGGATGGACCATGCCATCGCCTCGGTCGCCCCGCGCATGGCTGCTCGGCGCGTGCTGGCCCGGCAGGCCTTCGAGACCCTGACGCGGGGATATGACGGTGCGTCGAAGGGGCGGCGGACGGAGGGCTGGCGCGCGCCGGGGTCCTCGGCCGACACCGAAATCGGCGTGGCCGGGGCGCTTCTGCGGGACCGGATGCGCGATCTGGTGCGGAACAACCCGCATGCCGCCAAGGCGGTGGCGGTGCTGGTGAACAACATCGTCGGTTCGGGCATCATGCCCCGTGCGGCCAGCGGCGACGACAAGCTGGACCGCAAGGTCGATGCTTTGTTCACCCGCTGGACGGCGGATTGCGACGCCGACGGCCAGCTGGATTTCTACGGGCTGCAGACGCTGATCTGTCGGGAGATCGTCGAGGCGGGCGAGGTGCTGGTGCGCCGCCGTCTGCGGCGGGCGGGGGACGGTCTGGCGGTGCCGCTGCAGTTGCAGGTGCTTGAGGCAGATTTTCTCGACGCGACCAAACGTGGCGATGCCAGCCCGACCCGCATCGTCCAGGGAATCGAGTTCGACCCGGTCGGCAAACGTCGCGCTTACTGGCTCTATACCGACCATCCAGGCGATGCCCAAGGCAGCTTGCGGGGTGGGACGGCAAGTCGCCCGGTCCCCGCCACCGAGATCGCCCATGTCTATGAAAAGCAGCGCACGCAGGTACGCGGCGTACCCTGGGGCGCGCCGGTGATCCGGTCTCTGCGTGATCTCGACGACTATGAGGTGGCGGAACTGGTTCGCAAGAAGACCGAGGCCTGCGTCACTGCCATCGTCTTTGGCGATGACGAATCCCAGCAAGGCATCGCGCCCGCCGTGGTCGATGCCGATGGCAACCGGGTCGAGCAGTTCGAGCCCGGGCTGATCGCTTATGCGCGGGGCGGCAAGGACATCCGTTTCAACCAGCCCTCCGCCACGGGGGGCTATGGCGAATACAAGCGGGCCAGTCTGCACACCATCTCGGCCGGGTTTCGGGTGCCTTATGAATTGCTGACCGGCGATCTCAGCCAGGTCAATTATTCCTCGATCCGGGCGGGACTGGTCGAGTTTCGCCGCCAGATCGACGCCGTGCAATGGCAGTTGTTCATCCCGATGTTCTGCGCCCCGGTCTGGCGCTGGTTCACCGAAGCGGCATGGGTGGCGGGCCAGATCCCGTCGCCGGACGTGCCGGTTGAATGGTCGCCGCCGAAGTTCGAAGCGGTCGATCCGCAGAAGGACGCTCTGGCGAACCTCCTATCGATCCGGTCGGGCACCATGACCTTGGCTGAGGTGATCGCAAAACAGGGCCGCAATCCGGATGCGGTTCTGGCGGAAATCGCCGCCACCAATGCCAAGCTCGACGCCCTCGGCATCGTTCTCGACAGCGATCCTCGCCGCGTCACCAAGACCGGCAGCGCGCAAACTAGCGATCCGGCCGCCGACCCTGCCGCCGATCCGGCCGGCTCCCCATCCACCGCACAGGAGTAACAGGGCCATGCCCGAAACGATCATGGCGACGCCGGTCGCCCTGCCGATGCAGCTGCGGCGCGCGCCCATCTTGCCTGCGACCGTCGATACCGAGGCCCGTTCCATTGATGTGGTCTTCACCACCGGCGCGGCTGTCCGGCGGCGACGCTGGACCGGCTGGGACACATCCGTCCCTTTCGACGAGATTCTTGAGGTCAGCGACCGGGCCGTCGACCTGACCCGCCTCAACGCTGGGGCCCCGGCGCTCGACAGCCATTCGGTCTGGTCTTCCTATTCTCAGGTGGGCGTGGTCGAACGTGCCTGGATCGAGGGCAAGGAAGGCAAGGCCACCATCCGCTTTCCCCGCGAAGGGCTCGATCAGGCCGCCGACCGCATGTTCGGCCTGATCAGCGACGGCATTATCCGCAACGTCTCGGTCGGTTATTCCATCGAGCGGGTGAAGGTGGTCGAGCCCGCCGGAAAGGGCGAGATCGAACAACGCATCGTCGAACGCTGGACCCCACTCGAGGTCAGCTTCGTGACCGTTCCCGCCGATCCTCGCGCGCAGGTGCGCGCTTCAGATCAGGCCAATTTTCCCGTCGAAATCATCGACACCCGCACGCAAAAGGAGGCATCCATGCCTGAGAACACGACCACCGTGGCCGGGGATGTCCCCGCCAGCACCGAGGCCCGCCAGCAGCCTGTCGCGACCCCGGCACATCCCGAACCGCATGCCTCGCGTATGCCGGAACTGACTCCTGCGCCCGACGCCGAGGCCATCGCGACCCGCGCCCGGGAGGGTGAACGCAACCGCGTCTCCACCATCTATGACCTCGCGGGCCGGTTGAACCTTGAACGCGGGTTTGCCGAAGATCTGGTCAAGCGCGGGGTCACCGTGGATGAATCCCGCCGTCTGATCCTGGATCAGGTCGCCGCCCGGTCGGACGAAACCCGCACCTTCCCGCATGTCTCGATCCCGCTCGGCGGGCGGGATGAGCGCATGACCCGCCGCGACGCCGTGGCTAATGCGCTGTTGCACCGCTTCAGCCCGACGCTCTTCCCGCTGGAAGACGCCGCCCGCCAATATCGCGGCATGTCTCTGCTGGAACTTGCCCGCGAAAGCCTGACCAATGCCGGGGTGAACACGCGGGGCCTCTCGCGCGACGAGGTGGCAACGCGCTCGCTGCATTCCACCTCCGACTTCCCCGAAATCCTGTCGGCCGTCACCAACAAGACCCTGCGCCAAGCCTACGAGACCTATCCTCGCACCTTCATGCTGTTCTGTCGCCAGGTACTGGCTACCGACTTCAAGGCGATGAACCGGGTGCAGTTAGGGGAGGCCCCCCAGCTGCTGGAGGTCGGCGAAAGCGGCGAGTTCAAGCGCGGGACGCTCGGCGAGAGCAAGGAGAGCTACAAGGTCAAGACCTATGGCCGGGTGGTCGCAATCACCCGCCAGACGCTGATCAACGACGATCTGGATGCCTTCACCCGGATCCCGGCAATGTACGGCAACTCCATTGCGCAGCTGGAAAGCGATGTGGTCTGGGGCATCATCACCGCCAACCCGGCCATGGCCGACGGCAACGCGCTGTTCCACGCCAACCACAAGAACCTTGCCGGGACCGGCGCGGCACTCGCCGTCGATGCGGTCGGCGCGGCGCGGGCGGCGATGGCGCTGCAGACCGGCTTCGACAAGAAGACCGTGCTGAACGTCCGACCCGCCTTCCTGATTGTGCCGGCTGCGCTGGAACTGAAGGCCGAGCAGCTGGTGGCGCAGAATCTTGTGCCCGCCGACAGCACCAAGGTGGTGCCGCAGTCGATCCGGACGTTGAGCCCGATCAGCGAGCCCCGCCTTGATGCCAACAGCGCAACCGCCTGGTATCTGGCGGCCAGCCCCAACCAGATCGACACCATCGAATACGCCTATCTCGAGGGCCAGCAGGGTGCCTATATCGAAACTCGCAACGGCTTCGATGTGGACGGCGTGGAGATCAAGTGCCGCCTCGACTTCGGCGCCAAGGCCATCGACTGGCGCGGGCTCTACAAGAACCCCGGCGCGTAAGCCGGGCCAATTCCATCACCTGAACCTTGACAGGCGGACTTTGCGTCGCCTGTTTCCATGTTCGCGAAAGGACATCCGCGATGAAGAATTACGTTCAGCCCGGCAATACCATCACCCTGACCGCGCCCTATGCTGTTACTTCTGGCGATGGTCTGCTCGTCGGTGCCATCTTCGGCGTCGCCGCTGGCACGGCCGCCTTGGGCGATCCGGTCGAAACCGCACTCGAGGGCGTCTACGATCTGAAGAAGGTCGCCTCGCAAGCTTGGGCGGTGGGCGACAAGATCTACTGGGACAACACGGCGAAGAACACGACCAAGACCTTGACGTCGAACACGCTGATTGGCGTGGCGACCGACGTCGTGGCAGGCGGGGCCACGGACCTTATCGGCCGCGTTCGCTTGAATGGCGCGTTCCAGTGACGGCATTTGACGCCGCCGTCGGCGCACTCTTCGCTGACCCGAACATTGCACGGGATGCGGTTTACACCGCCGATGGCGCCGCACCTCTCGTGGTGCGCGCCATCGCCCGGCGCGCCGACGCCGTCACGGACTTTGGAGATGCGCGGCTCTGGTCGGAGACCACCCGTATCGACCTGCGCAGCTCCGAGGTGCCAAACCCGCGCCCTGGCGACCGGATCGAGATCGACAGCGAGGCCTTCCTGATCCAGGGCGAACCGGTGCGCGACCGTGAGCGCCTGGTCTGGACCGTGGATCTGCGCCCGACATGAAGCTGAAGATCGACATCACGCCCGACATCGTCGCCATGATGCGGGAGGAAGTCCTGTCCGGTGAACGGGCGGTGTCCGCAGGGATGCGGCAGGCGGGGGCTGGTCTGAAATCCGCCTGGCGGGCGCAGATAACCGGCGCGGGCTTGGGCATGCGCCTTGCCAATTCGATCCGCGCCGACAATTTCCCGAAATTTGGCGAAAGCCTGAATGCCGCGACCCTCGTCTGGTCGAACGCGCCGGTCATCGTCGGGGCACATGACACCGGCCCGCTGATCCGGTCGAAAAACGGCTTCTGGCTGGCGATCCCGACGCCTGCGGCCGGCAAGTCCACGCGGGGCGGCAAGATCACCCCCGGCGAATGGGAACGCCGCACCGGATTGCGCCTGCGGTTCATCTATCGTCGGAGAGGGCCGAGCCTGTTGGTGGCGGAGGGGCGGCTGAACACCAAGGGTCGGGCCGTGGCGTCACGGTCGAAAACCGGCCGGGGCGTCGTTACCGCGCCGATCTTCCTGCTGGTGCCCCAGGTCAATTTGCCGAAACGGCTGGACCTCGCGCGGGATGCAGAGCGGGCGGCGGACGGTGTTCCGGGGCTGATCGTGGCGAAGTGGGTGGATGCCCGGTGAGCGTCAGGGACGCGCAACAGCTTCCCGTCCGCGCCGCCGCCGACTTGGTTCTTCGGTGTCGCCCAAGCCCTCAAGCGCCACAGGGGCTTTGCCGGGGAACTCCACCATCAGCTTCAGCGAGCCGCCCATCGCGCGGACATAGCTGGTCAGCGTCGAGAGCAGCAGGTCGCTCTGGCGTTCATACTTTGCGACGGTTGCCTGCTGGATGCCGAGCGTTTCGGCCAGTTGCACCTGCGTCAGAGCCTTGGCTTTGCGCAGTTCCTGCAGGGTCAGGTATTCGGTGTGCAGCCTTGCGGCTTCGGCTTCGATCCCGGCACGACGGGCGGGATCAAGGGTCGCCAGCTTGTCCTGAAGGGTCCGTGCCATGGTCGTCATCCTTTCCGTTGTGCCAGATGGCGGTCGAACCGGTCGTCGGCCCGGGCGATCAGCTGCTTGTAAAAGCGCTTCTCGCTGCCACCTGATTTGTCCCCGCCGACAAGCAGGATCGCTTGTCGGTCGGGATCGAATGCAAAGGCGATGCGCCAGACGCCACCGGCGGCGGTGCAGCGCAATTCCTTCATGTTCGCATGTTTCGACCCGGTCAGGGTGTCGGCATGCGGTCGTCCGAGTGATGGCCCCTCGCGTTCGAGAAGCAGCACCCGCGCGAGGATCGCGTCCTGAATCTCTTCGTCGAGGGCATCGAACTCCGGTTCGAATTCGTCGGCGAAGGATACTGTCCAGGGCATTCGGTCCTCATGTCTTGGAAGCTATATAGCCTGCAAGCACTAATTTTGCAAGAACGGTCCCGGAGCATCCATGCCTACCATCCGCGAAACCATCCTGACCGCGCTGCACGCGCGGCTGCAGACACTTTCCGCCACCGCCCTGCGCGGGGACGTCCTGCCTGAGCGCATCCCGTCAGCCGGCCTTTTGATCCTTCGCGATGGTGAACCGGGCGAACCTGAGGTCACGCTGTCCCCACTGACCTACCACTATGAGCACCGGGCCGAGATCGAGGCTGTCGTGCAGGGCACCGCACGAGACACCTCCTTCGACGCGCTCTGTGCCAGCATCGGCGCGGCGCTTGCTGTCGACCGCACGCTGGGCGGCCTCTGCGACTGGGCCGAGGCAGAGGCCCCGCGACCGGTTGACCTGCCCGTCGAGGGTGCAGCCAGCCTGAAGGCCGCCGTCATCACGGTGGTTTTGCACTATTCGCTGGCCGATCCTCTCGGCTGATAATCCAACATCTAGGAGACCAACATGGCACGCGCACAAGGAGCGCGGGCGCAGATGGCGCTTGCGTTCGAGTCTGTTTACGGCACCCCACCGGGATCGGGGTTTACCCAGATGCCCTTCATCACCTCCTCGTTGGCGGCCGAGCAACCGCTGCTGGCATCCGAACTGCTGGGCTATGGCCGCGATCCACGCGCGCCCTTGCTGGATGCCATCACGACGGATGGCGATGTTGAGGTTCCCATCGATGCTGTGGGCTTCGGCTTTTGGCTGAAAGCGGCGTTCGGGGCGCCGACGACAGCAGGCACCGTGGCCGCCACTGGGTCGATCACATTTTCGGCGCAGCCCGCCGTCAACAGCACGCTGACGATCAACGGCACGGCCTTCACCTTCGTGGCCTCCGGGGCAACGGGCAACCAGGTCAACATCGGTGCCAACCTGGCGGCGACCATGACGGCCCTTGCGGTGGCGCTGAACGCCAGCGTGGTTCCGGGCGTCGCGCTGGCGACCTACACCGGCACAGCGACGGCGCTCACGATGGTGCATGACACGCTCGGCAGCACCGGCAATACCTTCACGCTTGCAGCATCGATCTCGCCTGCGTCCAACGGCACTGTCTCGGGCGCCACCCTGACCGGCGGTCTGAACGCCCATACCTTCATGTCAGGCAGTTGGAACCTGCCTAGCGTGTCCATCGAAGTCGCCATGCCCGAAGTACCGCGTTTTGCGATGTATTCCGGTTGCGTTCTGGACGCGCTGTCCTGGTCCATGGAACGGTCTGGCCTGCTCGGTGCCAAGGCGATGCTGGTGGCGCAGGGCGAAGCCATTGCCGGGGCCACGGCCGCAGGCACACCGGCGGCCATTGCCCTGAAACGGTTCGGCCACTTCAACGGGGCAATCAAGCGCGAAGGGGTGGCGCTGGGCAACATTGTCTCTGCGGATCTGACCTATGCCAACAACCTCGACCGGATCGAGACCATCCGCTCGGACGCCAAGATCGACGGCGCGGATCCAACCATCGCGGCGCTTACTGGCAAGATCGAGGTGCGCTTTGCCGACACCACGCTGCTGACCCAAGCCATCAACGGCACGGCGGCAGCGCTGGAGTTTTCCTATGTGCTGGCCAGCGGCGAGAGCCTGACCCTGACCGCCCATGCGGTCTACCTGCCGCGACCGCGCATTGAGATCAAGGGCCCCAAGGGCGTCCAGGCCAGTTTCGACTGGCAGGCTGCCTTGGCAACCAGCCCCGCCCGCATGTGCACTGTCGTCCTCGTCAACAGCATTGGAACCTACTGATGATCCGCCTGGAACTTTCCCCGGAGCCGCAATGGCTCGACCTTGGCCATGGCGTGCGCCTGAAGTTGCTGCCGCTGACCACCGCGCTGATGGTGGCCACCCGCGCTGATCCATGTGTGCAGGATCTGGATCCCGATTCCAGCAACGACGCCCGGGCCGCGACTTTCGCCGGGGCGTTGGCGCGCCGTGCTGTCGTCGATTGGGAGGGCGTCGGCGATTTGGAGGGCAACATCCTCGCTGTGAGTCAGGAAGGCATCGACGCCCTCTTGTCGCTCTGGCCGATCTTCGAGGCGTTCAACATGCTCTACGTCAGCCGCGGCATGCTGCTGGACGCGGAAAAAAACGCCTCTGCGCCCTTGCTGACTGGCACTTCGGCGGGGGCGACAGCTACTGCGCGGCCTGCGGAAGTCAGTGCCCCGATTGCCCAGCGCGACTGAACCTGCCCGTCAGCCATGACGGATGGCAGGTCTGGGATCTGGTCTGCCGCCTCGGCGGCCAAATGCGAGTGGCGGGTAAGGCAGTCATTGGCTGGGACATGAGCGGGGCCTTGGCGCTGGCCCACGCGCTGGGCCTGAACCCGATGGTGGCAGCCGAACTTCTGCCGGAGCTGGAGGCGGTGATGGTCCGCCGCATCAACGAAAAAATCGGAGCCGAGGATGGCTGAAAAACGCGTGTCGGTCCGCCTGGTCGCCGAGGGCGGCAAACAGGTGCGGGCGGAACTGGAAGGCGTGGGCGATGCAGGGGCCCGGGGCTTCGGCCGGATGTCCCGCGAAGCGGAACTTGCGAATGCACGGCTCTCGGCTTTCGCTACGCGAGTGAAGATCGCCGCAGCTGTGGCCGTCGCAGCAGCCGCCGCCGCTGGCATCGCCATGATCAAGTCGGGCCTCGAGACCATCGATGCACAGGCAAATCTGGCGCAATCGCTCGGCACCACCACCCGCAGCATTCAAGTACTGACCTTCGCCGGTGACCTGGCGGGCGTCTCGATGGACGAGATTACGGCCGCCACCAAGAAGCTGACACTCAAATTGTCCGATGCGGCGGGCGGCACCGGCACGGCGGTCGACGCTTTGAAGCGCCTGCACCTGACGGCCACCGATTTGCAGGCGCTGCCGCTGGATGAGCGCATCGTGGCCATTCAGGACGCGATGACCAAATTCGTACCCCCAGCCGAGCGGGCGGCTGTCGCCGCTGCGCTGTTTGGGGACAAAGCGGCCCTCGCATTCAGCCGGATCGACAGTGCCACCCTGCGTCAGGCGTCGCAGGACATCACCGACTTCGGCGTCGCTGTGTCGGATCAGGACGCCGACCAGATCCGGACGGCGGGCGATGCCATCGACCGGCTCGGGCTCGTCTGGCTTGGCCTTACCAATCAGTTGACCGTCGCAGTCGCACCTGCGCTGGAAACGGTGGCAAACGCGCTGGCCGATGCCACGCGGAAGGGTGGCATCTTCCAGACTAGCATCGCCTTCCTCGGCGATCATATCGGCGAGATCTCCAGCATCGCCGGTGCCTTCGCGGCCTTCTTCGCCGGGCGCTTCGTCGTGGCCTTGGGCGCGGCTGCGCTGGGCGTCAGCGGGTTTTCCCTGTCGTTGACAGTCCTGAAGGGTGCGCTGATCCGCACCGGAATTGGCGCTTTGATCGTGGGGGCCGGGGAGCTGGTCTACCAGTTCTCCAAATTGGTGGAGGGCGCGGGCGGGTTTGGCGCGGCACTTGGGCTCCTCTCCGATCTCGCCAGTGAAGTTTGGGACCGGATTGGGCTTGGCGTCGATGCGGTGGTCGCGAGCCTAAGCGCCAGTTGGTCGGGGATCACCGCGACCGTGGCCGATGGGATGCAAGGCGCGTTGGTGGCGGTCGTCGGCTTCGGCAATTCCGCGACCGGCGTGTTTCAGGGGGCGTTTGATGCGGTGAAGGCAATCTGGGCCGCCTTGCCCTCCGCCATCGGCGATTTCGCCTTCCAGGCCGCGAACGGGCTGATCGGCGGGGTCGAGGCGATGCTGAACGGAGTGGTCACCCGGATCAACACCTTCATCTCCGGCCTCAATGCGGCGCTTGACCTGCTGCCGGATTGGGCCACCGGCGAGGGCGGCATTCAGATCGGCACGCTTGATCCGGTTACCTTGGGCCGAGTGGACAATCCCTTTGCCGGAGCAGCCAGCGCCGCTGGGGCCGCTGCCGCCGACGCCTTCAAGGCGGCCATGGGCAAGACCTACCTGGAGACGCCCGATCTCGGCCTCGGCACGATGGCCAGCGATGCCAGAGACAGAGCAGCGGCCTATGCCGAAGCGGCGGGCATGCTGACCGATGCAGCGACCAGGCCTCTGGCCAGTTGGCAGGCCCTCCAAGAGGCAATGACCAAGGCGGGGACGGATGGGACTGCCGCTTTGGATGCCGCGACAACTGCCGCCGATGGAACGACAGATGCGCTGAATGGGGCGGGTCGCGCAGCTGGTGGCGCGGGCGGTGCAACCAAAGCGGCGGCAGACGCTGCGGCTACAGGATGGAAAGCGGTCACCGCAGCGCTCTCAGATTATGCCAGCAAGGCCAAGGACATCGGTTCTGATGTTGGACAGGCGCTCGTCGGTGCCTTCCAGTCAGCAGAGGACGCGGTCGGGGAGTTTGTGAAGACCGGCAAGTTGAGCTTCGGCGATCTTGTCACCTCGATTCTGGCCGATCTCGCCAAACTGGCTGTTCGCAAATCCGTGCTCGGCCCCATCGCCGACATGCTCTCCGGCGCGCTGGGCGGCATCGGTGGGATTTTCGCCCCGGTCCTACACACGGGCGGCATGGTCGGGAACACTGCCTCCGGCCGGATGATCCCGGCGTTGGCCTTTGCGGGCGCGCCCCGGATGCACTCCGGCGGCTGGGCTGGTCTGCGCCCTGATGAAGTGCCCGCCATCCTGCAAAAGGGCGAGCGGGTCCTGTCGCGGCGCGAACTGGCGACACAGGGCGGTTCGCAGTCAGGCGGTGGCGGCCAGAATATCGCCGTGACCATCAATGCCAGGGATGCGCAGAGCTTCCGCCAGTCCCGCGTTCAGGTGGCGAGCGACATCGCCCGCGCGGTGGCTTTCGGCCGGAGGGCTTTCTGATGGCCTTCGATGAAGTCCGCTTTCCAGACATGATCAGCCGTGGAGCGCGCGGCGGGCCGCAAAGGCGCACGCAGATTGTCACGCTCGCCTCGGGCGATGAAGAGCGGAATGCGTCATGGGCCAATTCGCGTCGGTCCTATGATGCGGCTTACGGGATCCGCCGCGCTGACGATCTGGCAGCGGTGATCGCCTTCTTCGAAGCGAGGAACGGCCGCCTGCGCGGCTTTCGCTGGAAAGACTGGGCGGATTACAAGTCCTGCCTGCCCTCGACCGCGATCACCGGCTTCGACCAGCCGCTCGGGACCGGCGATGGCACGACGACCTCCTTCCAGTTGAAGAAGCTCTACACCTCTGGCGGGCAGACCTGGACGCGCACGATCCTGAAGCCGGTGGCCGGAACAGTTCAAGCCGGGATCCTGACTCTGCAAGGGCCGGAATTGCTGACCTCGGGCAGCAATATGCAGTCCGTGACCTGGTCGAACACTGGGGCCCTTGGGGCGAACAGCGCGGTGACTTATGGGAGTTTCACCGCCGCCTATGACCTCGGCACGACCGGTGCGGGCCTGCGCCAGCACGCCTCGGTCCCGGTTCAGCAGGGCAAGAAGTACAGAGCACAGGTCTGGTTCAAGGCAGGTGGGTCTCCCGATGCGCGCCTGAACCTGCGCCTGCAGCCCGGCAACCTCGACAGCGGCATCAAGGGTACCTTCGCCGCGCCGACGATCTTCAACCAGAACGGTGGGGCAGTTTCCAACCTCACAATCACTGACCTTGGTGGCGGCTTCTGGCTCTGGTCCTTCGACATTGTCGTCGGCGCTGGCCTGACCGGTGCCCTGCTCGGAGCGGGCAACAGCACCGCAGGGCAGATCGTGACCATCCTCGGAGCGAGCTTACGCG
The DNA here is from genome assembly GCA_943372435.1 of Devosia equisanguinis. Lineage (GTDB taxonomy): Bacteria > Pseudomonadota > Alphaproteobacteria > Rhizobiales > Devosiaceae > Devosia > Devosia equisanguinis_A. The sequence goes on from CALRYQ010000004.1 coordinate 67,985, forward strand.
AACCCGCCTATACGGGTCCAGCGCCGGGATGGACCGTCGATATTTCGACCGGGATCGTCACTTTCATGAGCCCGCCTTCGGTCGGAGCCAACCTGACGTCCGGTTTCGAATTCGATGTGCCGGTCCGTTTTGACACCGACGATCTGCCCGTGACGCTCGACATCGAGCGGCTTGGTTCGATCTCCTCCATCCCTCTGATCGAGGTCCGCCGATGAAATCTTTGCCTTCCGGGCTGCAGGCCCATCTGGATTCTGGCACGACCACCTTGGCCTGGTGCTGGAAGATCACCCGCAGTGATGGTGCGGTCTTTGGCTTCACCGACCATGACTTGGTCCTGACCTTTGCGGGCACCAGTTACGAGCCCGAGAGCGGCTTTGTGCCTTCAGAAATTCGAGCCGGTCAAGATTTCTCGGTGGATGCGCAGGATGTCGAAGGGGCGCTGTCGTCGGATCGGATCACCGAAACCGACATTCTTGACGGACGCTGGGACAATGCCGAGGTCGAGGTATGGCGGGTCAACTGGGCGGCGACAGACCAGCGCGTGTTGATGCGGCGCGGCAACCTCGGGGATATTCGCCGGGGGCGGACCAGTTTTGTGGCCGAGGTGAGATCTTTGGCGCATTGGCTTAACCAGACGGTCGGGCGGACCTATCAGTTCTCCTGCGATGCCGATCTGGGCGATACCCGCTGCAGCGTGAGCCTGTCATCGCCGCTCTGGTCCGCAGCCGGGACCGTGGCGACTCTGTCAGGAAGCCGGGGGTTCACATCTGCGGTGCTGGGCAGTTTCGGGGTGGACACCTTCACGCTGGGAGTCGTCAGTTGGACCTCCGGTGCCAATGCCGGGCGCAAGGCCGAGATCGCCAGCTTTGCGGGTGGTGTCGTCACCCTCTTCGAAGCCCCGGTGCGGCCAATCGCCGTCGGCGACGCCTTCCTCGCCACAGCGGGTTGCGACAAGCAGTTCGCGACCTGCTCGGCAAAGTTCGGCAATGGCGTGAACTTCCGGGGCTTTCCGCACATGCCCGGCGAAGAGGCCGTGCTGCGTTATCCCAATCAGGGCGATGCCAACAACGGCGCGCCCCTTACCTGACGGATTTCTATATGAACGCCATCACCCGGACTCCGGCCGATCCTTCGGCCGTGCTGGAAATCGCACGCGCGTGGCTCGGCACGCCCTATCTGCATCAGTCCTCGGTGCAGGGCGTTGGCTGCGATTGTCTTGGCCTCGCGCGTGGCATCTGGCGGGCGCTGCATGGCGACGAGCCTTGGGAAGTGCCGCCCTATTCCCGCGACTGGGGCGAGGCGGGGCGGCGCGAAGTCCTGGCCGAAGCAGCGAGGGCGGCCCTGATCGAGGTGTCGCTGGGTGATGCCGGGCCCGGCACCCTGATCCTGTTCCGGATGGGCACGGGCGTGCCTGCCAAGCACTGCGGCTTGTTGGGAGAGGGCGTGATCCGACCGACCTTAGTGCACGCCTACGACCGCTCGGGCGTGGTCGAGGAAGCGTTCACCCCTGTCTGGTCGCGGCGCGCGGCATTTGCGTTCCAGTTTCCTACAGCGACCAGCGCCGTCCCTCCCAATCCTGTCGAGGTGTTCTGATGGCCTCTATTGTCCTTGCCGCCGCCGGTGCCTCGATCGGTGCGGGCTTTGGCGGCACGATCCTCGGGCTTTCCGGTGCCGTTATTGGCCAAGCGGCAGGATCGATCATCGGCACGATTGTCGACAGCCGGATCATCGCCTCCTTCGCCCCGAACCAGATTTCCGAAGGGGCACGGCTGGAAAGTCTGCGCGTCACCTCCTCGACCGAAGGCGCGGTGATCCCCAACGTTTATGGCCGGATGAAGATCGGCGGCAATATCTTCTGGGCCAGCGACTTTCTCGAGAAATCCACGACCACCACGCAAGGCGGCAGCGGCAAGGGCGGTGGCGGCGGAGAGGTCAAGACTACGACCTATACCTATTCGTGCTCCTTCGCGGTCGGGCTTTGCGAGGGCCCGATCTCCGGCATCGGCCGCATCTGGGCCGATGGCAAACCCTTCGATCTGCCGGGGGCAGTCTGGCGCGTCTACACCGGCACAGAGGCGCAACTGCCCGATCCCTTCATCATGGCCAAGATGGGCGCGGGCAATGCTCCGGCCTATCGCGGCATGGCCTACATCGTCTTCGAGGAACTGCCGCTGGAGAAGTTCGGCAATCGCATCCCGCAGATGTCCTTCGAGGTGATCCGGCCGACGCTGGCCGACGGTTCGGTGGAAAGCCTTATCCGGGCGGTGAACCTGATCCCCGGCGCTGGCGAATTCGTCTATGCGACAGAAACCATTACACGGTCGTCGAGCGGCGTGACGGTGCCAGAGAACCAGAACAGCACCTTCGGCAAAGCCGACCTTCCCGCGTCCCTGGACAACCTGGAACAGGTGGCACCCAGCCTCGAGAGCGTGTCGCTTGTCGTCAGCTGGTTCGGAACGGATCTCCGTGCAGGGTCTTGCCTGATCCGGCCCGGTGTCGAGACCACCACCAAAACCACAACGCCGAAGTCATGGGCGGTGAATGGTGTGACACGCGCCGGCGCGCATCTGATCAGTCAGGTCAGCGGGGCGGCAGCATTCGGCGGTACGCCTGCGGATTTCGCGGTGGTCCAGGCGATCCAAGATCTTCGGGCCCGTGGCAAACGCATCACCTTCTATCCCTTCGTGATGATGGATGTGCCTGCGGGGAACACCCTGCCGAATCCTTATAGCGCCAATGCTGCCACCCTCGGCCAGCCCGTCTATCCTTGGCGGGGCCGGATCTCCGTTTCGCCTGCGGCCGGGCAGACCGGAACAGTGGACAAGACCGGTGCGGCAGCGACCCAGATTGCAGCCTTCTTCGGCTCCGCAGTAGCCACCAACTTCTCGGTCAGTGGCACGGCCGTCAGCTGGACCGGCTCGCCCTCGGAATGGGGCTATCGCCGGATGGTCCTGCACTATGCCAAGCTTTGCGTCGCGGCGGGTGGCGTCGACAGCTTCCTGATCGGGTCGGAACTGCGTGGCCTAACCACGGCTCGCTCCGGATCCAGCACCTATCCCGCCGTTGCCGCTATTCAAACCCTCGCCGCCGATTGTCGGGCGATCCTCGGGCCCGGCACCAAGATCGGCTATGCGGCAGACTGGTCGGAATATTTCGGTCACCAGCCCGGCGACGGCACAGGCGACATCTATTTCCACCTCGATCCACTTTGGGCCGACGCCAACATCAACTTCATCGGAATCGACAACTATTTGCCGCTCTCCGACTGGCGGGATGGCACATCGCACCTCGACGCCTCGGGCGGTTGGTCGGGCATCCATGATCCGGCCTATCTGCAATCGAATATCGAGGGCGGCGAATATTTTGACTGGTTCTACGCCTCGGACGCCGCGCGCAACACGCAAACCCGGACGCCGATCAGCGATGGCGGCTATGGCAAGACTTGGGTCTTCCGGCCCAAGGATTTCCGCAACTGGTGGTACAGCGCCCACAAGAACCGGCCGGGCGGGATCGAGAGTGCCAGCGCCACGGCGTGGGTGCCGCAGTCGAAACCGATCCGCTTCACCGAGATCGGCTGCCCCGCCGTCGACAAGGGCACAAACCAGCCGAACGTCTTCTTCGATCCCAAGAGTTCCGAAAGTGAGCTGCCGTACTTTTCCACCGGGGCGCGGGACGATGCGATCCAGCGCCGATATCTGGAAGCGCTGATCGGATACTGGTCAGATGCGGGGCACAACCCCGTCTCGTCGGTCTATGCCGCTCCGATGATCGACATGGGGGAATGCGCCGTCTGGTGCTGGGACGGACGGCCCTATCCCGCCTGGCCCGGGCGCAGCGATGTCTGGGGCGACACTGCCAATTGGGAGGTCGGGCACTGGCTGAATGGTCGCCTCGGTAACGCCAGCCTCGGGGATCTGGTGCGGTCGATTTGCGCCCGATCGGGGATCGATCCGAACGCGCTGGATGTCTCGCGCCTGGCCGATGCCGTGCCGGGCTTCGTGATCGCGGCCCTCGAAAGCCCGCGCGCCTCTATCGCGCCACTGGCCCGGTATTTCGGTTTCGATGCGGTGGAGAGCCAGGGGCTGCTGCGCTTCGTGCCACGGGGCGGCACATCTCTGACATCGATCACCGCAGCCGATCTGGTCGCAGCCGATCGGCCCGAGGGTGAGGACATCGAGTTCACCCGGGGCCAGGAAACCGAACTGCCGCGCGTGTTGAAATGGCGGATGCTGTCCGCAGACGAGGACTATGAGGCGGTCACCGTGGAAGCGCGCCGTGTCACGGTCGACAGTGTTCGCGTGCAGGCCGAGCAATTCGCCATCGCTCATCCGCCAGCGACTGCTGATCGCAACGCCCGCCGTGCGCTGTTCGAGGCCTGGATCGGCCGCGAAACCGCGACCTTCGCCCTGCCACCCTCGAGTCTGGCGCTCGACCCGACCGATGTCGTCTCCATCGAGAATGACGGTCGTAGCTTGGACTTCGCGCTGACACAGATCGCCGATGGGGAAGCGCGGCGGGTGGAGGCATCGCGACGGGACCAGACGGTCTATGGCTTGCCCGAAGGTCCATCACGGGGCGTGTCAACTGCCGTGCCAGTGGTTTACGGCTCACCCGACGCGGAAATCCTCGACCTGCCGCAACTGAGCGAAGACATTGCCGCCTACCGCCCCTTGGCGGCCGTCGCGGCCTCTCCGTGGTATGGCCAGGCTGCGATCTGGCGAAGCGCCTCGCTGGATGGGTTCTCGCTGTTTTCCACGGCGTCGGTCCCGGCTCAGTTCGGCAGTCTCGCGGCGGCGCTGGCGGCCGGACCATCCTGGCGTTTCGATCTGGCGAATGCACTGCTGGTAGATATCTCGTCCGGATCGCTGCAAAGCGTGACCGACGAGCAGCTGTTCGCAGGCGCCAATGCGCTGGCGCTGGAAACCGCACCCGGTACCTGGGAGGTGCTGCAGTTCGGCCTCGCCGCCATCGTCTCGACCGGCCGCTGGAAGCTCACGCGCCTGCTGCGGGGGCAATCCGGCACCGAGGACGCCATCGTGACCTCAGCGCCAATCGGCAGTCGGATCGTGTTCCTGAATTCGGCGCTGGTGCCACTGCCGGTGACAGAGGCGGAGGTTGGCATGCCTTGGAACTGGCGCATCGGACCGGTGGGTCGTGCTGCCGGGGATGCCATCAACCTCGCTCTGGCCTTTACGCCGCAGGGCCGGGGCCTGCGCACCTGGAGTCCAGTGCGGATCAAGGGCGTCTGGCAGGGATCGGGCGACATCACCCTGTCCTGGCTGCGCCGAACTCGGGCACTGGCGGGGGACAGCTGGAACGCGCCCGAAGTACCGCTGGGCGAGACATCGGAGTTCTATGACCTTGAGATCCTGAACGGCGGTGGATCGGTGCTCCGATCGGTCACTGGCTTGCCTATTGCCGCGTGGACCTATTCAGCCGCGATGCAGACCGCCGATTTCGGCGGCCCAGTCACAAGTTTGCGCCTCAGGGTTTTCCAGAACGGCCAGCTTGGCCGGGGCGCGCCCGCTGAAACCATCCTGACCCCCTAGGAGATTTCCCATGGCGGATACGCCCAACCTGGTTCTGCCCTATCTCGCGGCGAGCCAGTCGCAGAAACATGTCACGGTGAACGAGGCCCTGCGCCGCCTTGATGCGCTGGTGCAGGTCACAGCTCAGAGCGTAGCGCTGGCCACGCCGCCAGTCAGCCCAACCGAGGGACAGCGCTGGATTCTTCCGGCTTCGCCTACGGGTGCGTGGGCGGGACATGCAAGCCAGATCGCTGCCTGGCAGGATGGGGCATGGGCCTTCTATGCGCCCCTCGACGGTTGGACCGCAATCGACATCAGTACGGACACGCTGCTCCTCTACAACGCCGGGACTGGGATCTGGACTGGGCTGATCACCGGCGTCTTTTCTGACGCCACTTTCACGCTGCAGGACGACATCGACCCGACCAAGCAGGCCCGGTTCCAGATTGCCGGCTTCACGGCCGGGGCCACTCGGGTCTTCACCCTGCCAGATGCGACCACATCATTGGCCGGGCTGGCCGTCGCCCAGACCTTCTCTGCCAAGCAGACGCTGTCGAACGCCAACAATGATCTCGGCACCTCGACCGCGACTGGCACCACGAACCTTGCCACCGGCGCCACGCTGAACGGTAGCACCAAGACCGTGAACATCGGCACGGCTGGGGTGTCAGGGTCGACCACCAACGTGATCATCGGATCGGCGGTGGCCGGGGCGCTGGGCACTCTGACGATCAACAGCCCGACTGTGACTTTCGGCAGCAGCGTGTCTGCCATCGCCATGGCGGCGGCCAACGTCTCGGCTCTTTACCTCGGCCTAGGCGGGGCTACGGCCGACGCGACAAACCGCCTGTCGCTCAATGCCCCGGCCAGCCTCTTCAACCATGCAGGCGCTGGACATCAGGTCAAGGTCAACAAGGCGGCCGCCACAGACACCGGCTCCTTTCTGTTCCAGACCGGATTTTCCGGCCGGGCGGAATTCGGGCTCACCGGATCGGATGACTTCCAGATCAAGGTCTCTGCCGATGGCACCACCTGGTTCAACGCCCTGCAGCTGGAGCGGACCTCCGGCCGGGTCCGCGCCATGGTGGCGCTACAGTTAAACCCCAACGCGGGCGATCCCGGCATCGTTGCAGACGGTGACCTCTGGTACAATTCCACGACCAGCAAGTTCCGAGGGCGTCAAGGCGGAGTGTCGATCGATCTGTCGGGCGGATCGGGTGCCACCTCTGCCTATGGCGTTCTGCAGGCCAACTATACGCTGACCAGCGCCACCACCGCGCAGAAGCTGTTCAACTGGTCGACGAACGGGGCACTTTCCCTGACGGCTGGAACCTATCGCTTCTCCTGTTCGCTTCTTCTGACCTCCATGTCGGCCACCAGCGGTTCGGCCAAGTTCGATCTGAAGGGCGCTGGGTCAGCGATCTTCGGCAAAATGTCGATGCAGGATTTCGGCTCGCGCGGCACTGTGGCCGTCGGAGGCACGACCGCCACCTCGGGCACGGCGTCCGATGTTCCGGCCAGCGGTGGCGTCCTGGCCACTGCCGCAACCTCGGCGGCACTTCGGGCCTCGATCCACGGTACCTTCGAAATCACCACGGCCGGGACAATCATTCCGTCCATCGCCCTCGATGTCGCAGCAGCCGCTGTCGTCAACGCGGGCAGCTATTTCGAATGCATCTACCTCGGCCCGGCCGCAGTGCTGGGCGGCAGCTGGTCCTGACCCGACCTGTCTGGCCTCTCTCCCTCATCCCGAACCGAAAAGGAGCCCTTCGTGGCAAACCCGAATGACTTCTGGTCATGGATCATGACCGACCAGGCTAAAACCGCCCTCGCCGGAGCCGCAGGCGGCATTGTGCGCTGGGTCACCCTGCGCGAGCGCTGGCAGGACGGCGTCGCTTCACTTTTTGTGGGCTCGATCTGTGCCCTCTATGTCGGGCCATTCGTCAATCCTCTGATCAGCCCGATGATCGGTGACCTGGCACCGAACGGCGACTCCAATGGCTTTGCCTCATTCATCGTTGGCTTGGGTGGAATTTCCATCGCCGGTCTGCTGATCGACTTGATCCGCACTCGGACCACCAAGGCGAAAGGGAACGGTGATGCGCAAGGCTGACCGCTTCCGCCACCTCCGCCGCGAGGCCCTGTTCTGGGGCGTCGCTTTCCTGGTCGGTTTCATCTTCTTCGTCTGCGTCTGACCCATCATCCTTGAAAGGACATTCCTTGATTTTCCAAGGCACCGCCCGCTACCCCGTCATCGAAATCATCCTGCACTGTGCCGACACCCGACCCGAATGGATGGCTGGGCACCCCCTCGCCGAAAAGGTCGCTGAGATCCGCCGCTGGCATGTCCAGCAGCGCGGTTGGCGCGACATCGGTTACCACTGGGTCATCGACCGGGATGGTGCGGTCGCTCCCGGGCGGAAGGAAATCGAGATCGGTGCCCATGTCGAAGGGCATAACCGAGGCACCATCGGCATCTGCCTGCTGGGTGGCTATGGGGCGAAGGCCGATGATCCTTTCGAGAAGAACTTCACACCCGCACAGGCTGCAGCTTCGAGCAGGTTGATCAGTGAGATCAGGGGGCGCGCGACGATCCGGAAGGTCTCGGGGCATAATGACTATGCGGCCAAGGCCTGTCCGGGGTTCAAGGTCAGAAACTTGGCCTTCGCGGATTGAATGTTCCCTTTGTGAATTCCGCAGCGAATTTACCGTTTGCACGTTTGCTCTGTCCGCGCCTGCGGACAACAGGCTTCGGGGTGCCGATCCGAGGGGTTTGGTGGAGACCGTCGAGTTTACTAAATTCCGGGCTTGTTGACAATTTCCGGTTGTGAAATTGAACGGGTGGAACTCATGTCGAACCCCTTCTCAGTGAGAATGTGGCGGCTCAACCATTCGGAATGCCAGAACTTCCGTTGATTCGGCGGCCGCCAGACGCAGCGTCGCGTCAAATTCGTGCGGTTCCGCCGGGGCAGTTTCGCTCCGCAAGAAATGGTGGTCTCCGTTGACCGGAGAAAGCACCAGTCTTTCCATCCTTCCAGCCTCGCGCTGAATCGCGATTTCAGCCTGAAGGGTTTCGGCGTGCCGTGAAAGGCGAAGCTGGAATCGCTCGCCGGCTTCGGTGTCAACGATTTGCACAAGACCAGTCGCGAGCCTTCCGTCAAATCGGAACGGTTTGGGCGCATGACTATGGCCGCTGTCGGAAACCGCTGGCGCAAAGCGGATGTTCGCGACTGAAAGCGCTGGGATATGGGCAAACAGTTCGTCTTGAACACGGCTCGCAATCGCGTTCGCCTCCGCGAGCAGGACGGCCTCGTCGACGGCAAGCGCCACGTCTACATGCAGTTTATGGCCAAGCCAACGCGCTTTGATTTCGACGATCTTGCCCGTGCCGGACACATGCGATGCCGCATGTTCGACCTCCTCCACCAATTCTGGATCAACTCCGTCCAGCATCCGGGTGAGCACCGATCGCGCCGACTGCCAGACGATCCCGAAGATCGCGATGGTAATCCCCAAACCGACGATCGGGTCCGCGAGCGGAAAACCAAGCCAGACACCAAGCGCCCCGAAGACCACGGCGAGACTCGTCAGTCCGTCTGTCCGGGCGTGGTAGCCGTCGGCGATCAGGGCGGCGCTGTTGATTTCCCGACCCACCCGGATGCGCAAGACTGCCACCACTTCGTTGCCGACAAAGCTGATTGCCCCAGCCGCTGCCAGCCAGCCGAGATTGGAAACCGGATGTGGATCAATCAGTCGGGAAACCGCTTCGTATCCAGCAACTACAGCGCTGAAAAGGATGATCAGCACAATCAGGATGCCTGCCAGATCCTCGACGCGCCCGAGTCCATAAGTGAAAGTCTTGCTGGGCTTGCGCCGGGCCAGGACGAAAGCCACCCAAAGTGGAATCGCCGTCGTGGCATCGGCAAAGTTGTGGATCGTGTCGGCCAGCAGGGCCACGCTGCTGGACACGATCACGACAGCAACCTGCATGGCACCTGTTGCCATCAGAAGGATGAAGGACCACTTTATCGCCCATATGCCGCGTTCAGTCGTGGCAATGGTCGCATCCATCACTCCATGTGTATGACCCTGATGATCGCCACCGTGCCCATGAGCGCCGTGCGAATGGCCGTGATCTGCGTTGCCAAAGCCAAACCAATCGAGAACCCTGTTCAACATATCGGCCCTCACAGGAATTTCGCGATGAGTTTCAGTTCCTTGATCGCGTCGTGCCCCTGTTCGCCCTCTTGGCTGTCTTCAAGGCAGTGCTCGATATGGTCGTGGATCAGCTCGCGCTTGGCATTGCCGATCGCATTTTCCACGGCGTGCAACTGTTGAGCGATGTCCGGGCAGGGGCGATCATCCTCCAACATCTTCAGAACGCTGGCCAGGTGGCCCTGAGCGCGTTTCAGTCGGGCAATGATGTCTGGATGCGAAGCGTGTTTCATGCCCTGTTCATATCCTCCCGGGGGGGATAGGTCAAATCGACAAGTCGTGACGGCTCTTTGCAAATCGTTCGTGTTTGTGCGGGGAGATGCCCCGCACAAACACATAGCCTTGTCGTCGTCGGTCCAGCCCCTTTTCAAGGGTTGTTTCGGGTTCAATCCGCCGCTTCGGCACCACCTTTGTCCTTGGCGACATCGATGCTGACCGGTGCCAGGCCATCGGCCTTCAGAACGAAGGTGATGGTCTTCGCCGCCTGACTGGTGATGTAGATCGAGTTCGGGTTGGCGCGGAAATGTCCGGCAACAGCTCCGTCGTCGAGGTGGATCCGCGCCTCGCCGCCGGCAGGAACGCTGAAGCCGTCAAGCTTGCGGAACGTGCCCTCGACCTTGCCGGTATCGGCATCCGTGATGCTGTAGTAGATCGAAAACCCGGTCAAAGGCGCGCTGCCCGAATTGGTCACCAGGAGTTCCAGGTGATCGGTCGCGTCCTTCTTGGCGGCATAGTCATAGTTGTTTTCGACCAGCGCTTCCTTGATAGCGAAGGTGGCGGGCGCACCTGTCATGTCCAGTGGGTTTGCCATGAAGGCAGGGTCGGCATCGGCCAAATCGTTCTTGCCGTCGCCATCGGTGTCCGCCACCAGCGGATCGGTGCCAAGCAGCACCTCCGAGGCATCGGGCACACCGTCGCCATCCGTATCGGTCGTGGTCTGGGAAAACCCGGGATTGGCCAGTGTCAGGCCAAGGATGGAGACCAGCGCAAGCGTCGAGATGTGTTTCTTGAGGGTCATGGTGTAGTTCCTTTGAGTTCAGGCTTTTGCAAGCCGGTCGGGGTTGAGGGGAAGGGCCAGCGCCAGCGCGCCGAGCCCGAGGGCAGTGAGAAAAATCCAGATCAGATTGCCCAGCATTTCGATCAGGATCGGGCCAAGCGGCATCCCGGCATAGGTCGCCTTGATCCCCAGCACGGCGAAGGTGAACCGCTCGAAATGTTTGGTGACAGAGGCTTGCTCGATGCCGTCGCGCACCGTCTCGAAGGTCGCAAAACCCTTCATGATCTGGATCTGATCGGGCTTGGCGATGTTCAACTGCTTGAACACGCCCCCGGCCACCTGATTGTCGGGGTCCAGCGTGTCACCGATCTGCGGCGCCACCAGCACCAGCGTCAGCCAGATCGCAAAGGCGACCAGCAGCGCGTGGCTGGGTTGCTTCATATGCAGCGACAGGATGAAACTGACCAGGAAGAAGCAGGCGGTGTAAGCCACTGCCACAGCCCAGACGATGGCGATGCGCAGGAGATCATCCATGCCCAACCCGATGCCTGACAGGAAGTGCAAGAGCAGGGTCAGCCCGCCCAGAACCAGCGCAAGACCGCCCGCCAGCAGGCCAATCCCCGCCAAGGCCTTGCCCGCCACGAATTGCCACCGGCGCATCGGGCGCGTCAGCATCAGCGCCAGGGTTTGCCGTCCGCGTTCGCTGGCGGCCGAGCGATAGCCGATCAGGATGGCGATGGCGGCCCCGATGATCTCGACCTGCTCGATGGCGCCGCGCAGCAGGCGCAAAGGGTAGAACTCGGGTGCTTTGATCGCATCGGCAGATTTGCCAAGCGCAAGAAGGGACGCCTTGGCTGCCTCATAAGTCGCGACGTCGCCGCGCAAGGCGATGGCACCCGTCACAAGGGCCACCATGGCTGCAAGGCCCAGAAAGGCGGTGACGATCAGGATGAAACGGTCGCGCAGCGCATCGCGGATATCCTTGCCGGCGATAGTGCGGACAGGGGTTGGGTTCAATCGGATGGAGCTCAGGGCGGCGTCAGACATTGTACTCTCCTTGCGTCATGGAAAGCCGGGTCAGTGCGCGCCAGGCGACCCCGCCAGCCAGGCCGGTCGCGAGGACCAGGGTGATCACCGGCGGGATGAAGGACGGCGAGGCGATGCCCTGCGGCAGGTAGTCAAGCAATGCCGCCGAGGCGAACTTGTAGGCATCGGCCAGCGAGACGGGGCCAAGTACGACAGCAGCCCAGTGAAAGAAGCTGGTGTCGGGAGGGGTGGCCAGCGCCGAAATCGGATTGATCGCAGCCGTCGGGTTCAGGTTTGCGGTCAGCTGCGGAAGGATGAAGGTCAGGGTCAGCCAGAGGGTGACGGGCAGCAAAAGCCCGACGGTTTCCGATTTTGCCCAAGCCCCAGACGCGAGGCCGATCAGACCAAAGATGCCCATGTAAAGCGTGGTGATGGCCATGAACCCGGCCAATTGGGCCCACTGCGTGCCCGTCAATGTGATGGCAGGCAGCAACAAAAACGTTGCAACCGCCACAACTCCGGCCACCGCGCCCAAGGCCAGAATTAACCCGGTCAGGGCTGCGATCTTGCCAGCGGCATAGGAATTTCGGCCAAGCGGACGAATGCCGATCAGCGGCAACACCCCAGCCTTGCGATCAAGGCCGATCAGTCGATTGCCGATCACTATGGCGGAAAGCGCCCCTATCAGTGCCACATAGACCGACATGTTGCGCATCAACGACAAGGGCGAGATGTCCAGAACCGGGTTTGTCGGCACCGGCTGCCCTGCACTTTTCAGAAATGCTGCCGCGTCCAGATAGATGCGGTTGACCGTTGAGGTCGCGGACCAGCCAAGCCAGGCTGAAATCAGCACGAGGACGACGAACATCAGAGACAGAAGAGCCACCGTTCGTTCGCGCAGCACAAAGCGTGCGGATTGGCGGGCGATCAGCCAGCCGGGTGAGGGTGCAGCGTCCATCACGCCACCTCGGCCAGACGGCCAACCGGGGTCAGCGACAGGTAAAGTTCCTCCAGGGCCGCGTCGTCGCCATAGCGGGCGGTCACTGCTTCAATCCGGTCGTGGTAGACCAGCTTGCCGTGGCTCAGCACCGCGATGCTGGTGCAGGTCTTGGCAATCTCGGAAATCAGATGGGTGTTCATGAAGATGGTCATCCCGAATTCGGTATTCAGGCGCATCACCAGGTCGCGCAGCATCTTGATGCCCATCGGGTCGAGTCCTGACGTGGGCTCATCCAGAAACAGGACTGCGGGCTGGTGCAGAATGGCCTGCGCAAGTCCGACACGCTGACGCATCCCCTTGGAAAAGCCCCCCACACGCTTGTCGGCCAGATAGGTGCACTCCAAGAGGTCAAGCACCTCTGCCACGCGCCGCTTCGGGTCCGCCACGCCCGACAGGCGGGCAAAGAAAATCAGGTTCTCAGCCGCGGTCAGGGTGTCGTAAAGCCGCACGTTTTCGGGGACATAGCCGATGCGGCGTCGCACCTCCAACGGGTCGTTGCAGATGTCATGCCCTGCCACTGTCGCCGTACCGGAGGCGGGTCTCGCCAAGGTGGTCAGCATCTGGATCGTCGTCGTCTTGCCGGCGCCGTTGTGACCGAGAAAGCCGAAGATCTCGCCCTTGGCGATGTCCATCGACAGGGCATCAACGGCGGTCACCCCATCAAAGGATTGGGTTAGCCGGTTCAACCGGATCATGGGTTCAGGCATTGGGGCTTCCTTTTCTGGGGGGGCCGTGTGGGCAGGTTCTCGATGGACCCTGTTTGCCTGCCCCACACCGCAGCGTCCTTTCGCCCAACTTACAGTTTTGTAATGCGGGCTTTTTCCGGCGATGTCTTTTGGGCAAAAGAAAAGGCGGTGCCTTGCGGCACCGCCTGTCCTGGCATTGGGTCAGAGATCAGTTGTTGGCGTTTTCGCCATCCTGCTCGCCGTCACTGCCATTTTCGCCGCCATTCTCATTCTCGGCGCCGCCGTCCTGTTCGCCACTCTGCTGATCATTTTCGGCCACAGTGATGTTCATCACCTTGCCATCTGCCGGATTGATGGCGACGGTTTTCTCGCTGCCGTCGGCAAGCACCACATCGGCCATGATCAGATCAGGCGCACCGTTTTCCCCGCTCTGGTATTCGATGGTCGACACCTTGCCGCCTGACGCCGCTTCTGCGGCAGCAATCGCCTGGGACAGGCTGGTGGGCGAGGCCAGGAACGCCTGCGCTTCGGCCATCGGGTCTTCGGTTCCTTGGGTTTCGGCAAAGGCCGAGGTGCCAGCGATCAGGGAAAGCGCAAGAAGCGCGCCAGTGATCGTCAGGGAAGTCTTCGTTTTCATGGGTCTCTCCAGTCAATCATGACCGCTGGTTGCGGCCTGATGAGAGACACATGGGGGTGCCAACTTACACTCAGTTGTCAGCAGCCTTACAACCTCAGGCCCCGCGCGCGGTGGGCAGATTTCCGCCACGCTTGATAAGCAGGACCAAAGCCGCAGCACTGAACACAGCCCCCGTCAGGAACGTCGCCGGGGCACCAAGGCTGTCCCACAAGAGCCCCGCCACAAGGCTTGCGATCAAGAGCGCAAACCCGCTGACCAGATTGAAAAACCCGTAAGCTGTGCCGCGCAGGTCCGCAGGGGCGGTATCGGCCACCATGACGGCCAGCAGGCCTTGTGTCATGCCCATGTGAACGCCCCAGACCGCCACTCCGGCAAGAACCACGGCCCAATGGGCGGAGCTGGCCAGAATGAGGTCTGCCACGATCAGCAAGGCCAGACCCCCGATCAATAGGGATTTGTGGCTGACCCGATCCGAAAGGCGGCCCAGCGGGTAGGCCGACAGGGCATAGACCAGGTTCATCACCACCATGACCAATGGCACAGTGGCCAGAGGAATACCGCTTTGCTGCGCTCGCAGGACTAGAAACGCCTCGCTGAAGCGGGCCAGCGTAAAGACGGCGCCGATGCCGACAACCTGCCAGTAGGCGGGCGGCAGGCGGGCAAGACTGGTACGCCGTATCGGGTTCTGCCGGATGGCTCCGGGTTTTGGCGGCGGCTCCTTCACGCCGAAAGCGAGGAGCGCCACGGCCATGGCACCGGGGAGGACCGCCACCCAGAACACCGCCTGAAAGTCGTTGGACCACAGTAGCATCAGCACCACCGCGATCAGCGGCCCGGCAAAGGCGCCAACTGTGTCCAGCGACTGGCGCAGCCCAAACGCAGCACCTCGCAGCTCGGGCGGGGCGATATCGGCGACGAGGGCATCGCGGGGCGCGCCGCGAATGCCCTTGCCCACGCGGTCCAAGAGCCGTGCGGTCAACACGACACCCACGCTTGGGGCAAGGGCGAAGAGTGGCTTTGTGACCGCCCCAAGCCCGTAACCGATCAGCGCCAAGCCCTTACGCCGCCCGAACCAATCACTCAGAACGCCCGAAAATACCTTGACGATCAGCGCGGTTGCTTCGGCCAGCCCCTCGATCAGCCCGATCATCAGCGCACTGGCGCCTAAGGCGGTGACCATGAAAAGCGGTAGCAGGCTGTGGATCATCTCGGACGAGACATCCATCAGGAGACTGACGAAGCCCAGAACCCAGATGCCGGTCGGAATCTGGCTGCGGTTGGATGCGAACATTGTGCTGGCTCCGGGCAATGAACGGACTGGGTTGCAGCCGGACTGTGCGTCGGCATCCAGCGACGGCGCAACCTCGACGCCCTTCGGCAACCTTACAAATTTGTGACCTGGCGGAAAGGCTGGCGTGGATTTAGAGATTTAGTTGGGCGCATCGGTCCCGTCTTTCTGGCCGCCCCAATTGGAACACCTCGACATGCACAGCACCACTCCTGTCACCAACCTTCAAACCCGGCACAATCGCGCAACCCGCCTTTTGCACGCAGGTCTGGCCCTCGCCATCGTGACCCAGCTCTTGACCAGTCTGCAAATGCACGGACCGGATGATGTGCAGGCTGGCGATATCCTGTTTCAGGTTCATCGCTATTCGGGCCTTGCGGCCACGGTCTTGGCCTTTGGGCTATGGGTCACAATTCTGGTGCGGTCGCGCGGCACCGACCTTGGCGCGCTGATCCCGTGGTTTTCCGGGCGGCGTTTGGCGGCGCTTGGGCGGGATATCAAGGTGCATGCCGAGGCAGGGTTGAAGTTGCGGCTTCCCGAGCATGACCCGCAGGCGGCCTTGCCTTCAGCCATTCATGGCCTTGGTCTGCTGCTGATCTCGGCTATGGCCGCCTCTGGCGCGATCTATTTCATGCAGGTCGCTCTTGGTCTGCATTCGGCCGAACCGGATGGGATGATCGCGATGACGGTTCACCTGGCGCTGGCCAATCTGGTCTGGGCCTACCTGATCGCCCACGCTGGCCTGGCCCTGCTGCACCATCTGTTGCAGTCGATGCGCCTGTCGACGATGTGGTCCTTTGCCCGGTAAGGCCCCGACATGTCCCTGTCAGCCGTCGAGCTTTGGAACCAGAACGCCTTTCTTGCGATCAACGCCGGTGCGCAAGCACCGGCTTATGTCGTCGCGATTGCCAGAATGCTGGCAAGTTGGGCGATCTATCTCGCCATGCTCCTGCTGGTATTTGCGTGGGTTCGGCGCGGCAGGGCCGTCAGATTTGCGCTGCTGGATGCAACAGGCGCCGCTTTGATGGGCTTGGCCGCCGCTCAGGGGATCACGGCAACCTGGTATCACCCAAGACCCTTCGAGATCGGGCTGGGCCGCCAGTTGCTGGACCATGCCGCAGAAGCGTCTTTTCCAAGTGACCACGCCACTTTGATGTTTTCTTTGGCAATACCCCTGCTTTTGAATGCGGCCAGCCGGGGCTGGGGCGGCATCCTTCTGGTTTTGGGCTTTGCTGTGGCCTGGTCCCGCATTTACCTCGGGGTTCATTTTCCCCTCGACATGGTCGGCGCTTTGGGAGTGGCGGCCTTAGCCTCCTTCTTGATCACGATGGCCGGTTCGCACCTGCGCCGCCTGTTCTATCCACGGCTGGTCTCGATTTACGAGACAGTTCTTCGCGGGCTCAAGCTTCCTGGCCCCATCTTCCCCCGCAACTTGTAGGAACGAAATCTGGGCCGATCATGGCGCGGCTGCAAGGGGAAGGTCGACAATCCTTCTGATGTCCCCGGCGGTTTGAGGCAGGGCCGCCACCACCCCGGCCGTTACAGTCGCCAGCTGGTCCGGCCGAAACGCTGCCTCCTCAAGTTGCGCATATCCAAAAGCGACGGGGTCCAGCCTGTCGGCGCTTAGCGAGACCATCAAAAGCGGTGCAGTGCCCGTGCCATCCTGCACAAGGGTTTGCGTTTCCCAGATCCGCAACACAATGCGCTGATCGGTGGCGTCAATCCTGGTGAAGGTCGCCAATGCCGAGCGGCCAAGATGCGTCATCGGCCAAGGGGCGTGACCGCCAAGCTCATGACGAGATGGCACGACGGCTGAAAGGATCTCGTCCGACAGTGTGGCCTGCGAGGAATGCCAGCCCGCAGCCTCGAATGCGGTCACCAGGTCCGGCAGAGGCCAGGTGGTTTGTAACAGCATCGGCTCGCCCTGTTCGCCGTCCAGCAAGATGCGATGGGTGGGCAGCTGTTGCCAACCTGTCGCCAGCCAGTCACCTGCGGCAAGCCTCGTCAAGGGCGGCGCGGCATCATAGCGGGCTGCAGCAGTGGTCCAGCCGGTCCACAAATGCAACGGCATGATGCCCAGCCCGATAACCATCAGCAAGGCGGCAAACGCAGGACGCGGAATAGCCACAGCCCTCGCATGCAGCAGCAACGCTACGACGCTGACCAAAGCACTGCCAAACAACATCCCCGCCAGCACATCACTGGGCCAATGCGCCTGCAGATACACGCGCGACAGTCCGATTAGGGCAACTAGAGTTGCGCAACTCCCATAGACCAAACCGCGAAACCGTGCGGGCAGAGATTGCGCCAGGAAAAGCGCCAGTATGCCCAAGATGATGGTGGCCAATGTGGAATGGCCGCTGGGAAAGCTGAAGCCATCCGCCCCCTGATACATCGGGATTGGGCGCGCGCGGTGCAGCAGTGTCTTGAACAAAGGCACAAAGACAACCCCTGCCATGCTTGCGACCGTTACGGCCACGGCCAAAGCCCATTGGCGACGGACCGCGAGAACTGCGATCAGCAGCAGTGCCACCGGCAGCAACACTGCCGTATCCCCCAACATGGTGATGCCAACCATTGCAGATGTGGCCCAATCGGTACGCAGCCCCTGCACGAACTGTCCGATCGCCGCATCCGCCTGCGCCATTTCCGGATCAAAAATTACTGCGACAAGCAGTAGCGCAAAGCTGGCAAGTGCTACGAACGCCAGCCCGATCAAAGCCGCCGCTTCCAGCATCCGGTCGTGATTTCGCAAGACGCGCGCCAAAGCTCCGCTGCGGTCCCCCTGACGCTCAAGCCAAAGGGCCAAGCGCAGGCGGCCCCGGTCGGCCGCAGGGACCAGAACGCCCCGCACAAGGCGCAATGAGGCCCAGGCCAGCAACGCGGCCGCGACGCCGAGCCCCGCGAGGATGGCAAAGCGCGGGTTAGCCGCGTGGGCGACCTGCAGGCCGCGCCCCAACGCGATGGCGGGCAACAGATGTGCCGCTGCCCAAACGAAAGCCGACCCGACATTGACCAGCACAAAACGTGTCGTGCTCATCCCCATCATTCCAGCAATCGTTGGCACCACCGCCTTCACGCCCGGTATGAAACGGACGATGAAGATGCTCTTGCCACCATGGCGCGCAATGAACTGCTCGCCTTTATCCATTAGCGCTGTGTAGCGCGAGAACGGCCAGAATGTACGGATCTGCTCTTTCCAGTGCACACCTGCCCAAAACGAAAGGGCATCCCCGGCAATGGCTCCCGCAACAGTTGCGGCGAAGACCGGCAGAAAGGCCATTTTTCCTAGACCGATCAAAGTGCCCAGACCGACCAGCACTGTCGTCGAGGGTACAAACAAGCCGAGGATCAGCAACGCCTCGCCAAATGCCACAAGAAAGGCAAACAGGATCGCCAGCATCTGATGCGCCGCAAGGAAATCCACGAGCTGTGACAGCAAATGGCTCATGACGCACCGACGATCCGCACAAACTGTAACTCCACCCGCAATCCCGGCATTGCATCCGCCAGCGCAAGTTCGGCACCATGCAGATCCGCCACAGCCTTGACCAGCGAAAGACCAAGCCCGGTGCCTTCTGTCGTCCGGCTTTTCTCAAGTCGGTAAAGACGGCGCAGCACCAATTCGCTCTCCCCGGCCGGAATTCCCGGCCCGGTATCCGAGACTGAGGCCATCACCCGGTTGCCCTCCGTCCGCACCTTGCAAGAGATCACCGTGCCATTCGGGCAATGCCGGATCGCGTTTTCGATCAGGTTTGCGAAGGCCTGAGTCAGCAGTTCCTTGTCGCCCGTCACCCAAGCGGCGCTAGCCAAATCGCACAGCAGGGTCTGGCCCGCATCTTCGGCCACTTCGGCATAAACATCACCGACGTCTCCAAGCAGTGCAGCCAGATCGACCGGAGCGAATTTCTCCCGACGCGCCCCAGCTTCGATTTGCGCGATGCGCAGCAGCGCGGAAAAAGTCTGGTCGATGGCCTCACTTTGCGCGATGGCGGCGGCGAGGTCGTCCTCGACAGGTGCAGAGATGGCTGCGTTGCGTGCCGCCTCCTCAATATGAATGCGCAGTCTGTTCAGCGGCGTGCGCAATTCGTGGGCGATGTCGGCGCTGACCTGACGCATCGCCTCGACCAGGGCGTCAAGGCGGCCGAGCGTCTGGTTGATCTCGCCTGAAATCAGGTCGAGATCGTCACCTCGGCCTGACACGGCCAATCGAGTGGACAAATCCCCACCTGCGACACGGTGGAGCGTGGAGGTTACATCGCTCAGGCGGCGCTGAAGCCTGGAGGCGATCCAGGTTCCGGCAGCGATGGCCGCGATGAGGACGGCCAAGGCAGACCAACCGAAGCCGGTCAAAATGATTTCGGACAGATCATCAAGATCCGCGTTACTGAGGCCCACGACCAGATAGTCGCCATGCAGATCGCCCGCAAATATCCTATAGGGATAGTCGGTCTGCACCCCCAGGACAGCCGCTTCAACGATGGACCAGCCCGCTGGGATCGGAACATCGTGAATGTTGGAGGCCAGAACCCGGCCGGCAGCATCCCGCAGCAGAAAGACTGACGAATGGCTGGGGCTCGCGGTGATGCGGGCAGTTATCGCATCTACCAGGTCCTGCTGATCAGCGGCATCCGATTGCTGCAAGGTCGTGAAGATTTCCATCAGCCGCGCATCCTGCCGATCAGCCAACTGCCGATGCAGCACGGTATAGCCGACCGCCCCGACCACGATCAGCGCACCAAGCACTGCCAGGGTGACGCCAAGCGCCAGCCGGAACGAGCTGTGCCGCCAGAGATCAGCGGGGCGCATGCAGCGAATAGCCCATGTTTTTCAGAGTGTGCAGCAGGGCCACCTCGAACGGCTTATCAATCTTGGCACGCAACCGGCTGATGTGGGTTTCAACCACAGACGTTTTCGGGTCAAAATGGAAATCCCAAACCCGCTCCAGAAGCATGGTGCGCGTGACCACCCGGCCTTCATTGCGCATCAAGACTTCAAGCAAGGTGAACTCCTTGGGCAGCAGATCAATCGCTTGCCCCCCGCGCGAGGCCTGCCTGCGCATCAGGTCCAGCTCCAGATCCGCGACCCTCAGGATTGTTCTTACCTCTTGCACCGGCGGACGGCGGGCCAGAGCGTTGACGCGTGCCAGCAGTTCGGCAAAGGCGAAGGGTTTGGTCAGATAATCGTCGCCACCTGCCTCCAGACCTTCGACCCGGTCGTCAATGCCGCCCAGGGCTGTGAGGAAGAGCACTGGAGTCTTGCGCCCGGCCGCCCGCAAGGCGCGCACTAATGACAGACCGTCAAGCCCGGGTATCATGCGGTCTACGACAAGCACGTCATAGCTTTCCCGCGTGGCGGCAAACAGCCCATCCGTGCCATCGGCCAGGACATCGCAAACATGGCCGTTCTCGGTCAGACCGCGAGCGACATAGTCAGCGGCAGAGGGGTCGTCCTCGATCAGCAGGATGCGCATTGGCGGTCTTTCAAGCTCGGATATCTGGATAGTGGTGACCAGACTATTCGGGCGGCTTAACACATAGGTCGCGGCCACCATACAAATCTGTAAGCTGGGCGAAAGTTGGCTGCATGTTTGCCGGTTCAGAAGCGCCAAGCCGGATCACCTCCGGCACCAACCGGAGCAAACCATGAGACAACTTCTCCTCGCCACGGCGCTGATCGCGCTGCCCGTGGCCGCCTTTACCGGCTACAACGTTTACGCGGCCAGGGCGGCGGTCACGGCCAACGCCCCATCTGCCAGTCTTGGCGACCTGTCCAGCTTCAGAACCATCATCACCGATGTCCAGGCCATTGCCGCGACGGGTGACCTTGTCGCGGCAAAGTCCCGTATCAAGGACTTTGAAATTGCCTGGGACGACAATGAAACCGGCCTGAAGCCGATGGACCCCGCCCATTGGGGCATGATCGATGAAGCCGCTGATGGTGCATTCACGGCCCTGCGCAGCGGCAAACCGGATCCTGCCCTTGTCACCGAAGCGCTGGTTGCGTTGCAGGCGTCACTGCAGGATGCAGCGCAGGTGACGCAATGACCGCCATTTCTTCATCCGATCAAGGGGTTTCTCCCGTGCAGACTTCTGCCGTCGTCTACAATCGCGTGCCCGCCGTCACCGCCGATTTCTGGCTGATCAAACTGATGGCTGTGACCATGGGTGAAACTGCGGCGGACTACCTCGCCGTCAACCTCGGCTTCGGACTGACGACGACTTCTCTGATCATGTCGGCCGTTCTGATCGGTGCGCTTGTGCTGCAATTCGCGCAGAAGCGCTATGTGCCATGGTCCTATTGGCTTGCCGTTGTGCTGATCAGCATCGTCGGCACTTTGGTGACCGACAACCTGGTGGACAACTTCGGCGTTTCGCTGATGACCACAACGATCCTGTTCACCGGGGCACTTGCTGCCACGTTCGCGGTCTGGTTCGCCTCTGAGAAGACGTTGTCGATCCATGCGATCTTCACCACGAAGCGCGAGGCTTTCTACTGGCTCGCGATCCTGTTCACCTTTGCCTTGGGAACGGCGGCTGGCGATCTGGTGGCAGAAGCCTTCGGCCTGGGATACCTAGCCACCGGCGTTCTGTTTGGAATGATCATAGCGTCGCTGACGTTCGGGTATTTCTTCCTTAGCCTCGATCCGATCCTTGGCTTCTGGCTCGCCTACATCTTCACACGGCCCTTGGGCGCCTCCTTCGGCGATCTCCTGTCACAACCGATCCAATACGGCGGCTTCGGCCTTGGCACCATTGTGACCAGTGCGCTGTTCCTCGGGACCATCATAGCCATCGTTGCGTGGATGAGCTTTGGTCGCCGTGGTGAAGAACGTGTGGCAATGAATTGAACTGAGACCAAGCACCTGACGCTGGCCGTGAACTTTCGTTTGCCAGCGTCAGCCATGCTTTGGGCTAGTTTCGGCTGCAAGGGCCAGAGAAGGTTCGACGGCAGTCGCGTTCCCTCCGCCATTCTTCGCTCATGGAAGTTTTGCTGTGTTCAGCGCCACTGCAGGGGCGCCTCGGGGACAATCGCGCCACTGGCGGCAATGAAGGGTAATCTATTGTTCCTGTTGCCACTTTCCTGGTGTTTTTTCAGGTGTGCCCCGGCAGTCAGGCCCTCGATTGTTTGGGCGCCTTATGTCGCAATCGTGTCCGTTGATGTGACCTTCGCGAACAGCTCGCGGAGGCCATTTGCTTGTAGATCGTTCAATTGAAGGTGAACGTGCCGATCTCGCAGACGTTTACGCCGCCCTTTTCGACCACATCGCCGTCTTCAAAGACCGCCTTGAAGTCATATTTGCAGTAACCGGTGCCATCATCAATATTGATAACGATGGAACTTCCGGACGGAAGGGTCGATCGACCTAGGATGTCTTCTTCCCATGACTTTGAACCGACCGAAGATGCGTAGAACTCCTGGATCGTGTATCCGGTATTATTGACGATATTTACCCGCCGGTCCAACGCCAGCGACGGCGAGGCAGACAGAACCGCCAATAGCAGGCCAACAGAAGCAGAGCTGACTTTCAAAAACACCTGTTTCATACAAACCTCGATTGGCGCATTCGCGCCTTGACTGGGGATTGAACGAGTGTGACATGCGCGAGGTCTGCCGACAACGCCCTCCATGGCCCCTGTCAGGGCACAGAGTCATCCTCACCCTCACATCGGCAGGCAAGCGGGCCCGATTGGCTCGAAGGTCTTGTAGGTCAGGATGAACTCCTGGTGTCCCAATTCTTCAGACTTAGAGCGGACGCCATGACCAAGGGCCTCCACCAGATCATAAATCTCCTGTCCAACCTCCTCCAGGGTCGCGGTGCCTTCAAGCACGCGACCAGCATTGACGTCCATGTCCTCAGACAAGCGTGCATACATATGCGGGTTGGCAGCGATCTTGATCACTGGGGCAAGGGCTGAACCGACGACAGAGCCCCGCCCGGTCACAAACAAGGTGCAATGGGCACCTGAGGCCATCATTTCAACGATTTCGGCATTATCGGAAATATTGGGGAAGCCGAAGCGGACTTCACCGTCGGGCACCACGTCCATCAAATACAGCCCCCCCTTTGGGGGAATGTCGCCGGGTTTGATCAACCCCGAGATGCGTGACTGCCCAGACTTCATATAGGCGCCCAACGACTTTTCCTCGATCGTGGTCAAACCACCATCGGCATTGCCGGAAGCAAAGCTGCCATAGCCCAAGGTTTGGTAATAGCGCGCCGCCTTGCCGACACTGGCCCGCAGCTCAGCCCCCAGTTCAGGGGTGACGGCGCGGGCCTCCATGATCGCCTCACAGCCGATCAGCTCACCGGTTTCCTCAAAGATGCAGGCGGCCCCGGCAGCAACAAGTTTGTCAAAAGCGATCCCCGCCGCTGGATTGCCCGTAATGCCCGACGTCCCATCAGAGCCACCGCAGACGGTCCCGACAACCAGTTCGTTCATAGCCATGGGCACGGTTGGAGCCGTGCATAATTCGGCGACTTGGTTTGAAACCCAGTCTCGGCCGGCAGCGATGGTGGACCGCGTTCCGCCTGAGTTCTGGATCACAAGGGTTTTCACAGGACGCCCGGTGGCCGCGACGATTTGATCTAATTGAAAGCGATTGAAGCTCTCGCAGCCCAGACTGACGATTAACACCGCCCCAACATTGGGGTGGGTGCACAGCCGTTCCATCATTTTTTGTGCATATGGGTTTGGGAAACATCCCGGAAACCCGATGACGTGGGCGTTTTCACGGTCGATGCCGACGATTTCGCGCGCCACATGGTGTGCGCATTCGACCAGGTAAGCGACCGCGACCACGTTGCGGATGCCCTTGCGGCCGTCGGAGCGTAACCAGCCTCTCATAACTTGTCCTCAGCGCTCAAAGCATAGGTTGGGGTATAGTCGCTTTTCAAATTGTGGAGGTGCACATGGTCCCCAGGCTCAATGGCAACGCTGGCCCGACCGATCGGGGCACCATATTTGAACACCTGCTGCCCCGCCGATACCGATAGGCGCGCGATCTTGTGGCCAAGACCCAGGCGTTGCGTAAAGACGACAGACCGACCATCCAGAACGATCGTCTCCCCGGCACCAATCTGGTCGCGGAGCACATAGACCGTATCCCCGGGGGATAAAAGCATCAGACGCGGGTCGGTTTTTCCACTCACTTCAGAACATCTCCAGCGTTGCATTGTCGATGGCGTCGCGATCAAGGCTTACACCCAGGCCGACACCCTCGGGCAGGATTGCCATGCCATCGGTAATCGGTAAGCCGGTGGGGAGGCCAAACCCAAACCGATCCATCGGCCAGAGGACTTCGAACCAGGCCGAATTTCGGATCGCCCCGCAAACATGCAAATTGACCAGTTCCAGCGGGTGAAAGATCGCGGTGTGGATTTCACATGGCATGTGAAAAGCCTCGGCCAGATGGGCAGTCTTTAAGGTTCCGGTGACGCCGCCGGACCAGCTCACATCAGCACGCACACCGTCAACAACGCGGCGGGCGCAATAATCGGCCAAGGCGTAGGGGCGCTTGCCCAGAACCTCCCCTCCGATGACCGGGATATCGAGGCAGCGGGTCAGTTCGGCCAAGGCCCCCGCTGCTTCGTCGGGAAGGGGTTCTTCCAGCCACAAATAGCCCAAGGATTCCAAGGCGCGGCCTAAGCGCAGAGCTTCGTCGTAGGTATAGGGTTGGACGGGGTCGGACATAAGGGCAAAGTCATCGCCGACGGCATCGCGCACGGCGCGGTGGATTTCGATATCCTCCCCTAGGCTCCGGCCTGGAGGGTGAATCTTGTAACCGCGCAGCCCGGCTGCTTGAACATCGCGCGCCTCAGCGGCATAGGCGTCAGCATCGGGCAAAACCAAAGACGAGGCATAGACTGGAACCCGGTCCCGAGCCCCTCCTATATAACGCCACAGGGGTTGGCCCGCTGCCTGCGCTGCCAACAGCCACAAGCAACAGTCGATCGGGCCATAGGCGTAAGCGGGTAAATGGTGCCACCAGCGATCGACACGGCGCCAATCATGCCAGGCCGCTTCACGATCCAAGGCATTGCGCCCGACAAAGAACGGCCGCAGCGAAGCGGCAGCCATTGCTGCAGCGCCTTTGGCCGAGCGCCCGGCAAAGCCCAGCATCGTTGCTTCATGCCCACTGACGGTGCGCATGGTGTAGCAAACGCACTCCATGCCGCCAGCGCCGCCGCGCAGTGAATCAGGGCCTGGCAATCCCACCGGCATGGCACAGGCGCGAATGTCGAGCGCGGTAATCTGCATCAGAACTTGCCGTGGCGCAGATAGGCGGTTTGCGGGTCGACCCCATCGACGATCGCACGACGCACCAGGTTTTCGGTGGTCATGGCCAATACGGATTTTTCGGCAACTTCGGTCAAAATTTCTGCTGGAATGCAGACCATCCCATCGCGATCCCCGTGTAACCAGTCGCCCGGACGGATCAAGACATCATCAATCAGGATCGGCACCTCCGTCGCCGTTGGCAACCAACAACCCACCACATCGCGGGGGGTGTTAAAACTTCCCCAACAGGAAAAACCCAGGCGCAAAATAAAATTGGTGTCGCGCAATCCGCCATCTACCACGCAACCCAAGACCCCCTTGCGTTGCAGCGTTTCTGCCGACAACTCACCCATCTGCGCCACAATTTGATTGTGGGGCTGACAGGTCCAGACATGACCAGGTTTTGCCTTGGACAATAGTCCGGTCCAGGCCAACAGGGTTTGGTGCGGGTCAGCGCTCAAATCCATACGGCCTTCGATGGTAAAGGCGGGGCCGGCCAGGACACCCTCTGGATTTAGGGGGCGCAGGCGTTGCGGCAACGTGAAATTGTGCCGCCCCATGGCGCGCAGAACGTCATGGACGATCGAGGTATAGCAGGAGCGCAGCGCCTCAGTCATGGTGGAACACTTCTTCCATCCCAGCCCACCATTCCCCATCCTTTCGGGTCAACAATGGCTCTTGGCAGGGCATACACACCGCCCACCATTCCTGAGTTTTGGGATCGGCGGCCATTTTGGCACCATCTGCGGCAAAGTCCGTGCCCATGTATTCCCAATAGCTGAACAGCAAATTCTCAGGCTCGCGCAGATAGATCGAATAATTGGTGATGTTGCACTCAGAAATTTTTGCCAGGATTTCAGGCCAGGCGGCGGCATGAAGCCGCTTATAGGCCTCGATCTTTTCCGCCTTTAATCCGATCATCATTGCCATGCGGACCATTGTTATCCCCTATGTTCAGAATGACTGCCCGCCACCGTTTGCGCCAATATTGCTTGGTTATCCCAATTGATTCCAAGCCCGGGGCTTTCGGGGGGGTGGGCACGGCCAGCGCGCAGGTCCAGCCTTGAGGTGGTGATCGCGTCAAGCTGGGGGATATATTCCAGCATCCAGCTGTTCGGGATGGCGCAGACCAGGCTGACATGCAGTTCCATCAGGAAATGCGGGCATACCGCGACATTCATGGCCTCGGCCATGTGGGCCACTTTGAGCCAAGGGGTTATGCCCCCAACCCGGGCGACGTCGACTTGGACAATGCTGCAGGCCCCGGCGCGCAAATAATCGGCAAACTGGCCTGGAGAATATAGGCTTTCGCCCACCGCGATGGGGACCCGGGATGCCATGGCGAGCCGCGCGTGACCGGTCAAATCGTCGGCTGGCATCGGCTCCTCAAACCATGTGACGCCGTGATCGGCCAGCATATGGGACCGCGACAACGCCTCGTGATAGTGGAAGGCCTGATTGGCATCCACCATCAGGTGAAAGTCGTCACCCGCCGCCGCGCGGACTGCCTGCAAGCGGACAGCGTCCTGGGCCAGATGCGGTTTGCCAATCTTGACTTTGGCTCCGGCAAAGCCCTTCGCCTTGACCGCCAATGCATCATCCACCAGGGCTGCCGTCTCGACGTGGAGCCAGCCCCCCTCGGTTGAGTAAAGTGGGATTGAGGACTTGGCGCCGCCGGCCAGCCGCCACAATGGCAGGTTGGCGCGCTTGCAGCGCAGATCCCACAGCGCCGTGTCGATCGCTGCGAGCGCCAGCGAGGTGATGGCCCCGACCGACGTCGCGTGAGTGACAAACAACAGGTCACGCCAAATCCGCTCGATTTCTTCGGCTTCACGCCCAAGCAGCCGTGGCACCAGCGTATCCCGGAGCAGACTGATCACCGCCGCCCCGCCGGTGCCAATGGTATAGGCATAGCCAATGCCGGTGGCGCCATCAGTGTCAACGATGGTGACCAGCGGGGTCTCCTGACTGACAAAGCTCTGAATGGCGTCGGTGCGTTGCACTTTGGGCGCCAAGTCCACCATGCGGATGCTGACATGGGCGATGCGGGCCATCAGCGACGCTCCAGGGTTTGGCCGGTCGCGGCGTCAAACAGGTGGGCCCGATCCAATGCCAGCCTAAAGACCAATTGCTCGCCCGGCAGGACCAGACGCGGTCCATAGAGTTTGGCCTGCACTTCCTGGCCAGCAATATGGGTATAGACTAGGCTTTCCATGCCGAGCGGTTCGGCCAAATCAACTGTCAGCGACAGCTCCGCCCCCGGTCCATCCTGAGACAAACCATGGCCCACGGGAGAAATGTCGTCGGGGCGAATTCCGAGCAGCACGCTCTGCCCATCCGCGGCCATGCACCGCAGAGGTACGGGAACCGTCGAACCATCCGCCAATTGGACGACCCCGGCACGCACGACACCCGGCAACAGATTCATTGGTGGTGATCCAATGAAGGTTGCGACAAAGGTTGTGAGGGGATGGTTGAACACCTCCATCGGGGTGCCCACTTGCTCAATGTTTCCATCACGCATCACCACAATGCGATCTGCCAGCGTCATCGCCTCGACCTGATCATGGGTCACATAGACGATCGTGGTTTTGACCTTGTGGTGGAGTTTTTTGATCTCAGCCCGCATCTGGCCACGCAGTTTTGCGTCCAGATTGGACAGGGGCTCATCAAACAGGAACGCGTCGGGGTGGCGCACGATGGCGCGACCCATGGCGACCCGCTGGCGTTGACCACCCGACAACTCGGCGGGCGTGCGGTCCAGCAGCGCCGAGAGCTCGAGAATTTCGGCCGCTTCTTTGACCCGCTCGGCAATAATCTGGGGCGTTTGCCCAGCGATTTTCAGACCAAAGCCCAAATTGTCGCGCACGTTCATATGTGGGTAGAGCGCGTAATTCTGAAACACCATCGAGATATTGCGCTTTCGCGGCGGCAGGTCATTGACCACTTGACCGCCGATCCGGACCAATCCACCGGTGATATCCTCCAGCCCGGCAATCATGCGCAGAGTGGTGGATTTACCGCAGCCGGATGGTCCAACCAACACCACAAACTCCTGATGCGCGATGGTCAGGTCGATGCCATGCACGACACTGAGCGAACCATATTTCTTCGTGACTTTTTCGAGCGTTATTTCAGCCATTTTCTATCCTTTGACGCCGCCGAAAGTCAGTCCGGCAATCAGGTGTTTTTGTACGAGGAAGGTCAGGATCAGCGCGGGGATAATGATGATAACCGCCATGGCGCACATGCCCGCCCAATCGATGGTGAACTGCGCTGTAAAATCCAGAAGTCCAACCGGCAGGGTCTTACTATCGGTGGAGCGAGTCAGCTGGGAGGCCAGCGCAAACTCGTTCCAGGACGTTAAAAAGGCGAAGACGCCGGCTGCGGCAATGCCTGATTTGGCCAGCGGAAACTCGATCTTCCAGAAGGCTTGCCACCGCGTGCACCCATCGACCTGCGCTGCCTCCGACAGACTAAGCGGGATCTGCCGGAAAAAGCCGTCGATCAGCCAAATCGTAAAGGGCACATTCAGTGAAATGTAGACAATGATCAGCCCGAGTTGGGTGTCGACCAGACCGAGGCGGCTCCACATCATGAACACGGGCAGCGACAGCGCGATGCCCGGAACGGCGCGGAACAGCATCAGTCCCAAAAAGATTCCACCTTTGAAACGGAACCGATACCGCGCGAAGGCGTAGCCCCCCGCCATGCCGATGATCAACGCGATCACCGTCGACGTCAGCGCGATGACCATGGAGTTGGTAAAATAGCTGGCAACAGGAATGCCGACCTGATCCGCGCCAAACCCAAATATCTTGCCGAAATTGATCAAGGACAGCTGTTCGGGCACCCAGATCGGCGGCTTGGCCAAGATTTCACGATTGGGGCGGAATGCGGACAGCACCACCCAAAGGCCGGGCACGCACATGACCAACATCAGCAGAAACGTCGCCAGCCATAGAGCAATTGATTTGGCTTGCTTGGAGACCTGTCCTTCAACGGAATAGGTTTTTTGCGGGCTCATTGCATTCCACCCATATAGCGGCGTGCAGCCAGCAGTTTGCGGTAAAAATACCAGGTAAACAGAATCGACAGGATGGTTGAGACATAGGCCATTGCATTGGCCTGCCCCATCTTGGCTTCGTCATAGCCGGTGCGCGCGATCATGGTCCACAACAGCTCGGTGCGCCCCGCCGGCCCCCCATCGGTCATCACCGCGACAATGTCATAGGCGCGCGCCACATCAAGGGAGCGGATCGCCATGGCGATATAGGCAAAGGGCATCAGAAACGGCAGCGTGATGTGGCGAAACACCTGAAACGGGTTGCACCCATCGACCTTGGCGGCCTCAAGCGGGTCGCGTGGCATAGCGAACAGACCCGCCAGCAGCAGGATCGCAAACACCGACGTGCTCATCCAGACTTCGGCTAGCGTAATCGAAAACATCGCCAGTCGGCCATCGACGAGCCAGGGTATTGCCTGATCGGTTATGCCTAGCGATTGCAGCGCGTTATTGACCACGCCGATATTGTCATTGAACAAGAATTTGAACTGGAACCCGACCAGAATAGGCGAAAACATCATCGGGAACATCATGATCGTGCGGAGCGTGCGCTGGCCCCAGGTGATCTTGGCAATCAGCAACGCGATGCCAAGGCCGAGCAGAAATTCCAAATTCAATGCCACTGTCAGAAACAGGATTGTCCGCCCAAACGCGATCCAGAAGTCGGCGTCGGCAAAGATGCGGGCGTAGTTCTTCAATCCGATAAAATCGAACAGTGTTTCGGGCCTGGTCAGCTTGTACGGCGTAAGGGAAGTCCACAGCGAAAACACCAGCGGTAGCGCCACCACAAAAAGCATCGTGATCAGCGCTGGCAGCAAGAGTAGGAACGGCGCCATATCTGCGCGACGTGTGGTCAGGGCTCTCATCATCGAAAAAATTCCCGGGAAAGGACGGCGCGGGAGGGAGCCCCCGCGCCGTTGGGGCTTAGTTGTAGCCAGCATCCGACATAATCGTCGCAGCTTCGCCTTGGGCCGCGTCAAGCGCCTCTTTGGCGGTCATATCGCCAATCATGGCAGCCTGAAGTTTCGGCCACACGACGTTGGACACCTCAATCCATTCCGCGATCAATGGTGGGGTGAAGGCATCCTCGGCCATCGAGGTTTGGAACGTCTTCATCACTTCAGCCGAGAAGGTGTTGCCAGCGCCTTCAAACTCGGCAATGGCATCGCCCCACACTTTGGCACGGGTTGGCAGCAATCCGGTCCGAGCTTCCACCATCTGGTTGTCGTAGCTGGTCAGGAAGGTCACAAAGGAGGCAGCAGCAGCCTTGTTGTCACAGCCTTCGGTGATCGAGAAGCTGTGGCTGCCCGACCAGCCGGTGCGCTTGCCGCTACTGCCCATGGGCGCACGGATCAAGCCGACGTTACCGGCAACCTTGGAGTTGGCAGGATCGTTGAAGTAAGATGACCACCCACCCCAATCCAGATCCATGGCGATGGACCCGGAGCCGAAACCAAGCCCGGTATCATCCCAAGTGTAGTTGGGCACGCCAGCCGGAACCGCCTTGGCAGCATAGAGATCAACAAAGAACTGCAAAGCCCTTACCCCGGCCTCCGAATTGAAGGTCGGATTCCACTTGTCGTCGAACATGGCGCCACCTTCGGCAACCAGCATTTCGTAGAACCGCCCGGTGATGGCTTCATCTTTGCCAACGAATTGGAAGCCGTAGAAATCGGGTGGGTTCGCAAAGAACTTGGCCTGATCCGAGACCTGGGCCCAGGTTTCGGGTGGCATCAAGTCATATCCATATTGTTCTTTGAACTTGGTCTTGTTGGCCTCGTCGGCGTAAAGCGACTTCTGGTAAAAGAAGTTCGAAACGTCCGAATGGCGCGGCAGTTGCACGAGGCGCCCGTTAACGGTGGAATGCTGGATCACCAATGGCACAAAGTCGGCAATCACTTCTGGCGCAATCAGGCCGTTCAGATCGGCATAGATATCACCATATTGGGGAGCAAAGGAGGTGTGATTGGACCCGACACACCAATCCAAGGTTCCCGCAGCGATGTCCTGTTTGATCTCTTTGTCCAGCTCGAAATGGTTCTTGCGGCTGAGGATTTCCACCTTAGCCCCAGTGGCCGCTTCCCATTTGGCGATTTCAGCGTAGAGGGGCTCGTATTGAGCGCCCCCGATCAGCTTTGCCCGCAAAGTGTAGCCGGGAAAGCTGCCATAGTCCTGCGCGAACGCCGGGGCCGCGAGAGCCCCAAGCGCCGTGCCAAGCGCAAGAATTGCCATATATCTCTTCATATCGTCCTCCCGTTGGTGGCGCGAGATCAGCCCACGCCTTGCAGTGTTCAGGACGCGATCACTCGCGGCCTGCCTTCGTGTCCGGCCAGGGGAATTTGCCCTAGTCCGAATTCGGAAATGATCGCCTCGCGGTGCTCGCCCAATGCTGGGGCAGCGCGCGGATTGGCGGTGCGTTGTCCATCAAAGCGCAATGGGCCCGACAAGGTGTCCAGGCTGGCACCGGCTCCGGTGATGTGCTGAACCATGCCAAGGCGCCGGAACGCTTCAGATCCAAACAGCGTCGGCCAGTCCAAAACTTCGGCGCACCAGATGTCGGCAGGTTGCAACAGTGCCAGCCAGTGTGCGGTTGACCGATCGCGGATCGCAGAGGCTAGGATTTGCTTGATGGCATCGCGGTGGCGCATGGCATCGCGTGGGTCGGCAAACCACTGCTCCAGACCAGAAACGCCCATCAATTGGGCGAGGTGCTGCAGCGACGGCGTCATCGCCAGGGCCAGCCATCCGTCTGAGGTTTGGTAAATTCCGTAGGGCGCTCCCAGATAGGCATGAGCACCATTGACCGCCGAGCGCTGGGGCAGGCGCCCACCGTCGTTGAGATGGGTGGTCAAGACTTCAAACTGGAAGTCAACCAAAGCTTCAAGCAGGCTGGTTTCAACCTTGGCACCGGCGCCCGTGCGCCCTTTGCGAACCAACGCCGCCAATATACCCTGGGCCAGAGCGTTGCCAGCCAGCATGTCAGCGACGGCCAAGCCCATCGGCGTCGGCGGACCACCCGCCGAGCCAGTGAGCCACAGCAGCCCCGATCGAGCCTGCGCCAAAAGGTCCTGCCCCGGCAAATCGGCCCAGGGGCCATCCTCGCCATAGCCTGAAATTGACCCATAGATCACGCCAGGATTGATCTTGGCGACGTCCGCATAGCCAAAGCCCTGGCGCTCGATGACCCCGGGTCGGAAATTCTGCATGACCACATCGGCGCGGCCAACAAGCTCGCGCAGCATGGCCCGGTCATCATTGCTTTTAAGGTCCGCGGAAAAGCTTTCCTTGTTGCGGTTGATGGCGTGAAACAGGCTATTCGTGCCACCGATCTCGGTATCGCTGAGATAAAGCGTCCGGCAGAGATCGCCGACCCCGGGGCGCTCGATCTTGATGACCCTGGCCCCCATATCGGCCAGTTTGAGACTGCAAAGCGGCCCAGACAGGAATTGGCTGAAGTCGACAATCAAGATGCCGTCAAGCGGGAGCGTCATCGCTGGCTCTCCCGATAAGCTATATTGAGGGCGGCCAGGGTTGCTGTCTCGGAAACCTCCCCGCACAAGCAGGCATGAATGATTTTGCCGGCGCGGTCCTGAAGGCCCATGTAGCCGTCATAGCGGGGACGCACCCAGGCCGTGTCCAATGTGTGCCGCGTTTGCCGGAAGAAGTTGCCGGTCAATTGGTTGCAGACATCATCCTCCCAAGCGGCTGCATGAGCCGGCTGGCCGCCACTGGCGGTGAACAGGGTCTTTTGGCAATCGGCTCCGGCTATCCAAAACGCGTAGTCTATGGCGATTTCGGCGTGCTTGGTGTGGGCCGAAATCGCGATACCCGTACCGCCCAAAACGGTACCGCCGGGATTGGCGTCCAGAATGCCAGGGGCGTCATGGAACGCCAGCGGATAGTCACAGAAACCCTGGCGCGAATAATTGGTGTAGCCATAGCCAAAGGGCGAATAGGCCGGCGCGTCAGCGGTGCGCCCCATCCACTCATAGATGCCGATGGGATCCAGGAGCAGGCAACGCGGGTCGATGAGCGCCACAATTTCGCGGAGCAGGCCGAGGACATGGGTCCCATGATGGGGCGCCATAAAGTGTTCAGGATCCATGGCCACCGGGTAGGCGAGATTTTGCGCCACACCAAAAAAAATCATCAAGGCATTGATCGGGACCAGCGCAAATCCAACCCGGCCGTGGCGGGCCAGCTCAAGTACCTCAACCCATTGCCTTGGAACACGGTCCAGCAAGTCGGGCCGCAGGCACGCGACCGGCGTGGCCGTGTCGATGGCCAATGCCCATTGTCGACCGTTGAATTGATACGATGAATGGGACTGGCCAACGGACCCGGCCGCCAGGGCCGCCAATTCGCTGTCGCGTATGCCATCAAGTGGCAGAAGATTGCCATGGCGAGCGACCTCCCCGACATGGGGGTGATCAATCACCATGAGGTCATAGGTTTCGGCCATCTCGCCAATCGGGCGATCGGCAAAGGCCTGCAGAGACCGTCGTTCCCAACTGATGCTGACACCGGGATTGTTGCGAGCATAGGCCGTGGACGTCGCCAGCATCGGATCAAAGCCGCGCGAATGGTCCCAGGTCATGCCACGCAGGTCAGCCACGGGCAGCCTCCTTGGCGGCGATCTTGGCGCGGGCCTCGGCGGCAAAATCGGCCGGGCCGCGATAGAGCGCGGTCAGCAGGTGCTCGGCATAGAGCGCCAGTTCACCCTCACCTTTGTAAACAGAATAGCTGACGCGCAGTTTCCCGGCCGTCAGATTGAGCACCTCTTTGCTCAGGTTTTCGCGAATTGTATAAATCGTGTCGCCAATGAAGACGGGCTTGATGAACCGCAACCGGTCATAACCGTAAGAAAACGAATTCAGGCAATTGGTTGCCGCCAAGCCAAGGCCCAGGGAAAACACAAAGGCGCCGGCAACCAAACGCCGTCCGAAGGCACCCTGCTCAACCGCAAAGCGCTCGTCGCTGACATAGGGATGATGATCCATCACCAGGCTATTAAAGGCCATGGATTCACCCTCCGAGATGGTTCGGCGGATCGAGCGGATTTTGTCGCCGATCTCGAAGTCCTCGAAATACCAATCCTCGGCATTCCAGACCGGAATCGCGGCATGTTCATCCGGAAGGCCCGGCAGACTGCGTGCATGTACTCCGATTTTGGCCATGAGGGTCCTTTGCGGACAGCAATCTTGCTGCTGGGCTTGTGCCCTGTAGTGCGAACATGGCGCTTCTTGTTTTACTTGTCAAAACAAATTTCATATGCGAAAAACCCTCAGGAGGCGCCCATGGAGCTGCCGCAGTTTTTCGAAGATTATGAGATCGGCACCGGAAGGGTCAGCCTAGGGCGGACCATTACCGAGGCTGACATCGTGTTCCATGCGGGACATTCCGGGGATTTTTTCCCGCACCACATGGACGCCGAATTTTGCCGGGGCCAGCCGTTTGGCCAGCGTATCGCCCATGGGACCATGACTTTCACCATCGGCATTGGGTTGACTGCGACGCAGATCAATCCCCATGCAATGACCTACGGCTATGAGCGCTTGCGTTTCCCCGCCCCGGTCTTTGTCGGCGATACGATCCGAACCACGGTGACTGTCGGGCGCAAGAATGATGATCCAAAGCGAGCCGCCCACGGGCAGGTGGTGGAAATCTGCGAGACAAAGAACCAGACCGACAAAACAGTGATGTACTGCGAGCACATCCTGTTGGTGCAAAGGAGGGTTTCGCTTTGATAAAGAGTTTTGCCCAGGACTGGCCGTCGCCAGCCCATCCCAAGCCCATCGTTATCATTGGCGCCGGCGGCATCGTGCGCGACGCACATTTGCCCGCCTATGCCCGCGCTGGCCTTCCAGTGGCCGCGATCACCGACATCGACGTGGCGCGACGCGAGGCCCTGGCGCGTGATTTTTCAATACCGCAGGTCTTTGGGTCGACTGAAGAAGCCGTTGCAGCAATGGGTAACGGCGCCGTCTATGACCTGGCGGTCC
The DNA here is from genome assembly GCA_943372435.1 of Devosia equisanguinis. Classification (GTDB taxonomy): domain Bacteria; phylum Pseudomonadota; class Alphaproteobacteria; order Rhizobiales; family Devosiaceae; genus Devosia; species Devosia equisanguinis_A. The sequence goes on from CALRYQ010000004.1 coordinate 103,713, forward strand.
CGCCAAATGTCATCGCCAGCGTCTTGCCGCTATTGCCTGATGGTGCAGCGGTGTTGATCCAAAAGCCAATGGGATCAGATTTGGCGCAGGCACGGGCGATCAGGACAATATGTCGAGACAAGGGACTCAAGGCGGCCGTCAACTTCCAGCTGCGGTTCTCGCCGATGATGATGGCGGCCCGACAGGCGATTGCTGCGGGCCTGATCGGGGACTTGCTTGAGCTTGAGGTCCACCTGAACATCTTTACGCCATGGTCGCTATTTCCGTTTTTGCTGCCAATGAAGCGCGTCGAAATCCTGGTTCATTCCATTCACTACCTCGACACCATTCGCGCCCTGTTCGGGACCCCGAAGGGGGTGTTTGCCCGCTCCCTGCCAGATCCGCGCAGCCCTGGCCTTGCCCAAACGCGAACCTCGGTCCTGCTCGATTATTGCGATTTGCGGCGCGCGGTGATGAGCATCAATCATAACCACCAGGGGGGACGGCAGTTTCAGTCAGCATGGTTTCGCATCGAAGGCACCTCTGGCTGTCTGATGGTCAAGCTAGGGGTGTGTTTTGACTATCCGCGCGGCGAAAAGGACGAACTTTGGTTCTGTCCCTCAGGTGGCGACTGGCAGCAGGTGCCACTAACCGGCAGCTGGTTCGTTGACGCCTTCATGGGGCCGATGCGCAATGTTCAGCGGTTTGACGCGGGGGAAGACCGTGAATTGTTCTCGGGGATCGAAGATGCATATGTGACAATGGCCTTGGTTGAAGCTTGCTTTGCGGCAATGGCGACACCCGCGGTGCCGCTCGACCTAGACTGACTCGTTGGTCTAGCCGCGGCTGAAAACCTCGGGCAGGCCTGCGCCGACCACCCCACCCCCAAGGCTGTGGGTCAGTCGCGCGGCGGCATCAATGGTGGAAACGCAGCAATCGGAAAAGCTCACCGGGTCGTCGAAGCGTTGAATATGGGGCACAGTCAGGGCGGCGATCGCCTGACCGGTGTGGTCGATAACCGGTGACGAAATATTGACGACGCCCTTGATCATGAAGCTATCAACGATTTCGTGCCCACGCAGCTTGATCTCGGCCAAATCGTGACGCAGTTGGGCTTCGGTTATTGTGGCGGGTAAAGGCGCCCGATTGAGCATCTCCACCAAGGCCGCTTCACTTTGAAAGGCCATCATCACCCGACCGGAGGAGGCGCGCCACAGATCAACCCGCGTACCCAAACGAACCGTCATGACATGGCGCGCCGGAGCGTCGACCTGACCTGCGATCAAGACCGAATCCTCGGCTAAAACCGCAAGATGCACAGACTGATTGATCCGCTGTGCCAGATCCCGCATCAGGGGGGCGGCCGCCGTGGTTAAACGCCGGATCAAAGGCGTGCGATGAGCAATTTCAAACATCAGCGTCGTTAGGATATAGCGATCTGTGGTGGGCTCTTGAGCGATATAGCCGCGCTGCTCCAGCACCACCAGCATTCGGAAGATCTCGGAAACCGAGCGCCCCAGATCCCGCGCAATTTCAGACTGCGACATCCCGGTTTCTGAGCGGGACAGCTTTTCCAGAATATCGAGCCCCTTCTCCAGGGCCGGTGCTGTGTATTTCGATTCTACCAAGTCAGACATACTCGCCCTGCGTATTTCATTGGTAAAAGCCTAAGGCTTGATCCGTCGCCGAGCAAGGATATGTTTGGAAAAGTGGAGCGCTGTGGTCCTGTTCAGGGACTACAACGGCAAGACCCGAGAGTATTTTACCTGACCGAGAGAAAAGCTTGATTCAATCGAGGCGACGCCTTCGACCTGGGTCAGGTGATCGCGCAGAAAGGTCTCATAGGCCGCAAGGTCGGCGCATACCACGCGCAACAGGAAATCAAACTGGCCGGTCATCAAATAGCACTCCATGACCTCAGGCCAGGCGGCGATTGCCGCAGCAAACCGGTCCAGTTCCGCGGCGCGCTGGCGCTCCAGCTTGATGGAAATAAACACCGACACCGGCAGCCCGACCGCTTTCTGGTCGACCAGGGCACTGTAGGCGGTGATGATGCCGCTTTGTTCCAATTGTTTGATCCGGCGCAGGCAGGGCGACGCCGAGAGTCCGACACGATCGGCGATGGCCTGGACGGTCATGCGCCCATCCTCCTGCAAAGCCCGCAGAATTTTTCGATCGGTCGCCGTTAGCGGCGTTTTGGCAGATTCCACCAATATTTTCCTCAACAGTTGTAAAATCCTGCGCTAACCTGGAGCATGGCGGGAATAATAGGTCAGAAATGCCGATGCCGATAGGGCAATGTGGCACCAATACTGCCCTATCGGTGGATGGAGACAAGACATGGCAACCGAGGACCGTATCGCGCTGCTGAGCGCCCTGACACGCAAAGCGCTGTGGCTATCCAACTGGACCATCCACCACGCCAACCACGTTCGGCCCAATGTCGATGGGGTCAAGGTGGGCGGTCATCAGGCGTCGTCTGCATCGATGGCGGCGATCCTGGCGACGCTTTATTTTGGCGTGCTGAACCCAGAGGATCGGGTCGCTGTAAAGCCCCATGCGGCACCGGTGTTTCATGCCATCCAATATTTGTTTGGCAAGCAGAGCCTGGATAAGCTGCTGCGGTTCCGGGGTTTTGGCGGCGCCCAATCCTACCCATCGCGTACCAAGGATACTGACGACGTTGACATTTCGACCGGTTCGGTTGGCCTTGGGGTGGCGTTTACGGCGTTTGCCTCGTTGGTGCAGGATTATGTTCGCGCCAAACCTTGGGCCAATAAGGGGCGCGCGGAAGGGCGCATGGTTGCCTTGGTCGGGGACGCCGAACTTGATGAAGGCAATATCTACGAGTGCCTGCTCGAAGGCTGGAAACACGGCCTGCGCAATACCTGGTGGATCATTGACTACAATCGGCAGAGCCTGGACGGCGTCGTCCGCGAAGGCCTGTATGACCGTATCGAAGCCATTTTCCGGGCATTTGGCTGGAACGTGGTCACGCTCAAATACGGCGCGCTGCAGCGTCAGGCCTTTGCCGAGCCGGGAGGCGACAAGCTCAAGGCCTGGATCGACACGTGCCCCAATTCGGTGTTTTCGGCGCTGACCTTTCGCGGCGGCGCTGCCTGGCGTGAGCGCTTGCTGGAGGAGATCGGCGACCAGGGCGACGCAACGGCGTTGCTAAACCGGCGCAGCGATGCCGAGCTGGCTGAGCTGATGGGCAATCTGGGTGGCCATTGTATCGAAAGCCTGCTGGAGCAGTTTGAACAGGCCGGAAACGAACAACCGACGGTGTTTATCGCCTACACGGTCAAGGGCTGGAGCACGCCCTTGGCCGGGCATAAGGATAACCACGCTGGCCAGATGACCGGGGCACAGATGGATACGCTGCGCGCGTCCATGGGCGTGCGCGAAGGCCATGAATGGGACAAGTTCGAAGGGCTTTCGCAAAGCCCTGCGGTGTTGGAAGCGTTTTTGGCATCGGTCCCGTTCAACACCCCGGCCAGCCGACGCCTGACATCGCCCAAGGTTGCAACCATCGGCCCTCAATTTGTCGGCACTGGCCCAACGTCAACCCAGACGGCATTCGGCAAAATCCTCGACGCGATGGCCAAGACCGACAGCGAATTGGCGCGTCGCATTGTCACCACCTCGCCCGACGTGACCGTTTCGACCAACCTCGGTACCTGGGTGAACCGGCGCAATCTGTATGCAAAGCGCGACATGGTCGACGTGTTCCAAAAGGAAGCCATTCCGAGCGCACAAAAATGGCGCTTTACCCCTGAAGGGCAGCACATCGAACTGGGCATTGCCGAAATGAACCTGTTCCTGCTGCTCGGCGCCGCGGGCCTCAGCCACTCGCTGTTTGGCGAGCGGCTACTGCCGATTGGAACTCTTTATGACCCATTCATTTCCCGCGGCCTGGATGCCCTCAACTATGCCTGCTACCAGGACGCCAGGTTCATGCTGGTGGCGACGCCATCGGGCGTTTCTCTGGCCGGTGAGGGTGGCGCGCACCAATCCATTGCCTCGCCACTGATCGGACTGACCCAGGATGGCCTGGCCGCGTTTGAGCCCGCATTTGCCGACGAGCTCGCCGTGATCATGGATTGGTCATTTGATTATATGCAGCGCGACGGCGAAACGCGCGCCGACCTGGCTGCCTGGCCGCGCGACGTCTCCGGGGGCTCGGTCTATCTGCGCCTTTCCACACGCGGCATCGACCAGCCGCCAAGGCAAATGAATGATGGATTGGCCAATGACATTATTCGGGGCGCCTATTGGCTGAAGGCCCCCGAGCCTGGATGTGAGGTGGTCATCGCCTATCAGGGGGTGCTGGCCAGCGAAGCGATTGCCGCGGCAGGCCTGATTGGGGGCGACCGACGCAATGTTGCGGTGCTGGCGATTACCTCAGCTGATCGCTTAAACGCTGGCTGGCATGGGGCGCAACGGGCGCGCCTGCATGGCGATACCGCTGCCACGTGTCATGTCGAAACTCTATTGGCCCAAGTGCCGCGCCAGTGCGGCATCGTCACGGCCATTGACGCGCACCCGGCAACCCTGGGGTGGTTAGGCAGCGTTCTGGGGCATCGCTCCGTTACATTAGGAGTTGAGCATTTCGGCCAGACCGGCACCGTTGACGACCTTTACGCTCACTTCGGCATCAATGCTGCCGCCATAGCCGCTTCCGCCCGCAGTTTTTGGGGGCAAAGCAGGCTGGTTTAGCGCCGGGAAAGTGGCCTCGTTTGGCTGCGATTTGCATTTTTTGCTTCCTCACGGGTTTGTGAACGCCATTCCTTCGGCACCTGGCTGTTGATCCAATCGCGGTTGGAGGGCCGCCTGTGGTTGGGGAAAACCCGTACCGCATAGGCGTCCATTTCCCACTTGTGGCGCCGTCAACCACACGCCCGGGCGCAGCCGCGATTGGGCAGTTTTTGCTCGCCCATTCTTACTGACACTGATCACTCGGATCGAAAGCCTGACGTCAGCCGCCGATTGGCAAAACACAAAACTGCTTTTTTCCCATTGTGTTAAGGGACCCACCTTGTCTCCAACAGCCCAAATTCGGCGGCGCCAAAGGCCACCTGAAATCGATGTAAGAAAAGCGTTCGTTCAAACTTGATGCTCTGAAATTGTTTCAGCGAGCCGTCGTGGGCTAAGCTCCAACAGCGACAGCCGTTGCGCCAGTTCGAAGGACGCGGCGCGACCCTGCGGGGATCCCGCCCACGTCATTGAAAAACCGTTGCGGCCCGAATGGCAGTCGCTGTGCGGTTTTCTGCTCAACATGGTTAACGATTTAGAATGCATCGGCGTGCAAACTTAATCTCTGGATACCGCAACAGGTTCGATTCTCATGGCATTCAGTTCCTTCTCGCGCAGTGCAAAACAGACAGCGCAAAGCGACCATGCAACGCTGGAAGCGGTGTCGAAGTCCCTTGCAGTAATTGAGTTCGCGCCGGACGGGACCATCCTGACAGCCAACGCCAACTTCCTGGCGACGGTTGGCTATGAGCTTGGGGAAATCGTCGGGCAGCACCATCGTATTTTTGTCGAACCCGCCTATGCTGGAAGCAGCGCATACCGCGAATTCTGGGACCGGCTGCGCCGCGGCGAGTTTGACGCGGCCGAATACAAGCGGATCGGCAAGGGCGGTCGGGAAATCTGGATTCAGGCCTCTTACAACCCAATCCTTGATGCCAGCGGCAAGCCAGTCAAAGTGGTCAAGTTTGCCTCGGATGTCACCAAACAAAAACTCGCCGCTGCGGACACCGGTGGTCAATTGGCGGCAATTTCAAAATCGCAAGCCGTCATCGAGTTTTCGATGACCGGCGACATCCTGACCGCCAACGAGAACTTTTGCAGCGCTCTCGGCTATACATTGGATGAGATCAAGGGACGCCACCACCGGATGTTTGTTGAGCCCAGTTTTGCTGGAAGCAGCGAGTATCGGGAATTTTGGGATCGCCTGGGCCGGGGTGAGTACCAATCAGCGGAGTATTTGCGCCTTGGCAAAGGCGGCAAACAGGTCTGGATTCAGGCCTCTTACAACCCAATTCTCGATTTGAACGGCAAGCCATTCAAGGTGGTCAAGTACGCCACTGACATCACCGGACGCAAAGCGGCGGTGAACATGCTTGGTGCGGCCCTAGCCAAATTGGCAGATGGCGACCTGACGACGACTATCGAAACCAAGTTCGAGGGTGATTTCGACGAGGTTCGGCTCGCCTTCAACCAAACCATTGCCAAATTCTCCGACATCGTCACCCAGCTTCGTGGCACGTCTGGGTCACTCAAGTCAGCGACGGGAGAAATCCTGGCAGGCGCCAATGATCTGGCCGAACGCACCACCAAGCAGGCGGCGGCGATCGAGGAAACCTCGGCGGCGATGGAGCAGCTGGCGGCGACCGTGACCGAAAACGCCCAACGCGCCGAAACCGCGACATCCAAAGCCCGCCAGGTCTCCCAGACTGCTGAGGAAAGCAGTGAGGTGATGAAAAAGTCCAACGAGGCGATGGAGCGTATCTCCACTTCCTCGGGCAAGATTTCCAATATCATCGGGTTGATCGACGATATCGCCTTCCAGACCAATCTCTTGGCACTCAACGCCTCGGTGGAAGCCGCCCGCGCCGGCGATGCCGGCAAGGGCTTTGCCGTGGTGGCGGTTGAAGTGCGCCGGTTGGCGCAATCGGCGGCCAGCGCTTCGACCGAGGTCAAAGTGTTGATCGAACAATCGGCAACCGAAGTGACCGGGGGCTCGCGCCTGGTGGCCGATGCCACCGGCAAGCTGGCCACCATGTTGGCGGGGGTTCAGGAAAGCGCCAGCCTGATCGACAGCATTTCGGCGGCCAGCCGCGAGCAGGCCAACGCCATCGCCGAGGTCTCCACCGCCATCCGCCAAATGGATGAAATGACCCAGCACAATGCCGCGCTGGTTGAACAAACCAACGCCGCCATCGAACAGACCGAAGGCCAGGCAAACGAGCTCGACCGCATCGTCGAGGTGTTCGTTGTGAGTGCGCGGGGGCGAAAAAACGAGGCGGCTCCAAAAACACTGACCACACCTGCATCCGCCAAACCAGCGGGCAAGGCGGCACCAGCCGGTGCTAGGTCTTACCTTTCCAGCGGCAATGCCGCTATTCAGCAAGACTGGAGTAAGTTCTGATGGACGGTTCACCCATGCATGACACCTATATGGACGCCGCTGCTGAAACCGTCGACGCGGCGGTGGGCAGCCAATACGTGACCTTCACCTGCGGCAGCAGAGCCTTCGGGGTCGACATTATGGCCGTCCGCGAAATCCGCAGCTGGTCGCCAACCACCGAACTTCCGGCCCAACCCTTTGGCGCCAAAGGCGTGCTGGATATTCGGGGCAGCATTGTGCAGGTCTACGATCTGGCCGTCATGCTTGGTGGCGGGGGGCGCTTTGATGACAGCAATACCGGCCAAGTGGTGTTGGTCGTCTCACTGCGGTCCCAAGATGTTGGCCTGCTGGTTGATACTGTATCTGACATCATCTTCGCCCAGGGTGAGGACCTCCGGCGAGTGCCCGCCTCGGGTGCTGATCGCGGCAGCGCCATGGTTTCGGGCTTGGTCAAGAACGAGGACCGCCTGATTGCCATTCTCAACTTGAGCGCGCTGTTCCCAAGCGAATCCAACGCAGAGTTTGTACTAAGCTAGTCGGTCGAGGGATACCGACAACCAAATTTGGTACCGCCGAGCCAATCACAATCAGGCTTCACGCTGGGACTCATCTCAGCCCCGGGTGAAGCCGATGAACCATGTTTTCGCTCGATGCCGCGCTATCTAGCCATATTGGGATTTCTCCGGCTATCGCGCGTCCCCTAGTCCGTTATCTTTGTGCCAACGCGGCGCGTATTTAGCAAGCTGAGCAGACGCCATTGCGGATGGGTAAAACCACCGGGTGAGCGGCTGGGGAGCAGGCTGCCGCGGGTTTAGTACAGAGTTTTGGTTGGTCGGGGGACCATTGCATGAACAAACAAATCGGGGCGACCCAATTGATGTTTGGCGCCACCGGCCGCGGCATCCAGCACGCCGGCCTGCGCCGGGCCAACGAGCGGGTGGTCATGACAATTATTGGCCAGAGCCCCGGCGTCTCCAACGCTGACATTGCACGTCTGTCGGGCTTGGCCCCACAAACCGTATCCGCGATTCTTGCCGATGTTGAGCACACAGGCATGATTACGCGCGGGGAGGTGTTGCGCGGTCGGCGAGGGCAACCGGCGACGCCAATATCGATAAACCCTGACGGAGCCTTCAGTATTGGCTGCGAGGTGGGCTGGCGCCATCTCGATGTGGTGCTGATTGATATGCACGCGCGCGTTCGCGGGCACATTCGCACTGCACATGCCTTTCCCGACGCCCATACAATTGTCGAAAATATCGGCAGTGCAGTCGACACGCTGCGGGCCGGCTTGTCTGTTTGTCAGCGCACCAAGCTCAACGACCTCGGCCTGGCCATTCGATCCACCATCTGGCGCAATTTGCGCATCGCCAACGCCCCTGAGGAGCCGGTCGGCACCTGGGAAAACCTCAATATCGCCCACCAGTTGGCGGCGCGGAGCGGGCTTGAAGTTTCGCTGTTTGACGACGGCAACGCCGCCTGCTGGGGCGAGCTGATGGCTTTTTCTCAGCCTCGCCCAACCGATTTCGTCTACTTTTCGGTGTCCCATTTCATCTCTGCTGGAATTGTGGGTCGGGGCACCCTGTGGGAAGGGCCGACGGGAAACTCCGCAAATCTGGGATCGATGCTGGTCACCTCGGAGTCGGGCGTGCCCGAAGCGGCGCACCTTATCGCCTCTATCAGCGGCCTGGAGCGGCGATTGATTGCCGCCGGCTTGCCGAGCCCGACTGGTCACCCGGAGCAATGGGATTGGAATGGCTTTGAGCCGATCCTGAGCGAGTGGATTGAAGCGGCGGGGCAAGCCTTGGCCAAGGTGGTCTACAATACGACCACGATTATCGACTGTAAGTTGGCGGTGATTGACGGGATGATGCCCAAAGAGATCGCTGAGCGTCTGGTCGACAGCATCAAAAGGAACATGGAAAAACTGCCACACTCGGCGACCCAAGTGGTCGCGGGCCATCTCGGGTCCGTGGCGCCGGCTTTGGGTGCAGCGCAATTGACCTTGTATCGGCGGCACATTCTGCGCGAAACCGAAAACGTCGCAGCTCAGGCCCGACACTAGGCAAACCCAGCGGCCTATTAAACTACAGGTTTGGGTGTGATCCAACCTTGCCGTTGCCTCATCGCCAACAGCAATGCTCGCCTCGAGCCCTGCTGGCCTAGCGGGGCCTCCAAGATTCGTTGAGGGTTTGGCCCCAGATCGGCTCTGGAGGACGCATAGCCAATTGCACAGGATCTAGAAGCTCCCGGGTGGCCTGGTTGCCGTCGATTTGGGCTGCTTCGGGCAGCGACAAGCTCCACGCATTGATCTATGGGGGCGCCCGTGCTCTATGCGGCCAAATCCCTTTGTTTGACGCGCGATCGAACTTGAAGAGCCTGTCGCTTTTCCTGACCGTGCGCGATGGAAACTCTACACTTTATGGCCGCTGCCCCGCTCCTCAGCCTGCAAAACATCCATTTGACATTTGGCGGTACGACCCTGCTGGAAAGCGCCGAGTTGATCGTGTCGCCCGGCCAGCGCATCGCCCTGGTCGGTCGCAACGGCTCGGGCAAATCCACTTTGCTCAAGATTGCCTCGGGCGAGGTCCAGCATGACGGTGGCTTGCGGTTCATCGAGCCCAGCGCCACTGTCCGCTATTTGCCGCAGGAGCCGGACTTGTCGGCGTTTGCGACAACTCTGGCCTATGTCGAGGGCGGGCTTGGGCCTGGCGATGACAGCTATCGGGCGCAATATTTGCTGAACTCGCTCGGCTTGACTGGCCAAGAAGATCCCAAAACCCTGTCAGGTGGCGAGAACCGGCGGGCGGCATTAGCCCGGGTATTGGCACCGAAGCCCGATATCCTGCTGCTGGATGAGCCCACCAACCATCTGGACCTGCCGGCGATCGAGTGGTTGCAGGCAGAGCTCAATTCGATGCGGTCGGCGATGGTGTTGATCAGCCATGATCGGCGCTTCCTGAGCGATCTCACCCGCGCCACCGTGTGGCTCGACCGCGGCCTGACGCGGCGCCTGGACAAGGGATTTGGCGCCTTCGAGCAGTGGCGCGACCAGGTGTTGGAAGAAGAAGAGCGCGACCGACACAAGCTCGACCGGCAGATTTTGCGTGAAGAGCACTGGATTCGCTATGGCGTGACCGCACGGCGCAAACGCAATGTGGGACGGCTGGAGCGACTGGCAGGCCTGCGGCAGGACCGCCGCGAGCAACGGCGCGTTACTGGCAGCGTCAACATGCAGGTTTCCGAGGGCCGATCCTCAGGGGCATTGGTGGTGGACGCCGAGAACATCACCAAGACCTATGGTACGCGCGTCATTGTCGAGGATTTTTCGACCCGGGTGCTGCGCGGCGATCGGATCGGCATTGTCGGGCCCAATGGGGCGGGAAAGACCACGTTAATCAAAATGCTGACGGGCCTGTTGGAACCGGACAGCGGCAAGATCAAACTGGGGGCAGCGCTGGAGCTGGCCATGCTCGATCAAGGCCGCGCCAAGCTCTTGCCGGAGACTCGCCTCAAGGACGCGCTGACGGGCGGTGGCAGCGATACCATTCACATCAATGGCGAGCCCCGCCATGTTGTGGGCTATATGAAGGACTTTCTGTTTTCACCCGAACAGGCCAACACGCCGATCGGCAAATTGTCCGGGGGTGAGCGGGCCCGCGTGGCCTTGGCGCGGGCGCTATCGCTGCCGTCAAATTTTCTGGTGCTGGACGAGCCAACCAATGACTTGGACCTGGAGACCCTCGATTTGCTTGAGGAAATGGTGTCGGACTATGCTGGCACTGTCGTCGTCGTCAGCCATGATCGCGACTTCCTGGATCGCGTCGCGACCTCGGTGATCATTTCGGAAGGCAATGGTGGCTGGACCGAGTATGCCGGTGGCTATTCTGACATGGTCGTGCAACGGGGCGAGGGGGTAACCGCTCGCGCGGCGGTCGCCAAAGCCCACAAGGCGGGCAAGACTGCGTTGGCGCCGGTGACTGCGGCGACGGGTAAGCGCAAACTGAGTTTTAAGGAAAAACACGCCCTTGAGACCCTGCCCAAGCAGATCGAAGCGCTGAAGGCAGAAATTCTAACGCTCAACCGCGCGCTTGCCGATGCGCAGCTTTATGCCAAGGACCCCAAGAGCTTTGACGCAAAAAGCAAAAAACTGGTTGAGGTGGACGCCAAGCGTGCTGCTGCTGAAGATCATTGGCTGGAGCTGGAATTGCTGAGGGAAGAGCTGGAGGGGTGAGTTTATCACCCCGTAAAAACATCATCTAGGCCATTCGCGCCATATTCTGCTTCTGCCGCCGCCGCAGCACCGAGGACGCGATGTTCATGCCCTCGCGGTATTTTGCGACCGTGCGACGGGCAACGTCGATGCCCTGATCGCGTTTGAGCAGCGCTGCAATGGTGTCATCAGAAAGCACGTCGGAGAGCTGTTCAGCGTCGATCAATTGGCGAATATGATGCCGCACTGCTTCGGCCGAGTGGCTATCGCCGCCATCGCTTGACTGAATGGCCGTGGTGAAGAAATACTTCATTTCCAAGAGGCCACGGGGGGTTGCGATGTATTTGTTGCTGGTGACCCGGCTTACCGTTGATTCATGCATTTCGATGGTTTCAGCCACCATTTTTAGCGTCATCGGCTTCAGATGGGCGATGCCGCTGACCAGAAATCCATCCTGCTGGCGGACGATTTCGGTTGCCACCTTGAGGATCGTCTGGGCCCGCTGATCCAGGCTCTTGGTCAGCCAATTGGCCGTTTGCAGGCAGTCGGTGAGAAAGGCCTTTTCGGTGCTATCGCGGGCCTTCTTGGTGACGCTGGCATAGTAGACGCGGTTGACCAATACCCGCGGCAGGACATCTGAATTCAGCTCGATCAACCAATTGCCGGCAGGGCCTTGTTTGACGAAAACATCAGGCACCACCGCCTCAATCGAGCCAGCATCAAAGGCCCGACCCGGCTTGGGATCCAGCATCCGCAATTCCGCCAGCATATCGGCAATGTCTTCACGGTCGGCACCCACCGCGCGCATAAGGGCTGGCATGTCGTGATTGGCCAGCAGCGCCAAATTGTCCAATAATCGTTGCATCATCGGATCGAGCCGATCCTTGTCGGCCAATTGGATGGCCAGGCATTCGCGCACATCGCGGGCAAAAACCCCCAGTGGCTCGCACCCCTGAACCGCTTGCAGCACCGCTTCGACGTCAGCAAGCTCGGCGCCCAACTGGTCGGCAATCGAGGCGAGCTCGACGCCCAAATAGCCCGCCTCGTTGAGATTATCGATCAGGTGCCGCGCAATCAGTCGGTCCGCCTGAGTGCGCAGGATTAAATTGGTTTGTGCCTCCAAATGATCCGCGAGGCGCGGTCGTGCGGCGATGAACTGATCAATATCGGGCGCTTCCCCGCCATCGCCGGAGCCCAAACGATCAATGCGGCTGGATAGGTTCAACTGGTCGGCGCTCGCCTGATCCGGAAAGACATTTTCCACGGCGGTATCGTAGCCTTCGGCAATCGTATCGGCGCTTTGAATGCGGTCCCCGTGCTCGACGGTATCCTCATAGGCGTTGAGCTCAACCACCGGCTCGGGCGCCGTGCCAGGCTCGTCTGCCGAGGCATCTTCACGCTCTAAAAGTGGATTGCTCAGGAGCTCGGCTTCGACGAATTCATTCAGCTCAATATGGCTCAACTGCAGCAGACGGATCGACTGCATGAGCTGCGGCGTCAACGTCAGGCTTTGCGCCTGGCGAAATTCAAGACGCGGCGATAAGGCCATTAAGTCAGTCCCTTAGGCAAATATCTGGACGGCTTGGTGCCCGACCTGACCGTGACCATGACTGATTTTGGATGGGCGTGCAAGCGACAGGGCAAGTTCTGTGCCAGTTGCGCTTTATCGAGCCGAGTTCCGGGCGCAACCGGGCTTGGATGATCTAGTAGTTGAAACTATCACCGAGATAGACCCGGCGCGCCTCCGGGTCGGCTGTGATGGTTTCTGGCCTGCCCTGGATCATCACCTTGCCGCCGTGAATCAAATAGGCCCGATCCACCAGGCTGAGCGTTTCGCGCACGGAATGGTCGGTGATCAGAACGCCAATACCCCGCTCGGTCAGTTGCTTGACCAGTCCTTTGACTTCGGCAACGGCGATCGGATCCACCCCGGCAAAGGGCTCGTCTAACAACATGAACACCGGGTCAGCGGCCAGAGCCCGGGCGATTTCGACCCGGCGGCGCTCGCCCCCCGACAGGGCCATGGCATTGGATTTTGCCAGATGGGTGATGGAAAACTCTTCCAGCAAGCGGTCCAGCCGTTCGTTGCGTTCGCTGCGTGATTTTATGTGGTTCTCCAACACCGCCATGATGTTGCCCCGCACCGATAGCCCCCTGAAGATCGACGGCTCCTGCGGGAGGTAGCCAATGCCAAGGCGCCCACGCTGAAACAGCGGCAGGTGAGTAATAACATTTCCATCGAGGCGTATGGCACCGGAATCAGGGCTGACCAACCCCATGATCATTGTGAAAACAGTCGTCTTGCCGGCACCATTGGGGCCGAGCAAACCCACCGCCTCGCCGCGCCGCACGGCCAGCGAGACGTCGCGCACCACAACACGCTTGCCAAAGCTCTTGGCCAGATTGTGGGCGACCAACCACCCGGTTTGGTCAAGCTTGGGTCGAGTTGGCGCATCCGTCATTGCGAAGTGAAAACCCCGGTAACCCGGCCGCTGGCGCCGCTGGTGAATGTGGATACACTGGTCGCCAAATTGACCACCAGCTCGGACGCGTTGACCGTCCCGCCCGAATTGGTAACCACGACGTTGCCGGTCAATCGCAGCATCTGATCGGCCGGGCTGAACACGGCCGTGTCACCGGAGGCTTCTTGATCGGCGGTCTTGAGCCGCACCAGGCCTGTTGCAACAAAGCTTTCAATGTCGGTCGTGCCGCCGGCGCCATAGATTGCGACCACTTTTTGCGCCCATACGGTCACAGTTGGATGCTTGATGACCACGCTACCTGTAAACACCGCCTGATGGCTGGCTTCGGTTACCGTAAAAGTATCGGCGGAAATCTCCACTTTGTCGGTCGCCATTGCGGGCCCGACTGACAAGAATAGTGCGACTGCAGCGCGCAGGATCAATCTCAAGGCTTTTTTGCTCCTGGCGTTGATTCCAGAGTGACAGTGACATTGGAAAAGGTCCAAACCATCGCCTTGGTATCATAATGCAATCTATCGGCAACAAGACGCGTGCCGTCGGCATAGTCAACGGTCACCGGGCCCTGGCTATCAAGTGTTTGGGCAGCCCAATCAAAAACGCTGCGATACAATTTGCTGACGGTTCCGTCGGTGTCTTCAACATTGGCAATACCATCGATAATCACCAACTCACTGGTTGTGTCGAGCCGGGCCAACGGTGCATTGGCTTGAACGCTGCTGGTCTTGCGCGTGATTGACAGCGCCGCACCCACCAGATCGATAATATCGGCCTGCCGCGTCGATGCCCGAGCCGTGGTCGCACTGACGCGATAGCTGGAGCCATCATCGAGGACACCGGCATATTCAGGCATGTCGATGGTGACGCTATCAGTCGACAGCTCAATCTGGCCGATGCCGAACTTGTTGGCCAGGCTAGACAGATACATCTGCGTGAACATCAGGGTCAGGATAAACACGCCAGAAACTGGCAGAATGATCCGCCATCGTGCCACCACAGCGTTACGCGCCGCCAATTTGCGGTAGATATCGCGCCGGTGAGTGGAGGCAGGCCGGTCCATCATGGCCTGACCGCTGTCTCAACTATGAGCAAAAATGTCGGTTTCATCCCACCCTAACAAGTCGAGTTCGCAGCGAGTCTTGAGGAACTTAAAACATTCCTCAGCAATCTCCATGCGGCCTTCACGCTTGAGCATTCGATCCAAATGGCGCTTTAGATCATGCAGATACAGAACGTCAGAAGCAGCGTATTCGAGCTGCGCGTCCGAGAGCTTTTCCCCGCCCCAATCGGAGGACTGTTGCTGCTTGGATAGATCGACCCCGAGCAACTCCCGCACGATATCCTTTAGACCATGCCGATCAGTATATGTCCGCACCAGCTTGGACGCGATCTTAGTGCAATAGACCGGGCCGGTAACAACGCCAAAGCGATGTTTCAGCACCGCCACGTCAAAGCGGGCAAAATGGAAAATCTTGGTCACCGCCGGGTCGGCCAGGAGCTTTTGCAGATTTGGAGCCGCGCTGGAATCGGCCGGGATCTGAACCACATCGGCGCTGCCGTCACCGGGCGAAAGCTGGATGACACAGAGACGGTCACGATGGGCGTTTAGACCCATGGTTTCAGTATCGATGGCCACTTCGCGGCCATAGCGGGACAGATCCGGCAAATCGCCGCGGTGCAATCTTATGGTCATTGTCGCCTCTTGTTCTTTGCAAGGGTGATGCCACACCATGATGGCGTTGGAAAGGCGTGCCTTGCTGGATCGGACCGACAAACGAGTGAACCCGGCCTCGCCGAGGCGAAGCCGGTTGTTCAGGGGTCGACAAAAAGAAAAATGGTGCCCTGGAGAAGACTCGAACTTCCACACCTTGCGGTACACGGACCTGAACCGTGCGCGTCTACCAATTCCGCCACCAGGGCCCAAAAAAGTTATGCCAGACCGGCAGAACTCGTATTGGAACGAGCGGTTACTAGGGCGGCTACAGGGTTATGTCAATTGGGATCAACGGCAAAATCACCTTCAGAGCCAGACCAGCAACTGGCCTTCACCCTCGACAGTGCTGTAGCGCTTGCGTTAGAAGCGCTACAGCGATTTTCTTTCACCAGCGGTGTTGCGGAGCCTTGGAATGGATCATTTGGACCAGAAACTGGTTACCGTGTTTGGTGGCTCGGGCTTTGTGGGTACCCAGGTCGTGCAAGTGCTGGCAAAGCGCGGCTATCGTGTCCGAGTTGCGGTGCGACGGCCAGATCTTGCGGGGCATCTGAAGCCGCTGGGTTCAGTCGGGCAGATCCAGCCAATTCAAGCCAATATCCGCAATGAAGCCTCGGTCCAGAGGGCAGTAG
The DNA here is from genome assembly GCA_943372435.1 of Devosia equisanguinis. GTDB lineage: Bacteria > Pseudomonadota > Alphaproteobacteria > Rhizobiales > Devosiaceae > Devosia > Devosia equisanguinis_A. The sequence goes on from CALRYQ010000004.1 coordinate 119,863, forward strand.
CGGGCGCAAATTTCGTCATCAACCTCGTCGGCGTCCGGTTTTCTCGCGGCAAGCAGCGATTTGACGCTGTCCATTTGCTCGGTGCCGAAACGGTTGCGCGCGCCGCCAAGGCCGCCAAAGCCGAGTCACTGGTCCACATGTCGGCACTGGGTGCCGATGAAACCAGCGACAGCCAATATGGGGCCTCCAAAGGCCTTGGGGAGGCCGCAGTTTTGGCCGCGTTCCCGAGCGCAGTGATCCTTCGTCCTTCGATCCTGTTTGGGCCTGGCGACGGATTTTTTAATTTGATGGCGTCGCTGGCACGGTTGCTGCCCGTGTTGCCCCTGATTGGCGGCAATAGCCGATTTCAGCCCGTCTATGTCGGAGATGTCGCCGAAGCATTGGTGCTGGCCGCTGAGGGCAAGGTTAAGCCCGGCAGTGCCTACGAAATCGGCGGCCCGGACGTTTTGACGCAGAAAGCTCTGCTGGAGCTCATTCTGCGCGAAACTGGCCGCCGCAATCTAATTGTGCCGGTTCCAAGTGGGATTGCCAAATTGCTGGCTTGGCCACTCTCGATCCTGCCGTTTCCCCCGCTACTCACCGCCGACCAGGTTCGCCTGCTCGGACGCGACAATGTGATGTCGGCCGCAGCGATCGACGACAAACGGACCATTGCCGCCTTTGGGATTGTGCCCAAAACCATGGAAGCGGTGTTGCCAAGTTATTTGTGGCGGTTCCGCAAGAACGGCCAGTTCGACCGCCCGGCAGCCAATGGTGGCACCGCCGTCTGACGGCTAGGGCTGCACTCGCGCCGACTTAGTGAATAAAAGCCAAACCGATGAGCCCAGCAAGGCCAACCGCGATTCGCCAATAGGCGAATGGGGCGAAGCCGTGTCTGGAAACGAAGTTCAGCAAATAGCGCACCACCAGCGTGCCGACTACGAACGACGCTCCAAAGCCGATGGCGATCTGCACGCCGAGGTCGGCCGTCATCAGCTCGCGGCTCTTGTACAAATCATAGCTGAACACGCCGATCATGATCGGCAGCGCGATAAAGAACGTAAATTCGGCGGCGGAGCGCTTGTCGGTGCCGAACAGCATCGAGCCGACGACCGTGGCGCCCGAGCGTGAGACGCCTGGGACCAGCGCCAGCATCTGGAACAGGCCGATGATCAGACTGAGATGCCAGGGATAGGTGTAGATATCGGTGTAACGCGACTTCGGCGGTAACCGGTCCACCACCAACAGCACAACGCCGCCGACCATCAGCATGATGCAGATCAATGTCGGGGATTTCCACAGGGCACCCTGAATAAAATCATGCAGCAGAACGCCAGCGATGGCGGCCGGAAACGAGGCCAGAACCACGTTACGGGCAAAGGCCCAGGCATAGGGCTTGCCGGTTAAAGCGTCGCGGACCAAAACCGCCAGCTTGGAGAAATAGATGGTGACGATGGCCAGAATGGCGCCCAGCTGGATCAAGGCGGTGAAGGTCACCCAATCATTTGGATTGAGACGCATCAAGTTCTCCGCCAGCAGGAGATGTGCGGTCGAGGACACCGGCAAGAATTCGGTAAGCCCTTCGAGAATTCCCAGCACCAGCGGCACAAAAATACCTTGATCGACGTTCATCTGTTCCCCTAATTCATTTGACCATACCCTTGGGCTGGTTAGCCTGATAGCGCTGTTCGCGTGGGCAGCCAATAAGCCAGGCCATAGTGCTGGCTTGAAAATTAGAGTGATCGCATGCCGACCTTGCTGCACTATCCGCTCGATCCGTCCTGCCGCCTCGCGCGGCTGATGCTGGCTGAATACAGCGTTCCCGCTGATCTTGAGGAGATCAAACCCTGGCTGCGCGAACCGGCCCTTCTGGAACTCAATCCGGCCGCAACCTTGCCCATTATGCTGGACAGAACCGGCGGCCCCGCCGTGGGGTGCCTCGCGGTCATTCATGCGATCGAGGACCTTTATTCGCCCGAAACCGTCGAGGGGCTATTTCCCACCGATCCTGGCGCACGCGCGGAAATGTGGCGGCTGTTGGAATGGGTGGTTTTCAAGCTGAACGATGAAGTCACTCGTTATGTGCTCGAAGAGAAAATCATCAAGCGTGACCGCAAAGGCGCGACGCCTGAACCATCGGTGCTGCGGGTCGCAAAGGCCAATCTGGTCGAGCATATGCTCTATTTCAATTGGCTGTTCGCAACGCGCGAATGGCTGGCAGGCGATACGATGACACTGGCGGACTTTGCTTTGGCAGCGCATCTGTCCACGCTGGACTATCTGGGCGATATCGACTGGGGCACGGCCGGGGAAACCCGCGACTGGTATTCGCGCATAAAGTCGCGGCCAGCCTTTCGCACATTGCTGAACGACCGCGTCGTCGCCATGCCACCCCACAAGGGCTATGCCGATCTGGATTTCTAGATCATCGTGGCGAACACAGCGGCCCAATTCGCCACGTTAACGGTAACGATATTTGACCCCGACCCTGCCCGCCACCGCCAGGTTGATGACAGAGTTGCGCGACCGCGCGACTTCCCTGGGCTTTGACAGCTTTGGTGTGACCTCGACCGCCGCGCGGCCGGACCTGCCCGAACGCCTGGAACAGGCATTGGCGTCCGGATGGCACGGCGACATGGCTTGGATGCAAGACAATGCCGACCGCCGCAGCAGTCCCAATGTGTTGTGGCCCGAAGCCAGATCGGTGATTTTGTTGGGCCTCAACTATGGGCCCGAAAGCGATCCCCTGGCTTTGCTGGCGGAAAGATCCCTTGGAACGATTTCGGTCTATGCGCGCAATCGGGACTATCACGAGATCATTAAGGGCAGACTGAAGGATCTGGCTGGCTTGCTGGCGCGTCGCTCGGGCGCTGAGGTCAAGGTGTTTGTCGATACGGCGCCGGTGATGGAAAAGCCGCTGGCGGAAGCGGCCGGGTTGGGCTGGCAGGGCAAGCACAGTGTGCTGGTCAGCAAGGAGTTTGGCTCCTGGCTGTTTCTGGGTGCGATTTTTACCACCGCAATATTGCCTATCGATGCGCCGCATCCGGAAAGCTGTGGATCGTGTACCCGGTGCCTGGATATCTGCCCGACCAAGGCGTTTCCAGCACCGTTCCAGCTTGATGCGCGCCGGTGTCTTGCCTATCTCAGCGTCGAGCACAAGGGCCCGATCCCCGCCGAATTCAGGGTGGCGATGGGCAACCGCATTTACGGCTGCGACGATTGCCTGGCGGTTTGCCCGTGGAACAAGTTTGCCAAGATCAGTGGCGAGGCAAAACTACGGGCCCGCGATGATCTGGAACGACCGGCGCTCGCCGATTTGGCCCGGATGGACGATGGCCAGTTTCGCGCCATGTTTGCCGGCTCTCCAATCAAACGCATTGGACATGGCCGTTTCTTGCGCAATGTGTTGATTGCCATCGGCAATAGTGGCAATGACGATCTGGTTCCGCTGGTTGTTTCACGCCTAGATGCCGACGATCCGCTGGTGCGCGGGGCCGCTATATGGGCCCTGCGTCGACTGGCGCCGGAACAAGCAGAAACGGCCCGTCGCAAGCGCTTGGGCGTCGAGGCCGATGCGGCCGTCCAAACGGAATGGGTCGCGGGGTTGTTCGGGTGAAAGTTTTCTTTTTCGGGCTGGGTTTTTCATCGCTCGCCAGCGCCGCGGCGCTCCGGGCGTTGGTGCCGGACGTGATCATTTCGGGGACCGTGCGCACTGCTGACAAAGCCAGGGCGCTAAACGATCTGGGAATTCGCGCTCACGTGCTGGACGGGACAGGCAAGAGCCAGGACCTGCTTGGCGACTTGGCCGGGGCCAGTCATGTTGTGCTCTCAATCGCCCCGGATGGGGCGGGCGATCTGGTGTTGAACCAGTTTTCCGCCGAACTGCAAGCCAGCAGGACACTGCAATGGCTGGGCTATTACTCAACCGTCGGCGTCTACGGCAATTTTGACGGTGCCTGGATCGATGAAAGCGCGCCCTGCCAGCCGGTCAATCTGCGCTCTCAGCAGCGGGTTGTCGCCGAGCAGGCCTGGCGAGACTTTGCGCAGGCCCGAGGGCTACCCTTGCTGATCCTGCGGCTCGCCGGTATTTACGGGCCCGGTCGGGCTGTTTTCGACAAGTTACGCGACGGCACGTCACGGCGTATTGTCAAGCAGGAGCAAGTGTTTAACCGCATTCATGTGGCAGACATCGCACGCGTGACTGCGCTGGCTGCACAGCAAAGGCTCTCCGGCACGTTCAACGTGGCCGATGACGAACCGGCACCGCCGCAGGACGTCATCGCATATGGGGCCCAAATGGCGGGCGTGACCCCGCCCCCTATTGTGCCCTATGAAATGGCGGAAATGTCACCAATGGCGCGCTCGTTTTATGCCGACAACAAGCGGGTCGCCAATGCCGCAATCAAGCAGGCGCTGGGAATCGAGCTCCTGTTTCCAACCTATCGCGAAGGTCTAAAGGCGATCTATGATGCACAATGACGTCAGGCCGGCAAAAGGGGCACCCGAGCGTATCGTCCTCGATGGCAATTATGTGCGGCTCGAACCGATTGGTCACCAACATGCTGCCGATCTTTACCTCGCGTCGATCGGTGAGGGTGTGCCAGAGCGCTATCGTTGGCTGCTCAACGATGCGCCCAAAACCGTCGCAGAGGCCGAAGCCTGGATCGACGCCGCCAATGCCGGACCCAATCGCTTTGTGGCGGTAATCGACAAGGCGACCGGCAAAGCTCATGGGCATCAGGGCTGGATGCGCATTTTTCCTGAACATGCTTCAATCGAGATTGGCGGGGTCTATTGGGGATTGGCCATGGCGCGGTCGCGGCTGGCGACGGAGGCGCTCTATCTGTTCGCCCGACACGCGTTCAATGATCTGGGCTATCGACGCTTCGAGTGGAAATGCAATAACCGCAACGAGCCCTCAAAGGCCGCCGCGCGCCGGTTCGGGTTTCAATATGAGGGACTGTTCCGGCAGGACATCATCACCAAGGGCGAAAGCCGGGATACGGCCTGGTTCTCGATCATCGACACGGAATGGCCAGAGCTGCAGGCCGAGTATGAACGGTGGCTCAGCCCGGAGAACTTTGACGCTGACGGAGTGCAGAAGAGCAAGCTCCAGACTCGATAGGGGCGGAGCTATTCTTCTCCCCATCGGGGAGAAGGTGGCGCGCAGCGCCGGATGAGGGGAGTCTCTCCGTCTGATCAGACTGACGGATCCCCCTCACCGACTCGGCTGCGCCGAGCCACCTCTCCCCGATGGGGAGAGGAATAGTATTCCCTGGCTGTTACCCCTGAACCAGACGCATCACTGCATCGGTCAAGAGCGCCAGGTCTTGCTCACGGCTGAGGCGGTGGTCACCATCGGGGATCAGCGTTAGCGTCACCGGATCGTGCAGCAGATGCGTTGTCAGTTTGATGGCGTGGTTCGGGGGAACATCGGGGTCCTGGCCCCCCTGTAGGATGATCACCGAACAACCAGTCTCGATGACGCCGCCAAACAGCAGGTGTTGCCGACCGTCCTCAATCAAGCCACGGGTCAGCCGGTATGGGGCTGCTGAATATTGCGACGCCTGGCCAACATAGCCAAGGTCCTGCAGCGCGGCGTGCTCGGCGATGGTGAAAGTTTTCAGCATCAGGTCTTCCGTCATGTCGACTGCGGGCGCGATCAGCACCAGCCCTTGCATGGGCGCGCCCTGCTCCAGCAGACGCCTGGCCAGCAAAAGCGCGATCCAGCCACCCATTGATGAGCCAACGACAATCTGGGGCCCCTTTGTGGTCGCGAAGACCGCCTGGGCCTCCTCCAGCCAACGCGAAATCGTGCCGAATTCAAACTCGCCACCGGAGACGCCGTGGCCGGAATAGTCAAATCGGGTGACTGAATGACCCAAGGACGCGCCCCAGGCGTCCAGCGCCATCGCCTTGGACCCGGCCATGTCGGAACGGAAGCCGCCGAGCCAGAACACGCCGGGTGCCTTGCCCTGGCGCTGTTCAACCGCTATCTCGCGGGCCGCTAGGCCCCGGCCGACAATGATTCGTGTCCGTACGATCTCTTCCATCGCTCTTTGGTCCTTGATGCTCTATGCTATCCAAACTGGTACTGCGCCCATCAATGCGCACCCAGTTGCAAGCAAAGCCGTTACCATGGTGCAACACGCCGAAAATTGGCTGTGTTTGCCTGTTGACTTATGCGTGCGCTAACACGATTTTACGCCTGATTTCACCACTTGGTTTGTCAATACAAGGAACGTTTGCCATTCGTCGTCCAATGAGACCAGTTGCGCCCCAGAAGGATGGGCCGCTCTCTAACGAAGATATCACCAGCGCCGATGTTCAGCTCATCGATGCTGAAGGCGAGAACCGGGGGATCGTCAATACCCGTATCGCGATGGCCGAGGCCCAGGAAGCTGGACTCGATCTGGTTTTGATCTCTCCCAACGCTGTACCCCCGGTCGCCAAGATGCTCGACCTTGGGCGCTTCAAATACGCCGCGCAGAAAAAAGCTGCCGAGGCGCGCAAGAAGCAGAAGGTGATCGAGGTCAAGGAAATCCAGCTGCGACCCAATATCGACACGCATGATTACGACACCAAGATGAAAGCGGTCATTCGCTTTCTTGAAGATGGTGATCGGGTGAAGGTGACGATGCGCTTTCGCGGTCGCGAAATGGCGCATCAGGACATCGGTATGCACCTGTTGATCAAGGTCAAGGACCAGATGGAGCCACTGGCGAAGGTGGAAAGCCAGCCTCGGTCGGAAGGCCGGCAAATGGTGATGGTTTTGGCGCCGAAGTAATTGGCACCACTGAATGAAAATAGCGGGCCCTGGGGCCCGCTATTTTGTTTGTGGTTGCGCGATCATTGAGCCAGGGCGGCATCGACCTCGGCGGCATAGGGGATAGAGGGTTGGGCGCCGGGTTTGAGACAGGCAATGGAGCCAGCATAAGCGGCGCGGCGCATGGCGGTTTCCAGGTCCTGACCAGCATCAAGGCTAGCAGCCAGATAACCACAAAATGTATCACCGGCCCCGACAGTGTCGACCGGAACGACTTTGAGCGCTTCGACGTGGATCATCCTGGTCGGCGTGGCGGCGCGAGCACCGGCAGGGCCAAGGGTGACAATCACCGTCTGATTGTGAGCTGTGGCCCAATCACGCATCAGAGTTTCGAGCGGCGCCGTCTTGCCGCCGCACAGTAAAGCAAATTCGGTTTCATTGGCGACAATGATGGATGCCTTGGTCGCTTGGGCGGCTGTGGTGGGCAGGAATGGCGCGGTGTTGAGGATGGCAATCACGCCCTGAGCTTTGGCCAAGTCAAGTGCCCGCTCGGTGGCAGCATGCTGGACTTCTTGCTGCAAAAGCAGGATCGATTTCGGCCCCAAGCCCTTCAGCGCGGCTTCAGCGTCGGCAGGGGTGATCTGGCCATTGGCGCCGGGAAGCACTGCGATGACATTTTCGCCGTGGCTGTCGACAAAGATCATGGCAATGCCGGTTGGCCCCTTGACCACCCGTGTGCCGGTCAAATCCACTTTGTCCGCGCGCAGCAAACTGAGCGCAATATCGGCAAAGGCATCGGCGCCTACCGCACTGAAATGGCGAACGACGGCTCCGGCCCGGCGGGCAGCCAGCGCCTGATTTGCGCCCTTGCCTCCAGCAGCCATGGAAAAGGTGCCACCAGCAACCGTTTCGCCCGGCTTGGGCAGGCGCGAAACCGTGCCGACCTGATCAAGATTGGTAGACCCGAAAACAGTAATCACGCGCGAACCCCTAATTGGCAGCTTTGAGAACAGTATTCCAATTGCGCGACGTCCATAGCCGCTTCTTGCCGAAGTGCTTCCAGATTTGCTCCATGCCCTCCCCGAACCGACCATTTGGCAGGCGGTGGGCAAGAATGAAGACTTCGCTGTCGGTGAGAGTGACGACTTCGAAGTCACCGTCAAGCTGGCAGGGCATCGGCAAGGATCTGGCGTTGAGATCGTCTACAAAAGTTACATAAAGCTTGGTGTCGTTATCCTCGGCGCGCCCAGCAAAGGGGTCAAGAGCAATCAATTGGCGCAGCTGGTGCTGGGTGCGCAAAACGGTGCCGATGGGGAAGCCGAAATGGGCCTGCAGCGCCCCCTCGATCGATCTCGCATTTGGGCTATCGCCGTCGAACACAACGTTGCCGCTCGCCAGCAGCGGTTTGACATTGCCAAACCCCATGGCCTGAAAGGCGGCCAGCAGTTCCGCACTCTTGACCGAGCGCTTGCCTAGGTTAACCCCGCGCAGAAAAGCCACGTGGCGCATCATTTCGGCTTGCCTTTGCCATTTGGATAGATGGTTTGCCCGGCCGCCAGCATGGCGACAAAGGTGGCAATTTTTTTGGAGCGACCCGCTGGCGTCTTGAGGTTGCCCACACGGAAAGCCAGCGCAAAGCGATTTTGGGCGTTCAGGGTTTGCAACGTAGCCAAGGCTGAGGGATTGGCGGCAATGGCGGCAATCAGGTCTTCAGGCATGACCATGGCGCTGCCTGGCGCATAGGCGGCGGCCCACCGTCCATCCGCCTTGGCGGCGTCGACATGACGGGCCCCAAAAGGCGTCATCCGTCCGGCCAGGATCAGCCGTTGGACATTGACGCGATTGACCTGACTCCACAGGCTCTTGGCACCGCGCGGCGTGTAGCGTTGAAGAAATGATATCTCGTCAAAGCGCTTGCGAATGGCGTCAATCCAACCCCAACACAGGGCCACATCAATGGCTTCCAATGGCGTTATCGACTCAACACCAGAGGCCTTTTTGAAGATCCGGATCCAGACCTCGGGTTGTTGATCGTGTTCGATCGCCAGCCAGTCGGCAAACGCTGCAGCATGTTCAAACTGCCGAACGCGGTCAGGGTCGACGATCACCGGGGCCAAAGCAACATCCTGTGCGCCGCCATCACCTCAACACCGCAGCTTTGGTCGAATTACTGGGACTTGCGGACGCGTACGACCACATCGACATGGGTGACCACCATGCCAGCCGGGGCAGCGGGCAAGGCACTAAAGGTCACGGCAGCGGCGGGAATATCGATCATGCGCTGCTCATCTTCGACATAAAAATGATGGTGATCGGAGGTGTCGGTATCGAAATAGGAACGCGCCGCATCAACCGCCACTTCGCGCAACAGCCCGGCTTCGTGGAACTGGTGCAGCGTATTGTAGATGGTCGCCAGCGAAACATTGACCTGGCTAAGCTCGGCTTCGCCGTGCAATTGCTCGGCGCTGACATGGCGATGGGGGCCGCCAAACAGCAGCTCGGCCAGCGCAACGCGCTGGCGGGTAGGGCGCAGCCCAGCCATGCGCAATACTGCTGTCAGACAGGGCTTGCGTGACGGATGGCTTCGGCTGGACAGAGTACGGTCAGACATTGGATCCTTGGCAGCCAAAAAGCCGGAATTGTTGGCGCTGTTATAGCCAGAACGCCGGTTTGGCACAAGCGTGGGGTCGGTTTAGGGCTAACAACAGATTGGCGGCGCATCGGGCCAACTCTTGACCCCCCCGCCCATGCCCTCTACAGAACCCCAAACGGTTAACCGAGGGGCAAACGATGGCCGAACGGCAGAACGCCTATAATTATGACGAGCTGCTGGCCTGTGGCCGTGGTGACCTGTTCGGACCGGGCAATGCGCAACTGCCATCGCCGCCGATGTTGATGTTTGATCGCATCACCCGGATCGACGATGACGGCGGAGCCTATGGCAAGGGGCAAGTGCGCGCTGAACTCGACGTGAACCCGGATCTGTGGTTTTTCGCCTGTCATTTCCAGGGTGACCCGGTGATGCCGGGGTGCCTCGGCCTGGATGCTTTGTGGCAGATGACAGGCTTTTATCTCGGCTGGGGTGGCTCGCCCGGGCGCGGGCGCGCGTTGGGTGGTGAAATCAAGTTCACCGGCCAGGTGACCAATGACGTCAAATTGGTTGAGTACGGCATCGACATCAAGCGCGTGGTGCGGTCGCGGCTGGCGTTGGCGATTGCCGATGGGTGGGTCAAAGCTGACGGCAAGGTGATCTACGAAGCCAAGGAATTGCGCGCGGGTCTGTTTGGCGACAGCCAACAGAAAAAGAGCGCATAATCGCGTTTGCCATTGTGCCGGTGCGGGGCCGGTCCATATACAACGAACAATGAGCTTCCCCTGCGGGGCTGTGTCCATGACTAAAGCGAGGCCAAGATGAGACGCGTTGTCGTCACCGGCATTGGGATCATTTCCTCCATCGGCAATACGACCCAAGAGGTCATAGCTTCTCTGCGCAATGCCACTCCGGGCATTACCTTTGCCCAGGACCATGCCGACCTCAATTTCCGCTGCCAGGTGCATGGCGCGCCCACGATCGACCCGTTTGCCGTGCTTGATCGTCGCACCACAAGGTTTATGGGCAAGGGCGCAGCCTGGAATTATTTGGCGATGCAGCAGGCCATCACCGATTCGGGCCTTGAAGAAAAAGACATCAAAAACCCGCGCACAGGCATTGTCATGGGCTCGGGCGGCCCTTCGACCCGCACTGTGGTCGAGGCCGCCGATATCACACGCGACAAGGGGCCAAAACGCATCGGGCCGCTGGCTGTGCCAAAGGCCATGAGTTCCACCGCGTCGGCGACGCTGGCGACCCCGTTTGGCATCAAAGGCATCAATTATTCGATCTCATCGGCCTGTGCGACCAGTAAGCACTGTATTGGCAATGGCTATGAGCAAATCCAGATGGGCAAGCAGGACATCGTGTTCGCTGGCGGCCACGAGGACCTCGACTGGACGCTGAGCAATTTGTTTGACGCCATGGGTGCGATGTCTTCGGACTTCAATGCCACCCCGCACCGGGCGTCCCGTGCCTATGACCGCGACCGCGATGGCTTTGTCATTGCTGGTGGTGCCGGTGTTTTGGTGCTGGAAGAGATGGAGCACGCAAAAGCGCGCGGCGCCAAGATTTATGCCGAAATCATCGGCTATGGCGCGACGTCGGATGGCTATGACATGGTTGCCCCGTCGGGCGAAGGGGCTGAACGCTGTATGCGGCTGGCGCTGGAAACGGTGAAAATGCCGGTCGACTACATCAACCCCCATGCCACATCGACCCCGGTCGGGGATGCAAGGGAAATGGACGCGATCCGGGCCGTGTTTGGCACCGGTGACGCCTGTCCACCCATTTCGGCGACCAAGTCACTGACCGGCCATTCGCTCGGCGCCACCGGGGTGCAGGAATCGATTTACTGCATGTTGATGATGCAGGAGAACTTCCTGTGCGAGAGCGCCAATATCGAGAACCTTGATCCGGCGTTCGCCGACATGCCAATTTTACGAGCCCGGCGCGATAACGCAAAAATCGGCGTGGCGCTGTCCAATTCGTTTGGCTTTGGCGGCACCAACGCAACGCTGGTGTTCAAGCACAAAGACGCCTGAGGGACGCGCTTTTCACTATTGCCCCAGCCACGATGTCACCCCGGCGAAGGCCGGGCGACATCGTGGCTGGGGCCGTCATTGGATGGCGTCAGTAACTGAGCTCGGTAAAGCGGGCATCGCGCCCATCATAGATCAGCAGCCGCCCAATCAGCGGTGTGCCGATACCGGTGATCAGCTTGATCGCCTCCATCGCCATCAAAGTGCCGATGACGCCGGTGAGCGGCCCCAAAACACCTGTGGCCTCGCAGGAGGGCAGGTCCGCCGAATCGATAGGCTCGGGGTAAAGCGTGGTGAAGCGCGGATTGGCGGTACCATCGGGGCGGAACAGGTGCGGCGCCAACACGGTCACCTGACCATCATACATAGACACGGCGCCAGAAATCAGCGGCTTTTTGGCCGATTCTGCCGCATCGGCGACGATCAACCGGGTTGCGAAATTGTCGGTGCCATCGACAATCAAATCATAGTTTGCGACCAGGTCCGCACCATTGGTTAGATCGAACCGAACCGGGTGAGAAACGGCGGTGACATGCGGGTTGAGCGCGGCCGAAAATGCCTCAGCGCTTTTGGCTTTGCCGCTGCCGATGGCGGCGACCGTGTGAAGAATCTGGCGTTGCAGGTTCGAGACCGAAACAATGTCGTTATCGACGATGCCCAAAGTGCCAATTCCGGCTGCCGCCAAATAGGCGATCACCGGGCTGCCCAGACCCCCGGCCCCAACGACCAGCACCCGCGCCGCCTTGAGCGCCTGCTGACCCTGGCCACCCATGCCCTTGAGCACCAGATGGCGGGCGTAGCGACTGCTCTCGGCGGGGGAAAAAACCATCAAAGCCCGAGCGGAACAGCCAGGAACCGCCGATCCGGCCCCTCAAAGCCATGCGGGAACACCGCAATGATAGCGACAGCCGGAGCAATGGAGGTGGCCTCAAACGGCACCAGCACCCCGTATAGTCGATAGGTTTGCGGGCAACCGCGCGAGCGCGGCAGCAAGGCATCGCGGTGAATCAGCCGCTCGGAGCCTTTATCGGCGATCACCAGCTCATACCCCAGGGCGGGCGCCGCAAACCATTCGAGGCAAGGCGCTGTGGCATTGGTTTCAAAGGTTTTCAATCGCAGCTCGTAGTCGCCTGAAATCGCCGCCGGTTCGCTAAAATTGGGCGTGCCAAAACGCAGAATGGTCCCATCATTGCCGGGCTCGCCATCACCGATCATGGCCACCATTTCCGCGGGGACATCTACCCCCAAATCAGCCAAATTGGCGCTGGCTTGCTCGAGTGCCCTGTGGCGGATTTCGGCGACACTGACGCCTTCATCATCAGCCTGCGCCACGATCGGCGTGCCAATGACCCATGCATCCTTTTTGAGATCGATGAGATAAATGCTGGAATAAGCCAGGCCCGCGCCATCGCTGACGCCATATTCTTCAAACGCCAGATAGCGCGAATCGACCGAGTAGCCGATCGGGTTAAACAGCGCGCGGTCTCCCGCCTGGGCTGGAACACCGCCCACCATCATGCCCACCAAGACAGCGATGCTAAGGGGCTTGATGGCCCGTGGAGCCAAAGCCTTGATTGCCGCGATCCGTGTCATCCAGCGATGCCTTCAATGAAAAGACCGGAACACTGACTGGCGCAACCACCAATTGGGCGATCCGGTCGCCACGCCTGATCGGGAAATCCGACTGGCCGAGATTGATCAAAATAATCTTGAGTTCACCGCGGTAATCCGCGTCGATCGTGCCCGGGGCGTTGAGGACAGTAACGCCATGGGTGGCAGCAAGGCCAGAGCGTGGCCGAATTTGAGCTTCGAATCCAGCCGGCAGAGCCATGGCAAAGCCGCATGGCACCAGCTTGCGCTCCCCCGGCGCCAGAATCACCGTTTCCCCCGCCGCCAACGCCGCTGTCAAATCAACGCCCGCAGCACCCATTGACTGGCGCTGTGGCAAAGCCAGGCCTTCGCCGTGGACCAGCCACACAAACCCGATTTCGACCGTCTCACCGGGCATTATTTCACTCTAACGACTGCAAACAGTTCCGGGGGAAGATTGCCAGTTTTGTTGATTAGGTCAAGGAATTGAACGGTTTGTTCGGCAAAAGTGTTATCAGATGACAATGACATATTGGTGTCAACGACCTCCAACCCTGAAAACCGCACGGTGACCGTGTGGCCAGAAAAGAATGCCTCATTCATTTGACGGGCGTCCTCATCATCGGAGGCGTTGGCGCCGACCTGACGGGCCATGGACGCAATGGGGAGCGCCACCCGCACCAGATCGGGCCCAACTGAGGTGAACAGGATCATCTGGTCGTCACAGCCCAGCTTGAGGGTAGCAAACAAGCCTTCCTGGTGGATGATGCAGGTCGCTGACCCATCGGCGTTTTCAATCAGCCTGCCCCGGGCGCAGAAATGATCGGCATCTATGGGTTCAGAATCACCGGATTGATGGTCAATATTTGCCGATGGGGGCTCCACCATTGCATAAAATTTCGGCTCCATGACCTGGGTCATTGTCGCGGTGGCCGTGGTGGCGCTGGTCAGGGCGATGTCAACTTTTGCATCGACGCAGCCAGCCACGGCCATCACCATGCCGACCATGGCGGCAAGCCGAGCAATGAACCAGACATTCATGGCCAAGGCCTCCGAAAGACAAGCCCAACCCCTCGAGCCGCGCGCAATCTAGGAGCAAGCCTTGTCCGGGGCAAGGCAGATTGCGCGACACTAATGCGTGAGCAGGCGCGGCAAAAGCACCAGTATCGTGCCAACAATTAGCCAGAACAGCAGCGTGACCATCCAAGGCGCGATCAAGGCCGGGCGAAGTTTTTGCGCGTGGTAGTCGGCCAATGCTGCCTCTGCCTGGCGAACAATTGCTGGAATGCGTCGGGCGGTATCGGTCAGGGTTTGTAGTCCCGATTTGGCATCGTCGAGCTTGCCGAGCGGGCCTTCCTCGCGGCGCAACCAGTCGCTGACCACCGGCTCTGCCAGGGTCCAAATATCGAGATCTGGATCCAGCGCTCGCGCAACACCTTCCACCAGCACCATGGATTTTTGCAGCAACAGCAATTCGGGACGCGTCTGCATGTCGAACAGATCGGTGATCGACAAGAGCTGGCCCAGGACCTTGGCCATCGAGATATCGCGGGCAATGCGGCCATGCAGCGGCTCGCCAATGGAGCGGATTGCCAATGCAAAGTCCTGCACCGACTGATTGGCGGGGACATAGCCAATGTCAAAGTGGCGCTGGGCCACCATGGTGTAATCACGGGTGATGAACCCAAACAGGATATCGGCCAGAAACCGCCGCTCAGCCTTGTTGATCCGCCCCATGATGCCAAAATCGACGGCGACGATGTTGCCGGTTTTCGGATCGGCAAACAAATTGCCCGGATGCATATCGGCATGAAAAAAGCCGTCACGAATGGCGTGCTTCAAAAAGCTCTGGAGCAGATTGGTCGCCAGGGTTTTTCGGTTGAGCCCGGCCGCATCCAGGGCGGCAAGGTCGCGGATCGGAATGCCGTCGATCCAGGTGGTGGTCAAAACATTTTGTGCGGTCTGGTCCCAATTGACCTGGGGAATGACAAAGCCTTGATCGGACTTGATGTTTTCGCCAAACTCGGAAATGGACGCCGCCTCCAGCCGCAAATCCAGCTCGATCTGGGCCGAGCGGTCAAGGGTGGCCACGATCTGGGTTGGTTTTAGCCGTCGGCTCGCCGGCACGATCCGTTCGGCCAGCCGAGCGCCGGCGTAATAGCTCTCGATATCGGCCATGAACCGCTGGGCGACGCCGGGGCGCAGGATTTTGACGGCCACCATGTGCGGCGCTCCATCAGCGCCAACCAGCAATGCCCGATGCACCTGGGCAATCGAGGCGGCGGCGACCGGGGCCGACAGCTGGGTCAGCTCGGCGGCCTTGTCGCCGAGCGCCTCGGCCAGGATCGCGGGGACCAGGGTTGGATCGAACGGGTCCATCCGATCCTGCAGGGCCGACAGATCCTCGGCAATATCGGCGCCGACAACGTCAGGGCGGGTCGCCAAAGTCTGGCCGAACTTGACATAGGTTGGCCCCAACCGATTGAGCGCCCGGGTCAGCCGCTCCACCCGACCCGTTCGCCGCACGGAGGGACGTTCGATCAACCGCAGCGTGGCGATCGCCAGTCGCGCGCCGGCTGGAAGATTTTTGGTTTCGGCAATCGAAAAAGCGCCTTCGCGGGCTAGAACATAGCCAGCGCGTAAGAGGCGGAAATAGGCGGAAAACCCCAAAGCCAATGCCCTACATTTTCCAGGCGCTAAACAGCGCCGCGATATTGCCTGAATAGGCAGTGTGGGTCACCCGCTTGAAGCCAGCCTTGCCAATCATGGCGGAAAATTCTGGCGGCGTCGGGAACTTACGAATCGATTCAATCAGATATTGGTAGGGCTGCGCGTCGCCGGTGACCATGCGACCCATTGGCGGGATCACCCGATCGGAAAAAACATCGTAGACAGCGTCAAGACCGGGCACGTCGACATGGGAGAACTCCAGCACCAGCAGGCGACCGCCGCGCTTGAGCACTCGGTAGGCCTGGTCCAGCGCCTGTTGAATGCGCGGGACATTGCGGATGCCAAAAGCGATGGTATAGGCGTCAAAGGACTTGTCGGCAAAAGGCAGTTCCTCCGCATTGGCCTCGACAAAACTGGCCTGAGCGGGGAAACGCCAGGATTTTGCCCGCTCGGCGCCGACGCGCAACATATCCGAATTGATGTCGGACACGACCACCTCAGCAAAACCGACCGAGGCATTGATGATGCGTTCGGCCACATCGCCAGTGCCGCCAGCCATGTCCAGAACCCGGTAGGGCCGCGTGCCCTGCTTGGGCGGGGACAGATCGGCAACCATGGCATCTTTCCAGATGCGATGAACCCCAGCGCTCATCAAGTCATTCATCAGGTCATAACGGTCGGCAACGCCGTGAAACACAGCGTTGACAAGGCCTTGCTTGTCCTCTAGCGGCACCTCCTGCTCACCGAAATGAGTGGTCTCGCGGGCCTCTGCCATAGCATTTTCTCGTCGATGTTGCGTTGGCGCGCACCATAGCGGAGGGTTGTGCGGTTTGCCATGGCGCAAAGCCGCACAGGCCAAGAGGGATTTTTGATGCCCGAACTACCCGAAGTTGAAACCGTGCGCCGAGGGCTGGAGCCCTACCTTTTGGGCGCACAGATCGACAGCGTCATCCTGCATCGGCCCAATCTGCGGTTTCCGTTTCCGGCGGACCTTGCCACCGCGCTTGCCGGGCAGACCATCATCAGTGTCGGTCGCCGAGCCAAGTATTTGCTGATTGAACTGTCCAGTGGGCAGACTGTTTTGAGCCATTTGGGAATGACCGGCAGTTATCGCTTGTCCGAGCACGGGCTCGACGCGCGAGCCCGCTATTACGAGATCGAACCCGTGCCCAAGCACGACCATATGGTTTGGCGGCTGAACCATCCACAACATGGCAGATTGCACCTGATCTACGCCGATCCCCGTCGGTTCGGTTTTGTAGACCTGCTCGACCGGATCACGGACAGCCCCTATTTGGCTGGGCTGGGACCCGAACCCCTGGGCAATGATTTCAGTGCCGCAGCAATGGCAACAGCGTTTGTCGGCAAAAAGGCACCGATCAAGGCGGCGCTGTTGGATCAGCGCGTGGTTGCAGGGCTGGGCAACATCTATGTGGCCGAGGCGTTGCATCGCGCCCATATTCTGCCGACGGTGGCAGCGCGAACGCTGGTGCGGGCCGATGGCCGTCCCAAGCGTGCATTGGATGATCTGGCACAGGCGGTGCGGCAGGTGCTCATCGAGGCGATTATCGCAGGCGGCTCGACGCTGCGTGATTTTCGCAATGCTGAGGGTGGTTCGGGCTATTTTCAGCATCGTTTCGCAGTCTATGATCGCGCTGGGGAGCCCTGCTGCGACCCAGATTGTTCCGGTACAGTGGAGCGGATCGTGCAGTCGGGGCGTTCGACTTTTTATTGCCCGGAGTGCCAGAAGCGCCCATGAGGCCAAGCCAGGCCCAAAGATCAGTGCGGCGCAGCGCCCAAACCCTGAATCCTGTTGACGGACCAGGGGAGCACTAGTATAGACCGGCCGACTTGACGGCAGTCTGTGTGCCGTCGCTTTCATTTTGATCCCGGACGGATTTGCCTGCGACCAGGCACTGCTGGCCGGATGTAAGCGCCAAGAGGACTATCATGGCCAATACTGCTTCAGCCAAAAAGGCTACCCGCAAGATTGCTGCCCGCACCGCGGTCAACAAATCGCGCCGTTCGCGCATTCGCACGTTTATCCGCAAGGTTGAAGAAGCGATCCTGGGCGGTGACCACAAGATCGCCGTGGAAGCGCTGCGCGCTGCCGAGCCGGAAATCCACCGCGCCGCTGGCAAGGGCATCATCCATGCCAATCTGGCTTCGCGCAAGGTTTCGCGCCTCAATGGTCGGGTCAAGGCATTGGCCGTCTGACACCGAGTTGACGACCGGTCGGCCCCAAAAGGGTCCGGCCAATGACAGGGCTCCTCAGGGAGCCCTTTTTGTTGTTGGGCTATTGTGCACGTGACCGATATGGCCCACCGCTCGTCCGGCTCCATTTGCAGCCCTCCGGCGAATAGGCTCTGGCTCACCGGTTTATTCTACAGCGCGATTTTGTGGCACTGAAGTAACACCGGCTCACCGGTCGGCACAGAGACGTGGTTTTGTAAAAAACACTTTATGAGCAGCGTATTAGCACAAATAGATTGAACAATTTTTTTGGCCGATCTGGCCTGACCAAAAGCGCCTTTCGATAGGGGCGAGAATATTTTTTTAACGCCTCCTCGCAGTCGATTTTATGATTCTGCGTTGAGTCACAGGGCCTTGGTTTGCGCAGCCTGAATGCGGGGAAGAAACTGTTTTTGCCCTTGGCAGAGTCAAGCCCCTATTTCAGCGATTCACGTGTTGCGGGCCAAATTGTGGCGCTCTAAGATAGGTTCATGAGCTGAAGCAAAGGCGGCAAAAAGATCGCTGTCGGACAGTTCTAGGGGTCGGTTTTGGGGCAACAATAGGAATAGTACTGACGGCGGTGCCGCAGTGGTTTTAATAGTGTCGGCGGCGGGGGCCTCCGAGATTGTGACAACCAGTTTGTCGTCGTTGGGCGATTAGGATGCCTTTTTGGGCATCAATTTGCGTGGGCATTTCGAGAGCGTGCTGGCCAGTTCGGGCCAGGTTCAGACCATAGCATCAAATCGACAGCAGCGACCGGTTCGCTGTCCATTATCGTGTGCCCATTTTTTGGGCACGCAATTGAACTTGGCCGCCTCGCCTCAGTTGGCGCGTGCGGCTACCCACTGGAATTAGGCGGCCTGGCACTGTGCGGAGCCAAGGCTGAACGTGAATGAGGCAGAGACGATGACGCGACTGACGACCGCCGGCCAGGATGACTGGGTTGTTTCCAGTTACCCTGCGACTAAGACCACAAAAGAAGGCGATGCGTCTGCGATGAATCCAATTACGACACCAAGCGAAACCGAGCGTGACCTGTGGAACCGGGTCCGGGCGCGGCTCAAAGTGGCAGTCGGCGAGGATGTGTTCACCAGCTGGTTTGCCCGGTTGGAGCTGGAAGAAGTCGTCGACGATTTGTGCCATTTGTCGGCGCCGACACGGTTTTTGTGCTCATGGGTGCAATCCAATTATGGGGATCGGATTTTGGAGGCGCTGCAATTGGACGCGCCCCAAATTACGCGTTTGCAGGTGACATTGCGGGTGAATGGTCAAGCGCGACCCCGGCTTGCGGTCCAGCCAGAACTTGTGGCCCCCGAAGTGGTTGCGGCCCCAGCTCCGGCAGCCATGCCGCGCATGGTGCGCGACACCAGTGCGCAAAAAGGCGACGCCCTTTCGGGCAGCGCCATCGACCAACGGATGACTTTTGACAGCTTTGTGGCGGGGAGCCCCAACGAGATTGCTCTGGGCGTCGCCCGGCAAGTTGCCCATGCTGCGGCCAACGACACCGTCAGCTTCAACCCCGTCTATATTCACGCCACGGTTGGGCTGGGCAAATCGCACCTTTTGAACGCCATCGCCCATGCCACGGCTTTGGCCGACCCCAGCCGCAATATCGTCTATTTGACCGCCGACCACTTCATGTACCATTTCATCACCGCAGTGCAGCGCCAATCGGCACTGACCTTCAAGGAATGGCTGCGCAAGGTTGATCTGTTGCTGATCGATGACATGCAGTTCCTGCAGGGCAAGTCAGCCACCGAATTTGGTCATACGCTTGGCACTTTGCTGACCGGCGCCAAACAGGTGGTGGTTGCGGGCGACGCACCGCCGCGGGACCTGGAAATGCTCGATGAGCGGGTCCGGTCGCGCCTGTCTGGTGGCCTGGTGGTGCCGATTACCGCTTTTGACATCGAACTGCGACGCGCCATTGTCCAGCGTCGGGCTGACCTGGCCAGCACGCGCTATGGGATGCACTTCCCGGCCCCGGTTATCGACTATATCGCGCGGGTGGTGGTGAGCCATGGGCGCGATCTGGATGGCGCGGTCAATCGCCTGGTTGCGGCCAATCAATTGACCGGCGAAATGATCACGGTGCCGCTGGCAGAAAAAACCCTTGGCGATTTGATCCGTAGCCATGAAGCGCGACGGGTCCGCATTGAGGACATTTTGCGGATCGTATCGCGCCATTACAAAGTGCCGCGCAATGAATTGTTGTCGGCGCGCCGCTCGCGCGATGTGGTGCGTCCGCGCCAGATCGCCATGTTCCTGGCCAAGGCGTTGACCTCACGCTCATTGCCCGAAATCGGGCGTCGCTTCGGTGGCCGCGACCATACCACGGTGCTGCATTCGGTGCGCAAAGTGGAGCAGATGATGAAGGATGACGGCGAGCTATGCCAGGAAATCGAGCTGCTCAAGCGCATGATTGAGGAATAGAGTTTGGGGCGGGCGTGACGGGTTCACCCAAACACGCGCAGAGCGTGGATGAACCCCATCCCGCCCTTGCGTTTTTGCAGGCAAATTGCAAAGGTCTGCGCCCGGCTTGCCGGGGTTTTGCCGCTGGACTATGCGGTGCGTGAGTTGAGGATACCGGACCGATGAAAGTTACGCTCGAACGCAATCATTTGCTCAAGTCCCTGAGCCACGTCCATCGCGTTGTCGAGCGGCGCAACACCTATCCGATCCTGGCCAATGTGTTGTTCAAAGCCCATGATGATAAGGTTGAACTGCGCGCCACCGACCTGGATATTGAGGTGACCGAAAGCGTGCCTGCCATGGTTTCAACCCCCGGCACCACCACGGTTCCCGCCCATACGCTTTATGAAATTGTGCGCAAGCTGAGCGATGGAGCCGAGGTTCGGCTCGAGACCGACGGCAGCGAGCAGATGGTTTTGACCTCGGGACGCTCGCGCTTTAATCTGCAATGCCTGTCGCCCGACAGTTTCCCTGACTTGAAATCGGGCAGCTTCAGCCACGCGTTTTCGATTCCGGCGCCAGCACTGCGGGAGCTGATCGAGCGGACCCAGTTTGCCATTTCCAACGAGGAAACCCGCTACTACCTCAATGGCATCTATTTTCACACAGTCGAGGTTTCGGGCAGCGGCACGGTGTTGCGCGCGGTTGCCACCGACGGGCACCGGATGGCGCGGGCTGAGACCGAAGCGCCAGCGGGCGCCAAGGGCATGGCCGGCATCATCGTGCCGAAAAAAACCGTCAGCGAAGTGCAAAAGCTGTTGGACGGCGCCGATGGCGACGTGGCGGTGGAAGTCAGCGACACCAAGATCCGCTTTTCGCTGGGCGGGGTGGTGTTGTTGTCTAAACTGATCGAGGGGACATTCCCTGACTATGATCGGGTGACGCCCAAGAACAACGACAAATCGATGCGCGTTGACCGCGCCGCCTTTGCCACCGCCGTCGACCGGGTCTCCACCATCGCTTCCGAGCGCGGCGGCAAGGCGGTCAAACTGGCGGCCAAGGATGGCCAGCTGGAATTGTCGGTTACCAATCCTGATCATGGCACCGCCAGCGAGGAGTTGGCGGTTGAGTTTGATACCGACGGCTTTGAGATTGGCTTTAACGCCCGATATTTGCTCGACATTATCGGCCAGATCCGCTCAGACACCGCCATTTTCATGTTCAATGACGCGGGCTCGCCGACGCTGGTCAAGGAAGACGGCGAGGCAAAGGCGCTCTATGTGCTGATGCCGATGCGGGTTTAGCAAAGATTTCTGTCCTTCTCCCCTGGTGGGAGAAGGTGCCCGAAGGGCGGATGAGGGGTTTTCCACCATCCCAACCCCTCACCTGTCTCGGCCTTCGGCCGATCCACCCTCTCCCACAAGGGGCGAGGGGTGACGACTGGGAGACCTGCTCAAAGGTCCAAGCCTCATGACCCCCTCCCGCTATATCTCGCGACTGCGTCTGTCGGCGTTCCGAAATTATGCGGCGGCGGCGCTGGATCTGGACGCCCGCCATCTGGTGCTGACCGGGCCCAATGGGGCGGGCAAAACCAATTTGCTGGAAGCAATTTCGCTGCTGTCGCCGGGACGGGGGCTGCGCCGCGCCGCGTTCGAGACGGTGCAGGCCCAGGGCGCCGACGGACCCTGGGCCGTCGCTGCCACCATCGAGAGCGCCCAGGGACCAACCGATATCGGAACCGGCGCCGGGGCCGGGGAGGTGGCCCGTCGGGTGCGCATCAACGGCGCCAATGCGCGCGCTATCGAGGCGATGAGCGACTATTTGCGCGTGTTGTGGCTGACCCCTGCAATGGACGGGTTGTTTTCCGGCCCGGCCAGCGAGCGTCGGCGATTTCTGGATCGTCTGGTAACGACCCTCATTCCCGGCCATGCCGGGGCGGTGGGCGATTTTGACAAAGTCATGCGGCAACGCAATCGGTTGCTGGAGGAGAGCGCCGACGCAGGCTGGCTTACGGCGATCGAGACGCAAATGGCCGAACTGGCGGCCGCGATTCACCTCGCCCGCACCGACAGCCTGGCCCATTTGCAGGACTTGATCGCCCAGAGCCTGGATGACGGCAGCTTTCCCGCCGCGCATCTGGCGCTGACGCCGCTGTTTGAAGACCACCATGAACCGGTGTCATCGGCGGCGCTGGAGGAAGAATTGCAGGCGCTTTGGGCGCGCAATCGCTCGCTTGATCGGGCTGCCGGGCGCACGCTTATCGGTCCCCATCGGGTTGATCTGGAGGTGACCTATGCCCAAAAACGGATGCCAGCGGTGTTGGGCTCGACCGGCGAACAGAAGGCCTTATTGATCGGGTTGATCCTGGCCCATGCCAGACTGGTCAAACTGCGTGCCGGTATTACCCCGTTCCTGTTGCTCGACGAGATCGCGGCCCATCTTGATCCGGACCGACGCCGGGCGCTTTTTGGCGCGCTCGACGGGCTGGGCAGCCAGTGTTTTCTGACCGGCACCGACCCGCTGTTGTTTGAGGCGCTGGAGGCGCGCGCCCAGCGCGTCACGGTGCGGGACGGGCGGCTATTTCCCGAGCCTTGATTGGCGATGGCCAATCCCCTGCCAATGGGCCTCAAACGGCCATTTTGCTTGGGGATAATGGCCTGATCGACTAGAACTATTTCACCTTAATGAGCCTGATTCGGAACCCCATGACCGACGATAATATTCCCGATCCCGCAGAGTATGGCGCCGACAGCATCAAGGTGCTCAAGGGGCTCGATGCGGTGCGCAAGCGCCCGGGCATGTATATCGGGGATACCGACGACGGGTCGGGCCTGCACCACATGGTTTACGAGGTGGTCGACAACGCCATCGATGAGGCTCTGGCCGGCCATGCCGACCGGGTGACGGTGACGCTGAATGCCGACGGATCGGTGACGGTGACCGACAACGGTCGCGGTATGCCGACAGGCATTCATACCGGCGAAGGCATTTCGGCGGCCGAGGTCATCATGACCCAGCTGCATGCCGGCGGTAAGTTCGACCAGAATTCCTACAAGGTTTCTGGCGGCCTGCATGGCGTGGGCGTGTCGGTGGTCAACGCCTTGTCGGCCTGGCTCAAGCTCAAGGTGCGCCGCGAGGGCAAGGTGCATGAGATCAGCTTTACCCATGGCGTTGCCGATGCACCGCTGGAGGTGACCGGCACCTATGAAGGGCGCACCGGCACGGACGTGACGTTTTTTCCGTCCACCGAAACCTTCACCATGGTGGAGTTCGATTTCAAGACGCTTGAGCACCGCCTGCGGGAGTTGGCGTTTCTCAATTCGGGCGTCCGCATTCTTCTGGCCGATCGCCGCCATCCGGAGCCGGTCGATGTCGAGCTATATTACGAAGGCGGACTGGAAGCTTTCGTCAACTATCTCGATAAGTCCAAGACGTCGATCATTCCCAAGCCGATCACCATCCTGCACGAGAAGGATGGCATCACCGTCGAAGTGGCGCTGCAGTGGAACGATAGTTACCACGAAAACGTGTTCTGCTTCACCAACAACATTCCGCAGCGCGATGGCGGCACCCATCTGGCTGGCTTGCGCGGGGCGCTGACCCGCCAGGTGACCGGCTATGCCGACAGCTCGGGCATTTCGAAAAAGGAAAAGGTCACCCTGACCGGCGACGACACCCGCGAAGGGTTGACCTGCGTGTTGTCGGTCAAGGTTCCCGATCCGAAATTTTCGAGCCAGACCAAGGACAAGCTGGTCTCGTCCGAAGTGCGGCCGGTGGTGGAAAACGTCGTCAACGAGAAGCTTGGCCAATGGTTTGAAGAGCATCCGGCAGAAGCGCGACTGATTGCCAGCAAAGTGGCAGAAGCCGCCGCCGCCCGGGAAGCTGCCCGCAAGGCCCGCGAATTGACCCGTCGCAAGGGGGCGTTGGAAATTTCATCGCTTCCCGGCAAGCTTGCCGACTGCCAGGAACGCGATCCGGCAAAATCGGAAATCTTCATCGTCGAGGGAGATTCTGCGGGTGGTTCGGCCAAACAGGGCCGCGACCGGGCCACGCAGGCGGTTTTGCCGCTGCGCGGCAAGATCCTCAATGTCGAGCGGGCCCGCTTTGACCGGATGATTTCGTCCGAGCAGGTCGGCACGCTGATTACCGCCCTGGGGACCGGTATCGGGCGCGAGGAATTTAACGCCGACAAGCTGCGCTACCACAAAATCATCATCATGACCGACGCCGATGTCGACGGCGCCCATATCCGAACCCTGCTGCTGACATTCTTTTATCGACAGACGCCAGAACTGCTGGAACGAGGCCATATTTATATCGCCCAGCCGCCGCTCTATAAAATCAAGCGCGGCGGTTCAGAACAATATCTGAAGGACGAGCGGGCGCTGGAGGACTATTTGCTGTCCACCGGCACCGAGGATGCTGTGCTGACAACGCAGGATGGGACCGCCCATGCCGGGGCCGATTTGCTGTCGATCCTGACGCAGGCCCGCGATATCGTCAAAGCCATCGACCATCTGAACACACGCTACAATCGCAACCTGGTCGAACAGGCAGCCATTGTTGGTGCGCTCGATCCTGAGGGCCTGTCGGATAAAACCAAGGCCCAAACCACTCTTGAGCGGATCGCCAACCGGCTGGACCGGATTTCCGATGAGTTGGAGCGGGGTTGGACCGGGGCGATCACCGATGATGACGGGCTGGCGTTTTCGCGGACGGTGCGCGGCGTGACCGAGACCCACAGTATTGATCCAGCTTTGCTCAACAGTGCCGATGCGCGCAAACTGCGCCAGATTGCCGGTCGACTGGACCAGCTTTATGGCGGGGTGGCCATGCTCACCCGCAAGGGCGACAATACGCCAATCCATGGGCCTGCCACCCTGGTCAAGGCCGTTACCGATGCGGGTCGCAAAGGGGTTTCGCTGCAGCGCTACAAGGGGCTGGGCGAGATGAACCCGAGCCAGCTTTGGGAAACCACGCTCGACCCCAATGTGCGCACCCTGCTCAAGGTCGAAGTGCGCGAAAGCGACGATGCCGACGCCATCTTTACCGCGCTCATGGGCGATCTGGTCGAGCCACGTCGTGAGTTCATCCAGGACAACGCGCTCAGCGTGTCCAATTTGGACGTTTGATGGCTGTGCATTGAACCATAAAGACCGAGTTGAACCATAAAGAGGTTCCGTTAACCCCGAGGAGCGATCCCCGGGGTTTTGTTTGGCCGGGTCGCCCATCGGGGCGGTGAAGATGGAGTCGGCTTCGTCGGTTTTGCGGATTTCCACCTTGAGCAGGGTGCGCGCATTGGGGTCGAGCGTGGTTTCCCAGAGCTGGGACCCGTTCATTTCGCCCAGGCTGTGTAGGAGCGGAGGGATCGGGGAGCGACGAACCGCTATCTGCGTCGGAAATAGCGTTCCCATGCGGCGGGCCGCGATCTCCGCTGATTGGTCGAGCTACCTGTCCATGCTCGGGCCAGATGGCTGTGTGGCTTCCAAGATATTCTGATTGTCGATGTTGTTCTCGATGATCTGGCATCGAACTTTCCAAGACCGGCCATCCACGGCAGGTTGTACGTCGGTTATGCAAATGGTTCTCCGCGAGGCCCACCGCGGCATCTCGGAAGCTTCGAGTATTGGTGTCAGGTAACCCGTAACGCCATCTTCCATGTCGTTCGTTTCGGTTATCTCATGGTAATCGTCTGGATAAAAATCACTGGGGACATGCATGGGATCCGACGACATGCACTGAATTTCTCCGTCGTAGTAGTAGACGCGATACCATTCGATACCATCGGATTCTCTTTCGTCGAACTCGGCATAGTCGCCGCCGCGGAAACGATGGCGCTCCCGGACCCACATCAGGTCGCCTACGTCTCCTACCTGACCGCGATCCTCGATTTCGAACTCGATGTCACCGGCAGAATGCGGCGTCATATCCAGTGTGATTGGAAGTTCATTCACAACGGCATTATGCAAAGTACACTCCTGAAGGCAGCTTCAACGGTTAATTAAGACGCTGTTTGATCGATGGCCCGATCACCATGGAGCTAAACGTCGCAATACACCAACCGCTGGAAGCTGGATGTCCGGCAGATCGTAGGTGCGTTGAACATGAATACTGAGCTGAACCCATGCAAAGGTTTCGTGAACCCCTGATCCGAGTCTCACCGGTGACGTGACAAGTCCGAAGTCCTCTTCTCGTAGGCAGCCACGCCGCGGTCAATGGCAGCGTCGATCCTCTTCATGGCCGTATCCCAGTCAACCGTCTCCCCACGATCAACTGCAGCGATCCCTTCGGCATCCTGGAGCAGTCCAGCGCGCTCGCGGTCAAGTTGCGACTTGGAAATTCCGTGTGCCGTTGCGTCGAGTACGTCTTGGATTTCCACATGGAAGCCCTTGTAGGTCGCCGGGATGTGACGGCCTGCCGTCCATCCCGGGCCTGCGCAGACCACGATAGCATCCCGGCCTGTATTCTTGTCGTGGCGCACGATGACGATGCCGTCCGCTGACCGGAGCGAGATCTGGTTTGCCAAGGCCCTTCCGGCCTCGAGAGCCTTGGTATGTTCATCCGTCATGGAATCGTTCTCCGGTAGCAGGGGCATCGAATTCTATTCCAAAGACTTGCGACTTTTGGCAACAATGGCCCTGGCTTTGTCGAGCATGGTATCGACGTCAACGCCCTCGCCTGCATCCAGCCTCGCGAAACCTTCTATCTCTTCCAGGATTTCGCCGCCTTCGGCCTTAAGATAGGCCTTGAATGCCTCGTTCATGACGTAGCTCCGATCACGATCAATACCCTCCGCGATACGGTCGAATTTCTCCAAAATGCTTTTCGGCAGCCGGATCGAAATCTGGGTCTTTTGCATAACCAACATGCTCCACCACGATAAGCCGGTTTGTATCACCATAAATCACATTGGGATACGTTTGCCGCCGATGTGGTTAAGCATCACCGCCGAGGTCTGATGGTTGATTCTTGACATCGCAGTTTATATCCACGATGCTCGATATATGGAAGCAAATAACGCGATAGAAGTCTTTGGAGCCCTGTCCCAGTCGACCCGTCTCGACACTTTCCGTCTCCTCATGGAGCACGAACCCGATGGCCTACCTGCCGGCGAGATCGCCCGTCGTCTCGAGGTGCCGCAGAACACCATGTCCACCCATCTAGCCATACTAACCCGAGCCGGACTTATCGAAGCCGAGCGCCACAGCCGTTCGATCGTTTACCGAGCCGTCGTCGACCGTGTGCGGGAGATCGCGAGCTTCCTGGTCCAGGACTGCTGCGGCGGTAGACCCGAACTGTGCGAACCGCTCGTTGCCGAATTCACCCCGTGCTGCCCACCGAAGGAGTCGAGCCATGTCTGATCGCGTCTACAACGTCCTGTTTCTCTGCACCGGCAATTCGGCCCGATCGATCCTGGGCGAGGCCATCCTGAACCATGTCGGCCAAGGCCGCTTCAAGGCCTACTCCGCAGGGTCAACGCCGAAGGGTGCCGTCCATCCCATCACGCTGGAAACCCTGGCTAAGGTCGGTATCCCCACCGAAGGCCTTCGCTCCAAGGCGTGGGACGAGTTCGCCGTACCGGGCGCGCCGATAATGGATTTCGTGTTCACGGTCTGCGACAACGCCGCCGGCGAGACGTGCCCCATCTGGCCTGGGCAGCCGATGACGGCGCACTGGGGTATCGAAGATCCCGCCGCCGTTCAGGGCCCCGAGTTCAAGCAGCGCGCCGCCTTCGAGGATGCCATGCGGTATCTGCGCAACCGCATCGGTGCTTTCATCAACCTGCCGATTTCCAGCATCGACCGTATGGCGCTGAACTCGAAGCTTGAGGGCATCGGGGCCATGGACGGCACGACCACCAAGTCGTCGAAGGTCGCATGATCGACCTGCCGCGCCGCCTTATTGCGGAATCCTTGGGCACGGCCATCCTGGTCGCCACCGTCGTCGGCTCCGGCATCATGGCAGAGACACTGACGACCGACATGGCTCTGGCGCTGCTGGCGAATACCATCGCCACCGGTGCCATCCTGGTTGTGCTGATCAGCTGCCTAGGCCCAATCTCGGGGGCTCACTTCAATCCTGCCGTGTCGCTGGTTTTCACCCTGCGTCGTGAACTGCCGGTTCGAGATGCCATACTGTATGCCCTGGTGCAGGTCGCCGGCGGCATCGTTGGTGCCGTCGTCGCGCACGCCATGTTCGGGCTGCCGTGGTTGCAGTCCTCGACCCATGTCCGAACCAGCGGTGCCCAGTGGTTTTCGGAAGGGGTCGCCGCGTTCGGCCTGGTGGCCATCATCCTGGCGGGTATCCGGTTCGAGCGGCAGGCAGTACCCATGCTCGTCGGGCTCTACATCACCGCCGCTTACTGGTTCACGGCCTCGACCTCGTTCGCTAACCCTGCGGTGGCGATCGCCCGCTCGTTCACCGACACCTTCTCGGGTATCCGTCCGGTGGACGTGCCCGGCTTCATGGTCGCCCAGGTTGCCGGTGCATTAGTCGCCCTGGCGCTGATGTCCTGGCTGCTCCGGGTGCCTACCGGCAGCCACCTCCCCATCAATCCGAAAGATCGAACATGAGCGTCACCATCTACCACAACCCCGACTGCGGTACCTCGCGGAACACGCTGGCCATGATCCGGCAGTCCGGGGTGGAGCCGACCGTCATCGAGTACCTTAAGACGCCACCTGATCGGGTGGCGCTGATCAAGCTGATAGATCGTGCCGGCCTCACCGTTCGCCAGGCGCTCCGGAAGAAGGACACGCCCTACGAAGAGCTCGGGCTCGACGATCCGGCGAAGACCGACGAGGAACTGCTGGAAGCCATCAGCCGTCGTCCTATACTCCTCAACCGTCCGTTCGTGATGACCCGTAAGGGCGTACGCCTGTGCCGTCCGTCCGAGGTCGTGCTCGACATCCTGGAGAACCCCGACATCGGGCCGTTCACCAAGGAAGACGGGGAAGTCATTATCGACGCCGAAGGGAAGCGGCTTGTCTGATCTGCCCAATATCGCCGACAATGCTTTCGAGGTGCCCGACTTCTCGAAGCTGACCGCTCCGGACATGCAGCACAAGCCACGCATCTTGATGCTCTACGGCTCGCTGCGGGAGCGCTCTTATAGCCGGCTGCTGACCTTCGAGGCGCAGCGTCTCCTTGAGGCGTTCGGCGCAGAGGTCCGCGTTTTTCACGCCAACGGCCTGCCGCTGCCGAACGACGCGCCAGATAACCACCCCAAGGTGCAGGAACTGCGAGAGGCCATGCTGTGGTCGGAGGGTCAGGTCTGGACCTCGCCGGAGCGGCACGGTGCCATGTCAGCGGTGCTGAAGTCTCAGATCGACTGGATACCTCTGCCGGGCGGCGCCGTGCGTCCAACGCAGGGTCGCACGCTCGCATTGATGCAGGTGTCCGGTGGGTCGCAATCGTTCAACGCCCTGAACCAGATGCGTATCCTGGGGCGCTGGATGCGGATGGTCACCATCCCGAACCAGTCGTCCGTTGCCAAGGCTTTCCAAGAGTTCGACGAGGCCGGTCGCATGAAACCGTCATCCTATTACGATAGGGTCGTTGACGTCATGGAAGAGCTGGTGAAGTTCACGCTGATCAACCGGGGCGTCTCCGGCTATCTCACCTCCCGCTACAGTGAGCGGAAGGAAGAAGCAGCCAAACTTGAGGAACGGGTCAAAATCGCTACGATGTAGTGCTCTCCCATGGAGTTTCTTCAACCGGGGACGCCTTGTGGCTCAGTATCGCCCCTAGGCGTAAAGCGTCAAAGCGAATGTCGTCAGTTGAATTTTTCCGTAACAACCTTCAATATGGTAATCTGTAATGACAGCTTATTGAAGGTTTGCAATGAAACGCGATGCCTTGGCGGAACCTGTGCGTCAGCGTCTGAAGCGCTATCCTCTTCCTTTCGACTCCCACTATGGCGTCGTGCCGCTTCCGCCACCCACCCGCTCGGTGGGTATGGAACAGCATGCGGCCATCGAGCAGGAATCGGTGAAAGCCATGGCCCGTATCGAGGTTATGGCGCAGGTTTACCATGACCCATACGTGCTGAGTCGCGTGCTATCGCGCAAGGAAGCAATCAGCAGCTCATCCATCGAAGGCACCAATAGCACCCTCGATGAACTGCTCTCCGTGGAAGAAGGGGAGGAAGAGCAGGCAGCTGCCCGTCAGGTGGGCGAATATGCCCGTGTTCTCGAAGAGGTTCTCGGGCGTGCCAGGGAGCTTGGACCCGATGTCTTCACGGTGGAGCTTCTCCAGGAACTGCACGCCTCTGTCATGAAGGACGACGACGGCTACGAGGACGTTCCCGGACAATTCCGGGAACGCGTCGTGTGGATCGGCGAGGGTCGGGACATCGCCACTTCCACCTACAATCCCTGCCCTCCAGCCGAAATAGCCGAATGCCTGGTCGATCTCGTTCGTTATCTGCAAGGGCATGGCGAACAAGCGATGGTGCAGCCATTGGTGATGCGTATGTCGATCGCCCACGCCCATTTCGAGGCGGTCCATCCGTTCCGTGACGGCAACGGGCGGGTCGGTCGGCTGCTTCTACCCTTGATGATGGCCGCCGAGAATGCCACGCCTATCTACATGTCCGGTTTCATCGACGCCAACAAGCGGGGCTATTACGACGCCCTTAAACAGGCACAACAGCGTCTCGAGTTCGCGCCGCTTGCCGGGTACTTCGCCCAGGCGATCGTGGCAAGCGAGCGAGAGCTGATGACGACAAGGAAGGCTCTGGAACAAATCGGCGAGTCCTGGCGCAAGCGGAGGCGCTATCGGAGCGGCTCCGCTGCTGCCCTCATGCTGGACGTCCTTCCCCATTATCCCGTCACAACGATCAACCGCATGGCTGGTATCCTTGGCGTCAGCTTCAATGCGGCGAAGGCGGGCATCGATCAGTTGATGGAGGCAAGGGTCCTGATCTAGAAGACCTGCTACAGGCGAAACCGAATCTTCACCGCTCCCGAGGTGCTCGACATCCTCAACCGACCTTTCGGATACGGATGGGACCATGAGGAGCCGGGAGACGAAGACCAAAATGATAGCACTATCGTGCCCTGATCGTCGCATCATCTCCGACAACGGATGAACGGATGGTCTGAAGCGCACTGGAAATGCGTGACGCGACCGTCGGGATCGGGTCCGCGTTAAGTCAATGTGGCGGACGGTGGTGCCTTGCGGGTCCATGCTCTAGCGTCACTTCGTACACGCGCGAGGGCGACGATGAAGTTGGGTTATTCCATGCTGCTGGGCGAGTTGGTGCCGGCGGACCAGGCGAAGCGGACCGATCCGGTCGGCTTCCAGATCGTGTGCCCGTGCTGCAAGGACCCTGTCTTCAAGGTCGAGCGCGAACAGGTCGAGAAACCGATAGACTTCTTCTCCCACTACGCGGGCAAGGAAGGGGTGGACGAGTGCGAACTCCGCGTCGCGGGCATCTCGTCCCAGCAGCGCGAACAGGCCAACGCGGTTTCCCGCGGGCAGACCCTCAAGATGTTCCTGTCGGTTTTCCGCGACACCATGATGCTGCACTTCCGCGACGACGAGAGTACGTCTGCCGATGAGATGCGCTACCGCAACGCTTTGGCCTTCGCGAAAATGCTCAAGATCCGTTTCGAGAAAGACGACTGGCTCGACGACGAGGGGTTGGAGGACGAACTGGATCGTGCACTGGTGCCCGCGGACGTACACCGCGCCAGGGAGGAGACAGGGCTCGATATCTCGTACCGCCGGCGCCTCGTACGCGACATCCTCAATCACCTCCGTGCACCCCATGCCGAGAAGAACCGGCAGTTCGTCGCCGAGTTCGCCACCCGACTGATCTTCCGTTCCGAATGGAAATACGAAGAGATGGACCTCGACAATGACGATTGGAAGCCGATCGTCGATGTCATGAGATCCGACGACGTCGAGGCATTCCTCGAATGGTTCGACGTCTATTCGTCCAAACAAAGCCGGAAGGACGACCAGGTGCTCGCCATCAGCAATCGGGCGGCGCGGACCCTACTGTTGGCGATGGCGCAGATCCCTGTCGTCCGCATGCTCGCCAATCACCGCGCAGGGCGTCACCCGCTACACGGCATCACGGAGTTGGATCCCCTGCACCTCACCCCCGAAGCCGCGAGCGAAGTCTTCGACGAACCGGGCGCACCAGGTCTTTGACGTCGAAGCTGGCTAACCTTGAATATGGCTGGGTAAACGGGGGCCATATTCAAGGTTATGGATGCAACCTTCGATACAGTCACCCTTGACCGGTGCCGGCATCGGTCAGGGGCGTGGGCCGGAGGCTTCCGTCGTCGGGAACAATCCTGGGAACTCCATCATGGCCGTCATAAGGTCCTCGGTCGCCGCCGGGTCGCCGGGATGGCCCGCACGATAGGCGGCGAACAGCTCCTGCAGGTTCGGGTCGCCGCCCATTTCGGCGGCGATGTCGGCCAGGTCGATCGCGCGGGCCACGGTCGGGTCGACCGCGCCGGCGTACAGGTAACCGCCATGGGTCTGGAACTCGCCGGACAGCCGCGCGGCCCTGGACAGGTAGGCGGAAGGTACGCCCATGTTCGCGGCAAGGTCGTCCATGGGGACCGGATCTACAACGCCTTCCATGAACGACGGCAGCTCGGACGCCGCCTCCTGCATGATGTCGATGTCGACACCCGGCGCAAGGAGGCCGCCCGGGAACGCGTTCGCGTAGTTCGACGCCCAGCTGAAGCCGGTGCAGTGGACCGCCAACTGGAACAGGCCCGGCAGGTCGTCATTGCTCCTGGAGCGCAGGTGGGACGTCGGTAGCACCTGGGTGCCGTCCGTCAGCGCGGCCCAGGCACGGTCCTGGTAGAGATCGACGAGGACGCCCAAGGCATCCGGGCTCCCACGCTTCAACCCGTGTTTTCCGGAGTCCACGCGGTTCCTGGCCACCTGTTCCGATACGCCGTGGCTCGCGGCGATCTCCGCCACGGATTTCCTTGAGGTCCCGAGACCGTAGAAGTCCACCAGCGCCGCCATGTTGTTGGCTAGCACGAGCTGGTTGTGTGCCAGGCTTTTCGACTCGATGTAGCCGATCATCCGCTGCATGAATGCCGGATCGTCCAGGTCCGAGAGCGAAGCCCCGGCGCCTTTGCCGACTGGATACCCGAAGAGTTCCGCGTAGACGGGATGCAGGACGCGGCGATGGTGACGGTCGATAACCTCGCGGAGTTCGACGAGCGCCCGTTCCGCCAGGTCGCCGTCGCCGGTGACGTCGTCCCGGAAGCTCCCCTGCGAGAGGTACGCCTTCGCCAGCAAGTCAGGGCGGTGGCCGCTACGCCGGACCACTTCTTCCAATGCCGGACCACCATGGGCCAGGTCGCGCAGGTGGGTGTCGTAGATGCCGGTGGCGATGCTGTTCATCAGGGTTTCCTTGCCTCGGACTTCGTGTGGTGACCAGGAGCGCTTAGGCCCCGGCAGATCGATCAATACCGCATCGTCGACCCAGGTGTCGGCGCCGGGATGGGCGCGGGATGTTCCTCGTCCGGATAGAGGTGCAACAGCATCGAGATCGCTCGTTCCGCCCGACCCTCCGTACGCGACATGTCGACCCGCTTCGATGTCGTGCATGCGAAGAACCTGTGCATCTTGAGGTGCCAAAGGGACTCCACCGCCAGGTATTGCGCGATCTCCAGTTTTGCATCCGCCAGGTGGTTGTCAACGTCGCACGTCTCCCAGGCCAACCGTAGTTCGTCCTGGGTGACGACGGTGCGCGGCGTTGGTCGAAAGCGTAGCTTGTCCGGGACAAGCCGGCGACAGCTGAAGTCGTCGTCACCTAGATCGATAGCGTAGGACAACATGACCTGGTTGATATGGTTGGCATGTGCCCTCCATGAGATCATGGCCTCGAAGCCGAGGTCACGCGTATCTCCGGCATGGCGTTCCCGCGCGATCAAGCTCAGGACATAGGTGTCCGCGATGAACCAGTCCCGGATCAGGTCGGGTTCATCGAAGCTGATTTTGAAGACGTCCGGTAGATCCATGTCACGGCACCTTTCGGAGCCATGGTGATGTCTTGCGACGCAAGCGACCAGAGGCGGGATCGAAGTTCCTTCCTAACGGGCCTTCCGCGTTGGCCTAAGGCGTCCATGCGACCCCATCGGGTAGCGGATCGACCTGGAAATTAACCGTCCTAAAAATATATATCAGAAATTACTACCCAAAACAGAAATCATCCTCTATATGGTATCATCATGCTCCATATCACAACTATGAACAACGAAGAGACGCGATACCTTTCCGAAGTCAGAACCCTCTGGCAGACGGTGGGTCCCCTCATGCGCCGCAAGTCAGCCTTTGTCGGTGGCATGCAGTGGAAGACCGTGGGCGGAAGGGAGTACCTCTACCGCTACCAGCCCGATCCGGTGACTAGGAAGAAGCGTTCGACCTCAATCGGGCCCCGAAGCCCCGAGACCGAGGCGGCGCATGCAGAATTCCTCGCCTCCCGCGAGCAGGTCCGTGCCGAGTTGGCGGAGGTCATGCCGATGCTGGACACCTTCGCCCGCATGGGCAAGGCGTTGCGGCTGAACAGGTTGCCCGAGCCGGTGGCCGACATCCTCGAGGCCCTGCAGGAAGACGGGCTGCTGGAGCTGGCACCGCTCGCCGGCGAATACGCTATCCGGGCCTTCGAGGTGCATTACCGGCAGTCATATGGCTTCGAGCTGCCGGTCGACCGGCCCCGCGAGATCCAGTTCATGGTGCCGGATGAGATGGATCTGGTGCGGGCCCTGACCAGGGCGTTCCTGCGGGTAGATCCGGAATACCGGATGGATGATTACAGTGTGCTGCGGGGTATCGAGGGGCCGACAATCCGCCTGACGCTGCAGTCCGAACTGGTCGAAAAGGCCGAGAACGTGCTTCCAGAGGATCATTTCGACCTCTTCCTGTCGATGCTGGAGCTCGAGCCCACCGTCGAGGTGGCCGTATCCAAATCGGGCAGGCCCGTGCAAGTCGCCGCGGTGGATCCCGCCCTATGGGGCGCCATGTTCGCGATGGATGACGGCGACGAGGTGCTGGCTCGCGCCATCGCGGGTCGCAATGCCGAGTTCGAGGAAGCCTCGGGCGGGCTGCTGGGCGATATGATCGGCCTTCTGGCCGAGGCGCCCCGGGATCGCGGGCCGAGGATCTAACAAGGGAGCGGTGCATGAAATGAACAATTTTACCGGTCGCGTAGACGCCGCGTCAGGTATCACCGGCAAGATAGTCGACGGGCATCTTGCCTTCACGATGTCGCCGTGGTTGTTGCGCCGACCATGACCAGAAACCTCGACCACAAACACGTCCGTCCCTCGGGGATCGCGACGTCTGCCCGGATACCGAGCCCAGGTCGCTTCTGACCGCCAGCCGGATTCCGGCAGGCCATCGCACTCCTCGAACCCGATCTGCCAAGCGCGCCGATGGCGCGACCGAGGAGGCTATCATGTGCATACCCGTAGCGCCGGCGGCCCGCTTCTAGGTCGCCACTCCCGCAGCCTGCCGCACTTCGCGGCCCGCTGACGCAATGCGGCTTTCGGTAGAGACCGGCGGACCGCACCCATCCATCCAAGCCTGCCCGACCCGCCGGACACCCGTTCGGCAGGCCAGGACACCCTCGTCTCCGGAGACGCCCATGACCGTATGGAAACGAATACCCAAACGCCCGCCCGCCATCGGCTCGCAGCCATGGCGCCGGCGGAGCAATGCGCCCCGCGCCCTCACCCTTCCCCCATGCCTTCGGATCCGGAAACGCCAAGCGACCGGACCACCTCCAGGAGTCCGCCATGCCATCAGCGATGTTCACGCCAGCAGTCGTCGAGGCCACGCGACGCAACGGAACCCCGCCATCCCGGATCGCCCATTACGGGTGGTTCTCATCCCACAAGGACGGTTCGATGATCCCCACGAAGGGGACATTGGCCGCCTCGTTCCTGGAGCTTGTCCACATGCTGCCCAACGTCCGCCGCATCGACCCCAAGCCGGAACCGATCCAGTTCCACAACGGCAGGGAGTGGGATGTCTATCGCGCCATGTACGCTGTCGTCCGCAAGGGCGTGGCCGGGTCAGCCGACCGCGTCGCCGACGTCGAGGTCCTGACCGACCTGGAGCTGGTCCGCGACAGCGCACGGTGGAAGCGTATCAGGCATGCGTACCGCCAGGACAATCGCACGCTGCTGGTCTTCACCAACCACGCCATCCTGACCGAGCCCAGGCTGACCAACGCCATGATCGTCAATTCCCAGGCGGGCAAGGGACTCATTCCCCAAGCTCACCTCGAGGCGGTCCTCGAGGCCACTCAGGGATCGCTAACCTTCACGCTTAACGGGGTGGTGGCGAAGGGTGTGCTTTCTTACCGGCAAGCCTACGGGGCGGTGCTCAACATGGTCGCCTCGGGCGAGTTCTCGTTCGGGACCGAGAGGTTGTTCGACGGGGATACGCCCGTGACGAGGAGGAGGTAGACATGCTGCATTCCGCTGACGGTACCGGCGAGGCCGACGACGGGCATGACAACGACGTCCACCTGCGCCCGGGCGACGGGATGAAGCTGGACGGCAAGCTCTTTGTCGTGCAGAGCCGCTCGACCAAGCCCCACGGATATATTGTCGCCGACCCCCATGCCGCTGGCATAGAGCACAAGTTTCGCAACCGCGACATCAAGGACTGGCACGACCGAGGGCGGCTGCGTTTCGTGATGGCCAGCGAGGGGCGACTTCCTCTTGCCAAGCAGGAATCGCTGGAACGGACGTTGCGTGCCTTTACCGAGGTCGAGCAGGCGGAGATGTATCGCCGGCAGCGCTATTGCGTCGCGGTGGATGCCAAGGGTGCCGCGTTTGTCCGCACCGAGACCGCCATGACCGCCTTGTCGGAAGAGGTGGCGGCGCTGCACGGCGACACCGCACCGCACGGCTGGGCCAGTATCAACGAGTGGTGGGTCGACTGGGACCGCGCCGGTCGCGACATCCGCGTGCTGTGCCCGTCCTACCGCCGGCGGGGAAACCGCGACCGGCGCCTCGAGCCGTTCATGCTCAAGGCGCTCGAGACCGGCGTAATGGAATGGCTGGACATGGGCCGACCCAAGATGGCGACGAAATATATCGACGTGATCTCCGAATGCATGGACCACCACGGCGGTAAGGCGGTCTGCGAGGCCATCCTCGAGAAGGATCCCGAGGCCTGGCTATGGCCCTCGTACAAGACGTTCACCATCGCTTGCCGTTCGGTCGACCGCGCCACCAAGCTGTCGCGCCGGCACGGCCCCAGGGCCGTCCGCTCCGAGATGCATCCGGTCGGCGATGGTTCCGACGTGCGCCTGCCGTTCCAGCGGGTGGAGGCCGACTTCAAGTACCTACGCATCTTCGTTGTCGACGACGCCAATGGTTTCCCGCTGGGAACGCCATACCTGATGGCGGCGATCGACTGTTTTTCCGGCATGGTCGCTGGGTTTGACCTGGGATTCGATCCGCCGTCCTACCTGTCGGCGGCGCGTTGCCTCAAGCACGTCATGGGCTTCAAGGACGAACTGGACAAGCTCCCCCTGAAGGAGGACGGCACCCGCCTGATCAACAATGCATGGCCGGTCAACGGCGTGCCGCACACTTTCGTCCTCGATAACGACGCCGCCTTCCATGCCGAATCGTTCGAGAAGTCCGCCAAGGCGTTGGGATGCCACATCGACTTCGTGCCGCCCGGCCAGCCTTGGGACAAGGGCAAGATCGAGCGCTTCTGGGGGACCGTCCAGACCAGCTATGTCGACATGTTCCCCGGTAACGTGCTGCGGCTGGACCAGCACCCGGACCTGGACTATCGCGCGGAGGACGGGGCCACGATCACCTTGAGCCAGTTGCGGCTGTTCCTCACCAAGGCGCTGGTGGACGTGCACCACATCGGCATCGAACCCGGCACCTACAAGCGCCGTATCGATCTCTGGAACGAGGCGGTGGCCATCAACCCGCCGCGCCCGGTCCGCGACCACGGCAGCCTGCTGGAGCTGGTCGGCGCATACAAGAAGCGCCGGGCGGAACGGCGGGGCATCCGCCTATTCGGCCTGCGCTATACGTCCGACGACCTGCACGATTACCGCAACGGTTTCGACCACGATCCCATGGTGGAGGTCCGCTACGATCCTCAGGACATTTCGGTCGTTCACGTCATCGACAGGGAACAAGGCACATCGTTCGAGGTGAAGTGCAGCCGGCCAGATTACGCCAAGGGGCTATCCGAACACCAACACAAGGTCATCCAGCATCAGGCGAAGAAGGCTGCCGGCCTGGGGCGGCTGCGGATGGCCGAACTCCTCATCGCCAAGAAGGATCTATTCGACCTCGGCAGGGCGATGATCGGTAAGCGCCGGAAGAAGTCCCCTCGCGCAGGCGCACGTCTCGCCCAGTTCCTCGGGATAGGCCGCGAGCTCATCGACGAGATGGCCCGCCACCATGAGAACGTCGACGAGAGTGCCAGGCCAGCGGACGTCGAGGATCCGGTAGACGATCCCGAGGACGATGCCAGAGCCCGCCTCGAGGAACAACGCTTTGCCCGCGAGGGCGCGGCGTCACCCGTTGTCGCGCCGGCGAAATCAGAGCCGGCAGCCGCTCCGCTACCTGTCGCGGCCGATACGCCTCCTACGCCTGCAACCCATTCCGACCCCGAGCCGCCCAGAAGGCGTCCGCGACCCACCATGAAGGTGAGAGATGACTGAGTCCATGATCAATATCGAGTCGATGAGGGACGAGAACGGCCTGTACCCTGACGATATCGCGTCGATGCTTTCGACCGCCAATCCGGAGGAGATCCGCCTGCTCAAGCGGATCGGGCGGACGACGATCGAGAACTCGCGCTTCACTGACGCCATGCAATGGTTGAACGACATATATGACCTGGGCGGGACCAAGGAGGATCCCACTGTCTTCGAGGGTTACACGGGTCTGCTGCATGGAGTACCGGGCGGAGGCAAGAGCACCATCCTGCGCCATTTCCTGAAGGAGCGTGGAGGTCCGTACCCGACCTCGAAGGGGGTCTGCCGCCCGGTGATCCGCGTGGCGACACCGGCTAACCCGAACCTGGTGAACATGCAGCAGGCCATGTTGACCGCCTTGGGCTGGGAAGGGCCGATGGGCAACGACGCGTCGGACCTCAAGTTGGCAGTCATGCGCCAACTCTACAAGCAAGACGTGTTGATGATCGTCTTCGACGAGTTCACCCACATCGTGGAGGACCGCTCGGAAAAGTTCGCCAGCAAGACGATGCGCGGGCTCAAGGAGATTCTCAACGCGGGCACATACAGGATCGTGCTGGCCGGCACGGAGGAAATAAGGTCACTCCACAAGATCTACGACCAGACGATGCGTCGGGGCGACGGCGACCAGCCGGTCAGTGCCTTCGACTGGGAGGAAGAGCTCGACCGGGACGAGTGGTTGGGGATGATGGATATCCTCCAGGAACGCATGTACCTGAAGGTGAAGCCGGAACTCGGGGATGACGACGTGGCCCGCAAGATGCATCAAGCCACGGGCGGTATCATGGACCACATCATGAAGCTGCTGTTCCGGGCGACGTCGTTCGCGTTTCGGGACGAAGCCGAGTTCATAGGCATGGGGCATCTTTCCATGGCATTCGAACGGCTCCGCCGCGGCGATGACAAAAGTATCAACCCGTTCGGCAAGCCTCCCGTCCGGCGCCGCAAGCCGAAGGTCATCGAAGATACGGAAGACGAGGACGAGGTAACCAACCTCTCCAAGCGCAAGGACAAGCGCGACGACGGTTTCGAGAAGTCGTGACCGACCGCATCCGGTTTCCGCTCAAGGTCGCGCCGCGCGCCGACGAACCGTCCTATGGCCTTCTGGCACGGACCGCGGAGCACAATGGCGTGCGCCTGATGCGCCGGATATTCGGCCAGTTCGGCGTCAGCAACGGCTTCCTGGTCAACAACGTGGACGCCGGCGACGTGGCGTTCGCCTGCCGGGCCGATCCTGTCGCCGTTGCCCATGCCTCGCCGGTGACGACCTATAAGAGTGTCGATTTCATGGGTCAGTCCATGCATCGGGACCATTACAGCGTGGCCAGGCGCCGGTGGTGCCCGCTATGCCTGAAGGAAGACCCGTACCATCGCGGCTGGTGGGACGTGGTCTCGGTCACCACCTGTCCGGCGCACGGCGTGGAGCTCGCGCATGACTGCGGTTGCGGCAAGAACAGGAACTGGCAGAGCTTCGGCACCGTCCATTGCCAGGTTGGCCACGATCTCCGTGACGTCGGGACGGCTGCCGTCGATCCGGCGGATCTCGCGGCGGACGGTTACCTGGTCAACCGACTGACGGGAGTGGATCGTGTTTCCCATCCCATGCTGGACAGCATGCCGATGGGCGAGGCCATCATCGCGATGGAGCGCCTAGGCCAGGCCTGGCACGACGAGGCCGGTCGCATGCGTCGTGCCAGGGAGGCAGTGGGGGTTCGAGGCCTGTTGAATACCGGCTTCCGGATCGCTTCCGGTTTCCCGGCGGCGTTCGTCGAGCTGCTTGACCGGCTGGTGGGAGATGAGCGCGAGCGCCGCGGAAAGTGGGGCGTCACCCGTGCCTATGGCGAATTCTACTACTGGGTCGACGCCCTGCCGCAGTCGGCGTTCGCGGATGCCATGAAGGGTGAACTCGCCGACCATGCGCGCCGCAACCTCCTGCTCAAGACCGGACACGAGCTGCCCGACGCCCGGGCGGTGGACAACGGCTACCTTCTGTCGGAGGCCGCCGCGCGGTGCGGCGTGGCCGCCAACAAGTTCAGACGGATGGCCGTCGAGCTGGGTCTCATGCAGTCCGAGCGACGACGCGGGCATCCGGCCCGTCTCGATCGCGCCCGGGTCGACGCGATCGCCGAGCGGTTCCAGGGCGCCATGACGATGAAGGATGTCGCCAGGGAACTGAATATCAAGCCCGACGCCATGGGTGCCATCATCAAGGACGGGGTGCTGACGCCGATGTTCTATGCCGGCCAGTCCGGCCTGAACAATTACGACTTCGCTGCAGGCGCGGCTGACGACCTGCTCGCCAGGCTGGCCGCCTTGCCTGTCCGGGGCACCGGTCCCGGCGAGCGCCTGGCGCCGTTGAACGTGGCGTCGCAGCAATCACGGATCACCGTGTCGAGGGGGCTGCGGCTGGTGCTGGATGGAATCGTCCAGATCGCATGGGTTGACCGTGGCGCCAGTGGTATCTCCCGGTTCCTGGTTTCGCCCTCCGCGTTGGTCAGGGTCGCAAGGCAAGAAAAGGCGCCGGGTCTCACTATCACCGATGCAGCGCCGCTGCTGGGCCTGTCGTACAACTCCACCGCCGATTTCCTAAAGAAGAAGGTGCTGTTTCCTATCCCCGACGTAAAGGGCACCTACCTGGCGCCCAGCGAGGTGGAGCGGTTCAAGCGCACCTATGTCACCGTGCCGGAGCTGTCGGCGATCCTGGGCACGAACCGGCCTCGGGATGCCATCGCCCTGTTGACCGAGGCGGGGGTCAAGGCAGACTGCGAGAGGCCGGCGTTCTGGAAGGTTCTATATCGGAGGGAGGAGGCGGTGGCTGCGGCCCGTGCCATTGCCCTGAATAAGGCATTCCTGCCAACGGAGACTTAGGCCCGCCATATAGATGCAGCGCACTTGCGCTGGATCTGGATCCGACCCACCATTTTGGCTTGGAAGCACCATGAAAGGCGATGGTGGCTCAAGATGCGAGGTGAGGCATGGGCGTGATCAATCTGACGAACGAGGAGAAGCGTGCCTTGAAGGTCATTGATGAAGATGAGCTGGGCAAGCTTATCGAGCAGGCAATATGGGATGGAAGGTCCGGTGCCTTGTCCGGCATGCCCTTGAGGCAGTGCGGAACCTATGTCGGAATCAACCTTCATTATTTCGAGCAAGCGGTCGCGGACCATGGTCGGGCCAAGGCAGCAAAGAAGCGTGCCGAAACCCTATATGACGCGGAAGATGCAGGTCGGAAGCTATCCTACGCGGTGGGCGACATGAAGCATCGGATGGAAACCGAAGAGAAGGAAGGCGAACTCTTTCGAGTTGACGACCGGATCATGTGGCCGTCCAGCTTCAGCAGTAAGCTGGACGTCAGGGTAAGCTACCAGTGGCGACGGGCCCCTGCCGACCAGTGGGAATACGGTAGCATAAGGTTTACCCACGAAGTCAAAATTGAACCCGACTTAAGGTGGCCTGCGCCGAAACGTACGCCAAGTCCTGCAAAAATGAGGGAGGAACTGCGACACAAGCTATCCCAGAGGTGGGAATCTCTTCGTGACAACGCTTTGTGCTCAGTCCGGGACTATCTAAGGGATGGCGGTGACGGCAACAAAATACCGGACGATTTCCAGGTTCGCGTTGATTCTCAAACGGGTGGCTTGAACAACTACAGTACGGAATTTTGGCTTGAGAGGCCGTAGGGAACACCATGCTGACGGTGGCGACCCACCAGAGAAGAGGGCTTGGACCTTTTCTGTGATCTCTTATATCATGGCGTGCAACACCCGAGGACGAAGATGGTCGCACTCCAGCGCATTCCTGCAGTCAAGGCCGAAGTCGTAATAGACCCCACCGTGATGAGTGGTGACCCTGTCGTTCGCGGCACGCGAGTGCTTGCCGAGTCGGTCGTCGCCTACCTTCGTTCGGGCTACACCCATAAGCAGATTTTTGAGGATTTCCCCACCCTCCCGGTTGATGGCATCGACGCGGTAGTCGCATGGGCCGAGAATGAGATCGGTCCCGATTGGATGAGTCAGCGCGAGCCGGACCCGTTCGCTCGATGAGCTATAAGCTGCTAATCGACGAGTGCCTTCATCCAGGGCTTGTTGCCATCGCCAAGGAACGGGGTATCGTCGCCGAGTTCGGTCCCCACACGGGGAAAGGCGGTTGGCAGGATCACAACCTTGTCCCCTTCGCGATCGAGAACGACTACATCATCGTCACCAACAATCGCCGTGATTTCCTGAAGCTGTATCTGCAGCACGACATCCACGGCGGGTTCATTGTCTTAGTGCCCAGGGCGGACCGCAAGCGAATGGACGAGCTGTTCATCTTGGCTTTGGACAGGCTTGCCGAGATGAACGAGGATCTGGTCAACAAGGTAATCGAGGTGCTGGGAGACGGTTCAGTCCATGTGCGGGACTGGAACGAAGACGAGCACGACATCGGTCATATCAACAATCCCACCTGGCCGTAGACACCTTACGACACTTAGCGGCCTTGCGAGCGCACCGAAATACATTTTTATGGTTCAATTTGGCGTCTCAATCGGTCTTTATGATTCAATTTCCGGACGCTTATGGTTTCAGGACCTGCCGGAAAGCCCAGTGATGCCGTGAGGTTGGCGCAGCTTTATGGTTCAATGCACATGGCCATAGGCTCACGCTCAGTCGCGTCAGACTGAGCGCGGACGTGTAGGGTTGCTATCATCACGCCATGCGTTGCGACGGATGCATTTTTCGTGCGGTCGCCCGGGTTAGCCAATAGAGGTCCTCATGCAGTCGATGCATCGCCAAGTTCTGCTCCTGGCCAGCGCACAAGCGCTGTTTCAGACCGTTTCAGTGCTGGTGGTAACCATTGGTGCCCTGGCCGGGAGCCAAATCGCGCCTTCGCCTGAATGGGCAACAGCGCCAATTGCGGCGATGTTTTTGGGGACAGCGCTTGGAACCGTGCCCGCCTCGATGCTGATGAGCCGGATCGGCCGCAAAATCGGCTTTATCACCGGCGCCGCCTTGGGTGGACTGGGTGGGTTGATCGCCGCCTTTGGTGTCAGTACCGGTTCACTGCTGTTGTTGTGCATCGGCACGCTGCTGGTGGGAACCTATCAGAGCTTTGCCCAGTTTTACCGGTTCGCCGCCGCCGAAGTGGCAAGCCGCGCATTTCGGCCACGCGCCATTTCACTGGTATTGGCGGGTGGTGTTGTCGCGGCCTTTGCCGGTCCAGCATTGGCCCGGCTTGGCGGCGATCTGTTGCAACCAACCTATATGGCGTCATTTCTGATCGTTGCGGTGGTTTGCCTGCTTGGCGTGGGCGTGCTGCTCGGCGTCACCATCCCCCAGCCAATGGCCGAAGAGACCGGGGCTGAACCAGCCCGGAAGCTACTGACGGTCATTACCCAACCGCGCTACCTCGTCGCCCTGTTTGGAGCGCT
Source organism: Devosia equisanguinis (assembly GCA_943372435.1). Taxonomy (GTDB): domain Bacteria; phylum Pseudomonadota; class Alphaproteobacteria; order Rhizobiales; family Devosiaceae; genus Devosia; species Devosia equisanguinis_A. The sequence goes on from CALRYQ010000004.1 coordinate 164,281, forward strand.
GACGGGGTATGGGGTGATGGTTCTGACGATGACCGCGACCCCGCTGGCAATGGCGCACCACCACCACGGCCTGGGTGAAACGGCCAGTGTGATCCAGTTCCATGTGCTGGGCATGTTCCTGCCATCGTTTATTACCGGGTCGCTGATTGCCCGATTTGGCGTGCTCACCATCATGTTGACGGGCGTGGTGCTGTTTGTCGGGCATATCCTGTTGGTGCTGTCCGGAACCGGTTATTATTCCTTTGTGGGAGCCCTGATCCTGGTCGGCATCGGCTGGAATTTTCTTTATGTGGGGGGCACAAATTTGCTGACCACAACATATTCGGCCGCCGAAAAAACCAAGGCACTGGCAACCAATGATTTGACGATCTTTATCGTTGGCCTGGCGGCATCGCTGGGCTCGGGCATCCTTCACAATGGCTTGGGCTGGCAGACCCTCAACCTGGTGTTGTTGCCCTGGCTGGCGCTGGCGGCGGCGGCCATTATCTGGGCGGGACGATTGCCGGCCCCCGATGCCGCCGCAGCGACGGCGCCAGTGTCCGAGCAGTCGGCGCCCTCCGTGTGACTGGCACCTGCCGGACCCCTTAAACCGGCCACATTTGGCACCGACAACCAGCGCTGCTATCAGGGGTGGCGCGCACATGGCTTGGCGGGATGGGCAAGAGTGTGAGACTTTGCCGGATCGGCCCTGAAAAAGTCTTGCGCCGGTGCCCTTATGGTGGTGCAACGCATTTGTGGCACGGTTGCGCCAGTTTTCAGGACGTATCGAATGGACCTAAGGATTTCCCCTGACGACCGGGTTGGCGCGCAGCCGAACAAGCGCGGCGGCAAACCCATAGCCAAGCCCAAAAGACTGGGCTGGGGTCGCGGGCGCGAAAAAGTTGAGCCGACCATGGGCCAATCGGTCGGCGTATTTGTCGACGATGAACGCTCCGGCGGCAGTGGCAACGGCACGCCGCCGAAAAAACCACAAAAGCGCGGCACTGCCCGCACCGCAAAGACCGACAAGCCAAAGCGGCGCAAACGCGGCGGTATCGGCGGGTTCTTTCTGTTCCTGCTCTATTGGGGGTTTGTTGCCGCGCTGTGGGGCGGCATCGCCGTGGCCGGCATCATCGTCTATTACGGGGCACAGCTTCCCGCATCAAACACCTGGGCAGTCCCTGATCGTCCGCCCAATATCCGCATTTTGGCCGCTGACGGGCAATTGATTTCCAACCGCGGCAAGACCGGTGGCGAAGCCGCCATCTTGCGCGAACTGCCCAGCTACGTGCCAGCCGCAGTGATCGCCATCGAAGACCGGCGGTTCTACGAGCACTTTGGCGTTGACGTGGTGGGCCTGGCTGCGGTGGCCGTGGAAAGCGTTCGGGCGGGTCGGGTCACCCGCGGCGCCTCCACGATTACCCAGCAGCTGGCCAAGAACCTGTTCCTGACTCCAGACCAGACCCTGGGCCGCAAGGTGCAAGAAGCGCTGCTGGCGATCTGGTTGGAGCAGCACTATTCCAAGGATGAAATTCTCGAGCTGTATTTGAACCGCGTGTTTTTCGGCAACAATTCCACGGGCATTGAAGCGGCCGCGCAGACCTATTTTGGCAAATCGGCCCGCAATCTGTCACTGGGTGAAGCCTCGATGCTGGCTGGTTCGCTACAGGCACCGTCGCGGCTCAATCCACGATCGGACCCAGAGGCGACGGCAGCGCGCCAAAAGCTGGTGCTTCGGGCCATGGCCTCGGAAGGCTATATCACCGACGCCGAAGCCAATGCCGCCCAGATCGACCCCAACCAGACCGTCCGCACCAAAGTTGCCGGCTCGGAAAGCTATGTTGCCGATTGGGTTGAAAGCCTGATGCAGGCCTATTTGGGCGATGTCGAACAGGATGTGATCGTTTCCACCACGGTCGACTGGGAATTGCAGAAGGAAGCAGAATTCATCGTCAGGGAAATGGTGGCCAGCGAAGGCCCCAAGCGCGGCTTTAGCCAAGGGGCGATGGTGGCGATGGATGTCGATGGCTCAGTGCGCGCCATGGTGGGTGGGGTCGATTATCAGACCAGCCAATATAACCGCGCGGTGACCTCGCGGCGCCAGCCCGGCTCGACCTTCAAGCCGTTTGTCTATCTGGCGGCCATGGAAAAAGGCTATACGCCTGACACCATCGCCGAGGACGCCCAATTCACCTATGAGGGTTGGACACCGCGCAACGCCAGCGGCAAATATGCCGGCACCGTGACGTTGCGGCAGGGGCTGGCCTATTCGCTCAATACCGTTGCGGCGCGCCTGGCTATCGACGTCACCCCGCAAGTGGTAATCGACACCGCCATGCGCATGGGCATTTCCTCACCGATGATTGCGGTCCCCTCGATTGCCCTTGGCACGCAGGAAATCTCGCTTCTGGAACTGACCGGGGCCTATGCTCCGTTTGCCAATGGCGGCATCGGCATCATTCCCAATGTGATCACCAAGATCGAAACCGTCGATGGCACCGTGCTGTACGAGGCCTCCAATGCCGGACCTGGGCGGGTGATCGCGCCCAATATCCTGGCCGAGATGGATGACATGCTGGAAACCGCGGTGGAAGTGGGCACCGGCAAGGGCGCAAACCTGAACGGCTGGGCGTTTGGCGGCAAGACCGGCACGTCCCAGGACGCCAAGGACGCGCTCTTTGTCGGGTTCACCTCGCGCATGGTCACCGGGGTCTGGCTCGGCAATGATGACGCCACCAAAACCACGCTATCGGGCGGCAACGTGCCGGTGGCGATTTGGAGCCAGTTCATGACCAAGGCTCATGCGGGCTTCCCGCCCAAGCCGATTCCCACTGGCTATGATTCAAGCAATACCCCCGTGGCCCAACCCGTGGTTGACCCGACAACCGGGGAACCGGTGATCGACCTGATGACAGGCCAGCCAATGGTGCAATATGTCGATCCGATCACCGGGCAGCCGGTTCAGGTTCAGATTGACCCCGCCACTGGCCAAATGGTGCAGCCGGCCGCCGGCCAGCAGATTGACCCGGCGACCGGCCTGCCAATCGAGCAGACGCTGTTTGACCCGAACGCCGCCCAACCGACACCGCAGCAAAGCCCTGAAAGCCAACGCACGCTGATGGATCTGTTGTTCGGGGGTTAGACCCCATAGGCCATCAACTGGCGCCCATGCGCTTTGAGCCAGGCGCGGCCACGGTTCATATCGGGTAAAGTCTTGGCAACTGTCGCCCAAAAAGCGGGCGAATGATTCATTTCCACCAGATGAGCGATTTCGTGGGCTGCCACGTAATCGAGCACAAATGGCGGTGCCAGGATCAGCCGCCAGTTGAAGTTAAGATTGCCGGAGCTGGAGCAAGAGCCCCAGCGTGTAGCCTGGCTGCGCAATTTGAGCGAGACCATAGTGACCTCCAAATTGGCGGCATGGCGCTTGGTTGCGGCTGCCAAATCAATTTCGGCCTGGCTTTTGAGCCAATCGGTCAACCGCCGGGCCTGATGGGGCGCATCACCGGGAACCACCAGCAATGGCATGGGATCACCCGCCATAATCTGGACGCGACCGCGGGTCTTGCCGCTGGCAGTAATGGCGTGATCCACACCCCGCACAGGCACGATGGAGCCCGGCTCGAATGACACAAGCGGCACCGCGCGCGGCAGGCGCGCCGCCAACCAAGGCGTTTGCCGCAATAGAAAAGCCTCGGCCTCCACCCAGCGCCCGTGCGGAGGCAGGGTCAGCACCGGTCCCCCATTATGGGGGATCGATAGCCGATAGCTGCGGGCTCGCGCATGAGTGCGCACCGCGACGGCAATCAGACGACCGTCAACCGCGATTTCGGTCGAGCTGGGGATGGTGTGGCGTGTGAACAGCTTCATCGGGCGGGTTGTTATCCTTCCGCCGGACCGGGGGAATCATCGGCGCAGTTTAGCCCGGACCGATGGTGTCGTGTCACTTCACAAAAAATGGCGCCCTCGAAAGGGCGCCAAGGATCAATCGCCATTGGGGCAAACGACTGACTTCACACGACAAATTGGCATTATCCCGGCATCAGCCGTTGGCGTTGCCATCATTGTCGGGAGGCGTATTGGGTTTGTGGTTGTCGCCATAACCCTGGCGGCTGCCACGACGCTCATTCATGAAGCGATCAAACTCTTCGCGATCCTTGGCCTTGTTGAGGTTGGCCATGTATTCGTGGAAAGCGGCGATCTCTTCGTCGAGACGAGCCCGCTCTTCTTCCAAGCGACGAAGCTGCTCGGCACGATAATCGTCAAAGGCGGCGTTGCCGCTGGTATTGGCGCTATAGTGATGGCGAGCGGAGTGATGACCCCGGTTGGAGCTGCACCAGGACTTGCCCTTGTTCCAATAGGTCTGGGCTTTGTCGGCGGATCCGCCGAACTTTTCGCCCCAGATGATGTAGCCAAGGATCGCCAGGCCAATTGGCCAGAAGACGATAAAGCCAAGCACCATGAGTGCCACGGTGATCGGCGACCATTGAGGTTTGATAATAGCTGTGTTCATTTCTTTGCATTCTCCCAGTCACGAATGGATGTGATGTGGCGTCATTGTGGCTAGGATCAAGAATGTGCCTTAGTTTTTTTTGATCTTGAATTGCCGGCAAGGATTTCCCATGCAAACCGAAAAGACCGACACAAACCATGGTTGATATGCACGCCGACGGCCTGCCTTTGCCCTCAACCTGGCGGCCATTGCGTTTGGAAACCCTGGTTTTGCTGCGCTGGTTGGCCATTGGCGGGCAAACCATCGGGGTGATCTTTGTCGCCTATGGCCTGGGATTTCCAGTCCCGCTCGGCCAATGCTTTGCCCTGATCGGACTGTCGGTGCTGATCAATGGCGTGATGATCCTTCGCTTTGGGGCGGCCTACCGGCCCTCGTCCCGCTTTGCGGCCGGGCAAATCGCCTATGACTGCCTGCAATTGGGCGGGCTGCTTGCCTTGACCGGCGGATTGCAGAACCCGTTCTCGCTGCTGCTGCTGGCGCCGGTTTCGGTTTCGGCGACCACCTTGCCGCAACAGGCAACGTTTGGGTTGGCGCTGCTGGTCGCGCTCATCGCCTCGTTGCTATCGGTTTGGCACTGGCCGCTGCCTTGGGATCCGTCGAACCAGATCGTTTTTAATCGAATTTATGTGATTGGCATCTGGGTATCGCTGATTTGTGGCGTGGTGTTCATAGCCGCCTATACCAATCGGGTCGCCCACGACGCGCGCCAGATCGCTGACGCCTTGGCGGCAACCGAATTGGCGCTATCGCACAAGGAACAATTGAGCGCATTGGACGGACTGGCCGCCGCGGCAGCCCATGAGCTGGGCACGCCGTTGTCGACCATAGCGCTCGCCGCCAAGGAAATGCGCAGCGAGGTCGAGCCAGGCAGCGCTTTAGCCGAAGACGTCGAACTGATCATCGCGCAGGCCGCCCGCTGCCGCGCGATCATGGCCAAGCTGCGCAATTTGGGTGCCGATGGCGGTGACCCGTTTGCGGCGGTGCCGCTGACGGACCTGTTGGCCGAAGTGGCCCGCCCGCATGACGGCCGCGGCAAGGCGGTGTTGTTTTATCACGAAAAGGCCGCCGGGCCACCGCCGGTGTTTCCGCGCAGTGTTGGATTGCTCTATGGCCTGGGCAATCTGATCGAAAACGCCACCGATTTTGCCCACCAGGTCGTGCGTGTCGAAGCGGGCTGGGACAGCGCGGCCATCAGCGTGTCGATTACCGATGACGGGCCGGGGTTTCCGGCCGAGTTGATTGCGCGGCTGGGCGAGCCCTATTTGACCACCAGGGCACGCGATCCCCAAGGGCCCGATGCCGACAAGCCGGGCGGGCTGGGGTTGGGAATATTCATTGCCAAAACGCTGCTGGAACGGACAGGGGCCCGCTTGGCCTTTCAAAATATTGGGGCAAATGGTCACGCTCAGGTCAAGATCGTCTGGCCGCGCGGCGCGCAAGGTGTAGAGATCAGCTAGGCCGTTTTGACCTTTTACCCGCGACAGACTATTTAGGACCCCATGAGCACCATTGACGCGCTTCTGACAACCGACCCGAGCCTGTTGCTGGTGGACGATGATGCGGCCTTCCTGACGCGACTGGAACGGGCCATGACCAAGCGCGGCTTTACAGTGCGTATTGCCAGCAGCGTTGCCCAGGGCCTGGAAGCTGTCGCCCAACACCCCCCAGCCTATGCCGTGGTCGACTTGCGACTTGAGGACGGCAATGGGCTGGATGTGGTCTCGGCGCTGCATCAAAAGCGCCCCGATGCGCGCGCCGTGGTGCTGACCGGCTATGGCAATATTGCGACCGCGGTCACGGCCGTCAAACTCGGCGCCGTCGACTATTTGTCCAAACCAGCCGATGCGGACGACGTGATCAATGCCTTGCTGGCCACGGGTGAGGACAGGCCGGAGCCGCCAGAAAACCCGATGTCTGCCGATCGGGTCCGCTGGGAGCATATCCAGCGGGTCTATGAATTGTGCGATCGCAATGTTTCGGAAACGGCGCGGCGGCTCAACATGCATCGCCGCACGCTGCAGCGCATTCTGGCCAAGCGCGCACCGCGCTAACCCAAAACTCAACACCGATAGATCCAGCACAACAGGGGCCGCCACATGACTGTCACCTTGCAATTTCACGGAGCGGCCGGAACCGTCACCGGTTCATGCTATCGTGTGATCCACCCCGGTGGACAGTTTCTGGTCGATTGCGGCCTGTTCCAAGGCAACAAGTCGGTGCGCGACCTCAATTTGAAGCCGACCCCGTTTGAGGCAAAAAGCATCGACTTCCTGCTGCTCACCCATGCCCATATCGACCATGCCGGGCTGCTGCCCAAATTGTGTCGGGAGGGGTTCAGGGGCGCCATGTGGATGACAGAGCCAACTTCTGGGCTCTTGGAATATATGTTGCCCGACAGCGCCGCGATCCAGGAAAGTGAAGCAGAGCGCGAAACCAAAAAACTTAACCGGCGCGGCGAAGAGCCCGCAAAGCCGCTCTATTCGATGCAAGACGCCGAGGAGGCGCTCACGCATCGGAAGACCACACCCTACCAGACCTGGATCGAGCCAGGGACGGGCGTGCGGGCCCGTTATTGGAACGCTGGTCACATTATTGGGTCAGCATCGGTGGAAGTTGAGGTCAAAGACAGCAGCGGCGAGACCATTACCCTTCTGTTTTCGGGAGACATCGGGCCGGACGAGAAAGTCTTCTATAAGGAGCCGGAAGGCCCGGCTGGGTTTGACTATATCCTGTCCGAAAGCACCTATGGCGGGCGCGAGCGGGACGACTATACGCTGGTGCAGCGCCGCGCCTCGCTCAAGGCTGAAATCAACGACGCCATGGCGCGTGGCGGCAATCTAGTGATCCCGGCCTTTGCCGTCGAGCGCAGCCAGGAATTGCTGCACGACATCGGCTATTTGATCAAAACCGGCGAGATCGACCCCAAACTGGTGTTTCTGGATAGTCCGCTCGCCTCCAAAGTCACTGGCGTCTATCGCAAATATGCCAAGATGTTTGACGATGTGGAGCTGGATGCCAACGAGCTGTTCAACGACGCGCGCTTTCGCATCATCGACGCGGTAGAAGACAGCAAGGCGATCAATACCATAAGCGGCGGCGCCATCATCATGTCGGCTTCGGGGATGTGCGACGCGGGGCGGATTAAACATCATCTGCGCAACAATCTGATCCGCGCCAATGCCACGGTGTTGTTTGTGGGCTATCAGGCCCCCGGCACATTGGGCCAGATCATCCAGTCAGGCGCCAAGGACGTGCGCATTCACGGCTCAATCGTTCCCGTGCGGGCCCGCATTCGCTCGCTGGGCAATTACTCGGCCCACGCCGACCATTCCGAGTTGATGGCTTGGATCAAGGAGCGGTTACCGGCGCATGGCGCAATCTTTTTGACCCATGGTGAGGACGAGGAACGCGCCGCCTTGCGTGCGGCCATTTTGGCCATCGGTATTGCAGGTGACCAGGTGGTTCTACCCCTGCTAGACGACAGTTTTGAGCTGCATCCCACTGGTATCGGGGCGGTATCGCGGCCCGAAATCCCCCGGATCGACCCGGTACAGATCAATTCGGATTGGCACAACGCATTTTCAGATTTTACCATCAAGCTCAGCCAGAGACTGCATGGGGCCAGCAGCGACGCCGACAAGCTGGCAGTGATGAAAGAATTGCAGGGCAGGCTGAGCCAATTGACGCCCACCACAGCGCCAGCGGCCAAAGGGCGCCAAGAAACCAGCGCCGCCGACGAATAGGGACTATTGCGGACCCGGATCCATCAGGGTGTGGATCCGGTCTGCCCCCAGCCGAGCCAATTTGAGCATCAGTGCCTTGCGACGAGCGCCCGCCAACGGCGTATCCGGGCTATCGCGCAGCACAGCACCGTCGTGACCATCGGCGACAATCAAGCCTTCGCTCAGCGGGAAGATGGCGCCATCAAGTTCGGGGGGTTTGGCAAAGAAGAATTTGTCGGAATAATCCCGGTATTCCGGCCACTTCTTGTCGACCTGGAAGTCGAGCAGGCTGGACTTGATCTCGATGATCCAGATTTCGCCCTTCGCACCAACCGCAAGCACGTCGGCGCGACGACCATTGCCGAGGGCGACTTCGGCATAGCAGCACATGTCATAAGTTTGCCGCAACAGACGCATCACACCGCGCTGCACGCGCAAGGCGGTCGCTGACTGGCGCAAATCAATGATTGGGGGCAGTTCAATCATGATTCAACCGTGCGGTGTTGCCGGTTCTGGCGCAAGACCCTTTGGTGCTGCAACGGCACGGGTCGACAATGACTGCGCGGCCCACAAGCCCAGGCCAATGATTGGCAGCGTCACCAAAAAGGAGTTGCGGATGCCCAAATATTGCGCGACGAAGCCAAGCAGCGGTGGTGCCAGAAAGAACACCACAAAGGTAACCTGGCCCAATGCCGCCACGCTGACGGCGGCCGGGCGGTCGGTCCGTTGGGCCGCCGCCGAAACCGCCAATGGGTAAACGGCGCTACAGCCAGCACCCATCAGAGAAAACCCCAACAAGGCAGCCCAATCGAGCGGAGCAAAGCCAACTAGCAGCACCCCGACGCAGGATAGAGACAACAAACAAGTTGCCACCGCGCGCGGGCCGAACCGCTCAACTACCGGATCAATCGTCAGGCGGGTAATGGCCATGAAGAAGGTGAACAGGGTCAGGCTGAGACCGCCGACAAAGGGGGTAACCTCAAACACGTCCCGCATATAAATAACCGACCAATCCACGCCCGCGCCTTCGACTAGAAACGCGGCGATGCCAATCATGCAGAGGGGCAGCAGGCCCCAGGTCGGAAACGCGACCCGCTCCACCTTCCCTTGATGATCGCTCATCCGGGCTGGCGCACTGGTCATGCCAGAAATCATGACACCGGCGACGACAAGCACCACCAGCAAGGCCAGACCGAGATGGATCTGCATTGAAATCCCGAGCTGACGCACAACGGCCGCAAGCAGGGCCGTAACAAAGAACCCCACGCTCCAGAAACCATGCGAACGATTCATGAAGCTCTTGTTGAACTGCGCCTCGAGGCGGTCGGTTTCAACGTTTAGATTGATTTCCAGAGCCCCCGCCAGCAGGCCGAGAAAAAACAGGCCGAGAAATACGGTCGGTGCCGACGGTAAAAACGGGATCACCGCACACACCAGTGCGGTGCCTAGGACTGTGATCAACGCGGTCGTCCGCGCCCCCAGCCTAGCAATCAACGGAGCTGAAAACGTCAGGGATACGAGCGATCCAACCGACATGCCGATGAGTGTAAGTCCAAGCTCGCCCTGGGTAATGCCAAGATGATCCTGCAGGTCCGGCATTCGCGACAGCAGTGCGCCAACGGCAATCGCAAACAAGAAAAAGCAGGCGTAGATGCGGTATTGCGGCGCGATCGACATGGCTTAGCTGGTCTTTTTGATGTTCGGCGACAGGGCGTCGGCGCAGATCAGGCTTAATAGCACCAAAGGGATGCCGACGCCAAAGGCCCAGCGAATACCAAAATGTTCGGCGACGAACCCGAGCAGCGGAGGCCCGAGCAGAAAGGCCACGAACGAGATTTGAGCAAGTGCGGCAACATTGACGGCCGCCGGGCGATCCGTACGTTGAGCGGCCGCCGACATCGCCAGCGGGAAGAGCGCACTGGTGCCAATGCCCATCAGCGCAAACCCCGGCAAGGCAACGAACGGCGATCCGGCAAAGAACACCAGCAAAGCCCCAATTCCCAGCACCACAAGTAGGCTGCGCGCGACCAGGACCGGACTATAGCGGTCAACGAATCGATCCGCCTGGAACCGCGCCGCGGCTTGAAAGCCGGCACCAACGGCGACGGCGAAGCCAGCCCAGAACGGGGTCGCCTGAAACACATCGCGCATATAGATCGCCGACCAGTCAATGCCGGCCCCTTCCATCACCATGGCGGACATGGTGACGCAAACCAGCACAAGAATGGCCAGGGTTGGCCGGTTAAAGCGATGGCCATCATCGGTGTTGCTATCGGCCCGGTGGTCGGCGGGCTGGAAGCCGCCCAAAATCACCACGACCGCCGCGGTAACGATCGGAACCATGAGCAACAAATGCCATTGCACCGATAGGCCGGTCTGGGCGATCAAGGCGCCGACCAGGCCCGAACTGAAGAACCCCAGGCTCCAAAATCCGTGCGCCCGGTTCATGATCCGTCGGCCCACGGCGTGCTCCACTCGGTCCGCCTCCAAATTGACGATGATTTCAATGGCGCCGATGGTGATCCCGACCGGCAGCAGCAGTGCAAATAAAGTTGCCGGCGACGGGGCCCATACCGCCAGCGCATAAAACACCGACAGCAAAGGAATGGCAGATAACAAGACCCGGCGATGGCCGATCCGTTCGAGCAGGGGCCCACCAAAAGTCAGGGTCAGCAATGTTCCGACCGCGGCGCCAATCAGGGCCAAGCCTAAAGCGCCTTTTTCAACGCCCATCGCCAATTGCAGATCCGGAATGCGCGGGAACATTGAACCCATGCAGAACGCGTAGATGAAAAAGCTCGCATAAACGCGCGTCTGCTGGGACAATTGGAGGCTAAATTTCATAACAATACGACTCGCAATACCGGTGCGGCCGCACGCTATGTCAATTCTGTGGTTTGGGAAATAGACGATGAAGTCCGAGTTGAAACGATTTCAGCGCGGTGCAAGGCTAACTCGCCCGACAGAACTCGTCGCGCAACACATTGATGCCGGTCTGGACACTGCGCATGATTTCCAGGCGCCGATACTGGCCGCCACCGCGCTGTTGATGATGCAGTGGTATCCCCGAAAGACGTTCGCGTCGGTCGGGGCCGAAATAGCCGGACGTTTCGAAATAGGTCAAATTGGTGCCCACTTGCCTGGCCAGCCGATCAGCAAGTCGTCCCTGGGTGAACGGCATCGTGATCACGTCATCAAAGCCCATATTGATACAACGCTGGATCGTTTGGCTCGATGGGCTTTCCGAGAAGTAGATCAACGGCGAAAACCGCACCTTGCGGCTTGGCGAGAAGCGGATCGCGTCGGCAACAGCGTGCAAACTCCCCACATCGGCAACCGCCGCGAATAGAAAATAGCAGACCGGTGTTTTCATCGCCTGCTGTTCGGCCATGGCAGGGCCGCCATAGGGCAGGACTGCCTGAAATTTCAGGCCGCGTGCCATATCGGTCAATGCGGCGCCGGGCCCGTCGAGCGGTCCCACCACAAATGCAGTAGCTTTCATGACGTGGTCGCGTCCCCGACCGGTCGATAGTATTCCCGCGCGGATAGTAGTGGGTCGACCCCTAAGCAATCCCTAACGCGCCGTGCAATGGGGCCATGGTTTGCGGCCCCATTGCAAACGAGGGGTTGGTTAGATCCGCTGGATGCACACCGATGTGGTGCCGCGACTGCGGAAGCCGAGTTTGGTGGCGGCGGCCTTGGACAGATCAATGATGCGGCCACCGTGGTAAGGTCCGCGGTCATTGATGGTGACGGTGACGGTTTTGCCGGTCCGCTGGTCGGTCACCAGAAGCTTGGTGCCGAAGGGCAGCGACTTATGGGCGGCGGTCATCGCATTTTCGTTGAACGTTTGACCGGAAGCGGCGGTTTTGCCGTTAAAGCCTGGTCCATACCAGGAGGCGCCGCCACATTGGGCGTAGGCGGTTGCAGAGGACATGGCGACTATGGCCGCCGCAAGGGCAGCGGCAGTAACGATAGGTCTAATCAAGCGTGGCACTCACGTAATTTAAGGAAGGCGCTGACTATTGGGCGCTAGCGGCCAGAATGTGGACCAATGACGGCCACTGGCCGGACGCGCGGCTTTGTGGCCGATATGTCGCAGAAAATCACGGCGCCGCGTCGAACCGAATTGTCATGATTTGTTACAAACTGGGAATTTGAATCCTAAATATGAGATTATGGCTGCCGAAAGTGAGATGCAGTTAAGATTTTTAGAACCAATTGCTATGGTGTGGCGCCAGGGCAACAGCGACGGGCTTTAGGCCCAAATATGGAACAGGCCTGACTGGCTCGCCGGTCCCATTGCCGTAAACCAGCGAAAGCAGGACCAAATGTGTCAGGATTGTGGCACCGGGAACCGCGGCCGCGAATGTCGTTTGGGCCTATATTTGACCAATTGATAAAAATTTGGAGCTGCGCTAGCCTCGTGATGGGGAATGAGGCAGCAGGGGAGTTGACATGGCACAGGGTGTTCTCAAGGCGGGCATTGCGCCGGGACGGCTCGATCCTTCGCAATACGCCACCAATTTTTCCGATCTGCATCCGCCGCTGGACCGGCACGAGGCGATTGTCGAAGCCGACCGCTGCTATTTTTGTTATGATGCGCCCTGCATGAACGCCTGCCCGACCTCGATCGATATTCCGCTGTTTATCCGCGAGATCGCGACCGGCAATGCCTTGGGCGCCGCAGAAACCATATTTGAGCAAAACATTTTGGGCGGCATGTGCGCCCGCGTCTGTCCAACCGAGCAATTGTGCGAAGAGGCCTGCGTGCGTGAGGAAGCCGAGGGCAAGCCCGTCAAAATCGGATTGCTGCAGCGCTATGCAACCGACATCGCCATGGAGCAGAATGCGCAGTTTTTCGAGCGCGCCCCAGCGACCGGCAAGACGGTTGCAGTGGTGGGCGCCGGGCCTGCGGGGCTCGCCGCAGCGCATCGGTTGGCCACCAAGGGTCATAATGTGGTGGTGTTTGACGCTCGATCCAAAGCCGGCGGGCTCAACGAATATGGCATCGCCTCCTACAAATCCACCGACGGCTTTGCGCAGGCCGAGGTCGACTATGTCACTGCCATCGGCGGCATCGATATCCGTAATGGCCTGGCACTTGGACGCGACTTCACCCTGGCGGAGTTGCAAGCTGACTATGACGGGGTGTTTCTCGGCGTGGGGCTGGGTGGGGTCAACGCCCTGCACGCGGAGAGCGAAACCGCTACAGGGGTCGCCAACGCCGTCGATTTTATCGCCGAACTGCGCCAGTCAAACGATTTGTCGTCTTTGCCAATTGGCCGACGGGTGGTGGTGATCGGCGGCGGCATGACCGCAATTGACGCCGGGGTTCAATCTAAATTGCTGGGCGCTGATGAGGTGACTGTCATTTATCGCCGGGGCAAGCAGCAGATGAGTGCATCCGGGTTTGAGCAGGACCTGGCGGCGTCAAAAGGCGTTATCATCCGTCACTGGCTAGCCCCAAAACGGGTTTTGACCGACGGGAAGAAGGTCACGGGCATCGAGTTGGCCTATACCAGCATGGTCAACGACAAACTGGTTGAAACCGGCGAGACGGTGACGCTGGCAGCCGACCAGGTGTTCAAGGCCATCGGCCAAACGCTGGCTGGGGATGGCAGTGGGCTGGCGCTTGCGGACGGCAAGATCGCCGTCGATGGCCAAGGACGAACCTCGATTGCGGGGGTCTGGGCAGGCGGCGATTGCGCCACAGGTGGCGATGATTTGACCGTGACCGCGGTGGCGGAAGGTCGCGACGCGGCCGAAAGCATTCACACAGCGCTATCCGGGGAAGCCGGTTGATGCCCAATCTCGCGTTTCGCTACCCAAGGCTTATCGGCATCGTTGTCGCGTCCGCCATGCTGGCGGGAACCGTTAGCGCCCAGGCCGTCATCGTTGGGGGCAAAGGGGCGCCGCAATCAGTGTTTTGCAAGAGCGTCGGCGGAACCGAAATTGGACAGTTCTGCAAATTGGAAAACGGCACCCTTTGCGAGGCAATGACGCTGTTTCGCGATAATGCGTGCAAAGGCGAGGATGGCGAGATCATGCCGCTGGAGCAGGATTTCGGCACCAATCTGGCGCCGGGCGATGGCACCCCCGCAAGTGATGAGAGTGCCTATTGAGATGAATTCTTGCGGCAGGCACTGCCCGCCGCACACCATTGGGGGCCCAATATTGCCCCACAAGGACGTTCAAAGGAGCCCGAACCATGGCTGATCTTCGGAACAATTTTGTCGGCATCAAGTCACCTAACCCATTCTGGCTGGCCTCGGCTCCGCCAACGGACAAGGCCTATAACGTTGAGCGCGCCTTCAAGGCCGGTTGGGGTGGCGTGGTCTGGAAGACGCTTGGCGAGGAAGGCCCACCGGTCGTTAACGTCAACGGACCCCGCTATGGTGCAATTTTTGGCGCCGACCGGCGCTTGCTGGGGCTCAACAATATCGAATTGATCACCGACCGGTCGCTGCAGATCAATCTGCAGGAAATGAAACAGGTGAAAATGAACTGGCCGGACCGGGCCATTGTCGCCTCGATCATGGTGCCCTGCGAGGAGCACGCCTGGAAGGCGATCTTGCCGCTGGTGGAGGAAACCGGGGTCGACGGGATCGAACTCAATTTTGGTTGCCCACACGGCATGAGCGAACGCGGCATGGGGGCGGCCGTCGGTCAGGTACCCGAATATATCGAAATGGTGGTGCGCTGGTGCAAGCAATATACGCGTATGCCAGTGATCACCAAACTGACCCCAAATATCGCCGATATCCGCAAGCCTGCCCGTGCCGCCAAGGCCGGCGGCACTGACGCGGTCAGCCTGATCAATACCATCAATTCCATCGTGTCAGTGGATCTGGACTTGTTCGCCCCAACCCCGACAGTGGGCGGCAAGGGCACACATGGCGGCTATTGCGGCCCGGCGGTCAAACCGATCGCGCTCAATATGGTGGCAGAGATCGCCCGCGATCCTGAAACCCATGGCTTGCCAATTTCGGGAATTGGCGGGGTGACGACCTGGCGCGATGCCGCCGAATTTATTGTGCTGGGCGCCGGCAATGTGCAGGTGTGCACGGCCGTGATGACCTATGGCTTCAAAATCGTCGATGAGATGATTTCGGGCTTGTCCAACTGGATGGACGAAAAAGGGCACCGGGACCTTGACGCCATCACCGGCCGCGCCGTGCGCAATGTCACCGATTGGCAGTATCTGAACCTCAATTATGTGGCCAAAGCCAAGATCAACCAGGATTTGTGCATTTCCTGCGGTCGCTGCCATATTGCGTGTGAAGACACCTCACACCAAGCGATCATGAAGGAAAAAGACGGCAAACGGCATTTCGAGGTGATGGATGACGAATGCGTGGGATGTAACTTGTGCGTCAATGTGTGCCCGATCGATAATTGTATCACCATGGACGCCATGGTGCCGGGCAGCGTTGACGAACGCACCGGGCGGATCGTAACTGGGCAATACGCCAACTGGACCACTCACCCCAATAATCCTGCGGCCAAGCCGGTCGCGACTCCGGCCGAGTAAATGGGAGAGGGCTTGGCGGCGCGACGGGCGCGGTCACCAAGAGGTACCACTTGAAGCGGGCTGAGCCAGATGGAGGGCAGAGTGCACGGTTCCAACCAGTTGAGCACAATCGGACAGATTTCTCGCGGCGTCGGCGACATCAGGCAAGCGGTGGATTGGTATCGCGATGTGCTGGGGCTAAACCACCTCTATACGTTTGGCACTTTGGCGTTTTTTGACTGCGGCGGCGTCCGGCTGTTTTTGAGCCAAAAGGCTAATCCCTCGGCAGAGGAATCGGTGGTGTATTTTCAGGTTAAGGACATCACTGCCGCCCATGCCGATTTGAGCAGGCGCGGCGCCGTCTTCATCGCCCCGCCGCATGTGATCCACCGCCATGCCGATGGCACCGAGGAGTGGATGGCGTTTTTCAACGATCTGGAAGGGCGGCCGTTGGCGATCATGGCGCAGGCCAAGCCCGCTCCGTAACAGAATTTTGTGGGCACCACTTTCAGGCGTAGCGATGATCGGCTAGGCATGGCCCCAACAAATCGAGGGCAAACCATGACGCTGGCGGCAACACTGATCCTGATCGGGCGGGTCATCTTCGGCGGCTTTTTTCTGATCGCCGGGCTACGCAATATTGCCGGGTTCAAAGATCGAGCGATAGCACAAACCAATTATGGCTGGCCGCTGCCTGGCCCACTACTCGCCATCGGGTTTGGCACGCAGGTGCTGGGTGGGTTGTCGCTGATGTTAGGGTTGTGGCCAGTATTCGGCGCGCTGTTGCTGATCGGGTTTTTGATCCTTGCGACGGGGCTCTATCACAATCTGTTCCGTTTTCAGGGCAAGGAGCGTGATCCGCATCTGTACTTCGTACTGGTCAATATTACCCTGGCTTCGGGGCTGCTGATGGTGATCGCCGCCGCGCTATGATCGATATCCCTGTTCAAAATTGAATGCCAATCATTCGAAAATTGCTGAATACCAAACAAATCTGTTTGATCTAATGTTCCGATACCAACCAAGGGGACATTCATCATGACCAAGCCAAGCGCTGCCGCGAACTCACCGGCAATATCGTCAACGACTGGGGCGATGGAAACGCGCCTGTTGCAGCGGCTGGAAGGGCTGGTCATGTTTGGGCTTGGGGTTGGCGCCTATGTCTGGCTTGGTCAGTCCTGGTTGGTGTTCGCCCTGGTGTTCCTGGTACCGGACCTGTCGATGCTGGGTTATCTTCACTCAGTGCGAACCGGCACCGTGACCTATAATTTGGTTCATACCTATTCCGCACCGGCGCTGATGGCAGTGTCGGGGCTATTGCTTGGGCCGGCCATGTTTGGTCTTGCGGCGATCTGGACCGCCCATATCGGGTTTGACCGCGCGCTGGGATATGGCCTTAAGATGAGAAGCGGGTTCCAGCAAACCCATCTGGGTCCGATCGGCAAGGCGCGCTAAGGGGGTAGCTGTCTCTCTCGCGCCGCGCGGATTGTCGCTGATTTTCGGGGCTATGGACCGTCTTTGGGGCACCGCCGCTGGTCAGGTTTTGATCCTTACGACGACGCTTTAGCGTCTAGGACCGGCACTCAGGGGTACTTGGGCGCTAGGGTTTGACGATGCGGTAGTCGACATGGGTGACAAATCGGGTGTGGCGCGCTGCAACGGGTTCGAGCTTGGCTGTCAGCCCATCCCACAGCCGCTCGCCCCGACCCAGCAAAAGCGGCGCTATCTTGAGATGCAGACTGTCTACGGCAGCGGTATTGAGATAGTGCCGCAATGTGCTGACGCCGCCAGCCACCGCAACATCACGCTCCCCCGCCGCTTCCCTGGCAAGAGCCATCGCCACTTCGGGGCCTTCCGTTACGAAATGAAATGTCGTCCCGCCCTCCATCTCGATGGCTGGCCGCGCATAGTGTGTGAGCACGAAGACGGGCGCATGGTATGGCGGGTTGGGTCCCCACCAGCCCGTCCACTCAACTTCCCATGCCTCTGTTCCCGGCGCGGCGAACATGTTGCGGCCCATCACAAACGCACCATGATCGGTAATGGCGGCGATCTCGGCGCGGTTATTCTGGGCGTCCTCGAACATCCAGCGGCCCAGCTGTCCCGGATCGGCGTCACCAAACGGGCGTGCCCGGGTCTGATTGAGTCCGGTGCCGAACCCGTCCAGCGACAGCATCATGTGGGCGTTCACACGTTGTGCCATTTTGCGCTCCCATACCAAATTGATGCATTTGTACTGTGTTCCTCACCAGCGGCAAGGCGAATGCCATTCTATCGTGGGCGTGGCGTAAGCCCAAAAAGGAACAGCTGCTCGAGATAGTTGGCGGCATCCTCAAACCGACCATCACCTCCGCGCGCGGGGCCGAGCACAGCGCGAACCTGCACGTCAAAATCGGCATAATGCTGGGTGGTGGCCCAAATCGAAAAGATCAAGTGATAGGGATCGCAGCGGGCAAGCTTGCCTTCATCCATCCAATCGAGCAGCACCTTGGCTTTTTCGTCGACCAGGTTTTTGAGGTCGACTTCAATCATCTCGATGATGCGCGGCGCCCCTTGCAGCATTTCATTGGCGAAGAGACGGCTTTCACGCGGAAAATCGCGGGCCATCTCCAGCTTGCGGCGGATATAGGAGCGGATTTCGGGGAATGGATCCCCACCAGCATCCATTTCACGCAGAGGCTCGAGCCAGGTCGCCAATAGAGCGGAAATCAATCGACGGTGGATCTGTTCCTTGCTGGGAAAATAGTACAGCAAGTTTGGCTTACTCATCCCCGCAACTTCGGCGATCTGATCGATGGTAGCGCCCCGAAAGCCATGCAGTGAGAACACATCAAGCGCTGCCTCCAGGATGACATCCTGCTTTTCACGCTGAATACGGGTCTGTGGGCGCGATCTGGCACCGGCAGCGGGCCCGCTTTTGCTCGGAGATTGGGGGGCGGCTTTGCTAACCACGGGTCTCTTGGCATCTTTCATAGGCTTTGGCGGCATTTTCGCCTTGCGGGAAGTTTTGGGAGTGCTAACATTTTTCCAACTGGTCAAAATTCTTGGTTACAGGCTGTTTCGTCAAGCGCCAATTTGCATGACCAAAAAATTTCATCTTTTTGAAGCGAGGGCCTCGTGTCGAACTCCGCCAATGTGACGCCAAATGATCTCAACGCTTTCTGGATGCCCTTTACCGCGAACCGGCAATTCAAGAAAGCGCCAAGGATGTTTGTTGGCGCCAAGGACATGCATTACACCACCTCAGATGGGCGCCAGGTGCTGGACGGCACGGCGGGGTTGTGGTGCTGCAATGCCGGCCATTGCCGGCCAAAAATCACTGAGGCGATCCAGAAGCAGGCGGCCGAGCTCGACTACGCTCCGGCGTTTCAGATGGGCCACCCCAAGGCGTTTGAGCTGGCAAACCGCCTGGTCGATATAGCCCCCAAGGGCTTGGACCATGTGCTGTTCACCAATTCGGGTTCTGAATCGGTGGAGACCGCGCTCAAGGTGGCGCTGGCCTATCAAAAAGTGAAGGGGCAAGGCTCAAGGACACGGTTGATCGGCCGCGAGCGCGCTTATCATGGGGTCAATTTTGGCGGCATTTCGGTGGGTGGCATTGTCACCAATCGCAAAATGTTTGGGACGCTGCTGGCTGGTGTTGACCACATGCCGCATACCCATAATCTGGCCAAGAATGCCTTTTCCAAGGGCCCGCCAGAGTACGGGACCGAACTGGCCGATGAGTTGGAACGCATTGTTACCCTGCATGATGCATCGACCATTGCTGCGGTAATCGTTGAGCCAGTCGCCGGGTCCACCGGGGTTTTAATCCCGACCATGGGCTATCTGAAGCGCTTGCGCGACATCACCAAAAAGCATGGGATTTTGTTGATTTTTGACGAAGTCATCACCGGCTTTGGGCGTCTGGGCACTCCGTTTGGAGCCGACTATTTCGACGTGGTCCCCGACATGATGGTCACGGCCAAGGGTTTGACCAATGGTGTGATCCCCATGGGCGCGGTGCTGGTGTCAGCCCAGATTCATGACGCCTTCATGGACGGGCCTGAGCATGTGATCGAGTTTTTCCACGGCTATACCTATTCGGGCAATCCGATTGCCTCGGCCGCAGGCCTGGCCACGCTCGAGACCTACAAGGAAGAAGGCCTGCTCACTCGCGGCAGCGAAATGGGCAAATATTTCGGCGAGGGCCTGCATTCGCTCAAGGGCGAGCCCCATGTGATCGACATCCGCAATATTGGCATGGTCGGTGCTGTGGAGTTGGAGCCAATCGCCGGGTCTCCGACCAAGCGGGCGTTTTCGGCCTTCGTGAAGGGCTTTGAGGCCGGGTTCCTGGTCCGTACCACCGGCGACATCATCGCCATGTCCCCACCCCTGATCGCAGAAAAGCACCATATTGATGCTTTGATCGAAGGCTTGCGGTCGATCTTGCGGGTTATCGAGTGATGATCACCATCGACAACGCCGTTCACGGCAAGCGTTACGTCTCCAGTTCGACCCGCAAGAGCGCGGTGTTCAATCCCGCGACTGGGGAACAGATTGCCGAGCTGCCGCTATCGACCAATGCTGAAATTGATGCAGCGGTGGCCTCCGCCAAGGGTGCATTTGCGACGTGGTCGCAAACACCCCCGATGAAGCGCGCCCGCGTCATGTTCAAGTTCAAGCAATTGCTCGATCAATATGCCGGCGATCTGGCGCGCGAGATTTCGCGCGAGCATGGCAAGGTGCATGACGACGCCATGGGGGAAGTGGCCCGCGGCATTGACTGCGTCGATTTCGCCTGCGGCATTCCCCAATTGCTCAAGGGCGAGTTCTCGCGCAATGTCGGCCCTTCGATTGACAGCTATTCCGACCGGCAGCCACTGGGCGTCGTCGCCGGGATCACGCCGTTTAACTTTCCCGCCATGGTGCCGATGTGGATGTATCCAGCCGCTATCGCCTGCGGCAATACGTTCATCCTGAAGCCCTCGGAACGCGATCCATCGGCGCCGATGCTGGCGTGGAACCTGTTCATGGAAGCGGGCCTGCCCGAAGGCGTGTTTAACATCGTGCATGGCGACAAAAGCGCGGTTGACGCCATTTTGGACCATCCCGATATCAAGGCGGTGAGCTTTGTCGGCTCAACCCCGATCGCTGAATATGTCTATCAGCGCGGCACCAAGGCCGGCAAACGGGTGCAGGCGCTTGGCGGGGCCAAGAACCACATGGTCATCCTGCCCGACGCGGATCTGGATCAAGTAGCGGATGCCCTGATGGGGGCAGGCTACGGCTCAGCCGGCGAGCGCTGCATGGCCATTTCGGTGGCGGTGCCAGTTGGCAAAGCCACTGGCGACGCGCTGATTGCCAAGCTCAAGCCACGCGTTGAAGCGCTCAAGATTGGCCCGGCGACCGACAAGGACGCCGAAATGGGGCCGCTGGTCACCGCGATGCACCGCGACAAGGTGGTGGGCTATATCGATAAGGGGGTGGCCGAAGGCGCCGACCTAGTGGTCGATGGCCGGGGCTTTTCGCTGCAGGGCTATGAGGATGGCTATTACGTCGGCGGCACGCTGTTCGACAATGTCACCAAGGACATGACTATCTACAAGGAAGAGATTTTCGGGCCGGTGCTGTCCGTGGTGCGCGCCAATGATTATGCCGAAGCGGTCAAGCTGATCAACGACCACGAATATGGCAATGGCACCGCCATTTTCACCCGCGACGGCGACGCCGCCCGCGAATTTGCCGACAAGATCGAAGTGGGCATGGTGGGCATCAACGTGCCGATCCCGGTGCCGGTGGCCTATCACAGCTTTGGCGGCTGGAAGCGGAGCCTGTTTGGCGACCATTCGATTTATGGGCCGGAAGGCGTGCATTTTTACACGAGGCTCAAAACCGTCACCACCCGCTGGCCCGCTGGCATCAAGGGCGGCGCCGAATTTTCGTTCCCGAGCCAGAAATAGTGCTTGTCAGCAAGGAAAGCCGTCATGTCCGCTCCCGGTGAAAATCTTCGGATCAATGGTGACCGGTTGTGGGACAGTTTGATGGATATGGCCAAGATTGGCCCTGGAATTGCCGGGGGCAATAATCGCCAGACCCTGACCGACGAGGATGGCGAGGCGCGGCATCTGTTCCAGCACTGGTGCGAAAGCGCCGGCATGAGCATGGGCGTTGACCAGATGGGCACCATGTTTGCGACGCGAGCAGGGACCGACCCCAACGCCTTGCCGGTCTATGTCGGCAGCCATCTCGATACCCAGCCAACCGGTGGCAAATATGATGGGGTGCTGGGGGTATTGGCGGCGCTTGAGCTTGTGCGCTCGATGAACGATTTGGGGATCCAAACCAAGCACCCGATCGTGGTGACCAATTGGGCCAATGAGGAGGGCGCGCGCTTTGCCCCGGCCATGCTGGCCTCGGGGGTGTTCGCGGGCGTGCATACGCTCGACTATGCCTATGGCCGCAAGGACCCGGACGGCAAAAGCTATGGCGACGAGCTGGCTCGCATCGGCTGGCGCGGCGCCGAAACCGTCGGGGCGCGCAAAATGCACGCCTATTTCGAGTATCACATCGAGCAGGGGCCGATCCTTGAGGCGGAGAACAAGCAGATTGGCGTGGTCACCCACGGCCAGGGTCTGTGGTGGCTGGAATTCACGCTAACCGGCAAGGAAGCCCATACCGGCTCGACCCCGATGAATATGCGGGTCAATGCCGGGCTGGCGATGGCGCGGATTCTGGAGATGGTGCAAACGGTCGCGATGGAACACCAGCCGGGGGCCGTCGGTGGTGTCGGGCAGATGAAGTTTTCACCCAATTCGCGCAATGTGCTGCCGGGTGCGGTGGTGTTTACCGTCGATATCCGTTCGCCCGAACTGGCCAAGCTCAACGCCATGCGGGCGCGGATCGAGGCCGAAGCGCCAGCAATCTGTGCGGCACTCGGGGTTGGCTGCTCGGTGGAGGCGGTGGGCCATTTTGATCCGGTGAGCTTTGACCCGGTGTTGGTGGCGCGGGTCCGCAAAGCGGCTGAAGACCTCGGCTATTCGTACATGGACATTATTTCGGGTGCCGGGCACGACGCCTGCTGGGCCAATCGCGTCGCCCCTTCGACGATGGTCATGTGCCCCTGCGTCGGCGGGCTGAGCCACAATGAGGCCGAGGATATTTCCAAGGAATGGGCAGTGGCGGGCGCCGATGTGCTGTTTCATGCGGTGATCGAGACGGCGGAGATTATGTCGTGACGGATAAGGAGAAGGGCAGTCACGCGCTGGTGCGAAATCCGCTCACCGTGATATCCATATTTGCTGGCCTCGCTGAAGTGTCAGCTACCGTTGCTCTGCCCCAGCTTTCTGCAGGAATTCAAGGGCAGTTCATTTGGTTCGTTATGCTGTTTCCAGCACTGCTGGTTTTTCTTTTTTTTGTAACCCTATGGACCAAGCACCACGTTTTGTACGCGCCCAGCGATTTTGCGGACGAAACCAATTTCATGCGGCACTGGGTACCCTCCACCGCGACCATAGATGACAAAGAGGACCTGGCTCAATTGCCGCCGGAAAATGGCGAACCCCTCCTCGTCCCGCAACCGACCGAGCCGCTCAGAAACGAGGCGGTAACTCCACAAGTTGACAGTGAGACCCTTACTCAGATCAACACAGCTAGGGTCAGAGAAGCCCGCTGGGCCGAGGACGTCGTAATCCGACGAATGTCGCAGAAACTAGGCTTGAAATTTGTTCGAGACGTCGAACTCAAGGGCCGCTCGGATATTCGATATGACGCTGTTGCGGAATCACCCTCAGGCCCGGTGATGGTTGAGGTTCGCCTGCTCAATAACCGACTAAACTCCATTATGGTCGTACGCCGGGAGTTAGAACGGCTAGCTGCGGTTTCCTACAGATTGAGCCGAGAAGAAATCCAAGGCGCTCGACTGGTGTTGGCAATAGTTCTCCGTGAAGAGCTTCCAGCTACCGAGCTTGCTCATCTTAAAGACCGCATCCGTGACCAGATCGAGAAGGCCAACCTTCCAATGCTGGTTGAAATTGAATTGATTCCGATAGGCGAACTCAAATCGGGGGAACACCCATGACCAGCAAAGTCATCAAGAACGGCACCGTCGTCACGGCGGATTTGACATATAAGGCCGACGTTCGCATCGAGGGCGACAGCATTGTTGCGATCGGACCCAATCTGAGCGGTGACGAGGTGCTCGACGCTAGCGGATGTTTCATCATGCCGGGCGGCATTGATCCGCATACGCATCTGGAAATGCCGTTCATGGGCACCTATTCGGCCGATGATTTTGAAAGCGGCACACGGGCGGCGCTGTCGGGTGGCACCACCATGGTGGTGGATTTCTGCCTGCCCAGCCCAAACCAGAGCCTGCTGGAAGCCCTGCAAATGTGGGATAACAAGACCAGCCGCGCCGCCGCCGACTATTCGTTTCACATGGCGATCACCTGGTGGAGCGAGCAGGTTTGGCGCGAAATGGGCGAGGTGGTCGATCGCGGCATCACCAGCTTCAAGCATTTCATGGCCTATAAGGGCGCGTTGATGGTCAATGACGATGAGATGTTCTCGTCGTTTTCGCGCTGTGCCGACCTTGGCGCCTTGCCGCTCGTCCATGCCGAGAATGGCGATGTGGTCGCCGCGATGACGGCAAAACTACTGGCCGAAGGCAATAATGGCCCGGAAGCCCACGCTTATTCGCGCCCACCCGAGGTGGAAGGAGAGGCGACCAACCGGGCGATCATGCTGGCTGATATGGCGGGGGTGCCGCTTTACGTGGTGCACGTCTCCAGCGAGCAGGCCCATGAGGCCATCCGCCGGGCCAGGCAAAAGGGCATGCGGGTTTATGGCGAGCCGCTGGTGCAACACCTGACCTTGGACGAAAGCGAGTATTTCAATCCCGATTGGGACCATGCAGCCCGGCGCGTCATGTCGCCGCCGTTCCGCAACAAGGCTCATCAGGATTCGCTCTGGGCCGGGTTGCAGGCGGGTTCGCTGCAGGTGGTTGCCACCGATCATTGCGCCTTTACCACCGCGCAAAAACGCAATGGCATAGGCAATTTTTCCAAGATTCCCAATGGCACCGGGGGGCTTGAGGACCGGATGCCGGTGCTGTGGAGCCGCGGCGTGGCCACCGGACGGTTGACCATGAACGAGTTTGTGGCGGTGACCTCGACCAATATCGCCAAGATCTTGAACTGCTATCCCAAAAAGGGCGCCATCATGGTTGGGGCGGACGCCGATATCGTGGTGTGGGATCCCAAGGCCAGCAAGACCATAAGGGCTAGCCAGCAACAGTCGTCGATAGATTACAACGTGTTCGAGGGCTTTGAGGTCACCGGCCTGCCCCGTTACGTGTTGACCCGCGGCAAGGTCGCCATT
Source organism: Devosia equisanguinis (assembly GCA_943372435.1). Classification (GTDB taxonomy): domain Bacteria; phylum Pseudomonadota; class Alphaproteobacteria; order Rhizobiales; family Devosiaceae; genus Devosia; species Devosia equisanguinis_A. The sequence goes on from CALRYQ010000004.1 coordinate 189,368, forward strand.
GTCGAGAGCACGGTCCAGACCGAGCCGGGCCACGGCAAGTTTGTGGCGCGCGAGGCGACCAATTCGGTCAACCGGGCGCTATCAACCTGGAAGGACATCGTTGCGCCGCGAAAAGTCGAACGCAGCGGCATTCCTGCGAGTGGGGTATAGGTTTTGAATTCACAGCCAAAAGCTGCTGCAAGCGTGGTGAGTGCGCGCGACCTCTGCCTGACGTTCCAGACCAATGACGGGCCGGTGGAAGCTCTGTCCAATGTGACGCTGGACATCGGCAAAGGCGAGTTTGTCTCGTTTATTGGGCCGTCTGGTTGCGGCAAGACCACGTTTTTGCGGGCAATCGCTGAATTGGAACACCCCAGTTCCGGGACCCTCGAAATCAACGGCATGACGCCACTTCAGGCGCGTGAAAAACGTGCCTATGGTTATGTGTTCCAGGCGGCGGCGCTGTATCCGTGGCGCACGATCGCCCAGAATGTGGCGCTGCCACTGGAGATCATGGGCTATTCCAAGGCCGAGCAACAAGAGCGGATCGCGCGGACGCTGGAGCTGGTGAATTTGACTGGCTTTGCCAACAAACACCCCTGGCAGCTTTCCGGTGGGATGCAGCAACGGGCCTCGATCGCACGGGCATTGGCGTTTGACGCAGATCTGCTGCTGATGGATGAGCCGTTCGGAGCGCTGGACGAGATCGTGCGCGACCACCTCAATTCCGAACTGCTCAAGCTGTGGGCCGCGACGCAAAAAACCATTTGCTTTGTCACCCATTCGATCCCGGAGGCGGTGTATTTATCGACCAAGATCGTGGTGATGTCCCCGCGCCCAGGCCGGGTCACCGATGTGATCGAGAGCACTTTGCCCCTGGAGCGTCCGCTGGACATAAGGGAGACGCCGGAATTCCTCGCTATTGCCGCGCGTGTCCGCAACGGATTGCGCGCCGGACATTCCTATGAGGAAACGGTATGAGTGACATCAGGGAAACCCAGCCCTTCGCTGTCCTAACAGTCCTCGCTATTCTGCTGGTCGCCTGGTATGTCGGCTCGCTCCTGTTCAACCTCCAGCCGCAACTCGACAGCTACCAGCGCTTCGACACAGCGGTGCCGCCGCTGCCCCAACTCATCGCCGACCTCTGGTCGCAGGCTAAGCCCATCCTGCCGGCGCCGCATCAGGTGATCAGCGAAGTCTGGAACGGCACCGCCGGGCAGGCCATCTCCAGTAAACGAAGCCTGCTGCAGGCGGCGGGGATCACAATGGCGGGCACGGTGCTCGGGTTCATCATCGGCACGGTACTGGGGCTGCTGTTGGCGGTCTACATTGTCCACAATGAAGCGGCCAATCGTTCGCTGATGCCCTGGATCATCGCCAGTCAGACTGTCCCAATCCTTGCCATTGCGCCGATGCTGGTGGTGGGCTTCAATGCCATTGGCTTGGAGGGGCTTCTGCCCAAGGCCCTGATCTCAACCTATCTCAGTTTCTTCCCGATTGTGGTCGGCATGGTTAAGGGCTTCCGCTCCCCCGACTCGATGCAGCTCGATCTGATGCGCACCTACAATGCTTCGCGCTGGACCGTGTTCTGGAAGCTCCGCTGGCCTGCCTCGACGCCCTATCTCTTTACCTCAATGAAAGTCGGCATCGCCATCGCGCTGATCGGCGCGCTGGTGGCGGAGCTGACCTACACTGGAGGTGGCGGCCTCGGCGTTCGCCTCCTTACAAGCTCCTACAACGGGCAGACCGGGGTAATGTGGGCGGTGCTGGCCATTGCCGCGACGCTTGCCGCCGTCCTCGTCATCTCGGTTGGTCTAGCCGAGCGGGTGGTGCTGCGCAACATGGGGGCACAACCCACATGAGCTTTTGGCAGCGCCTCCTCGCCATCGTTGCAGGCTTGAGCGCGCTGGGCGCCGCCGCCACCGCCCTGCCGCAGGCATCGAGCCAATGGCTCATCGTCGTGTCGGGCCTGCTCGGCGCGTTGTCCCTGGTGCGTCTGTCCTTGCCTATCAGCTATTGGCTCGACGGCGCGCTCGCGCTCCTCGCAAGCGTTGCGGTGCTGACCAGCCTGGGGCTGCCCGGCCCCCCGCTCTGGCTCTCGCTCCTTGCGACGTGGTTCTTTGCGTGGCTGTTCATCGACCGCGTTGCCAACGCGCTGGCAAAGGGTAGTCTCAGATTGCCTGGCATCGGACTGATTGTGCCGCTCGCCTTCGGGTTCACCCTACTGGTGATGTGGGAGGCGCTGGTGCAGGGACTCAATGTCAACCATGTGCTGCTGCCTCCGCCCTCGGCGATCTGGGCCAAGCTCATTGAGTCAACGCCTACCCTCTGGAAGGATTTCCAACAGACTTACCTCAAAGGGGTGCTCTCGGGCTTTGCGCTCGGCACTGTGGTCGGCCTCGCAGTGGCCATCCTTGTCGACCGCTCGCCCTTCCTGAAGCGGGGCATTCTGCCCATCGGCAATTTCGCGTCGGCTCTGCCCATCGTCGGCGTTGCGCCCATCATGGTGATGTGGTTTGGTTACGATTGGCAGAGCAAGGCCGCAGTCGTCGTCTGCGTCACCTTTTTCCCCATGCTCATCAATACCTTGGCGGGGATCAACTCCGCCGGGCGTATGGAGGGTGACATGATGCGCACCTATGCGGCAAGCTATTGGCAGAGCCTGTTCAAATTGCGCCTACCGGCAGCAATGCCGTTTATTTTCAACGCGCTGAAGATCAATTCCACGCTGGCGCTGATCGCCGCGATTGTCGCAGAATTCTTCGGGTCACCCATCGTCGGCATGGGGTTTCGTATTTCGACCGGAGTGGGCCGACTAGAGGTCGAGATGGTGTGGGCGGAGGTTGCGGTGGCGGCCTTGGCAGGTTCCGTTTCTTATGGACTGATCGCGCTGATCGAACGCGCGGTGACTTTTTGGCATCCGTCTGTCCGTGGTGGTCGGGCGTAACAGGGAAGGATAGAGAATGAAAAAACTCATCATGACGTTGCTGGCCGGCGCATTCGCGCTTGTCGGCGCCTCGGGCGCGCAGGCGCTCGATCCGATCAAGCTACAGATCAAGTGGGTGACGCAATCGCAATTCGCCGGCTACTACGTCGCCAAGGCCAAGGGCTACTACGAAGCAGAAGGCCTCGACGTGACCATCGTGCCGGGTGGCCCAACCACGCCCGTCCCGCAGCAGATGGCCAGCGTCGATGTTGGCGTCGAATGGGCCGGCAATGCGCTGATCGCCCGCGAGAAGGGTATCAAGATGGTCAATATCGCGCAGCCCTTCAGGAATGGCGGTCTCGAACTGATCTGCCCCAAGGACGGGCCGATCCAGTCCGAGAAGGACTTCCCCGGGCATACCCTGGGCAGCTGGTTCTACGGAAATGAAGTTCCGTTCTTCGCCTGGATGCACAAGCTCGGCTACTCGACCGACGGGGGCCCGGACGGCGTCACCGTCCTGCAGCAGAACTTCGACGTTTCGGCGCTGGTTCAGAAGCAGGCCGACTGCATCTCGGTCATGACCTACAATGAGCTCGGCCAGGCGGCTGATGCCGGCTTCACCGCCGACAAGATCATCCAGTTCAACTATTCCGACATGGGCAATGCTCTGCTTGAGGATGGTCTTTACGTGCTGGAGGAGAGGCTCGCCGATCCCAAGTTCAAGGAGAATATGGTCAAGTTCGTCCGCGCTTCGATGATGGGCTGGGACTACGCGCTCGCCAATCCTGACGAAGCCGCGCAGATCGTCGTCGACGCAGACGACGCAGGCGCCGCCACGCTCGCCCATGAGCGTTACATGGTGGGTGAGGTCGCCAAGCTTATGGCAGGGGCCAATGGCGTTCTCGACAAGGCCACCTGGGACCGCACTGTGCAGGCGCTGCTCGACCAGAAGGTTTTGACCATGGAACCGGACGCCGGCGCCTACACCACGGAAATCACTGACGCATTGAAATAAATCACTTCACAGGCACCGGACGTGGAAGGCGGGGGCAACCCCGCCTTTTTTTGTCGATATGCCTTTTTGGCTGCGGGCACTTGGCTTTGCCCCCTTGGCGCTTGTCTGCTAAACAGCGCTTATGACCCAGACGCCACAGACCACCAAAAAGCTGTTCATCAAGACCTATGGGTGCCAGATGAACGTTTATGACAGCGACCGCATGGCCGATGCGCTGGCCCCCCATGGCTATGAGCCGGTGGCGGAGATGGACCTGGCCGATCTGGTGGTGCTCAATACCTGCCATATCCGCGAAAAAGCCTCGGAAAAGGTATTTTCCGAATTGGGCCGCCTGCGCGACATGCAGTCCGAACGCCGTGCCGCCGGGTCCGATCTGATGATCGGGGTGGCGGGGTGCGTCGCTCAAGCGGAGGGCGAAGAAATCGCCCGCCGCGCGCCAATTGTTGACATGGTCTTTGGCCCCCAGGCCTATCATAAATTGCCCGAAATGGTGGCGCGGACCGCGGGTAAGCGCCATTTGCACCCGGCTTTGCGCCAGCCAATCGTCGATACGGATTTCCCCGAGGAAGACAAATTCGACCATTTGCCTTCGGCCAAAAAGGAAGTGACGATCAAGCGGGGCCTGACCGCTTTTTTGACGGTCCAGGAAGGGTGCGATAAATTCTGCTCGTTTTGCGTAGTGCCCTATACCCGCGGTTCAGAAGTGTCCCGGCCGGTGCGCCAGGTTTTGGCCGAAGCGCGCAATCTGGTGGCGGCAGGGGTCAAGGAAATTACCCTGCTCGGCCAGAATGTGAACGCCTATCACGGGCTCGACGAGGCGGGACATCCCGTTGGCCTAGGCGCGCTGGCCTATCTGCTGGCCGAAATTCCAGGGCTTGAGCGCCTGCGCTATACCACCAGCCATCCGCGCGACATGGATGCGGCCCTGATTGCGGCGCATCGTGATCTCGACATTTTGATGCCCTATCTGCATCTGCCGGTGCAGTCGGGATCGGACACCATTCTTCAAGCCATGAACCGCCGCCACACGCGCGACGACTACATGCGCACCATCGAGCGGATCAAGACGGCGCGACCGGACATGGCGCTTTCGGGCGATTTCATCGTCGGCTTTCCGGGCGAGACCGACCGTGATTTCGAGGATACGCTCAAGATCATTGCCGATGTCGGCTATGCCTCGGCCTATTCGTTCAAATACTCCACCCGCCCCGGCACGCCGGGCGCGAACCTGGATGGCCAGATTGAGGAAGCGGTCAAATCCGAGCGGCTGTTGCGGCTGCAGGAGCTGATCAATGCCCAGACAACGGCGTTTCACGCCAGCTGCGTTGGCAAGACCATGCCGGTTCTGATCGAGCGGGTCGGCCGCATGGCAGGCCAGATTGGCGGGCGTTCGCCTTATTTACAGGCTGTGCATCTGGACGGCTCAGCCGAGCTAATTGGGGCGATCCATCAGGTGGAAATCATCGGAACGAGCACCAATTCCCTGGTGGGCCGACTGTCACACAACAATCGGGATGAACGTGATATTTCGTCGGCACCGCAACGCAAATCTGTTAGCGTTGGTGAGTCTCGCGTGGCGTGACCCCATGCTGCGCTTCGTTTCAGGAGCAAAACCAGCTTGAGTAGGCACTTGTCCCCGACGTCTGATAACGCCATTGCCTCCCAACTCGAACTCGCATTTGAAGATAATCGTCTGGTCGCCCAATTATATGGGGATTTTGACCAGAATTTAGCGCTGATCGAACAGCGCTTGAAGGTGGCGGCAACGCCGCGCGGCAATCATGTCATGCTCAAGGGTAGTGCCAGCGGCGTCGATCAGGCCCGGCGGGTGCTGGAATCGCTTTATGGCTTGCTCGAAGAGGGTCGTCCGGTCGATATGAGCGATGTCGACGGCGTCATTCGCATGATCGAGACCGAAGACAGCCAGCTGATCCTGCCGACATTGGAAAAAAAGGGCAAAGTGCGCATGGCCCAGATCGCCACGCGCAAATCCACCATCGTCGCCCGCACGCCGGCTCAGGACGCCTATATGCGTGCCATGGATCGAGCCGAACTGGTGTTCGGCGTCGGTCCGGCAGGCACCGGCAAGACCTATCTGGCGGTGGCGCACGCGGCCTCCCTTTTGGAGCGTGGCGATATCAACCGGATTATCCTGTCGCGGCCGGCAGTGGAAGCCGGCGAGCGCCTTGGCTTTTTGCCAGGCGACATGAAGGAAAAGGTTGATCCCTATCTGCGCCCGCTCTATGACGCGCTTTACGACATGATGAAGCCAGAAAATGTCGAACGCTGCATCACTTCGGGCATTATCGAAGTGGCGCCGCTGGCCTTCATGCGCGGCCGCACCCTCGCCAATGCAGTGGTGATCCTAGACGAAGCCCAGAACACGACAACCATGCAGATGAAGATGTTTCTGACCCGTCTGGGCGAAAACTCCAAGATGATCGTCACCGGCGATCCTACCCAGGTCGATCTGCCCCGTGGCGAAAAATCCGGTCTGGTGGAGGCCATTGGCTTGCTCGATGGCGTGGAGGGGGTCCATATCTCGCGCTTTGGCGATAAGGATGTGGTGCGACACGCGTTGGTCGGCCGCATCGTTCGCGCCTATGAAGCCGATACTGCCCGCAAAATTCAGGACAAAATGACCGAAGGGGTCGCACGCTGACCAAACCATCCATTCCGCTCGAAATCGCGATCATCCGCAATGATAACACTTGGCCAACAGACCTGGATGCCCTGGCCGAACGGGCCGTGCGCGAAGCGCTCAAGCACAGCAAGGCCAAGGTGAAAGGGGCCGCCGAGCTCAGTATCGTGTTAACTGACGATGCTGAGCAACGCGGGCTCAATCGCGACTGGCGCGGCAAGGATAGCGCCACCAATGTGCTGTCATTTCCTCAGATCGAGCCGTTTGGCCCGGTGATCGGGATCGTGGGTGACATCACTTTGGCGCGAGAGACACTGGAGCGCGAAGCACTGGCGCAGGGCACCAGCTTTGCTGATCACTTTGTTCATCTGACCGTGCATGGTTTTTTGCATATCCTGGGCTACGACCACATCAGCGACGACGATGCCCTGGTCATGGAAGCGCTGGAAACCGAGATCCTGGCAAGTTTAGGGATCGCCGACCCCTATTCGGAAACCGCCTGAAATACAGCCCGTTGCCTGCACAGGCCAAAACGCGATAGAAAGCCGTCCTGATGACGGCATTGAGATCATGAACGACAGCGACCCGACGAGCGCGCCTAAGGCGCACGACAACACCAACGAGCCTTTTTCTAGCCCCGCCCCCGCGCCGACGCGGGGGCCCTCGATCTGGAATCGATTAAAGGCCGTGCTGGCCTTACGCACCATGTCGCTGCGCGATGATCTGCAAGTGGCCCTCGAAGAACAGGGGAGCGCTGAAACCGCAGATTTTTCCGAGAGTGAACGCTCGATCCTTCAGAATGTGCTGAAGCTGGGCGATGTTTCAGTCGCCGACGTGATGATTGAGCGCTCGGATATTCAAGCCGTGGCCAGCGATATCAGCCTGGGAGCCTTGTTGGCGCACTTCAACCAGGCTGGCCATTCGCGGCTCCCGGTTTTTGAGGACGGGCTCGACAATATTTTGGGCTTCATCCACATCAAGGACGTGGTGGCGCGCATTACCGAGGCCAGGCCGGTGGTCGATCCCAGCAAGGATATCCCGGTCAAACTGGTCTCGACAGCGCTACGCCAAAAGATCAGCAAACTCGAGATCATCCGCACCGCCATGTTTGTGCCGACCTCGATGCCGGCGGGAGACCTGTTGCAACAAATGCGCGCCAGCCGCGTGCACATGGCCATCGTGGTTGATGAATATGGCGGCACCGACGGCCTGGTGACCATTGAAGACCTGCTTGAGGCGGTGGTCGGGGAAATCGAGGATGAGCACGACGAGCTGGAAACGGCACTGATCCGCAAAGTTGGGACTGACACCTATCTGGCCGACGCACGCGCCGAACTCCGTGATGTGCAAGCCTTGCTGGGCCCTGACTTCAAGCCTGGCGAATATGCCGACGACGTCGATACGATCGGCGGGTTGGTGTTCGATCTTGCCGGGCATATTCCGGCCAAGGGCGAGATCATTTCCAAGCTCGACGGTTTCGACTTTGAGGTGCTGGCGTCCGACAGCCGCCGTATCAAGCGCCTGCGTATTCGTCGCAAGAAGCCGAAGATCGAAACGCCACCGGCACTTGTTGGTCCGCGACCGAGTGGCCAAAAAACGGCGGCAGAATAATATCTGCTTGGAGCGTTTAGCGCCGCTTTGCCAGAATCAGCACCTAGAGCTTGCCCGCGACAAGGGTGTCGGGCGGGCTGCGGTATGATCGAGCGGTGGTGGCAGACCAGTTCACGCTGGCGTCGGGCGCGTGACCAATAGCGTGGTCAAATCCTTGAGTTGGCTGATCAAGTCACTATAGGGGACAAGGGATAACCCAAGCTGGGCGTCGAGATGGGCAAAGCGCAACGCTTCGGCAAAAACCATGGCTTCGGTGCCATCTATGCCTTTGGCTTCATAGACCACAGCGTCGAGCACGTCGGACACGTAAATCGCCGTTTCGGTGAGCAAATGGCGCCCGACCAGGCCTGCGAGGTCGCGCACCTCGGCGGCAGGGGCCAGAAGCAAGCTGAGTTCGGCGGCGCCAGATCGCCGCTGCAAAGGCACAGATGCCAAGCCCTGCAGCAGAAGGGTCAATGCCTGATCAAGCCGCTGATCAATCGCCTTGGTGTTATCCCGGATAACGGTTTTGACCACCGTCATAGCGGCGCGACGATCAACGCCCCCAGGCTTGACCGCCTCAAGGTGAAACGCGGTTTGTATCTCGACCAAGCGACCGGGCCGGGGCTGGTTTGTGCTAATCTTCGGCCTCCGTTGTTATTTGGCCGGCTTCATTGGCACGGCGCTTGGGCAAATGGGCGTGACGCAGCGCCCTGAAGCGCCGATCCGGACCGAAATAGGTGTCACTTTCCCAAAAGGGGCGTGGATTGCGAGCGATCCAGTTCAGTCGGTCATAGAGCACCAAAGGCGAAATCGGCTTGGACAGCACAAAATTGGCCCCGCTATCGCGCGCGGCGCCCACGGTAATGCGCCGCGCGGTGCCCATGGTGAGCAGGATGGGCATGGACCGATTGGGGTGATTGGGGTTGAGGCGGATCTTGCGCACATAGGCGATGCCGCCGCCCTTTGGCAGGTCCACCGCGCAGATCAACGCGTCGACCTTTTGGCGGGCCAGAATCCGATCCGCGGTTTCGATGTCAAGCGCATCAAACACTTTGGTCGCACCAAAACCGAACAGCAGGCTGCGGAACAGACCCCGGTAGAGATCGTTCGGTTCCGCCAGCAAAAAGCTGATCTTGGTTAGATTGACCGTGGACTTAGATTGAGTTGACGTAACACGCACCCTTGGCGCACCAGCGCGCGGGTCTCACTATTGGTCACTTGCATTGACATTTGTTAAACACCGCATCCCTGGCAGGCAACCACCAGGGAATTTTCAAAATTCTTGCCGGTTAGACCTGTTGGACGTGCTCAACGCCGGGAACAAAGTGCCGCAGCAGATTTTCAATGCCGTTCTTGAGCGTTGCTGTGGAGGAGGGGCAGCCAGAGCAGGCACCCTGCATATGCAGGAACACGGTGCCTTCCTTGTAGCCCTTGAAGATGATGTCGCCACCATCCATCGCCACGGCTGGGCGAACCCTTGTGGACAGCAATTCCTTGATCACTTCGACGGTTTCGCTATCGTCGGCTTCGTAGAACTCCTCGCCACCATGGGCATCGGAGGCCACGACATTGCCTTCGACGATAATCGGTTTGCCCGACAGGAAATGATCCATAATCACCCCAAGGATCGAGGGCTTGATGTGGGCCCAATCAGTCTCGTCCTTGGTTACCGAAATGAAGTCCGATCCCAAAAAGACGCCACTGACCCCCGAAATCGCAAACAGTCCGGTCGCCAATGGCGAAGCCGCTGCAGCGTCGGCGCCACGGAAGTCACGGGGTTCCCCGACCAGAACGTCGCGGCCGGGCAAAAATTTCAGCGTGGCCGGATTGGGCGTGGCTTCGGTCTGGATGAACATGTCTGTGCCGATCAACCTATTTGGAATGCTTCTAAAATAGTGTTTTCTGGGCCAGTTGCAAGCACAAAGGCAAGAAGCAATGATGGCCGCGTTTGCCCCGCGAACCCAAAGCACAATCAGCAGACGGCGATAATCTCGGCGTCGGTCAAGCGGCCGGGCACGATGGTCAGCGGAATTGGCAAGGCACTGGCGCGATTGGCAAAATGCATAACAAGGGGACCAGGCCCGTCGGCGGAACTGCTGGCAGCCAACACCAGAATGGCAATTGCAGCATCCTGGTTGATCAATTGCTCGATGGGTTCGGCGCCGCGGCCTTCGCGCACCACCGACTCCACTTTTATGTCGCCGATGGATTTGAGCCGGGCAAGCCGGGTATCAAGATTGCGCTCGGCATCCTCGAGGGCTTCAGCCCGCAGCACGTCTTCGACCCCCAGGCCGATAAACTCGGGCGGCGGAACCACGCTCATCAACACCACCGTGCCGCCGGTGCGTTTGACGCGATAAGCGGCAAACAACAGCGCGCGATCGCACTCCTCGGTCTCGTCGATGATGACGAGGAATTTGCGCTGGTATTCAGTCTGGGAAACCATCGGCGCTCCTCAGTGGATCAGCGAATGAACCCGACGATGGCCCGAACGTCAACCATGGTTTGTTCGGCAATGGCGGCGGCGCGCTCCGCCCCGTTCCGCAACACCGCATCAATCGTTGCCGGGTCAGCAATCAGGCGCCGCAGTTCATCGGCCATTGGAGCGAGCTTGGCAACCGCCAGATCGGCCAAAGCGGGCTTGAAGGCACCAAAGCCCTTGCCGCCGAATTCGGCTAACACCTGATCCTTGGAGCAGTCCGCAAGAGCGGCATAGATCGACACCAGATTGTCGGCTTCGGGGCGGCTCTCAAGACCAGCGGCGATTTCAGGGAGCGGCTCAGGATCGGTCTTGGCGCGCTTTATCTTATTGGCAATCGCTGTGGCGTCATCGAGCAGATAGATGGTTTCCATATCCGAGGCGGCATCGGACTTGCTCATCTTCTTGCTGCCATCGCGCAGCGAGCGCACGCGGGTCGCGGGGCCGGCAATCACCGGCTCAGTCAGCGGGAAATAGGCGGGATCAAGGTTCAATTCGGCAAGCCGCGGGCCGTAGTCATTGTTGAACTTTTGGGCGATATCGCGGGTGAGTTCGAGATGTTGCTTCTGGTCCTCACCCACGGGCACATGGGTGGCCTTGTAGAGCAGGATATCGGCCGCCATCAGCGAGGGGTAGGCGAACAGTCCGAGCGAGACGTTTTCGGAATTTTTTCCGGCTTTGTCCTTGAACTGGGTCATGCGGTTCATCCAACCCATGCGCGCCACACAATTGAAGACCCAGGCCAGTTCGGCATGTTGCATGACCTGGGACTGGTTGAAAACGATGTGCTGATTGGTGTCGATCCCGGCTGCGATATAGGCGGCCGCAATCTCACGCGTGCCGCGCGTTACGTCGGCAGGCTCCTGCCACACCGTGATGGCGTGCATATCGACGACGCAATAGATGCAGTGGTGGGTCTGCTGCAGCGGCACAAAGCGCTTGATGGCGCCCAAGTAATTGCCCAAGTGCAGATCGCCCGAGGGCTTTATGCCGGAAAATACGCGCTGAACGAATGCCATTGGTCGATCTCTATTGCCAATTGTGAGCCGCTTTATGGCCAGCAGACACCAACAAGGCAAGCCAGTTTTGTCACCGGTGCCGCCGCAACCGCTTCAGCAACGGGCCAAGCGGCTGGGTTCTGGTCACATCAACCAGCACAAAATATACTGCCAGCCCGAACCCAACCAGAAGCGTCAACACACCCATTTGGATCAACAAGGGCTGACCAGAGGCCAGAAGCGGCGCGCCACGCTGCGCCAGACCAAAGAGCACGCCGCCCATCACGAGGCTAATGGCAATGATCATGGTGTGTTTGCGCCATTCGGCGGGCTGAAGCGCAAAGTGACCGCGACGCGCCAGGAACAGAGCCAACAGCACCGCGTTCAACCAGGCAGAAACCGAGGTGGCGATGGCAATGCCGACATAGGTCAGGCTTGGGAACAGCCAGAGCGACAAACCAATATTGGCAATGACCGAAATGGCGGCAAAAATCGTCGGGGTCCTGGTGTCCTTGCGCGAAAAAAAGCCCGGTTGCAGCACGCGCACCAGGACATAGGCCGGCAGGCCAACGGCAAAGGCCACCAAGGCCGACGACACCGCCACGGTGTCCGCCGGCGTAAAGGCGCCACGCTCATACAGCACCCGCACAATCGGGGTCGATAGGCCGACCAAGGCTGTTGCCGCCGGCATCGACAGCAACATCGCCAGCACCAGCGACTGGCTCTGGCTGGACCGCGCCTCGCTATCGCGCCCGGCGCCGATATGACGGGACAATTCGGGCAAAAGCACCGTGCCAATGGCGATGCCGACAATCCCGAGTGGCAGCTGATAGAGCCGATCGGCCAGCCCCAAAATGGCGATGGCCCCATCGGCGCTCGAGGCAATTGTGGTGCCAACAATGATGTTGATCTGGGTAATGCCCCCAGTCAGGATCGCCGGAATGGCAAGGATCCAGAACTGCTGCACTTCGCGATCAAAGCGGGGCAGCGCCAACCGGGGCGCAAAACCGGCGCGACGAATGGCCCAATAGACCAAGCACAACTGGGCAATGCCGCCCGCCATGGTGGCAATTGCGACCCAAAAGGCGGTATCGCCAGGGTTGTCCAGCGCAACAATTGCGAGCGGCACCAAGGCGGCGATATTGATGATGTTGAGCAGGATCGGCGCGAAAGCGGCCGCAAAAAATCGACCAATGGTGTTCAAAATTGCCCCATAGGCGGCCATCAGCGACATGCAGGCCAGATAAGGGAACATGATGCGGGTGAGGAACACCGTCAGCTCGAACTTTGCCTGATCATCGACAAAGCCTGGCACAAAAAACACCGTGATCTGGGGCATGAAGATTTCAAACACCACGGTGATGGCCAGGATCGCGGTCACCAGCCAGGACATGATCTTGGACGCGAGCAGCTTGGCCTTGTCTGCACCATCACGTTCCAGCGCCGTGGAAAACATGGGCACGAAAGCGGTGTTGAAGGCGCCTTCGGCAAACAGGCGGCGGAATAGATTGGGAAATCGAAAGGCAGCGGCAAACGCATCGGCCGCTGGTCCGGTGCCGAGCACAGCCGCCATCAGGGCATCGCGGACAAAGCCAAAGATCCGGCTGGCAAGGGTCAGCACACCGACACTGAGGAAGTTTTGAAACAGGCTTTTGGGAAGGCCGGGTCCTTCTGGGCGCGTCTTACCCATTGTCCGTCATCGCCTCGACTGGCCTGGGATTGAACACGGCCAATAAGGCGTCGTGGATTTTACGCTGGCGCGGCTTGCCGGCGATCTTTTGACCGGTCAAATCGGTGACGTAGAACACGTCCACTGCTTTTTCGCCGTAGGTGCCGATATGGGCCGAGCCGATGGTCAAATTGAGATCGGATATCTCGCGGGTTAATGCATGGAGCAGGCCGGTGCGATCCAATCCGGACACTTCGATAACGGTGAATTTTTCGGAGAGGTTATTAGACACCAAAACTTCGGCCGGCAGGGTGAAGGGCTTAAGGCGGCGGTTATGGCGACTGTCTTTGCCCTGATCGATCGTGACCTGGCGCTTGCCCTGCAGCAATTGCTTGACCGTCTCGATGATGCGCGTGGCGCGGACCTTTTCGTCCTCATCGGAGGCAAAGGCGCGGCGCAATCTGAACGTATCAATTGCCCTTCCGTCCCGGGTCGAAAAAATCTGGGCGCCGATGATCGAGGCCTCGCTCATGGTGCAGGCACCCGCAATCAACGACAGCAGCCGTGGATGGTCGGGCGTATAGAACGACACTTCGGTGATGCCCTCAAAGGCCTTGACCCGGATCGAGCCTGCGAAGGGTTGGTCGCCAAGGTCGGCTTGCCGGATCAGGCGGGCATGTTCGATCTGCAGTTCCGGCTCGGCCCGCAACCAGTAGTGATCATATTGGCGGGCGAGGTAGGCGGTAACAGCGTCGGCAGCCCAATTGGTAAGGGCTTTGCCCAACACCATCTTGGCCTCGCCGATACGCTCGGATTGGGTGACCTGGGAATGCCCGCCCGACAGCAAAGGCTCGGTGGCGTAATAGAGCGCACGCAGCAGCGAGCCCTTCCAACCGGTCCAGACGCCGGGTCCCACGGCACGAATATCGCAAGCCGTCAGAATCAACAGCAATGCCAGACGCTGCGGGGATTGCACGACGTCGGCGAAGGCCTTGGCGGTTTCGGGATCCTGAATATCGCGGGCCTGGGCCACCTCACTCATGATCAAATGGTATTGGATGAGCCAGGACACGGTGTCGGTTTCGGCCGCCGACAGGCCAAAACGCGGACAGAGCTTGCGCGCCAGCCGCGCCCCGGCGATCGAATGATCCTCGAGGCGCCCCTTGGCGATGTCGTGCAGGAACAAGGCTACATACAATAATCGCGTGTCGTTGAGTTGCGGCAGCAATTCATGGGTCAGCGGCAGTTCTTTGCGCAAGCCACCATTGGCGATTTCGGCCATGACGCCAACGGCGCGGATCAAATGCTCGTCCACCGTATAGTGGTGGTACATATTGAACTGCATTAGCGCGACGATCCGGCCAAAATCGGGCACGAACTTGCCCAGCACGCCGCTCTCGTTCATTTGCCGCAAAATCCGCTCCACCGATGTCGGCGCGGTCAGGATGGTCAGAAAATAGCCGTTGGCCTTGGGGTCGTTGCGCAAATCGGCGTTGATCAACTGGAGCGAGCGGGTGATCTGTTTGATTGCATCAGGGTGAAACAGCAATTCCTCGCGCCCGGCGACCAGGAACATGCGGATCAGATTGGCCGGGTCCTTTTCGAACACGTCGGGCTTGGCAATATTGAGCCGGCCACTATCGAGGATAAAATCGGTCTCACCTTTGATCTTGGATTGCCCCCGCTTGAACGGCGACAGCACCCGGCCAACCAGGTCCATATCCTTGGCGTGATTGAACTCCAGCGAGGTACAGAAAATGCGGGTCAGATCACCCACGTCCTTGGCCACCAAGAAATAGCGCTTCATGAAGCGCTCGACGCCCAGCATCCCAAGTCGCTCGGCAAAGCCCAAACGTTCCGCCATCTCTGGCTGCACGTCAAAAGTCAGTTTTTCCTCGGCGCGCCCGGTCAGAAAATGCAAATTACAGCGGACCGACCACAAAAACTCTTCGGCGCGCTGGAAAGCGCGGTATTCTTCGGCACTCAGCACGCCCTTGCCAACCAGTTCCTGACTGGTCTTGACCTGATAGAAGTATTTGCCAATCCAGAACAGCGTATTGAGATCGCGCAAGCCGCCCTTGCCGTCCTTGATATTTGGCTCAACCACATAGCGGGTATTGCCCATCTGCTTGTGGCGCTCGTCCCGCTCGGCCATTTTGGCGGCAATGAATTCGGGCCCGGTTCGAGGCATGATTTCGGTTTCGAAACGCTTGATCAGTTGATTGAACAAATCGCGGTCGCCCGTTAGAAACCGGGCCTCCAGCGTCGCCGTGCGCACCGTCATGTCGGACCGCGCCATGCGGATACATTCGTCTACCGAGCGGACGGCGTGGCCGACTTTCTGGCCCAAATCCCATAACAGGTACAAAATATATTCGGTGACCTGCTCGCCCCAGGGCGTCTGTTTGTAGGGCAATATAAACAGCAGATCGATATCGGAGCCCGGCGCCAGGGTACCTCGGCCATAGCCGCCGACCGCCGCCAGGGCGATGGTTTCGGCGCCCGATGGGTTGTCGACCGGATAGACGCGGCGGGTCGCAAACATATGCACTGCCGAGATGATCTCGTCTTCGGCGTTACACAGGTTCTGAGCGCAGCGAATACCCTTGCCGGTCGCCATGAGGTCGGCCTCCGCGCTCTTGCGTGCGCTCGCCAGGAGCTGGCGCATATGGGCAAGCACGATCGCCCGCGCGGCGGTGCTCTTGGGTTGTTCGACGCCGATCAGGGCATCGATCTCGCTCAAGATGACCGCGGCGGTTTTCAGGACAAATAGCGGTTTTCGCGGTTTTACGTCAGCTTCGGCGAGCGGCATCGCGTATTTTCTTCAACTCATAAACCAGCTCGATCGCATCCTTCGGAGTGATCTCGTCGGGGCGGATGGCATCAAGCTTCTCGTGAACTGGATCTGGCCCGACCCGGATCGGAGCCGGATTATGCGCAAACAGCGGCAAATCGTCTAGCACGGCAGCCACCTTACCGGAAGAGCTTGTACCGGTGGAGCGCTGTTCCAAAATGGTCAATACCTGACGGGCCCGGGCCAGAACCGGCTCGGGAAGGCCGGCGAGCTTGGCCACCTGGATCCCGTAAGAACGATCGGCGGCCCCTTGGCCAACTTCGTGCAGGAACACCACTTCACCTTCCCACTCACGCACCTTCATGGTGACGTTGGCAACGCGGTTCAGGGTTTTTTGCAAACTGGTCAGCTCATGGAAATGGGTGGCAAACAATGCCCGGCAGCCGGTGGTTTCGTGCAGCGCCTCCACAGCAGCCCAGGCGATCGACAAGCCGTCAAAAGTTGCCGTGCCGCGGCCAATTTCATCAAGGATGACCAGGGATTTTCGCGTGGCCCGATTCAGAATCGCTGCCGTTTCAACCATTTCCACCATAAAGGTTGAACGCCCATGGGCGATATCGTCCGAAGCGCCGACACGCGAGAAGACCCGGTCAATAACCCCGATATGGGCAGAGGCAGCGGGCACGAAGCTGCCCATCTGCGCCATGATGGCGATCAGCGCGTTCTGGCGCAGAAAGGTCGACTTGCCGCCCATATTGGGGCCGGTGACCAGCCATAGACGTCCGCCGCCAATAGCATCTGACCCCGACAGATCCGCGTCATTGGCAACAAAACTATGGCCTTCGGCGGCCACCATTTCCTCCACCACCGGGTGGCGTCCGCTGACAATGGAAAAGGCCAGAGAATCGTCAATGTCTGGCCGACAATAATTGTGGGTTGCGGCCAGATGGGCCAGTCCGGCAATAACGTCGAGTTCGGCCAAGGCGTCCGCAATGACATTTAGCGTGTCGGTCTGGGCGATCACTGCGGCGCATAGGCGGGCAAAGATTGCGGCCTCGATCTCCAGCGCCGCCTCCTGGGCGTGGGCTATGCGCCCTTCCAAATCCGCCAACTCGGCCGTGGTGAAGCGCATGGCATTGGCCAGGGTCTGGCGATGGATAAATGTTTGCCGGTGTGGATCCTCCAGCAGGCGCCCGCCTTGGGCGGCAGGGACTTCGACAAAATAGCCCAGAACGCCATTGTGGCGAATCTTGAGGGATTTGACTTCCGTTTCATCGATCAGGCGGGCCTGAAGGGCAGCGACGACCGAGCGGGTTTGGGTCGCCAATTCGCGTTCCGCGTCGAGTTGGGCGTCATACCCCAGGCGCACAAAGCCGCCATCGCGGCTCGATAGTGGAAGGGTGTCGGCCAGAGCGGCACTGAGTTCGGACGCAAGGGCAATGGGTGCGGCGACCAGGCCGACAACCAGGTTCTCTAACTCGGCCGGGCAATCTGGGGTTGCGGCGAACCGCTGGGCCAGGGCCAGCGCGCCGGTTATGGCCGCGCCGATGGCGGCCAGATCCCTTGGCCCGCCGCGCTCCAATGCCAAGCGGGTCAGGGCCCGCGCCAGATCAGGCACCGATTTCAGATCACCGCGCAGGCGCCCGGTCAACAATGTATCATTGGCGAGCAATGCCACCCCATCGAGGCGGGCGTTGATGCGTTTGGCGTCGCAAAGGGGTGCGGCAAGGCGCTGGGCCAGCAACCGTGACCCGGGGGCGGTGACGGTCAGATCGATCGTATTGCGCAGCGAACCGCGCACCTGCCCACGCTGGGTGACCAGGAGTTCTAGCGAAGCGCGCGTTGCCTGGTCGATGGCCATGTGAGGGGCGGTGGGCAGCGATGAGGGCGCCCGCAGCACGGGGGCCTTACCCTTCTGGCTGGCGAAGACGTAACCGACCAAGCCACCGAGCGCCGAGCGGGCGGCACGGGACCATGCCGTCGGGTCAACCGTGTCGCTGGGAAAGGCTGCGCGCAGCGCAGCAACTGCCTGCTCGCTGTCGAACATTTGAGGCTCCACGATTGCCACCACATTGGCCAGATTTGGCGGCAGCAAATGGCGCTCACGCAACACAAGGCGGGTCGCCTCTGTCATCAGCAGTTCGGCCGGATCAATGCGGGCCAATTCATCGGGCAGCGTCGCCGCGTCCAAATCCAGGACCTGGGTTTCCCCGGTCGACACATCTGCCCATGCGAGCGCAAAATCGGTCTGGCCATGGCGGATCGTGGCAATCGCCGCCAGATAATTTGCCGCCCTTGCCTCAAGGTGGACGTCTTCGGTCAAGGTTCCCGGGGTGATCAGGCGAACGACATCGCGCTTCACCACCGATTTGGCGCCGCGTTTTTTGGCTTCGGCAGGGTTTTCGAGCTGCTCACACAAAGCCACCCGGTGCCCAAGCTTGATCAGTTTGTTAAGATAGTCATTGGCCGCGTGAACGGGGACGCCGCACATGCGGATGTCGTGACCCTGGTGTTTGCCGCGCTGAGTCAGAACAATGCCGAGCGCCTGGCTGGCGATTTCGGCATCTTCGAAAAACAGTTCGTAAAAATCACCCATCCGGTAGAACAATAGATAACCCGGGTTGACCGCCTTGATTTCGAAATACTGGGCCATCATTGGCGTCAGCGCCCCAAGCTGGGGCTCAGGGCTCGGTGGATCGAATTGCGTCTGGTCCATCAAGGTCTCGGCGATCTCTGGAAAGCCCAGACCTTATGGGCTCCTCAGGGAAAAACCAACACGAGGGTCCGCGCTTTACCCGGTTGTTTGGACCAGGCCATTGATTCACACGGATTTGCGAGCTTTCGCTGGCCGTTTCGGTTCGAGGTCAATCACCTTGCGGTAAAGATGCCAGGTTGCATGTCCAAAAATCGGGATGACGACTGCTAAACCCACAAACAGCGGTATGGTGGCGATTGCCAAGCCTATCGCCACAATCAGCCCCCAGGCGGCCATCGGCACCGGATTGGCCAGCACGGCGCGGAACGAGGTTTGGACGGCGACCAAAGCCCCGACATCGCGATCCAACAGCAGGGGGAAGGCAATGACGGTCGTGCACAGCACAAAAATGGCAAAAGCCAACCCAATGAGGTTGCCTACTATGATCAAGTTCCACCCTTGGGGCGTGGTGAAAACCTGGTTGAGCAGGGCGTCTAGCGCCATCGGCGGGGCAGAACCGAACTGGCTTTCATAAAGCGCCTGCGCCGCCGTCAGCCACAAGGTGAACACCGCGAACAAAAGCAACGCCACCGCGCCTATCGAGGCGATGGCCGGCGAGCGCATGACCCCGAAGGCATGGTGCCAAGCGGTATCCAACCCTTGCTCGCGTCGGCGACTGATTTCGTAAAGACCGATGGCGGCGAACGGCCCAACCAGGGCAAACCCCCCAAGCAGGGGATAGAGCAAGGGCCATGTGTAATAGCCGGACATCCAGATTGCTAAAGCGATGCCGATCACCGGGTAGATCAAGGCCAGCAGCACATAGTGAGACGGTTTCTCCCAAAAGTCCGCCAAGCCGAGCTTGAGGCAGTCAAACAGGTCACTCACGCCGATTTTGCGGATCCCGAGCCGGATATCGGTTTCGGTGGCGCCTGCAATCACGTGAAAAGTCGTCATGATCAAACCTTCTCCATTCGCTCGGGACGGCCACAAGACGCAGATCGAAAGAGGCGCAACGCGGCCTGCAATAAACCATTGTAGTAGGGGTGCGGTCTTTTGTCGCGGTATTCGAGAAGATGTGATCGGCTCGGGGCGGACGGGGGGTGAGACGGCGGCACAGGGGACAAACCGGTCCGCCGCCTCACGGCAGTCTCCCCCGAGGGGCGGGGGAGACTGGAACAGCAGTTAGACGAAGCGGTTGATCAGGTTTTCGAGGTATTCCTGCTGACCGGAGCGGGGCTGCGGATTGATATTGCGTGCGTCGACCCGCGCTGCCAGTTCGGCAAGCGATATTTTGCCAGCAAGGATCGCCTGACCATCGGCGGTGTTCCAACCGGCATAGCGCTGGTCGACCATTTTGTCATAGGTGCCGTCGGTGATGATCGCGGCAGCCGCTTTGAGGGAGCGGGCCAGCACATCCAGGCCGCCAACATGGCCATGGAGCAGATCAGCCGGGTCGATCGACTGGCGGCGCACCTTGGCGTCAAAATTCCAGCCGCCAGAGTGAAGGCCACCGGCTTTGAGGATCTGGTAAAACGCCAGCGTGGTTTCCGGCACTGAATTGGGGAACTGGTCGGTATCCCAGCCCGATTGCAGGTCGTTGCGATTGGCATCGACTGAACCCAAAATTCCGAGCGAGGCGGCCAATGCCAGTTCATGTTCGAAGGAATGGTTGGCAAGAAAGGCGTGGCCAACCTCGATGTTGCACTTCACATCCTGTTCCAGGCCATATTTCTTGAGGAAGCCATAGACCGTGGCGACGTCGAAATCGTACTGATGCTTGCTCGGCTCCTGCGGCTTGGGCTCAATCAGGATCTGACCCTTGAAGCCGATCTTGTGGGCATGTTCGATCACCAGGTGCAGGAAGCGCCCCATCTGGTCCTGTTCCTGGCCAATCTTGGTGTTGAGCAGGGTCTCATAGCCTTCGCGGCCACCCCAAAGCACATAATTGGCGCCGCCCAATTCGTGGGTCAGTTCCAGGACGTTCTTCACCTGACCGGCGGCATAGGCGAACACCTCCGGATCCGGGTTAGTGGCAGCACCCGACATATAGCGGCGGTTGGAAAACAAATTCGCCGTGCCCCACAATAATTTGGTGCGGCTCGACTGCATTTTTTTGGCGAATATCTCGCCAATGACCCGCACATTGCGGTTGGATTCGGCAAGCGTTTCACCCTCTGGGGCGATGTCGGCGTCATGAAAGCAGAAGAAGGCAATATCGAGCAACTCAAAAAGCTCAAACGCCACGTCGGCCTTAAGCTTGGCCCCTTCCATGCCTCGGTCGAACCATGGTCGGTCAAAGGTGCGCCCGCCGAAGGGGTCGCCGCCCTCCCACGCAAAACTATGCCAATAGGCGATGGCGGGGCGAATGTGGTCTTCCATCCGCTTGCCTAGGACGATTTCGTCCTTGTTGTAGTGATGATAGGCCAGGGCATTGCTGCTGCCCGGCCCCTCAAATTTGACGGGCGCGATGCCCTTGAAAAAGTCAGTCATGGCTTGGTCTCCTCGATAGCGGGGTAAAGGGCGCGGTAGCGGCCATATTGATCGGAATAGGCAGCGGACAGGGTGCGGTCCGGCACAATGACAGCCTTGATCGCAGGCATGGTCATAACGGCCTTCGGATCGGCCCCGGTGGCCGCACACAGGGCCAGCCGCGCAGCACCGAGCGCGCCCCCATAATCTCCGTCTTCGGGAAGCGCGATTTCCATATCCAGATTGGTGGCGATGAGCTTGAGCCACAGCGCCGATTTGGAGCCACCCCCAACCGCCAGCAATCGGTCAATCCTGGTGCCGGCATCGACCAGCACACGCTGGCAATCCCTGAAGGCGAACGTCACGCCTTCCATGACCGCCTGGGCCAGTCGCGCCGGATCGGACAGATGGGAAAGGCCGACCAGAGCACCCCGGGCGGCCGCGTTATTATGCGGGGTGCGCTCACCTGACAGATAGGGAAGGAAGATCTCTTCGCCCGGGCCGGTGAAATTTGCCATCGCCTGCTGCGCTAGTTTGGCTGCGTCCTGACCGGTGACCCGGGCCAACCAGTTCAAACTGTCGGTAGCGGACAGGATGACCCCCATCTGGTGCCAGGTATTGGGTATGGCGTGGCAGAAGGCGTGAACAGCGCCAGCGGTATTGGGACGGAACCTGTCGTTGGACACGAACAGCACGCCCGAGGTACCCAGCGAAACAAAGCCCTCGCCGGCGCGAATGGCGCCAATGCCGCAGGCTGCGGCGGCATTATCGCCAGCGCCTCCGGCGATGACGACATTGCCATGCATTCCCCAGCGCTGCATGAATTCGCGCTTGAGGCTACCGCAAGGTTGGTTGCCTTCAACCAAAAGCGGCATCTGGGAGCGCGTAAGCCCCGTCACTGCCAGCAGCGCATCGGACCAGTCTCGCTTGGCCACATCGAGCCAAAGCGTGCCGGCCGCATCGGACATGTCCTCGACATATTCGCCGCAAAGCAGCAGCCGGACATAGGCCTTGGGCAACAGCACTTTGGCGATTTTGGCGAAAACTGCTGGCTCTTGTTTGCGTATCCAGGCCAGTTTTGGCGCAGTAAACCCCGGCATGGCGATGTTGCCAGCGATCTGGCGCAGGCTGGGGAGCATTGCTTCCATCTCCGCGCACTCCACACTGGAGCGGCCGTCGTTCCAGAGAATGGCCGGCCGTAGCACGGCGTCATTGATGTCGAGCAGAGTTGCACCATGCATGTGCCCAGACAAACCGATGGCACGAACCGCAGCAAGCTCGCTTGCGTGGGATTTGGAAAGCTTATCGACCGCCGCAAGCGTGGCGTTCCACCAATCGGCTGGATTTTGCTCCGACCAGCCCGGATGAGGCCGCACCGGATCGGCCGCCACCGCCATTGCTTCACCGATAATTTTGCCCCCAGCACCGAGCAGGAGTGCCTTGACGCCGGAGGTGCCAATATCGATGCCAAGGTAGGATTCATTCATGATGCACGTACCTCATTACGATCCAAAACCATCACTTCGGAGACCCTCCGGGCCCAGTTGGGCGGCTATTGCAGTTTAGGTGATGGTGTTGTCTTAGCGCACATTGTCGCGCAAGAAAATCCCGATTTCGATCGGTTCGGGTGAAA
Organism: Devosia equisanguinis; assembly: GCA_943372435.1. Classification (GTDB taxonomy): domain Bacteria; phylum Pseudomonadota; class Alphaproteobacteria; order Rhizobiales; family Devosiaceae; genus Devosia; species Devosia equisanguinis_A. Next base: position 212,262 of record CALRYQ010000004.1, read on the forward strand.
TACTGCCACCAGCCCCCCAAGCCAGGGCTCGAGCGGCGGCAATAGCGGCCAGAATTTCGCCTTCCGGGTTCTGGTCCAGCACCACGTCAATGGCACCGGACAACAATCCAAGGCGGGTCGGTTCAGACAATTCATGGGCGACAACCCGCACCGCGCCCGAGCGCCCGGATGCCGTCATGGCGGCTACAAGGCCGGCATTTCCTGCGCCCAAATTGTAGATTCCACTCAGAAGCGGGTGCCGGGCCAGCAAGTCCGTCACCAAGGCTTGGGTTTCGTGCTTTTCGTCATGCCCTTCGATTGGATCCAACATCGTCAAATTTGGGTATTCGGCGGCGATGACGGCGTGAAAACCGTCAAATCGATGCCGATGGTCGAGCAAATGCATGGAGCCGGCGACCACGGCCACCGTGCCACCCGCTGGACAAAACCGTCCAAGCAGCGACGCCGCTGTTCGTCCGGCGGCCAAATTATCAATGCCGATAAAGTGGCGGCGACTTGAACCGGGCAGATCCGACACCAGGGTCATGACCACAATACCGCGCCGACTAACCTCCTCGACCGCTGCCAGAACCGAGGGCTCCTCTGCCCCGATAATGACGACGCAATCGGTGACCCGTGGGTCAAGTTGCAAAAGGCATTCAGCCAAAGCATCGGCATCGAGCGGGGCCACCCTGGTCACCTCGACCTGCAGTCGTTCGGCCTGGGCGGCCTCGGCGCGGCGACCCACGGCGTCGGCAAGGCTTTGCATAAACTCGTTGGACCCACCCGGAATCAGGAAGTCGACCCGCAAATCGCGGGCCCTGGCCAAAAGCGAAGCCGACAAATCGCGCTGAAAACCCAGCCGGGCAATGGCATCATCGACTTTTTTGGCGGTGTTGGGGCGTACGCCGGGGCGCAAATTGAGCACGCGGTCAACCGTTGCCAAAGAAACTCCGGCAGCGCGCGCGACGTCATGGACGGTAGCGCGACGTTTGGTGGTGCTCTTGTTCAATCCAGTCTCCATGCAACGACAGCTAGATTGGCGGCGGCGACAAAAAGGTCAAGCGGTCGTTGCCAGGGTGGCTCGGCGCAGCTAAGCCAGGGTGTCAACAGAAGGCGTTATCAATGACTATTTCGGTGTCACACTTCGGTCAACATGATGGCAAAGCGGTCGACCAGTTCAAATTGGTCAGCGACACCGGAGCCGAAGTCGACATCATCGGTTTCGGCGTGGCGGTGCGCGATTGGCGGGTGCCGGTTGGCGGGGGGCTGCGCTCGGTGGTGCTCGGATTCGATACGCTTGACGCCTATGTGCAGCACAGTCCCCATTTTGGCTCACTGGCAGGTCGGGTTGCCAACCGCATTAAGACGTCCTCATTTGATTTGGGGGGTAAACACTATGATTTGCCGCCCAATGCCGGCGATTTGCATCTGCATGGCGGCGCCGAGGGCCTGGGCCGACAGGTGTGGCAGGGCGTTGCCGACGATGCCAGCAACAGCGTGACCTTTACCCATTTCAGCCCTGACGGCGCCATGGGGTATCCTGGCAATGTTAACTTTGCCGCACGCTACCAACTGACGGGCAACCGTCTGCGGCTGGACTTAAGCGCCACAACCGACCAGGCAACTCCGATCAGCCTGGTTCAGCACCAGTATTTCAACCTGGGCACCACCGACACGGTTTTAGACCATCGGTTGCAGGTGAACTCAAGCGCTTATACACCCCTTGACGAAGGGCTGTTCGCAACCGGCGCCATTCTGCCTTCCAAAGGCACCCAGTACGATTTGCGTGACGGGCGAACGCTGCGCGGTGCCGCCGGGCTACCAATTGGCTATGACATAAACCTGGTCCTTGACGCCGGACGCGATCCGAACCAACCGATTGCAACAATTGTGGGGCCGGACGGCGTGCTGACCCTGAAGCTGTGGTCGGATCGTCCGGGCGTGCAGGTCTATAACGGGCTGTGGACCGACATCCCGGTGCCGGGACTGAATGGCAAGCACTATGGCCAGTATTCCGGCCTGTGTTTGGAGGATCAATTGCTGCCCGATGCCCTGCACAACCCTCATTTTCCGTCGGCCATTTCAACGCCGAACAAGCCCTATACGCATTGGTGTGAAATCGAGATCGCCTGAGCTTTGGCGGCCCAATGATTGAGACGACATCATTTGGAGCCGGCTTCTGGCGGTTTCACGTGAATCACCAACCAATGCCGGCGCCGGGGTGGCCAGGCCGGAGGCGATCGCCGGCGCCGCGTTCACTAATGGAGCTGGGCACTCAGACGGTAGCTGAGGGCTTCGGCGATATGGGGTCGACCGACAGTTTCGCTGGAAGCCAAATCAGCCAAGGTACGTGCAACCTTAAGCACCCGATGATAGGCCCGCGCGGACAGTGCAAACCGCTCGGCTGCTTGCAACAGCAAAGCCTTGCTGTCCCTGTCAGGATTGACCACCAACTCGATCAGGCTTGAGCCGGCATGAGCATTGGTGAAGATGTCGACGGCACCATGATCGAGGTATCGCTGCCGCTGGCGCTCGCGGGCAGCAAGAACCCGTGCCGCGACGGCACTTGAGGGCTCAGCGCAGGCGGGCGCGATCATATCTGCGGCTGACACCGCCGGTACGTCGATCCTGATGTCGATCCGATCAAGAAACGGTCCAGAAACGCGCGACTGGTAATCGCTAGCGCAGGCGGCACCCCGTTTGCAGGTGTGGCCTGGGGAGCCCGCCATGCCGCATTTGCAGGGATTCATCGCGGCAACCAACTGTACCCGGGACGGATACGTTACCCGAGCATTGGCCCGCGCGATGACAGTTTCCCCTGACTCAAGGGGTTGACGCAGGCCATCAAGAACCTGGGGCGCAAATTCGGGCAGCTCGTCCAGAAACAAGACGCCATTATGGGCCAGACTGACTTCGCCGGGCCGGACCCGCAGGCCCCCGCCGACCAAAGCCGCCATCGAGGCGGAATGATGTGGGGCGCGAAATGGCCTCCGGTCGGAGATCGCCCCACCGGCCAGTTCGCCGGCGATAGATTGGATCATCGAAACATCGAGCAGTTCGCGGGCATTCAGAACCGGCAGGATCGAGGGCAAGCGCGACGCCAGCATGGATTTTCCGGCACCAGGGGGCCCGATCATCAGCAGGTTATGTCCCCCAGCTGCGGCCACTTCCAGCGCCCGCCGGGCCACAAGCTGGCCGCGAACATCGGCAAGATCGGGCAGTGCGGCCGTGCCAACCCAGCGCTTGGGCTGTGGTCGCGTCGCCAATTGATGCCCCGTCAAGTGATTGACCAGCGCCAACAGGCTGTCCACGGCAACAATATCAACCGCTTCGCCCGCCCAAGCCGCTTCGGGTCCACAGGACATGGGGCAGATCAAGCCAAGGCCACGGCCATTGGCGGCAATCGCTGCAGGCAAGGTTCCGGCCACCCCCGCCAGACGGCCGTCCAGACCCAGTTCACCAAGCACCAGAAAGCCATCCAGCGCATCTTGTGGAATAGCGCCGATCGCAGCCATCAGGCCGAGCGCGATCGGCAGATCGTAATGGCTACCTTCTTTGGGCAGGTCGGCTGGCGCCAGATTGATGGTGATCCGCTTGGGCGGCAGTCCCAACCCGGAAGCGACCAGTGCGGCGCGCACCCGTTCGCTGCTTTCCTTCACGGCCTTGTCAGGCAATCCAACCAGTAAAAACTTGGGCAGACCAGGCGCAATCTGGACCTGGACATCGACAGGCACAGCTTCAATGCCTTGAAATGCAACGGTTTTTACGCGGGTTACCATTCCCAACCCCCTCAAGCTGGCGGCACGTTATCAGGGTCAAATCGACGACACAAGAACATTAAGGGAACATTGGTCACGCAATTAACCATGTGCGCAAGCCAAACAGTTAACGCAAGGTTTCGTTAACCGCGCCATGTTGAATCAAAGGCTCGATCATTTCTGTATCCGAGTTGTTATTCCATGTTTGCTGCCGCTCACACCCCGCCAAAGTCATTCGTGGCCGCAAGCATTATCCGGGGACTCGTGTTGATCGCGGCTGTAGTGACCCTTGCAGCTTGTGCCCGCAACGGTATTGGCGGACCAATCGAGGGCGACAACCGCCCACATTCGGGCGTCGCGCGCGCGCGGGCGCTGCCGATCCAAGGCATGGACATTGCCCGTTATCAGGGTCGCATCGATTTTAGCGAAGCCCGGCGCTCCGGGATGCATTTTGTGTTTATGAAGTCGACCGAGGGCCGGGATTATATCGACCCCAATTTTTACGAGAACTGGCGGCAGGCCCGCGATGCTGGGATGCCGCGCGGCGCCTATCATTTCATGACCTGGTGTTCGCTTGCGAGCGAGCAGGCGGACTGGTTTGAGAAAATGGTGCCCAACGACGCCGATGCGCTGCCGCCCGTGCTTGATTTGGAGTGGAACAACGACAGCAGTTGCAGGACCAAGCCGACCCGTGAAAATGCCCTGGAAAAGGTGCGCTACATGCTGGCGGCGATGGAAGCCCATACCGGCAAGCTGCCCATTATCTATACCGATATGACCTTTCATCGTGACGTTTTGGCGGGCGAGCACTTCCCCAACGCCTTTTGGCTGCGCTCGACCGCGGCCGAACCAGCGCATAAATATGCCAACCGCGGCGGCTGGACGTTTTGGCAATGGACGCAGACTGGCGTCGTGCCTGGCGTCCGACCAGAAGTGGATCGCAACGCGTTCTACGGGACCCCCAATGATTGGGTGAATTTTTTGCTGACTGGGTGTGACCCCCGGGCGATCGCCGTTTTGGGCCCAACCGGGCGCTGCCGCACACAAAAATAGCGCCGAGCACTGCGCTCTACCCTTGTCACCTTTGTGCCGAGAGCATAGTTTTTGTAGGTGATTTACAGGGCGGCACCGCCCCCAGCGCGAGGAGACCGGCATGGCCAAAGGTCAAATGAAGAGCAATAAGGAAACCAAGAAGCCGAAAAAGGAAACGCCAAAAGTTCTAGCGACGGCCAATTCCACGACGCTGGGCGCGCAAAAGAAGAAATAGTCGGCATTGTCGGATACAGGACTGTGACGGTCGGCAAATGCCGGCCGTTTTTTTATGACTTGTCGATCGACGCGACCAGGCCCGATGGCAGGGGCTCACGCATGGAGGCCTCTGAGGCCATGATTGAAAACACAAGCAATATGATGGCGGCTGTTATTCGCATGATCGATCCTAACGTCCCCCGGGGCGATAGAGCGCCTACCAGGGTGCTGGGTCAACACTTGCGTTAAGATGTGCTTAACCACAAAATTTTAGACAATTCGTCCAGACCGACATCCTTTTGGCGTCAGCCCAGAATGCCGCTGCTTTTAATGCCGTCGAAAATGAACTGCACCGCCAGCGCCGATAGCAGCACACCAACAATACGCGACACCACATGCAAGCCGGTGACCCCGAGCAGCCGCTGCAACGGAATGGCCAGCCGCAACATAACGTAGCTCAACGCCAGGATCAGCAGCAGTGCTGCGATGACCATGAGGTCTTTGAGGTAATTTCCCTCCGTACCTGCGATCAACAGGATCACCGCGCTGATCGCACCCGGCCCCGCAATCAGCGGGGTCGCCAGCGGAAACACCGAAATATCCTGCCGGGTCCGGGCTTCGATGTCTTCCTCGGTGGTGGTCGAATGGGCGCCCGATGAGCGGGCAAACACCATTTCGATGGAAATCAGCAGCAACAATACGCCGCCAGCCGTTCGCAATGCTGGCAAGGTAATGCCAAACAGGGTCAGGACCGCTGCGCCAAAGACCGCGAAAAACAACAGGATGCCACCCCCGATCAGCACGCCGCGCAAGGCAAAGCGGCGACGGTCGGCCGGGGTGGCATCCCGGGTCAGCCCCAGAAATACCAGCGCCAGATCGGCTGGACCGATGGTAGCGAAAAACGTTGTTAAAGCGATCAGCAGCGTTTCAATTGGCATGGTGGCAGCATGGCCGAGTTTTTGGGGATTGGCGAGAGGCGATGAAGTCGGTCCGGCTCGGCTGTCATCAACCTATTGTGGGCGGCGCTTCTCAATTGCATCCCAGATCAGCACGGCGATATCAGGTCCGCCGAAGCGTTTGATCTCGCGGATACCCGTGGGTGAGGTGACGTTGATCTCGGTCAAATAGTTTCCGATCACATCAATGCCGACAAATATCATGTCGCGTTGTTTGAGCGCCGGAGCAATCGCCGCGCAAATCTCGCGCTCGCGCGCAGTCAGTGGCGACAACTCGGGACGACCACCGACATGCATGTTGGAGCGAGCCTCCCCATCGGCGGGAATGCGATTGAGGCCCGCCACGGGCTCTCCATCAATGATGATGATTCGCTTGTCGCCCTTGCGCACGTCGGGGAGATATTTCTGCACCATGAACGGCTCACGGTAGTTCTGCTCGAACAGTTCGAGCAGGGAGGCGAGATTGTGATCGCCTTCCTGGATAAAGAACACGCCGGCGCCGCCATTGCCGTAGAGCGGTTTGACAATGATATTGCCATGCTCGCGCCGGAAGGCATGGATCAATTGGCGGTCCCGCGTCACCAGAGTTGGCGGCATCAGCTCGGGAAATTCTGTGACCAGAATCTTTTCGGGCGCATTGCGCACCGCCGCTGGCGGGTTGACCACCAGGGTCTTTGGATGGATGCGCTCCAACACATGGGTCAGAGTAATATAGTTCATGTCGAACGGTGGATCCTGGCGCATCAACACCACGTCCTGGGAGGACAAGTCGACGCGTTTGGCCTCGCCCAAGGTAAAGTGATCACCCTTGGCCTGGTCGGCAACAATGATTGGGGCGGCCAGGGCCGTCACGACATTGTCGCGCAAAGCCAGACTGTCCGGCGTGTAATGCAGCAGGAAATGGCCTCGGGCCTGCGCCTCCAGCATCAGCGCGAAGGTCGAGTCGCCCAGCGGATTAATGGTGGCAACATGGTCCATCTGTACGGCAACTTTGAGAGACATCGTAAATTCCTAGCCGGCCTCGAATGCTGCCTTGACATGACGCGGCCATTTGCCCGGCGCAAGGAAAATCACATCAAAGCGTAAGGTGGTGGCCGCCAAAGCTGGATAGCGGACCAGAAAATATTGCGCGGCCCGGGAAATCCGCGCGGTGTTGACCGCCTCCAACGCCTCGCCTTCGCTCGAGGCCAGGGCCCGCGCCTTGACCTCGACAAATATGGTTGTGCCAAAGCGTTGGGCTACCAGGTCGATTTCGCCGACCGGGGTTTTGTAGCGCGTTGCCAGGATGCGATAGAGCTTGAGGCGTAAAAACAGCGCCGCCAGCGCCTCGGCGCGGTGGCCGCCGCGATGGGCTTTGATCCGACGGCTATTTTTGGGCTTTGAGGGCGAGGGCGGCATCATAGACATCCTTGCGCTTGAGCCCAAAACTGGTCGCAACTTCATCGACTGCGGCGCGTAAAGGCTGATCGAGCAAGGCATCGGCCAGAACCGCTTTCCAGTCTGCAGCCAAAGCAATCGCGGCTTCGGCGGCACCGCCTACAACAATGACCGCCTCGCCTTTGGTTTCCACTTCGGCAAACTCACGCGCCAATTGATCAAGAGTGCCGCGATGGACCCGCTCGAACCGCTTGGTCAATTCAAGCGCAACGGCCGCGGGCCGCTCGGCGCCGAACGCCTGCACCATGGCGCCAAGACAACCACCCAACCGGCGTGGGCTTTCGTAAAAGACCAGCGTTTCACGTGAATCTTTGAGCCGATCCAGCGCCTTGAGCCGAGCGCTGGCTTTGCTGGCGAGAAACCCATGAAACGCAAAAGCGTCGGTGGGCAAGCCGGCGACAACCAGCGCCGACAGTAAGGCCGAGGCGCCGGGCACCGCAAAAACCGGCAGGCCCAACTCACCCAAGGCCCGAATCAGTGGAAAGCCAGGGTCGGATAGCAGCGGTGTTCCGGCATCGGAAATCAGCGCTATCGCTTCGCCGGCCGTCAGTCGGGCGGCAATGTCATCAATGCGGGCTCGCTCATTGTGTTCATGCAGGGCCATGCGCGGCCCCTTGATGCCATAGTGATCAAGCAAGCGGGCCGACAGGCGCGTATCTTCACACAAGACCACGTCCGCGGCCGCCAACGTTTCGAGCGCCCGCAGCGTGATGTCGCGCAGATTGCCGATCGGGGTGGCCACTGCATAAAGCCCAGCGGCCAAAGGCGGTGCCGTAAAGCTGGTTCCACCGATGAAGTAGGCGCCCAGTTTTTCCCGCTTCTCGGTCACGTCCAGCCCCCTTGTTGCTTGACCTTTTAGCAGCCACGCCAGGATTGTATAGAATTGCTTGAGTGCCTCGGAATGGTCTTCCCGCCGACACCTGCTTCACATTGGGCCGAACCTGCGGCATGGTCGTGAAGTAAGATGGGGTTCAACGCCGAGCGTCGGCAGGTTTATGGATCGGCGCCGAGTTGATGGGGCGGGGGAAGTTCGGCATGACCAGGGCTTCGCAGCATTGGCCACAAGGTGGCGAAGCCGGGCGGCTTATCGCAGCGGTGGCGCTTACGGTGTTGGCGGCCTGCACCCCCGGCGAATTCTCCATCGGCTCGCGCAGTTTCAGCTTTGGCCAGCCGCAACCACCGATAGATGTCGCCGCTGCGCCGGGGGGAATTGGACTGGTGGCCGGCCAAAGTTTTGGTCATGGGCCAGTTCGTGTTGCTCTGCTCCTGCCCCTCAGCGGGGACCCAAATGTGGCCAGTGTTGGTGTATCGATGGCCAATGCAGCTCAATTGGCGGTGTCGTTTATCGAGGCCAGCGGCACCATCGCCGATAATGTCACGGTGCTGCTCAAAGATACCGGCGATACCGCGGCCGGGGCAGCCCAGGCTGCCAGCGACGCCGTGGCCGAGGGCGCAAGCATTATTTTGGGCCCCCTAAAATCGGACCAGGTCTCGGCCGCCGGCGGGGTGGCCCGGTCTGCTGGGATTGTGCTGATCGGGTTTTCCAACAATGCGGCGGCAGCGGGGCCCGGCGTTTACCTTTTGAGCGTGTTGCCCGAAAATGAGGCCAAGCGCGGTCTGAGCTTTGCTCAGGCCAAAGGCCGCAAGGCCTTTGCAGCAATGTTCCCAGCCACCGAATATGGCCAAGTCCAGCAGCGGGCCTTTGGCGAAGCCAGCGCCGCCTTGGGTATTGTGCCCACCGCTATCTACACATTTGCCAATGACGCTGAGGCCCGCGCGATCGTCGCCAAATCGCTGCCTTTGATCCTGTCCGGGCAAATCGACGCGCTGTATCTGCCGGAGCGCGCGAGCGCGCCCGCTTTTGGGACAATGCTCGCGCAAGGCGGAGTGGCGCCGCTGTCGCTCAGCATCATTGGTTCGGCCGATTGGGAGGGGGATCCGATGATTGCGGCGACTCCGGCGCTGGCGGGAGCCGTGTATCCAGCCGTTGATCCAGCCGGGTATAATGCCATTGTGGGCGAATACCAGGCTCGCTTCGGTGTGCCGCCACACCGCCTGGCAACCATCGCCTATACCGCCACCATCCTGGCCAATGCATCGGCACTGTCGATGAGCAATCCGCCCTATGATCGGGCGCTGCTGACCGCCCCGGCCGGGTTCAACGGCCGCGACGGGGTGTTCCGCTTTAACGCCAATGGTCGCAGCGACTATTCGCTGGTGATCAAACAAATTGGAGCGGGCGGGGCATCGATCGTAGACGGCCCCAAACTCTAGGCCGCCAGATCTGCCACGACTGCATCCAGGACCGGCCAGCCCCGATCGGTAACCCGCAGGTTGCCATTGGGCAGGGTTTCGACAAAACCATAGCCCTTCAGATCGTCGATCTGGCGTTGATTGATCTTGCGCCCGGAAATGGCGGTAAAGCGGTGCGGAGAAATCCCTTCACGCAGACGCAAGCCCATCAACAAGAACTCGTCGCCCTGCTCTTCCCAGGTCAGCACATCGTCCACAATGATGCCGTGGCCATTGGCCAGCACCTTGTTCTGCCAGTCAAAGGGCAGCTTTTCGGTGGCTGTGGCGTGACGCTGATTGTTGATCAGGAGGCGGCCATGGGCGCCGGGGCCGACCCCGACATATTCCCCGTAGCGCCAATACAAAAGATTGTGCCGGCTTTCCTGACCGGGACGGGCGTGATTGGAGATCTCATAGGCCGGCATCCCCGCCGCGACGGTGAGTTCGCGGGTCAGTTCGTAAAAATCGGCGGACAGGTCTTCATTGGGCATCAACAGCTTGCCCGCCTGATGCAGATCAAAATAGCGGGTGCCCTGCTCGATCGTCAGCTGGTAGAGCGAGAGATGGCCCTTGGCGAGCCACAAAGCTTCCTTGAGCTCATCTTCCCAATCCTCAAGCGTTTGGTGCGGCCGGGCATAGATCAGGTCAAAACTTGACCGCTCGAACACCGATTGGGCGACACGCACGGCAGCCACGGCTTCTTCGACGGTGTGGCGGCGGCCAAGATCGGCCAGAGGTTGTGGGCGCAGCGATTGTACGCCCAGCGATACCCGATTGATGCCGGCCGCCCGAAAGCCCTTGAAGCGGTCAACTTCGACACTGGTTGGATTGGCTTCCAGCGTGATCTCGGCTTGATTGTCGATGTGCCAGTGCTTGCCAATTGCCGTGATGATGGCCTCGACCGCCCAGGGGCTCATCAGTGAAGGCGTGCCACCACCGAAAAATATCGACTGCACCACCCGACCCGGTGTCAAGCTGGCGGCATGGGCAATTTCGCGCTCATAAGCCCCGACATAACCCGCCTCATCAAAAGCGCCGCGGTGGACATGGGAATTGAAGTCGCAATAGGGGCATTTTGACGCGCAAAAGGGCCAATGCACATAGATACCAAACAGATCATTGAGAGACTGGTGGGCCATAAACCTATCCGAAGATCGGCCTCCGCTGTTTGGGGTCACGCCTGGTCAATTGCGCCGTTGACGAATTTGGCAAAGGCGCGGGCGCGGTGGGACAAGCCCGACTGACCCGGAGACCATGAGTGCTTCATGTCACTCGGCATCTGGCCGAATGTGGCATCGAAACCCTTGGGCATAAACATCGGATCAAAGCCAAATCCGATATCGCCGCGCGGCGGCCATACCAGGGTGCCCTCAACCAGACCTTCAAAAATGACATCGCGGCCATCGGGATGGGCCAAACAAAGCGTCGCCCGAAACGAGCCGTGGCGCTGGGATGGCGTGGTGGCGTTGGCGGCCTGCAACGCATCTTCGACACGCTTCATGGCACGGGTAAAATCTTTGTCCGGTCCGGCCCAATTGGCGGTGTAAACGCCCGGGTCTCCGCCCAGCGCATCAACGCATAAACCTGAATCATCGCTGAGCGCCAACATTCCAGAGGCCTGCGCTGCGGCGTGGGCCTTGATACGGGCATTCTCGGAAAAACTGGTGCCGGTTTCCTCCGGCTCGGGCAGATCGAGGTCAGAGGCCGAAATGATTTCCAGCCCAAATGGCTCAAACAGCTCCTGAAATTCCTTCAGCTTGCCCGCATTGTGGGAGGCCAGGACCAGTTGATCGCCAGCGCGCAATTTCGGAATTGGTTTCATTTGGATTGCGCCGCCTTGGGACGGGTTGCGCCACGGAGGCGGCCCCGGTCAGCCCCGGGTCGAGGCGACTGTTCAAGGGCGCGCGCGATATCGTGCCAAAGCGGACAGGATTGCAAAGTCGCCGGAGCCTGCAATGGATTGGTCGGCTGCACCGGTTTGGTCGGTAGACCCAGGCTGGCGAACAAGAACCTCATGCCGAGAGCACCGCCATTTGGAGCGCCGTCAATTCATCAATGCCCTTTTCGGCCAGGCCCATCAGCGCATTAAGCTCGTCGCGGCTAAACGGGACCTGTTCGGCGGTGCCCTGGATTTCGACAAATTTGCCGCTGCCGGTCATGACAAAATTGGCATCGGTATGGGCTTCAACATCTTCCAGATAGTCAAGATCCAGCACCGGCGTGCCCCGATAAATCCCGCAAGAAACCGCTGCGATGCTATCGCGCAGCGCCTTGCCCTTGGTCAGTTTGCGCTCATCCATCCAGGCAATGGCGTCTGCCAACGCCACATAGGCTCCAGTGATGGAGGCCGTCCTGGTGCCGCCATCGGCTTCCAGCACATCGCAATCCACAGTGATCTGATTTTCACCGAGCGCCGACATGTCAACGATGGCGCGCAGGCTGCGCCCGATCAGGCGCTGAATCTCCTGGGTCCGGCCCGACTGCTTTCCCGCCGTCGCCTCGCGGCGATTGCGTGAGCCGGTGGCGCGGGGCAGCATGCCATATTCCGCGGTAACCCAGCCCTGACCTTTGCCGCGTAACCAACCTGGAAGGCTGGTTTCAACGCTGGCGGTCACCAGCACCTTGGTCGAACCAAACGAGACCAGACAAGAGCCTTCGGCCTTGAGCGAAACGCCGCGCTCGATGGTCACATCACGCATTTGGTCAGTCTGTCGGCCTGATGGACGCATTGATCAGATTACCCTGGACAAGATTATTGCAGTTAACCGCCTCTTAACCCTCATTGTCGGTCCTCACAAGCCGGTGGAGCTTGGCGCAGACCTGCATTGCGCTTAAATGATCCACTAGCGTTAAAGCGGATAATTTTACCAAATCATGGTCAAGGCCCCCGAAGACTTCCTCGCAGTGCTCAATCTGCGCAGCCAGGACATCTTTAAAAAGATCGTCGAACGCTATCTCGACACGGGAGTACCGGTGGGATCGCGGGACCTGTCGCGCCTGTTGCAGACCGGGCTGTCGCCAGCATCGGTGCGCAATGTCATGGCCGATCTTGAGGATTTGGGGCTGATCGCAGCGCCCCATATCTCGGCTGGCCGGGCCCCGACGCAGGAGGGCCTGCGATTTTTTGTCGATGCCATGCTCGAGATCGGTTCGGTCGATGAGCATGAACGCCACCAGATCGCCAACCATATTGAAGGGCAAGCCAAGCAGGGAAAAGTCGAGGATTTTCTGACCGAGGCGAGCACATTGCTATCCGGTCTCAGCCAGGGCGCGGGCGTGGTGATTGCGGCCAAATCCGACATGGTGATGAAGCATCTGGAGTTCGTTCGGCTCGATGCCGAGCGAGCGATGGCGGTCCTTGTGGGCCAGGATGGGCAGGTGGAAAACCGCATTGTGCCGCTGCCACCGGGTCTGACCGCCAGCGCGTTGCAGCAGGCCAGCAATTATCTGGCGCACCATGTTATCGGCCGCACCATTGCCGAAGCGCGCCGGATCTTGGCGGAGCAACGCAGCGAACAGCGGCTGGAACTGGATGAGTTGACGCGAAAGCTGGTGGATGAGGGTCTGGCGACCTTGGCGCTCCCATCCGGCAGTGGCCAACCAACCATCATCGTGCGCGGGCGCGCCAATCTGATCAACGACACCATGGCCTCGCAGGATCTGGCGCGGATGCGGCAATTGTTCGACGAGCTTGAAAGCAAGGACGGGCTGCTCGACCTGCTGGGCGGTGCCGAGACCGCCCAAGGGGTGCGTATCTTTATCGGCTCAGAGAACAAACTCTTTTCGCTGTCCGGGTCTTCCGTCATCTTGAGCCCCTATAAGGACGCCAATGACAAGGTGGTGGGTGTCCTCGGGGTGATCGGGCCGACCCGGCTCAATTATGCGCGGATTGTGCCCGTGGTGGACTATACCGCCCAAGTCATCAGCGCGATGATGGCCCGCAAGGGCTGACAGCCAATAGTTAGTCTTGAAATTGACGCCACATTGGCCGATATGCGGGGCAAATACTCAAATAGCGGAAACTGATAATGAGCGACGAAAACACGACGCAAGAGCAAGAGCCGGTTATCGAGGCAATCCAGCCTGAATTTGATCCAGCAGAAGCCCTGCGTGTCGAGAACGCCGAACTCAAAGATCGCGTGTTGCGCACCATTGCCGAGATGGAAAACCTGCGCAAACGCACCGAACGCGAAGTCGCCGATACGCGCAGCTATGCCATTGCCGGTTTTGCCCGCGACATGCTGAGCGCAACCGATGCGCTGAGCCGGGCGTTGATGGTTTTGCCAACGGAAGCAAGAGAAAGTGGCGATCCGACCACCAAATCGCTGATCGATGGTATCGAGATGACCGAGCGCGAAATGCAGCGCCTGCTGGCCAAGCATGGGGTCAAGCAAATCGAGGCCGAAGGCCAGAAATTTGATCCCCACCGCCACCAGGCAATGTTTGAAGTTCCCGATCCCACGCGTCCCGAGGGGACGGTGGTGCAGGTGGTGCAGGCCGGTTTTGCTATTGGTGATCGCGTCTTGCGACCCGCCATGGTGGGAGTCGCCAAGGGTGGACAGACCCAAGCCGAAGGCGCGGAAGCGGTCGACAAGAGCGTTTAGCGGTTGTCGCGGATGTGGTTGTAATTGATCACATCCGCTTCGGCGTATGCTGCTGCTAGTGCCAAGTCGAGATCATCGGTAACTAGCCTAGCATTGTTCTCCGCCAAAACTAGCAGCACCGCGTCGGTGATCCCAAGCCGATCATACTCAACGCGACGAGTCGCGTCCTGCGATGGCAGATACTGCTCGGGAAATTGCTCAAGCATTGCCTTGAGCACGTAAGCAATCGCGACCGCGTCTGATTTTGGCGCATAACGAATAAGGTTCGATGTTTCACTGACGATATTGGGACAAAATAGCAGGCCTTGCGAAGAGCTGATCAAGCGCCTCACCCAAACGAAATCTTCGTCTTGATAAGCTGTTAGTCGCTTATGGCGACCGATCATTTTGCGGTCGGTCTCCCCAACCACCAACAGGAGTAATAAATTCGTGTCAAGAATGACAGACTTCATTTTTCAGGCTGCTACGTCGCGCTGAGTAATAGCCTTGGGTTCTCCGGATTTACCGTCGATTGTAACGATCTTGAAAGCGCGGCGATATTGCGGGCTAATTTGAGGAATGATTGAGCTCTCGTTGTCCCAAGGCCTGGAAAACCCAATTGTGATTTCCCAATTACCCCTGCGCTCGTCGAATTTTACTTCTTCTAGGCCTAGGTTGACCAATCCTTCGTCCCCGAATGTCTCCTCGACGAAGCGTTTGGCGATGGCAATCGCTTCCTTAACAGCAATTCGAGACATTTGAATGCTCCTATTTTCGCTTTAATATAGGTCCGAAGCGGTCGATAGACTATCCCAAAATGTCGCGAGACAGGACCCGCTTGACGCTAGCAGCAGCCATGTCGGCCCAGGCCTTGGCCAGTGATCCATTATTATCGATGGCCCGCGTCGCATCCTCGATCACGGTCACCTCGAAACCGTTGTCAGCGGCATCGATAGCGGTCCAGCTGACGCAATAATCTGTTGCAAGACCAACGACATAGACCTTTTGGATGCCCCGCTCGTGCAAATAGGCAGCCAGGCCCGTCCGGGTCTGGCGATCGGCTTCCTGAAAGGCTGAATAGCTGTCAACCAATCGATGATAGCCCTTGCGGATGATGGTTTGCGCGTGCGGGATTTCCAGTTCGGCTGAAAACTCGGCGCCTTCGCTATCCCAGATGCAATGGTCGGGCCACAGCACCTGTTTGCCATATGGTAAGTCTATGCTCTCAAACGGTTTTTCACCATAATGGTTGCTGGCAAACGAGATGTGATCGCTTGGGTGCCAATCCTGTGTCAAAACCACATTGGTAAACTTGTGCGCCAATGCGTTGATGATCGGGATGATCACGTCGCCGCCTCCGACCGCGAGGCTGCCGCCGGGCAAGAAATCGTTCTGGACGTCGACGACCAGCAATACGTCGCGATTTGAAATAGTTAGTGTCATGATCTAACTTACTTTTTCCAATTTCACCCATTCAGCCCGCAGCAGGCCGCGAACCGAGTTTCCCAGAAAGATCGCCGACGCGGTTTCAAGGTCAGCGACCGTCAAGCGGGCCTCAATGGCCTTGCCGGTGGCCAAAAGCTCAGCCCGTAATGTTCCGGGCAACAGACCAGAGTCGAGTGGCGGAGTGAGCAGGACATGGTCGCGCTCGACAAACAGGCTGGTAATCGAGCCTTCGGTTAATTCGTTGTTTTCATTTAGAAATACAACTTCGTCGACACCATGGGCGGCGACGGCAGCCAGGCGCGGTTGGTCATAAAAACCGCGATTGGTAGTTTTGTGCGCCAACCACAGGCTTGACGATTGCAAGGGCTCTGGCGCCAGGCAAAAGCGAAAGATTGGGGGATTGGGTGGCAATTGGACGGCGGTGACCGAGGCCCCATCGCGCTCATCGAGCAATAGGCGCACCCGCATGGGGGAGGTGGTAAAGTTGGCCGCGAATTTTTCCAGCATGCTGGACTGCTGGTGCCGATCAAACGGCAAACGGAAGTAGCGCGCCGAAGCTTCAAGCCGATCCAGATGGCGGTCGAGCAAATAATAGCCGCCATCGCGTTGCCAGAGCAGGGTTTCGATCAGGGCGATGGGTTGGACAGGGTCGGTGAAAAATTTCATCTTGAGCAGCGCTTCATCATATTCGGCGCTGGCATTGCTGTCGGCGACGATGCCGCCGCCAATGCCGATTTCGCCATTTCCCGCATTATCGATGATCGCGGTGCGGATGGCGACGTTAAGACAGAAATCGCCGCTGGGCGCAAAATAGCCGATAGCGCCCGTGTAGAGGCCGCGCGGTTCAGCCTCCACCTCGTTGATGATTTCCATGGCGCGGATCTTTGGGGCGCCGGTAATGGAGCCGCAGGGGAATAAGCGGGCCAAAACCTCGGCTGTCCCGAGGCCCGGAGCGAGCTGGGCGGCGATGCCCGAGGTCATTGTATGCAGGCTGCGATAGGTCTCAACAGTGTACAAATCGGTCACGCGCACCGAGCCGATTTCGGCTATGCGTCCCAGATCATTGCGCAACAGATCGGTGATCATCAGGTTTTCGGCCCGGTTTTTTTCATCCCCGGCCAGCATCGCCCGCCCGGTCTCATCCTCGGCCAGCGAGCGCCCGCGCTTTAGAGTGCCCTTCATCGGGCGGGCGGTCAGCGCGCCGCCGCAATTGCGAACGAACAATTCGGGCGAGCGCGACAAAATGGTGAGTTCGCCGGTGGCGATCAGAGCGCCATAGGAGACCGGCTGTTTGTAAACCAGATCGCGGTAAAGCGCCGCCGCGGCACCCACCAGTTTGAAGCGCGCTTTGAACGTCAGATTGACCTGATAGACGTCGCCCTCTGCGACATAGGCCTTGATGGCATCAAACGCCCGACCATAGGTCGAACGGTCCATGCCAGGGGTAACCGCCTGTGCGTGCGCCGCGGACGATCCGGCCAGGGTGGCAATGAACTCCGCAACCTCAGTGGGGCCAAGCTGGCGTGGGGCGCTATAAAGCCCCAGCCACAGCAGTGGCGTTTCCGACCTTTTCGGCAACAGGTGCCGCAAGCGCTCTTCAAAGGCAAAACCCGCTTCGTAGGTCAGATAGCCGGCAGCCCATAGGCCGGCGGCTTGAGCGGCTTCGAGGTCGGCGAGCGCCGTCATTACTTCGGCGGCCGAATGGGCAACCAGCACCTGTTGGGGTGCGGTAAACAGCAAATTGTCCCCTGCGGGATCAATGGTGTCGTGCAAAAGCACGGTGCCGGGCGCGATCATGATGGCCTTGTACTGCCCAATGACGGCTTTGAAAAGAACACTGCCTGTGGACCGACAAACCCGGTGAGAATCAATCTTGGCGAGCGCGCCAAGTTCTGGCAGAACGGGGCACCGGAACAGCAGACATCCGGCTATGGAGACCAATGGAATGAACAAATTTTTCATGGGCGGCCTCGTTGCCCTCGGCTTCGTCGCAATCGCAACACCAGCGATGGCAGAGACGGTTCAGTTCGAGCTGATCAACAATAGCTCGCACGAAGTGCACTATTTCTACACTTCCCCATCGGATCAGGCCAGCTGGGGTTCGGACCTGTTGGGCGACAATGGCGTAATGGTTGCCGGTGCAACCGGCACTGTGACCATCGGCGATGACAGCGACCAATGCCTGTATGATTTCAAGTTCGTTATCGAAAGCGGCGCGGAAACGGTTGTAGCCCAAGTCAACATTTGTGAGCTGAATACCTATACGTTGAACGACTAAGCCCGATGGTCGCCGCTGGCGGCCAGCAGCGGACCGCCGAAATTGCGCCGATGATTTGACCGGGTCAGATCATCGGCGTTATTGCTTTTTGCAGCTCAATAGCCAGTTCCGGCACCGCTGCCCGCGACGAACCTGCGATGAACCCACCAAAGCTGCACAGCCCCTATGTTGAAAAGAGCGCGGTCGGTGCCTCGCGGCCCTTCGCCATCGGTCTATCGCCGCTGGACCGGGCCGAATGGATTGAGATCGACGATCTGCTGGGGCCCTATCTCGACGAAAAGCAGCGACTCACCGAACTGGTGCCCGACAAGGTCCTGGTTGCGGAACCGGGCAGCGAACCGGGCCAGGAAGAGGTTCTGACCCTTTTGGTGTCCCATTTGCTGGCGCGGTTCCCCGAAATTTATCGCAGCGATGGAGCTGAGATCGAGATCGTGCCAGCCCACCGCCGGGTCTTGCTTGACCAGACCGCAACTTCAAAACTGGCCATTGCGGCAAGCCTGGTGCAGGAGGATCTGGTGCTGATGCGCAAAGGGGTCGATGGCTGGCGCCTTGCCGCTGGGTCACTCTCGTTTCCCTCTTCCTGGCGTTTGCTGGAAAAGTTCGGCAAACCGATGGCCGACATTCATGCGCCAGTGCCCGGATTTGGCCCCGGGAGCCGCAATGCCAGTCTGATTGAACGCATGTTCGACATGTTGCGGCCCGAACAGCCGATGGTGCGTTGGAACTGGGGGATGCATGAAGATGGTGCCTTATATCACCCGGTTTCTGGACCAGACCTGCGCCAGTTTGGCGATGAGAGTGATTTTTTCATCCGGGTCGAGCGCCAGACCCTGACAAAACTGGCGGTGAGTGGGGATATCCTGTTCACCATCCGCATCCACCTCAATCCACTCAGCGTGCTGGCGCGGCAACCGAATCGGGGCGTATTGGCCAAGGGCCTGGCGCAGCAAATCACGGCCATGTCGGACGCCGAACTGGATTATAAGGGTTTGGCGGATGGGCGCGGGCGGGTCCTGGCGCGATTGAGCGCTTTGGCCGACTGACACTGTGGTTTACCGCACCACTCCCTGCCAAACCGGACGGCCAAGCAGCCAGCGCACCCGGCTGAACTGGCATTTTACCCGTAAGACTGCTTGAAGCCTTAACCCACCCTCCTTATATAGCCCCCAAGCCCTTGAGTGGGGCACAATCAAGGAATAGGAACCCAGTCGCATCGCGGCTGCGAAACGGCTTCTTCGGGAGAGTTTCAAATGGGTTTGCTAGAAGAGAGGCATGAGTTATGGCAAAAGTAATCGGTATTGACCTAGGGACCACCAATAGCTGCGTTGCAGTGATGGATGGGGCCACCCCCAAAGTGATCGAGAACGCCGAAGGCGCGCGGACTACGCCGTCCATGGTGGCCTTCTCCAAAGATGGTGAGCGTCTGGTTGGCCAGCCTGCCAAGCGACAGGCCGTGACCAATCCGGAAGGCACTTTGTTTGCGGTCAAACGTCTGATCGGACGCCGCTACGACGACAAGGTCGTGGGCAAGGACAAAAACCTCGTGCCCTTCAAAATCGTTCAGGCCGACAATGGCGACGCATGGGTCGAAGCCTCGGGCGAAAAGTATTCGCCCTCGCAGGTTTCGGCGATGATTCTGCAAAAAATGAAGGAAACGGCCGAAAGCTATCTCGGGGAGACCGTGACCCAGGCCGTTATCACTGTCCCGGCCTATTTCAACGACAGCCAGCGCCAGGCCACCAAAGACGCAGGCAAGATTGCCGGCCTCGAAGTGCTGCGCATTATCAACGAGCCAACCGCAGCCGCTTTGGCCTATGGCCTCGACAAAAAGGCTGCCGGCACGATCGCGGTCTATGACCTTGGCGGCGGTACCTTCGACGTGTCGGTGCTGGAAATCGGCGACGGTGTGTTCGAAGTGAAATCGACCAATGGCGACACCTTCCTTGGTGGTGAAGACTTCGACATGCGTCTGGTCGACTATTTTGCCGATGAGTTCAAGAAAGAGCAGGGCATTGACCTGCGCAATGACAAATTGGCGCTGCAGCGCCTGAAGGAAGCAGCGGAAAAGGCCAAGATCGAGCTTTCGGCTTCGACCCAGACCGAAATCAATTTGCCCTTCATTACCGCCGACGCCTCCGGGCCTAAGCATTTGACGCTCAAGCTCAGCCGCTCCAAATTTGAGAGCCTGGTTGATGATTTGGTGCAAAAGACCATTGAGCCCTGCAAGCAGGCGCTCAAGGATGCTGGCCTGACTGCCGCCCAGATCGACGAGGTGGTTTTGGTCGGCGGCATGAGCCGCATGCCCAAGGTGCAGGAAGTGGTCAAGCAGTTGTTCGGCAAGGAGCCCCACAAGGGCGTCAATCCGGACGAAGTGGTGGCGCTCGGCGCCGCCATTCAGGCCGGCGTGTTGCAGGGCGACGTCAAGGACGTGCTGCTGCTCGACGTGACCCCGCTATCACTCGGCATCGAAACGCTGGGCGGCGTGTTTACCCGCCTGATCGATCGCAACACCACGATCCCGACCAAGAAAAGCCAGACTTTTTCGACCGCCGAAGACAGCCAGAGCGCCGTGACCATTCGCGTGTTTCAGGGCGAACGTGAAATGGCGGCCAACAACAAGCTGTTGGGCAATTTTGACCTGGCCGGTATTCCGCCCGCCCCACGCGGCGTTCCCCAGATCGAAGTGACCTTCGATATCGACGCCAATGGCATCGTCAATGTTTCGGCCAAAGACAAGGGCACCGGCAAGGAGCAGGTTATTCGCATCCAGGCTTCGGGTGGCCTTTCGGACGCCGATATCGAAAAGATGGTCAAGGAAGCCGAGCTTAACGCCGACGCTGACAAGAAGAAGCGCGAAGCGGTCGAAGCCAAGAATCAGGCCGAGAGCCTTTTGCATTCCACTGAAAAATCGCTCAAGGAATATGGCGACAAGGTTGGCGTGGCCGAAAAGACCGCAATTGAAACCGCGATCACCGATCTGCGCGCTGTTATCGACGGCGACGACGCTGAAGTGATCAAGGAAAAGAGCGGGGCTTTGGCCGAAGCGTCGATGAAGCTTGGCGAGGCGATGTATAAGGCCAGCCAGGCGGAAGCCGAAGCCAAGGCCAACGGGTCTGACGATGACGGCGAAGATGATGACGTCGTCGATGCCGATTTTGAAGAGGTCAAGGACGACAGCCAGAAATCGGCCTAGTTCCTCGCAATTTGTATTTTGCGGGCCCGGTGCAAACCGGGCCCGTTTTTTTTGGAACCCCGCACCCCCGATCAGGCATTGCCGATCGCTGGCGTGACAGCCCGGTGGCAGTGGCGAACGGCTTGACTTAACCGCAATTTGCGAATTCTGCCTTTGTCCTAGGAAAACCGAGCGAACCAGCCTATGGTGGCCTATGAACATTCCAGACCCACAAACTTTCACCGACCCCCTTAAACTGCGCAAGCTGATGGCCAACGCCGTCCGCTTGAATCACGCTGATCTGGCATTCAATTGCCAGCTGCGGATTGCCGAACTGGTTGGCCTGACCCACCCAAAAGGCATCGAGCGCGAATTCTGGACCTCTTTGGCCGCCGCCGAAGAATTCAAGACCGCCGCGGTTGGCAAGACCTCCCGCCTGACCAAAATCCGGGCCAAGCACAAGCGCGTTGGTGCGCAGCGCGTCCTGGCCGATCTGGCCATGGAAGAGACAATCACCGAAGGCTTTGAAGCGCTGGTGGCCCATGGTCGCGGCGATTTAACTGGTGAAGCCATCCTGTTGCGTCACGAGGACGATTTTTCCGTCGACGAAGTCAACGCGGCCCGCCGCAAACTGATGGACCATGGCATCAGCAGCGCTGATCGGATCGAAATCGAAGCCTAAGTTCAGGCGTTGGCGCCATTCGAGCAAAAGTCGAGTGGCCTTCGGGCCAAAAATTGCTCCGAAAGAGCGATTGCCTTGGCCAGACGCTTTGGAGTTTCACGTGAATCACCCTTCATGCCCGACCTGCTAACCCGCGATTGGTCTTCGGACTGGTTTGCCCTTTGGGGTGGTTAGTGGCGTCGGGCTTTTGCTTGGCATTGAAAGCTGATCCTCGCCTTGCTAAGAGCGGGCCAATGATCGTGCGACAGTGCAAAGCCTAACTCCTCTTGCGGGACGTGGGGTCGATTGCCATCTAGGGATCAGGATCGGGGTGCCGGAGCCGGTGCTTTGACATGAATTGAACCTGTGAGGCGCGCTGGAATGGTTCCGGCTGCTGCCCTCGGAGACCGGTTTTTTGGCCAAACGAGATTTTTACGACGTGCTGGGTGTGGAAAAGGCTGCCAATGAGGCGGCGTTAAAAAGCGCCTATCGCAAGCTGGCAATGCAGCATCATCCCGACCGCAATCCGGGCAATGCCGAGGCCGAAGCCAAGTTCAAGGAAATCAGCGAGGCCTATGACACGCTCAAGGACGGCCAGAAGCGCGCCGCCTATGACCGATTTGGTCATGCAGCGTTTGAAAATGGCGGTGGTCAGCGGGCCGGAGCGGGATTTGGCCCTGACTTTGCCTCCTCGATGTCCGATATTTTTGAAGATATTTTTGGCGACTTTGTTGGCGGCGGACAACGGCGCGGCGGTGGTGGTGGGGCGGCCAAGCTGCGCGGCTCGGATCTGCGCTATAATCTGGAGATATCGCTGGAGGAAAGCTTCCTCGGTCGCACTGTTGAAATTGATGTGCCGACGCTGGTTGGTTGTACCACCTGCGATGGCTCCGGCGCCAAGCCCGGCACCGGCAAACACACGTGTCGGCAGTGCAACGGCCATGGCAAGGTTCGCGCTGCCCAGGGATTTTTTACCATTGAACGGACCTGCCCGGTCTGTCAGGGCCGTGGCGAAATGATGGACCAACCCTGTACCGATTGCACCGGGCAAGGGCGTCGGCAGGAAAACCGCAAGCTATCGGTTGATATCCCCAAGGGCATCGAGGACGGCACCCGCATTCGCCTGGCCAATGAAGGAGAGGCGGGCCTGCGCGGCGGACCCCCCGGCGATCTTTATATTTTCATTTCGATCCGACCTCATGATTTGTTTCAGCGCGACGGCGCCGACCTTTATGCGCGCGTTCCCATCGCCATGACCACGGCGGCACTGGGCGGTGAGTTTGAAGTGCCAAACCTGGATGGCAGTCGCGCCAAGGTCAAAGTTGCGGCGGGCACGCAACCGGGCCAGCGCGTCCGGCTCAAGGGCAAGGGAATGCCGGTGTTGCGCGCCAAGGAATCGGGCGATCTTTATGTGCAGCTCGATATTGAAACACCGCAAAGCCTGTCCCGACGCCAACGCGAACTGCTCGAAGAGTTTCAAAAGCTGACGACGAAAGAGACAAATCCGACCTCGGATGGATTTTTCGTCAAGCTCAAGAAGATGTTCGAGGGCTAAGCTCGCCGGCGTAGGACTGCACCATCAAACTGGGCTTGCCGTGGCCAGAGCGGGCGGGCAGTGTCGGGCCAGTTGATTCCGAGGTTTTGTCATGACCACTGCCATCACCCTTTCCGGCTCGATCCGGAAGGGCTCCGAAAATCGTCGCCTTCAAGATCATCTGGGAAACCGGCTGAGCGCCGCAGGCGTTAGCGTGACCGCGCTGACCCTGGCCGATTTTGACATGCCGATCTTTAATGAAGATCTGGAACCAGACAGGGTGCCTGAGGCCGCCGGCCGGTTGGCGGCGCTGTTTCGCAGCCATGACATCGTGTTCATCGCCAGCCCCGAATATAATGGTGGAGTCGCCCCCCTGCTGGTCAATACCATCGCCTGGCTGAGCCGCCAGAAGCCCAGCCCGTTCCGCCACGCGGTATTTGGCATTGGCGGGGTCAGCTCGGGTAAATATGGAACGGTATCGGCATTGTCGCATCTGCGCGACAGTTTGACCAAGATCGGGGCGCTGGTGGTGCCGACCCTGTTGGGTATCGGACCCGCCAGCGAGGCGTTTGGCGCCGATGGTGGATTGGCTGAACCCGCCATTGCCCGCAAAATTGAGCAGATCGTGGACGAGCTAACCCATTTTTCGCGGGGGGTAGGCAAATGAGGCTCTGCCTTTATCTGAGCCATCCACAGGTGGATATCGACCCCCAAGTGCCGCCGGCGCAATGGGGATTGTCGGCCATTGGCCTGGCGCGGGCCCAGGCGTTTGCGGCGCGCGACCTGATTGCAAAAGCGACGCCGATCTTTTGTAGCCCCGAGCCAAAGGCGCGCCAGTTTGCCGCCGAAATTGCCAAAATCTCCCGCTCACCGATCATCAGCCATTCCAATTTTGGCGAGAACGACCGCTCCGCGACCGGGTATCTGGAGCAAAGCCAGTTCGAGCTGCACGCCGAGGCATTCTTTGCCCGCCCCCATGAAAGCGTTGCGGGATGGGAAACCGCCCACCAGGCACAGACGCGAATCGTTGGTGCGGTGGCCGCGGCGCTCAAGCAGGTGCCGACGGCGACCAGAATTGTGTTTTGTGGGCATGGGGCCGTTGGAACCCTGCTTAAATGCCATCTGGGTCGGCGCTCAATCACCCGAGCTGAGGATCAGATCGGGCCGGTTCTGGCCGGTGGAGGCAATGGTTTTGCCTTTGATTTTGACAGAAGCAAACTGCTGGGAAATTGGACCCCGATGGAAACGCTGGCCCTGGCAGGTCTCTAGCAGGGCCTACCGGCACCACGGCTCAATTGCCTCGCCGCTGCGACTGTGCGATTGAAGCGCCGAACCGTAAGAGAGGCAAGCCATGAGCGGGCAGTTGATCGTTGGCCTGGACGTTGACACGCGGCGGGACGCTGAAGCCATCGTCGAAAAATTGGGCGACGCGGTCAATTTCTACAAAATTGGCTATCAGTGTTTTTATGGCGCTGACGGCTACGCCTTGGGAAAAGCTTTGATCGCTGCGGGTAAGCAGGTGTTTTTTGACCTGAAGCTGCTTGATATCGACAATACGGTCGAAAAGGGCGTCGCCGCCATTGCCGCAACTGGCGCTGCGATGGTGACGGTTCACGCCTATCCCCAATGCATGAGGGCGGCGGTGCGCGGCGCCTCCGGGTCGGACCTGACAATATTGGGGGTGTCGGTGCTCACCTCAATGGACGACAGGGACGTTGCCGAGGCAGGCTTTGCCCGCGACACGGCTGGCCTCGTGGCCCTGCGGGCCCAACAGGGGCGCGAGGCTGGAATCGGCGGGCTGGTGTGCGCGCCCCATGAGGCAGAAATGGTTCGCCAGATTATCGGGCGCGACATGGCCATCGTCACCCCGGGGATCCGTCCGGCCGGGGCGGCGCTGGGGGACCAGAAGCGGGTGATGAGCCCAGCACAGGCATTGGCCGCGGGGGCAACCCATTTGGTCGTCGCCCGCCCGATTGTGCAGGCCGCGGACCCGGCGGCGGCGGCCTGGGCAATCCTGCTGGAAATGGCTGGCGGCACGCGGTTGGCGTAACCGGCTGGCCCTGCTAGAGCAGGGGATATGAGGAGCATGACCATGGCAGAGCTAAAAGTGGTTATCGTGGGTGCGGGCGGGCGCATGGGTGCGGCCAATATTCGCGCTGTCGCGGCATTAGGCGGCGTGGCTCTGCACGGGGCCGTGGCAGGTTCTGGCGGCCTCAAATTGCATGGGGCCGTGGATCGGACCGGAACTGCGGCCATCGGCCAGGACGCCGGCCTGTTTGCCGGCATTGGCCCCCTGGGCATCGCCATTACCGATGATCTCGACGCCGCTTTGGTTGGTGCCGATGCCGTGATCGATTTTACCGCGCCCCAGGCCAGCGTCACCCTGGCCCAGCAAGCCAGCCAACTTGGCCTCGTGCATGTAATTGGCACCACTGGGTGCTCGGCCGAGCAGGATGCGGCCATTGCCGCTGCTGCCAGGGCCGGCGCCCGCATCGTCAAATCCGGAAACTATTCGATGGGTGTCACGGTGTTGGCCGATCTGGTGCGCCAGGCCGCCAGGATTTTGGCCACATACGATATTGAAATTGTCGAGATGCACCACGCCCGCAAGGTCGATGCACCATCGGGGACGGCGCTGCTGCTGGGCGCGGCGGCTGCCAAAGGACGGGACATCGCGCTGGCTGACCATTCGGTCAGAGGTCGCGACGGCCACACCGGACCGCGTGAGACCGGTAGCATCGGCTTTGCCGCCCTGCGTGGTGGCACGGTGGTGGGTGACCACACTGTGATCCTGGCGGGTCCGTCAGAGCGGATTGAACTCAGCCACAAGGCGGAAGACCGCACGATTTTTGCCCATGGGGCAGCGCGTGCTGCGCTATGGGCAAGCCGACAACAGCCAGGACTTTATGACATGAACGACGTACTCGGCCTCAAAATCGGCTGAGCGAAACTTTTTTTGGAGACCAAGATGACCGGCACCCTGATTCTCGTGCGCCATGGGCAAAGCGAATGGAACCTCAAAAACCTGTTTACTGGCTGGCGCAATCCCGACCTGACTGAATTGGGTATCAAGGAAGCGCGCGAAACCGGCAAGCAGCTGCGCGCCAACGGCATCGTGCCGGACCTGTATTACACCTCCAGCCTGAAACGAGCGCAGCACACACTGGATTTGATGCTTGAGGAAATGGGCATTGCCGATGTGACTATCGTGCGCAACACCGCCCTGAACGAACGCGATTACGGTGAACTGTCAGGCCTGAACAAGGACGACGCGCGCAAAAAATGGGGCGAGGAGCAGGTCCATATCTGGCGCCGCTCGTTCGACGTGCCACCACCCGGTGGCGAAAGCCTCAAGGACACCGCAGCCCGGACACTGCCCTATTATCACGCCGAGATCGAACCCAAGGTCGCGGCCGGCAAAACCGTTTTGGTCGCGGCGCATGGCAATTCATTGCGCGCGTTAGTCATGGACATTGAAGGGCTGACGCCCGAGCAGATCTTGGAGCGCGAAATCGGCACCGGCCAGCCCACGATCTATCGGTTGAAAGCGGATGGCTCGCTGGATATGCGGGTGGAAATCTAAACATCCATCAGCCGAACGCAGCCCCAGAATTCGTGACGTTTGGGAAGCTCGGGCCGAACACGCTCTATCGGAGCGGTTTGGCCGTAGGTCATTTGTGTTCCACGTGAATCCGGAACCCCAGCGGGGGCTAATGGGCCGCCGAGATAACCCCGGCTTCCCAGCCCAGGATGGCGCGCTTTCGGGGCACGCCCCAATGGTAGCCGGTCAGTGCTCCCGAAGCGCCCACCACACGATGACAAGGGACGACAAAGGAGATCGGGTTCTTGCCAACTGCGGCGCCAACGGCGCGGGAGGCTGACGGCTTGCCAATGGAGGTGGCGACCTCGCCATAGGTGGTGGCCCGGCCAACCGGAATACGCAGCAAGGTTTCCCAGACCCTGACCTCAAAATCCGTGCCGATCAGAACCACGCGAACCGGGCGGCCCGCCACCCAGCGCTTTGGTTCAAAAACCTCACTGACCATGGGCGCGATCAAGGCGTCGTTGCGGGTGAACCGGGCATTGGGCCAGCGATTGGCGAGATCGAGGAACGCCCGATCGATCGAAACCTCAGCATCGGCAAAACCCAGGCCCGAAATTCCATGCTCGGTGGCGGTGACAACGGCCATGCCGAAGGGGCAGGGCGCGGCGCCCCACACCATATCAATGCCGGCGCCCCTGGCGCGAAACACGCCCGGGGGCATCGCCTCATAGGTGACAAACAGATCATGCAGACGGGATGTTGAAGACAGCCCCACTTCATAGGTGGTGTCGAGCACACTGGCATCTTCACGCAGCAAGGCCTTGGCATGATCCAAAGCGACGGCCTGGGCGAATGATTTGGGGCTTAGCCCGCACCAGCGGCGAAAAAGCTCGGTCAATTGCCGCTCGTTCAACCCCAACGCACGGGAAAAACGCGGCAAGTCGACAGCGTCTGGTCCATTTTCGCTGAGATAGCGTATGGCGGCGCGGACGGTGTCGTAATCGGTGTCTGGGGCTGGCAAAGCGTGCGTGTTCATGCAGCAGATATTAGCGCGCCGGGGAGCGGCTTACGACCCGGTTTTAACCGACGAAATCCGGGCCCGTTTTAACGCGGTGCCGAACACTTTGGCAAAACTGGACTTGTCGTCCCCATCCAGAAAAGCGCCGATTTCGAGATCGCCCGTGCTGCTGCGCAAGTGCAACGCCGTGGTCTGTTCATCAAAATCCCGATCGACAATAAGGCGTACCAAAAATGGATTGAAACTGTGATTGGTGGCAACACCGGAGGCATTGACCTGGACCAGGTGCAGGCGATCGGGCCACAAGGTCAGCTGTTCGCGCCGCCGATCCGGAGAAGTCGCCCGCCGCTGCAGCACCACGAGGATGACCACCGCCAGCAACACGGCCAATGCGAGCGGCCAGGCGATGCGCGCCAAGGTCAACAGAACCGGAAACAGGCCCGCTGCGAGCATGGCGCCGATGACATAGGGACGACCGCGCAGCCCCAAAGCCCGGTGCGGGGTGAGCTCGGCGGAAAACAGCGGTGGGGCGGTCTCATCTGGCATTGGGATCCACTCGATGCCGCAGTATAAGCCGATAAGAGAGGGGAGAGAATGGCCGGAACCGGAAAAAAGCGGGCAATGCCCAAGACCGATGTCGAGGCCATTTTTGCGCGCCTGGCCCAAATGGACCCGGAGCCAAAAGGCGAGCTGAACTATAGCAACGCCTTCACGCTGCTGGTGGCGGTCGTGTTGTCGGCGCAAGCCACTGACATTGGTGTCAATAAGGCCACCAAGGCCCTGTTTGAATTGGCACCGACGCCCGCGGCCATGGTTGGGCTGGGTCAGGAGCGAATCGAGAGCCTGATCAAGACCATTGGCCTTTATCGCACCAAAGCCAAAAACGTGTTTGCGCTCAGTCAATTGCTGATCGAGCGCCACAGCTCGCAAGTGCCCGACACCAGAGCGGGCCTCGAGGCGCTGCCCGGTGTCGGGCGCAAGACGGCCAATGTCGTGCTCAACATATTTTTCAAGCAGCCAACAATTGCCGTCGACACTCATTTGTTCCGACTGGGCAATCGAACCGGGCTTGGGCGCGGCGCAACCCCGTTAGCGGTCGAGCAGGCGCTGCTCAAAACAGTGCCTGCCCCCTATTTATTGCACGCCCATCACTGGCTGATCCTTCATGGGCGCTATGTGTGCAAGGCCCGTAAACCGGAATGCTATCGCTGCGTTATCGCCCAATGGTGTCAATTCGAACCCAAGACGCCTCAACCCAAAAGCGATTAAAGCCCATAGCCGCGCGCCATGGCAGCAGCCAAGATCGGGATGGCTGCCAGCAGGGCAATTTCGGCCCATAAAAATTTTTGCGATCGCCGAACGGCAGCGGTCGGCGGCACGAAGGCAGGGTCTGCCCGCGCGGCCTTGCGCCAAGCCAGAATGGCAAGCGTGGGTTGAATCGACAACAGACCGACCGCGACAAACGCCGCCATTTTCAAGCCAAACACCCAATTGGTCAAATATGGGCCGGAGCCTGGTGCGCCAAAGAACACGCGCAGGATCCCAATGACCAACACCAGCCCGGCCACCGCGCCATAGGCGGCATCGATTTTTCCAAGGCGGTTGAGCATTTGCCCGCTCATGCCAGGTCGCAGCAAGACGGCTTCGCCTGCAATGATTGCGACCAGGGCAAAAACCGCCAGATGATGCAGGCTGGCCAAAAGCAAGTCGGAATCCATGACATTCTCCATTGTTATTGCCAATTTTGAACGATATGTTAGCATCGCTCACATCAATGTCAACGCTGCACCATGGTGGCCCTTCTGCGCAACCCGTCTCCCTATCACCATGGCGATCTGCGGCGCGCTCTGCTCGAGGCTGGGATGCGTGTGCTTGAAGCCGAAGGGGCGGAGCGACTGGGGTTGCGCGAGCTGGCGCGCCAATTGGGGGTGTCGCCAACAGCCCCCTATCGCCACTTTGACAGTTTACTGGCGCTGCTTGAGGCGCTGGCCGTAAGCGGCTTTCAGCAATTTGCCAAAGTGATGACGCAGGCCATTCAGGCCGAACCCGAGGACACATTGCAGGCCATGGGCCACGCCTATGTGGCGTTCGCGCTCGAACATCCAAATTTGTTTCGTTTGATGTTCTCGCCGACGATTAAGCGAGACGGGCGGCCCAATGTGCGCATGGCGGCCGACGCCGCTTTTGCCAGCCTTAAGGCAGTCACGCAAACCGGCGGGCCGGAGGGGCGGTTCGCTGCGTTGTCGGCGTGGTCAAAAGTTCACGGCCTGGCGGTATTGCTGCTGGACGGACAGATCGCCATCGGAACCGGGGAAACCGTTTCCGAAATCGTCACAGCAGTCATTGCCGCGCCGTGATCGATTGTTGCGCATGAGGGGGTGATCCGGTACATCGGCTAGGCCCAGTTCCTCCCCAGCCGGACCCAATCGATGAGCAATTCGCGTTTTGACGTTCTCACTATCGGCAACGCTATCGTCGATATTATCGCGCCGGTCCAAGCGGGGTTTTTGCAGGAAGAAGGCATGAGCGAAGGCATCATGCATTTGATCGATACCGACCGGGCCGCCTATCTTTACGACAAGATGCCAGCCAACAAGCAGCAGATTTCGGGTGGCAGCGCCGCCAATACGGCAGCTGGGGTGGCCTCGCTGGGTGGACGCGCGGCCTTTGTGGGCAAAGTTGCCGACGACGGACTGGGCGATGTGTTCGAAAATGACCTGCATTCAACCGGGGTGCACTATGCCACCAGCCGCCTGAAGAACGGCGCGCTGACGGCCCGCTCGATGATCTTTCTATCGCCGGATGGCGAGCGCACCATGAATACCTATCTGGGCGCCTGCCACCAACTCACCGATGCCGATATCAAGGAAGACGAAATCGGCGGGGCCAATGTCACTTATATGGAAGGGTTCCTATGGGACCCGCTCGAGGCCAAGAAGGCGTTCGTCCTGGCAGCCCATTATGCCCACAAGCATGAACGCGCCGCAGCATTCACCCTGTCGGACCCATTTTGTGTTGATCGGTACCGCGAGGAATTCCTCGACCTGATCCGGTCCAAGACCATCGATTATGTGTTTGCCAATGTGCATGAGCTGAAATCGCTGTACCAGACCGATGATCTGGGGGCGGCGGTGCGCGAGATCGCCAAGGATGCGGAGCTTGCGGCCATCACCATGGGCGCCGACGGGGCAATGGCGATCCATAATGGTGAGATCACCTCTGTGCCCGCTTTTGCTGTGGATAGGGTGGAAGATGCCACCGGGGCCGGTGATCTGTTTGCCTCGGGCTTTCTTTTGGCGGTGGCACGCGGCCAATCCTATGAATCGGCGCTCAAGACCGGCTGTCTGGCCGCCTCGGAGATCATTTCCCACATCGGCGCCCGACCATTGCAGGATTTACAGGCGATGGCGCGGACCCATGGCTTGGTCGGCTAAGTTAGACCCGCCGCAATTGCACGTCTTCGATCAAATGGCTGGCGCCTTTTTTAAGGATCAGATCGGCGCGGCCACGGGTCGGTAAAACATTATCGAGCAGGTTGGGCAGATTAATGGTTTCCCAAACCTTCTGGCCGAGCGCACCAGCCTCTTGCTCGCTTATTTCGGCAAAGCGATGGAAAAACGACGTCGGGTCCTGAAAAGCGGTCTCGCGCAGGCGGAAGAACCGCTCCATGAACCAATCGCGCAGATCGGCCTCATCAGCGTCGATATAGATCGAAAAATCCAAAAAATCCGATGCAAACAGGATCGGTTTTCCGGTCCGGGGCAGCTCGCCTGGTTGCAGGATGTTGAGCCCCTCGACGATCAGAATGTCGGGGCGATCAATGATGACCTGCGCATCGGGAACGACATCGTAGACCAGGTGCGAATAGACCGGTACCGCGACATTGCCGAGCCCTGACTTGATGGCTGCCAGAAAATTGACGAAGCGGGCGCGATCATAGCTTTCGGGAAACCCCTTGCGCTCCATGATGCCGCGCTCCTCTAGCACCGCGTTGGGGTATAAAAACCCGTCGGTGGTGACCAGGTCAACTTTTGGGCTGGATTTCCAGCGCCGCAACAGCGCCCGCAAGATGCGCGCTGTCGTGGATTTGCCAACCGCTACTGAACCGGCAACGCCGATGATGAACGGCACTTTCTGGTTCGGTGTGTCCAAAAACCGCGTCGAAACATTGTGCAGTCCCTGGACCGCCTCAACGTAAAATGACAACAGGCGGGTGAGGGGTAGATAGATCTGCTCGGCTTCTTCCAGTGAAATGGGGTCGGACAGGGTGCGCAGCCGCTTGATATCATCCCCGGTCAGGGTCATCGGCTCGTCGGCGCGCAAGGCGGACCACTGGGCCTTGGTGAAATGGTGATAGGGGGCCGGGGACCGGGTCCGCTTGCTCATCGCCTACTCCAGTGTTCGGGCAGCTTTTTCAGAAAGACCCGATTGGCTGGTGCGGCCTTCCAGTTCGGCCATCACCGCGCTCAGCGGCACTTTGGCGGCGCGCAGCAGCACCAAAAGGTGAAACAGCACATCCCCGGCCTCCTTGGCCAGTTCCGGCGCGTTGCCGGTAACTGCGGCGATCACCGCCTCGGTGGCTTCCTCGCCCAGTTTTTGCGCACATTTTTCGACGCCATGGGTCAGCAATTTGGCGGTGTAGCTCAAATCAGGGGTGGCGGTGGCGCGGCTGGCGATTCGGGCATCCAGGTGTTCGAGGGTAAAAGTCATTGCCTACTCCGGCCTTAAGGCGCTGCGCGGTCCATGCGGACAGGAATATTATGGTCGAGCAGATATTGCTTGGCCTGGGGAATGCTAAAGGTGCCGAAGTGAAAAATCGAGGCGGCCAGCACGGCGCTGGCATGGCCTTGAATGACCCCTTCGACCAGATGATCCAGCGTACCGACCCCACCTGAGGCAATGACCGGCACATTGACCGCATCGGCAATGGCCCGCACCAGCGCCAGATCAAAGCCCGACTTGGTGCCATCACGATCCATCGAGGTGACCAGCAATTCACCGGCCCCACGGGCCACCATGCGGGCCGCAAATTCCACTGCGTCAAGCCCGGTCGGATTGCGCCCGCCATGGGTCAAGATTTCCCACTCGGAATGATTATCCCCGCCCAGCGATTGGCTGAGGCGTTGTTTGGCATCAACTGAGACGACGATGCATTGATCGCCGAACTTGTCGGCAGCGCGCGAGATGAAATCGGGATCGTTGACCGCCGCCGAATTGATCGAGACCTTGTCAGCCCCCGACAGCAGCAGTTTCCGGATATCCTCGATCGAGCGGATGCCGCCGCCAACGGTGACCGGCATGAAGCAGTGATCGGCGGTGCGCGCCACCACGTCGAAAATGGTCTCCCGACCCTCATGGCTGGCGGTGATATCAAGAAAGCACAATTCATCGGCGCCAGCGGCGTCATAGGCGATGGCCGCAGCGACTGGATCACCCGCATCGATGAGATCGACAAACTGAACGCCCTTGACCACGCGGCCGTCCTTAACGTCAAGGCAGGGGATGAGACGGGTCTTGAGGGTCACCGAACAGACTCCAGATAGGGGGAAGGTCCAAGGTTCATTGCGGTTGGGCCATCCCATTGGTTCCGTCACCAATTCGAGGTGGCCAGGCGAGCCGGTGAATGAGCAGGGTTATCAACCAGACCAGAGCAGCGCCTGCCCCCAGCGGCAGCGTCACCAAACTGAACCAGCCCAGCACGCCCATAGCATAAAGCGCCTCGCCCATGTCGACCCCGACTATTATGCACGCACGGGCGCTGCCCTCATCGACATGGCAACCAGCAGCGTTGGCAATAAGCGAGGTCAACACGACGCTACCCAAGGGCCACAGTGCAAAAACCACAATCGCCAACAGCGCCACGACATAAGCCCGCCAGGGAAATCTTGGCGGCGGCAGGGCGGGCGACCCGCTCATTGGTTGATGCTCTTGAGCCGCGCCAATGCTTCACGTGAATCAATGCGCCCGTCATAGAGCGCCCGGCCGGAAATCGCGCCTTCCAACACCTGGGTATCGCGCTGGGTCATCCGCTCGATATCGGCCATAGAGGCCAGACCGCCCGAAGCAATCACCGGGATCGAAATGGCCTCTGCCAATTGGATCGTGGCATCCCAATTGATCCCCGCCAGCACGCCGTCGCGGTCGATATCGGTATAAATGATGGCCGCGACCCCGGCGCCTTCGAAGCGCTTGGCCAGCTCGATCACATCGAGTTCGGAGGTCTCCGCCCAACCTTCAACCGCCACCTTGCCACCGCGGGCGTCGACGCCGACGGCGATCCGACCGGGATAGGCTTTGGCGGCGGCCTTAACCAGGTCCGGATCGCGCACGGCGACGGTGCCGAGGATGACGCGGGCTAGGCCCTTGTCGAGCCAAGCGGCAATATGATCAAGCGTGCGAATGCCACCACCCAGCTGGACCGGGAAGTTGACGGCCTTGAGGATGTCCTCGACCGCCTGACCATTGACGCTTTGCCCGGCAAAGGCGCCATTGAGATCGACCACATGCAAATACTCAAAGCCCTGCTCTTCAAAACTCCTGGCCTGATTGGCCGGGCTGTCGTTGAACACGGTAGCCTGGTTCATATCGCCCAGCTTCAGCCGGACGCATTGGCCGTCCTTGAGGTCGATGGCGGGAAACAGAATCATGGCGCCCATTTCAGAAAATTGTCGATCAGGGTCAGGCCAAGGGCCTGGCTCTTTTCGGGGTGGAACTGGGTGCCAAAGATGTTGTCCCGGCCGACGGCAGCAGTCACGGCACCGCCATAATCGGCGGTGGCCATCAGGGTTGCATCACCCGCCACCTGCAAATGATAGGAATGGACAAAATAGGCATGTAATCCATCATCGCCATCGGCGATGTTGGCCAGCAAGGGATGTGGCTGGCAAATGGTCAGCGTGTTCCAACCCATGTGGGGGATTTTGAGCGATGGATCGGATGGGGTCAGCTTGACCACCGCACCGGGAATCCAACCCAAGCCTTTGGTAACGGCCTTTTCGCGACCTTCACTGGCCAGCAATTGCATCCCAACGCAGATCCCCAGGAATGGGGTGCCACGGGCAATGACACGTTCCTCCAGCGCCTCGACCATGCCGGAAACCGCATCCAGCCCGGCTCGACAATCGGCAAAGGCGCCAACGCCGGGCAAAACGATGCGGTCGGCGCGACGAACCAGGTCCGGATCGGCGGTCACACAAATTTCGGGCGGGTGAGCCAGCAGCGCTGCCTGGCGTTCGAAGGCCTTCGCGGCTGAGCGCAGATTGCCCGAGCCGTAATCGATAATGGTAACCAGGCTCATGGGCGTTCCAGAACACTCAAAATGGCGCTATCGGCGGCAGGCGCGAAACGATCTGCCCGATGTCGCCAACCGGCGCGGCTCAGTTTAGCCCGCATCAGGCTTGGCGCCGCAAAACCAATCCACAGTGCAAGCAGGACATAGAGCCAATTGCTGGCTTGGCCTACATAGCTATCGGCAAAACTGAGGGCGATAATCAGAGCAATAAAGCCAGCCAATTCCAGCCACAGCCCATGGGCGATGGCAAACACCGGCGGCAACAGAAACGCCAACCAGGAGAAGCGTTCTGCAATGGCTGCGGGGATTTCGTCAGCACCCGCTTTTGGTTCAAAGATGGCGAATAGGGTCACTGGACACTCCACAGGCTCGACGTCATTCCGGCACAGGCAGGACGGCATCTAGAGATCTCAGGATGAGCCCCGACCAACGCCGGGGCGACACCGTGTTGGGGTTGCATTAGAGCAAAACCGCAGCCGTATAAAGGGCCGCGGGTTTCAGTCTATAGCGTACCCTTGGTCGAGGGAATGCGATCGGACTGGCGCGGGTCGATTTCGACCGCGTCGCGCAGGGCGCGCGCCACCGCCTTAAAGCAGCTTTCGGCCAGATGATGGTTATTGTCGTGGTAGAAATTTTCCACATGCAAGGTGATGCCGGCATTGATGGCAAAAGCCTGGAAGAATTCGCGGAACAGCTCGGTATCCATCTCGCCGATTTTCGGCGCCGTGAACGCAACTTTCCAGACCAGGAACGGGCGGCCAGAGACATCAAGGGCGGCACGGGTCAATGTGCCATCCATCGGCAGCTCGCAACTGGCGTAGCGCCGAATGCCTTTTTTATCGCCGAGCGCCTTGGCGAGGGCCTGGCCCAAGGCGATGCCGACATCCTCAGCGGTGTGGTGGAAATCAATATGCAGGTCACCCTTGGCGGTCATCGCCATATCAATCAATGAATGGCGCGACAGCTGATCCAGCATGTGATCGAAAAAGCCAATGCCCGTGGACATGGTGTGCAGCCCGGTTCCGTCGAGGTTCAGCGTGGCGCTGATTTCGGTCTCGTTGGTCTTGCGGGCAATTGCTGCGGTGCGCATCTGGCTCTCCCGGTTGGCGGATGCCTAACATGTACACCCAATCGGATAAAGATAGCGTTGAGGGATTTGTGATCGTCGAGCCTGCCTGGTGCGAGGTGCACCGAACCGGGCACATTGCAATCTGGCGAACTGACCCTAAGTATCATTTCACAATTTGGAGCATAGCGGCGATGAGTGAGAACAGTTTTCCCGGGTGGCACGGCACCACGATTGTGGCAGTGCGCAAGGGCAATACCGTGGTGATCGCCGGCGACGGGCAAGTCTCGGTCGGCGCCACAGTAATGAAGCATTTTGCCAAAAAGGTTCGGCGGCTTGCCGGCGGCAAGGTTATTGGTGGCTTTGCCGGGGCGACAGCCGATGCGTTCACGCTGTTTGAGCGCCTTGAAGCAAAACTCGAGCAATATCCCGATCAGTTGATGCGGGCCTCGGTTGAGCTGGCGAAAGACTGGCGCACTGATCGCTATTTGCGCAGGCTGGAAGCGATGATGATCGTGGCCGACAAAACCGACACCCTGGTCTTGACCGGGACGGGCGACGTCTTGACCCCTGACCATGGGGTTATTGCCATCGGCTCGGGGGGCAATTACGCCCAGTCTGCCGCTTTGGCACTGGCGCAAAACACTGATTTGAGCGCCGAGGACATTGCTCGAAAGGCGATGAAAATTGCCGAAGAGATCTGCATCTACACCAATGGCAATGTGACGCTGGAAGCGATCGAAAGTTGAGTTTTTCGATCCGAAAGCTCACACAAGATGATGCGGCGATCTATCGCGAATTGCGATTGGAAGGCCTGCAATTGCATCCCGAGGCATTCGGGGCCACCTATGAGACTTCGGTAAACCGCCAAGACCGCGACTGGAAGGAAACCTTGACGGCGCTGGATGTCTTTGGCGCCTTTGCCCAAGACGGGCGCATGGTGGGCCTGGTGGGCTTCATGCAAAGCAATGGCGACAAGGACAGCCACCGTGGTTGGCTGATCCAGATGTATGTGCAGGCTCAGATGCGGGGCACAGGCTGCGCGCGGGCACTTGTTGACACAGTGCTGGAGCACGCTCGATCGAAGGTTCTGCAAGTGCATCTGGGCGTATGGTCGGAAAACCAGCCGGCAATCCGGCTTTATCGGCGCGCGGGGTTCAAGATTTACGCCAATGATCCCCGTGCGTTTTTCGTAAACGGTCGATTTATCGATGACCATTTGATGGTGCGCTTCCTGGATAAGGCACCTGGAGACCAAAATGACTGAAACCAATTTCACACCACGCGAAATCGTTGCCGAACTGGATCGCAATATTGTGGGCCAGCATGACGCCAAGCGCGCTGTGGCCGTTGCCTTGCGCAATCGCTGGCGCCGCCAGCAGCTGCCACCGGAATTGCGGCGCGAAGTGAGCCCCAAGAACATTTTGATGATTGGGCCGACCGGGGTAGGAAAAACCGAGATCGCGCGACGGCTGGCTCGGCTGGCGCAGGCCCCCTTCATCAAAGTCGAGGCCACTAAATTCACCGAAGTGGGCTATGTCGGGCGTGATGTCGAACAGATCGTGCGCGATCTGGTTGAGGCGGGTTTAACCTTGTTGCGCGACAAGCGCCGTGTCGGCGTGCAGGCTCAAGCCCATCACAACGCCGAAGAACGTGTGCTCGACGCGCTGGTTGGCACTTCATCAACGCCCTCAACCCGCGAAAGCTTTCGCAAGAAGCTGCGCGCCAATGAGCTCGACGACAAGGAAATCGAGATCGAACTGGCGCCAACCCCCGGAAGCGGCATGTTCGAAATGCCGGGTATGCAGGGCGGCAATGTCGGCATGATCAATCTGAGCGAGATGTTCGGAAAGGCCATGGGCGGGCGCGGGGTCAAGCGCAAGATCAAGGTCAAGGAAAGTTATGAGCTGCTGGTAGCAGAGGAGGCCGACAAGCTGCTCGACCAGGAAGCCCTTAAACTTGAAGCCGTCGACCTGGTGGAAAACCACGGCATCGTCTTTATCGATGAAATCGACAAGATCGCCAGCCGTGAGGGGCGTGGCGGCGCCGATGTCAGCCGGGAAGGCGTGCAGCGCGACCTGCTGCCGCTGATCGAAGGCACCACGGTTTCGACCAAATATGGGCCGGTCAAGACCGACCATATTCTGTTCATCGCCTCAGGCGCGTTCCATGTCAGCAAACCGTCGGACCTGCTGCCCGAATTGCAGGGACGGTTGCCGATCCGGGTCGAGCTCAAGCCGCTGACGCGCGAGGATCTCATTGCCATCCTCAAGGACACCGAGGCCAGCCTGATCAAGCAATATGTGGCGTTGATGGGCACCGAAGGGGTGACATTGAATTTCACCGCGGACGCCATCGAGGCGATTGCCGACGCGGCGGTCAAGGTCAACAACTCGGTCGAAAACATCGGCGCGCGGCGCCTGCAGACGGTGCTGGAGCGCCTGGTCGAAGAGATTTCGTTTGAGGCGCCCGACAAAGCCGGGAAAATCATTGAAATTGACAAGGCCTTCGTTGACGAAAAAGTCGGGGTGTTGGCCGCCGATGTCGATCTCAGCCGGTTTGTGCTGTAGCCGAATGGCGGGCGGACTAGTCCCCATATCCCCGCAATATCGCGAAGGTCTATAGTCAATGCGCCGTCCGGTGCCCCTCCCACCGGGCGGTATTTTTTTGACGGTCGCACCAGCTTGAGCCACCCGTTCGGATGGCCGGCGATTGGCGAGCTAAGGGCGGGGCTTTCCAGACCGGCGCACCAGCTCATTGTGCAGGAACTTGATGTCCTCGATTTCGAGCTTGGCAATGTCGCTGGCCAATCGATTGGTCAATTCGGTGGCCTCGGGCGATAGCCCACCTGTGTCGATGGTAATCTTGGGATCACTCATTTCGGCGAGGCGCTGCAATTCCTCGGCCTCGTCCCAGATGACATTGAAATAGGCGATCATGCGATGCAGCAGAAAACCGGTGGGCTTGCCACGATGGCCATGCTCGAGGGCCGACAGATAAGCGCTAGAGACATTCAGCGCCTCGGCCATTTGCTTGAGTGAAACGCCGCGTTCCGCTCGCAAAGCCCGCAATTTGGCACCGAGTGGGGTCATGATCGCCGCAATCTGACATAATAGGCGCCTTCGCCCCCATGGCCCTGCGCCGCTATGTTGTAGCCAGCGATCAGCGGGGCAATCCCTGGCTCTGACAACCAGATAGGCAACATGGTGCGCAAAATGCCGCGCTCGATAAAGCTGGTCTCAAAATCGTCGACCCGCTTGATGCCCTTGCCGGTAATCACCAAAAGCGTGCGGTCGCCCCGCGCCAAGCGGGCATTGATGAACCGATGCAGCGCCTGATGGGCCTCTGTCTGGCGCATGCCGTGCAGATCAATGGTGCCGTCAATCTCGATGCGGCCCCGCGCCACCTTGCGGTGCAGGCGCGGTTCAAGCCCATGCCCGGCCTCGCTTTTGCCATTGTGCCGCGACTGGTAGGAGGGCATTGCGGGAATGGCCAGGCGGGCAGCTTTGGCCTTCATCGGAGCCGGTGGGGCAGGTTTTTCGGGTTTGGTTATGGGCAGCGGCAGCGGGCCGCTGCCCAACTTTAGCAAGCGCTTGGGCCGTAGTGGATCGACTGTTTCGGCAACAGCAGTCCACAAATGGAAGTCGGCCAGGCGTTTGGCGTCGCGCTTGGACATGACAAAGGTCCCGCACAAGTGCGATCAGGTTAGCTGACTGGTCGCGACCACTTTCCAGTTCGGATCCCGCGACTTTGGATTGCGGGCGAATGTCCATTCATCGGCAATCGACTGGACCTGATCGGCGTTACCCTCAATCAGAACGCCCTCCCGGTCACGGGTCGCCGATACCACTTCGGCAAAAAAGCGCACAGTAACCTGCACGGTCTTCTTGTTGTATTCAGCCTCCGAGATTTCAATCTTGGGCAGGCCAACAAAGGTGAAATCAATTTTTTGGCCAGCGGCCTCGCGCTCACCAATAGCGCGATTGAAACCCTCGAAGACGTCCTTTTCAATCAAATCCTTCAACGTCACACGATCCCCCGCTGCAAAGCCGGTGACAATGTTCTCATAGGCGATTTTGGCCCCCTCGAGGAAGGATTTGGGCGTAAAGGTCGGATCCGCGTCAACGACGCTTTTAAGGCCAGCAGCCAATGCAGGATTGTTGCGGGTCAGCTGTTCGATTTCGGCATCAATCTTGCGGGCACGCCGTTCGTCATCAAGATCTGGATTGCCTGCCCCACGGGGCCGCAATGGCGTTACATTGTCTTCGAGCTTGGCGTCATTGGCCGCTGGCTTGGCCCGTTCGACCGGCGGACGCTCATTGCCTGTGCGCGTGCCCAGAACCGAGCGGAGCCGGACCAGGACCACAATGGCCAGACCGATGACGATGAGGGTTGGGAGGTCAAGAAAATCGTTCATTGGCTGAAATGCCTATCCAAATACGCAGCCAGTGCCGCAGGGCGCTCGCGGCGCGGGAATGTCTTCCTATATATAGGGTAAGCTTTACCCCGAAACCAGTTCACGTTTGGGCGATTTGTCGCTGCTCCGCCTGCGGGCACTTAACAGATAGGATTAGATCGTGGCTCGTTTGTTCGTCTTGGGGTTTCTGCTGCTGCCTCTGGTGGAAATCGCTCTATTCATCAAGGTCGGGCAGACCATTGGCCTGCTGCCGACGCTGGGTCTGGTGATCGGGGCAGCGCTGGTCGGCGCCCTCTTGCTGCGTCAACAGGGCCTGGCGATCCTGGGGCAACTCCAATCCAGCCTGAATTCTGGCAAGATGCCCGCACGCACGCTGGCTGAAGCAATGATGATTGGAACTGCGGCGGTGTTTTTGGTGCTGCCGGGGTTCTTTTCGGATGTGGTGGCGCTGTTGTTATTGTTGCAGCCAGTGCGCGGCTGGATCTTTGGCGCATTGTCGGCCCGAATTGTTGTCGCCAGCACAGGTGGCCCCGCACAGGGGCCGATACAAACCCCGCGCGTTGGTCGACCAGATACGATTGATCTGGATGGGGACGACTATCGTCCAAGTTAAGGCTAGTCGACGCTGCAAGCTTGTCGCTGACCCGCAAAGATGCTAGCCAGCGCCGCAGATTTTGCGCAAAAAGGACCAGAAAATGGCTGACGATACCCAGGCCGCCAACGCGCCGCAGGCCAATGCGGCCCCGTCAATGAACCTCGTCGGACAATATATCCGCGATCTGTCGTTTGAAAACCCCGACGCACCTGGCTCAATCATGCTTGGTACCGGATCTCCGGCATTTAATGTGTCGATCAGCGTTGCGGTCAAGAAACAGGCGGACGACATCTACGCGGTTGAGCTGACGCTGAATGCCAAGGCGACGCGGGAAGCTGCGCTGCTGTTTAATGTCGAACTGGTTTATGGCGGGGTGTTCCGCCTCAAGAACATTCCAGAGCAACAGCTTAGCCAGCTGTTGATGATCGAATGCCCGCGGCTGATCTTCCCATTTGCCCGCCAGGTTCTGGCCAGCGTGACCCAGCAGGGGGGCTTTCCGCCCTTGATGATGGAGCCGGTGGATTTTGCCACGATTTACCGACAAAATCTTGCCAAGCTGGCGGCTGATCAACAGGCAGCGAACGCGGCCAACGGCGCCAAAGCCAATTAGTCTTGTCCCTTGGGGGCAAGATATTCATTCCAAATTGCGTCGCTACCAAGCGCTGTCACCAGCACCTGATGGGCGGCAAGTTGAGCGGGGGACAGGCGCGACGACAGCGCGACGGGGCGTTTGGCGGCTGCCGCGAGATTGGCGACCGCAGCAGCCGCCGAAACGCGGTTTTCAGCCACCAGCGCCAGCCCAGCCTGCCGCCCGCCTTTAAGTTCCAGATAGACTTCGGCCAGAATCTCGCTGTCGAGCAAGGCCCCGTGCAGGGTTCGACGGGTATTATCAATGCCGTAATGCTTGCACAGGGCATCCAGGCTAACGCGAGCGCCCTTGAGCAGTTGGCGCGCCAAAACCACCGTATCAACCACGGTGTTGACCAGCGCCGGGCGTTTGACGCGCTCCAGCTCGGCATTGAGAAAACCCATATCGAAGGGCGCATTGTGAATCACCAGCGTGCTGGTGCCGATAAAATCTAGAAATTTGCTGGCCACGTCACCAAACAAAGGCTTGTCGTTCAAAAAATCAGCCGACAATCCATGCACGCGGAACGCTTCTTCGGGCATGTCGCGTTGGGGATTGAGGTATTGATGGAAAGTGCGGCCGGTGGGCAGCTGATTGAGCAGCTCGACGCAGCCAATTTCAACCAATCGATCCCCGGTTGCGGGCGAAAGCCCAGTGGTTTCCGTATCGAGGACGATTTCGCGGTTCATGGTGCTCCCTGACGCGCCGAGATCGAAGCCACCAAAGCGGCCACCATGGCGGTGGTGGCCTTGAGGCCCTGGCCGGTATCAAACACATAATCGGCCCGCGCCCTCTTTTCGGCCTGGGGCAACTGGCGGGCAAGGATAGTGTTGAGGTTTTCCACGGTCATGCCAGGACGAGCCATGGCGCGTTGGCGCAATATGGCTTCATCGACCATTGTCACCGCTATGGCGTCAAAACCGTAATCAAAACCGCTCTCAAACAAAAGCGGCACTTCAACCACCGCCAAAGGGGCTCCGGAATGCTCTGCTGCGGCGAGGAACTGGGCAATGCGCTGACGCACCAGCGGATGCACCAAAGCTTCGAGCCGGATAAAGCCCGCGGGATCAGCCGCCAGCGCCGCCGACAATTTGGTTTTATCGATGACACCAGCAATCGCGGTGCCGGGAAAGAGCGCCTCAACTGCAGCAACCGCGGGTCCGACATAGAGTTCGGCCACCGCCGCGTCGGCAGAAAAAACGGGTACACCCAACGCCTTGAAGGCGTTCAGCACCGTTGATTTTCCGGTCGCGATCGATCCAGTAAGGCCAATTTTCCACATGCTCATGGCTCCAAAGTGGCGATTATTGCCGCGCGCAAGCCAGCGGTGACGACTGGGCGGACACCGAACCAAGCCTCAAATCCGGGAACCGCCTGGTGCAACAACATGCCCAAGCCATCGACTATGCGCAGGCCGCACGCCGCCGCATCGAGCAGGAGTGGGGTTTGCAGCGGCACATAAACAATATCGGTGACCAAGGCGGTTTTCGGTAATAGGTCAAGATCGATGGTGTCAAAGCGCGTGCCATGCATGCCAATGGAGGTGGTGTTGATCACCAGATTGGTTTTAGCGGCTAGAATGGGGAAATCGCCGATGGGGTGGGCTTTCAAAGGGTCACCGAGATCAGCCACAAACGTCTGGGCCGTGCCCAGAGTGCGGTTGAGGATATGAATGTTGGTGACGCCGCGGCTTTGCAAGGCAACGGCAATGGCCCTTGCCGCTCCCCCAGCGCCCAGAACGATGGCGTGTTGCAAATCATCGTCCCAGCCGGACGCTTCCGCATCAAGATTGCCCAAAAAGCCCAGATAATCGGTATTGGTGCCGTGGATTTTGCCCGCTGTTACCGTCAAAGTATTGACGGCGCCGATGGTTTGGGCCAGCGGATCGACGCTGTCGCAGAGCGCAAAAACCGCTTGCTTATGGGGAATAGTGACATTGCCGCCAACAAATTCACCCTGACGCAAGCGATCAAAGAACGAAACCAGCTCAGCTGGCGGCACATCAATGGCGTCATAGCTGCCATCAATGCCTAAATCCGCGAGCCAATTGCCGTGGATAAGGGGGGACCGCGAATGGGCAATCGGATGACCAATAACGAACGCTTTTTTGGTCACTGAACCGCCTCAGGGGACAAAAGCTCTGGCGCCAACTGGCGCAAAGCGGTCAGCAACGGCAGGAGCGGCAGCCCCAGGACGGAGAAATAATCGCCAATGACAGTTTCAAACAGCTGAATTGACGGGCCCTCCAACCGATAACCACCAACACTCTTCAAGATCGAATCCCCCTCCAAAGCCAGCACAGCGTCCCGTTCACCGCTGGAGAAGGCTCGCATGGTCAGTTCGGCAGTTTCAACTGTCGACCATAACAATTGCTCATTGCGGACAAGGGCTATACCGGCATAAAGCTGATGAGTCTTTCCAGCCAAAAGCGACAGCTGGGTGGCAGCGTCAGCGCGATTGAGCGGCTTGTGCAGCAGCTGCGATCCCAAGGCCAAGGTTTGATCAGCCCCGATAACCCAGGCCTTGGGAAACTGCCTGGATATTGAGGCGGCCTTTTGCTCGGCCAGGTGCATCGCCACCTCACTCGCTTTTGCCCCATTGTGACGCGCTTTGGCTTCCAGTGCCCGCTCGTCAATGGCGGCGCCGTGAATGGAAAACCGCAGTCCGGCCTGGGTCAGCAAGTTTTTTCGGGTCGCACTGTGGGAAGCTAGGATCAACATGGGACATGGTTTTCCACACTGTCATCCCCAGCTCAAGGCCGGATTGTGGGCAATGGGGATAGTTTTGGGTCCGGGCCAGATTTGTTCGACCACGCTCATGATTTGTTAACAATTGGAATCCCGCCCTATCGTGGCCAAGGACAGAGATGGGTTTGGGGATAACCCATTTTGAGGAGGCAGAGCCCGACCGAGGTTTTGCACAGGCTTGCTCAACCCATAGCGCGGCGAAAATTTTCGTTAACGTTTGATTAACCAATGAAAGTTTGGCGATGATGCAGGCTTGGGCCAGCAGCAATTCACAGGCGGTTAACCATTGC
This sequence comes from Devosia equisanguinis, assembly GCA_943372435.1. Taxonomy (GTDB): domain Bacteria; phylum Pseudomonadota; class Alphaproteobacteria; order Rhizobiales; family Devosiaceae; genus Devosia; species Devosia equisanguinis_A. Next base: position 257,205 of record CALRYQ010000004.1, read on the forward strand.
CCTGCGCTTTTGTGCCGCGAAAGGCCTGATTGTGAACAAAACGGAATTCATGCAAAACACCGCCATGATAATAAAGATTAAGAAAACAAGACTCTGTTTTGGGCTTTTAGCTGGACGGACCCAATGACCGTTGTGAACCATAAGCCCTTGCTGGATTGCGTTCTGGGGAACCCGCAAGCACGGCCGCCAATCTGGATCATGCGCCAAGCCGGACGCTATTTGCCGGAATACCGCCAGACCAGGGCAAAATCCAAAGGCTTTCTTGATTTGTGCTATACGCCAGATCTTGCGGTCGAGGTCAGTTTACAACCGTTGCGACGCTTTGATCTGGACGCTGCCATCATGTTTTCCGATATCTTGGTCATCCCTGATGCACTGGGGCAGGCGGTTCAGTTTGCCGAGGGGGAAGGTCCGTTGCTGGAGCCATTGACCCCGCAAAGCCTACATATGCTTAAACCCGAACGGGTCCTTGAGCATTTGGCACCGGTATTTGAAACCTTGAAACGCCTGCGCCAGCAATTGCCGGCGGAAAAAACCCTGATCGGATTTTGCGGGTCTCCGTGGACAGTGGCAACTTATATGCTGGGTGGGCGCGGCTCGACTGACCAAGCGGCAGCGCGGTTGTTTGCCCTCCAGAATCCCGAGGCTTTTGGTGCGCTGATCGATATTCTGGTTGATACCAGTATCGAGTATTTGGTGGCTCAGTTCGCCGCTGGTGCCGATGTGGTGCAATTGTTTGAAAGCTGGGCATTAAATCTGGATGAGGTGGCTTTTGCGGCGCAGGTGATCGAGCCCAATCGGCGCATTGTTGAGGGTGTTCGCGCCAGAATACCCAATGCGCCGATCATCGGATTTCCGCGTGGTGCCGCCGGCATGATCGCGGTCTATGCCAAGGCCACCGAGGTCAATATGGTTGGGCTGGACTATGCAACCCCACTGAACTTTACCAACCAAATGCTGCCCAAAGAGCTGGGGGTCCAGGGAAACCTCGATCCGCTGCGGTTGGTGGTGGGTGGTGCGCAGATGGAGGAACGGGTCCAGCAGATTATCGCAGCGTTTGCCAATCGCCCCCATGTGTTCAATTTGGGGCATGGGATTGTTCCGCAAACTCCGATCGAGCACGTGGCACGCTTGGTTGATTTGGTGAAACAAGGATAGACGCCATGGAGTGGGTCAAAGCGCTGCACGTGATTTCGGTGATCGCCTGGATGTCGGGAATGTTGTATCTGCCACGATTGTTTGTCTATCACGCGGACGCCGAAATTGGCTCGATCCAGTCCGAAACGTTCAAGGTCATGGAACGCCGCTTGCTGCGGGCGATTATTAATCCAGCGATGATTGGCACTTTTGTGTTTGGGCTGTGGATGGTTGGTAGTGGCGTCATCGACTGGAGCCAGGGTTGGCCCTGGGTCAAAGCGCTGTTTGTGCTGGTTTTGTCCATTTTTCACGGGGTTTTAGCCCGCCACCGCAAACAGTTCGCCAGCGACAGCAATGTCAGGCCCGCCAAATATTACCGGATGCTCAATGAAATTCCGACTGTGGCGATGATTGTCATTGTGATCATGGTGGTGGTGCGCCCGTTTTAGGGCGCTGTTTCACGTGAATCTGGCCAGCAAAAACTCGCCGCTTTGGTTTCACCTTGAAACCGGGCGGCGTTCGCGCTATCTGGGGGCGTGCCATCCATAGAGTTCGACCGAAGCCGGTCGCCGCCGCGATGGCGTCATATCCCACCTTCCCGCCCTGATTTTCCCGCCTCTGATTTCCCTAAAGGGTCATCCACCACATGCAGAATATGAAGCTCCGCGAGCTTAAGGCCAAAACACCAGCCGAATTGCTGGTCTTTGCCGAAGAACACGAGGTCGAAAACGCTTCGACCATGCGCAAACAGGAATTGATGTTTGCCATCTTGAAGGAATTGGCTGCCAAGGACGTCGATATCACCGGCGAAGGCGTCGTTGAAGTTCTGCCTGACGGCTTTGGCTTCCTGCGCTCACCCGATGCCAATTATCTGCCAGGACCTGATGATATCTACGTATCGCCGTCCCAGATCCGCCGGTTTTCGCTGCGGACAGGTGACACGGTTGAAGGCCAGATTCGCTCTCCCAAGGAAGGCGAACGCTATTTTGCGCTGCTCAAGGTCAATACGATCAATTTTGAAGACCCCGAGAATGTGCGTCACAAGATCAATTTTGACAATTTAACCCCGCTCTATCCAGATCAACGCCTGCGCATGGAATTGCCCGATCCGACGGTCAAGGATCGCTCGGCCCGAATTCTGGACCTGGTCGCACCACTCGGAAAAGGCCAGCGCGCATTGATTGTTGCGCCACCGCGTACTGGTAAGACGGTATTGTTGCAAAATATTGCACAATCAATCGCCACCAATCACCCCGAATGCTATTTGATCGTGCTGTTGATCGACGAGCGTCCGGAAGAAGTGACAGACATGCAGCGCTCGGTGAAGGGCGAGGTGATCTCCTCGACCTTTGACGAACCAGCCAGCCGGCACGTGCAAGTGGCGGAAATGGTGATCGAAAAAGCCAAGCGCCTGGTCGAGCACAAGCGCGACGTGGTCATTTTGCTGGATTCGATCACCCGCCTGGGCCGCGCCTACAACACCGTCGTGCCATCGTCAGGCAAGGTTTTGACCGGCGGCGTTGACGCCAACGCGCTGCAGCGGCCGAAACGCTTTTTCGGTGCGGCGCGCAATATTGAGGATGGCGGGTCGCTGACCATTATTTCGACGGCGCTGATCGATACCGGTTCGCGCATGGACGAAGTGATCTTTGAAGAATTCAAAGGCACCGGCAATTCGGAAATCATTTTGGACCGCAAGGTTGCCGATAAGCGGATCTTCCCGGCGCTCGATATCACCAAATCGGGTACCCGCAAAGAAGAGCTGCTGGTTGAACCGGATACGCTCAAGAAAATGTATGTGCTGCGCCGTATTTTGACGCCAATGGGGACCATTGATGCAATGGAATTCCTGGTCGACAAAATCCGCCAGACCAAGACCAATTCCGATTTCTTTGACGCGATGAACACGTAATTCTGACGATGCGGGCCGGCGATACCATCGTCGCATTGTCGTCTGGTGCCGTTCCGGCCGGGGTCGCGGTGATCCGGATTTCCGGCCCGACCGTGCCGAAATTGCTGATCAGCCTATGCGGCGGGGTTCCAGAACCCCGCCGATTGAGTCTACGGGCAATCGGGACCACGGATCGTCTGGACCAAGGCCTCATTGCCTATTTTCCGGCCCCAAACAGCTTCACTGGCGAAGACTGCGCCGAATTGCAGGTGCATGGTTCACCCGCTGGGGTTCGCGCCATCCTGAGGCTCTGTATCAGCCTTGGCGCGCGGCTGGCAGAGGCGGGAGAGTTCACCCGCAGGGCTTTTGAAAACGGCAAGCTCGACCTCTTGGAAATCCAGGGTCTCGGGGATCTGTTGCAGGCCGAGACTGAAAACCAACGCCGACAGGCGCTGGCCCGGTTTGAAGGCGGGCTGAGCACGCAGATTGATCGTTGGCGCGACAATTTGCTGGATTTGCGCGCTGAGATCGAGGCGCAACTGGATTTTTCCGACGAGGGCGATGTCGGCGCGCTGCCGACGGGCTTTGAGGGTCAAGTTCAAGCGCTCAAAGAGGAAATGGTGGCGGCGGCGGCTGGCGTCGAGCGCGGTCGGGTTGTTCGCGAGGGCCTGCGGGTGGCCCTGGCTGGCGCACCGAATGTCGGTAAATCCAGCCTACTCAACGCCTTAGCACAATCTGACATTGCCATTGTGACCGATGAGCCGGGAACCACACGCGACGTACGCGAAGTGCCAATTGATCTTGGCGGCCAGCTGGTGGTCTTACTGGATCTTGCCGGTTTGCGCGAGACGACCAGTAAGGCAGAGGCTGAAGGCGTGAAGCGGGCGAGGGAGGAAATGGCACGGGCCGATCTGGTTTTGTGGCTCACGACGCCTGGAATTGCCGATAGCCAGCCGCCTTCAGGAACCACTCCAGTGTGGCGTATCGGTACAAAGGCAGATTTGGGCCAATCAAGCCCAAACTGCGACCTGGTGATTTCAACTCAGTCCAAGCTCGGATTGGCTGATCTTATTGACCGATTGCGGGAATTTGCCGCGTCACAGATTGGTACCGGCGAGCCGGTTTTGCTGAGCCGCGAGCGGGACCGCGCCGCGCTTGTCGACGCCATCGGGGCGCTGGACACCACGATCCACTGCCTTGCCGAGCCAGAGTTGGCTGCCGAGTCATTGCGGATCGCATCGCAGGCGCTGGAGCGGTTGATCGGACGCATTGATGTGGAGCAGGTGCTGGATCGACTATTTTCCAGTTTTTGCATCGGCAAGTGATTCACGTGAAACAGCGGCAGCGCCGCGTCCACATTGATTCACGTGAAACATTGGCCTACACAGCGCCTCAAAGGAAAACTCGATGAGCGACTATGCAGTCATTGTTGTTGGCGGGGGCCATGCCGGTTGCGAAGCGGCAGCTGCCTCGGCACGACTCGGGGTGCCGACAGCGCTGATTACGCACCAGTTTGCCACGATCGGCGAGATGAGCTGTAACCCAGCCATTGGCGGCTTGGGAAAAGGCCATCTGGTGCGCGAGATCGACGCGCTTGACGGCTTGATGGGCGTGGTCGCCGACGCGGCCGGTATTCAGTTTCGTGTGCTCAACCGCCGTAAAGGCCCCGCCGTCCGTGGCCCGAGGGCACAGGCGGACCGCAAGCTCTATCGGCTTGCCATGCAGGCAGCAATTACGGCGCAACCCAATCTTGATGTGATCGAAGGGGAGGTCGACGATATCTGCGTTGTCGACGGCGTCGTCACCGGCGTCGTGCTGCTTGATGGGCGGCGGCTAAGTGCAAAAGCTGTGGTGCTGACCACAGGGACGTTCTTACGCGGGCTGATCCATCGCGGCGAGGAAACGACCCCGGCCGGGCGCCTGGGTGAAAAACCAGTATTGGGATTGTCCAGCCGTTTGGAGGCTATGGGTCTGCGGCTTGGTCGGCTCAAGACCGGCACCCCAGCGCGCCTCGACGGACGCAGCATCAACTTTTCCATCCTGGATGAGCAGGCGGGCGATTTACCACCGGAGCCATTTTCAGCGCTCACCCAGACGATCACCACGCCGCAGATCAGCTGCTTTATCACCAGGACCACGGCCGAAACCCATCGGATCATTGCCGACAACATCCACCGCTCGGCCATGTATTCCGGCAGGATACAGAGCCGCGGGCCGCGCTATTGTCCTTCGATCGAAGACAAGATTGTCCGCTTTGCCGACCGCGAAAGTCACCAGATTTTCCTGGAACCAGAAGGGCTTGACGACCCAACCATCTATCCAAATGGGCTGTCGACGTCCCTACCAGCTGAGGTGCAGGAGCAATTCTTGCGCTCCATGCCGGGGCTCGAAAACGTGGCAATCGTTCGGCCGGGTTACGCCATCGAGTACGACCATGTTGATGCGCGCGAACTGCGCCCGACACTGGAGTTAAAAACCCTGCCCGGTCTATATTTTGCCGGCCAGATCAACGGCACCACCGGCTATGAAGAAGCTGGTGCTCAAGGATTGCTGGCAGGGGCGAATGCCGCGCTAAGGGCGAAGGGCCAGGCTGAGCTCGTCCTGTCGCGGACGCAAAGCTACCTTGGCGTGATGATTGACGATTTGGTGACCCGCGGCGTCAGCGAACCCTATCGCATGTTTACCTCGCGGGCCGAATTTCGCCTGCATTTGCGGGCAGATAACGCCGATCAACGCTTGACCCAGCTTGGCCTGGACGTTGGCCTCGTGGGCAAACGTCGAGCAAGCCAATTCTCCAAAAAATCGGCTGAGTTGGTTCAGGGTCGCATCATGCTCCATTCGCTCAGCATCACCCCAAGCGTTGCCAACAAGGCGGGTGTGCCGATCAATGCCGACGGAAAGAAGCGAACAGCGTTTGAATTGCTGTCTTATCCCAATTTGGAGCGGAGCGAAATCGTGCGGCTATGGCCGGAGATTGGCGCGATTGCGGAGCCCATTCTCGACCAATTGGTGGTCGACGCCCAGTATGCGGTCTATCTCGACCGGCAGCGGGCCGATATCGCTGCAGTCCGCCGGGATGAACAAATCGATATTCCCGATTGGCTCGATTTTGGCGCAGTCCCCGGCCTATCGATTGAGATTAGGCAGAAACTAACCCAATTCAAGCCGCAAACATTGGCCCAAGCCCAGGCAATTGAAGGCATGACGCCGGCGGCGATCACTATGGTGCTTGCCCTTATCCGCCGTGGTGGGATGCGCAAGGTCGGCTGATGGCGAGTAAAGAGCACGAAACCAGCCTGACGCGCTACGCTCATTTGTTCAATCGACCAACGTCCTTGGTCGCGTATGACCTGGAATCATATTCTGCCTTGTTGTCAAAATGGCAGCGGGTACAGAATCTTGTTTCACGTGAAACACTGGCGCAAGTGTGGACGCGGCATTTTGCCGATAGTTTGCAAGTGCTGCCGCTATTGCGTCCAACGGATCTCAATTTTCTGGATTTGGGCAGTGGTGGCGGGTTTCCGGCATTGCCGGTGGCGATCGCGCTTAAGGGCAGCGCGGCGCGCTTTCTGCTGGTTGAACCCAATAATCGGAAAGCCAGTTTCTTGCGGACTGTCGCCCGTGAATTGGGCCTCGCGGTCACGGTCGAGGCCAAGCGCGCCGAACAGATTGATTCACGTGAAACAGGCGCGATAGACGTGATCACCTCGCGCGCGTTGGCCTCATTGAACCAGTTATGCGCGATGGCAGCCCCGCTTTTTTCGCCCCAAACGCGGGCAATTTTCCACAAGGGGCGAGAACATGTTGAAGAACTGGCCGAATCGAGTGCGCATTGGCGCTATGACGTGCTATTAACCAATAGCGACACCGACGAAGACGGTGTGCTGATCGAGCTTAGTAATTTAGGCTTGAAACACAGCTAGTTAGCGGCAAACACCTTGGAGGCCAACTTGGCTCCACGTATTCTGACACTCGCCAATCAAAAGGGCGGAGTGGGTAAAACCACCACTGCAATCAACTTGGCCACGGCACTGGCGGCGGTGGGCGAGCGCGTGCTGATCGTTGACTTAGACCCGCAGGGGAATGCCTCGACTGGGTTGGGGATATCACGGGTCGACCGCGAGATATCGGCCTATGATCTGTTGATTGGGGAGGCGCGCATTGCCCAGGCGGCGGTGATGACCAGCGTTCCAAATGTGGCCATCATCCCGTCCACTATGGACTTACTGGGGGTCGAGCTGACGATTGCCAGTCATGCCGATCGCGCCTTCAAGCTGCGCAATGCCTTTAAGGCAATTGACGAGCTCAGCATCAATGAAAAACCGGTCAGCTATGTGTTGATGGACTGTCCGCCCTCGCTCAATTTGCTGACAGTCAACTCATTGGTCGCAGCCGATGCCGTGCTGGTACCGCTGCAATGCGAGTTTTTCGCGCTAGAGGGATTGAGTCAACTCCTTCAAACTATAGAACAAATTCGTTCAACGTTGAACCCGCGCCTATCGATCCAAGGTGTGGTGATGACGATGTTTGACAAGCGCAACAGCCTGTCCGAGCAAGTGTTAGCTGATGTTCGTCAGGAAATGGGCGATCTGGTTTATGATACTGTGATCCCCCGCAATGTGCGTTTGGCCGAGGCACCGTCCTATGGCAAACCAGCATTATTGTATGACTTAAAGAGCGCGGGCAGTCAGGCCTATCTGCGCCTGGCGACGGAAGTGATCCGGCGCGAACGACAGCTGACAGCGGCTTAAGAGGAATGAGCATGAACGATAAACCGTCTCGCCTCGGGCGCGGCCTTGCAGCATTGATCGGGGACATGGCCAGTATGGATGGCCAGCGGTTCGCTGAAACAGGGAATGGGATCAAGCGGTTACCGGTTGAATTTATCATCGCGAACCGAGCCAATCCACGGCGTGTGTTCAACGCTGAGCAGTTGGATGAGCTGACGGATTCGATCCGCGAAAAAGGAATCATGCAGCCCTTGCTGGTCCGCCCAAGTCAGGATCCAAACATTTTCGAGATCATCGCCGGCGAACGCCGCTGGCGCGCCGCGCAAAAGGCAGGACTGCACGAAGTCCCGGTGATTGTGCGCGATGTCGACGACAAGGAAGCACTTGAGCTCGCGATCATCGAAAATGTGCAGCGCGCTGACCTCAACCCGCTCGAAGAGGCCATGGGCTATGGCCAGCTCATCGAGCAATTCGACTATACGCAGCAGGATTTGGCACAAGTGATTGGCAAAAGCCGCTCGCACGTCGCCAATACGTTGCGGCTGCTACGCCTGCCAGAAGATGTTCGCAATATGGTCTCAAGTGGCGAATTGACTGCCGGCCATGCACGGACGCTGATTACCGCAGAAGACCCCGGCGCCTTGGCCCGACAAATTGTCGGCAGCGGATTGTCGGTGCGTGAAGCGGAAGCCTTGAGTCAACAGCGCGAACCATCGCTGCGGAAAAAGAACACCGAATCGGTCCGCGATCCAGACACGCTGGCGCTTGAACGCCGGTTGTCGGATGCGTTGGGGCTCTCAGTCTCGCTGTCGCATGGCGATAGTGGTGGCAAGGTCGAAATACGCTACCGGACGCTGGAGCAATTGGACGGCATCTGCATCAGGCTGACCGGCCAAACCAACTAGCCAAAGTTTCACGTGAAACCTTTTGGCCAGTTCTAGTGCGCCGCGGCGGTCATGCACAGGGCCACCAGGGTGCGGCGCAGCACTGATTCGGCGAGCGCTGGGCGGCGGCGCGTTTCCAGGGTTGCCTGCTGCAAACGTTCGCAGGCCGCGGCCAAAGCGAAATCAGGCCACAGCCTAAGCTGTTGTTCCATAGCATTTGCCCTAGAAAAATGCGGCTTAGGGCGAGCAGACGCAAGCACGTCTCGCGCTGACTTCCCACTATCGAATTGCGTGCGCCAGCCCCGCAGCGCACCAAAATGAAGCGCGGCGGCGCGCAGCAGGCGCTGGTTATCGACGCCGGAATTTAGCGCGCGGTTGAGCGCCAATTCCAGCTTTTCTGAATGCCCGGTGCCAACGGCGTCAACAATAGCGTCGATGACCGTGGCTCCGTTGTCAGCGCACAGCAACAATACGTCATCGCGGGTCAGTCGTTTGGACTCGGCCGCATACAGGGACAGTTTTTCGAGCTCGCGGCGGGTAATTTCGCGATCATTGCCAAGGATTTCGCGCAGGGTCTGGATCACTTCGGCGTCAACACCAATGCCTTGCTTGGCAAAGGTGTCGCGAAACAAATTTGTCAGGGTCTCGTCGGTGTCGGGATAGCACGGCAGGGCGCGTCCCAGCTTTATCCCCTCAACAAAAGTTCGAAGAGCGTCCTTTGGCAGCAAATTTCCGGCCTCAAGTATAACGACAGTCCCGGCCGGACCTTCACAAATATCCGTCAACACCGATATCAATCCCTTGGTGGAATTTCGAACACGAATTATCCGTTTTCCGCCAAACAGCGATATCGTCTTTGCCTCAACAGCAAGAATAGATGGGTTTGAGTCGACGTCATTGCCCTCCAAGGTAATGACACCGTCGGCGTTCAAGTCGTTTTTGCTGAAATACTGGACCAGACGAAGTGCGGTTTCGTGCACCAGTCCCGTATCTGGCCCATAGGCCAGAAACACACCGGCATCAAGATCTGGATGTGCGAGGAAGCGCGCGACCTCATGGGCTTTGAGCGCCGTCATGATTAGCGCATCAGCGCGGCAAGGACGGCCAAGCGGAGGGATTCAGCGACAGCATGGGCGGCCCGCTCGGTGGCCTCGGTCTGGGCGGCCTGATCCGCCAATATCTGACCGCTGGTGGTGAAATTGGCGGTGGCTATTCGGGTCAGCGTCACTGCCGGGGTGGATGAGGCGTCACGCTGGGTTATGGTCAAGGTTGCGGTGACGGTGACTTCATTAGGCTTGTTGGGATTGGCCGTCTGGGTCAGTGCCATGCCAGTCACAGCGGCGGAGGCCGTCACCTTGGCCAGCGGGGCGGTCTCCAGCTCGGAGACCCCCAGCCGCAAAGCCAGATCCTGATTGATGATTTGTTCGATGCGACTGGTCGGCTTGGCAAAGGCCAGGTTCAGGCTGGGATGCTCGGCCATGCGGCCGCTATAGACCGGTGTCAGCGTGCAGGCCCCAAGCGTTGTCGTAAAAACAGCCAAGGCCGCAAACAATGTGAACCTAAGCGCCGGTTTAGATGACAACATTGACGATCCTATCCGGCACGATGACCAGTTTTTTCGGCGCCCTGCCCTCCAACATGCGGGCAATGACCTCCAGAGACAAGACCTGGCGTTCAATCTCGGCGTTGGGAGTGCCCTTGGGGATGGTGATTTCACCGCGACGCTTGCCGTTGACCTGGATCGGCAGCACAATTTCATCATCGATCAAGAGCGCCGGGTCCACCTCTGGCCAATTTGCATCGGCGACAAGGCCGGTGTGGCCCAGTTCCACCCAGCAGGTTTCGGCCAGATGCGGCATCATCGGCGCAATCAACTGGATCAGACAGGCAACACCATCCGCCAAAGTGCTGGCCCGCAAGGACGGCGCAGCAGCGGCGATGCCGGCAGAACGAACCAAGGCGTTGGTCAATTCATAGATTTGGGCGACGGCACGGTTAAACCGCAGGCCTTCGATATCGTCGGCCACCTGTTGGACTGCCCGGTGCACGATTTTGCGTAGACCAAGCGATTCAGCATCACTGGAAGCGTCGGCTTGGTTGGCCGAAAGCGCATTTATCGCCACGGTCTCGCCAACCAAACGCCAAATGCGCTGTTGGAAACGGCTGGCGCCTTCAACACCGGCCTCGGTCCATTGCACGTCACGCTCTGGCGGACTGTCGGACAACATGAACCAGCGGGCGGTATCAGCGCCATAAGTGGCAACGATCTCATCGGGATCGACGACGTTCTTTTTGGATTTGCTCATCTTTTCGATGGAGCCAATGGTGACGGGCGCGCCATTGCTCACCAACTTTCCAGAGCGAACCTCACCCTGGGTCTCGATCACGACATCATTGGGCTGCACCCACTCGCCGCTGTCGGTCTTGTAGGTTTCGTGGGTCACCATGCCCTGGGTAAATAAGCCCTTGAAGGGTTCGCTCAGGCCGACATGGCCTGTCGCCTGCATGGCGCGGGTGAAAAAGCGCGAATACAATAGATGCAAAATCGCGTGTTCGACCCCACCGATATATTGATCAACCGGTAGCCAGGAATTGGCGATCGCCGGTTCGGTTGGCGTGTCTGCATGGGGCGAGGTGAAGCGGGCGAAATACCAGGAGCTGTCTACAAACGTATCCATGGTATCGGTTTCGCGCGTCGCTGGGCCGCCACACTGATGGCAGCTGACGTGCTTCCACGTCGGGTGATGATCAAGAGCATTGCCGGGCCTGTCAAAGCTGACATCTTCGGGCAACACCACCGGCAGGTCCTTCTTGGGCACTGCCAGCGTCCCGCAGACTTCGCAATGAACCACCGGAATTGGGCAACCCCAATAACGCTGGCGCGAAATGCCCCAATCACGCAGGCGATAATTGATTTCGATCTTGCCCTGCGCTTCGCCGCCCACAGTGCGGGCGGCAAAATACTCGGCGGCCTGCTTTTTGGCAGTCTCGATGCTAAGACCGTTCAGGAAACCGGAATTAAAAATGGTGCCGCCGTCGACATAGGCTTCAGTGTCGATAGTAAAGTTGTCGGCGTCGCCGTTTGGTGGCAGGACCACGGCAACAACCGGCAGATCATATTTGCGGGCGAAATCAAGATCGCGCTGGTCATGAGCGGGGCAGCCAAAAATTGCCCCGGTGCCATAGTCCATCAACACAAAATTGGCGACGTAAACTGGCAGGGTGGCACCAGCAATGACCGGGTGTTTCACATGAAGACCAGTGACAAAGCCCTTCTTTTCGGCCTTTTCGAGCGCTTCGGTGGCAGTACCCAGCTGGTGGCATTCGGCAACAAAGGCAGTCAGCGCCGGGTTGTTAGCGGCCAGTTGGGCGGCCAGAGGATGATCAGGGGACAGCGCAATGAAAGACGCGCCAAAAATGGTGTCGGGCCGAGTGGTAAAAACTTCTATGCTCGGTCCTTCAATACCCTCAAACAGCAGTCGCAACCCTTCGGACTTGCCGATCCAATTGCGCTGCATGGTGCGCACTTTTTCAGGCCACTCGGTCAGGCTATCCAAGGCCGAGAGTAAATCCTCGGCATAGTCAGAAATCTTGAAGAACCACTGCGTCAGCTCGCGCTGCTCTACGGGCGCACCCGACCGCCAGCCCTTGCCGTCAATCACCTGCTCATTGGCAAGCACGGTCATGTCGACCGGGTCCCAGTTGACCTTGGACTTCTTGCGGGTAATCAGCCCAGCGGCCAACATGTCAATAAACAAGGCTTGTTGGTGCTGGTAATAGCTGGGTTCGCAGGTGGCGATCTCGCGGCTCCAGTCAATGGCAAGGCCCATGGACTTGAGCTGGGCCTTCATCGCCGCGATGTTCTGGCGGGTCCAGGTGCCGGGATGGGTCTTGCGCTCGATGGCGGCATTTTCCGCCGGCAGACCAAAGGCATCCCAACCCATTGGGTGCAGAACGTTTTTGCCGCGGGCGCGATGATAGCGGGCAACAACGTCGCCCATGGCATAGTTGCGGACATGGCCCATGTGGATGCGGCCAGACGGATAGGGAAACATTTCGAGCACATAATAGGGCTGGCGCGGATCACTATTGGAAACAACAAAAGACTGGGCGTCGTCCCAGACTTTTTGCCATTTGGGTTCCATTTCGCGCGGGTTATAGCGTTCGGCGCTCACTGATGCATCCTTGACGACTTGAGCAGAAGGGGCGGACACTGGGCGCGAAGCGCCGCGTTTGCTTGCCTTTTGCGGGGATTTTGGTTACCGGACCATCACCAGAAAAACCCTTTAAGGTCAACAGGAACGGGCCAGAACCATGCCGCTTACCGACGTTGAAGCTGCCGACCGGCTCAATGAGGTGCACAAAGCCCTGAAGGTGGCGCAAAAGCGGTTCGATTCGAGCGCAGGCGTGGTGACACTGGTGGCTGTCTCCAAAACTTTTTCGGCTGAAGCCATCCTGCCATTTCTTCGCGCCGGCCAGAGGGTATTTGGGGAAAACCGGGTGCAGGAGGCCAAGCAGAAATGGCCAAGTCTGCGGCAGGCTTTTGCCGGTGTCGAACTGCATTTGATCGGGCCGCTACAAACCAATAAAGCGCGCGATGCAGTCAATCTGTTCGATTGCATCCAGACTGTGGATCGGGAAAGCCTTGCGGGCGTGCTTCGCGTCGAAATGAGCCGCGCCGAGCGGGAACTGCCATGTTTTGTGCAGGTCAATATCGGCAATGAGCCGCAAAAAACTGGCGTCGCGCCAGAGGAGACTGTTGCCTTCGTCGAACGCTGTCGTCTCGTTCACAAGCTCAACATAGTCGGCTTGATGGCAATCCCGCCTGAAGGTCAACCCGCAGGCGCCTATTTTGCCAGCCTGGCAATGCTCGGGCGGGCGGCGGGCGTTACCAGACTATCGATGGGGATGAGCGCGGACTATCAAACCGCCATTGCCATGGGTGCAACCCATGTCCGGTTGGGATCGGCCTTGTTTGGCTATCGGCCGCCAATGGCGTGAGACTGTTGCAACTTTTCTGCTGCAGCATCGTTCTTGGTTGCGGTAACAGTGTTGTGATAGGGTAACCCAAATCTCTTCGCAATAGTGTGAGCCAACGGCTGCATTCCAAATTGTCCGGAGAAAACAATGAACAAGCGACGCATCCTGCTGGTTGATGACGACGCTGATCTGCGCCTGACCTTGGTTGAGCAGCTGACCCAATATCGAGAGTTTGATATTGTGCAAGCCGGGACCGGTGGTGAGGCTTTGCAGGCCGTGCAAACGCATCATGTTGACTTGATGGTGCTTGACGTCGGGCTGCCGGACATGGACGGACGGGACGCCGTCAAGCTGCTGCGACAACAAGGCTTTAACAGTCCGATTTTGATGCTGACCGGGCATGACAGCGATGCAGATCAGATCCAGGGGCTGGAAGCAGGCGCCAACGACTATTTGACCAAGCCATTTCGGTTCCCGATTCTGTTGGCGCGCATCAACGCTGCTCTGCGCCAGCACGATCAGAGCGAAGACGTGGTGTTTACCATCGGACCCTATGCGTTCCAGCCGTCGACAAAGGCCCTTGAAGCTGCCGACGGTGGCAAAGTGCGGCTCACTGACAAAGAGACCGCCATCCTAAAATACCTCTATCGCCAGGGCCCCAAGACCATCACGCGCGATGTGCTGCTCAAGGAAGTCTGGGGATACAATAATCGGGTCACCACACACACGCTGGAGACTCACATCTATCGCCTGCGTCAAAAAATTGAACGCGATCCATCAAATGCGCGGCTGTTGGTGACCGAAGAAGGTGGATATCGACTGGTCCCGTAATTTGCGGCAAAAATACCATTCAGCCACTCGCTAGAATGTCCTATAGGATAGATGGCGCCGCAAGATGGCGCGGGGGCTCTTCTGGGGCGGGGCAGGATGCGTTTAGACGACGCGGCAGCGGTACTCTCGTATGCCGAATTCTTTGAGATTTGTGACGATGAGCAACGGCGTATGCTGGCCTTTTCCAGCGAGCGGCGGCGCTATGCGCCAGATGACGTGATCTACAAGGCCGGCGATCTTCCGCTGGGCGCCCATGTACTCGTCAACGGGACACTCAAGGTCAAACCCAATGACAAAGCCAGCAAAGCTGCGGCGATCAGCGAGGTGGGAAGCGTCATTTCGGCAATTTCGCTGGTGCTTGCCAAGCCAAGACCAATCACCATCACGGCCGTCATCGACTGCGAGACGTTATTTGTTCCGCGTGCCGCCTTTATCAAATTATGTCAGCAATCCCCTGGCCTAGCGGAGCGCGCTGCGGCGCGCATTCAGCGCGATTTGGGGTCATATTTGGGCGCGCTGCAATCGGTACGCACCAAGATGCAGCCCGAAGGCTGAGTAATTTTTGTGTGTCCCCCGGCCATTGGGGACGGTAGCTCAATCAAACCTTACGATGACAGGCACATGGTCTGATGGCTTGTCGGTCCAGCCGCGGGCGGGCTTGATGATTTCAGCCGCGGCGCTGAAGGCGGCAATGCCGCCAGTGGACCAGATATGGTCAAGACGACGGCCACGATCCGAGGCTTCCCAATCGGCGCCACGATAGCTCCACCAAGAATAGAGTTTTTCGGTGTGCGGCACATGCTTGCGGACCAGATCGATCCAGCCGCGCCCGCCGACCAGCAGGGCATTCAGGGCAGTGGTCTCAACGGGGGTGTGGCTGACCACTTTGAGCAATTGCTTGTGGCTCCACACATCGTTCTCATGCGGGGCGACATTGAAATCTCCGGCGATTAAATGATCACCGACGAAATCTGGTTGGCTGAACCATTGCTGCAGCTCGTCCAGAAACCCCAATTTGTGCTTGAACTTGGGGTTGATTTCGGGGTCGGGTTCATCCCCACCGGCCGGAATATAAAAATTATGCACGGTCAGTGGTCCGCGACCGAAGTCGAGCCTGGCGGAGACATGGCGCGATTCGGGAATGTCACAGAAAACCCGGCTGGAGATGTCGGTCAGCGGGAATTTCGAAACAATGGCCACACCGTGATAGCCCTTCTGGCCATGCACGGCTTGAAATTTGTATCCAGCCTCGGTGAAGGCACCAGCCGGAAACTGGTCATTGGTGCATTTGATCTCCTGCAGCATGAGCACATCAGGCTCAAACTCAGCCAAAAATTTCAGCACCATTGGCAAGCGCAGGCGAACCGAATTGATGTTCCAAGTGGCAAACGAAACGGGCATTGGTGCGCCTAAGCGTGAAATGAACGCTCTTTATGACCGAGCAGCGACGGTCTCGTAAAGCGGTAAACCACGGTCCACCCATAGTTTACTGGGCGGCTGGATCCAGTGGCGTGTAACTGGCGTCGATGTAAAAGAACGAGCGGGGGATTTCGACGTTCATTTGTACGTCAAACACAGAAAAGGTGAGCTCTGAGCCGTTGGGGTTCACGAGGCTCCACTGCACCAAATCCATGGTTTGCTTGTCAAAGATCAACGATACCTCGACCGTTCCGGCGACGCTGTCATCGGTCAAGGTGATGGTCATATAGCTCTCTGACGTGGTGACCGCCAAAATGTTGGACTTGGAGAAATCGATCTGGTCGCCAAGGAATTGGCGCAATGGGATCGCGTCCTGGGGATAGGCGTAATAGGTTCGATCCTGGCGGTTCATCACGTAAAAACCGCGGCCTTGCGACACAATCTCTTCGCGGCTGGGTGGGTTATAGCGGAATTTGATTTTGTCCGGGCGCTGCAAGTAAAACGTGCCCTCGGTGCGGCCGCCGTCGGTATCGATCTGCAGAAAGCGGCCAGCCATAGTGCGGATCGCGGAGTTATGGGCGCCGATATCGGCCATAAGCTGCTGTTCTTCGGGCAACAAGGCACGGTCCAAAGCCAAGCCCGCGGTTGCGGTGGCGAACAGGGCGGTCAGACCAAGTAAAACGGCGTCGCGGCGAATCATTGGCTTAATCCCAGGCTGGGTTAGGGGTGAGCGTAACCTACAAAGCAATTGCGGCAACAGCGGGAAGGCCACTAAACGAAGTTGGCAGCGGTGATCGTGTGCTGCCAGATGGCAATTTTGGAGACCCAGTGATGCGCATATGGATGAGTATTGCCCTAACCCTTTTGGCGCTGGGACCGGCGGAAGCGGCATTGGCGCCGCAGTATCAGCGCCTCGTCGAATTGCAGGCGTTGCTGGCCGATGGCGCTATCGTTGAAGCGTTTGGAATGGCTCACCCAATTGATGGTCTATTTTATGTCGGACCAGATCAGTATCGAATTACGGGCGGACCCTGCCAGATGCAGGTGCGGGTGGTCGATGCGCCGACGCCTCATCCCGCCGGGTTTGTCGGTCCGAGGGAATTTGCCCTCGAACCCGGCGCGTTGATTTGCAACTAGTCGTTCCCAACCAGGATTTCACGCTTGCCGGCGTGGTTGGCGGCGGAAATAACGCCTTCTTGTTCCATGCGTTCAATCAAGGTTGCCGCTTTGTTGTAGCCGATCGCCAAGCGCCGTTGGATGTAAGAGGTGGAGACCTTTTTGTCCTGTAGCACCACATTGACGGCCTTGTCGTAGAGCTCATCGCCCGAACCGGCATAGTCGTCACCTGGCATGGTGCCGCCATCATCGTCTTCGTCGGCAGTGATTGATTCCAGGTAATCCGGCTGACCCTGGGTTTTCAGGTGCGCGACAATGGCTTCCACCTCGGTGTCAGCCACGAAGGGGCCATGCAGGCGTTTGATGCGACCACCACCGGCCATATAGAGCATGTCGCCATTGCCGAGCAATTGTTCGGCGCCCTGTTCGCCCAATATGGTGCGCGAATCAATTTTGGAAGTGACCTGGAAGCTGACGCGGGTTGGGAAATTGGCCTTGATCGTGCCGGTGATGACATCAACCGACGGGCGCTGGGTGGCGGTGACCATATGGATACCCGCCGCACGGGCCATCTGGGCCAGGCGCTGAATGGCGCCTTCAATATCCTTGCCGGCAACCATCATCAGATCGGCCATTTCGTCGACGATGATGACGATGTAAGGCAGAACCTCAAGATTGAACTCTTCGCTCTCAAAGATCGCTTCGCCGGTGTCTTTGTTAAAGCCGGTCTGGACCGTACGCGTAATGATCTTGCCTTCGGTTGCCGCTTCCGAGACGCGCTGGTTGAAGCCGTCAATGTTGCGCACGCCGATCTTGCTCATCTTGCGATAGCGGTCTTCCATTTCGCGGACCGCCCATTTGAGCGCGACGATGGCCTTATGCGGATCGGTGACGACCGGGGTCAGCAGGTGGGGTATGCCATCATAGATCGACAATTCCAGCATTTTTGGATCGATCATGATCAGCCGACATTGTGCCGGTGTCATTTGATACAGCAGCGACAAGATCATGGTGTTGATGCCGACCGATTTGCCTGAGCCGGTCGTACCGGCAATCAACAAATGCGGCATACGGGCAAGATCGGCGATGACCGGTTCGCCGCCGATGGTTTTGCCAAGACAGATCGGCAGTTTGCCTTTCATCTTCTCAAAATCGCTGGAGGCCAGCATTTCGCGCAGATAAACTGTCTCTCGCACCTCGTTTGGCAATTCGATGCCGATGGCGTTTCGGCCCGGCACAACGGCCACGCGCGCGGAAATGGCACTCATGGAGCGGGCAATGTCGTCGGCCAAGGAAATGACCCGACTGGACTTGATCCCTGGGGCCGGTTCCAGCTCATAAAGGGTCACCACTGGCCCCGGGCGTACATTGATGATGTCTCCCTTGACGCCAAAATCTTCCAACACCCCTTCAAGCCGTCGCGCCATTTGTTCGAGATGCTCGGGCCGGTGTTCATGGGACACGCCGCGTGGCTTTGGCTCGGCAAGCAGGGTCAGTGATGGCAGTTCGAAACCACCTGGCTCATCGAGCAATGATCCCTGCGCCTCGCGCGCAATCCGTGTGCCCGGGGTCGGGCGCGGTGCAGGCGCTGCAATGCGGGAGGCACCATTGCGGGCTTCGGGGTTAAAGCGGGAATCGCCCTGCTGGCGATAATTGACAATCGGCTCGGGCGGCGTGGTTACGAGGGGGGCCTCATCATAGTCAGCCTCGTCTGGGTAATCGAGTTGGGTATCGTCATAGGGTGGGGCAGTGACGAAATCCGGCTCGGCGGCTGGGGCGGTGTAGATCTGCCGCTGCGCACCGGTCAGCGACGGCTCGGTGCGGGCCTGCAGACTAGGCTCGAAGTCGCCAACATGGAGTGGGGCGGCGTCGGCGGCGCGCTGCTGTTTGTAACGGATAATTGCACGACGCAGTGATGTGCGCAGGGAATAGCCCCAATGAACGAGGGCGCCGATGGCAACATCAACGATTGGATTGGGTTCGTGATCATTGCCCTCGTCGGCCGTGTTGGCGGCCGCCCGCCGCTTGGCTTGTGCCGGTGTTTCGGGAACCGCCGAAACGGTTGATCCAAGGCCAAGTGCAAACCAATACAGTGCCAAAGTGGGCGCCGCGATGATGATAGCGAACAGGATCGCGGTGATCGCTTGGGGATTGGAGCCAGTTATCATCGTCGCCAGGGTTGAGAAGCCTGCGCCGATGAGGCCACCAAGGCCGGTTGGCAGCGGCCAGCTGGCAGGGGTGGCGACGAAGGCAAAAACGCCGGTGGTCAACACGCTGGAGGCAATCCAGGCGCCAAAGCGCAAACCCATCGTGGTGGGCACCCGACGACGAGCCAGGGCCCAGCCCCAGACGGCGGGAGGCACCAGCAGCACCAAGCCGGCCAAACCGAAGATCTGGAACATCAAGTCGGCGATCGCGGCACCGGTCAAACCAAGCCAATTGGCTGGGCTTTTGGTGGTCGCGTAAGAAAAACTTGGGTCATCAACCGACCATGAGGCTAGCGCGATCAGACAGATGCCAACCAGCGCCAGCACAAGCAGGCCGACCAAGCGCAATGGAATGCGGATGGCAATCGCATTGGGGGCCATGGCCGGTTTGGCGGAAACAGAGGGTTGGCGGGCACGCGCAGGCGCGGAGCGCACTTCGTCGAGCACGGGCGTTGGATATGTCGGCATGGGCAACAAATCTTTGGCAGGGGCTTCGGGGATCGAAAGCCCAATTTGTCGCTATGCTAGAAGGGCTGGGTTAATCTGGTGCTAACCATCGGCCAAAGCGCAACAAAAATGGCTTCGTTGGACGATCCGGCGCGCCCTGGACTGGGCAGTCTGTCGTCTGTTGGCCCTGGTGTGCAGCCCACGCCGTTTGCGAGGGGAAGCCTCTGTGGCGGACCAAGAGGAGCATGGGCTGCACGCCAGGATCAACCGCCTGAACAAGATCCGGGCGGCGGAAAAACCGCCGCCCGGCAGAGGGTTAGTTGTAGGCGCGCTCGCCGTGGCTCGACAGGTCCAGCCCATCACTCTCGGCATTCTCTGAGACCCGCAGGCCGCCAAACAGCGCTTTGACGATCATCAGGGCGACAAAGGTCACCACGGCCGACCAGATGACGGCAGTCCCAACTGCCGTTGCCTGGATAATAAATTGGCCGCCGATGTTGTCATTGAGCCCGAAGCCACCCATGGATGGCGCCGCCACGATTGCGGTGCCGAGAGCGCCCACGATACCGCCGACGCCATGGATGCCGAAGACGTCAAGGCTGTCGTCGTATTTCAGCAAAGGCTTCAACGTCATGACGGCCCACAAGCAGACCAGGCCAGCTATGGCGCCCAGAGCAATTGCCCCCATGGTGCCAGCAAGTCCGGCAGCAGGGGTAATGGCAACGAGGCCAGCCACGGCACCCGAGACAGCTCCCAACAGCGAGGCGTGACCACGGATGATCTTTTCGGCGAAGGCCCAGGCCATGCCGGCTGCAGCGGTGGCGGTAATGGTGTTCAGCATGGCCTGGGCCGTCAGACCATTGGCCTCCAGATTGGAGCCAGCGTTAAAGCCGAACCAGCCGACCCAGAGCAGACACGCGCCGATCATGGTAAAGGTCAAATTGTGGGGGGCCATTGATTCTTTCATAAAGCCAATGCGTGGCCCCAGAACAATCGCAGCAACCAGGCCCGCAACACCGGCATTGATATGCACGACGGTCCCACCAGCAAAATCGAGCGCGCCAAGGCCGAACAGAAAGCCCGAAGCGGCGTCAGCGGCGCTCGGGCCACCCCACCACCAGACCATGTGGGCGATCGGCAGGTACGAGAAGGTGAACCAGAGGGCGATAAACGCCATCACAGCACCAAATTTCATGCGCTCGGCAATGGCGCCAATGATCAGCGCCGGGGTGATGGCGGCGAAGGTCAGCTGGAAAATCACAAAAGTCAGTTCAGGGATGAAGACGCCGGCAGTAAAAGTCTCCACCAACGAATTTGGCTTGACCGGTCCGAGGAACAATTTGGAGAAGTCACCGATAAAGGCTGACAAGCCGCTCGGGGCTGCCGGACCAGAGAAGGCGAGGGAATAGCCGTAAATAACCCAGAGCAAGGAGATCATGCAGAAGCCGGCAAACACCTGCATCAACACCGACAGCATGTTTTTTGCGCGCACCAGGCCGCCATAGAACAGGGCAAGGCCTGGTATGGTCATCAAAATCACCAAGACGGTGGAAACCAGCATCCAGGTGGTGTCACCTTTGTCGACCGTCTGGGTGACTACCGCGGCAACCGCATCCACGGCGGGTGCTGCCGCTTCTTGAGCAAACGCTGGTAGCGCCAGTGCCAGGGACGCGAGCACCGCACCACCCAGTCGTTGTGAGGATTTTAGACTCGTCATTTCTTTATCTCCGATTGGGGGTGTGCTCACAGAGCGGCGGCGCCAGTTTCACCGGTGCGGATGCGGGTCACGGCGAGCAGATCCAGGACGAAGATCTTGCCGTCGCCGATGCGCCCGGTCTGGGCGCTATCGCGGATTGCGTTGGTGACGGCGTCGCTGAGATCGTCATCAACCGCGATTTCTACCTTTAGTTTTGGCAGAAAATGCACGGCATACTCGGTACCGCGATAGATTTCAGAATGCCCCTTTTGGCGGCCATAGCCCTTTACCTCGGTTACGGTCATGCCGTGAACATCGAGGGAGTTAAGTGCCTGGCGAACCTCCTCGAGGCGGGAAGGCTTGATAATCGCAATCACCAGTTTCATGTTTTCCCCTTTGCGACTTAGCGCATTGCTGCTGAATGCCTTCAACAGACTCAATTGCCGTGCCAACCGCGGTCTGCAGAAAAATTGATGTTAGAACAATGTGTTAGTGAAACTCCAAAGGCGACGTCGATACGAGTTTGCTGTAAATGCCCGAATATTGGGCGCTCGATTCTGTTTTTGGCTAAAATTTAGGCTGTTGGGCGCGGCGATTGGCGCGCTTGTTTATGCAGGGCGCTCAGACAAGATTGGCAACGAAGGAGAGCTGCGATGGCGACCGATGCTGACGGATTCGATGTGGTGATTGTCGGCGGGGGCCCCGTCGGGCTAACCATGGCTCTAGCCCTAACTCGATTCATGCCTGGAATCCGGGTCGGCCTGGTTGACCGGCGGCCGCTCAGCGTATTGCCCGATAGCCGCGCCACGGCGTTGGCTGCCGGTGTGCGACTGGTGTTTGAGAGCCTTGGGGTGTGGCCACAGATGGCGAGCGAGGCCGAACCGATTCGGGCGATGAAAATCACCGATTCGGGGGTCGGCGATATTGCGAGGCCCTTGTTTTTGAAGTTCGAGGGCGAGGTCCTGCCCGGCGAGGCCTTTGCCCATATGGTGCCAAACCGGGCGATGATTCAGCCTCTGCTTGATGCGGTAAAGCATCAAATCGAGGTCATCGCTCCCGCCGAGATTGCCGGTTATGTCAGCGATGGCTTTTCGGCTCTACTCACCCTTGGCGATGGGCGCGTGTTGAAAGCCGGGCTGGTGGTCGCGGCGGACGGGGCCCAATCCAGCCTGCGCACCATGGCGGGAATTGGAGTGATCGGCCATGATTATCGCCAGAGCGGCATTGTCACCACCATTGCCCACGAACTGCCTCACGACGGGGTGGCCTATGAGCATTTTCGACCTGCGGGTCCGTTTGCCAGCCTGCCGCTGCCAGGCAATCGCTCATCACTGGTGTGGACCGAGACGACGCAGAACGCGGCGCGATTTGTGGCGATGGAGCCGGCCGAGCTGGCGCGCGAGATCGAAGCAGTGATGGGATCAACGCTGGGGGCAGTCCGCATTGAAGACAAAGTCCAGAGCTTTCCGTTGCGCCTGCAAATTGCCCGCGACATGGTGGGCCCGCGGCTGGCGCTGATCGGCGACGCCGCACATCTGGTTCATCCAATTGCCGGCCAAGGGCTAAACCTGGGGCTCAAGGATGTGGCGGCGCTTAGCGAAGTTGTGATCCAAGCACTGCGGTTGGGGTTAGATCATGGCGGCGACGATGTGCTGATGCAGTATCAGCGCTGGCGGCGGCTGGATGTTAGCCTGATGGCGATGGTAACCGACGGTATGAACCGGCTGTTTTCAAATGACATGGCGCCGGTTCGGGCGTTGCGCGATTTGGGGCTGGGGCTGGTTGATCGGGCCGGACCGATCAAGGCGCTGATGATCCGCAATGCCGCAGGACTATCGGGAAGCGGTCCGCGCCTGCTGAGTGGGCAGGCGATCTAGCCAGCGGTTCACGGCAGGTGCCGTTTTAGTTCTTCTGGCTCAATGCTGCGGGCTTCCTCAAGGCTTAAAAGCGGCACGCCCTTCACAATTGGAAAAGCCAGCCGCCCGGCGATGGAAATCAGTTCGCTATGGTCAAATGAAAACGTCAAGCGCGTCTTGGTCAGCGGACAGACCAGCATCTCCAAGGTCTTGACATCAATGACGTGGCGCGGCTCCACCATCAGTTCAGGGGCGATGGGTGACCGTCGCCGCCACGCGCCATTTCCACTTCGGTCATGGCAATCAGCGTCTCGGCGCGTTCTTCCAGCGTCGTTGCCTCCAGCAAGACCTGCTTTTCGGCAGCCCCATAGGGGGAGACCATGCAGCAGAAATTGATCAAATCAGCGGTGCCGGTGCGATCGATCTCATCCCAATTGAGTTCAAAATTGGCAAACTCGGCGTAGTCACGCATCATCTTGACAAACCGGACCCGGTCGACCCGTTCCTCGCCGAATGTGCGCTGGAAATCCACGGCATAGTCCTGTCCGGAAATAATACATTGGCGATAGGGTGTCATCACCGTCAGTTCAGACACCAATTTGAACCGCGTCACCCCTTCAAGGATGATAAAGTAACGACCCTCCGCGTTTTCTTCAAAATGGCTGATGCGGCCGAGACAGCCAATATTTTGCAACGGACTGCGACCCTTGGGTGATTCCTCAGAGGTGTCCTCTGGCTGGATCAGGCCGATCAGGCGGTTGGTGCGCAGCGCGGCATCGACCATTTCGACATAGCGCGGCTCAAACACGTTGAGCGGGCGGTGCGAAAACGGCAGCAGCAAAGCCCCGGTCAACGGAAACACCGGAACGGATTTTGGCAGGTCGGCTGGTGATTGTGGGCGCTTGAGCATGATTGCCTCCATTAGGAGAAGAGCACGGCCGACAGTAAACGACGGCCCTTAAGCGTTGCGGGGTCTTTGGCACCCCATGCCTCGAACAGTTCGATCAGTTTTTTGCGCGCCCCGTCTTCGTTCCAACTGCGGTCGCGCTTCATCAGCGTTATCAAAGTCTCGGCGGCCTCAACTTTTTTCCCCTCGGCGTTGAGTACGACCGCCAGATCAAACCGGGCCTGGTGGTTATCGGGGTCAGCGAGCAAAACTTGTTCCAGTGTTGCCACTTCCGACAATCCGGCCGCTTCAGTCAAAAGGCGGATCGAAGCCAATAGGCTGGCATACTCACTACCTTTACGAGCCGCTTCAGGCAGCAGATCAAGGGTAATGCTGGCTTGTTCGGTTTCGCCAGCTGCC
This sequence comes from Devosia equisanguinis, assembly GCA_943372435.1. Lineage (GTDB taxonomy): Bacteria > Pseudomonadota > Alphaproteobacteria > Rhizobiales > Devosiaceae > Devosia > Devosia equisanguinis_A. The sequence continues at coordinate 281,705 of CALRYQ010000004.1, forward strand.
AGATAGACCCGGGTCAAACCCAGCAGCGATGGGGCATGGTCGGGTTGCTGGTCCAAAACCATGCCAAAAATCTGTGCCGCGCGGCCAAGATCACCCTGCTTGAGGGCCTCATTGGCGGCGGTCAGTGCGTTGGCCAATTGTGCTTCCATGGAATCGGCTGGCGTCGGGGTAACTGGAGCCGCGGCAATCACTTTGTCGGCAAAACGCCGGATTTCACCCTCCGGCATCGCGCCCATGAAACCATCGACGGGGCGGCCACCAGCGAAGGCAAACACCGCCGGAATTGACTGCACGCCCAACTGCCCGGCGATCTGGGGGTTCTCATCAATATTGATCTTGATCAACCGGATCTTACCGGCCTTTTCGGTGACCACTTTTTCCAGTGCCGGGGTCAATGCCCGACATGGACCACACCACGGCGCCCAAAAATCCACCAGAACCGGAGTTTGCAGCGACGCGTCTATCACGTCGGCCTTGAACGACTGATCGGAGGAGTCCTTGATTAAAGCGCCAACCGGGATAGCGGTGGACGGGTTGTGGGCTGCATTATTCAATTGAGAACTCATCAAAGTGGGCCTTCGCGGCTGGAAACTTGTCGTGGAGAAAGGCTCTTTCTGCGCCTCAAACAGGCACGGTGACAAGCCCTTCAGGCTGGATCGAAAAGCTGATGCAGATTTTGGGTTGCAATCACCTCTTTGATTGGGCATATAGGCGCGCGTCGACCCGGTGCCAAGGTATTGGGTGTGGACATGGAGTGCGGGTGTAGCTCAGGGGTAGAGCATAACCTTGCCAAGGTTAGGGTCGAGGGTTCGAATCCCTTCGCCCGCTCCAAATTCTCAAGGTTGGCAATCCTTGAGAAACAAAGGGTCCTTCGGGGCCCTTTTTGTTTTTCTGGGCGCAATCGAGAGTATGTTCCGCTTCGTCGGAACAATCGACAGGCCCCACATATTTGCGCGGCAGATCGCATCGACATCGACCCACAAAAGCCGCTCATCCGCCGCCGTTGGCCATCCGCGGAAGGGCGTCGCCTCAGAAACTGCACTGCGGCTCCGCCGTTAGACAAACCGGTTTGGTCCTCTGCTTGCTTACGAAATCAAGCCGCAATCGCCTCTCAAAAAAATGTGGCGATTTGTTCGAGCGGGCGCTTTTCGATGGCATGGGCGGGAATGGTGGCGTCGAGCTTGGGATAACCAACAACCAGCAGCAAATAGGGCTTGTCGTGGATAGGGCGCTGGCAGATCTCGTTGAGAAAGCTCATCGGATTGGGCGTGTGGGTTAAAGTCGCCAACCCCGCCTGGTGCAGAGCCGCTATCAGGAATCCAGTGGCAATATTGACGGATTCGGGGACGTAATAATTCTTGCGAAGCACACCATCGGCAGAGACGCTTTTGCGCTCACCAAAGATACAAATCAACCACGGTGCGTCTTCAAGAAAGGGTTTGCTGGCGTCGGTCCCCAGCGGTGCGAGCGCGGCAAGCCATTCTTCACCGGCCTTGCCGGCATAAAACTCTGCTTCCTCCGCTTCGGCCGCAACACGGATTTTGTGTTTGAGAACCGCATCGCCAATGACAGAGAAGTGCCAGGGTTGGTGGTTGGCGCCGTTCGGCGCTGTCCCTGCCGCTCGAATACAGGTCTCGATGATGTCGCGCGGCACCGGGCGCGTATCGAAATCGCGCACTGTGTGCCGCTTGCGGATGATTTGATAAAACGCCTCGGCATTGGCCCGCATCTGTGCCACGGGCAGTTCGTGATAGTCCGGCAATGGAATCGGACGATAATCCTTGGTTGTCATGCCGACTTCTCCGTGATTGGGCAGCCCATTAGCGGGTGGGCTGCAAAATTGTGTTTTGCAAACCAGTCCAGCATAGGCCGAGCTCGCCCGGCCAGGAAAGATCGAACTGGGCATGGCCATGGTTTTTCCCTTGCCAAGTCAGGCAAATGGGCTTTCGGTTGCGCGAACCCGGCGAGAGATGGCGATGAATTTTTCTGCCTGCATCGAAATGTTGTTTGTCCCAGAAACAGCCGATTTTGTTCGCAGAATTGGTCTGGCGCGGAGTGCTGGCCTGTCGGCCTTCGAATTTTGGAATTGGGGCGACAAGGACATCGCCGCCATCGAGACTGCTATTGGCGTCACCGGTATGACGGTGACGGGGCTGGTGGCCGAACCGATGGTGCCGCTCACCGATCCAGCCCAGCATGACCTGTTCCTAAAGGGGCTGGTCGAAAGCATTGTGGTGGCGAAGCGCCTAGGCGCCAAAGTGCTGATCGCTCAGGCCGGCGATGATCTGCCGGGACGCAGTCGCGCCGAACAACGCGCCGCGATCCAATCCTGCCTGGTGCGCGCCGCAGACCTATTGCAGGGGACCGGGGTGCGGCTGGCGCTGGAGCCGCTCAATACCCTGATCGACCACCAGGGCTATTATCTGGCCTCAACCACCGAGGCTCTCGACATCATCGATGCGGTCAACCGACCAGAAATTGCGATTTTGTACGACCTTTACCACTCGATGGTGATGGGTGAACGTACCCAAGAGGTGTTGATGGGGCGGGTCGACCGGGTGGCCCATATTCATGTTGCCGACCATTTGGGCCGCCATCAACCCGGCAGTGGCCAGCTGCCACTGCGGGATGCGTTGGATTGGCTGTTTGCCAATGGCTATGCCGGTTTGGTCGGGCTCGAGTTCGTGCCAAAAGGCTCATCGCTGCAAAGCCTTGAGCAAACAAAGCACAGCCTGTTGGACTAACGGCGAAAAACTGCAGCAATTTCAATATGGGTGGAGTGGACAAATTGGTCGACCGCCCGCAGATCAGACATAGTGTAGCCGCCGCCAATCAGGATCGCCGCATCACGGGCAAAGGTCTTGGCATCGCAGGCGATCATGGCAATGGTCTTGACCTTGGAGGCGGCCAGCTCGGTCACTTGTGCCTCAGCGCCAGCACGGGGCGGATCAAGAACGACGCCGTCGTAGTCAACCAGTTCGTAGCGGGTCAAGGGTTCGCGGAACAGGTCTCGCGCCTGCAGGGTCATTTGTTTGAGGCCCCTGGCGTGGCGGCGGGCCTGATCCAGGGCCAGAATTGCCGGCTTGTCGCTGTCGACGGCGTAGACCTTGGCCTTTTGGGCGAGCCGCAGGGCAAATGGACCCACCCCGCAGAACAGGTCGGCGATCATCTTGGCCCCCGACAGTGCTTCGGCGACATAATCGGCCAAAAGGTTTTGTGCGATCTCGGTCGCCTGCAAAAAGCTACCGGTCGGCAGCTCGACGCGGTTGGCACCCATGGCGATTTCGGCTGGCTGGCTCTGCAAAACCATGTCCCCGTTAAGGGTTAGACGGGCCAGCCGATAGCGGGCAACCAGCGGCTCAAGCCGTTTGGCGCTGGCACGGGCCTTTTCAGTCCGAACGCCAACATCCAAACCAGTCAAAGTGGCGGTAAAGCTGACGTCGGCCTCGCCAATTGCCTCGTGGACGGCGCGGGTGATCTCTGGGGCCCGGCTTAGCGCCGGGACCAGAATAGGGCAGTGATCGATGTCATGGACTTGATGGCTGCGGGCGCGCATATAGCCGGCGCCTTCCCGACGGGCGTGCAGCGTGGCTCGGCGTCGCCCGGCGCCACCAGCGTCAATGAACTGGGAGATCGCTGTTTCAATGCTGGCAAAGCGCAGCGGGGTCTGCACCAGCCCGGTCTTGAAAGCTTCGTAGGTCGGCCGGTCCATGTGCTGGGTCTGGCAGCCGCCGCATTTGCCGAAATGGCTGCAGAATGGGTCGATCCGGTGCGGGCTTTTCTCGATGATCTCCAGCACTGTGCCGCGATCACCATCGATGGTGATTTCCACTAATTCCCCGGGCAGCGCCAGCGGCACATAAATGCGCTGACCGTCGATTTCGGCAACACCCTCGCCGCGTTGGCCAAGGGAGTTAATGGTGGTTTTCGTGCTCATGGGGCTGCCATAGCCCTGATTGCCCCATGGCGGCAAGCACGGACTGGTTCATGCTGGTCTGCTGGCATATTCGAGCAGGCTGGCCAGGGATACGAAGGGAATACCGGCATGATCGGACAGGCCCGATGCGCAGGTCGAAACCGTCGAGACGCCAATTGTACAGTTCGGCGGAATGTCACTGCGCACAAACCGTGTCGCATGGGCGTTGAGTTCGGGGGTGAACAGGCCCTTGTCGCCGGCAAAGCCACAGCAGGTCACCGATGCGAGTACGGCGATCTGCTCGGCGCAAGCGAGGGCAATGGTTTCGGTGGCCCCCTGCTCGTTCAGTCGCTGGGCCGAGCAATTGTGATGGACTGCAACCACGGCAAGACGATTGGTCAGCGTCAGGCGCGGCAGGATGGCGCCGAGGATAAATTGCGCGCTGTCCGAAACCACCAAGTCGCCCGGAGCCGAAAGCAAATGCCTGGCGCAGGTGGACGCGTCGGTGACTACTGTCAATTTACCGCCTGCGGAAAGGGTTGCCAGCTCGGCGTTGAGCGCGCCACCAATTCGGGCAGCTGTCTCTGGAAAGCCTTTGGACTGAAATGGCTGGCCGCAGCACTGGCCTGTGGCACGCTCGAGCATGACCGGTTCAAATCCGGCCCGTGTGAGCAGCGCCAACATGGCGTCTGGGGTCGCCAGAAGCTTCAGCGGGGTTTGGGGTGCACCGAACATCCTTGTGGGGCAGGCGGGAAAATACACCACCTTCTGGCGGCCCGAGAGGGCAATAGGGACCGGTGGGCCCGAGGCCTTGGGGTTCTGGCGGGTGTCGGCTCCTTTGGGTGCGCCCGGACCGCGCGTCAGGCCCTTGGAGACGCGCGGCACGCGGCGACCAGTGAGGTGTCGCGCCGTATCGGTGATGGCTGTTACACCAGATGCGCCAATCACGGTTCTGCCCAGATCGGCAAGCGCGAGCCCTCCACGCATCAGGCCTTCAATCGTGCCAAGGTTGTCGGCGGCAAAATTGGCCAGTGAGCGCGCAAACTCACTGCGCCGCTCGGCGCGTTGGCCGATGACCATGGTGCCGGTTTCGATGCCGACCGGGCACCGCTGCGCGCATAGATTGCAGGCCGCGCAGGTATCAAGGCCTGCATATTGAAAATCATGATCGAGCCGCCGGAGCAGCGTTGGGTCTTCCCCGGTCTGGCGCAAGCGGGCGCGTTCTCTGGTTATCGCAATGCGTTGGCGCGGTGACAGGGTCAATTGTTGGCTGGGGCAGGCGGGTTCACAAAAACCACATTCGATGCACAGGTCAATCAAGGGATCGGCCAGGGGCATGAGTTTTAAATTCTTGACGTGGATATCTGGATCAGCGTTCAGCAACACACCGGGGTTCAAAAGGTTTTCTGGGTCAAACAGGGCCTTGATTTTGCCCATCAAGGCATAGGCCTTCGGCCCCCATTCGGCCTCGACGAACGGGGCGATGGCGCGACCGGTGCCGTGCTCGGCCTTCAAGCTGCCGCCATATTGAACTGAAACCAGCTCGGATAGGGCCTTGGAGAAAGCATCGAATTTTTCGGCGGCACCGGCTAGGGCAAAATTGTCGCTCATCTGGAAGTGTAGGTTGCCGGCCAGAGCGTGGCCGAAAATGATGGCGTCGGCATAGCCGTACTGGTCGAGCAGGTTACGCATATCGATGACAAAATCGGCCAGTCGTTCAACCGGCGCGGCGACGTCTTCGGTGAGCATCGAGGTGCCCTTGGGGCGCGCGGCGCCGCCCGTGGCAAAAAAGCCCTTACGAATATCCCACAATTCGTGGCTGCGCCGTTCATCGGTGGAAAAGTCGATGTGGGTGGCCCCTTGGCTGGCGAGAATGGCGATGGCCTTTTGCACCGCAGCTTCGAGTTCTTCACCGCTGGGGGCGGTGACATCAATCAACACGGCGGGGGAGGTGTCGGTAAGATAGGGTGCGAGATTTTGTATGGCAGGCAGGTGGATGACCGTTTGCAGCGCGCGACGCTCAATATATTCGGCGGCAGTGACGCCGGTGGTGACGTGAACGCCACCATTGGCCAACAGGGATATGGCGCGGCCGCAGGAATAGGGGTCTGGGAACGGCACCAATGCCGTCGACTTGAAGGGGTGATCGGGGACGGTGTTGTACGTTACCTCGGCAACAAACCCGAGCGTGCCTTCCGAACCAACGATCAGATGGATCAGGATATCGAGCGGGTCGGCATAGTCCACCAGAGCATTGAGCGAATAGCCGACGGTGTTTTTGATGCGGTATTTGCGGGCGATGAGCGCCACCAGCTCGGGATCGTCCATTATCTGCTGCCGCAACGCCGCCAATCCGTCCAACAGATCGCCACGGCGACCCCGGAACAATTGGCGCGATGCAGCATCCCCCGAATCGAGCATGGTTCCGTCGGTCAGGATGATCCGCAACCGGTCCATGGTGTGATAGGTGTTCTGGGCGACGCCGCAACACATGCCCGATGAGTTGTTGTTGACGACCCCGCCGATCTTGCAGGTCGCCTGGCTGGCGGGATCAGGCCCGATTTTGCGATTAAAAGGCTTAAGCGCCAGATTGGCCCTGGCCACAATGATGGACGGTCCCAAGACGATTCGGGCACCATCATCAATGACCTGCAGCTTGCGCCAGCCATCGCCAAGCACCGCCAGGACGCCATCGGTGATCGCCTGCCCCGACAAGGAGGTGCCTGCGGCCCGGAATGTAACTGGCAGGCCTTCAGCACGGGCCGCCGCAAACACTGCGCGGACCTGATCCTCGGTGTCGATAATGGCAACAACCGCGGGAACTAATCGATATGAGCTGGCATCGCCGGACCAGGCGAAGGTCATCAGCGGATCGGTCATAACCTTGGACGGCGCGATGATGGCGCGCAACCGATCTGCCACGCGCTTTCCAGCAGCGGCGCGATCCAGCAAAATTGGGGCAATCTGGTTCAAGCGTCGGAGCCCTGCGTTATAGCTAACATGTTAGCAGGTTTCTCCGGCTTGGCGAGTGCCCGCTGCCCGGGTTGACGAGTGAGGCCTGCAATTGCATGGTTAGGCGTCGCTACGCGCGACCAAAACGGGGGAATAAAATGGGTGGATCGGTCAACTGGCTGGCGGTAATTGCTGCGGCCATTTCGATGTTTGTGCTCGGCGGGGTCTGGTATTCGCCGCTCTTGTTTGACAAGCCGTGGCAGAAGGCGGCTGGCATCAGTGATGCTCAACGCGCCAGCGGCAATCCAGCCGTCATCTTTGGCCTGGCCTTTGTGTTGACCCTGATCATGGCCACCAATTTGGCGTTCTTTCTGGCCGGGCCGCAGACAACGCTGAGTTTTGCGCTCGCCGCCTCCGTCGCTGCCGGGCTTGGCTGGGCCGGATTGAGCGTGGGTATCCTGACGCTGTTTGAGCGTCGTCCGCTCAGCTACTTTTTGATCAATGCCGGCTATTTGACCATTGGCTTTGCCCTTATGGGATTGATTTTGGGGCTCTGGCGCTAGCGACCGGCCCGGAATGACCGGGCCGGCAGGGGTCTAGAGGTCGATATCGTCGCCGGTTTGCCGGGCGATGTCGGTGGCGGCACGGCGCAGGATGTCGGCTGTTTTGCGCTGAACCTCCTCGCCTTTGCCGATGGCCTCACGGATCGCATCCTTGAGCGCGCGGCGCGCGTCATTGACCTCGGGGAGCACGTCCTCGATATCGCGGTCGTGCGGCCCACCAAATGGAAAGCCGTGGCGGTGCGAACGTGGACCTGGTCCGTGCCGCTGGGACGACGAATGGCGTTCAGTCGTCCCCTCGGCGTCGGCATTGCCAAAGCTCCAATCACGGAATTGCTGCATCCGCTCGCCGGCTTTGGCAAGAAAGTTGAGCGTAGCCTCAATGGCGGCCCGATTGTCGGCCAGATGAGAGCGACCGGCTTCGGTGATGGTATAGAGCTTTTTGTTGGCGTCGTTTTCCGAGGTCACAAACCCCGCTTCTTCGAGATAGGTCAGCGCCGGGTAGATCATGCCTGGGCTCGGGGTGTAACACCCGCGCGATTTTTCCTCGATTGCCTTGATCAAATCGTAGCCGTGACGCGGTTGCTGGTCGATCAAGTACAGCGCGACCAGACGAACATCGCCGGCGGCGAGCATACGACCCATGCGGAAATTGTTGCCGAAGCCATCATTGTCGGCCATGCCGGTCAGGCGGTTGAAGCCGCGACGGGCGGCGCTTTCAAAGCGGCGCCATTGTGCGGAAAATTCATCATTGTCGTCAGACATTGGAGGTCTCCCTAGTTTGTTGGCTTAACACATGGGAGAGCCGGGAGACGAGTTCAAGATATATCTTACGATTGTTTTTGGATAATTTCAGACAACAAAAAACCCGGCCGTTCGACCGGGTTTTTCATCTCATGCAATGGAGAGCGGCTTACTCAGCCTTGGGCTCTGCTGCTGCCGCCGCTGCGGCGGTCTCAGCGGCTGCTGCCGCTGCTGCTGCGTCCTTGGCTGCCTGCTCGACGGCGAAAGCCTCGGCTGCAGCGATCTTTTCCTGTTCGCGGGCGTTCTTGGCCTCAAGGGCGGCGACGCGCTCGGTGGATTCAATCTTTTTGGTACGCGAATTGGTCGATTCAAAAATACGGGCTGATTTGCCGCGACGATCGCGCAGGTAATACAGCTTGGCGCGCCGCACCTTGCCGCGCTTGAGCACTTCGACGCTGGCGACGTTGGGCGAATACAGCGGGAAGACGCGCTCGACGCCTTCGCCATAGGAAATCTTGCGCACAGTGAAGCTAGCGGTGATGCCGCCGCCATTGAGGGCAATCACGACGCCTTCATAGGCCTGCAGGCGTTCCTTTTCGCCTTCACGGATCTTGACCCACACCTTGATGGTATCGCCATGGGTGAAGTCAGGAAGCTGGCGCTTGGCTGCAAGAGCGTCGACTTGCTCCTGATTCAGCTGCTGGATGATATTCATAATCTGATCCGTTCTGATCTTTTCAATGGGGCGTTGGCTCGGAACCTCTGGTTCCGATCGCCCGGTCTTAGTTACACGGAGCTTTTTGGACTTCTTATTATCGCTGGCGAGCAAAGCCCGAACAGCACTGTAGTGGCGGCGCTATAGGGCAAAAACGCGATGGAGTCTATGGCTTGTGGGCATTTTTTGCCAAGGCTCGGTGCGACATGCTGGGTGCTGCAAACCGCCTCGACAACGCTCATACTCCGCAAATGAACACAATGCCCACCCAAGCGCGCGCCGACAAAGCCCAGATGCCGATAACCGAAGCCATGATCGAGACGCTGGTCCGCCTGTTTTATGCTCGGATCCGCGACGATTCCCAATTGGGGCCGATTTTTGCCCGCCATATTGGCGACGATTGGGAACCGCATCTGCAGGTCATGTTCGCGTTCTGGTCATCAATGATGCTCGGCAGCGGCCGCTACCAGGGGCGACCGATGCCTAAGCATCTGGCCCTAAAGGGCGAAGTGTCGCCACCCCATTTTGAACTTTGGCTGGCTTTGTTTGAACAGACGGCCAATGAGGTGTGTGGACCCCAAATCGCGCCCTTGTTTTTGGCCAAGGCCGCACTGGTGGCAGAAAACTTCAAGCGGGCGATGTTTTTTGATCCGGTTGCCATCGCGCCAAAACTTTAGCGCTTGGGTAGCAGATCCGGGCGACGGGCCAGCGTAATGGCCTGGCTTTGTTGGCGACGCCAGCTGGCGATTTTGCCGTGGTCTCCCGAGGTCAACACGGCGGGGATGTCGACGCCCTCAAAGCTTTGCGGCCTGGTGTAGTGCGGGTATTCGAGCAATCCGTTTTCAAAACTCTCGTCGGCATGACTTTGCGGAGCCCCAAGCACGCCCGGAATCAGCCGGACAATGGCTTCGAGCAGCACCATGGCCGCGACTTCGCCGCCGGCCAGCACATAGTCGCCGATGGAGATTTCCTGCAAGTGACGGGCGTCGATGACGCGCTGGTCGATACCTTCGAAGCGTCCGCAAATGATGACCGCACCCGGCCCCAGGGCGAGCTCGCGCGCCTTGGCCTGGGTGAGCTTGGTGCCACGCGGGGACATCAGGATTTTTGGACGGGGGTCAGTTTCTGGAGCAACGGCGTCGATGGCGGCCGCCAGAATGTCGGGCTTGAGCACCATTCCGGCCCCGCCGCCCGAAGGGGTATCGTCTACCGTGCGATGGCGATCGGTCGCAAAGTCGCGCAATTGGGTGGTGCTTAAGGACCACAGGCCATCAGCCAGGCCGCGACCTAGCACCGAGGCCCCGAGCGGGCCCGGGAACAGATCCGGGAACAGCGTGATGATGTTGGCCGAAAAGCTCAATCGGGTTCTTCTTCGCCTAAGTCGGCATCGGTTGGCACCACGATGGTGATGAAGCCATCGGCAATGCGGATATGGGGGACCACAGCCTTGCTGAATGGATACAAATAGGTATCGCCATTGTGGGAGTTGCGGATTTCGACCAGGTCACCGGCCCCAAAATTGGGCAAGGCGATGACTTCGCCAAGCACGGTGCCATCCTCAAGACGGGCCTCAAGGCCGATCAAATCGGCATGGTAGAAATCATCCTCATCGTCATGGGCGGGCAGTAAATTGCGGTCGAGAAAGAGTTCGACCCCGTTGAGCTTTTCCGCCGCTTCGCGATCCTTGATGCCCTTGATGCGGGCGACGACTACCGTTTTTTGCACGCGCAAATCATCGATTTCAACGATCAGGCCCGGGCGACTGGTTTTGAGCGGGCCATAAGCGGCAATGTCTTCAGGGTATTGGGTAAACGGAGCAATGCGCACCTGTCCCTTGATGCCGTGCGGCGCCCCAATTTTACCCATCAACAGGGTTTTGGATTTCTCGGTCACAGTTCACCTCGGCAAAACGCATCAGATGTTGAGATACATCGGGTCCGCTCAAAACAACAGAGCCCCGTGCTTGCGCAACGGGGCTCCCAATGATGCGTCGCGGCAAGCCTTACTCGGCTGCAGGCTCGGCAGCGGCTGGCGCTTCTTCCGCCGGGGCGTTCTTGGCAGCCTCGATGGCAGCCTTGCGATCTTCCTCGGCCTGAGCGATCGCAGCCTTGCGGTCCTCTTCAGCCTGGGCAATAGCGGCTTTGCGGTCTTCCTCGGCCGTGATCTTGGCAGCTTCGCGATCGGTTATCGCCTTTTCCTTGGCAGCAACGCGTTCGGTTGCCTTGACGCCCGGGACAGCCTTTTCTGGATTGTTGCGGGCTTCGCGGGTCATCACGCCAGCGGCGTCGAGGAAACGCAGTACGCGGTCGGTTGGCTGGGCGCCAACCGAAACCCAATGCTTGGCACGATCGAGATCGAGCACGATGCGGGCTTCGTTGTCCTTGGCCAGCAGCGGGTTGAAGGTGCCGATGTTTTCGATGAAGCGGCCATCGCGGGGCGAACGGGCATCAGCAATGACGATCTGGTAGAATGGGCGCTTCTTGGTGCCACCACGGGCCAGACGAATCTTGAGCGACATAATTTTGATCCTTTAGATGAGTTTGAACGATTACTTTTTCTTGCCCAGGCCCGGCAGGCCTGGGAAACGGGGAGCCCCACCAAGGCCAGGCAGGCCGGGGGCGGATTTGAACAGGGAGCCGACATCGGTCGGCAGTTTGTCGATCAGCTGGGGTTGAGCCGGAGCGCCCATGCCTTGCTGAAGTTGCTTGGGGTCGACACCGGCCTGGCGGGCCATGGCTTCGAGCTGCTTGGGGTCCATCTTGGACATGTCGGGCATCCCGCCCATCATCGAACCCATTTTGCCGCCGAACATGCCGGCCAAAGAGCCCATGCCGCCTTTGGAGACCTTTTTCATCATGTCCGCCATCTGGCGGTGCTGTTTGATCAGCTTGTTGATTTCGGAGACCTCGACCCCGGCGCCAGAGGCGATGCGCTTGCGGCGCGATGCGTTCAGCACGTCCGGATCTGTGCGTTCCTTTTTGGTCATCGATCCGATGATGGCGATCTGGCGATCGAACACCTTGTCGTCGATGTTGGAATTGGCCATGGCCTTTTTCATCTGGCCGACGCCGGGCATCATCGCCATCAGCCCGCCCATGCCGCCCATTTTTTTCATCTGTTGTAGCTGGCCGCGCAGATCGTCGAGGTCGAAATTGCCCTTTTTGAGCTTTTTCGCCATCTTCTGCGCGTCTTCGGCGGTAACGTGCTCAGCGGCCTTTTCGACCAGCGAGACGATATCGCCCATGCCCAGAATTCGATCGGCGATACGGGAGGGATGAAAATCCTCCAGCGCATCCATTTTCTCGCCAACACCGATCAGCTTGATCGGCTTGCCGGTGGCAGCGCGCATCGACAAGGCCGCACCGCCCCGACCATCGCCATCGACGCGGGTCAAAACAATACCGGTGATGTCGACGCGGGCGTCGAACGAACGTGCCAGATTGACAGCGTCCTGACCGGTCAGGGCATCCACCACCAAAAGCACTTCGTGCGGATTGGCGACGGCCTTGATCTCGGCCGTTTCAGCCATCAGCTCTTCGTCAATATGGGTGCGACCGGCCGTATCCAGGATCAGGATGTCAAAGCCGCCGAGCCTGCCTTCACGCGCGGCACGGCGGGCGATTTGAACCGGGGTTTCCCCCGCAACAATCGGCAGGGTGGCAATGCCAACCTGCTCGCCCAGCACGGCCAATTGTTGCATCGCCGCTGGGCGTCTGGTGTCAAGGGATGCCAGCAGCACCTTTTTGTTCTGCTTGTCCTTGAAGCGCTTGGCAATTTTGGCGGACGTGGTGGTCTTGCCCGAGCCCTGCAGACCAACCATTAAAATGGTGACGGGCGCCACGGCATTGAGATCGATCGGCACAGCGGCGTCGCCGAGAACCTCGATCAGCTGATCGTGGACAATCTTGACCACTTGCTGGCCTGGGGTGACCGAACGGGTAACTTCGGCCCCGATGGCGCGTTCGCGCACCTGTTCCATAAAGGCGCGCACAACTTCGAGCGACACGTCGGCTTCGATCAGCGCGCGGCGGATTTCGCGCATGGCTGCATCGACATCCGCCTCGCTCAGGGCGCCGCGGCCGCGCAGGCCATCAAAGATTTTTCCCAAGCGGTCGCTAAGGCTATCGAACATTTTTATCCCTTGTCTCCACGCACAACCGCAGAGATATGGTGCAAAAGCGCCAAAACCAAAAAACACCCGTGGGCGCATCGCGCTGGCGGGTGGGGACCGTTTCCCTCTGGGGAAAACTGGTGGCTCGGTTTGGGCACTCAAGCTAGATCAACGCGGCTTATACGAGCGGTGACGCTAGGAGTCAAATTGTCCGGATAGGGTGGATAGGCGCCGCTGGAACGCGATGCGCTAGAGGCTTCGACCGGTTGCGCGCAGTAACGCGGTGCGCAAACCCATAGGCAGAGCAATGACAGCCCGCTTGGCCAGGGGGCGCAAGGTTCGATCCCACACTCTGAGGAGCAGTTGACCCAGCGGGGTGACCGGCAGCGCATAGTCAATGACCTGGACGACATCGGTTGCCCAAGTCAGCTTATAAGGCATTACCGGGACCATCAGGTCAGCACCATCGAGTCCGCGCTCCGCGCATGTCTGGATGACCTCGCCCAGGTGCAATTTGCCCGGACTTTCGTCGCTATTGCCAAAATCGCGGCTGGCAACAAAGGCATAGTAGCGCCTGTTGTGCACAAACCCCCATTGCTCGGCAATCGGTTTGGCGTTGTGGCTGAGCGACATGGCCAAGAGTTCAAGGCCAGGCTGTTTGGTCAGGCTGGCACAAAAATCAAAGAAGGCGGCATCGCTGAAAGAGCGCGAGGTCAACCCCTGGTCTCGGAGGCGACCGGCCCGGCCTTGCAAGGTTCGCCCAATCAGGGCGCCGACTTCGCTCGTGCGGGTGAGGACATGGTGTTCAAGCGCCCCGTCGCGCTCCAGGCGGTTGCGATCATTGCGCATGTTTTTGCGCGTCTTGGGTTTGATGGTCTGGAAATAGCTCTGGAAATCGGGGAAAGCGGATAGGTCCACATAAGGCGCGCCTTGGACCGTGCCGGTGATCAGGTGATTGGTCGGCATCCCAGCAGCCAAGGCACTGTCGCTGCGAACCTTGAGAAAGGTAATCGCATCACAGGGTGCTGTGGCAATTGCTGTTTTGAGCAAAGTGGCGAGCGTTGACCGCTTATCCATCCCGTCGGCCAACAGCACGTCGGAATATTGCGCAAAGGCATGGCCCATCGGCGCCAATACGGTCCGAGCCATGGTTCGGATGCGTTCCAGGGGCAGCACGGCTTTGAGCACGCCGGCCTCGGTGATCGTTACAATGACCGGGTCGAATTTGGTATTGGCGCGGCCGGTTTCAAACTCAAAAATGGCGCGGCACCAAGCGTAGCCTTGAAACAGCACCGCACCAGAACTTTGCCGTTCTAGGTTCCCCCACGGCTCGGCAAGCGCGTCAAAGCCCTGCCGTGTTCGCACCGTGGTGCAGACAAGCCCGGTGTTTACGGCATCACCGCGAGCGCTCGATTTTCTGGCGCTGTGGGTGAGCGGTGCGGTGTCGCTATAGATGCTCATTTGACAAATTGGTACCCAGCGATGTCGCGGACGCCTTCTGGTGCTTTGGGGTCAAGTTGAAAATCGACCGTGTAAACCTTTTGTTTTTGCGGGTTAAGCGGGGTGAATTTGACCAGACCGGCGAGCGCCAATTTGGAATAAAATGACAGACCGGTGGTTTGCTGTGACAAGGTCTTGGCACCGGTCTTGGCGCGAATGAAGCCGTTGGCATAGTTGACAGCGTAATGCTTGCGCAGCTCGTCGGTCCAATGCTCGGTGGTGAAGCTGACATTGAGCATGTTTTCATTGACGACGCGATGCGGACCGTTGAGGGGCCAATGGATCATCTTGCCGGCCTCAAGGGTATGGATCTCGGCATAGTCGTCAAACCAGGGCTCATAGGGCATGTCGGTTTCGCGCAGCTGGCCAAGAATCAGTTTTTCCAGCGCAGGCTGCGAAATGAATGGTTTTGAGGCTGGATAGACATAGAGTTTTTTGGTGCCACGCACCTGCCAGAGGCTCTGACCCGGCACGTCGGAGTGATACTTGACCGACACATTGGGCGAGGAGATCAGGATGGTCAGATTGCGCTTGTAGCTTTTGAAGCCCGGGACGCGATCTTCAAATTCGGCATAGATGGCTTCGAGCAGATCGCCATAGGCACCATCCACCTTGGTGGGCGCCGTGATGTTGATCCAGACATTGCCCTTGCGGACAGTATCGAGCACCTCCAGCCCGGACAGGCCCTTGATCTCTCCCTCGCGGCGCTTGGGCGGGTTGCCTGGGGTCTTTTGCGAGTAATTGACGTGATAGCCTTCACGCGGGCTCAACTCGATCAGGCGCGCCAAGGCCTCGTCGGTAAACAACGAGGACGCGGCCAGGGTATGGTTAAGGGCCAGCGAATGGTTGCCGAACAGGGACGGATAGTGAGGTTGCCAATCAGCAATGATCTGTTTGGTCATCAAATTCATGTTCATGGCCTGAGAACTCCACCCGCTGGCACCAAGATCGGCGATCCGAGCAATTGTGGCCACGATAGCGCGAATGCGTCGCCATTTCGCTGCCGAGCTGTCAGGCTGGTTAAGCGTCAGTGAAGGCTAAAACCCTTACAAAACCTTACGATTTCGCGCGGACCAGGGGCGCGGGATGCGACCTAAGTGCGCTGCACTGGCAATTTGGCGGGGTTTCCGCCATATAGGGGAATTATTGTCTTCACCCAGATGGCGACGAGGTAATCGTGGACGGCGTGCCGTTTCTCAAGATGAACGGTTTGGGCAACGAGATCATCGTTGTCGACATGCGCGGGCGCTCGGATCGGGTGACGGCAGCGGCAGCCATTGCGATCAATGGCGCCGCGCAAACCAAGTTCGACCAGATCATGGCGATCCATGATCCGCGCACGCCCGGCACAATCAATTATATCGACATCGTCAACTCCGATGGTTCGCGGGCACAGGCCTGTGGCAATGGTATGCGGTGTGTGGTGGCTGTGCTGGTTGCCGAAACCGGTCAGACCGATTTTGTCTTTGAAACCATTGCCGGGATCCTGACCGGTACCAAGCGCGCTGACGGCCTGATCTCGGTCGATATGGGCAGGCCGGGCTTTGGCTGGCAGCAAATCCCGCTGGCCGAAGAATTTGTCGATACCACCGGGATCGAACTGCAGATCGGCCCCATTGATGCGCCGGTGTTGCACACCCCTTCGGTGCTCTCGATGGGCAATCCACAGGCCACCTTCTGGGTCAAGGACGACGTCTGGAATTATGCGCTCGACCGGTTTGGGCCATTGCTGGAAAATCACCCGATCTTTCCCGAACGTGCCAATATTTCAATCGCCCAGGTGACATCGCCAGAGACCATCATCCTACGGACCTGGGAGCGTGGGGCTGGGCTAACCCGCGCCTGTGGGACTGCAGCCTGCGCAGCGGCCGTCAATGGTGCCCGCACCAAGCGCACCGGCCGGCAGGTCACGGTCACGGTTCCGGGCGGTGACCTGGTGATCGACTGGCGCGCCGACGATCACGTGGTCATGACCGGCCCGGCCGAATTGGAGTTCAGCGGCAGGATGGAGCCAGCAACGGGCGTTTGGTCCCGTGACTTAGCGGACGCCGGCTAATGGCGATTGAAACGCTGACCTTTGGCTGTCGCCTGAACGCCTATGAGAGCGAAGTGATCAAGGTCGAGGCCGAAAAGGCCGGATTGACCGACGCCATCATTATCAACACCTGTGCGGTGACGGCGGAAGCTGTGCGGCAGGCCAAACAGGCCATTCGTAAAGCCAAACGCGATCATCCGGAGCGGCGCATCATCGTCACCGGCTGTGCCGCCCAGACCGAGGCGCGCACATTTGGCGATATGGCAGAGGTCGATCTGGTGATCGGCAATGCCGACAAGATGAAAGCCCAAAGCTACGCACCAATGGTGTTCGAACAGGCACTCAACGACAAGGTGCAGGTCAACGACATCATGAGCGTGCGGGAAACCGCGGGGCATTTGATCGAAGGGATGGACGGGCAGGCTCGCGCGTTCGTGCAAGTGCAGAACGGGTGCGATCATCGTTGCACGTTTTGTATCATTCCGTTTGGGCGTGGTCCGTCGCGCTCGGTTCCGATGGGTCTGGTGGTCGATCAGGTCAAAAAGCTGGTCGACAACGGCTATGGCGAAGTGGTGCTGACCGGGGTTGATATTACCTCTTATGGCGGCGATTTGCCCGGCCTGCCGACCTTGGGAAAATTGACCCAGGCGATCCTCACGCACGTGCCCGGCCTCAAGCGTTTGCGCATTTCCTCGATCGATTCAATCGAGGCCGATGATGCCCTTTATGACGCGGTGGCCAGTGATCACCGGCTGATGCCGCATTTGCACCTGTCGCTGCAGTCCGGCGATGACTTAATCCTGAAGCGGATGAAGCGTCGTCACAGTCGCGACGACGCGTTGGCGATTGTTGCCAAATTGCGGGCGCTGCGACCCGAGATGGTGTTTGGGGCCGATATCATTGTTGGCTTCCCGACCGAGGATGACGCCATGTTTGCCAATAGCATGGCAATTGTTGCTGAAGCGGATTTGACCTATCTGCATGTGTTCCCGTTTTCGCCGCGCCAGGGGACCCCAGCGGCCCGTATGCCGCAGGTTGACAAGTGGATCACGCGCCAGCGCGCTGGTTTGTTGCGGGCAGTGGGCGAACGCCAGCTTGCCAAGCTCTGCGCCTCCCGCGTCGGGCGGATGGAAAGCGTCTTAATGGAACATGGTGGCCTGGGCCGGACCGAGCAATTCCTGCCCGTTACTGTGCCTGGGGGCGCGCCCGGGCAAATTCTGTCGGTGCGTGTTCTCGATTTTTCTGCCGGTGGCCTAGTCGGCGGCGTAGTCAGGGATGTTGCATGACCAAGACCAAAAAGCCCGGCCTGTTGCAGCGGTTGTTTGGCAGTGCCGAAGTTGTAGCGCCGGAGGCCAGTGCCCCTATCGATGGATTAGCGGTTCCGCTCGCCGGACCGATCGAGGCGAGTGTTGAGTTTATCGAGGAAATTGAGGCGGCCGACCCGCATTCCGTCGCCAGCGAACCCGAAATGGTTGCGGCGACCCCGGTTGCAATCATGGCCCCGGAGCCAAAGCTTGGCTGGTTTTCTCGGCTCGCCACCGGCTTGCGCCGCTCGTCGGACCAGTTGACGGGCTCGATCACCGGCGTCTTCACCAAGAAAAAGCTCGATGCCGCAACTCTTGATGAGCTGGAAGATGCGCTGATCCAGTCCGATCTTGGCATGGAAACCGCGCTGGCAATTACCGCGACGCTGCGGCGAGACCGGTTCGACCGCGACGTATCGAGCGAAGACGTGCGGGAAGTGCTGGCGGCGGAAATCGAAAAAGTTCTAACCCCGGTGGCACTGCCCCTGGTGATCGACGATGCGCAGCGGCCGTTTGTCATCCTGATGATTGGGGTCAACGGCTCGGGCAAGACCACAACGATTGGCAAATTGAGCCAGCGTTTTGCCAGCGAAGGAAAATCAATTCTGTTGGCGGCTGGCGACACCTTTCGCGCCGCCGCCACCGAGCAATTGCAGATTTGGGGCCAAAGAACTGGCGCGCCCGTGGTCAGTGGCCCCGCTGGTTCGGACGCTTCAGGCCTGGCCTTTGAAGCCGTGACCCGGGCCAAGGCCGAGAACCGTGACGTGCTGATCATCGATACGGCCGGTCGGTTGCATAACCGCGATGAATTGATGAACGAGCTTGAAAAGATCATCCGGGTGATCAAAAAAGTCGACCCAAGCGCGCCCCATGCGACCATTTTGACGCTGGACGCCACCACTGGGCAGAATGCACTCAAGCAGGTCGAAATATTTGGCAAGCGGGCCGGGGTCACGGGCTTGGTGATGACCAAGCTGGATGGGACGGCGCGCGGCGGAATCCTGGTCGCAATTGCCAAAACCTTTGGCTTGCCGATCCACTATATTGGGGTGGGCGAAGGCGTTGATGACCTTGAAGGCTTCGCAGCCGCCGATTTTGCGCGAGCAATTGCTGGCAATCGCATCGAATAGCCCTATTTGGACCACGCTCGGATAGTATGGGCGCTGGATAGTCACGAACGGCCGCTGGCCAAGAGCACAGAGCAGATGAACGACCAAAGCAAGAGCGGCGCGACGGAACCAGAGGTCAACTGGGATGAGCTTCGCCCGCAGCTGGTCAAATTTGCCCTGGAACTGGGGCCCTTGCTGGTGTTTTTTATCGGCAATCTGTTTGGTGAGCGGCTGAACAAATCCGTGTTCGCGTTTGCCGGGTTTGACGACCCGATCTATCCGGCGACGATCCTGTTTATGATCGCCATGGTGACCTCGATCGCGCTCAGCGCCATTCTGCTGCGCAAGGTGGCGGTGATGCCACTGGTGACGGCCATCATCGTGATCGTGTTTGGTGGGCTCACCATTGCGTTTAAAGACCCGACGTTTATCAAGATCAAGCCAACCATCACCAATTGCTTTTTTGGTCTGACGCTGCTGGGTGGCCTTTTGTTCAAGCAATCGCTGCTGAAGCTGGTGTTTGGCGATGTCTACAAATTGCAGCCTCGCGGCTGGCACATACTGACCTTCCGTTGGGGTGTTTTTTTCCTGCTGCTCGCGGTCATCAACGAAGTATTGTGGCGTAATTTCTCGGCCGACGTCTGGTTGGCTTTCAAGGTCTGGGGCGTGATGCCCCTGACGGTGTTGTTCTCGCTGTCGCAACTGCCGGTGTTGAGCAAATATGCGCCGCCTGCGGAGCCAGCGCATATTCCCCCGATTGTCGTGGATCTCTAGCCGTCAGGCGACGGCGGGACTGCCGAACAGGCCGATCACCAGGCCTTGAGCGACCAGCACACCGAGCAGATGCAGGCTGTCGATGAGTGTCAGCGCCCAGCTCATGCCCTCATAACGGTGGTTCAAGGTCAGCGTGGTGACGACAAACCCGATCCAGGCCAGAAGGCTGACGGTAAGTGCAGTGCTGATGGTGACGCCGCCCGGCAAATTGCCGATGAAAACGGCCAGCACATAGGCCATAATTAGTTCGACCACGACCGACCAGATAAACGGCGTGAAGCCGACATTGAGCTGCTCGCGGGTCTTGCCCAAGGCCGCAAGCCATTGCTTGGACAAAACGGTGTACCAGACGGCGCCGAATGCAAATGCGGCGACACTGGCCAGCACCACGGCCAGCCAATTGACTGAAAATGACATGAGAACCCCCGAGGAAATGACGACACCCCAGGCTAGCACGCCGAAGCGGGTGGCTCTAGAGCCCGCCCATGTTGCAGATAATCGCCCATTCCTGGGCAGTCACCGGAGACACAGAAAGGCGTGAAAGCTTGACCAGGGCGATATCCTTGAGGCTCTCGGTATTCTTGATGGCCTGCAGCGTCACCGGCTTGGGGACGGGTCTGACCGCTTCCACATCGACGCATTCCCAGATCACTTCGCCCTTGGCGTTGAGTTCCCCGGTTGGATCAGGATGGGCCAGGGCGATCACCTTGACGATGCCGACGATCTCCTTGCCGATATTGGAGTGATAAAAGAACGCCAGGTCGCCCAATTGCATGGCCTTCATATTGTTGCGTGCCGCATAATTGCGGACGCCATGCCATTGTTCAGGCTCGCCGCGCTCGGTCTTGGCCGCCATATCGTCGTATGAAAATACGTTTGGCTCCGATTTCATCAGCCAATAGGCCATCAAAGACCCCGACCGGTTGGGTTGTTGACCGCCCAATTCCAGCGGGTGACGGTATAGGACGCGAAAACGCCCTGGGTGACATAGGGGTCGGCAGCAGCAAGGGTCTTAGCTTCAGCCAAGCTTGCCGCCTCGATGACCATCATACTGCCATGCGGCTTGTCATCGGCCCCCAGCAGCGCGCCGGCAAATACGATCTGGTCGCCAATGGATTTCAAATGCTCCAGATGGGTCGGGCGAACCTGCATCCGGTGGTTGACGCCATCTGGCTTGTCCTGGGCAATGATCGCATAAAGCATGGCTTTTATTCCTCGCGCTTGAGTGGACGAGACATCAGTCCCGCAACGATGGTCTGGATTTCGGCATGACCACCCAGCAGGGCGTTGACGGCACCGATCAGGGGCGCATCGACCTTTAAGGAGCGGGCAAGGGCTTGCGCGACCGGCGCGGTCGCCACCCCTTCTGCCAATTCGGCACCATCGGCCAGCAGCGATTGGGCGGCTTGGCCACGGCCAAGGGCAATGCCGAAGCGATAATTGCGGGACTGGGTCGAGGTGCAGGACAGGGTGAGGTCGCCCAAACCAGCCAGGCCCGTCAGGGTTGCTGCCGATCCGCCCATGGCCGTGACCATGCGCGCCATTTCGGCATAGGCGCGCGCCAGCAGCGCCGAGCGCGCCGACGCACCAAGGTTGGCGCCTTCAACGGCCCCACAGGCGAGCGCATAAACGTTTTTCAGCGCGCCCGCGATTTCAACTCCAATGCGGTCGTCGGCAGCATAAGGGCGAAAGCTTGGCCCAGCCAAAGCGGCCGCCAGGGCCGACGTCAGATCGGCGTCGTCACCGGCAAGGGTGACAGCTGTCGGGCGACCGGCGGCAACATCGCTGGCAAAGCTGGGACCCGATAGTACATAGGGAATTGCGCCCGGCACCATGTCGGCAAGGATTTCGCTCTGCCGGTCCAGGGTTCCGGTCTCCAGCCCTTTGGCCGACAACACCACCGGTTTGCCCACCAATAGCTCTGGATTGATCGCACCAAGCGCCGACCGGCTGGCCTGGGCGGGCACCGCAAGAATAAAGATATCAGCAGCGACCGCAAACTGGCTGGCGATGATGGCTGGCGCCAGCGCAATGGCCGGCAGTATGCGGCGATGCGTGTGGTGTTGGTTGATCTCGCTGACAACATTAGGATCACGCGCCACCAGCGTAACAGTGCGTCCAGCAATGGCGGACGCTTGAGCGAGGGCCGTTCCCCACGCGCCTGCGCCGATAACACACACTGTTTCAAGCGCCATGGCGAACCACCTGCATATCGGGCGTATCGAGCGGCCAGCGAGCCCTGGCGATAAAGTCCAGCCCGTCTCTGGCCCCCAAAGCATAGCGTTCCGCGCCAGCCCAGGCCACCATGGCGCCATTGTCGGTGCAAAGGGCAATTGGCGGAACGATCAGCGTCGCGCCCATGGCGTCGGCCGCTTGTTGCAGCGCCGCTGCAATGGTGCGGTTAGCCGCAACGCCACCAGCGACCACCAGGGTCAAATTCTGTCCATTTTGCTCTTCCGCCAGCCGGGCCAGGGCAGCGCGGGAGCGCACCAAAATGATCTCAGCGATTGCCGCCTGAAAGCTGGCAGCAATGTCGGCCACGTCCTGATTGCTGAGCGGGGCGATAGCCTCGGCTTGTAGGCGCACCGCGGTCTTCAGGCCGGAAAAGGAAAAATCGAGCCGGTCTTCGCGCAGCAATGGCCGCGGAAACTTGAACCGCGATGGATTGCCCGCTTTGGCTATGGCCTCAACTGCAGGTCCACCCGGATGGCCCAGGCTCAGCAATTTGGCAACTTTGTCAAAAGCTTCGCCAAGAGCGTCGTCGATCGTGGTGCCCCACCGCTGGTAGTCGCCGACCCCGCGCACCAAAACAAATTGGCTGTGCCCCCCCGAGACCAACAACATTAAATAGGGAAAGGCGACATTGTCGGTCAAACGCGCGGTCAGGGCGTGCGCTTCAAGGTGATTGATGGCGATCAAGGGTTTGTGCAGCGCTGCCGCCAGGGCCTTGGCGGTGGTCAGGCCGACGAGAACGCCACCGATCAGGCCGGGGCCGGCGGTGGCAGCGATGGCGTCGACATCGCCGAGGGTCAGCTTGGCCTCGCGGCACGCCTGGGCAATGATGTGATCGAGGTAAACCACATGGGCCCGCGCCGCCAGCTCTGGCACCACGCCTCCAAAAGCGGCGTGTTCATCGAGTTGGCTGCGCACCACATTGGCAAGAATTGTGGCATGGCCTGTGGCGCTGCGCACCACGATGGCCGCGGCTGTTTCGTCGCAGCTGGTCTCAATGCCCAATATGGTAGCTTGGCCTTGCCCGGTCACGATGATCTGGTCTACTCCCTGCGCAGCTTTTGCCTACTATAGGACGGAACCCCATTGCAATCGCTCCCTCCATTTCTGCGGATCGGCACCCGCGGCTCGCCGCTGGCACTGGCCCAGGCGCGCCTGGTGCAAAAGCTGTTGGCCAATCAGCATGGCGTTGCTGAGACCGAGATCGTGATCGTGCCGATTTCCACCGGTGGTGATCGATCCCAGCAGAGCAATGCCAGCCTGTCCGAGATTGGCGGCAAGGGGCTGTTCACCAAGGAAATCGATGTGGCGCTGCTGGAAGGGCAAATCGATATTGCCGTACATTCCTGCAAGGACGTGGCGACCATTTTGCCCGACGGCATTACCATGCCGGTCTATCTCGAACGCGAAGATGCGCGCGAAGCCTTTATCTCGTTGAGCGTCGCTGGGATCGATGATTTGCCCAGGGGAGCCAAGTTTGGCACGTCGTCGATCCGGCGCATTGCCCAGGTGCTGCGGCAACGCCCGGACCTGGTGATGGTGCCGTTTCGTGGCAATGTCGACACGCGGTTGCAAAAGCTGGCGGCTGGGGTCGCCGACGCCACCTTGTTGGCAGTGGCGGGCTTGAAGCGCCTGGGGCAGGCGCAGCGGATTACGACAATATTGGATCCAGAACAGTTCATGCCAGCTCCAGCCCAGGGCGCCATCGGCATTGCCACCCGAGCCGGTGACGCAGCTGCAATTGGGCTGATTGCGCCTCTCAACCATTTCGGCACCCACCGCGCGATTACCGCAGAGCGGGCTTTGTTGCGGGTGCTGGACGGGTCGTGCCGGACCCCGGTGGGCGCGCTGTCGACAATTTCGGCTGAAACCTTACATTTGAAAGGCGAAATCCTTAGTCTGGACGGGCGCAGCTTTTTTGCCGATGAAGTGTCTGGTCGGCCCGACGATGCTGAAGCGCTCGGCGCGCGCCTGGGGAAACTACTGCTCGAACGGGCGGGAACGCAGTTTCTGGCGCAATGGGCCCAAGCCAAGTGAACATGCTAGTGACGCGGCCCGAGCCCGATGCCGCTGGCACGGTGGCCGCGTTGCAGGCCATCGGTATCGATGCGGTCGCTGCGCCCATGCTGGAGCGTCAGTCAACCGAAATTGACCTGCCACCGGCAACGCAGTTTACCGCGGTGGTGATGACCAGCGCCAACACATTGCGCAGCCTGGATGAGCGCGGCGAGCTGGCGCGATATTGTCAGCTGCCGCTGTTTTCGGTGGGTGATCATACAGCCCAATTGGCCCGCCAAATGGGCTTTGCCACGGTGCAAAGCGCCGCGGGCGGGCTGAGCGATCTGGTGGCGCTGTTGTTGGCAAGCAAGCTGGCCGGCCCGGTGTTTTATCCTGCGGCAGAGCATCGCTCCGGGGATTTGGCTGAAAGCCTGCGGGCTGCGGGCATCGAAATTGTCGGAGCCGATGTCTATCGAATGGTCGCCCTTCCCCGATTGCCCGATTGGGTCATTGGCACGTTCCAGACCACGGGCTATATGGGCGCGCTGTTTTATTCGCGCCGCACGGCCATCAGTTTTGTGGCCGCTACCGCCGAAACGCTTTCGGCTGACCAGCGATGCGCGCTTCCAGTTTTGAGCATTTCTGCTGCGGTGGCCGCTCCGCTGCTGGCGGCGGGGTTCAGCAATAGCGCCATCGCGACCCATCCCGATGAGGCTTCGATGTTGTCGCTCGCGCTGGCTTTTGCCCAGAGGCAAAACAAGCCATGATGGTGCCGACGAAGAGGGAGCCAGACCATGGCTGATTCCAAAAGCGGGCCGGTCAAACCACCCGTCATCGACCTGACGGCACGCGAGGCTTCGGGCACTGTTGCATCGACCGAGAAGGCACCAAAACCAGCTTCGGTTCAATCAGAGGGCCTAGCCGAGGCCGAGGCCAAGCCGCTGCCGCGGCCTGAGGTGGCCGAGCATCCCCTTACCAAGGGTTTCGGCTTTGGGCCAATGCTGGCTGGCGCCGCACTGGGCCTGGTCAGCGCCTATGGCCTTGCCTTTGTCGGCTGGTGGCCTATCCCCGCCACGAGCCCGCCGCCGCCAGACCCACGTGTTGCCGTGCATGACAAGGTCCTGCCGGAATTGCGCACGATTGCCCTGACCACCCAGTCAGAATTGGCGACGTTGACCCAGCGTGTTCGCACGCTCGAAGCCGCGCCTGCCGCTGGTCAATCTGTCCCTGCCGCTGACCTCGTCACGTTGCAAGCCGATTTTGCGGCGCTGGCCACGCGGATCGATGCGCTGCCGCAGGCAGTTTCTGTTGCCCCTGACCCTGCGATTGCGGGGACGATGGAGGCGCTAAAAACGGCATTGTCTGAGCTTGGTGCCCGCGTGGGCTCGGCCGAGGCCAGCCTGTCCCGCCTCGGGCAAAGCGTTGAGGCCAATGAAGCGGCCATGGCGGGCCAGCCAGTCGATATCAATTCGGTGTTGCAATTGCCGTTGATCCTGTCTGGTCTTGAAGTGGCCTTTGCCAATGGGCGTCCCTATGAAACCGAATTGGCCGCGTTGCGGGCCGGAATGCCCGATGCCGACGTGCCCACCGAAATTGCCAACAATGCTTCTGGCGGCCTGACGCGAGGCGATGCGATCGCTGCGCGGTTTGCCGCGGTTTTGCCCGATATTCTGGCTGGTCGACCGGCAGATCCCAATGCCAGTTGGCAAGACGCGACCGCCTATTGGTTCCGCTCAATGCTGGCGCTGCGACCGACCAGTGCGGTGGAAGGCGATGATCCAGAAGCTGTGGTTTCGCGGCTTGAAGCGGCGATTGCCCAACGCGATTTTGCCGCAGCACAAGCACTGTTTGAGCAATTGCCAACACCAATGGTCGTAGCTGCAGCCGAGGTGCCGGGCCAAATCAGCGCGCAGGCCGCAGCCGCCAAATTCCTTGACAATTTGCGCCAGCAGGCCCTGGCCGAGGCGGCGAAATGACCCGGCTTGCCTCCTGGATCATTGCCAGCCTGGCCGTCACAGCCCTGATCGCTTGGTTGATTTCCCTGCCGGGAACCATGACACTGGAAGTGGCAAATTATCGGATGCAGCCGCGTCTCGGCGCTGCCGTGTTCATGGTGCTGGTGGTTGCAACACTTGTTATTTTGGTTTGGGCGGTGGTGCGTCGGGTGATCGCCACACCGCGTTATCTGGCGCGACGCAGCCGCGAAAAACGCAAGGAACAGGGTGTCGAAGCCTTGTCGGATGCCTTTATCGCGCTGCAAGCCGGCGATGCCGGGCGAGCCCGCGCGCTGGCGCGCCTGGCCCAGGCGCGCCTTCCATCCAATTCTGCTGCCCAATTGCTTGAAGCACGGGCGGATCTGGCCCTTGGCGATATGCCAGCCGCGCGGGAGCACTACCGGGCGCTGATTTCCAATGACAAGACGGCAATGGCGGCGCTGTCGGGGCTTTACGAACAGGCGCGAACCCAGAATCGGTCAGAGGCGGCCCTGACTTTTGCGCGCAAGGCGCTGACATTGGCCCCGCAATCGGGCTGGGCCGGTGACGCCGTGTTTGCCGATCTGGTGCGCCAGGGCGCATGGGCGCAAGCCGTCGCTATGGTCAATGTCGAGCAGGCGGCATCGCGCGAAGAGCGGGCTGGCAAACGGCGCAAACAGGCAGTGATTGAAACGGCACGGGCGCGTGAGGTTGAAACCAGCGATCCGCTGGCGGCGCTCGATCACGGCCTGACCGCCCTCAAACTCCTGCCCGATTTTGTGCCAGCGGCATTGATTGCCGCGCGGGTCCATATCAATCGCGGTGACACCCGCAAGGCCATGAGCCTGCTGCGGCGAATTTGGCGGGCGACTGGTCATCCCGACGTCGCCAAATTGTATTCTCATGCCCAGCCGGGTGCATCGGCGGTGGACCGGCTCAAACGGGTGCGTGAGCTGATCGAAGTTCCCGTGGCCAATCGCGCCTCGGCGCTGGTGCTGGCCCGGGCCGCCATTGATGCCTATGACTGGCCCCTGGCGCGACAGGCGCTGGCCAATTTTGTCGCCGGCGAGGCCAGTCAGGGCGTGGCCAGCTTGATGGCCGAGATCGAGGAGGGGCAATCTGGCGACGAGGGCAAGGCCCGCGAATGGCTGGCGCGCGCCGTTCGTGCCCCGCGGGAGCCGATCTGGACTGCTGATGGGATTACCAGCGATGATTGGGAGCCGGTATCGCCGGTC
The DNA here is from genome assembly GCA_943372435.1 of Devosia equisanguinis. Taxonomy (GTDB): domain Bacteria; phylum Pseudomonadota; class Alphaproteobacteria; order Rhizobiales; family Devosiaceae; genus Devosia; species Devosia equisanguinis_A. The sequence continues at coordinate 308,863 of CALRYQ010000004.1, forward strand.
ACCGGCCGCCTTGATGCGTTTGAATGGAAGGTCCCACTCACTGTCGCCGCAGCGCGACCGCCGATACCAAGCCTGCCTGCAGTTGAGCCGCAACTGGCTGAACCCAGCGACGTGTTGGCTCTTGCACGGGCCAACAACCCTCAGTAAAAGAACGCCGACCGGTCGCATTGTCACCACACCGGTAAGCCGCTTTAGCTCAGTTGGTAGAGCACATCATTCGTAATGATGGGGTCCTCGGTTCGATTCCGGGAAGCGGCACCAGCATTCCCAAATTCGCGTTGCGCCCGCATTGGCCAATGGGCCTAAGCAATCTGCGACTGGCGGGCACGCCGAAGGGAAGCGTCGCATGGTTGCGTGCCGGCCCGCCTTCGAGGCGCGCAATTCGCTCGCGAAGCGCAGCGATAGCAGGGCTGGCGGCGGGCTGACCCATGGATACATCACTCTCAAACAGGCTTCCCAATGGATTTCGGGTTAGTACGTTCCTTATTTGTTCTCTTTTGCACCCATGAGTCAACCGGACTCGTCGCGTCGCTTTGAGAATTGATCGCAAACTGTTGATCGCGGTCTGGTCAAAATCGGTCAGGTGTGAGTGAAAAGTCGACGCTCCTCAGCGGCTGTCAGCCCAACATTGGCTTTGGACAAAGCCGTCTGTCCCTCCTGGGACTTTGTCCAATCCCATGCAGCGCTAACCGTTTCGTGTACGGATCGCTGCTTCAGGCCGGTTTCAAGCGCTTTCGTCACGTCGCGCCGATAGACCGCTCCATAGTCGGCCCCTGGCTGAATCCACAGGGGAAGCGACGTCCATGGCGCGATGCCTTCTCGCTCAATGGCCGCCTGGCTGATCCAATGAAACATCGCATCCGAGCCAGTAATGGCGCGGCATGCGGACATGATTTCGCCCATGGTTGTGCCGCCGATCGGTCCGATCGTGTTGAAGATCCCCACGGTCTCCCGTTCCAGCGACAAGATGATCCAGTCTGCGAGATCCCGGCCATCCAGATACTGAATTTCAAAGTCTGGCGAACCGGGAAGGGGAACATGACCCCCTTTGGCAATGCGGTCGAGCCACCAGGGCAGGCGCGAGGGGAGTTCTCTTGGGCCGAGCAGAAGCCCGGCACGGGCAATCAGAGACCGCTCGCAAAAGACGTCGAGCACCGCGATTTCCGCCATGCGTTTTCTGGTCGCATAATCGAGCGGCCCATCGGTCGAAACGCTCGGCACCGTGGGAGCGCCTTCATCTGCTCCTGCCGCAGAGGGCCAAACATAGACGGACTGGCTCGAAACGTAGACGTAACGATCCACCTTGTCGCGTAGGACCATTGCGCTCGATCGAATCGGGTCTGGATCACCACTCCACGTATCGACCACCGCATCCCATCGCCGCTCTTCAAACAGAATGAGATGCGCGGGATCGGTGCGATCGCCGATCAAAATCTCATGAACACCGGGGGGTGAGGGCGCGAAACCACGATGGAGGACACTCACGTCCCATCCGGCGGCAATGGCTGCCTCTGCAACCGCATACCCGATGAAGCGGGTTCCTCCGAGGACGAGCATTGAGCCCATGGCCATTTCCTTCCAGCGACGACCCCAGTTTGTAGACGCCTTTCAGCTTTAGTTTCCACTTCTGTTCGAAGTCGATCGGGGACGGCGGGCCATTCCTAGAGGGTTTGCGCTGCGGATCGCAGAAGAATTCGACGCAATCGACCCGGCCGCGCTTGCATCGATAAAATTTTCACGGCTTTTGGAATTAATACGTGATTGTTCTCGGGTAAGCCTGTCAGGGCGACGCGTGTTTGCTGGTTCCGCAAGCAAATCGTTGATCGCTTCAGTGAGGGTTCCTTGCTCAGACGCGCGCAAACCAATGCATCAACGGATGAACCGGATGGCCCGGGGGTTTTGCTGCTGCGCAGTGAATCGATCGAACCCTCCGGCATCGAACGTCGGCGACATCCGCGCGTTAGGCTGGATGAGCCAGAACCTGAACCTGTTACCGCAAAAGAGGACCGCCGAAGCGGCGATCGCCGGACTGCCGACAGGGGCAGCTATAGCGGGCCGGAACGCCGAAGCGGTGAGCGTCGCAGCATGGATGAGCTGCGTGGCGGGGTGCAATGGGCCGCGGCCCCAGCCCCCAAAAACAACCTGCTTGGCGCCATCGGTGCGGGCCTGCCGAGAGGCTTTGCGCTCAGGCCAGCGCGGGCAATTTTGCTGCTGGTGGCGCTGCTCGCTGGTGTCCTGGCCGCCTTCCTGGTGGCGCAGAGCCGGATCGAGCCGGTGCCAAGCCTTCAACCCGCGCCAGGCATTGTCCAGGTGCTGGCCGAACCAGCGCCGCAGGCGACAATTGAAGTGCTCGTTGCAACCGAAACAATTGGTATTGGCCAGAAGCTAAGCCCGACAACGGTTGCTTGGGAAAACTGGCCACAAGATTCGGTGCGCCCCGAATATATCACCCGAGCGGCCGCGCCCCAGGCGATCGCCGAAATGGCCGGTGCGATGGCTCGTTTTGAGCTGTTTGACGGTGAACCGATTCGCGAGAAAAAACTGGCACGGGCCGGTCAAGGCTATCTGTCCGCAGTGCTGGGGACCGGTATGCGCGGCGTTTCAGTCTCCGTGATGGCCCAGTCTGCATCAGGGGGTTTTGTGACGCCAAATGATCATGTCGACGTCGTGTTGACGCGGCAATCGGCTACCGGGCAGATCACCGAAACCATCATCTACAACGCGCGCGTACTCGCCATCGGAACGCGCCTTGGCGAGGTGGGCAGCACTGGAGAGCCGACTGACCCGCAAAATCCGCGCGGCGAAATATTTGCCGATCAGGCGATCGCGACCCTTGAGCTCGATGCAAGCCAAGCCGAAGTGCTGGTAAATGGTTCGACCCTGGGATCGCTGGCGCTGGTTTTGCGGTCGATGACCGACTTTGCAACCAAAGACGCAGCCGCCCCGATCGGGGCCAATCAGGCTATCCGTTTGTCCAGTCCGTTCTGGAATCAATCGAATTATCAAGGCATTGCACAGTGATTTGGTCACCTGCCAGATCGTTAAGCCGCTGTTGACGATAAGCCGGTAAAATTTTGTTGCGAGTGTGGACATGACAGCGAAGCAGCCCGAATTGATGCCAGATCGACATATACGGCCACGGCCATCGCTTTTCGCCCCCTTGTGCGTCGCCGCGCTGGCGTTCGTACTTGGCCTTGGTTTTGGCCCCGCACTGGCCCAGACCGTGCACTATGACCTGACCACCACCTCGGTGATGCGGATCAATCTGCCGGTATCGCAGGCTGTCACGGTGACAATTTCGGCCCCTGTTGGCAAGATCGTCTCGGCCGATCCGGCAATTGCCGAAGCTCAGCCCATCACCGATAAATCTCTGTACCTGGTGGGCAAGGCCTTTGGCACCACCACTGTCAATTTGTATTCGGCGGACGGGGCGCCTGTGGGCTTGCTGGCGGTTGAAGTCGGTGCCGACACCGCCGATATGTCTCGCTCTATTCATGCGGCCGTACCCAATTCTGATGTGAGCGTGGCCACGGTCAACGGCCGGGTTCGGCTGTCTGGCACGGTAACCGACGCCATTTCGATGCAAAAAGTGCTGGATATCGTCGCGCAGTATGGCAGCCCGGCCGTGATCAACACCATGACACTGGTGGGCGGGCAACAGGTCAATCTTGAAGTGCGAATCCTGGAGGCTCAACGCGACGCTGGTCGGGAATTGGGCATCAAATGGGGAGGCAATGTCGGTGGGGTATCAACCACTATCGGCGGTGGCGCTGATAGCCCAGCGGGCAGTGCCGCGTCATTCTCATCCTTTATCACCAGTGTTCTTGGCGGTGTGCCGGGGATTAGCCTCAATGCGACGATCAATGCTCTTGAAACCAAGCGACTGGTGCGCACCCTGGCCGAACCCAATCTCACTACCCTTTCTGGGGTGACCGCCAGCTTTTTGGCCGGCGGACAAGTGCCCATTCGGGTTGCCGATCCCAATGGTAACGCAACGCTCACCTACCGCGATTTTGGCGTGCGATTGGTGTTCACACCGGTCGTGCTTGAGGGTGGCCGAATTCAGATCCACCTGACCCCCGAAGTCAGCGGCATTGGCGGATCGACGCCCTCCGGCGACCTGATCTTTAACACCCGAAACCTCGATGCCACCGTTGAGCTGCGCGACGGGCAGAGTTTTTCGGTTGCCGGGTTGATGCAGAATGAAACCAATTTGAGCCAGGACCAATTGCCGTGGATCGGCGACGTGCCTATCCTTGGCTCGCTGTTCAAATCATCAAGCTATCAAAAACACGACACTGAATTGGTGGTTATCGTCACTCCAAGGCTGGTGCAGCCAACCACGCCCGGTCAGCTTGTCGCGTCGCCCCTTGATGCAACCCAAGCTGCCAATGACATGGAGTTCTTCGCCCTCGGGCAGATGGAAGTGACCCCAAAAATGATTGAAAGTTTCCGCACTGGCGGTGGCGTGGTGGGCCCATACGGCTTCATCATCGACCTTGGACCGGAGAGTGGTACATGAGTCAGAACCGCTCATTGGCAGCAGCCAAAGGCATAATTGGAATTGCCATTTTGGCTTTGCTGCTCGGCGGCTGCGTTTATGACTACGCCCAACACACCGACCGCGTCGGCTATAGCGCCGGTAACGCGGTAAAGGCCAATTTAGCGCGGGAGACGACCAATCCGTCATCAGCCTCCGGGAATGTGACCACCGGCCTGGGCAAGAACGGGCCGGTCATTCCGGCGCCGGCGCCCTAAAATCCCGGATTTGGTTGGATTGGTTGATGCCCAGTTCAACAGATCGGCGCCGACATTGGCATGATTGCCGTATGATGCGTGTTGTCGATGCTAGGCGCGAGCCGCCGCTGTGGTATTGGCCAGCATCTGGATATTGTTGGCGATCAGCACATTGTCGGGGTCAAGCGAGAGGGCCTTGCGGAAATTGGTCAGAGCTGCCGTGACATTGCCCCGCAACATGTAAGAATAACCAACATTGTTGTAGTACTGGGCGGTGCCGCCGGAAATTCGGTAGAGCGACGCATAGACGCGGTCCGAAAGATCAAAGCGACCCAAGCGATCATAAGATGCGCTCAGGCCAATATAGCCTTGGGGGTCTTTCGGCGATAGCTCGACGACTTTTTTGTAAAGCGCTGCGGAATAGCCAAAGTCGTTGTTACGGAAGTGACCCCGGGCCTCGCCAAGCGCCCCCTCAGCTGTGTAGCTGGCTCCCGCCGGTAACTCGGCGATCTGCAAATGACTGCCGCCAAAGCTGCTGGAGCCACCAAAATTGGCCGTCGTGCACCCGCTGAGTGGCATCGTTGCCAATAGCGCCACCACAAGCCCGGTGTTCAAAAAGCTGACCAAGCTGGACTGCTTGTGTTGTGCCATTTCACTATCCCCAAACGGAATGCCGTCACAGACATTGCAAGTCCAGGGTAGCCGATCACCGGGTTACGGCGGGTAAATTTGTCGGAATTCCGCTCACCAGCGTTAATGCATGGTTACACGCGCTCACCCTTTAGCGGCAGGGCGAAACCCGCGTTTGGCTGGGCTAGAGAACGGTGGGCAAGCGGGTCGCAGCAACCAAGAAGAAGACGATGCCGATGATCCAAAGCCCGATCATGGCGATCGACAGATTGCCCAAAGCATTGGTGACCTCGATGTCAACGATTTGGTCGGGCTCGCCGAGATTGGTCTGGGCCTTGGCCATGCTGAACTCCTCAGTGTGCCGGCAATGTCACCGGCATTTGTATTGGTGCATTGAGCCGCGAAACCAGTGCGATGTCAAATCGATCAGCCATGGGTCGGGGCAATGAGCGCGAGACGATGGGCCAGGCGAGCGGTGGGTGCGATGGCACGAACTTTGGCGCAAGTTGTGCCAAACAGGCTCTGGCGTTCTTCTTGGGTGGACATAAAGAACGGGTACCGATCGGCCACCCTATCGCGGATCTTTGGGACCTCGGCGGCATACAGGCACATCGAAAAGGTCAACTCGGCAAACGTGCGTTCGTCGCCGATCTGCTCGGAGCCAAAAATGCGTTTGTAAAAGGGGGCGTGTTCGGGTCGAACCGAGGAGATGCAATAGCGTGCGGTGAAATGCTCGCAGGCCATGGCAACGATGCGCAGAGTCAAATATGGAAGCGCGGGAAAGGCCAGTGAGGCCTCGTGATCGGCGGTAAACCGGCTGGGATCAATGTAACTGTGGCCAGCCTGCAAGAACGGGCCCAGCACCTCTGGCCAGACGGAGCGACCCGGCGAGATCGGGATTGCCGGGCTCACATGGTGGAACCTGATTGAGCTGACCAGAACCTCGTCAATATAGACGCCAAAGCAATAGCAGTTCTGGGTGTCGTCGAAACTGTCGCGCGTGACGCGTTGGGAGTTTATGGGAACAAATTCTTCCCGTCGGTACGCCTCATAGCGCAGGCGATATACCGGATCGAACTGCTCGTTGGGCGTCACCCGTCGATATGTGACCCGGTCCAACACATCGATCAATGTCTCGGCAAAGCGCGAAACGCCGCCAGCTGAATGGTGATTTGCCGCACCCATCGCCAAGCCTCCAAGATCAGTGACCCGCATCTTAACCATCCTTGCTCAATTGAGAATGGCAAAGATTGTCGACAGGTCTGATCTGAAGGTTAAGTTTGTTAAGAAATATTAATCCGCTGAATAGGTTAACAATTGTTAACCATGTTTACGGATTAGATGGGTCGATTTTACAGGTGTCATTCCGGCGATCAAATCGCTGATATCGCGCGCACTCATGGGTCGTCCGAGCAAAAAGCCTTGAACTTGATCGATGCTGGTATTGGCGGTCATGACCGCCATTTGTTCCTCAGTCTCAATGCCTTCGGCAACAACCGTTAGATTTAGGTCGCGTCCAAGGCGCGCAACATTGGCCAAAAGCTTGAGTGAGCGCGGGTTGGTGGTGATGTCATCGACAAAGCAGCGATCGATCTTGAGCTTGGTAAAGGGCAGTGCCTGCAAATAGCTCAGCGACGAATAGCCGGTGCCGAAGTCATCAAGCGCAATGCCGATGCCCTGCGCTGCAAGACTGTCCAACACCGCCTGGGCCAGGTCTCGTTCTTCGATCAGGGCTGTCTCGGTGACTTCAAGTTCCAGTCGATTTGGAGCCAGGCCCGAGCTGGCCAACGCCTCAGCCACCATCTGCCGCAAATCACCGCCACGGAAATCGCGCGCCGAGATGTTGACCGCAATGCCGATATCTCCGCCCCAACTCTGACACTGCGCTGTCGCTTTGGCCAATACCCAAGCAGTGATTTCGGTGATCATTCCGGTTTCCTCCGCCAACGGAATGAAAACTGAGGGTGGAATGGTGCCGAGCTCTGGGTGGGTCCAGCGCGCCAAAGCCTCACAAGACACGATTTGACGGGTGGCGACGTCGAATAAAGGCTGGAACGCCAAGTTCAAGGTGCCGTCTGCAACCGCTTGCTGCAGTTCGGTTTTGAGACGCTGCCGATAGTGATAGTCAATGTCCATCTCGGCGTGGAATGTCTGGCTCTTGGCCTTGCCATCGCCCTTGGCGCTATAGAGCGCCAGGTCAGCCTTGGCCATCAGGGCGTTCAGATCGTCTCCGGCCCGGCTGCTGGTTACCACGCCGACACTCACCGTGCAGGATAGCGCCGTGCCTTCAAGCTGGAATGGCGTCTCGAAGGTCCGCAGGATCGCTTCGGCGTCTCTTTCAGCGTCCTCAGCATCGTTAAGCTGGGTCCGATAGGCGATAAATTCATCACCACCCAACCGTGCCAGAATGATTTGTGGACCCAAAGTGGCTCGCAGGCGTCGGCCGGCTTCGACCAGAAGGTGGTCGCCAACGACATGTCCCAGAGTGTCGTTGACGTGCTTGAAGTCGTCGATGTCGACGACAATTAACGATACCAATCGAGCCTCGACTGTGCCATTTGCCAAATCGAATCGACGGCGGAGATCGGTTTCCACCATCTCGCCGAAATAGGCGCGATTGGGCAAATTGGTCAGCCCATCATGGCGAGCGGTAAAACTGATCCGCTCTTCGGCTGTAACGCGTTCGGTTACGTCTTCAAACAGCAGAACGCAGCGGTCCCGTCGGGAGCTGACAGTGACTTCGCTGAAGCGGGCCCTGGGCAGGTTCAACAGGACTTTGCCCGAGCCGCGCTGCGCCACCATGTCGAGCAGTTCAACAATGGCGGAATCGGATAACAGACGGTCACTATTAAGCAATTTGGCCATCTCAGCGAAGGGTTGCCCGATCACCTGGTCCACACCAAGCAGCGCAAAAGTGCGCACAGCGCGTTCATTGACCACGGCGACGACGCCCTTGTCGTCAAGCATACAGAGGCCATGCTGCATGGTGGCGAGGGCCATGTCGAGTTCGCCTGCCAGCCGTGAGGCCTCGATGCGACCATGGACTGCGCTCAACAGGATCGAGCGAATATCTGCCGCCAGCTTGCGAAAGCTGACCAGCATGATCACCAGCAACCCTGCCAGGATCGGGTGGTAAACGTCCCCGGTCAACATCAGGCCAAGAGATAGGGGTACACTCAACAACAGGGTCTGGATGGTGACCAGGCGGTCCAGACCGAAATTGCGGGCACAAACCCCCACCATAGCGGCAATCGAAAGCGTCGAACTGACCAGTTCGGCATAGGGGTCGTTCACCATCAAGATGGAAACAAGGCACCATGCGCCATAAACTGCAGCAACCAGACCGCCCCCGATCAGGGCCCGCAATTCCCAGTGTTCAGCGCCATCGAGATCGTCGCTGTCGATCGCAGCCCGCCAGAACGCCCGCATATTGAAATAGCGCACCAGACCGACGAGTACGAAAGCACCCGCGATAACCGCCAGAGCAGTGGATTGAGCCCGGTATGCGGTGAGTCCAGCGGCAAAGGCGCTGGCAAACGCGCCGAACAACAAAGCCCGCCGGTCGCCATAGACCGAGCGTACAATCGACACATAATCTAGTGTCGGCATCGTTTTTCGGGCCGAGTTGAACACCGAGCATATTCCCTGTGATGGGTTACCAGCTAAGCGCGCATTGGGTTAAGGCGATGTTTCTAAAGTGGGTTTTTTGATCCCGCCCGGTATAGTAGTTGCTAGAAAGGTAAAAACTGCCTTAACGGGGCAACAGTTTGGACGGCCCGACAACCTTGGGCTATGAACGCGCTCTGGTCCGATGTACTGGATTCCATGGCAGTTTTGCCATTTAGGCCGCGCCCGATATTGGCCGGGCTGAAGCGGGTTGGCGATGGTCGGCCCAATCTTGGTGACGAGGCAAGGGTGCGACGGGGTCGTTCTGCCCGAAAGGAGCGCGAAATGGTGGCAAAGCTAAATGACGAACAACGGCAAGCGGGCTTGGCCGAGCTGACCTTGTGGGTTCATGACAATGCTTCCGACAGCATCACCCGGACCTTCAAGTTCAAGGATTTTTCCGAGGCCTTTGGTTTCATGACCCGCGCGGCTATGCTGGCCGAGGCGGCCGATCATCATCCAGATTGGTCCAACACCTACAATAGGGTCACAATTGTTTTGTCGACCCATGATGCGCACGGGTTAAGCCAGAAGGATTTGTCATTGGCAAAGGCCATCGACAAATTGGTGGCTTAGGGACTGGCGGACAAGTCCTTGGCCTTGCCCAGATCGCTTGCCGGATGCGCAGGATTGCCCCGGCGCCGCAAGCGGTTTGCGCTGGTCGTGTTGGTGCCAGGGTGGTCGGTTTCGGCTTGAGGAGTAAGACATGTTTGATGCATTGACCCGTCTGTTTACCAAGTCCGGATCGGGCGCCGATAGCCATGATCCCAAATTGGCGGTTGCGGCGCTGCTGGTGCATTTGGCGGCGGTTGATGGCCAGGTGACGGATGAGGAGCGCGCCGCAATTCGGGGCGTGCTGCAGGACCAATATGACCTTGATGAGGCCGCAGTGGACCTGCTCATCCGGCAGGCTACCGAGCGCGACGCGGCGGCGGTGGATTTTTATGCGTTTACGTCCACGCTGTCGACACTGAGCAGCCAGGACCGCATCGAGATCATCCGCATGATGTGGCTGGTGGTGTTTGCCGACAGCAAGAACCACGAGATGGAAGACAATATGGTCTGGCGCGTCGCGGAGCTGATCGGCGTATCGTCCCGCGAGCGCACCATTTTGCGCAATCAGATCAGCAAAGGCTAAACCCTAATTGTCCCACGCCTGGAATTTGGCGCTAAAGGTCGGGCTGGCACTGGCACAATCGAAATTGCCAGCCTTATCAGCGATATCGCGGGCCAGCTGATTGGCGTTGGAATTGGCCACTGCATCAATGTAACCGATATGGCAGGTATTTCCCGGTTCGATCTGGGTGACGACCAAAACCTGACCCTGTTTGTCGGTGTCCCCGAGTTGGACGAAATATCGCACAATTGTGGCGATGGGTTTGAAGCCACCCGAGGCGTTGGACAGGCGCCATTCCAGCTTGGGGCCGAGATAGTTGAACGGGGGCGGGGTTTGACCGGCGACAATTTCATTGCCCGAGTCAAAACCATAGCTGATGAAAAAGCGCAAATCGCCCTCACCGATCCATAGCGGATACCCCTTGTAGCCAGGGCAGGCCCAGGTGCTGCCAAAGTCATCCGAGTTCATGACAGTGCAATCGTCGAGGTTGATGTCGGTATAGGCGCTATCGAACTGGGCAGCGGTTGCTGGCGGGGTGAGCGCCAGCAGCGCCAGCATGGGGACTATTATTTTGGTGGCCATGGGTAGACAATCTCCTCATCTGCATAGCTGCATAGGCGCCTTTATGGCTTGCATTTGGGGCCCTTGCTAGGCAGAACCCGACCACTTCTTCGTCCCGAACCCAAACAAGAATTGATCGACCATGAACATCGATGCCATCCCCACGGGAAGCAACCCGCCAGAAGACCTCAATGTCATTATTGAAGTGCCGATGGGCGGCGAGCCGATCAAATACGAAATCGATAAGGCCAGCGGCGCGCTGTTCGTCGACCGGTTCCTTTATACCCCGATGCGCTATCCGGGAAATTATGGCTTTGTGCCGCACACTTTGTGCGGCGATGGCGATCCGCTCGATGTCATCGTGATGAACTCCCGCCCATTGGTGCCGGGAGCCGTGGTGCGATGCCGGCCGGTCGGGGTGTTGTTCATGGAAGATGATGGTGGCCAGGATGAAAAGATTTTGGCGGTCCCCGTGCACAAGCTGACCGCCATGTATGACAACGTGCATGATATTGGCGATATCCAGCCCATTCAGGTGGAACGGGTGAAGCATTTTTTCACCCATTATAAAGACCTGGAGCCCGGCAAATGGGCCAAAATTTCTCATGTTGGCGGCGTCGAAGAGGCGCGCCGGGTTATCCTTGAGTCAATCGCGATGGCCAAGGCCGCCAAATAGACCGCGTGCGCGGCGACAATGGGGTCACTCGCACCGTGTGGTTCTAATGTAATAGAAAAAGGCCGGGATTGCTCCCGGCCTTTGACGTTTTTACCGATCGGGCTTCACCCCAGATGCGCCAGCACCGCCAAAAGCAGCAACGCCACGATATTGGTGATCTTGATCATTGGGTTCACTGCCGGGCCGGCCGTGTCCTTATAGGGGTCGCCGACGGTATCGCCGGTGACCGAAGCCTTGTGGGCCTCGGAACCCTTCATATGCTTGACGCCGTGGCTATCGGTGAAGCCGTCTTCAAAGCTCTTTTTGGCGTTGTCCCAGGCGCCGCCACCGGCGGTCATTGAGATGGCGACAAACAGGCCGGTGACGATGACACCCATCAGCATGGCGCCGAGAGATGAAAAGCCCGAGGCGGGTCCGGCGATCCACATGATGACAAAGAACACCACGACGGGGCTTAGAACGGGCAGCAGCGACGGCACGATCATTTCCTTGATCGCGGCCTTGGTCAGCATGTCCACCGCCCGCGCATAGTCTGGCTTTTCGGTGCCAGCCATGATGCCCGGACGTTCCTTGAACTGACGGCGCACTTCAACCACGACCGACTGGGCCGCCCGACCCACGGCAGTCATCGACATGCCGCCGAACAAGAATGGCAGCAGGCCGCCAAACAACAAGCCAACCACGACATAGGGATTGGCCAGGGAGAAATCGACAACCGGCATGCCCTTGAAGAAGGAATAGACGGTGGAGCCGGTTTCGTTGGCCTTTTCAGTGAAGTAGGTCAGATCCTGCGTATAGGCGGCAAACAGCACCAGAGCCCCAAGACCTGCCGACCCAATGGCATAGCCCTTGGTCACGGCCTTGGTGGTGTTGCCCACGGCGTCAAGCGCGTCGGTGTTGTGGCGCACTTCCTTTGGAAGACCCGCCATTTCGGCAATGCCACCAGCATTGTCGGTGACCGGACCAAAGGCGTCGAGCGCCACCACAATGCCGGCCAGCGCCAACATGGTGGCAACCGCGAAGGCGATGCCGAACAAGCCGGCCAGATTGAAGGTGACGATAATGCCAGCAATGATAACCAATGCTGGCAGGGCAGTTGATTCCAGTGAGACCGCCAGGCCCTGGATAACGTTGGTGCCATGGCCGGTGACCGAGGCTTCGGCGATCGAATTGACCGGGCGACGGTTGGTGCCGGTATAGTACTCGGTGATGACGATGATCAGGCCGGTGATGGCCAGACCGGCAACCCCGCACCAGAACAGGCTCATCGGCGTAAACGTCTTGCCGATGGCTGCGATCTCGACATTGAGGTCGCCAAACACAAACCACAACACCGGGAGCAGGGCCGCCAGCGACAGCACGCCGGTGGCAATGATGCCCTTATACAAGGCGCCCATGATGTTGTTGGATGGCCCGAGCTTGACGAAATAGGTGCCGATGATCGAGGTGATGACGCAAGCGCCGCCGATAGCGAGTGGCAGAACCATGCCCATCAGTTTGAACTGTTCGGGCAAAACGATGGCAGCCAAAACCATGGTGGCAACGGCCGTCACCACAAAGGTTTCAAACAAGTCAGCGGCCATGCCGGCGCAGTCACCAACATTGTCCCCGACATTGTCGGCAATGGTGGCGGGGTTGCGTGGGTCATCTTCGGGAATTCCGGCCTCGACCTTGCCGACCATGTCGCCGCCAACGTCGGCGCCCTTGGTGAAGATGCCGCCGCCAAGACGGGCAAAGATCGAGATCAGTGATGCGCCAAAGCTCAGCGACACCAAAGCGTCGATGACGGTCCGGCTCGTAGCCTCAAAGCCCAACATGTCTTTGAGGACGATGAAATAGAGGGTTACGCCCAACAGGCCCAGCCCGGCGACCAACATGCCAGTGACGGCACCGGATTTGAAGGCCAGGTCCAGCCCTTTGGCCAGCGACGTGGTCGCCGCCTGGGCAACGCGCACATTGGCCCGCACGGAGACGTTCATGCCGATAAATCCGGCAACCCCGGACAGCACTGCGCCGATCAGAAAGCCGACAGCGGCATAAATGCCCAACAAAAAGTAAGCGCCGATCAGGATGACCACGCCGACAATGGCGATGGTGGTATATTGGCGTTTCAGATAGGCGGAAGCGCCTTCGCGCACGGCGGCGGATATTTCCTGCATCCGGGCACTGCCCGAATCTGCTGCCAGCAATTGTTGCGTGGTGAACACGCCATAAACGATAGCCAGACCGCCACACGCGACGATCAGCCAGAGTGCCAAAGCCATAGAAAGTCCCTCAACATTGTGTCCGTGAAAGCCCCACCGGAAGGGCGCGATCCTCCAACCGCGCCATCCCGGCCCTGTGCGGGCTTTCGTTCGGCGCGATATTGATTCGGATTGAACGGTTAAGCAATGGAAAATGCGCGGGTCCAGCGGTGGACAATCGGTTTTGCAAATAGGCCGATGTGGCGCCACAAATCCCGGTCGGCCCAAGCCGCACCGCCCAACACAGCTTCGGGGCAGGTCTAGACCAAGGCGGTCACAGCTGTCGACAATTTTGCCCCATCCCCACGGATCGCCAAGGTCTTAAGGCGTGCAGTGTCGCCGCTGGTCAGCGTGATCGCGGATTTGGGCACCCCAAGTGCCTTGGCAAGGAGCGCAATGACCGCGGCGGTGGCTTTGCCCTTTTCGGGGACGGCCTTGACCCGCACCCGCAACACCGCTGTCCCATCGTCACGCCATTCAACCCCCTCAATTGCATCCCGACCGCCATTGGGAGTGACGCGAACAAAAAGGCTCAGCCCCGAGGGGCTGAGCCGATAGCAATTGGGTCGCTGCGATGGATCAGAATACGTTGGGGTAGATGTAATAGAGAATGATCCGTTCAACAAAAAAGATGCCGAGGAATAGCACCAATGGCGACAGGTCGAGGCCGGAAAATTTTGGCATAAAGCGCCGGATCGGGGCCAGCACCGGTTCGGTCAATTGGTTGACGATGCGCCAAACCGCGGCAACGAACTGGTTGCGCGTGTTGACGATGTTAAACGAGATCAGCCAACTCAGGATGATCATGGCGAGCACGACCCAATAGTAGAGTTGCAGGATCAACAGGACGATATCGAGCACGGCGCGCATGGAAGGCTCCTCAAAGCGGTTGTGGATTATCTAATTGGTCCAGCGGCCAGCCACAAGGGCCTGCCTCGCACCCAGCGGCCCTGGGGGGTGCTTCAGCAAAGAGCCCTGCACCGGGCAAAACGGGGCAGGGCTCCAATGACTGACATCCGGTACGCAGAACAAAAAATCCGGACAGTTCACCAAGTGCAGGAAGCGTGCCAGTCGCAAGCCAGCGGGAAACCTGGGATTTACCCGTTAAGGTCTTGGAAAGTTTCGCGTTTTGCAGATTACAACCGTTGCAAAATGCAAGGGTGGTTGCACAATGCGAGCCCATCAGCCGATCGACTTGATCGGCTTCCAGGTGATGAAGCGCCACAGGTAGATCACCACGGCGAGGACGACGACGCCCATGGTGACGGGGTCGAGCCAGCCTTCGACCAGGTGATAATTGTCATGCAGAACGTAGCCGGCGGCGGTGAGGATGGCGGTCCAGATAGCGGTGCCGAGGGTGGACACGGCCAAAAACAGCGGCAGGGGCATGGCGGCAAGCCCGGCGGGGACCGAGATCAGGGTGCGGATCGCCGGGATCAGGCGGCCGAACAGCACGGCCCAGCGGCCAAATCGGGCGAACCAGTGGACAGCCTGATCGATATCGGGTTCGGAAATGGTGGCAAAGCGCCCGAACCGGTTGCACAGCGCCCGGAAGCGATCAAGCCCGAGCAGGCGCGCCGCATAATACCACATCAGCGTGCCGGCGATGGAGCCGGTGGTTCCCGCCACAATGACACCCAGCACGTTGAGATCGCCACTGGCGGCAGCAAAGCCGGCGAACGGCATAATCAGTTCGGAGGGAATGGGTGGAAACACATTTTCCAGCACCATCATCAAAAAGACGCCGACATAGCCCCATTGGGTGACAATGCCGATGATCCATTCGCTCATGATCAGCCCTAAGCTTGACCGGCAGCATACTCGCGGCCGCGTAAAAACCATAAGGGCCCCGACGTTTCCGCCGGGGCCCTGAAGCGATTAGACCGCAGCCTTGGAGCGCATGAAGCGCTTGCGATCATTAGGGTCGAGCCAGATCTTGCGCAGGCGGATCGATTTCGGTGTGACTTCGACATATTCGTCTTCAGCGATATAGCCGAGCGATTGTTCCAGCGTCAGTTTCTTGGGCGTGGTCAGGCGCACCGCTTCGTCCTTGGAGGTGGTGCGGATGTTGGTCAGCTGCTTGCCCTTGAGCGCATTCACTTCCAGATCGTTTTCGCGGCTGTGCTCGCCAATGATCATGCCTTCATAAATATCAACGCCGGAGTCGATCATGATCGGGCCACGGTCTTCCAGATTCCACAGCGCGAAGGCGACGGACTGGCCGGTGCCGTTGGAGATCAAAACACCGGTGCGGCGGCCGGGCAAATTGCCCTTATAGGGGGCAAATTCGTGGAACAGGCGGTTAAAGATCGCGGTGCCGCGGGTGTCGGACAAAAGTTCAGGCTGGTAGCCGATCAGCGAACGGGTTGGCACATGCAGGCGAATGCGGGTGCGCCCGATACCGGAGGCCCGCATTTCGACCAGTTCGCCTTTGCGCTCGGTCAGCTTTTGCACCACGGTGCCGGTATATTCGTCATCAACGTCGATGATGACCTCTTCAATTGGCTCCAGGCGTTCGCCATTTTCTTCGCGCATCAGCACTTTGGGGCGACCAATGGTCAGCTCAAAGCCTTCGCGGCGCATGTTTTCGATCAGCACGGCCAGCTGCAATTCGCCACGACCGGCAACATCGAACGAATCATTGTCGGTGCCCGGGGTCACCTTGATGGCGACATTGCCTTCGGCTTCGCGCAACAGGCGTTCACGGATGACGCGGGACTGCACCTTGTCGCCTTCGCGCCCGGCCAGCGGGCCGTCATTGATGCGGAAGGTCACCGACAGGGTTGGTGGATCGATCGGCTTGGACGCGATCGGCGTCATGTTCTGTGGCACCGAGATGGTGTCGGCCACGGTGGTGGTTTCAAGGCCGGCAATGGCAACGATATCGCCAGCTTCACCCAAATCAACCGGGGTGCGTTCAAGGCCGCGGAAGGCGAGCACCTTGGAGACGCGGCCCTTTTCGATCACCTTGCCTTCGCGGCTCAGCGTATGGATCGAATCACCCGGCTTGACCGTGCCAGACTGGATACGGCCGGTCAGGATACGGCCCAGGAACGGGTTGCGCTCGATGGTGGTCACCAGCATCTTGAACGGGCCGGCTTCGACCTTGGGTTCCTTGACGTATTCGATAACCTTGTCGAGCAGCGGGCCCAGATTATCCTTTGGACCTTCAGGCTGCTCGCTCATCCAGCCTTGCTTGGCCGAACCGTAAAGCACCGGGAAATCGAGCTGCTCAGGGGTCGCGTCGAGCGCGATGAACAGGTCAAAGATTTCCTCGAGCACTTCCAGGTGCCGTTCGTCGGATTTGTCGATCTTGTTGATCGCCACGATCGGACGCAGGCCCTGGGCCAGCGCCTTGCCCAGCACGAACTTGGTCTGGGGCATCGGGCCTTCGGCCGCGTCGACCAGGATGACCACGCCATCGACCATCGACAGGATGCGCTCGACTTCGCCGCCAAAGTCGGCGTGGCCGGGGGTGTCGACGATATTGATGCGGGTGTCTTTCCAAAGCAGTGAGGTCACTTTGGCCAGAATGGTGATGCCGCGCTCGCGCTCGATATCATTGCTGTCCATGGCGCGCTCTTCGACGCGCTCGTTTTCGCGGAACGAGCCGGACTGCTTGAGAAGAACGTCGATCAGCGTGGTCTTGCCATGGTCAACGTGGGCAATAATCGCAATATTGCGCAAAGACATCGGTTGGTCAGCCATTGTTGGCATGATCCCAAAACCGAAGGTGCCACACCAAAGTGGGTACCGTTTGACGACTAGGATCGTGCGGGAAACAAACGAGCGCCCAAACCCGGTCAAGAGTATGGCGGCGCTTTCGGGGCTGCATTACCTCAAGATGGGTCTCAAAACAAGCTCTTGTGCTGCAAGCCAGGGTTGCGGACTGCGCTAAAGGTTAAGCGCAAACGGTAAAACCAGCCTTTTTGTGGCTCACGATGCCTTCCGGGGGCGGATCTGGTTGCCGGCGGTCTCGGCGTGCAACAGGTCGAGCAAGGCCTTCGGTGCAATCGGGGGCGAGAACAAATATCCCTGCACTTCATCGCACCCCTGGGCACGGACCATGTTGAGCTGGTCTTCGGTTTCGACGCCTTCGGCCGTCGTTGACATGCCCAGGCTTTGGCCCAGACCAATCACCGCCTTGATGATCGCCAGGCTGTCGCCCTTGGTGGTCAGGTCGCGCATGAACGACCGGTCGATTTTGATCTTGTCGAACGGAAACGAGCGCAGATACGACAACGACGAATAGCCGGTGCCGAAATCATCCATGGAGATGCGAACGCCCATGCCGCGCAGGTCATGCAGCGCCTTGAGAGTGACCTCGTTATCGGCAAGCAAAAGGGATTCGGTGATCTCAAGTTCGAGCCGAGTTGGAGCCAGTTTGGCCCCTTCCAGAGCCGCGCTGACCACGGCGACCAAATCGCGGTTCTTGAACTGAACCGGAGACAAATTGACTGCCAAGCGCACGTCGTCTGGCCAGGTTTTTGCGGTCAGGCAGGCCTGCCGCAGCACCCATTCACCGATCGCGATAATCAGCCCGGTCTCTTCGGCGATGGGGATGAATTCAACCGGCGAAATGGTCCGGTTCTCATGGTCCCAGCGCAGCAGGGCCTCGACGCAGGTGACGCGGTTTTCTGCTAATCCAAGCAGGGGCTGGTAGACCAGTCGCAGTTCGTTTCTTTCGAGCGCCAGGCGGAGTCCGGCCTCAATCGAGCGCCGCTGCTGCAATTGGGCGTCCATGCCAGTTTCAAAGAAGTGGAACGCTGAGCGGCCTTCGCTCTTGGCTTTATAGAGCGCCAGATCGGCGTTTTTCATCAGGGTATCGGTCTTGGTGCCGTCGCTGGGCGCAAGTGCGATACCCACGCTGGCTCCAATCTCAATCCGGTGGCCATCAATCAGGAATGGGGCGGCGATGGCCTTGACGATCCGGTCAGCAACCCGGGCGGCGCCTTCGGGGCCGTCAATGGGACGGATCAATAGGGAGAACTCATCTCCGCCCAAGCGGGCGAGGACGTCGCTTTCGCGGGTGGTCCCCCATAGGCGGGCTGATGCCTGCTTCAGCACTTCGTCGCCGATTGCGTGACCCAAAGTGTCGTTGACAGCTTTGAAGTGGTCGAGGTCAATACACAGCACCGCCGCCCTTTCGCCGCGGCTGACGGCGGCTTCGGTCTTGCTCATCTGCTCCAGAAACTCGATACGATTGGGCAGATCGGTCAGCGCATCATGGCGGGCCAGATGCTGAATGCGCGCTTCATTCTGGCGTTGCTCGGTAATGTCTTCATGGGTCGACACCCAGCCGCCATCTTTCATCGGATGGTGCTGCATCATGATGGTGCGACCGTTTAACTCATGAACGGTCTTGCCATATTCGCTGCGGGCAATGACGTCGCGGCGCCAGGCGATATATTCGTCGCGCGTGCCACCCGCCTCCATGCCCATTTCAAACAAATGGGCCAAGATATCATCCAGCAACGTCCCGGGTTTCAGCAGGTGCTTGGGGAGGTTGTAGATTCTGGCATAGGGCTCGTTGCAGATGATCAGGCGCCCTTTGGCGTCACACATGCACAGACCCTGGGAAATATTGTTGACGGCGGCGTCAAGGCGCAGGTTCTGGCGTTCCAGTTCGCGGCCGCGTTTTTGCACCACTTCGGTCTGGGCGATTTCCTCGGTCACGTCTTCGTGGGTAATGACCCAGCCAATGTCGGGCGAAAAGACATGGGCGCTTTCGATGGTGCGACCGCCGCTCATCAGCTTTTGGGTCTTGGCGCGCGCGCCGTTGCGATTGGCCAAAAGCTCGCTGCTGTAGCGCTCGTAAAATGCGCTGGCACCGACATCGGTATGATTGCCCAGGCGCTCGGAAAGGTGGATAATTTCCTCAAGCGTCATGCCGCGTGAAAGCGCGGATTCATCGAAACCGTGCAGATCGCGATAGCGCCTGTTCCACATGACCAGCCGGAATTGTGGACTCCAGACGCAAAAGCCATAGGGAATGTTCTCCAGCGCTGCGTCCAATAAGAACGCATCCGTCAAATTGCTGGAACCGGCCGCCTCGTCTGCTTGCACCCGCCTCATCCCCCGATGGCCGCTTTTGCGCGCTCACCAAAAGAGTACCGCTTGGTACTTAATTTGGGTTTAAGACCTATGCACCGTTCGGTCACAGCGGGCGGCGATCCCAAATCGGGACCGCCGCTCGAGGCTTTAGCCTTTGCGCGCAATCATGCGATTGCGGGCGGCATAGGTTTTGAGGCGCAGGCCATTGAGCTTGATGAAGCCTTCGGCGTCGTGATGGTCGTAGGCCACCGCGCCCTCTTCGAACGTGACCAGGTC
This sequence comes from Devosia equisanguinis, assembly GCA_943372435.1. Lineage (GTDB taxonomy): Bacteria > Pseudomonadota > Alphaproteobacteria > Rhizobiales > Devosiaceae > Devosia > Devosia equisanguinis_A. The sequence continues at coordinate 328,823 of CALRYQ010000004.1, forward strand.
CATGTTGTAGAGCGAGTTTTCCGAGCTGCGCGCGATGACGCTGGCGGACCCCTTGTAGAGCTTTAGGGTGACCTCGCCGGCCACGAACTCCTGGCTCTTGTCGATCAACGCCTGCAGCATCTCGCGCTCCGGCGAGTACCAGAAGCCGTTATAGATAAGCTCGGCATATTTCGGCATCAGCTCATCCTTGAGGTGTGCCTCGCCACGGTCGAGCGTGATCGACTCGATGCCGCGGTGTGCCGCAAGGAGAATGGTGCCGCCCGGTGTCTCGTAAAGACCGCGGCTCTTCATGCCGACGAAGCGGTTCTCGACGAGGTCAAGCCGGCCGACGCCATGCTTGCCGCCCAATTCGTTGAGCTTGGTCAGCAGGGCTGCCGGGGAGAGCGCCACGCCGTTCACCGATACCGGATCGCCCTTTTCGAACTCGATGGTGATGATCTCGGGCGTATTGGGCGCCTTTTCAGGGTCGACGGTACGCTGGGCCACATAGTCAGGGGCGGGGATCGCCGGATCCTCGAGCACCATGCCTTCGGACGAGGTGTGCAGCAGGTTGGCGTCCACCGAGAACGGCGCTTCGCCGCGTTTGTCCTTGGCGATCGGGATCTGGTGCTGTTCAGCGTAGTTGAGCAGCGCCGTGCGCGACCGCAGATCCCACTCGCGCCACGGCGCAATCACGGCGAGTTCGGGCATCAGGGCATTGGCGGTGAGTTCGAATCGCACCTGGTCGTTGCCTTTGCCGGTGGCGCCATGTGCGATGGCATCGGCACCGGTTTCGCGCGCGATATCGACCAGATGCTTGGCGATAACCGGGCGGGCGATCGAGGTGCCGAGCAAATACTGGCCTTCGTAGAGCGCGTTGGCGCGGAACATCGGGAAGACGAAATCGCGCACGAATTCCTCTCGCACGTCAACGATCCGGATGTCCTTGATGCCGAATAACTCGGCCTTCTTGCGCGCCGGCTCGAGCTCTTCGCCCTGGCCCAAATCGGCGGTGAAGGTGATGATTTCGGCCTGGTAGTGCTCCTGCAGCCATTTCAGCATGATGGAGGTATCGAGCCCGCCCGAATAGGAGAGCACGATCTTCTTGATGTCTTTTGCCATGGGGCCGCACTTCCGTGTTGATTTTGTGACACGATACACCAGAGGGAACGCAATAATCTTGCGTTTCCATCACTTGGGAGCGAATATATGGTAGTAACTGCCATAGAGATTTGAATTAGAGGCAGATCATGCCAATGCAACTTGATGCGGTCGACCGGCGGATTCTGATGGCCCTGCAACGCAATGGGCGGATGTCCAATGTCGAGTTGGCCAATGAAGTTGGTCTGTCGGCGTCGCCATGCCTGCGTCGGGTGAAATTGCTCGAAGAGTCGGGTGTCATCGATCAATATGTCGCGGTGCTCAATGGGGCCAAGGTCGGGCTTGGATTGACCGTGTTCGTGCGCGTCTGGTTTAAGACCCAGGACGCCGCCATCACGCAGCAGTTCGCAGAAACGGTGAGGAAGTTTCCTGAGGTGGTGGAATGCTATCTCACCACTGGCGAGTGCGATGCAATCATGCGCGTAGTGACCGCGGACCTGCACGCCTATTGGCGCTTCCAGTCCGACCATCTGACCCGAATTGCCAGCGTTCAGAGCGTTAAGACCGATGTGCCGATGGAAACGATTAAACGCAGCTCGGAGCTCCCCCTCATCTGAGGGTGCGCCGGTGCCAAACCAAACTGGACAAGCCCATGCCCGATTTCGTGCCCGAGCCCTCAATAATGCTGGCCTTCGCGCTCGCGGGTCTGGTGTTGGCCATCACCCCAGGGCCTGACATGGCATTGCAGATGTCGCGGGCCATCAATTATGGCCGCGCTCATGGGTTTGCCACCGCCGCCGGTGCCATGACTGGCATCGTTGTGCATACGGCCCTGGTGGCGCTGGGGATCTCGGTGCTGATCGTGGCGGCGCCCATGGCCTTTATGGTGCTCAAACTTGCCGGGGCGGTGTATTTGTTGTGGCTGGCCTTTCAGGCGGTGGTCCATGGCGGCGGGCTGCGGTTGGCGGCAAAGGCCGCGCGATCGCCAAGCCTTAAAGAGAGCTTTGTCACCGGGGTGGGGATCAATCTGCTCAACCCAAAGGTCTTGCTGTTTTTCATGACCTTTTTGCCGCAATTTGTTGATCGGCACGATCCAGCGGCGCCCGGAAAACTATTGTTCCTGGGTGCCGAATTCATAGCCATTTCAGTTCCGTTGGCCATTGTCATGGTGCTGGCGGCCGAACGATTGGCCAATCTGCTGCTGACCAACAAATGGGTCAATCGGGCCCTCAACTGGAGCTTTGCCAGCGTGTTCACTGCCTTTGCCGTGACCATCCTGTTCGCCGAGGGGCGAAAATAGTCAGATCTGGAAATTGCTGATGTATCAACCCAGACCGGCAATGGCCGAGACATGTCCGGCCTGAACCCGCCAGCTGTCGCCGGACTTCACCCAGATGCGGGTATAGATAAAATTGCCTGCAAAGGCAGCGCCATTGGCGCTGCCGCTCAGCCTGGCGCGGGCAATGACATGGGCCATCCCGGCACTGGCGGTGACGCGCCGATCCAACACATCCAGAGCGCTAAAAGTGAGCCTGCCGGAGCGGCGCATATCCAGATCGTCGGTCTTGCCGACAATCGTGCCATCGGGGCCGACAAACAGCAAATCATCGGCAATCAGGGCGCCGAGCTCAGCGATATCGTTGTTGAGCATCGCCGCCGCCAGCCGCTGTTCCAGCGCCAAGATTTGATCTTTGTCGTTCATCGCCCGCTCCCGTTACCGGGGCAGGTTAGTCGATTCGTCGCCACCGGCCCAAGCCGTGGTCAAACAGGGTTAATCGCAACAGATTACCCCGCCAGAGCGTCGCGATCTTTCTTGGTCAACCGTTCGCTTTCGCTTTTGAGCTGGCCGCAGGCGGCGAAAATATCGCGACCCCGTGGGGTGCGGACCGGGCTGGCATAACCCGCCTTGTTGACGATATCGGCGAAGCGTTCGATGCGGCTGGAGGGCGAGCAGCCGTAATTGGTGCCGGGCCAGGGATTGAACGGGATCAGATTGATTTTGGCGGGAATGCCCGCCAGCAGGCGAACCAGTTCCTTGGCGTCGGCGTCGCTGTCATTGATGCCGTCCAGCATCACATATTCAAAGGTGATGCGCCTTGCATTGGAAAGGCCGGGGTAATTGCGGCAGGCGTCCAGCAGTTCGCTCAGATTGTATTTCTTGTTGATGGGCACCAACACATCGCGCAAATCATCGTTGACGGCGTGCAGTGAGATGGCCAGCATGACGTCGATTTCGCGCCCTGTCGGCTCGATATAGGGCACGACTCCCGAGGTCGACAGGGTGATACGGCGTTTGGAAAGGCTCATGCCGTCACCGGCCGAGGCGATCAACAGTGCCTGTTTGACGTTTTCATAATTGTAGAGGGGTTCGCCCATGCCCATCATCACCACATTGGTAATGGCGCGGCTGTCGCTCTCGCCTTTTTCGCCACTCCCGCGTGGCCCAGGGACCAGGCCGCCATCATTGGGGCGCACGCCGCCGGGAAAGTCGCCGAGGCGTTCGCGCGCCATCAGGATCTGGCCTAAAATTTCGCCCGGTGTCAGATTGCGGACCAGTTTCTGGGTGCCGGTATGGCAAAAGGTGCAGGTCAGGGTGCAGCCGACCTGGGAGGAGACGCACAGGGTCCCGCGGTCCTGCTCAGGGATATAGACGGTTTCGATTTCGACCGGTGGCAGCAGCGGATTGGCGGGGTCGCGGAAGCGGAACAGCCATTTTCTTGTGCCGTCGGAGGAAATTTGTTCAGAGACAATTTCGGGGCGATCAAGAAGAAAATTATCAGCCAGCACTTGCCGAACCGGCTTGGCGATGTTGCTCATCTTGTCAAAGTCGGTCACGCCGTTGACGTAGAGCCAGTTCCACAACTGGCTGGCGCGCATACGGCTTTCCTTTTCACCAATGCCGATATCGACCAGTGCCGACGCCAAGAGCGGCTTGCTCAGTCCGATCAGCGATGGCCGACGGTGCTGCGCCGGCCGCATGGCTGAGGCATGGTCAAGGTTTAGAGCGATGCTCATGGCAATGGGTCCGGAACTGTAGGATTGGGCGGCCCATACCATATTGCGCACAGTTCCGCAAAGTCAGTCCAACCGGGGGATTGATTTGAACAGGTTCAGCAGGCCCGGTTCGGTCAGCACTCAGCGCCGATGGCCTGGGATGCAGCAGTGGCGCCGGACAGAGAAAAAGTCTCGATGACTTTGACCCCGGTGGAGGAGGTTCCTTCAATCGTCATCGATGATCCAGCGCGGATGGCGCTGGCCAAATTGTCGCTTTGGGCGGCGTCATCAAGCCAGGCCGCGTCGTTCTGGGTGAACAAGGTGAAGGTCTTGCCATCAACAGAGACCGTGGCCGTGCTGTCGGGCGCAAAGGCAAAACCAGCTACCAAATTGAACTCGTTCTTGATGCTCTCGGTCGGCCGGTGGGTGATGTAGAGGTGACCCACGGTATAGCCATCGGGCATGGGGTCGACCGATTTTGCCTTGGTCAACGAAAAGCAGACGGCGCCCGTTGGCCCGTCGGCTGAGGCGTAAGCGGACCAGTCGCGGAAGTCGCCCAGCAGCCGTACCGCTTCGGCGTGGGCGCTTTGGGTTGATAGGACCACAGCCAAGCCCAGGCCGAAGGCGACGCGAAACGGGCGGGAGTTCATCAACGAGGCCTCATGCTTGACCGTATTTGGGCGGGGTCGTGCCTGTGCCCAAATATTGGGTTTGTCGGCGTCGGGCAAGTCAAAACGCGTTTGCCTATTGGCAGGCGGCGTCGATAGCGTTCATTGCGGCGGTGGCGCCCGACAGCGAATAGGTGTCGGTGGTGTTGGTGCCGCGTTGGCTGGTGCCTTTGACCACAAGCATGGTGCCGGCCTTGAAGGCGCCGACGAAATTGCTTTCGTCGCCAGTTGACGCAAGCCAGGCGGCTGCGCCCTCGGTCAGCATCGGATAGGTCTTGCCATCAACGGCGGCGCTGGCGCCGGGATTTGCCGTATTGAAGGGATAGCCGACAATGGTCTGGATTTCGTTTTTAACGCCCAGCGCCTTGCGGTGAATGATCATGAAATGAATGGGATCGCGATTGGCCCCGCTTGGCTCGCTTGCTGTGGGTTCGGCCGAAATGTAACAGATCACGCCGCTGGCATCTGTGGCCTTCCAGGCACTCCAGGCGTTGAACGTGCCCAACTCGGTTGCCTGCTGCGCAAAAGCCTGGGGGGCAAAGGCCATGAAACAGCCGAAAGTCAGGCCAAGGACTAGGCCACGGGTTTTCATCGTCATTGCGTATACATCCTCTTGTTCGATCAGGCGCATCATTCAGGACGGCTGCCCGCCAGCTTGCCCCAAACATGGTTACCAAGACGTCAAACGCCGCCGCATTTGATTCAATGTCACTCAGATGAGCGCCAATCGTGACGGTAATTTGGCGTCATCGCCGGTATCGACCCCGGTTTGAACGCAGAGGGTTAAATTTCTCCTAATTTTGGCGCTGCGGCATGGGCCATTGGGCTGCGCTCAGACCCGGCCAGAGGGTAGCTTTGCTCGACCAGATAGGGGCCGCCGCCCACCGAATCACGGCTGGAGAACAACACAAAACGCCCGACGGAAAAGTTCAACGGCTCGAAGCGTCCGGCCATGGCCATGAAGCGCGCGAGGTCGGCAGCCGTTGCGCCACGCAGGCGAGCCAGGCTGACATGGGGGACAAATTTTCGGCCCTCCGGCTCCAAGCCAAGCCGTTGCAACACCCGCTCGTGAGCCGCTTGCAGTTTGAGCAGCGGGTCGTTGACCTCGACCCCGGCATAGAGCGCCCTGGGCTTATCGCCGCCGAACGTTCCCAGGTGGCTGAGCTTGATCGAAAACGCCAAGGCGTTGGACAAGCGGTCCAAACTGTCTGCAATTTCATTGGCGGTATGGACATCGACATCGCCGATGAAGCGCAGCGTGATGTGATAGTTTTCCGGATCAATCCATCGTGATCCCTGCAGGCCGCCGCGTTTGAACGATAGGGCCAAAGCCACATCGGCCGGAATCTCAAGGCCGGTAAAGAGCCGGGGCATGGTGCCCTCCTCTTTTGGTGAAACGCGCGATTCGATCCCACAACGCTAGCACAGTCAGGATAATCGCCAAGCTGGATCTCGATAGATGATGGCGATGACCCTTGTATTGGGTGAGGCGCGCATACATATTGATGGCACATGGCGCATTCGTGACGCCATCAGCCGGGCATCCGCCCGCATCTGTTTTTGGAGAGGGACATTTCTCATGGCTGAATATGACCGTCAGACCCTCAATGCGCGGGCCAGCTCGGCCGCCGCCATTGATGAGGGCCTTCGCAGCTACATGCTGCGCGTCTACAATTATATGGGTATTGGGCTGGTTGTAACCGGCGTTGTGGCCTATTTCGTCGCCCAATGGGCTACGGGCAGTCCCGAAAATGCAGCGCTGATTTATCAGAGCCCGCTATCATGGGTGATCATGCTGTCGCCGCTGGCCTTTGTCATGGTGTTGAGCTTTGGCATCAACAAGATGAGCACATCGACGGCGCAGCTGGTGTTCTGGGCCTTTGCTGCCGTGATGGGCCTGTCGCTGTCGTCGATTTTCCTGGTCTATACTGGGGCATCGATCGCCAAGGTGTTTTTCATCACGGCGGCAACTTTTGGTTCGATGAGCCTTTATGGCTACACCACCAAGCGTGACCTGACTTCGATTGGTAACTTCCTGATGATGGGCCTGTTTGGCCTGATCATTGCGTCAGTGGTCAATATTTTCCTGCAGTCGAGCATGATGGAATTTATCATCTCGTTCGTGGGCGTTTTGATCTTTGTCGGCCTGACCGCCTATGACACCCAAAAGATCAAGGAAAGCTATTCGGAAAGCCACGGTTCCGACGTGATGGCCAAAAATGCCATTATGGGTGCGCTGTCGCTCTATCTCGACTTCATCAACCTGTTCATGATGATGTTGCGCATGTTCGGCAACCGCAACTAAACAGGATCGTTGATCAAGCGATCAACACTTTTGGTTGGACGTGAAATTGGGCCGCAGTCTAAATGACTGCGGCCCTTTTCGATTATACGGAAGCTCTCAATTGTCCGATTTGATTTTGCGCCCCTTCGTCTGGGGTGATATCCCCGCCATCACCGCCATTTATGCCCACTACGTCAAAACCTCGACCGCAACGTTTGACCTGGAAGCGCCGGGGCCGACCAGCATGGCGGAAAAATTTGGCCACATGGTTGAGGCGGGCCATCCGGTGGTCATTGCCGAGCGCCAAGGGGAACTCATCGGCTATGGCTATGCGTCCACCTACCGCCCACGTCCGGCCTATCGCTTTACCTGCGAGGATTCGGTGTATGTGCGCGCCGACGTCACCGGGCAAGGCCTGGGCCGCGTCTTGCTGGCCGAACTGATCGACCAAAGTCAGGCGCAAGGGTTCAAGCAGATGATTGCGGTGATCACGGCCGAATCATTGGGCTCAATTGCCCTGCACGAAAAATTTGGCTTCCGCCATATCGGCCGTCATGAGGCGCTGGGGCTAAAGTTCGACAAATGGCTGGACGTGGTCCACATGCAGCGGGCGCTATAGTGTCGCCTCCCATCAGCAATGCCTGCAAAAACACCGGCCTCAGCGGACCAAAACCAGTTGCGGATCGAGGACGCGCAAAACCAGACCCAGATCATTGCCGCGTTTGAGAATCCGGCCCTGTTGGTTGGTCACCGAAAACTGACCCTGTTTGGTGCGCAACTTTGGGGTTTTCTCGACAATGAAGAGCGGGCGCTCAGAGACGCGGGCATAGATTGAAAAAATTGCCCGCTCCCGCAAAAAGTCCATGGCATAGTCGCGCCAGTCGCCGGAGCCGACCATGCGCCCATAAACCGCCAAAATAAGCGCCAGTTCGCGGCGATCAAAAGTAACAATCAGCTGTGGCTTGGCAGCGGGGAAATGCCCGGTCTTGCCTGCGTCATGGACCAGGACCAGGGTCGCGTCGGCATCATTGTGGAACTGGCCATCGGCCAAGTGAAAATCCCCCCATGACAGGATTGTCATGATTGCGGCATTCGCCCGGCTTGGCAAGTCCAAGCTGTTTGGTCGGCTGGGTGCTAAAATTCCGCAATTTGGTCACAGTTTGTCCCTGCTGGCGCCTGATTGGGATGCAACAAACAAGTATTGCCTCCAGTGATCGGCATGTGGGTTGTCCGAGCCCCCAATCTTGATACCTGCCTGTCGATCAATTTTTTGAATGACCAAAGTCAGCCTCGATCCCGTCCCTGCCCCCAGGGGCGGGATTTTTTTGCGGCATTTTTTAGGGCGTGAGCGTTGCCGCGCCAAGGATTGGGCCGGGCAGCCCGTCACGCTCTTGCTGCACGAGAATAGCCAGGCTGGTGCTATTGCCAGACAGGACTTCGCGCAGAGGCAGTTTGAGTTGGGCCCCGCTTGCGGCTTCCCACACGCCCACAACCTGTCGGCCGGTGACGACATTGATGTAGTGGCCGACTGTGCCAGCGTTTTCGCCGCGACCGATCACAACATCGACCGCGTCGATATAGCTCACCAACCAGACAACGGCGTCGGGCAGGTCGAGATCGCCCGAAATCGCCACCGTCAGCGTGGTGCCGTCGCTGCTGAGGGTCACTGGAACCGGCAGTGCCGCACTGGCCAGTGCGGCTGCAATATCATTTTGGCGCGAACCAACGACACCCTTGGTGCCATTGATGACCATCTGTGGGGTATAGATCCGGGCTGAGTTCCAGCTTTTGGCATAGTCGCGCTGGTGGGCGGAATTGGCCTCGGCCCCGAAGGTGTCGGCCCAACCGATATAGTCCCAATAGTTTACATGATAGGCTAGGGCAACGATGCTCGGATCATCAGCGATCTGGCCCAGTAAAGCGTCAGCGGGTGGGCAGGACGAACAGCCTTGGCTGGTGAACAACTCAACCACTGCCTGGGTGCCCATACGCGCTTGATCGGCCTGGGCTGATCCAGCCAGGAACAACATTGCGGCAAGACTGATACTGGCACCCAGATACCGGCTAAAACTCATGGCCGGTGTTGTAAGGCAGTCGCTATGCGCGGGCTAGTCACTTCGGGGTGAAAGGTAAATTGTGCAACACTGCTGCATGCCAGGCATATGGCCTGAACGAAAATGGCGGCCCCGAAGGGCCGCCACAAAACAGGCTCGCCGTGACCAACGTTAGGCCGCGACCAGGCTGCGCAACACATAGTGCAGGATGCCGCCATGCTTGTAGTAATCCAGCTCATTGGCGGTATCGATGCGGCAAAGGGTTTGGATGGTGAGCACCGAACCATTGGCGCGGGTGATCTTGACGCTCACCTGCGCCCGCGGCGCGATTGAGGTGACGCCCTCGATCGAAACGCTCTCGGTGCCATCAAGTCCCAGCGTCTGCCAGCTTTCACCCTCTTTGAACTGCAGGGGAATAACGCCCATGCCGACCAGGTTTGAGCGGTGGATGCGCTCGAACGACTGGGCAATTACGGCGCGAACGCCCAAAAGATTGGTGCCCTTGGCGGCCCAGTCACGCGAGGAGCCCGTGCCATATTCTTTGCCGGCAAAGATCACCAGCGGTGTGCCTGCAGCCTGGTAGGCCATGGCGGCATCATAAATGGCCATCTGCGAGCCATCGGGACCCTTGGTGTAGCCGCCCTCGACCCCAGGCAGCATCAAATTCTTGATGCGGATATTGGCAAACGTGCCGCGCATCATAACTTCGTGATTGCCACGGCGTGCGCCGTAGGAATTGAAATCGCGCGGCGCGACCTGATGCTCTTCCAGATATTTTCCTGCGGGGGTGCTGGCCTTGAATGAGCCGGCGGGGGAAATATGATCGGTGGTGATCGAGTCAAGAAACAGCGCCAATATCTTGGCGTTTTCCACATTGGTAATCGGCTTGGGTTCCATGGACATGCCCTCGAAATAGGGCGGGTTCTGCACATAGGTTGACCCACTGTTCCAACCATAGGTTTCGCTGTCGTCGATCGCGATACCCTGCCAATTGGTGTCGCCCTTGAACACGTCCGAGTAGCGCCCTTGGAACATTTCCTTGGTCACATGCTTGCGCACGATTTCGGCGACCTCGTGATTGGTCGGCCAGATGTCCTTGAGATAGACCGGCTTGCCATTGGAGCCGGTCCCGATTGGGTCCTTGGTAATGTCGATCTTCATCGAACCGGCGAGCGCATAGGCAACAACCAGCGGCGGGGAGGCGAGGAAGTTCGCCTTGACGTCCGGATTAACGCGCCCCTCAAAATTTCGATTGCCCGACAGAACCGAAGCGGCAACCAGATCGCCCGCTTGTACCGCCTTGGAAATTTCGACTGGCAATGGACCGGAATTGCCGATGCAGGTGGTGCAGCCATAGCCAACCAGATTAAACCCAATGGCATCAAGGTCGGCCGATAGCCCGGCACTGTCGAGATAGTCGGTGACGACTTGGGAGCCTGGCGCCAGAGAGGTTTTCACCCATGGCTTGCTGTCCAAACCAAGCGCCCTGGCCTTGCGCGCCACAAGACCCGCCGCGACCAGCACCGACGGGTTGGAGGTATTGGTGCACGAGGTAATGGCAGCGATCACGACGTCGCCATGGCCGATGGTGTAATCGGTGCCGTCAACAGCAATCCGCACATCGTCGGTCTTGCCAAATTCCTTTGGCAAAGCTTCGGCGAACTTGGCTTTGGCTTGATCCAAAGCAATCCGGTCCTGGGGGCGTTTTGGACCCGAAATTGACGGAACGACCGTGGTTAGGTCCAGCTCGAGCGTGGCGGTAAACACCGGGTCGGGCGAATTGGTGTCACGGAACATGCCCTGGGCCTGAGAATAGGCCTTTACCAGGGCGACCCGTGCGGGTTCGCGACCCGAGGTCGCCAGATATTGCAAAGTGTCGCTGTCGACGGGGAAAAACCCGCAGGTGGCGCCGTATTCAGGGGCCATGTTGGCGATTGTGGCTTGATCCTCAAGCGACAGATAATCCAGGCCTGGACCGTAGAACTCGACGAATTTGCCGACCACGCCCTTTTTGCGGAGCATTTCGGTGACGGTCAGTACCAGATCAGTGGCGGTGATGCCTTCATTGATCTTGCCGGTCATCTTGAAGCCGACCACTTCGGGGATCAGCATGGTGATTGGCTGACCAAGCATGGCCGCTTCCGCCTCAATGCCACCAACACCCCAGCCCAGGACTGCCAGACCATTGACCATGGTTGTATGGCTGTCGGTCCCCACCAGCGTATCGGGATAGGCGATTGTTTCGCCGTCTTCGTCCTTGGTCCACACGGTTTGGGCCAGATATTCCAGATTGACCTGGTGGCAGATACCGGTGCCCGGCGGGACAACCCGGAAATTGTCGAAAGCTTTCTGGCCCCAGCGCAGGAACTCATAGCGCTCGCCATTGCGTTCGTATTCCAGATCAACATTTTGCTTGAAGGCGCCCGCGGTGCCGAAATTGTCGACCATCACAGAATGGTCAATGACCAGGTCGACCGGCACCAGCGGATTTATTCGCTGCGGGTCGGCACCCAGTTTGGCAGTGGCGTCGCGCATGGCGGCCAGGTCAACCACGGCGGGGACGCCGGTAAAGTCCTGCATCAGCACGCGGGCCGGGCGGTAGGAAATTTCGTGTTCGGATGTGCGGGTGTTGAGCCACTCGGCGACCGCCAGAATGTCAGCCTTGGTCACGGTGGTGCCATCTTCAAACCGCAGCAGGTTTTCCAGCACCACTTTCATCGAATGGGGCAGTTTGCTCACGCCGGGAAGGCCGTTTTTCTCCGCCAGGGGCAGCGAGAAATAGGTATAGGTTTTGCCGTCGACGGTGAGCGTTGTTTTGGATTTGAAGCTGTTGAGCGATGAAGTCACGGGCTCCGCCTGTTGCTTGAGTTCAAGAGCGGCGTGGCTCGGCCAGCTGGGCTGCAGAAAAGCCCGGTTTTGCACAAGAGCGCAGCCCCTATCCTAGAATGGATACAATCTATAACGGGTTATAGATAAACAAATTGGGCCTTGCCAGTGCGGACTTGGGTTGATTACGAGATGGGGCCATGACCGAACGGCAAGCCTTTGCGCCAATCACACTGACAGCCTCCGGGCTCAGCAGCCAACGCGGCGGGCGCCTGCTGTTTGACGGGTTGGATTTTGCCGTCACCAGCGGGCAGGCGCTGACCCTTCGTGGCGCGAACGGGGTCGGCAAAACCACGCTCTTGTTGACCCTTGCTGGCATTATCGCTGCGGCGTCGGGGCGGGTCATCATTGATGGCGTTGGGGTGGATGGGCCGCCACACCTGCATTTCTGCGGTCACCAAAATGGCATCAAAGCGCGGATGAGCTGCTTTGAGAATCTGGCCTTCTGGGCAAGGCTCAATGGGCCCTCGGGCCTAGCCGTCGCCGATACGCTCGAGCGGGTTGGCCTGGGTGCAATTGCGGCCATTGACGCAGGGCACCTGTCGGCGGGGCAAGCCAAGCGGTTGGCGTTGGCGCGGCTTCTGGTCAGCGCGCGGCCAATCTGGTTGCTGGATGAGCCGATGGCGGCGCTAGATGCCGCAGGCGACGCTTTGGTCGGGCGGCTGATTGACGACCATCTTGACGCTTCAGGCCTGGTCATTGCCGCGACCCATGATGATTTGCCGCTTCGCGACAGCACCAGAGTGCGCGTTTTGAGCCTTGGGGGGCGAGTATGAGCGCTTTTGGCGCCGTCATCGCCCGCGAGCTCAAGCTGGCCGTCCGCGGTGGCGGCGATGTGCTGACGCTGGTGCTGTTCTTTGTCATGGTCGGGGTGATTGTGCCATTTGCGATCGGACCCGATCAGGTCATGCTGGCGCGATTGGCACCGGGGATTATATGGGTCGCCGCTTTCCTGTCGATGCTTTTGGGTCTGGACCGCTTGTTTCGCGCCGACCATGACGATGGTACGCTGCAATTGCTGGGCCAGGCCAACCTGCCCTTTGCCGCAATCGTCTTGGCAAAAACACTGGCGCACTGGCTGTTGACGGCGGTGCCGATGCTGCTGGCCAGCCCGCTGCTGGCGGTGATGCTGGCGATGGACGGCGCGACTTTTTGGCGCGCCATTTTGTCGCTTCTGGTGGGAACTCCGGCGCTGGTTTCGCTCGGCGCGGTCGGGGCGGCGGTGACGGTTTCGATTCGACGTGGTGGCCTGATTGCCCCGGTTTTGATCCTGCCACTGGCCATTCCGGTGCTGATTTTTGGGGTTGGGGCGATCTCGACGGGCATTGGCCCGGATCAATCCGGGTCGGCATTGCTGTTTCTGGCGGCCACCAGTTTGGTCACCGTGGCGCTGGCGCCGTTCGCGGCGGCCCTTGCGATTACCACGGGTGAGGAATAGAGCAATTTAGCCATGAGCATCGACACGCCCACCAAGCAAAACTGGTTTAGCCGGATCGCCCATCCCGGGTTTTTCGTGGTTTGGACCACTCCACTGATCCGCCCGCTGGTGGCCATCACCGTGCTGCTGGCCGTTGCGGGCCTTTATTATGGCCTGCTCAATTCGCCCGAGGACTACCAGATGGGCGATACGGTGCGCATCATGTATGTGCATGTTCCCAGCGCCTGGCTCAGCCAATTCGTTTACGCCATCATGGCGGTGTCGGCTTTGGGGACACTGGTCTGGCGCCATCCGCTGGCGGATGTGGCAATGAAAGCTGCTGCGCCATTGGGCGCCACTTTCACCGCTCTGGCGCTGTTTACCGGCTCGCTGTGGGGCCGCCCCACCTGGGGCACGTTCTGGGAATGGGACGGGCGGATGACCTCGACGCTGGTGCTGCTGCTGATCTATTTGGGCATTATCGCGTTGTGGCGCGCCTTTGGTGATCAATTGCGGGCGGCGCGGGTGATCGCAATCTTTACCCTGGTGGGCGCGGTCAATATTCCAATCATCAAGTTCTCGGTGGATTGGTGGTCAACGCTGCATCAGCGGGCCAGCGTGTTCACCGCTAAAGGGCCGCACATGCCGGCCTCGATTCTGACGCCGTTATTGCTGATGTTTTTTGCATTCACCTTGCTGTTTGTGACCCTGCATCTGGTGGGGATGCATACCGAGATCAAGCGGCGCAAGGTGATGGCACTGGAACGGCGCGCGGCGGGGGCGGTCCCATGATCGATCTGGGCCCTCATGCCGTTTTCATCATTTGGTCCTATATTGGGGTTGGCCTGGGTGTCGCTGCGTTGATCGCCATGACGCTGCTGGATGCGCGCCAAACACAGGCTCGGCTTGAGGCGCTGGAAGCGCAGGGCATTCGCCGTCGTTCGGCGGACCCGGCTTGATGAAATATCTACTGTTCGCGCTGCCGCTACTGGCGCTCGCTGGACTGGTGGCGGTGTTTGCCCTCAATATCAACCGCGATCCGAACTACATTCCCTCGGTGCTGCTCAACAAGCCGGCGCCAGAGTTTATGTTGCCCGCCATCGAGGGTCTCGACCGGCCGGGTTTTGATGCCGCAGCGCTCAAGGGCGAGGTGAGCCTGGTCAACGTCTTTGCCTCTTGGTGCATCCCCTGCCGCGATGAGCATCCGCTGCTCACAAAACTCAAGGCGGATACCGGGATCAGGCTGTTCGGCATCAACCAGAAAGACGCGCCGGAGAATGCGCGGGCCTTCCTCGACGAACTCGGCAACCCCTATGACGCCGCCGGGGCCGACGCCAATGGGCGGGTGTCGATCGACTGGGGGGTCTATGGCGTGCCCGAAACGTTCCTGCTCGACGCGAACGGGGTGATCGTCCTGAAAATCGTCGGGCCGCTCAGCGAACAGGCTGTGGAGACGGTGCTGAAGCCGGCGATTGCAAAGGCGCGTGCCGCCGCCCTTTAGTGCCTGTTCGGCCATGCGCTTTAACCGGTGACGCATCTGATGAGGCTTGCCATCAGTGCTTTAGAAATCGCTGGTCAAACCCTTGATTTCCCAGTCCCCATAGCGGGCCGGTTCCAGTCCGCCGCGACCACCCGCTTCCTTGGGCGCCTGGGCGGCCTTGGCGTCGATGGCCTTGCGCCGGGCTTTCGCTTCTTCCAGGGCGCGCTTGGCCGCCGGGGAAATTGGTTTGGCTTGCTCAGTCATTGGCCCTAAACTTCCACCAGGACTGGGACTTGCGATGAACCCCGGTCGACCCAACATAATTGGGTATTGGCTTAAAGGACGGGAGTTCGATGTTCAACACGCTTCGTACCACGGTTTTATTGGCAGCGCTGACGGCGCTGTTTATGGCGGTTGGCTACTTCATCGGCGGCACCACTGGCATGGTCGTTGCGTTTGGTGTGGCGCTGGTGACCAATATTATCGGTTATTGGAATTCGGATCAGTTGGTGCTGCGGATGCAGAACGCAGTACCGATCGCCCATAGCCAGGCGCCCGAACTGTTTGACATGGTCGATATCCTGGCCAAGCGCGCCGGAATTCCAACACCGGCAGTCTATTTGATACAAACTGACCAACCCAATGCCTTTGCGACCGGCCGCAACCCGCAAAATGCGGCGGTTGCGGTGTCTTCGGGGCTGCTGCAGCACTTACAAACCCATGAAATTGCTGCGGTTATTGCTCATGAGCTGGGCCATATCCGCAACCACGACACCTTGACCATGACCATCACCGCGACCTTTGCCGGTGCCATTTCCATGCTGGCCCAATTTGGTATGTTTTTTGGCGGCCGCAACAATAATCGTGACAGTGGTTTTGGCGGTATCGGTGCCCTTTTGATGGTGTTTTTGGCGCCGATGGCGGCCATGGTCGTGCAGATGGCGGTGAGCCGGACCCGTGAATATGAGGCCGACAAGGCTGGCGCTGAAATTTCGGGGGACCCGCTTGCCCTGGCCTCGGCGCTCGAAAAAATTGCCGCTCTGGCAGGTCGGCAGGTCAATATGGCGGCCGAGCGGAACCCGGCAATGGCCCATATGTACATCATCAATCCATTGAACGGGCAGCAGATGGATAATCTGTTTTCCACTCATCCTGACACCGGCAACCGGATTGTCGCACTGAGAAAACTTGCGACGGCGATGCAGGTGGTCGATAAGGGCGAACAAGCTGAACCCCGTTCGGCGTCCCGTCAGGGGGCGTCCAGCACTGGCGGGGCTTGGCGCGTGCCACCAGTCGGACGGACCGATGCGGGTGGAGGACAACGCGGTCCCTGGGGATAATTGAGGCAGTGACATCGAAAAAATCACCGGCGGGGCTCGCGCTCCGTCTCGCCGCAGCCGGGCGGTTGCGCGCTGTGCTGGGGGGCGACAATTTTGCTGCGCTCACCCCAGCAGAGATCGCCGATAGCCGCGATCGCGCGACCGCGAACCGGCTGGTGACCACAGCGTTGCGGCGCCACGGGCAGATCAGTTTTATTATCCACGCCTTGCTCGAAAAAGGCATGCCAGCCAAAAGCGGCACCTTTGAAGCGGTGTTGCGTCTGTCCATCGCCCAATTGGTCTATTTACCCGATTTGGGCGCCCATAGCGCTTTGTTTCTGGCGGTTGAGGCTCTCAAGGCCGACAAGAAGGCCCAACATCTGACCGGGTTGATGAACGCTGTCTTGCGCCGGGCGCAGGCGAACTCGGCCCGGTTCTCCTTGCTGTCGGACGATTTGTTGATCCCGGAAACCTTTGGCGATACCTGGGTCAAGGCCTATGGCGAGACTGCGATCCCATTGTTTACCGATGCTTTGCTGGCCGGGGCGCCGCTTGATCTGACGCTAAAGGATTTGGATCCCGAGCTGATCGAGGGCCTGGGTGCGGTGCCGTTGCTGGCTGATTCTGTGCGCCTGCAAACCCGCGACCGACCCGTTGAAGCCCTGCCGGGCTATGATGAGGGTCGCTGGTGGGTGCAGGACGCAGCGTCGGCGCTGCCAGCGCGTTTGCTCAAATTGGCGCCTGGAGCGCGGGTGCTGGATTTATGTGCAGCTCCGGGTGGCAAGACTGCCCAATTGATCAAGGCCGGCTACCAGGTGACAGCGCTCGACAGCGACGCCAACCGGATGGAACGCCTCAAGACCAATCTTGACCGCCTGACCTATACGGCTGAAACGGTCACTGCCGATGCCGGAAGCTACGCTCCAGCCCAGGGTTTTGATGGGGTGCTGCTGGATGCGCCCTGTTCGGCCACCGGAACCTTCCGGCGCCATCCAGAAGTGATCTGGCATCGCATGTCTGCCGATATTGCCGGGCGGGTCAGTTTGCAGCGCTCATTGCTGACCAACGCGTTTCGGTGCCTCAATCCGGGCGGAGTCCTGCTTTACTGCGTGTGTTCGCTGGAGCCCGAGGAGGGAGAGGGCCAGATTGATTGGGCGCTGGAGCGGTTGCCGGACCTGAGTTTGTTGCCGATACTGCCCGATGAAGTGGTTGGGCTGGAGGCGGCGGTGACGCCAAGGGGTCTGTTGCGAACCCATCCGGGGATGTCGCCCGGCGGCCAGGCCGGCGGCATGGACGGGTTTTTCGTGGCGCGATTCAAGCGCCGCTGATTGGGATCGCACCGGGGATGGATATGTCCGCTGTGCAAAACAGGTTGAGACGGGTCATTGATTCATAAGCAAATGACAGTTCTGGCGACCAAATCGTCTGGTGTTGCCTGATGCTGAACACGACAAAATTTGTTGCGCGCCGCGTGGCGCTGGACCTTGCCGACTATGTGGTGACCCTGCCGGCCTTGCGCTGGACCTGGACCGGTTTGGCCGACCAGACATTTGGCGGCGAGTTGCCCGAATACCGACCCAGTGACCGCGAGGCGGTCCGCGACATGATGGTGGGCCGCTATTTGTTGGCCTCAAAGCTGGTCGAGACCGGCGGCGTCTCCCCATTCGGGATTTATGTCGATCACCCCGATTGGGAAGCCAATCTACATGGGTTTTCCTGGCTGCGCCATTTCCGCGACCTGCGTGACGTCGGTGAGCGCGGGTTAGCACGGATGCTGGTGCTCGATTGGATCGGGCGTGAAGGTCAGTTTGAACGTCAAACCTGGGCGCTCACTTTGTGCGCCCAGCGGGTGCTGAACTGGCTGCGCCATCTGAATCTGCTGCTTGACGATGCCAATCCGGAACAAAAGCGCACGATCCTGCGCTCGCTCGGAACCCAGATTCAGAGCCTTAAGGTGCGTGGCCCATTGGCCAGTAACCCGGTCGATCGGCTCATGGCCGCCATTGGACTGGTCGGCGCCGCCGTCTGCGACAAAGATGGAAAGTCCGATGTCGAGGAGCGCGTGACCGGGCTCAACGCCATTCTTGCCGGCCAACTTGACAGTGGCGGCATGCATCTGAGCCGCAATCCTCGGGTGCAATTATTGCTGTTGGTGGAGCTGTCCAGCGTTAGGCGCTCTTTGGGTAATCTGAAGGGTGACATGGGCAATGAATTGGCGGCCCAGGTCGATCGGATGCACGCTGCGCTCGACGCGCTCACCCTGGGCAGCGGCGAGCCGGTGTTTGCCAATGGCACCGGCCAATTGGCCCACGACGTGTTGATAGCGGTGCAGGCCAATGGCACCGCCCAGCGTCGCAAGAGCACGGTTTTGGGTGGTTATGGCATTTTGCGCGATGGCGAGGCGGTTGTAGTGGCCGATGCGGGCCGGGTGCCGCTGCTGGCCTATGCCAGTGAAGCCCATTCGGGTGGCCTTAGTTTTGAATTCAGCCATGGCACCGAGCTGATTATTGCCAATTGCGGGCCCGCACCGGCGGATCTGCCGGCAAGCCGTCCGCTATTCCGGCAGGGCGTGGCCCATTCGGCTCCAACAATCAATGCGCAAAGTGCGGCGCCGATCAGATCCAGGGGACCGCTCGCGGGGTTCCCGGTCCAGTCCGGTCCGGTCCCCAGCATTGGTTTGATAGCCGCTGACCAATTATTGACCCTGGTCAACCAGGGCTATGCCGCCCGCTTCGGGGTGAAACTGGAGCGACGGCTGACGCTATTGTCCGGCGGAACCACTCTGGTTGGTCAGGATCAGATGAAGGCGAGCGGCTCCAAGCCGATATCGGGCGTGATCTCGGTCCGGTTTCATCTTGCCCCTGGCATTATGGTTCGGCGAATCGGTAACGAGGGCATTGTTCGGCTGGTTTTGCCCAACGGGTCGGTGTGGAGCTTTTTGTGGGAAGGGGCGGAGTTGCGCGACGAAGAAAGCGTGCGCCAGTCTTCCTATGTCGGCTTTACCCGAACGCGCCAGCTCGTATTGGAGGCCGACGTCGAGCCCGGCCACGAGATCGCCTGGATACTGACCCGCGAACGGGCCTAGCCGACCCGCCAAATTTTGTCAGGGCGGGGCCTGGCTGGAGATGGCAAGGCGCGCGCTTTGGCGTTGCCCCCGTGAGCCAAAATGGGCTACAGCGCCCGCAACACGAATGATCGGGATGACGACATGAGCGACGGCAAGACAGTCAAGGTCGGGCGGGCCCTGCTTTCGGTTTTTGACAAGACCGGCATGGTTGAGTTGGCCACAGGGCTAGCCGCAGCGGGGGTCGAGTTGGTGTCGACCGGGGGCACCCATCGGCTGCTTTCAGACGCGGGACTGCCGGTTCGTGAGATTTCGGAGTTGACTGGCTTTCCTGAAATGATGGACGGGCGGGTCAAGACACTGCACCCAAAAGTGCATGGTGGCATTTTGTCGGTGCGCGACAATAAAGATCATCTGGCGGCGATGGCCGAGCATGACATTGGCGGTATCGAGCTGGTGGCGGTCAATCTGTACCCATTTGAGCAGACCGTCGCCAAGGGCGCCGATTACGACACCATTATCGAAAACATCGACATCGGCGGCCCAGCCATGATCCGCTCGGCGGCCAAGAATCATCGCTTTGTGACCGTGGTGGTTGACCCTGCAGATTATCCGGAGATTTTAGCCGCGATCACGCAAACCGGCGGCGTGCCGATGGGGCTGCGCCAAAAACTGGCGGCCAAGGCCTATGCCCGCACCGCTGCCTATGATTCTGCGATTTCGACCTGGTTTGCCAAGGCCATCGACTATCCCGAAATCCCCTATCGCAGCTTTTCCGGAAGCCTGCGTGAAGTGATGCGTTATGGCGAAAATCCCCACCAATGGGCCGGCTTTTATGCAAATGGCGAGAATCGGCCAGGCGTTGCCACGGCAAAACAGGTGCAGGGCAAGACCCTGAGCTACAACAATATCAATGATACGGATGCCGCCTTTGAGCTGGTGTCGGAATTTGACCCCGGCCAGACGGGCGCCGTGGCGATTATCAAACACGCCAATCCGTGTGGCGTTGCCATGGCCCCAAGCATTGTCGAGGCGTATCGGCTGGCGCTGCGCACCGACGCGACCAGCGCGTTTGGCGGCATTGTCGCGCTCAACCGCCAGATCGATGCCGAAACGGCAACCGAAATCGTCAAGGTCTTTACCGAAGTGATCGTGGCGCCGTCGGCGACCCCGGAAGCCGAAGCCATTATCGCGGCCAAGAAGAATTTGCGCCTGTTGCTGACGGGTGGCATCGCCGACGCCAAGGCCGAGGGATTGACGGTGCGCTCGGTGGCCGGCGGACTTCTGGTGCAGACGCGCGACAACCGCAATGTCGATGATTGCGCGCTCAAAGTGGTGAGCAAGCGACAGCCGACCGCAGCGGAAATGGCGGACCTCCGCCTGGCCGCCAAAGTGGCCAAGCATGTCAAATCCAATGCCATCATCTATGTCAAAGATGGGGCGACAGTCGGCATTGGCGCCGGGCAGATGAGCCGGGTCGACGCGGCCAGGGTGGCCCATCGCAAGTCGATCGACGCGGCGCAGGCGGCCGGGATCGACGGCGCATTGACCAAGGGCTCGGTGGTGGCCTCCGATGCGTTCTTCCCATTCGCCGACGGCTTGGAAGCGCTGGTTGAAGCCGGAGCGACGGCGGTGATCCAGCCGGGCGGCTCGATGCGCGATCAGGAGGTCATCGATGCCGCCGATGCTGCCGGGATGGCCATGGTGTTTACCGGAATGCGGCACTTCCGGCATTAGCGCCCAGCGCTGACAACAAGAAGTCCAGCATGCTGGCGAGGGTTGGGGTGTGAACTCACTTTAATGTGAGGGTAAGACCTTGTAGACAATGCTCCCGATAGATTGGCCCGTCATGGCCGGCACCGAGGCGTCAATGCGGCTGAAAATACCATCCGACCTGTCCGCGCTGCTGTCCAATGGATTGTGGCGTTCAGTGGCGTCGCTGTTCATCAAGGTTGCTACGGCGGGGCTGACCTATGCCACCTATGTGGTGCTGTCGCGCACCATGAGCAATGATGAATATGGCCATTTTGCCTTTGGCCTGGCCTTGGCCACGGTGTTGGCGATCGCCGCCAGCGTTGGTCAACCGACGGCCGTGCTGCGGTTTTGGGCCCAGGACATCGCTTCTGGCAAAACTGACCGGGCCGTGAATTCGGTCGCTTCTGGCTCGGCGGTGACGATCGGGACCGGTCTTTTTCTGTCCGCCGGCTTGGCCATCGTGGTTTTTGTTACGGTGCAATTCATCGCCTTTGGCGACACGCCAAACCATTTTTATGGGGCTGCTTTCCTGGTGCTGCCATTGGCACTGGCCGAGTACAATTCTTCTGCCCTGCGCGCTCAAGGCTCGCTGTGGACGGCGTTGATCCCCCGCGACATCGTGTGGCGCGTTGCGCTGCCGGCGAGTGTTTTGGCGCTGTTTAGCACTGGCATAATCCTAAGTGGACCCGATGCGCTGGTGCTGTCGGCAGTCATTCTGCTGGGCGCATTGGGGCTGCAGTATTATTTTGCCACCGCGCGCGGTTATGCGCTGGCGCCGTCCCGCAAAGGGGTCAAGGCCTATTGGGCGGAACGCGGCGACATCAGCCGCTGGCTGCTGTTAGGCGCGTTGATTGAAACCGTGACGCTCAATGCCGACGTCATTCTGGTTGGCTTGATGGTCAATCTTGAGAGCTCGGGCCTGTATTTCAATGCATTCCGCACCGCTGGCCTGATGACACTGTTCACTTTTGCCATTGAGCTGGTGATCGCGCCCATGGTTGCCCAGCATTATCACGCGGGAGAAATGCGCAAAGCACAGGCGATCACGGCGCTTTGCGCCTGGGCCGGGTTTTTGTTTTCGTTGCTGATTTTTGCGGCATTCGCTTTGTTTGGTGGCCCTATTCTGTCGTTTTTTGGCCCAGCCTATGCCGAGGGTGTTGCCGTTCTGGTGTTGCTGTCGCTTGGCCTGTTGTTTGATGCCGCCACAGGCCCGTCCAAGATCGTCATGATGATGACGGGTCACGAACGCGCTTATGTGGCGATCTTTGGCTCGGTCATGGCGGTTGGATTTCTTGCGACCGTCTTGGTTATCCCGGTGTTTGGCATCGTTGGCGCAGCGGCGGTTAATATGACGTCTCGCATCATCGCGCAGGTGGCAATCGCCCTGTGGTGCCGCTACCGCATTGGGTTGGATACCAGTCTGATCGGCGTCTTTGCAATTCGCCACATCAAGGACCGCCCAGCCCTTGGTTAGCCGACGTCAATCTTGACCATGCCGGACGACAGGCTTAGAACGGCTCCAAATTACCCCCTCACGCATTGCTGGACACGTATATATGACCAAGGCCCGTACGCTTTACGACAAGATCTGGGATGAGCATCTGGTGCAGAACAACGAGGACGGCACCTCGTTGCTCTATATTGATCGCCATCTTGTCCATGAAGTGACCAGCCCGCAGGCCTTCGAAGGACTGCGCATCAACAAGCGGCGCGTGCGCCACCCAGAGCGGACGCTGGCGGTGGTCGATCACAATGTGCCGACGTCCGATCGCCGCCACGGCATTGATGATCCAGAAAGCAAACTGCAGGTCGACACTCTGGCGGCCAACGCCAAGGAGTTTGGTGTCGAATATTTTGACGAACTGGATCGTCGGCAAGGCATTGTGCATATCGTCGGGCCGGAACAAGGGTTCACGCTGCCGGGCATGACCATTGTTTGCGGTGACAGCCATACCTCGACACATGGCGCCTTTGGGGCTTTGGCCCACGGTATTGGGACCTCGGAGGTCGAGCATGTTTTGGCGACCCAGACGCTAATCCAGCAGAAGGCAAAAAATATGCTGGTGCGGGTCGACGGGAAACTGCCGGACCACGTAACCGCCAAGGACATCATTCTGGCTATCATCGGCGAGATCGGCACTGCAGGGGGCAATGGCCATGTGATCGAGTTCGCTGGCGAAGCCATTCAGGCGCTATCGATGGAAGGCCGGATGACGGTCTGCAACATGACGATTGAAGGGGGCGCCCGCGCCGGCTTGATTGCGCCCGACCAAACCACGTTTGATTACGTCAAAGGTCGCAATCGTGCGCCCAAGGGCGCTGCCTACGATCACGCAGTGGAGTATTGGAAGACCCTGTTTACTGACGAAGGCGCCCATTACGATAAGGTCGTCGTGCTCGATGCAGCCAAGTTGCCGCCGATTGTTTCCTGGGGCTCCAGCCCCGAAGACGTCGTCGCCGTGACCGGGGAAGTACCGAACCCCGACGATATTGCCGACGAGAACAAGCGTGCCTCAAAATGGCGGGCGCTCGAGTATATGGGGCTCAAGCCTG
The DNA here is from genome assembly GCA_943372435.1 of Devosia equisanguinis. GTDB lineage: Bacteria > Pseudomonadota > Alphaproteobacteria > Rhizobiales > Devosiaceae > Devosia > Devosia equisanguinis_A. The sequence continues at coordinate 352,377 of CALRYQ010000004.1, forward strand.
GGACCAAGATCACCGACATTACCGTGGATCGTGTGTTCCTCGGTTCGTGTACGAACGGCCGTATTGAGGACTTACGGGTTGCCGCTGCTGCCATTAAGGGCAAAAAGGTTCACGCCAATGTGTCGGCCATGGTGGTGCCGGGATCGGGTCTGGTCAAGGAACAGGCCGAGGCCGAAGGGCTGGATTTGATCTTTAAGGCGGCGGGTTTTGATTGGCGCGAGCCCGGCTGTTCGATGTGCCTGGCGATGAACGCCGATAAGCTGAAGCCCCAGGAACGATGCGCTTCAACCTCTAACCGCAATTTCGAAGGCCGTCAGGGCTTCAAGGGCCGGACACATTTGGTGTCTCCGGCCATGGCCGTCGCTGCCGCCGTGACCGGCCATTTCGTCGACATTCGCGACTGGCAGTAAACCAAACCCGGGGGCGGGCGCCTAGCGCGCTCGCTTCCGACTGCGGCGAATTGAGCGAGGCCGTTACGCTTTGGGGATAAACCAGAACTCGGCCTCATTGCCCCCGGAAGGGTCGTCCGATACTTGCACCGATAGCTTGTTGGCGTCGAGGGCGGCAAACCATTCGTCCCAACCAACCAGCTGAAACCCGCCGACGTGATCTGGGCCCTGATTGCCATCGGAATTGAGCGATTCCTGACCAAAAGTCAGCTGCAGCAAAGTGCGGCTGCCGGTGCCGTCCGGGACATCCATCAACATAGGATTGCCACCACGAGCGGCGGCCCACTGGCGGACTTCTTCACGCGTAGCCAATATTCTTGACATTGAAAACTTCCTTGATCAGAGAACGCACACGCAAGTATATTCCTATCGGTTTTCTTCAATCCATGCTGCCATTGGTCGCAGATTTTTAATAAAACCGAGGCAGATCAAGGCGCCGTCTTGGCCAGGATCAAGACCGGAACGCGACGATCATACCCGCTTCTAGTGCGGTCGACTTTCGCGGTTCGAGTGGCGCCGTTCGACGAACTCGAAGTCTAACCCATTGCGATCAGTGACTTTGAGCGCCAGATGCTGCCGGTCAAGCTCGGCAAGCCAGGCGGTCCAGGAAATGGGGCTCATGCCGTCGTCCTGAGACATAAACTCGCTCGTGGCGCGCTCGCGCTTTTCAAAGCTCAAACACAACCGGGATTTAAGTTCTCCGAAATTGTTGCGAACCCGAGCAATCGCGGGAATGCCCTTTTGGTCACTGACCCAATTCTGGATGTCGCGATGCCGAGTAAGTGTGTGGCTGTCTTTCATTATGGCCTCCCGCCATGAAATAGCACTTGAAGGGTCAACGGGCTCGGTCCGCCTTCGGGCTCGCTTGGGCAAGATATGTTAGTCGATGATGGTGGTCGCAAGGTGCAGCGTCTGCAATTCTTGCGTACTCAGGTAATAAAGCCGGTCAGGCGCTGTCTCAAGCGCGTGTAGCCACAGCGCCGGGTCAACCCCGGTTGATGACAGAAACCGGGTGATCTGGGCGGTTACGCTTTGCGCATCCGCCAAAGCAACGCTGGCGGTTGGTGCGGAAATGCTGTGATCGGACGACAGGGTTTCCGCGTAGATCTGGTGCACGCCAATGACGGCCAAACTCGAAGCGAAACGTTCTGTTCCGCCGGCAAACACAATCGGGCAAGACGAGGCACAAAGGGAGCCAGCGGCGACCAGGGTCGCATAACCATTCTCGCGGATCACGGCACCGAGCGCCAGCGCGTCCATCACCGAGCCTCCCGGCGAATCAAGGGTTACAGTGTCAACGTATTCGCCCCGCGCCGCAACCTCCTCGCGAAACCGCGCTGCGGCGCCGATATCAATGGTGCCAGTTAGAGCTAGCACGCCCCCCGGCATCAGCGAGATGGTGAGTGGCGCCTGAAGCCGGGACGGGTCGGTGGTGATCGTCTGGGACGGGCCCAGGGTCGGACCCCCCGGGTTGAATGGTGGCAAGACGGTTTGGCTGGTATTTAATTCCTGCCCATCTGCCGCCGCCATCTCCTTATAGTCGAGATAGAGGACCGATAGGGTGCCAAACAGCAGCGCAAAAAACGCCACCCGCATAATGGCGCCGTCTTCAAAGCCCGCAAGCCAGCTGACGATTCTTCGATAAAATGGCCCGCTGCCGTCTGCTGAGCGGGCATTGGCCTCGGTCTGGACCATCAGGTGCGCACCGGGCCATCTTGGCGCTGTCGCTTGGCGGCATCGATTGGGGTAACGGTCGCGTCGCTCATGGGTTCGGCGTTAGCAGGGGTTGTTTCGCCCGCCAGGGGCGGTAGCGGAACGGTGTCGACCTCTTCCGTTCTGGCGTCATGCATTTGGCGATACAGCGCCATGGCGCGGATCATTTCAGCCGCGGTGATGTTCTCTGCGTCTTCCAGCGTTGAGGCGTCGCGGCGCATGGCGTCATGCACGATCATCAGCACCAGCACCAGAACCAGTGGCAGCAGGTCAATGGAAATAGCGCCGGCCCAGGACGGGATGAAATCGCTCCAGTACCGGATCACGGCTTCGGCGCTCGATAGGGGCACAAAGCGGCGCTGGGCAACTGGAGCTTGCGCCAGGATTTCGTCTGCCGCCTGGGTCAATTGGGCCGACTGGGCGGCGACGGAGGCGCGCACGGTTTCCATCACCTGGTCTTGGCGGCTGGCCAGATCGGCTGAAGCGCCGTCGGCCACCGGGGCAATGAACCCGGCGGACAGATCGGCCGATGCCCGCTTAACCGAGGCGGCGACCCCGGTCTGTTGCAGGGCGGCAATCACGGCTGTCAGTTGCACTGCTTCCGCCTGAAATTGGTCGGAGCGCGGCTCAATGGCGCCCGGCGTCGATACCAGCTCGCGCATCGTGGCGAGGCGGACGGAACCAGCATCGAACTGACTGGCGACGGCGTCGCGGCTGTCGGTGATGGTGGCCGCCAACTGGGTCATTTGCGCACCCATCTGGCTCAGCAACTGCACCACGCTGCCGGAACCGGTGGTGCCGGTCAAAGCGCCACTCTCGCGCTCACTGGCCGCCAACCCGATGAAACGCTCGGCAGCGCGTTGCACATCGGGCAGCAGTGACTGGGCGGCCAAGGCGTTGGCGTGAGCGTCGTCAAGGTCCTCGGCGTAGCCTTGCAAGGTTATTGCCATGTGCTGTTCGAGTGCGGCGGAGCCAGCCAGGGCGGCGGCATTGAGCCAGGACGACATCGCCATGATCATGACGCAGCCAACCGCCATGGTCAGGAACAGGCCGACGCGCTGCGTTCCTGAGACGACCAAGGGGATGAACCGCATCATAAAGGTCCAGAAGGCGTAAATTGCCACCGAGACCGCCGCTGAATAAATGATTGCCGCAAAGAACACGAAACTGGCCGAGCCATCGAGAATGCCCCGGACACCGAGATAGGTGTAGACGCCTGAGGCAAGCGCCAGGACCGCCAAGGCGAAGCGCGACATGGTCTCGACCCCCTTGAGGGTCTCGTTGAGGCGATAGGCATTGTTCTTGAGCTGCATCGATCAATCCTATGGCCCGGGGATGGGCTTAATAGGAGGTTAACACGACGATGAGGGCAGGAAATGGGCGGTCGAGCGTAGGGTTAACGCACGGCGCCTGTCAGTTTGCGCCGATGAGTTCAGACCAGAAGCCAGGCGCTGCCTGTCCGGTGATGCTCTTAAGCGTTGATTTCTAGCCGTTGAACTTTTCCAATATTTTTTCGACGCGGCGGCGTTTGCTGTCCTGGGCAATGGTTTTCAGGCGTGTCTGCAGGATGCCAACGAAACTGGCGCGTTGGGCCTTGGGGACCACCGGCGCGATTTCCTCGGCATAGGTTGGGAATTGGTTGGGGGCACTGTCAGCCAGCCGTTCCAGCAGAATTGGGCACAGTGCGCTGGCGTCGCCGGCCTTGGCCAGTTTGACCAACACAGAAATGCAATGGTCCTTGGCAATGACCGAACCCCGGTCGGCGGCGGCGGTAATTTGGGTTACCCGTGGGGCGATCCGTTTCGGTTCGACGGTTGCAATCGCATCCAAAGCGGTCATGGCGCCCCACACCAGGCGGTTGCTGGAGCTGTCCAATAGCGCGAAAAAAGTTTCGGCATAGGCAGTGATCAGATCGGGTCGAAGCGCCCCAATCTCATAGAGTGTCTTGATCGCGTCGCTCTTTATCGCCTCACTTGCGGTCGTCAGCGCAGCGACCAATTCGGCAATACCCGTCTGGTCGTTGGTCGCGACCAGAGCCGCCGCCAGCTCCACATTTGGACGCTCGTCGCTGCGGCCCAGCGCCGACGCCAATTGATCAAGCGCGCTCATCGATTGCCACATCCAGCGCGAGGGTGACCATGTCGGACAGTGACGACTGTCGCGCTTCGGCGTCAATTTCGGCATGGGTGATGAGGCAGTCGGTCATCGTGCAAATGGCCAGGGCTTTGACGTCAAACCTTGCCGCCAATGTATAAAGGGCGGCGGCTTCCATTTCGACGCCGATAACGCCGTGAGCGGGCAGGATACCGTACCCCGCCATGCCATCGGCGTGGTAGAAAATGTCCGAACTCAGCATATTGCCGGCGTGGTAGCGCAGGCCGGCGGCCTCTGCCTTTTCGGCGGCCGAACGCAAGAGGCCAAAATCGGCCAAAGGGGCAAAATTGAACGCGCCAAAGCGCCCTTTGACGATGGAACTATCGGTGGATGCGCCCTGGGCCAGCACGATATCGCGTACCTTGACCTTGGCATTGAGCCCGCCACAGGTGCCAATGCGGATCAACGATTTGACGCCATAAACATTGATCAGCTCATGCACATAGATCGCCAGGGATGGTTGGCCCATGCCACTAGCCTGCACCGAAACCGGTTTGCCCTTCCAGGTTCCGCTGTAGCCAAGGCAGTTGCGGACTGAGTTGACCAGGCGCGGATTGGTCAAGAAGGTTTCGGCAACCCATTTGGCGCGCAAGGGGTCCCCTGGCAGCAGAACCGTTTCAGCATAGTCACCAGGCTTGGCGTGATTGTGCGGCGTCATGATCGGTGTTCCTCGCTAGTGGCTGAGCATAGACATGGTCGACCTTGGGGAACAAGGGTCGCAATAATGGTATTGATTTTGTCCGGGTTGAAGTCCATCTACGCCAATCGTTGCAGAGGACAGGCTATGGTCGCAAAGATTTTTATCGATGGAGAAGCAGGCACCACCGGGTTGCAGATCCGTGAGCGGCTGGCTGGCCGCCGGGACCTGGAAGTGCTGTCGATCCCGACCGAGCGGCGTAAGGATATTTCGGCGCGGGCGGAATTGCTCAACGCTGCCGATGTGGCGATCCTCTGCCTGCCCGACGATGCGGCCAAAGAGAGCGTGTCGCTGATCACCAATTCGACGACGCGGGTGATCGATGCGTCGACAGCGTTCCGGGTCGATCCCGATTGGGCCTATGGCTTTGCCGAAATGGACAAGCTGCAGGGCGATGTCATCGCCAAGGCGATGCAGGTATCCAATCCGGGCTGCTGGCCGCAGGGACTGATCGCCACTGTTCGGCCGCTGGTCGAGGCTGGCCTGCTGCCGGTCAGCTTCCCGGTCAGCTATAATGGGATTAGCGGCTATACCGGCGGCGGTAAGGCGATGATTGCCGAATATGAAACGGCGGGGCAATCGGCCAGCGACTTCATGCCCTATGGATTGACCTTTAATCACAAGCACGTGCCGGAAATGACCGTCTATTCCAAGCTGGCCCATGCGCCGCTGTTCGTGCCATCGGTGGGCGATTTCGCGCAGGGCATGACGACCTTCGTGCCGTTGCAATTGGGCGGTCTGGACAAGGTGCCGAGCGGTGCCGAAATACACGCGGCGATTGCCGACCATTTCGCTGGGATCAAGGACAGTTTTGTCAGTGTGGCGCCATTCGAGCCGCTGGCCAAGACGCCGGAGCTCGACCCAGAAACCTACAACAACACCAACTCGATGAAGCTTCATGTGTTCGCCAATGACGCACGGGCGCAGGTCCTGCTGGTGGCGGTCTATGACAATTTGGGTAAGGGCGCGTCAGGTGCTGCGGTGCAAAACATGAATTTGATGCTGGGCGTGAACCCGCGGCTTGGTCTCATGCGTTAGGCGCCAATCGGGGCGTTCAGCCGGTGGCCGAACGCATTGGCCCACTCCAGACTTGACCAAAACCCTGGTGTTGCGCCATTACACGCCCCAACAGACAAGGATGCATCATGGACAAGTTCACGACTTTGACCGGTGTCGCGGCGCCGCTGCCGATCATCAATATCGACACCGACATGATTATCCCCAAGCAATATCTGAAAACCATCAAGCGCACGGGCCTCGGCACCGCGCTGTTTTCGGAAATGCGCTACCATGAAGACGGTACTGAAAACCCCGATTTCGTGCTGAACAAGCCCGCCTATCGTGGCGCCAAGATCATTGTTGCAGGCGATAATTTCGGCTGTGGTTCGAGTCGCGAACACGCGCCTTGGGCGCTGCTGGATTTCGGCGTAAGGTGCGTCATCTCGACCAGCTTTGCTGATATCTTTTACAATAATTGCTTCAAGAACGGCATCCTGCCACTGGTGGTGACACCAGAGCAATTGGCGATGCTGCTCGACGACGCCGAGCGCGGCTCCAATGCGACGCTGACAGTGGATCTTGAAAGCCAGACCATCAAAGGGCCGGATGGCGGCACGCTGCATTTTGATATCGATCCATCGCGCAAGCAGATCCTGCTTGAAGGTCTGGACGATATTGCCGGAACGTTGAAGTCCGATCCGTCAATTTCCAAGTTCGAAAAATCCATGGCGCTTGATCGCCCCTGGCTCTAACCCTTAAGGCCCAAGTAATGGTTCAATTTGTTTCCACCGGCTCGCCGTTCGAGGCCACTTTCGGTTACTCCCGGGCCGTGAGGCACCATGACACCATCTATGTGTCGGGCACGACGGGCTATGATTATGCCAGTATGACCATGCCCGATGATGTCGGGGTGCAGACTGCCAATGCGCTGGCAACCATCGACAAGGCCCTCAAACAGGCCGGGTCCTCGATCCAAGATACGGTGCGGGTGGTCTATTACGTCGGCGACCGCAATGATGTGAACGCTGTGGTTGCCGCGGTGGGTCCGGTGTTCAAGGACATAAGGCCAGCAGCCTCGATGCTGATCGTGCAAATGATCGAAGCCGGGATGAAGGTGGAGATCGAGGTCACCGCACGCATCGGCGCGGCGACCAGCTGATTATGCAAATTGTCGTTGATTCCAAGCCCAACGATGCCGACCGGGACATCATCGTTGCGGGTCTGCGGGCGTTCAACGCCAGCGCCGTAGGGCGACCGCGCAATTTTCTGCCGCTGGCAGTTTTGCTCACCGACGATGCCAATCAGACAGTGGGCGGGCTTTGGGGTGAGGCGGTCCTGGACTGGCTCTTTATCGAGCTGCTCTACGTGCCGGAAAATCTGCGTGGCCATGCTTTGGGTACGCAGTTGATGGCCAAGGCCGAGGCCTTCGCGCGCGACAATAAGCTTGTTGGCATCTGGCTCGACACGTTTTCTTTTCAGGCCCGGCCGTTCTACGAAAAACTTGGTTACCGTGTCTTTGGCACGATTGAGAACTATCCGCCGGGCGGCGCGCGGTACTTCCTGTCCAAAACCCTTTAGGCCATTGCGGCCAGTTCAAGCGAGATCTGCATGTCCCACTCCCTGTTCCTGCTCCCCGGCGATGGCATCGGTACTGAAATTATGGCCGAAGTGGTCAAGATCATCGATTGGACCAATGCCGAAGGGTTGACCAGTTTTACCACCGATACTGGCCTGGCCGGTGGCGCTGCTTATGACGCCCATGGCGTTGCCATTACCGACAGCGACGTCGCTAAGGCCATGGAGGCTGATGCCGTTCTGTTCGGGGCGGTCGGCGGGCCAAAGTGGGATAATGTGCCCTATGAGCACCGCCCAGAAGCGGCCCTGCTGCGGTTGCGCAAGGAGATGGCGGTGTTTGCCAATTTGCGTCCGGCGATCTGCTATCCGGCGCTGGCCGATGCCTCTTCGCTGAAGCGCGATCTGGTCGAAGGGCTTGATATTTTAATCGTGCGTGAATTGACCGGTGGGGTTTATTTCGGCGAGCCCAAGACCATAACCGATCTGGGCAATGGACAAAAACGCGCCATCGATACCCAGGTTTACGAAACCTATGAGATCGACCGCATCGCCCGCGTCGCCTTTGATCTGGCGCGGACCCGCGGCTCGCGGGTGCATTCAGCCGACAAGAAAAATGTGATGAAGTCGGGCGTCTTGTGGGACGAAGTGGTCAAGGGCGTCGCCAAGGACTATCCCGATGTGACCCTCGAACATATTCTGGCAGACAATGCAGCAATGCAGCTGGTGCGGCGGCCCAAGCAGTTCGATGTTATGGTCACGGACAATCTGTTCGGCGATATCCTGTCCGATGTGGCGGCGATGCTGACCGGCTCGCTTGGCATGTTGCCGTCGGCATCATTGGGTGCGCCGGATCCTGTGACGGGCAAGCGCAAGGCATTTTATGAGCCGGTGCATGGCTCGGCGCCGGATATCATGGGCAAGGGCATTGCGAACCCGATCGCGATGATTGCCAGCTTTGCGATGGCCTTGCGCTATTCATTCAACTTGATCGCATTGGCTGATCGGGTTGAAGGGGCGATCGCTGCGGTCCTGGATGATGGTTTGCGCACCGCCGATATTGCCCAGGACAATCGCAAGATCGTGGGCACCCAGGAGATGGGCGCGGCCATCCTTGGAAAACTCCGTCGGTGAGTTAATGGACAAATCGGTCGATCTCGACGACTTACTGCAACGCGCCAAGGGTCATGCCCTGGCCTATCGCCTGGCAGTGGCGACCGATCCCAAGCCACTCAGCGCCAATTACGAAGCCATGCGCGCGCGCCTTCAGGCACCGCTGCCCGCAATTGGCGCGCCGGCAACGGAGATAATCGAGGAACTGGTCAGGTTGGCCGACGGCGGGTTGATGCCGATCGTGGGACCACGGTTTTTTGGCTGGGTTATGGGCTCGTCGCACCCTGCTGGCGTTGCCGCTGACTGGCTGGTCAGCGCCTGGGGCCAAAATGTGGCCTATCATAGCCCAACCCCGGCGGCGGCAGCGTTTGAGGAAATTGCCGAGGGCTGGCTGCTGCAATTGCTCAATCTGCCGCAAGAAAGTGCCATCGGCTTTTCCACCGGGGCTACCGTCGCCAATGGTATTTGCCTGGCGGCGGCGCGTACCGCAACTTTGCTCAAGTTTGGTTGGGACCCCGATGCCGATGGGCTGTTTGGGGCGCCGCCCGTACAGGTATTGATCGGGGCCGACGCCCATTCCTCACTGCTGTCGTCACTGCAACTGATTGGCTTTGGCTATAATCGGGTGATCAAGATCGCCACCGATGGGCAGGGTCGGATGCTTCCGGCTGCACTCGACGCTGCGATTGCGGCGCTTGATGGTCCCAAGATCGTCATTGCGCAAGCCGGACAAATCAACACCGGGGCCTTTGATCCGTTCGTTGAAATTGCCGCCATCTCCAAGGCCCATGATGCGTGGTTGCACGTCGATGGTGCGTTTGGACTATGGGCCCGGGCGGCGCCCGCGCAAATTCACCTCACTCAGGGCATCGAACAGGCCGATTCATGGGCGACAGATGGCCACAAATGGTTGCAAGTGCCTTATGATTCCGGTTTTGCCATCGTGCGGGATAAGGCCATGTTGGCGCGGGCGATGACGCAATGGTCAAGCTATTTGCCGACGCTGGCGCAAGGGGATCGGGCGCCGTCAAACTATGTGCCCGAACTGAGCCGTCGCGCCCGTGGTATTCCGGTTTGGGCAGTCATCAAGGCTTATGGACGCCAGGGGATTGCCGAACTGGTGGAGCGCCATTGTGCGCTGGCGCAGCGCTTCGCCCAGATACTGGCGAAAGAGCCAGGCATTTTTGTCCTCAATGCGGTGGTTCTCAACCAAGTCATCGTCACGTTCGGGGGCGGGGATGCAGAGGTACGCAGACCGCAAACGGAAGCGGTGATTGCCGGCGTGCAGGCGAGTGGCGTCTGTTTTGTCGCTGGAGCGCAGTGGCGAGATGACTGGGTCATGCGGATATCAGTGGTTTCGGCGCCAACCACCGAGGGCGATATCGAGCTGTCCGCCGCTGCGATCATTGCCGCCTGGCGAGCGGTGCAGGCGGCAACTTGACCGCTGGGCGGGGTCGCCCGGTCTATTGATGGCTCGCCCGACGCGGCTGCAATCCAAAGGCATCGGCGATGAGCTGATATGAGCGCTGCCGCAGGGCGTAGCTGTGCATGGTCGTGGTAATCATCACTTCATTGGCCCCGGTCTCGGCCACCTTTGCCAGGATCTGCTCGCGCACGGTCTCCGGGCTGCCAATGATCCAAAGTGGGCTTTGCTGGGTGATGATATCGCGCTCGCGCTCAGTATAGGCATGGGCCGCCGCCTGCTCGGGCGCAACCAGCCGTCGGGTCTGCCCGGACTGATACAGAGCCCACCCCAGCGCCTGGGAGCCGGAGAGGAAAAGGGCTTCCTCGGTCGTTGGCGCACACACCACCGAGACGCAAAGCAAGGCATGGGGTTTGGGGAACAAATCATTGGCGCGGAAGCCGTAACGGTAGGCCTCAAAGGCCGGTGCAGCCGGTGCGTGGCTGAAATGAGCCGCGAATGCATAACCGGCCCCCATGCCCCCAGCCATTGCTGCGCTGGCCCCCGATGAGCCGAGCAACCAGATTGGTGGGAGCTGGATGCCGCCCGGCGTGACCTGAACACGCGAGAATGGGTGTTCGGCGCCAAAATCATCGTGATCAAAGGCAATCATTTCGGCCATTTGGTCGGCAAAATGCTCACCGCCAAACGAGCGCAAGGCCTGAAGCGTGTGACGGTCGCTGCCGCCAGCCCGGCCGATGCCCAAGTTGATCCGGCCGGGATAAAGTCCGGCGAGGGTGCGATAGGTCTCAACGACGCGCAGGGGCACATGATTGGGCAGCATCACGCCGCCAGCGCCAATCTCGATCGTCGTGGTGTTGGCGGCGGCGCTGGCGATGAGCACTTCTGGCGAGGATGACGCAATCGAGGCGATGCCGTGGTGCTCAGCATACCAGAGGCGCTGATAGCCAAGGCTGTCGGCCAACCTGGCGAGTGCCACGGTTTCCTGCAGTGCCAATGCGGTGCTGGTGCCCTCGGCGATGGGCGCGAGGTCCTGGATGGACAGAGGGATCATTTGGGACATGCGAGCCAAATCGGCATTTGGGGAAACGGACCTACGCTTTATCGGCGTGTCACCACGAAAGCGAGCCGCATCTAAAAATGAATCCCTCGCGACGAAACTTTGTTTGATCGAAGCCCGTAGTTTCATTCGAGTTCAACACAGTGTCACCTCAGGGAGAGATAAGAATGAAATTCGTGTTCAAGGCGTTTGCCATCGCCGCGCTGCTTGCGACCAGTTCCGTAGCGTTTGCCGAAGACAGCGTACGTGTCGGCGGCGCGCCGATGTTTGCGTCAAAAAACATTATCGAAAATGCGGTCAATTCCAAGGATCACACCACCCTTGTCGCCGCTATCAAGGCCGCCGGCCTCGTTGATGCCCTGATGGGAGCTGGTCCGTTCACCGTGTTTGCCCCGGTCAACGCAGCATTTGGCGCGCTGCCTGCTGGCACCGTCGATACGCTCCTGATGCCCGAAAACAAGGCGATGCTGGTCAAGATACTGACCGCTCACGTGGTGTCGGGGAATTACTCGGACGCCGATCTTCTGGCCAAGGCCACCGAAAATCCGGGCGGCTTTTCGCTTAAAACCCTTTCTGGGGACACGCTGCAGTTCACCAAGCTCGGCACAGTGCTCTATGTCGTTGACGAAAGCGGCAATGCCGCCAAAATCACAATCTCGGACGTCAACCAATCCAATGGCGTGATCCACGTCGTCAACAAGGTGTTGCTGCCCCATTGAGGGCACGTACCTGTCAATCTGCTCGGGCTTTGTCGTTGGTCCATTTGTCCTTCCAGTTGGGGCCCCGCTTGCGCGGGGCCTTTTGGTTTTCAGATTAAGAATCTATTCAGAATGATTTTACTCAAATGTTGATCTGGTCAGTGGCTGTAGGCCCATGGTGCCTTGACCTTCTGGTAGGAGCCGCAAATGGGCAGGGTTACATCGCGTGCGCTGCTGATCGTGCTGCTTATGTTGGCTGGGAGCATCGGCGCCCAGGCCCAATTTGATGTGTTGCCCGAAATCCGCGCGGGCGTCATGAGCCATGATGTGTCGTCCAGCACGCTTTGGGACCCGGCACGTATCCGCGACGCCAATGTGGAACTGCTGTTTTCGATCCAGGCACTGGATGGCGCCATGTTGGGCGAGTTTCGGCCCCATGTCGGGATGACGGTCAATACCGCAGGTCAGGAAAGCTTTGGCTATGCCGGGCTCAGCTATACCCTGCAGCTGCCCGTGCTCCCGGTTTTTGTTGAAGCCAGTCTCGGGGCCGCTGTGCATGGTGGACCGCTGGTCGCAGCCACGACCCCACAACGATTTGGCTGCGCGGCGCTGGCGCGGGTTTCCGGCAGCGTTGGGATCGATTTGCTGCCGGGGGCGTCAATCATGGCGACAGTCGAGCATTATAGCGATGGTGGGCTTTGCGGCATGGCCAGCAATGGGGTCACCAATGTCGGCGTTCGCTTGGGAATAAGGTTTTAAGCCACCTGCCCGGCGGCCCAGCCCGAGGCCCATGCCCACTGGAAATTATAGCCCCCGAGCCAACCCGTGACGTCCACCACTTCGCCGACAAAATACAGGCCTGGCACGTTCCGGGCCTGCAGGGTTTTAGCGTCGAGGTCGCGGGTGTCGATACCGCCCAGAGTGACTTCGGCAGTCCGGTAGCCTTCCGAGCCGACGGGCTTTAGTGTCCAGGATTTGAGCACATCCTCGACCAACGCCAGTTTCTTGTCGGAGAAATCACCAATCATGCCGGGCAGATCAATTTCCTCGCCCAGCAGGTGTGCAAGCTTTTTGGGCAGCAGGTTGGCAATCACCGTCTGCACCTGCACCTTTGGCGTGGTGCGGCGCGCGTCCCGCAGCAACTCACCGATGTTCTGGTGCGGCAGCAGATCGATGCTGATGCTATCGCCCTGGCGCCAGAACGAGGAAATTTGCAGGATTGCCGGACCCGAAAGACCGCGATGGGTGAATAACAGCGCTTCTTCGAAACGGGTCTTGCCGTGGCTGACGACAACGTCGGTGGCAATTCCAGCGAGCGGCGTGATCCGGGCCAACGCGCCTTCTTCAAATGTCAGCGGCACCAGCGCCGGACGGGTTTCCACCTGGCGCAGTCCAAATTGGGTGGCCAATTGATAGCCCAGGCTTGTTGCCCCCATCTTGGGGATGGACTTGCCGCCCGTTGCAACGATCAGGCTGTCACAGGTGACATGGCTGTTGGAGAGCGCCAGTGAGAACCCGCTCTCGGTCTTTGCAACATTTTCAATGGTGGTTGAGAGCTCCATGCGTACGCCGACAGCGCGCATTTCCGTGGTCAGCATCGAAATGATCTGCTGTGCATTGGTGTCGCAGAACAATTGCCCGAGGATTTTCTCGTGAAACGGGATGCCGTGGCGTTTGACCATGGCGATGAAATGTTCGGGCGTATACCCGGAGAGTGCAGAGAGCGCAAAGCGCGGGTTCTGCGACAGAAACCGATCGCCCTTGGTATTGGTATTGGTGAAGTTGCAGCGCCCGCCGCCGGAAATCCGGATTTTCTCGCCCGGATATTTGGCATGGTCGACAACCAGAACCGTTCGGCCGCGTTTGCCCGCCTCAATGGCAGCCATCATGCCTGCGGCACCAGCGCCCAAAATGGCGACGTCGTAGTGGGTCATGATTTGCGGCCGTGGTAATGAAAGCTGGCGCTTGCTCTAGTCGAAGTGCCACACCGTGCCAAGGGTGACTTTGTGCGCCGAGATGCCCGCCACGGTCGGCGCGCTGCTGAGTTCGCCGAGCGCCAGCCACTCACCGCGCAATGTTGCATCACCCCAGAGCGCATATTCTACACCACCGCCCAATGCGTATGCCGCCTTGCCGTCAAGAACGCCTACCCCGCCCGCCGCATAGGGCATCAGCCCTTCCATTGGCACCACACCGACCCGCGCCAAAGCCAGCGCATCAATGGAGATATCGCCCGAGGTATCCCAGCTGGTGCCGAGTTGGCCTTCGACGCCCACGCGCAAGCTTTCGTTGAGGGCATGGTTCCAGCCGGCCATGCCACCCATGGCGAAACGGCTGAGATGCCAGCCATTGCCGTGATTAACAAAGAAATTGTAGGGGTAGTTGAGGGCTGTCCCAGCATAGAGACCAGCATAGGGGCCTGAAAAATCAGTGGTTGCGCGGGGAGCCGACGCCATGTCGGTCACTGGGGCACCCAAAGTGCCAAGATGCACAATGGCACCAGCGGTGATGCGGACCGCTGAAACGCCAGGGATGTTGACGCCATTTGGCACCGGGCCGATCTGGCCGATGCCGGCAGCCTCCAACCGGAGCGACATGTTGTCAAACGCCATCCATTCGGCGCCCAGGCCGAATTCAAACACTGTCGAGGTAGCAAAATACCCGGCGCCACCGAAGGCATAGATTAGGGTATTGTCGCCAGCATAGAATCCTGCCCGACCCAGGCCCATGATGCGCACATTTGCTGAGCCGGCCAGATCGGGCGCGATGGTCCCCTGCAGCTCGCCGCCAACGATGACGCCGGGTGCAATGGGTTGGTTCCAGCCGACCACGCCGCCAACTTCGCCGCGAATGTCCCAGCCGGTGGTAAAGAAGTTACCCTTGCGAGCCGAAATTGGGCCAAACAACACCCCGGCATAGAGGCCTTCGAAATAGGTCGGGCTGGTCAGCTGCGCGTCGAGCTGCGGGCTGAAATAAAGGGTGGTATCCTGCGCGAAAGCACCGGGGCCGCATAGAATGGCGGCAATGGCAGCGCTTGCTGCAATAGTGGATTTCCTGAACACGCGGCGTACCCCAATCGCTCGGAATTTTCGCCTTGAATGGGGCGCGATTGCAAACCATTTTCGGCATTGGCGGTGGATTGGGTCGCAGTTTGTTGCAATTGTGCATCGAAAGTCAGTCAAAAAGCGCGCCTAAACTCTTGTTCGCATTGAGGCCCTGCCTGCTCCAAGCCTAAGGCTTTGCTGCGTGGTCAGCGCAAATTCATTGACTCTTACTCATTTGCGCGTAAGAGCACTAACGCTCTTAAACAGTGCAGTTCAAATGATGCGTAGCGCGTTCGACATCAACGAGATGACACGCACCGTGCCGAAAGGCGCGGACGCTGCGCTTATGACCACCAAAACTACCAAAACCAGCTGACGCTTTTCCCCGGGTCGTCTCCCGACGGGGAGAGGCTCAACCGGATGGGCCGCGATCCTAAGGGTCGCGCGGGGGCGGAAATGGTAAGGACTGGAGTTTCAAATGGGTTATCGCGTCGCTGTCATCGGTGCCACAGGCAATGTGGGCCGGGAAGTTCTCAATATTTTGGCCGAACGCAAGTTCCCGGCTGATGAAGTCATCGCCCTGGCCTCGTCGCGTTCGACCGGCCGCGAAATAAGTTTTGGTGACAAAATTCTCAAGGCCAAAAACCTTGATGACTATGACTTCCGGGGTGTGGATTTCGCCATTATGTCGGCGGGCTCAGCCATTTCCAAGGAATGGGCGCCAAGATTGGGGGCGATGGGAATTATCGTTATCGATAATTCCAGCTTCTGGCGCTACCACTCGGACGTCCCACTGGTGGTCCCCGAAGTGAACGCCCATGTGCTGGATGCTTTCATGGCCGATCCAAAGCGCACCAATATCATTGCCAATCCGAACTGCTCAACGGCCCAATTGGTCGTGGCGTTAAAGCCGTTGCATGACTTTGCCAAGATCAAGCGGGTCGTGGTGTCCACCTACCAATCGGTTTCTGGCGCTGGTAAGGAAGGTGTCGACGAGTTGTGGAACCAGACCAAGGGCATTTTCGTCAACAATAGCGCGACCCCCGGTAAGTTCACCAAGCAGATAGCCTTCAACGTCATTCCGCACATCGACGTCTTCATGGAAGATGGCTCGACCAAGGAAGAGTGGAAGGTTATGGCCGAGACCAAAAAGATCCTCGATCCCAAGATCAAGGTGACCTGCACCGCTGTGCGCGTGCCGGTGTTTGTGGGTCATTCCGAGGCGGTCAATATCGAGTTTGAAAACCCGATATCACCCGATGAGGCGCGTGACATTTTGCGCGAGGCACCCGGTGTTGCAGTGATCGACAAGCGCGAAGCGGGTGGCTACGCCACGCCGGTGGAATGCGTTGGTGAATACGATACCTTTGTGTCGCGTATCCGCGAAGATGCCACGATCGAAAACGGGCTCAACATCTGGGTGGTTTCCGACAATCTGCGCAAGGGCGCGGCACTGAACGCTATTCAGATCGCCGAGACTCTGATTGAGCGTAAGCTGATGGTCAAGCGCGCCGCATAATCTGCGTCGCCCGCTATTGTCGACCACGGGCAGGCAGACATGCCTGCCCCAATGCTTTGGAACCATCATGCCCATCCGCGATATTGGCCTGGCACTGCTCGTTGTGACTGTTTGGGGCGTAAATTTCGTTGCCATCCGCTGGGGGGTAAACGAAGTACCGCCGCTCCTGCTGACCGCATTGCGCTATCTTTTTGCGGCAGTTCCGGCCGTGTTCTTTGTCCGGCGACCGCAGGTTTCGAGCGCGATTTTGGTGGCCTATGGTTTGGCCATCGGGGTCTTTCAGTTCGGGCTGCTGTTCGCGTCGATCAAACTGGGGATGCCTGCCGGCCTTTCCTCGCTGGTGATGCAGTTGCAGGCATTCTTCACGATCTTGCTCGCCGTGATATTTTTGGGCGAAAAGCTCGGGCTGTTCCATGTTCTGGGTGGGCTCGTGGCATTTTTCGGAATCGGCGTGATTGGTTTAGAACGACTAGAAGGCGCGGCGCTGGTGCCGCTGCTCATGACCATTGCTGCTGCAGCCTTTTGGGGCGTTGGCAATATTATCACCAAAAAGGCCGGCAAGATCGACATGCTTGGCTTTGTGGTGTGGTCGAGCCTGGTGCCGCCGATCCCGCTGCTGGCCGCATCGATGATTTTTGAAGGCCCAGGCGCGGTTCCGTCGGCATTGAACCAAATCACGTGGTTGGGGGGCAGATCACTGCTGTTTATTTCTTACGCCGCCACTTTGTTCGGCTATGGCGTATGGAGCCTGCTGTTGTCGCGTCACCCGGCCAATATCGTGGCGCCATTTTCACTGCTGGTCCCAATCGCGGGCATTGGCAGTGCCGCCCTGCTGTTAGGGGAAACCATTTCATCAATTGAAGTGATCGGCAGCGTCTTGGTGTTTGTCGGTTTGCTGATCAATGTTTTTGGGCCGCGGTTGTTGGCTCGACGGCGTGCGACGCGGCCAAGCGTTGGCTAGAGGGGCCGTATGAAGTCGCCGCTGTCATTGTCCATCACCCAAAGCTCGCCTGTCGCAATATCAAACCAGGCGCCGTGCACCGCCAGGGCGCCATTGGCTTCCAAGTCTGCAACATAGGGAAATGTGCGCAGATTGCCGATCGAATTGCGGATGGAGATGCGCTCGAGAGCCGTCTGGCGTTCCGCAGCGGTCATCCAACTATTCTGGCTGACTTGGGTTGGCACTGACCCGAGCATCGACATCCACTTGCCGATGAAATCGCCAGCATCGAGAGGATCGGCGTCAGGATCAAGCGCTGCCCTGATACCTCCGCAGCGACCATGACCCATGACGACAAGATTTTTTATGCCCAGCGCCTTGACCGCAAATTCGATGGCTGCCGACGTGCCGTGCTGGCCAGCGTCCGGCGCATAGACTGGGACCAGATTGGCGACGTTGCGCAGCACAAACAGCTCGCCGGGCCCGGCGTCAAACACCGTTTCAGGGGCGGCCCGGCTGTCGCAGCAGGCGATGATCATGGTGGTCGGGTTCTGCCCGGAGCGGGCCAGCTCTTTGTAACGACCCTCCTCGCGCTCATAGCGTCCAGCCATGAAACTGGAATATCCGGCCAACAGATGCGGTGGGAACCTATGCATGAACGTCGATTAGCGATAAGAGCAAAAAAGATCAATACGCGCGTCATGCGCCAGCCTCGGGGACCTGTATGTTGATTTATCGATTTCTGACTGGCGACGATGATGCCGCGTTTTGTCACCGTGTCACCAAGGCGTTATCGGAGGGTTGGACGCTGCATGGCGGTCCAACTTATGCCTTTGACGGGCATAGCAAGAAGATGAAAGCCGGCCAGGCTATTACCCGCATTGCCAAGGAACAGCCCTATGATCCGGATAAGAAATTGGCCGATTTTTAAGCCCATGATTTGCCGAAGGCCGTGATACGCCCCATTCAAGTGGTTGGCTTGCGGACGAATGGCCTCGTCAGTCGAGCGCTGCGCCAAAAGTTTATGACTCAACGATGTTTCGGGCTTTGACGAGGCCGCTGCTCAAGGCTAGAAGTTCCCAACACTTCCAAACTGCAGCGGCGCTGGCTGCTTCACAGCGAGGCCCATATGTCGGTTCGACCCCGCCCCTTATCGCCCCATCTGCAAATCTATCGTTTCACCATCACCATGGCGATGTCGATTATGCATCGCATCACCGGAATGGCGCTCTATTTTGGCACGGTGTTGCTGGTGGCCTGGCTGGCCGCGGCTGCGAGCGGGACCGAGGCGCTGGGGGTGGTCAATGGGCTCTATGGCAGCTGGTTTGGCCAGTTGGTGCTGTTTGGGTTTACCTGGGCGCTGTTGCATCACCTGCTGGGTGGGCTGCGCCATTTCCTGTGGGATTTCATCCTCGGCTTGGAGCCAGGGCAGCGCGAGGCGCTGGCCTGGGCAAACCTTGTGCTGTCGGTGGCGCTGACGCTGGTCTTGTGGACGGTTTTTGTGTGGGTGGGCTGATGCGCGACGAAATCAAAGGCGGCGACCGGATTGCCGATCCCAAGGCCCATTATGGTGACGGCAAGACCGCCACACGCCATTTTTTGACCCAGCGGGTCACCGGGGCTGTCAATGTGGTGTCGGTCGGCTTTTTGGTGTGGCTGGTGGTTCGCCTGGCCGGTGTCGGGCGCGCGGAAATGGTCGGCGTGGTCGGCAATCCTGCGGTTGGTGTGATTTTGGCGCTGCTGTTAGTGGTGGCGCTGATTCATATGCGCAATGGTATGCGCGACGTTGTCGAAGATTATGTGACCGAACCCCGCACCAACACGCTAACGCTGCAGCTGAACACAGTTTTCACCGTCGCTGTCGGGCTGGTTGGGCTGGCATCGATTTTCAAACTCGTAGTCTGGGGTTAGTGGCCGATGGCTTCATCTTACGAAATCATCGATCATGAGTTCGATGTGGTTGTGGTCGGGGCCGGCGGCGCCGGGCTGCGCGCAACCCTTGGAATGGCCGAACAGGGGTTCAATACTGCCTGTATAACCAAGGTTTTCCCGACGCGCTCGCACACGGTCGCGGCACAGGGCGGTATTGCCGCGTCGCTGTCTAATATGGGTCCCGATAGCTGGCAGTGGCATATGTACGACACGGTCAAAGGGTCGGACTGGCTGGGCGATAATGACGCCATGGAATATCTGGCGCGCGAAGCCCCTGCCGCGATCTATGAATTGGAGCATTACGGGGTGCCGTTTTCGCGCACCGAGGCTGGCAAAATCTATCAGCGCCCGTTCGGCGGCCACATGACCGAATATGGTGATGGCCCGCCGGTGCAGCGCACCTGTGCCGCCGCCGACCGCACCGGCCATGCCATTTTGCACACGCTGTACGGTCAGTCGCTGCGCAACAATGCCCAGTTCTTTATCGAGTATTTCGCGCTCGATCTGATTATGGGCGACAATGGCGCCTGTGAGGGCGTTATCGCATGGAAGCTCGACGATGGCACCATCCACCGCTTCCGCGCCAAGACCACGGTTTTGGCCACTGGTGGCTATGGCCGCTCGTATTTTTCGGCGACCTCGGCCCATACTTGCACCGGCGACGGCAATGGCATGGTGGCGCGGGCCGGTCTGCCGCTGCAGGATATGGAATTCGTGCAGTTCCACCCGACTGGTATTTATGGCGCTGGCGTCTTGATCACCGAAGGGGCGCGCGGCGAAGGCGGCTATCTGACCAATTCGGAAGGCGAGCGTTTCATGGAGCGCTATGCCCCCAATGCCAAGGATTTGGCGTCACGCGACGTTGTCAGCCGCTGCATGACGCTGGAAATCCGCGAGGGGCGTGGCGTTGGCCCGAAAAAGGACCACATCCATTTGCACTTGGATCATCTTGATCCAAAGGTTTTGCATGAGCGCCTGCCGGGTATCACCGAATCGGCCAAGATTTTTGCCGGCGTCGATTTGACCCGCGAGCCGATCCCGGTCCTGCCGACGGTGCATTACAATATGGGCGGCATCCCCGCCAATTATCATGGCGAAGTGCTGAACCCGACAGTTGCCGAACCTGACCGCATCGTGCCCGGCCTGATGGCGGTGGGGGAAGCGGCCTGCGCATCGGTGCATGGTGCCAACCGGCTCGGGTCGAACTCACTCACGGATCTCGTGGTGTTTGGCCGTGCGGCCGCCTTGCGGGCGGGTGTGGCGATGGATCGCGCCGCGCCAATCCCGGCCATCAATGCGGCACAGGATGCCAAGATCCTGGCGCGGTTTGACCGGTTGCGTAACGCCAATGGTTCAAAACCAACCGCAGAAATTCGCGACTCCATGCAGCACACCATGCAGGAAGACGCCGCGGTGTTCCGGACCGGGGAAACCCTGCAGTCGGGTGTGGCGCGGATGAGCGCCATTTTTGCCCAACTGCCCGATATCAAGGTCACCGATCGCTCGCTGATCTGGAATTCGGATCTGGTGGAAACCCTCGAACTGGAAAATCTGATGGCCAATGCCATGGTCACCGTGGTGTCGGCCGAAGCGCGCCACGAAAGCCGCGGCGCCCACGCCCGCGAGGATTTCCCCAGCCGTGACGACGTCGAATGGCGCAAGCATACGCTGAGTTGGATCGATACCGATACCGGCGCAGTGCGGCTGGGCTATCGGCCCGTGCATCTCGATCCGCTTACGCCGGAAAGCGAAGGCGGGATCAGCCTCAAGAAGATCGCGCCGAAAGCGCGCGTTTATTGATGCGATTCGCCCTTGCTATCCTCGGCATCAGTCTCGCCTGCTCGCTGAGCGTGGCAGCGCTGGATGTTCGGCCGGCGACGGAAGATGAAATCTTGCTGGATCTGCTGGGCTGCTGGGACAAAGAGCCAACGTTTGAAGGGGTTCAAAACCGGCAGAATGGGCAAATCCTGGAGCAATCCATGTGTTTCGACACGTCAAACCAAGTCCGGATGTACGAGACCGCTGGTAGCGTGCAGGGTGGTCTGCATGGGGTCGATGGTGAAGGCGCATTCCAAGTTGCCGAAGGCAAGCTGCGCCTTGAGGGCGACCCTGCCGGCGCATGGCTTTTCGGCGCTGATCAGTTGGAATGCGATGTTATTTTGAGTCCGCGCCGAGCCTTGAAGCTGATGAACTGTGTCGTGCTCGGGAATGACGTCAGCGAGGCGATCGCGGATACGAGTTACGAGTTCCGCGATGACTGATATCGGCTATTCCGGCACGCCACTCGCGCAGAAGCTGGGGCTCAAGGACGGGCAGCGGGTGTTGTTTGTTGATCTGCCGCAGAGCCAGTTGCCGTTGACGGCGGCGCGGGACTTTGTCGAAATGGCACAGGTCACCGTCGAGCAGTTCGGAGCGGCGGGGCGGGATTACGATGTGATCCATGTATTTACCGCGGCGCGCGCCGTGTTGGAAGCGTTGGCGCAGCCGCTGATGGACGCGATCAGGCGCGATGGGATGATCTGGATTTCGTGGCCGAAAAAGGCTGCCAAGCTTGCCACTGACATCACCGAGGATGTCATCCGGACGGTGATCCTGCCCATCGGTTTGGTGGACGTAAAAGTGTGTGCCGTCGACGAGGTCTGGTCGGGCCTTAAACTGGTGATCCGGAAGGAATTGCGATGAAAACTGGTCTGGTTTTGGCGCTGTCGCTGGCCATGGTGCTGCCGGCTTTTGCCGGGTCGCCAAGCAGCGAGCAGAAGGTGGAATTCAAGCGCGTCTGCATGAGCATCGCGCAGGATGATGGCCTGTGTAGCTGCAAGGCCGAGGCGGTGGACAAGCTGATCGACAGCGATTTCATGGACGTCGTCATCGCCTCGATGAAGGGGGCGACGCTCGATCCGAAATATGCGGTCGCCTATAACAATTACGTCGCCAAATCGAACCAGATCTGCAAGCCGAACTATTGAGTGGCACCGCCCGCGCCGCGCACACAATGTCACCCCGGCGCAGGCCGGGGTCCATGCTGAGATCTCAAGATGGATTCCGGCCTTCGCCGGAATGACATCGGGGAATTAGACGAATTCAGTACCGGTTGAGCGGTACTTAGGAAAGGACCAAAAATGGTCGAGCTGTTGCTCCCGAAAGATTCGCGCCCTGCTAAGGGCAAAACCTGGCCGAAACCGGCGGGGGCCAAGCGGCTGCGGGAATATCACGTCTATCGCTATGATCCGGACAGCGACGCCAATCCGCGCATCGATACCTATTTCATTGACCTGGATGATTGTGGCCCGATGATCCTGGATGGTCTGTTGTGGATCAAGAACAGGGTCGATCCGACACTGACGCTGCGCCGCTCCTGCCGTGAGGGCATTTGCGGCTCGTGCTCGATGAACATCAACGGGCTCAATACCCTAGCCTGCACCAAGGGCATGGACGACAGCTCGGGGCCGATCAAGATCTATCCATTGCCGCATATGCCGGTGGTCAAGGATCTGGTGCCGGATCTGTCGAACTTTTACGCCCAGCACCGCGCCATCGAGCCCTGGCTCAAAACGACCTCGCCCACCCCGGTCAAGGAATGGACGCAGACGGTGCCGCAGCGGGCAAAGCTGGATGGGCTTTACGAGTGCATCTTGTGCGCCTGTTGTTCGACCTCGTGCCCGAGCTATTGGTGGAATGGCGAGAAATATCTGGGGCCGGCAGCCCTATTGCAGGCCTATCGCTGGCTGATCGACAGCCGCGACGAAAGCCGGACTGAGCGCCTCGACAATCTAGAAGATCCGTTCAAGCTTTACCGCTGCCATACGATCATGAACTGTGCCAAGGTTTGCCCCAAGGGACTGAACCCCGCGAAGGCCATCGCTGAGATCAAAAAGATGATGGTGGAGCGTCGCGTCGCCTGATGCATCCAGCCCGGAAAGGGGTCGACCATGCTTGAAACAATCGCGCAGGTCGAAGACCCCTCAATGGCGCGGGTGCTGTTGGCGGCACTTCGCGCCCACGGATTTCACCCGGTCGAGGTTGCCGAGGGCGGTTTCCCGGGTCTGAACGGGATCTTTGGTCAACAGGGGACGCCGATCCAGGTTCCCGATCATGAAGCCAATGATGCCGCTGTGTTGGCTGCCGACCTGCTGGCTGAAATGCTGGGCTAAGCTGATAATGGTGGCGCCCATGGCGTAATTTGCGGACGCGCCGCGGCCGTTCGCAAAACTGCCACATTAATATTGGTGATAGCCCTGCGGCAGGCGGCAATTGATCCGCCGCTGGGCTTTAGCTATAAGCCCGGCACGATTTACCATTTCTTAAGCCTTTGGGCAGGAGCAGGCCAATGACGGTTTGGACGCGCGGAACATTTTCCGTGGCAGGTTTTGCGGCAACCGCAGTGTTGCTGGCTGGCTGCGCCTCATCGCCAGCGCCCCTCAATACGTTGCAGGCGCCCCAGCAATTGCAGCCTGTCGCCAATTCCACGGTCTCGACCAATACGCTTCCCGCGATTGGCGCGACAGGGGCACCGGCCCCCGGTCTGTCTGGGCAACCTGTATTGGGCGGCGTTCCGGCTGGCGCCACGAGCCTTCCCCCGATTGGGACAACGACCCAGACGGCGGCCACGGCAGGCGGGCTGGTATCGCTTGATCCGCTAGCGGCCCCCGTTATTGGCGGCGGGCCCGAGGGTGTGTGGACCGTGCTCTCAGGCGCGATCCAGTGCCGCCTCAACCTGCCAATGACAGCCAAGACCGGCACCACGCGCTTCCGCGCTTCGGCACCAGGGTGCACGCTGCCTGGGCTGGCGGGGGCTGCATCATGGCAGCAGGTTGGCAATCAGGTGCAGATTTTTGACGAGAGCAATAATCTGGTGGCAGCAGTGGCGCAAAGTGGCAGCGGATATATCGGCACGACTTCGGGCGGGCAGGGCATTTCGCTGACCCGGTAAGGGATCGTTTATGGCGGCATCTCGGTGCCGGACCTGATGCTCAGTTCGGAACAGGACCAGCCAGCGGGCGCGGTCAGCACAGCCTATCTGGCGCTGACAGCCCGCGGCGCCTTGGTGGCTGACCCGGCCCAGCGCGAGGCCGCTGCATTGCTCGACAGCCTGGCGCTGAGCCTGGCCGAAAGGCCCAAGCGCGCCCGCCTGTTGGGGAATTTGTTTGAGGCCAGGCCGCCGGTGAAGGGCATCTACCTTTTCGGCGAAGTCGGTCGCGGCAAGACCATGCTGATGGATCTGTTCTTTTCGGTGGCCCCCGAAAAGAAGAAACGCCGCGTGCATTTTCATGAATTCATGGATGAAATTCATGCAGGGATTGCCGCCTTTCGCAAGCGAGCCAAGGCAAAAGGGGACAGCACTGATCCGATCGAGGCGGTGGTCAAGCCGATCATAAAGTCAGTGCGATTGCTGTGCCTGGATGAATTCCATGTCCACGACATTACCAATGCCATGCTGTTGGGGCGCCTGTTCGAAAAGCTGTTCGCCGGCGGCGTTGTGTTGGTCGCAACCTCCAATGTGCCGCCGGAAGGCTTGTACAAAGACGGGTTGAACCGAAACTTGTTCCTGCCGTTTATCGACATGCTGCGCGCCAACACCAATTTGGCGGCCTTGCCCGCTGCGCGGGACTATCGACGAGAAAAATTTGTTGGCCAGCAGGTGTATTTCTGGGGCCATGACCGGCGGGCGCAAATGGACGCGCTCTGGGCGAGGATCACCGGCAATGTGCCGGGTGCTCCGACCAGCCTTCACAGCCTGGGGCGGTCAATCCATGTTCCGGCTGCGGCGATGGGAGCGGCCCGGTTCGGGTTTGCCGATCTTTGTGAGACCCCACTGGGCTCGCGCGATTTTGTACGATTGTCACATGCCTTTGATACCGTACTGATCGACGATGTGCCCCAGTTCAATCGGGATCGTGCTGACGCTGCCAAACGCTTCATTCTGTTGATCGACAATTTATACGATCGCGGGGTTAAACTCGGCGCCAGCTTTGCAGTGCCGATCGAACATCTCGGGCTCGACGACAAAACCGCGTTCGAGTTTGAGCGCACGGTCTCTCGCTTGCTAGAAATGCAATCAAGCGACTATTTGAGTCAGGGCCTGCGGGACGCGGTCGTTCTTGGGACATGAGCTTTCGGCAAGCCCCCATGACCAATCCGGCATGGCCCCTTGCTAGGTTTATACGAAGGGTTCACTTGCCTCGATTCAGGGCAAAGGGTAAGCACTGTGCCAAATCAACGCAGTCGGGGATGAACGCTTATGGCGCGCAAAAAGATCGCTCTCATCGGATCAGGGCAGATCGGTGGAACTCTCGCACATCTGGCAGCACTTAAGGATCTGGGCGATATCGTATTGTTTGACATTGTCGACGGCGTGCCCCAGGGCAAGGCGCTGGACCTGAGCCAGTCAGGCCCCGTTGAAGGCTATGACTCCAAGATCACCGGCACCTCGGAGTATAAGGATCTCAAGGGCGCCGACGTTGTGATCGTCACCGCCGGGGTGCCACGCAAGCCCGGCATGAGTCGCGACGATTTGCTCGAAATCAACCTCAAGGTGATGGAACAGGTCGGCGCTGGCATTGCAAAATACGCTCCCAAGGCCTTCGTGATCTGCATCACCAACCCCCTTGATGCAATGGTGTGGGCGCTGCAGAAATTTTCAGGCCTGCCGACCAATCAAGTTATCGGGATGGCTGGTGTTCTGGATAGTTCGCGGTTCGTGCATTTCATTGCCGATGAACTCAAAGTGTCGGTTGAAGACATCAATGCCTTCGTTCTGGGCGGTCACGGCGACACCATGGTGCCCTTGGCGCGCTATTCGACAGTTGCCGGCATCCCGCTCACGGACATTGTCAAAATGGGCTGGATGAGCAAGGAAAAGCTCGACGCCATCATTCAGCGCACCCGCGATGGTGGTGCTGAAATCGTCGGCCTGCTGAAAACCGGCTCAGCGTTTTACGCACCGGCCACCTCGGCCATCGCCATGGCTGAAAGCTACCTCAAAGACAAGAAGCGGGTTTTGCCGGCCGCTGCCTATCTGGATGGCCAATATGGCATCAAGGGCACCTATGTTGGTGTGCCGGTGGTGATTGGTGCCGGTGGCGCCGAAAAAATCATCGAGATCGCGCTCAATGCAGCCGAACAAAAAGCCTTCGACAAATCGGTCGCTGCCGTTAATGGGCTGATCGAGGCCTGCAAAAAGATCGCGCCGAAACTGCTCTGATAATGCTCAGGCCCGAAGCGCTCGGGATCTGACGCACGCTGTCGCACTCGCTGTGCCCAATGCCGAACCGACGCGGTCCGGTTCAACAAATCCAAGCCAGCCGCTCAACCGGCCGGCTCAAGAGCACCGGTCGGTGCCCGATAAAGGGTCGAAAATGAATATCCACGAGCATCAGGCCAAGGCATTGTTGAAGTCGTTTGGGGCGCCAGTCGCGGAAGGCGTGGCGATCTTTTCAGTTGATGAAGCCGCTGCGGCCGCTCGGTCCCTGCCTGGTCCGCTCTATGTGGTTAAGAGCCAGATTCACGCTGGCGGCCGCGGCAAGGGCAAGTTCAAGGAACTTGGGCCGGACGCCAAAGGCGGGGTGCGGCTGGCCAAGACCATCGACGACGTCGTGGCCTTTTCCAAGGAGATGCTGGGCAATACTCTGGTGACCAAGCAGACCGGACCAGCCGGCAAGCAGGTCAACCGCCTCTATATCGAAGACGGTGCCGATATTGAGCGGGAGCTCTATCTGTCGCTTTTGGTAGATCGTACGACCGGTCGCGTTGCCTTTGTGGTTTCCACCGAAGGCGGCATGGATATTGAAGCGGTCGCTGAGCACACGCCCGAAAAGATCATTTCGCTGTCAATCGATCCCGAAACCGGGGTCAGTGCGGCCGATGTTGCCAGATTGGTGGATGCCCTCAAACTGACCGGCGATGCCAAGGCAGACGCTGGCTCATTGTTTCCGATTTTGTACAAGGCGTTCGTTGAAACCGACATGAGCCTGCTCGAAGTCAATCCGCTGATCGTGATGAAGAACGGTCGCCTGCGGGTATTGGATGCCAAGTGCTCATTTGATAATAATGCCGCCTTCCGCCACGAGGATTTGCAGGGCCTGCGCGATCTGAGTGAAGAAGACGCCAAGGAAATCGAAGCCTCCAAATATGACCTCGCCTATGTGGCGCTCGAGGGCAATATCGGGTGCATGGTCAATGGCGCGGGCCTTGCTATGTCGACCATGGACATCATCAAGCTCTATGGCGCCGAGCCCGCGAATTTTCTTGATGTTGGCGGCGGCGCCACCAAGGAAAAGGTGACCGCGGCCTTCAAAATCATCACCGCTGATCCGGCGGTGGAGGGCATCCTGGTCAATATTTTTGGCGGGATCATGCGCTGCGATGTCATCGCTGAGGGGGTGATTGCCGCAGTCAAGGAAGTTGGCCTGAAGGTGCCACTGGTGGTGCGGCTCGAGGGGACGCGGGTCAAAGAGGGCAAAGAGATCCTGGAAAACTCGGGACTCAATGTCATCTCGGCCGATGATTTGGACGATGCCGCCCAAAAGATCGTCGCGGCAGTCAAAGGCTAGGCGATGCGTGCCGTCTTGGGCGTGTTGATCATTGGTTTGCTGGCGGCAACGCCGACGTTTGCCAAGTCCAAGCCCAATGCGAGCGATAGTGTGCCGCGCGCCTTGGAATTTCTTGAGGTTTGCGAGAAATTCGCCTCCGGAGATGTGCTCGTGGTGGAATGGGCCAGTGAACTCGGCTGGGATGCAAAGGAGGGCGATTCGGGAAGTCTTTACGCTCGCCTCTACAACGCCAACCGCTACATTGAAGGCGTCGGCGATGTCGCGCTTGTGGCGCTGATCGAAGACTATCCAACCCAGACATTGGGCTATTGTCGCATCGATATTGTCGCGCCTGCCGGCACGATCGGGGTTCTCAATCTCAATGAGCTGCCGCGGCTAACCGGCACCATCCGCACGACCTCAGACACCGACTATGGGAGCTGGGAAGGTGCTGAGTCGGGCCGCGACTATTTGCTCCTGGCGAGCCAGGACCCGAACAACTTTTCTTTGCAACTGACTACTTTTGTCGCTCACGCCGCCCAAAACCCATAGTCCTGGCCGCAGAAGCCCAGGTCAAACTGAATAGGGCGCCACAGGCGTCCCAAACCGACGGAAACGCAAATCCATGTCCATTCTGGTCAACAAAAACACCAAGGTTCTTGTGCAGGGGCTAACCGGCAAGACCGGGACCTTTCACACCGAACAGGCACTTGCCTATTATGGAACCAGGATGGTTGGCGGCACCCACCCCAAAAAGGGCGGCGAGACCTGGACCAGCGGGATGGATGGATCAGCATCATTGCCCATCTTTGCCTCGGTCGCCGAGGGCAAGGCCAAGACCGGCGCCACGGCATCGGTGATCTACGTGCCCCCGCCCGGGGCCGCTGATGCGATTTTGGAAGCGATCGATGCCGAAATCGAACTCATCGTTTGCATCACCGAAGGTATCCCGGTGCTGGATATGGTGCGGGTCAAGCGGGCGCTGGAAAAATCCAAATCACGCTTGTTGGGGCCAAACTGCCCAGGCGTGCTGACCCCGGAAGAGTGCAAGATCGGCATTATGCCTGGTTCAATCTTTTCCAAGGGCTCCGTGGGCATTGTTTCGCGCTCTGGCACACTGACCTATGAGGCGGTGTTCCAGACCACCAATGAGGGCCTAGGCCAAACCACAGCCGTGGGCATTGGCGGGGACCCGGTCAAGGGCACAGAATTTATCGACATTTTGGAATTGTTCCTGGCTGATGAAGCCACCAAATCCATCATCATGATCGGCGAAATCGGCGGTTCGGCCGAAGAAGATGCTGCCCAATTCCTGATCGATGAAGCCAAGAAGGGCCGTAAAAAGCCGATGGCGGGTTTCATTGCCGGCCTGACGGCGCCTAAGGGGCGCACCATGGGTCATGCTGGCGCCGTAATTTCGGGCGGTAAAGGTGGAGCCGAAGACAAGATCGCAGCGATGGAAGCGGCTGGCATCAAGGTGTCGAAGTCTCCGGCCCGCATCGGTCGGACATTGGCGGAAATTTTGCGGGGCTAACAGAGGCGTTCATCGGAGCTTTTGTCGGCGCAGGCTGGTGCTCAGTCAGGCTCGAGCTGAAAGCGTTGATGCTGATGACGGGAGGAGGGGCGCCTAAGGGCGCCGCAAGTCTTAACAGGATACTAAGGAAACCCGGCCATTATCACCGCAGATTGATGGCCGTATCTGAGGTCGGCGACTGCCGACCCGAACAAAAGGATGGCGGGGCGCTGGCCTCGCGAGAAAAGCGATGACACGACAAGAAAAGAACGACACGTTCTTGCTCACCTCATTCCTTTATGGCGGGAATGCCGACTACATTGAGCAGCTGTACTCAAAGTTCAAATCGGATCCGTCCAGCGTCGATGCAACCTGGGCTACTTTTTTTTCCAAACTTGATGATAGCGAAGCGGATGCGCGTCGGGGTGCTGACGGCGCGTCATGGGCGCGCAAAGACTGGCCGGTGGATGCCCATGGCGAGCTGGTGTCCGCATTGGACGGCAATTGGGCCGAGGTCGCGGTAAAGGTTGAAAAGGCCGTTGTGAAAAAGGCCGAAGCCGTGGGCGCGCCGGCCGCGACTGCTGCTGACGTCTTGCAGGCAACGCGCGATTCGATCCGTGCCATCATGATGATCCGCGCCTATCGGATGCGCGGCCATTTACATGCGGATCTTGACCCACTCAAGCTCAAAGCCGATGAGCCGGCGCCGGAGCTGGACCCGGCCAGCTACGGCTTTACCCAGGCGGACTTCACCCGCAAGATATTCCTCGATAATTATCTGGGGCTCGAATACGCCACCATCCCGGAAATGTTGGCGATCCTGAAGCGCACCTATTGCGGCACAGTCGGGCTTGAGTTCATGCACATCTCCGACCCTGAGGCCAAGCAATGGCTGCAGGAGCGGATCGAAGGGCCGGACAAGGAAATCAGTTTCACGCCTGAGGGCAAGAAGGCGATCTTAAAGAAGCTGATCGAAGCCGAAGGTTTTGAGAAGTTCCTCGATGTCAAATATACGGGCACCAAGCGTTTCGGTCTGGATGGTTCGGAAGCGCTGATCCCGGCGCTTGAACAGATCATCAAGCGCGGCGGCGCCCTTGGCATCAAGGATATCGTCCTGGGCATGGCCCATCGTGGGCGTCTGAATGTGCTGACCCAAGTGATGCACAAGCCGCATCGCGCCCTGTTCCATGAGTTCAAAGGTGGCGCATTTTATCCGGACGATGTTGAGGGGTCTGGCGACGTAAAGTATCACCTTGGCGCGTCATCGGATCGAGAATTTGATGGCAATAAGGTGCATTTGTCGCTCACCGCCAACCCGTCTCATCTGGAAATCGTTGATCCGGTCGTCTTGGGCAAGGCACGCGCCAAGCAAGACCAGCATATCTCACCGGACGGGAAATTGGTGAACCTGGCCGAAGGCAGGCCGGACCGCACCATGGTGCTGCCCCTGTTGTTGCATGGCGATGCCGCCTTTGCGGGCCAAGGCGTGATTGCCGAGTGCTTGGGGCTTTCGGGTCTGAAGGGGCATCGCACCGGCGGGTCGCTGCATTTTGTCATCAACAACCAGATCGGGTTTACGACCAGCCCGATGTATTCACGCTCATCGCCTTACCCGACAGATGTCGCAAAGATGATCGAAGCGCCGGTGTTTCACGTCAACGGCGATGACCCCGAGGCTGTGGTGTTTGCAACCAAGGTGGCGGTCGAATACCGCCAACGCTTTGGCCGACCCGTGGTGGTGGATATGTTCTGCTATCGCCGCTTTGGGCACAATGAGGGTGACGAGCCATCCTTCACCCAGCCCATGATGTATACCGCCATTCGCGCTCACCGGACCACGCTTGAGATCTATTCGGAAAAGCTGATTGCCGAGAAGGTCTTGAGTCTGAGCGATGTCGAGGCGCTCAAGGCTGATTGGCGTGCGCAGCTGGAACGCGAATTCGAGGCCGGTCAGGACTATCGCCCCAATAAGGCCGATTGGCTCGATGGCCAGTGGAAAGACTTCAAACCGGCCGAACAGGACGGGCCGCGCCGTGGCGATTCGGGCGTGAGTGTTGACGATTTGGCCAAAATCGGTGCCAAGTTGAGCGATGTGCCTGAGGGTTTTAACGTCCATAAGACGGTTAAGCGCTTCATGGACAATCGCCTGGCCGCTATTGAGGCTGGCGAAGGCATTGATTGGGCGACGGCCGAAGCCTTGGCATTCGGAACGCTCGTGAGCGAAGGTCACCCGGTTCGCCTTTCGGGCCAGGATTGTGAGCGAGGGACTTTTAGCCAGCGCCATTCGGTGCTGAACGATCAGGTCGACGACCACACCTACACCCCGCTCAACAATCTGGCGACGGATCAGGCGCGCTACGAAGTCATCAATTCGATGCTGTCGGAAGAAGCGGTGCTCGGGTTCGAGTATGGCTATTCTTTGGCTGAGCCGCGCGCCCTGACCATCTGGGAAGCCCAGTTTGGCGATTTCGTCAACGGCGCGCAGGTGGTGATTGACCAGTTCATCTCGTCGGGTGAGCGCAAATGGTTCCGCATGTCGGGCCTCGTCATGCTCTTGCCGCACGGCTATGAGGGGCAGGGGCCTGAGCATTCCTCGGCTCGGCCGGAACGTTTCCTGCAATTGTGTGCTGAAGACAACATGCAGGTGGCAAACTGCACCACGCCAGCCAACTACTTCCACGTGCTGCGTCGCCAGGTCACCCGCGACTTCCGCAAGCCGTTGATTTTGATGACGCCCAAGTCCCTGCTGCGCCATAAGCGCGCCGTTTCGGGCTTGGCTGAAATGGGCATTGATTCCTGCTTCCACCGGCTGTTGTGGGATGATGCCGAGGCGCCGGGCGTACCCAAGACCACAACAAAACTGGCCCCCGATGTCGAAATTCGCCGCGTCGTGCTGTGCACCGGCAAGGTCTATTATGACCTTTTGGAAGACCGCGAAAAGCGCGGGCTCAACGATGTCTATCTATTGCGGGTCGAGCAGCTCTATCCATTCCCAGCCAAGGCGCTGCTGGATGAACTGAATCGCTTCAAGAATGCGGAAATCATCTGGTGCCAGGAAGAGCCCAAGAACATGGGGGCCTGGGCGTTTATCCAGCCCTATGTTGAGTGGGTGCTGGACCAGATGGGGCGCACCAACCAGCGCGTCCGCTATGTTGGACGCCCGGCCTCCGCCTCGACGGCAACCGGCTTGATGCGTACGCATCTGGCCCAACTCGCCGCCTTCCTCGAAGAAGCCTTCGCCAAATAGGCCCGGTCAAAAAGGACTAGAACAATGTCGACAGAAATCCGTGTTCCAACACTGGGCGAAAGCGTCACCGAGGCAACAATAGGCCAGTGGTTCAAACAAGTTGGCGACGTCGTCAATGCCGATGAACCCATTGTTGAGCTGGAGACGGACAAGGTCACCATCGAAGTGCCGGCACCGGTATCGGGCATTCTGGAAGCGATTGCGGCCAATCCCGGCGAAACCGTCGATGTCGGGGCTTTGCTTGGCGCAATCGGCGCATCGGGGGCGGTCATCATCACTAAGCCAGTCGAGGCCAAGCCCGCCACGGCGGCACTTCCGGACCCTATTAAGCTGGCAGCATCAGTGCCACCAGCCCCTTCTGCCCAGAAGTTGATACACGAAAGCGGCGTCAGCGCTTTGGCGGTCGATGGTTCGGGCAAGCACGGCCAGATCCTGAAGGAAGACGTTTTGGCGGCGATGAATCGACCCGCGGTTGCGCCGGCAATTCCGGTGGTCGCTGCTGTGGCGGCAAAGCCATCGTTGGCGCCACGGGCACCCATTTCTGCAGACGATGTCGGCCGTGAGGAACGCGTCAAGATGACCCGCTTGCGTCTGACGATTGCCAGGCGCCTTAAGGATGCGCAGAACACGGCGGCCATGCTGACCACCTTCAATGAGGTGGACATGCAGCCAGTGATGGATTTGCGCGCGGCCTATAAGGACCTGTTCGAAAAAAAGCACGGCGTAAAACTCGGCTTCATGGGATTTTTTGCCAAGGCTGTGGTTCACGCCTTGAAAGAAATCCCATCGATCAATGCCGAAATCGACGGCGACGATCTGATCTACAAGAAATATGCCCATATCGGGGTCGCGGTTGGCACTGAAAAGGGCCTTGTCGTGCCGGTCGTGCGGGACGCCGACCAAATGAGCATTGCCGAAATTGAGAAGGCCATTAACGCGCTGGGCAAGAAGGCCCGTGACGGAGCCCTGTCGATGGCCGATATGCAGGGCGGAACCTTCACCATTTCCAACGGTGGGGTCTATGGCTCGCTCATGTCCACGCCGATCCTGAATGCGCCCCAATCGGGTATTCTGGGGATGCACAAGATCCAGGAGCGGCCGATTGCGGTAAACGGTCAGGTCGTAATCCGCCCGATGATGTATCTGGCGCTGTCTTATGATCACCGTATCGTCGACGGCAAAGAAGCTGTGACCTTTTTGGTGCGGGTCAAGGAAAGCCTGGAAGCCCCGGAACGCCTGGTTCTGGATCTTTAGGTATCCTATTTCATCGACTTTGAGGCGCGGGTCATTCCCGCGCCTTTTTGTTGGCTTACGCCGTTCTGGCGGTCGGAGGTTGGTGTGTCCAAAGGCGTTTTGATTGTTACCGGCGGTTCGCGCGGCATCGGCGCGGCAACAGCCATTTTGGCCGGCGCGTTGGGCTATAGCGTTGTCGTCAATTATGCCAGCAGCGTCGCTGCTGCCGAAGTCGTCTGTGCCAGCATCCATGCTCAGGGCGGTAAAGCTGTCGCCGCGCGGGGTGACGTCAGCGCCGAAGCCGATGTTGATCATATCTTTGCTGCCGCGGACCGGATGGGCGTGCTGGTGGGATTGGTCAATAATGCTGGGATCGTCGATTACAATGCGCGTGTCGATGAACTTGATTTGGCTCGGCTGACGCGGATGTTTGGCGCCAATACGTTCGGTCCGATCCTATGCTCCGGGCGGGCGGTGAGGCGAATGTCGACCCGGTTTGGCGGCAAGGGGGGTGCCATCGTCAATATCACTTCGGCGGCAGCCAAGCTCGGCGCGCCAGGGAGATATGTTGATTATGCCGCCGCCAAGGGCGCGATAGATAGCTTTACCATCGGGCTGGCACTGGAAGTGGCGGGCGAAGGCATTCGCGTCAACGGGGTGCGCCCCGGGATCATCGCCACCGAAATTCATGGCAGCGGTGGCGACCCAGAATTAATCGAGCGTCTCGGGCCTGGCCTGCCGATGGGTCGCGTTGGCCAGCCCGACGAGGTTGCCAAGGCGATTCTGTGGCTGCTGTCCGAAGAGGCA
This sequence comes from Devosia equisanguinis, assembly GCA_943372435.1. GTDB lineage: Bacteria > Pseudomonadota > Alphaproteobacteria > Rhizobiales > Devosiaceae > Devosia > Devosia equisanguinis_A. Next base: position 387,018 of record CALRYQ010000004.1, read on the forward strand.
AGCTACACCACCGGTACAATAATCAATGTTGGCGGCGGGCGCGGTGTCGCCCCATGAGCTGATCGCTTCGTCGCAAACTCGCGACAGCAGGGAAGTGATCAGGGAAAGAGATTTTCGCAAGACGCTGGCAATCATTTACCGCTATCACCCGCCCAGCTGCTGAATTTTTTGAGAGTGCCGGAGTGGTTGGTTGAGAAATATGAGAATTTTTCTGGTCGTGGTGGCGCTCGGCGCGGGCGGTATCGTACAGGCTCAACAGGCCGATCCACAGCTTGTTGAGGAACTGCTGGCATTTCACGGCACCCAGGCCATCGTTTCGGCAATGGCCACGCATTGTTATGAAAACACCGGTCTCGACAGCACCTATCAAAAAGCGGCTGAAGACTGGTATCTGCGCAACATCGGCTTCCTCGACTTGGCCGACCGCGTGATTGCACGTGTCGGCGGAGCCAGCCCGAGCCAGATGGACGCTGCGACCATCTATGGTGGCGAACAAATCATGAGTGCCTATAATCAGGCGACCGACAAGGACGTCTTCTGCAGGGACTTTGCCACCCAGGTCGAGGACGGTCTGCTTGATATCGACAGGCGCTTACCGGAAGCGCTTGCCAAAGCCCGTCAGATATCGAGCCAATAGCGGTTTTTTTGCTCGCCTGGCCCAATGTGGCCTTGTTGGAGTGCTATTCGGCACGGGTGACGTTGCTAGCCTGGTTTTCCTGTATTGGACATTATGGATGAGTTTTGAGCTGACGATGCTGGTCTGGAGCACAACGCTCCTTGGCGCCTATCTTGGGGCGCAATCGATCCTTTACCGGCTCGATTACGGTATTGTTCACGGCGCAACGGCTCGGGACAATGAGCGATCGCCTGGCGTTCTGGCTGGACGTGCTGAACGGGCGTTGCGCAATCTGCTGGAAACTTATGCCGTATTTGTTGCACTCGTTTTGGCCACGGAGTTGTCCGGCCGGTCCGATTCGCTGACGGTTTGGGGCATTCATCTGTACTTTTGGGCTCGCTGGGTCTATCTGCCGCTCTACATTGGTGGGGTGCCCTATATGCGCAGTCTGGTCTGGTGCGTGTCGGGACTTGGCCTGGCGTTTGTGTTTTTTGGAGTGGTCGTCTGATGGGCTTCCCTTGGCTTGAATTTGCCGGCCTTATGCTGGCCTTTGGGATCAACGCGGTTCTTCCCGGCGCGGATTTCGCTATGGTCTTGCGACAGTCCATCGCGCACGGGCGGCGGACCGCCCTGTTCACGTCAGCCGGGGTGGCGACGTCAATTCTTGTGCATGGCAGCTACACGCTGCTTGGTGTTGGCGTCATCGTTGGACAGTCTTTGCTGTTTTTCAACATCTTGAAATGGGCGGGTGCGGCCTATCTGCTGTATCTGGCGATCTCTGTGCTACGCGGCCCCGCGCCAACAGCACCGGGCGATTTGTCAGGCGCCGAGCCCACGCGCGGCGATCTCTCGGCGTTCGCGCTGGGGTTTCTGACCAATTTGCTGAACCCCAAGGCGGTTCTGTTTTTCCTCGCGCTGTTCACCACATTGGTGTCCGCGCACACCTCCGTGGACATCAAAGCCGTTTATGTTGCTTCCATGAGCGTGATGCTTTTTGCCTGGTTCGCCTTGGTTTCGATATTTTTCACGACCCCAAGCGTTCGACAGGGGTTTTTCCGATTGGGCCGGTGGTTTAATCGTGTGACCGGTATAACGTTCATTTTGCTGGCCATCCGCGTGGCGGTGGCACAGCAACACTAGTTAAGTTGGGGCATAGATTATGGCTGACGCGTTCGACCTGGTAATCATCGGTTCGGGTCCCGGCGGGTATGTGGCGGCGATTCGGGCCGCCCAACTTGGCCTCAAAGTGGCGGTTGTCGAAAAATGGGCGAATTTGGGGGGGACCTGCCTCAACATTGGCTGCATCCCATCCAAGGCATTGTTACATGCCTCCGAAATGTTTGAGGAAGCCGGTCATGGCTTCCGCCCGCTCGGCATTGATATCGCTCCGCCAACGTTAAACCTCCCTCAAATGATGAACCACAAAGCCGAAACGGTTGCGGCCAATGTTGGTGGCGTCGACTTTTTGTTCAAAAAGAACAAGATCACGACACTGCGCGGCATCGGTTCCATCGCAGGCCCCGGTAAGGTCCTGGTGACCCCGCAAAGCGGACCGACTGTGGAGGTCGAAACCAAAAATATCATTATCGCCACCGGATCGGTTTCGGCAAATTTGCCGGGTATCGAGATCGATGAGCGTCAGGTGGTTACCTCCACCGGCGCGCTGACATTGGACAAAGTGCCTGGCAAATTATTGGTCATCGGCGCCGGGGTTATCGGGCTGGAATTGGGATCCGTTTGGGCGCGGCTTGGCGCCCAGGTGACGGTGGTTGAATATTTGGACCGCATTCTGCCTGGCATGGACAGTGAAGTGGCGCGCCAGTTTCAACGCGTGCTGCAAAAGCAGGGCATGGAGTTCAAACTTTCCTCAAAGGTCGCAGGCATCGACAAACAAGATGATGGTTCGCTCAAGGTTCGCATTGAACCGGCAAAGGGCGGCGACATGGAATTGGTTGACGCGGATGTGGCGTTGGTGGCGATTGGCCGCAAGCCGTTTACTGAAGGGTTGGGCCTCGACATTGTCGGGGTGGCGCTGGACGAGCGCGGCCGGGTCCGCGTTGATGCGCACTACAAGACATCAGTGGATGGAATCTACGCGATTGGCGATGTGATCGCCGGGCCGATGCTGGCCCACAAGGCGGAAGATGAAGGCATTGCCGTTGCCGAAATTCTGGTTGGGCAGGCCGGCCATGTCAATTATGCGGCGATGCCGGCGGTGGTTTATACCAATCCCGAAATTGCAACCGTGGGAAAAACCGAGGACGAGCTGAAGGCTGACGGCGTCGACTACAAGATCGGCAAATTCCCATTCAGTGCCAATGGTCGCGCCAAGGCGATGCTGGCGACGCAGGGATTTGTGAAAATCCTAGCTGACGTGGCCACAGACCGGGTGCTTGGCGCCCACATCATCGGCAAAAACGCTGGTGAAATGATCCACGAACTGGTGGTGCTGATGGAATTCTCGGGCGCTGCTGAAGACCTGGCCCGTACGACCCACGCGCATCCGACCTTGTCTGAGGCCGTGCGCGAGGCGGCTCTGTCGCTCGGCGACGGTGCAATCCACATCTAGGTGGCAGGGAGCTCGCAGGGTTGGTGCGCCAGCGGACGCTAAGTTAACCTCGCATAGGCGGTAAAAAAGAAAGGCGGGACGCTTGCGCGACCCGCCTTTTTGGTTTGCCTCATTCAACTAGGGCAGCAGCGCAACACTGCCGCTGGCAAAGGCGGCCGAGCAATCGTCGGCATCATGCCACTTGTTTTCATACAGTGGATTTGCCGCGCCGCCGGGGCCTTCAAAGCGCGGGTCATCGCATTCGCCATCGCCAGAATAGGCCGAGGTGTTGTCACCGAAGTCGATGCCGGTTGTGTCATAGGGCGCGCCCGCGACATAATTGGCCTGGTAGACAGGGCGCGGCATGACGGCGCCGCTTTCCATCAGCGTACGGCAGTCGGTGGCATCGGCCAGCTTATCGGCATCCAGCAGCTTTTTGTCGACGCCCGAACCCATAAAGCGCGGGTCGTCGCAAACGTCGTCATAGGCATATTTGCTGGTGTCGGTGCCGAAATCGAAATCGGCCACGGCTGTGGTGGTCTTCATCGTCACGGTGCCAGCCCCAAACGCCGCACGGCAATCGGTGGCGTCATGCAGGATATTGACAGCATCGGGCTCGTCGGCAGCGGCGGTGCCTTCAAAGCGCGGGTCATCGCATTCGCCGTCCTTGGGATAGCCGCCCTCATCGTCGCCGAAGTTGATGTCGCCGATCAAAGGTTGGGTCGCAGTAGTTTGTCCGGCGACTTTGAGCGTGATTGTACCCGCGTCAAATGCTGCCTTGCAGTCAGTGGCATCATGCATCTCGTCTACTGCTTCGGCGGATTCAATCGCGCCAGCGCCAGTGAAACGGGGGTCGTCACAGTCGCCGTCTTTTGGGTATTGGCCGGTGTCGTCACCAAAATCAATTGCAGCGGTGGTGTCATCACTGGCTGGCGGTGGGGCGATTTCCGCCGCTTTCAACGTAATCGTGCCCGCCTCAAAGGCTGCCTGGCAGTCGGCTGCATCCTTAAGCGTATCAGTGTCTTCAACTTCGTCGGCCATACCTGCGCCTTCAAAGCGCGGATCATCGCATTCGGTATCGTTGGCCCATTCACTGGAATTGTCGCCGAAATCAATTGCAGCGGCGGCAAAAGTGGGTGCAGCAATTGCCAGCGTTAGGGCAAGGCCCAACACTGTTCCATTCAGAAGCAGTTTGACATGTTTCATGATGTTCCCTCCCAAGGGTTCTTCGACTGAGCCTGACACAGTTGACACTACAGCGGCTTTTCTGCGGCAAACAGCCCAGCAATAAAGATTGTTGCGTTACGCACGCTCTGACCTACCAAACCAAACTGAACCCAGAATGACCAGAACTGTCCCAACAATGTGAAACGGCGTGAAGGGCTCAGAAAGTACAGTCACGGCAAAGGCGATTGTGAAAATAGGCCCAAACGCCGACATTGACGATGTTGCTCGCGCGCCGATGCGCTGGATACCGGCATTCATGAGAAAAGACGGCAGCACCGTGCCAATGACACCCAAACAAAGGCCATAGACCCAGAGCTGGGGGCTCAGAGCCGCAAATGATTGCTGGCCGTTGAGAGCCAAGTTCTGCGCGATCGCGGCAACGGACGCGGTGGTCATGCCGATGCAGGTGAACAATCCAGCGCCGATGAGCCGCATTTGGCGCCGCGCCAGATGCTGGTAAAAGGCAAAAGTTATCGCTGACCCGAGCACCAGGGTCGTGCCGGCAAAGAGCCCGTTGGGATTGACCGCCAAATTCCATCCAAAAATGACCAGCAGGCCAGCATAACTCAGCGCCATTGCGGGCACGACGCGCCAACTCATTTTGTCGCCAAAAAACCAGACACCAAACAGCAGAACAAAGAACGGATAGGTGAACAAGACCAATCGTTCATACTGTGCCGAGACAAAATTGAGACCGGCAAAGTCCAGATAGCTCGCCAGATAATAGCCCAGTAACCCGACCCCCATGCTGGCCATAACCCGCAATGGGGTCAGCTTTTGGCGCATGGCCTTGTCGCGCAAAAAAGCGGCGAGAATTGCTAGATAGATCGGCATGGCGACAAGCATTCGCAAAGCCAGCAATGTCTCGGTGGTCACACCCTGGCCATAAGCAAGCTTGATAAATATGCCCTTGGTTGAAAACAGCACAGCCCCGGCGATGGCAAAGCCATACCCCAGCGTGTCTGTTTTCGCGGTTGAAATTGGTGCGGCGGCGTCTGTTGGCATGATGTGGCCCTAGGAGGTCCTGCCATCAGCTCACCGGAGCGCCTGATGGCGGGCCGGTGAAATCAAAGTCGCTAAAGTGTCAGCGCTCGTCCCGGACCCGAGGGGTGCCAAGAAGCAAAATGCTCGAAATCAGAATGGTGCGCGAGGACATGGGTGGGTTGGTACACCCAGAATGCGCGTGAGGTAAAGCGGGTTGGCGAAAATTGGCGGAACGGGTTGGCCCGACCCGCTTTCCACGCGCCTGGACTTTAGGAGCATCGCGCCGCGTATAGCCGGCGATATTCAAGCCCGCGGGTGTGCTTTGCGATAGCTCTCCAACAGCCGGTCGGTATCGACTGCGGTATAGATCTGCGTGCTCGACAGCGACGCGTGGCCCAGCAATTCCTGGATGGCGCGCAAATCGCCGCCGCGGCCGAGCAGGTGGGTGGCAAAGGAATGGCGCAGGGCGTGGGGCGTGGCGGAAGGCGGCAATCCGAGCGCGGAGCGCAGCTGGACCACCCGCAGCTGGATGAGGCGTGGCGATAGCACGCCGCCCCGGACGCCCCGGAACAGCGGGTCATCAGGCCAAAGCTTGAATGGGCAAAGATCAAGATAAGACTGGATAAGCGCGCGCACGGTATCGATCAGCGGGACCAGGCGGGTTTTCCCGCCCTTACCGGTGACACGCAAGCTATTGCCCTCCAAATCTCCTCGGGTCACTGCCAATGCTTCGGCAATACGCAGGCCGGCGCCATAGCACAGGGCCAAGGCCGCCATGTCGCGGGCGGCGACCCAGGGCCGGGTTTCCAGTTCAGCGGTCGTTGAGACGGTGCCCCGGGCTTCAGCAACCGTCAGGGCTTTGGGCAGTGATTTGGGAATTTTGGGCGTGCGGATGACATTGAGCGCTTCGGTCACCAAGACGCCCTCGCGCTCCAGATACTTGAAGAACGATTTCAACGCCGACAATACGCGTGCCAGCGACCGGGACCCGAGGCTTTCGCTTCGCCGCACGGCCATGAAGGCGCGAATATCGGCACCGCGCAACGCTGCAAGGGTTTTGATACTGACGGCGCCCCCGGTATGACCGGCAAGAAAACCGAGAAACTGGTTCAAATCCCGCGTGTAAGCCACCACCGTGTTTTCGGATAGCCGTTTGATTGACCCAAGCTCCCGCTGCCACTGCGCCAGGTGCTGCTTGACTGTTTCGTCGGTTGAAAAGGCAGTATCGGGCATTTTCTTAATCCAAATGGTACTGGCGTTGTTGATTTGTTGACGATTGTCGTTTCATAGTTTATTCACCATAAGCAAGTTGATGAAGGTTCATTCATTAGAACAGTTTGGGCAATTTTTCTTTGCGGTTCTGCAGAATACATTCCGGGTGGGAACAAAATATGAAGAAATCAATATATGTCGCTTGTGGGCTTGCGGTGACGGCGCTCGTCGCCGCCCCCCCCTCAGCAATAGCACAACAAGCGTCTGGTACCTTCGCGAACACGGCAGTGTCATGGTATGGCGGGGCCGGCGTTCTGGCGCTGAGCGCTGACGAGACTGTCTATGCCGGAGCTGGTTCGAGCAATGAGGTTAGCCATTTGTTCTGGACCAGCCTGGCGCCGATGTTGACGGCGGGCCTTGATGTGAGGTTGCCAGATGGCTTCACTCTGGCTGCCAACGGGCGTGTCGCTTTGAGTGGCGATAGCGGCATGGAAGATTACGACTGGTACGGCTTCGATTTCAGAAGTTATGCAGCAGACGACTGGACCCATCGCTCGCAACACCCTAAGACTAATTTGGATTGGTTTTTTGACGGTAGCCTGCAATTTGGGCGGGACATGCAAGTTCGCGACAACATCACCGTCAATGCCAATGCCGGGTTCAAATACACAGACGTTCAATGGGCCGCTTTTGGTGGACATCATATTTATAGTGATGGTGACAAAGTAGATCATCCAGGTGATAATTTCAGAACTGATGAGTTTGATGTATTTCCATATGTCAATGGCATAACGTATCGTCAACAACTACCCGAATTTTTTGCGGGGCTCGATACAGAGATCGTGCAGGGTGATTGGACATTTGGCCTATCAGGTAAGGCTGGTGTGACTTTTGGTGCCACTGCCACCGACAATCACTGGCTTAGAAGTTTGTTGTTTACTGATCGTCTTTTCATGGCGCCTACGGTTTCCCTCGGGGCGAGTGCCGAAAGAGCGCTTACCGATCACGCGAAGCTCTTTGTTGCTGCAAACTACGAAAAGATATTCGTCGCGCGCGGCGATGAATCGGTAATTGATACAAAGGGCGTTGATTCCTACCCGGACTCCCATGACGACGTTGGCGGTGGCTTGACGTCGTTTGCAATTTCTGGTGGCCTCAAAGGCACGTTCTAGCCACCACAAGGCTGGTTCAAGAATCGATCCAATCTGGCTAACCTTGCCGCTCAGCGGAAAGCGGTCAGATTGGAACAATCTCTCAATATCGTCGCGGTGATGGTCAGTGTGGCTGTCGAGGGGCCCTATTCTTATCGGGTTCCGCCCGGCATGGTGGTTCAACGCGGCTCGATTGTCGCCGTGCCGCTCGGGCCGCGCTTGACGCTGGGCGTTGTCTGGGGTGCGCCCAAGGACAGTTTTGCCCATAACCGGCTCAAGGATATCGCCGAGGCCTTTGATGTGCCCGCGCTCAGCGAAGAGCTGTTGCAAATGGTTGATTGGGTGGCCCGCTATACTTTGGCGACCCCCGGCGCAGTGCTGCGGGCGGTCTTGCGCTCCACCGAAGCGTTGGAGGCGGAACGCCCAATCACTGCCTATCGCCGTACTGGGCACGAACCGGAAAAATTGACGGCGGCGCGCTTGCGGGTTCTCGACGCCTTGATGGATGACCAGGCCTGGCCCAAGGCGGCGTTGCTCGCGGCAAGCGGCGTGTCAGCATCGGTGGTTGAGGGCCTGGAACGCGTCGGGGCCATCGAGCGATTGCTGATGGCGCCGCCGCCGGTCGTGCTGCCACCCGATCCCGACAGTGGGAATGCCCTGCTCAATCAGGAACAGCAAGCGGCGCTGGAGCAGATCCGCGCCCTTGATCCCCACCGATTCGGGGTGGCGCTGTTGGACGGCGTAACCGGGGGCGGCAAGACCGAGGTATTTTTTGAGGCGGTGGCCGACACCTTGCGGGCGGGGCGGCAGGCTTTGATTCTGCTGCCCGAGATTGCCCTCACCCACACATTTTTGGCCCGTTTCACCAAACGCTTCGGAACCAGGCCGGCCGAATGGCATTCCGACATGACGCCGGTACAGCGCGGGCGGGTGTGGCGCGGGGTGCTCGATGGCACGGTGCGGGCGGTAGTGGGCGCCCGTTCGGCATTGTTTTTGCCGTTTCGGGAATTGGGCATCCTGGTGCTCGATGAAGAACATGACGGGGCCTATAAGCAATCTGACGGTATTAATTATCATGCCCGCGACATGGCGGTGGTGCGGGCGCGTCTGGCTGGCGCCAGGGTGATCCTTTCCTCAGCGACGCCGTCGGTGGAGACCCGCAACAACGCCAATGCGGGTCGCTATAGCCACGTCATGCTCAATGCGCGCTTCGCAGCGGCCGCGATGCCGAACATAGCAGCTATCGATATGCGGGAAGAGGGCCCCGAAAAGGGGCAGTGGATTGCTCCAAAACTGGCCCGCGAGATTTTTGCGACGCTGGATCGTGGTGAGCAGGCACTGCTGTTTCTCAATCGGCGTGGCTATGCGCCGCTGACCCTGTGTCGCCAATGCGGGCACCAATATCAGTGCCCGGACTGTTCGGCCTGGCTGGTCGAACATCGGTTCCGTGGCGTGCTGGTCTGCCATCATTGCGGCCACGAGCAGAAAATCCCAAAAGATTGCGGCGCCTGTGGTGCGGTGGATGCGCTGGTGGCGGTCGGGCCGGGCATAGAGCGGATTGCCGAGGAAGCCGCGGCGCGGTTCCCCGATGCACGCCGGGTGATCCTGTCCTCCGACATGGGCAGCAATGCCCATCTGCGCGATCGCTTTGCGGAGATCGAGAAGGGCGAGTATGATCTCATTATCGGCACCCAATTGGTGGCCAAGGGGCACCATTTCGAAAAGCTGACGCTGGTGGGCGTGCTTGACGCCGATCTGGGTCTTGCCCATGGCGATCCGCGTGCCGCCGAAAAGACCTTTCAGATTCTCACCCAAGTGGCCGGCAGGGCCGGGCGGGCGGCAAGGTCAGGAAAGGCGCTGCTGCAGACCTATCATCCCGATCACCCGGTGATGCGTGCCATGGTCACCGGCGATCGCGAGGCGTTCTACGCCCATGAGCTGGCGGCGCGCCAGGCAGGGGGCTTGCCACCCTTCGGCCGGTTGGCGGCACTGATCGTTTCGGCCAGCGAGCATGAGACTGCGATGGGTTATGCCAAAAAATTGTTGTCGGCGGCGCCGATGGCCGAAGGGGTCAGACTGTTCGGTCCCGCCGACGCACCGGTCGCCATGGTGCGGGGCCGCTACCGAGTGCGACTACTGGCCCAAAGCAGCAAGGAACTTGATCTGTCCGGCTATGTGCGGTTCTGGCTGGCCTCGGCAGAAAAGACTACCGGCAATCTGCGGGTGCAGGTCGATATCGATCCGATGAGCTTCATGTGATCTGGATTGCCCGAGCCGGCCGCAGGTCGAAAATGATCGGCTGCGTCCTAGCAATTTCCAGCTGCCCGACCATATCTGCTTGACCAGCAATCCAGGCGGTCGTGGCCATGCCGGCATCACACAATTCACCTCCCGCCATTGAGCTGCCCCTGCAGGGCGAATGGTATGTGGGCGCCGATGGCACCGAGCCCGGCCATGAGCTGGCCTTTGACTTCATGCGTCTGGACAGGCATCTCAAGGCCACAGGCCGTGCAGCGTGGCGCGAGCTCATCACCGCCGTTCCTCTCCATGAGCACCATGGCTGGGGCCAGCCGCTGCTCAGTCCTTTCTCTGGCCGCGTGGTCGCTGCGGTCGATGGCTGTCCGGAAGAGGCCAGAAGCTATCTCGCCAGACTTGTCGGCGGCGCCTGGGACGCGATTTCGCGCCGCCAGGACAAGGTGATTGCCGATCTGCAGGCCAGCGGCGCTGGCGACATCCGACCGTTTGCCGGGAATCACATGGTAATCCAGTCGCTGGAGAATCCGGACATCTTCGCCTTTCTGGCGCATGCCCGGCGTGGGTCTGTCCGTGTCGTACCCGGCGACCAGGTGGAGGCGCTGCAGCCCGTGGCTGAAGTGGGGGACAGCGGCCAGTCTATGGTGCCGCACCTGCACTTTCATGTCATGGCGTCACCAAACCCACTTGCGATGCAGCTTCTGCCCTTCGTGTTTGTGGCGTACCAATGCCTGGTGGGCGGCGCCTGGGTGGAACAGCGCAACACGCTGCCAAAGCGTGGACAGCGCATTCGAGCGATCGCCGGGGCCTCATTGCGTTAGCGCGACGCGGGTCGGCCAGTTCCGCTGCGGACCGCACGCCGATGCCTGGCCCTGCGACACTTTCACCGACAATGAATCCACCGCCCAAGCCTTGCAAGCCGCATATTCCGTGTGGTAGTGCAGGCCCAACTTCGACGGGGTCTTCCCACGACCCTTTCGCGTGGGATTTTCAAGCGTCAGCGACTGCCCGGTTTTCCTCCGATTTGTGCGGGGAGGCGGGCGAGCAACCAAGAGGGTGATGCGGCATTGGCAGCGCAGAATTCAGTGCTTGTACAGATTGCGCGGCCATATGCGTCGGCACTGTTCGATCTCGCCCAGAGCGAGAATCAGCTTGCGTCCGTTGAAACCGGTTTGTCCGATATTTCGCGGTTGATTGGGGAAAGCGATGATTTTTCCCGCTTTCTTGGCTCGCCGGTGATTACGGGAGACGTCAAGGCCCAGGCTATCGAGGCCATTCTCGGTAAAGCCAAGACCAATCAGTTGCTGGCCAATTTTGTGCGGCTGGTGGCCCAAAAGGGGCGTCTGTTTGCGCTGCCCCAGATCATCGTGGCGTTTCGTGCTCTGGCTGCCGCTGCGCGTGGTGAAGTCACTGCCGATGTGACCTCCGCAGTGGCGCTCAGCAGTGATCAGGTAAGTGCGCTTGCCGAAACTCTGCGCGCCAAGGTCGGCAAGACCGTCACGCTCAACCAATTCGTCGATCCTGCGCTGATTGGCGGGCTTCAGGTGAAGCTCGGTTCCCAGCTGATCGATAGTTCGCTTAAATCGAAATTGACCGCGATGAAGATCGCCATGAAAGAGGTCGGGTAATGGATATCAAAGCTGCGGAAATTTCCGCGATCCTCAAGGACCAGATCAAGAATTTCGGCCAGGAAGCTCAAGTTTCCGAAGTCGGCCAGGTTCTGTCTGTCGGTGATGGTATCGCCCGTGTCTACGGTTTGGATGCTGTGCAGGCTGGTGAACTCGTCGAGTTTCCCGGCGGCATCAAGGGCATGGCACTCAATCTTGAAGCCGACAATGTCGGCGTCGTGATTTTCGGCAATGACCGTTCGATCAAGGAAGGTGACGTCGTCAAGCGCACCGGCTCGATCGTGGATACCCCGGTCGGTAAGGGTCTGCTTGGTCGCGTCGTTGACGGTCTCGGCAATCCGATCGACGGCAAGGGTCCGATCCAGTATACCGAACGCCGCCGCGTCGACGTCAAAGCGCCGGGCATTTTGCCGCGTAAATCGGTGCATGAACCAATGTCGACTGGCCTTAAAGCCATCGACGCGCTGATCCCGATCGGGCGTGGCCAGCGCGAATTGATTATTGGTGATCGTCAGACCGGCAAAACGGCTGTTATTCTGGATACTTTTTTGAACCAGAAGCCGGCTCACGTGGCCAATGCTTCGGAAACTGAAAAGCTCTATTGCATCTACGTCGCCATTGGCCAGAAGCGTTCCACGGTTGCCCAGTTCGTGCGGGCTCTCGAAGAAGCCGGCGCCATGGAATATTCGGTTGTGGTTGCTGCAACCGCGTCCGATCCGGCGCCGCTGCAGTATATTGCGCCGTTCACCGGCTGCGCCATTGGCGAGTTTTTCCGCGACAACGGTATGCATGCCGTAATCGCCTATGACGATTTGACCAAGCAGGCCGTGGCCTACCGCCAGATGTCGCTGTTGCTGCGTCGTCCGCCAGGTCGCGAAGCCTATCCAGGCGACGTGTTCTATTTGCACTCGCGCTTGCTTGAGCGCGCTGCCAAGCTGAACGAAGACCACGGTCTGGGTTCCTTGACCGCTCTGCCGGTTATCGAAACTCAAGCCAACGACGTTTCGGCCTATATTCCGACCAACGTGATTTCGATCACCGACGGCCAAATCTTCCTTGAAACCAATCTGTTCTTCCAGGGCATTCGCCCCGCTGTGAACGTTGGTATTTCGGTGAGCCGCGTGGGCTCGTCGGCTCAGGTCAAGGCGATGAAGCAGGTCGCCGGCTCGCTCAAGGGCGAATTGTCCCAGTATCGCGAAATGGCAGCCTTTGCCCAGTTCGGCTCGGATCTGGATGCCTCGACCCAGCGTCTGCTGAACCGCGGCGCGCGTCTGACTGAGTTGCTGAAGCAGCCCCAGTTCTCTCCGCTCAAGACGGAAGAACAGGTCGCGGTGATTTTTGCGGGCGCCAATGGCTATCTCGATAGCCTGCCAGTGTCCAAGGTCGCTGATTTCGAAAAGACGGTCCTTTCCACGCTGCGCGGCAAATACGCCGAGCTGCTGGCGGCGATCGCCAAGGAAAAGGCATTGTCCGATGATCTGCGTAGCCAGCTCAAGGCGGCGCTGGATGGCATCAAAAAGACCTACGCGGCTTAAGCGTTACGAAAGTAGAGGCCTATGCCTTCGCTAAAAGACCTTAAAAACCGGATCGTCTCGGTCAAGTCGACGCAAAAGATCACCAAGGCCATGCAAATGGTTGCGGCGGCAAAACTGCGTCGCGCCCAGGATGCTGCCCAAGCCGCGCGCCCCTATGCCGAACGCATGGATCGCGTTTTGGCCAGCCTTGGCGCTGCCTATGAAGGTCGCGCCGATGCGCCTGCCCTGCTGGGCGGCACCGGCAAGGACCAGACGCATCTGCTGATCGTGGCCACCGGTGAACGTGGTCTGGCCGGTGGCTTCAACTCCTCGATCGCCCGGCTGGCGCGCGATCATGCGGCAAAGCTCATGGCGGCGGGCAAGACGGTTAAAATCTTGACCGTTGGGCGCAAGGGTAATGACGTGCTCAAGCGGACCCACGGGTCCAATATCGTCGATTTCGTCAGCTTTCGCGAAGTCAAACAGATTGGCTTTGTTCATGCCAACCAGATCGGCGAGAAGGTCTTGGCGCTGTTTGGGGCCGGCGAGTTCGATGTTGCGACCTTGTTCTATTCCAAGTTCCAGTCGGTGATCTCCCAGGTTCCGACGGCTCAACAGATCATCCCGGCCAAGTTTACCTTGGCACAGGCTGGTGGTGCTTCGGTCATCCCATATGAATACGAGCCAAGCGAGGAAGCAATTTTGGAAGCCTTGCTGCCCCGCAGCATCAGCATCCAGATTTTCCGCGCGCTGCTTGAAAATGGGGCGTCCTTCTACGGCGCCCAGATGTCGGCAATGGATAATGCGACACGAAATGCGGGCGAAATGATCGGCAAGCTGCAGCTCAGCTACAATCGTCAGCGCCAGGCCCAGATCACCAAAGAACTCATTGAAATTATTTCGGGCGCGGAAGCGCTCTAACACGAGGACCATCAAATGGCAGAGAAAAAGGCCGGTCGCGTATCGCAGGTCATCGGTGCCGTTGTCGACGTAACGTTTGACGGCCACCTGCCCGCAATTCTGAACGCGCTCGAAACCACCAATAACGGCAATCGCCTGGTGCTCGAAGTTGCGCAGCACCTGGGTGAAAACACCGTGCGCACCATTGCCATGGACACCACCGAAGGTCTGGTTCGCGGCGCTGAAGTGGTCGATACCGGTTCGGCTATCTCGGTGCCGGTTGGTGAGGCCACCCTTGGCCGCATCATGAACGTCATCGGCGAGCCGATCGACGAAGCCGGCCCGATCGGTGAAACCGCCAAGCGCGAAATTCACCAGGATGCGCCGTCGTTTGTCGAGCAGAATCCGGAAAGCACCGTGCTGGTTACCGGCATCAAGGTGGTGGATCTGATCGCTCCATACGCGCGTGGCGGCAAGATCGGCCTGTTCGGCGGCGCCGGCGTGGGCAAGACCGTGCTGATCCAGGAACTGATCAACAACGTCGCCAAGGCCCATGGTGGGTATTCGGTGTTTGCGGGCGTCGGTGAACGCACCCGCGAAGGCAACGATTTGTATCACGAAATGATCGAATCGGGTGTGAACAAGGACCCGCATGAGAACAACGGCTCGGCCGCGGGTTCGAAATGCGCCTTGGTGTTCGGGCAAATGAACGAACCCCCAGGGGCACGTGCCCGTGTGGCGCTGACCGGTCTGACCGTTGCGGAAAACTTCCGCGATCAGGGCCAGGACGTGCTGTTCTTCGTTGATAACATCTTCCGCTTTACCCAGGCCGGCGCCGAAATGTCGGCTCTGCTCGGCCGCATCCCTTCCGCCGTGGGTTACCAGCCAACGCTGGCCACCGACATGGGCCAGATGCAGGAGCGCATCACTACCACCAATAAGGGTTCGATCACTTCGGTGCAGGCCGTTTACGTGCCCGCCGACGATTTGACCGACCCGGCACCGGCTTCGTCTTTTGCTCACCTTGATGCGACGACCGTGCTGAACCGCTCGATCTCGGAAAAGGGGATTTACCCGGCCGTGGATCCGCTGGACTCCACGTCGCGCATCCTCGATCCCCAGGTTGTGGGTGAAGAGCACTATCAGACCGCCCGTCGCGTGCAGGAAATCCTGCAGCGCTACAAGGCTCTGCAGGACATCATCGCCATCCTTGGCATGGATGAATTGTCGGAAGAAGACAAGCTCACCGTGGCGCGCGCCCGCAAGGTCGAACGTTTCATGAGCCAGCCGTTCGACGTGGCCGAAGTGTTCACCGGTTCACCCGGCGTATTCGTGCAGCTCGAAGACACCATCAAGGGCTTCAAGGGCCTGGTCGCTGGTGATTACGATCACCTGCCAGAGGCAGCGTTCTACATGGTTGGGACCATCGAGGATGCCGTCAAGAAGGCGCAGAAGCTGGCTGCACAGGCGGCCTAAGACCAGCCCGGGCCAATGGTCCGGGCGCTTTTCTCTCAATGGGGCCTGGATTTGCGTCTGGGTTTCATGACCAAAGGACCAAAATACAATGGCTGACGGTATCAAGGTCGAGATTGTTTCGCCCGAGCGCCTCGTGCTTTCGGAAATGGCCAATGCGGTGACCGTGCCAGGGACCGAAGGCTATTTTACCGCTATGGGGGATCATGCGCCGTTCATGACACCGCTCAAGCCGGGCTTTGTCACGGTTACATCTGCAGATGGTCAGACCCACGTCTATTTCGTTCGCGGTGGCTTTGCCGACGTGTCGCCAGATGGGCTGACAATTCTTGCTGAGCAAGCCTCTGCGCTGGCGGAGTTTGATCACGAGGGCCTTGCCGCCCAGATCAAGCAAGCTCAAGAAGAGCTTGATCGTGCTGCAACCCCTGAAGACAAATCCTACGCCCAGGATGTGGTCAGTGCGCTGCTCAATCTTGCGGTGGAAGCAGGCCAACTCAATGGCGCCCACGTTCACTAGAGCTGGTTGGTGATACGAGATTTTAGACCCACTCGGTTTGCGCCGGGTGGGTTTTGCTTTGAAGGCAATCTACTGTGGCGCTGATATTGGCCCCAAATGGCCTATTTCCGGGCCTGACACCTCAATCGGCGCCAGCTTTTTTCGGTTTATGTCGTTTTCGTCATTTTGCCTGTTGACCGGTTCAGGGGTAGCCACTATAACCCGCCAATCGCTGCGGCAATGAGCAAACGAACCGCTCCAAAGACGCAGCAAGGTGTTGATTTCAAAGAAGTTTATTTGAAGTTGAGATCGGAAGAATCGGAGCGGTGCTCAGACAATTCCTTCGTGTTCGCAGTTGACATAAAAACTCAATTGGACTAGAACGCGGCCACTGACGACGCTGAGCATTTATTGCTCCCACTGTTGGTGTTTTTCTGAAAGGGCAGACGATCTGCCGGGCAACCGGAAGTCGTTTTCTGTTCGCCGGAATACAGGGAGGC
>CALRYQ010000005.1:0-396602 GCA_943372435.1 Devosia equisanguinis
GGAGGCTGATCGAGCGGCACAACTTTGACCATTGGCTTGCCGGCCTTTGCGATAATGAAGGGCTCACCCTTGGCCGCCTGTTCGATCAAGCGCGACAGATTGGTCTTCGCATCGTGGATGTTGACAGTCAGAACCATGCAATCCTCCAATTAGCTTAGTCCGTCAAACTTAGTTTATCTGCCGCTTAAAGGCAAGGTTGTGCCGCTACTGTGGCTGGACCGGCGGTCGTAGAGCGAGAAGGTGATGCGCCCGAAAGTCCCAGAAGACCGAATCGGCGAGTCCGGGAAAATGCATAGTCCAGGCCCGCTTATCAGCAACTGGCCCGTGGAGTGCTCCAGCAGATCTGAGAATTGCAGAGGTATGCATCCCGATCTGTCGGGTCCCCGGGCTGCCAGTGCGTTGGCCGTCGACGCCAATCAGGCATTGTGCTGCACCGTCGACGCCAGTTGCGCCATGGCCGCGCTGGTCTCTTCGATGGTTGCAGCCTTGGCGCGAAGTGGAAGGATACGGTGGGACGAACTAAATCCCGGAAGGCAGAGGTCACGTTTGGGACAGTTTTGGGACAAATAAACGTACCAATATGTACAAAAACGTCTTGCGTTATATTATAACATGCGATATATTTCAATGTGTTACAGTATATAACCAAATGGCTAAATAGGCAAAAATCGAACTCCGAAGGCAGAGGTCACAGATTCGAATTCCTCCGGGTGCGCCAAAAACTACAATGCCTTAGGGCTCTTAGTAAATTTGAGGTCGAGGTGTTGCCAAAGTGCAGTGCTGAGGGTCATCGGGGCTCACGACGACTCGCGCAGCGCCTGGCGGTAGCTCTCGACGGGAAGTCCGCCGACACCCCAGTCCTCCATCTCGACTTCATCAATGACGACGAAAGTGGTCGCGGGATTCTTGTCGAGAATCCCGACCAACAGATCAGTGACGCCCTTGATGAGCGCCGCCTTTTGCTCGCGGGTCGGTCCGTCACGGGTGATCTTGATGTTCACGTAAGGCATGCTGCGGGCCTCCTAGCTTTCGCGTTCGATGATCTGGAACACCTTCGCAATGATCCGCCACTGGTATTCGGTTCGCACCAGCGTCAGGAAGTCGACGAAGTCGCGCGTGCCGATCGAGCAGCGCACGCGAACGAAAGCGGTATTTTCGCCGGCGAAACTGATGGCGTCGATGTGATCGCGGCGCGCCTGTGCTGTCGAAACCTTTCGTGATCAGCCAGATACCGAAAGCAATTTCAAAAAACTGCCCGGTCGGTATGACCGGGCAGCGGGAGGGTGTTACTCGGCGGCCTTGCCGTAGGCGTCAGCGCCAAAACCCTTGAAGAAGAGCCAGAACGGCAGTGCGATCTCGAACAGCGCACCGGGGATCAAAAGCATGTTGCCAATCTGGACGCCGAAAAGTTCAGCGACGAACCCGACGAGGAGGCAGACGTAGCCAACCAGCGCCCAGCCGGCGAAAGCGCGGGGGATCAGCCGAACACGAAAGCCGTAGAACCACAGCGACAGGCTGCCGAAGGCCAGCGAGAGCTGGGCGATGTGGTAGGTGTTTTCCTGCGACTGCACCAGCAGTGAGCCCAGTGCCGTGGCCCAATCGACGCTGCCACCGGTGGCGTCGACCGCGTATTGGCTCAGCGGAACGATCAGCAGCAGGCTGAGCGACCCAACGAAGAACATGACCACCGAGATGATCTGCGCGGCGAGGTAGGTTAGCGCCGTCGAGCGACCACCTTCGCCGAGGATTGGAAAGAAGACGACGGCCCGCCACACATCGGTGATGATTGGCAACAGCATGAGCACCGCGCCGAGCACGAGGGTCACCCGGTGCGAGGCGATCGCCGCCAGAAAGTCGGGGGCGCCGACGACGGACGACACCAGTGCGAAGCCGGTGCCGTAGAACAGGAAGCCCAACAGGAACAGTGCGCCGATCAGACGCGAGTGAAGCATGCGCTTATCCGGCTTGGCTGCGGCCTTCGATCTAGGGTTCGCAGAGACGGGGCTGCCGAAGTCGGCGGCAAGGGTTGAGGAGGTCATTGCAGTCCTTTCGAGCAAAAGCTCATCGCTTCCCGCCGCGACCGTTCGCGTGGGATCTTGGTCGCAGGGGCGAGGGAGCCAAGGTTCCGCGCCGGTTTCAGGTGGTAAGTCGAATGGCTCGGAACGTCTTTCCAGTTTCGAGCATGACGATCTTCTAGCCCGAGCCGGCGCGGGGATACATTGACCAGTTCCGTCCATTTGATATGCGTTAATGCATGGATTGGCGTTCCGTCAGATTCGACTGGAACCGGGCGCGGGCCTTCCTCGTCACGGTTGAAGAGGGCTCCCTGTCCGCCGCGGCGCGGGCATTGGGAATGGCGCAGCCCACTCTGGGCAGGCAGGTTGATGCGCTTGAAGAAGAACTGGGCGTTGTTCTATTCGAACGTACCGGGCGTGGGCTGACACTGACGCCCAGCGGGCCGGAACTGCTGGACCATGTCCGCGCTATGGGCGAGGCCGCCAATCGAATGTCGCTGTCGGCGGCCGGTCAATCCCAGTCCATCGGCTGAAGCGTTAGAAGGGGATCGTGGTGGCGCCGACCTGGGGCGTTTTCGCTGGACCACGGCCAATCGGCGGCCCGCCTCGTCAGGCCGGGTAGGCGACTTAATCGACCCCGAGACGACACCAAAACATGCCTTAAAGCTCAACTTCCGATCTGCACCAAATGTACCTTCAGGCCACACACGAAGGTCCCGCTGCTGCATCAGCCCTGGCTAATCAGGCAAGGCAAACCTCGGTATGCCATTCCTCGCAACGGTGCATCAAATCGGGAGGAAAGGCTTGATCGGTGAAAACAGTGTCAATTTCGGAAAGGGATGCCAGCTTGATTGGGGCGGAACGGCCCAGTTTGGATGCATCGGACACCAGAAACACAGTTCTAGAGCGGCGGATGATCGCCCGTGATACCCGCACTTCGGGCAGATCAAAATCCAGCAGATCGCCATCCATATCCAGCGCCGAGGTGCCGATCACCGCGTAATCAACCTTGAATTGTTCGATGAAATCAGTGGTCAAATCGCCCGAAAGGCCGCCGTCCGATCGACGAAGGGCGCCCCCCGCGACCAGGATTTCGCACGATTCATTGGCCATCAAAATATTGGCGACATTAATGTTATTGGTCACCACGGTAATGTTTGTGTGGTTGAGTAGCTCACGCGCCACCGCCTCTGTGGTGGTCCCCAGATTCAGGATCATCGAGCTATTGTTGGGGATGGCTTGTGCGCAACGACGCCCGATTGCCGCCTTGGCCATTTCATTCATCCGGCGCCGCTCTTCATACCCGAAGTTGGAAACTCCGGTGCGCAGTACGGCGCCCCCATGGACCCGGTCCAACAGTTTGGCGTCGGCAAGCTCGGTCAGATCGCGGCGAATGGTTTGCAGCGTGACCTGAAACTTTTCTGCAAGTTTTTCGACCACAACCTTGCCATCAGACCGGGCGATTTCAAGAATTTCCGACTGACGAATGCCAAGCGCCATAAATGCAGCCCGTCCCCATTTGGTCGCTGTTCGATCCGGTGTCTACATCAAAATCCACCGCGCTCATACGCGAGTCTCGCAAGCATAATTTCTAGATTTTCAATGGCGTTGGCAACACCGAAATTGTGCGAAAAAATTCGATTGTGCACATGATGATCGAGTTCGAGCATCAATCTGGCAAAAACAGACCGAAAATGCGCGAATTGATCAAAACGCGCAAAAACGAACAAAATGAATTGACGCCGCCCAAAGAATGGTCTTCCTTGTCGTCCAACGACGGCGCAGGGAGGCGAAGTTGGGCGACGCAAACGCTAGATCAGCGACGGTCGATGTATTTGTCATCGGCGGTGGCATCAATGGCGTGGGCATAGCGCGCGACGCGGCCGGTCGGGGCCTCTCAGTCATCCTGGCCGAGCAGGGCGATTTGGCGCAAGGAACCTCAAGCGCATCGACCAAGCTGTTTCATGGTGGCCTGCGCTATCTCGAGTACTTCGAGTTCGGGCTGGTGCGAAAGGCCTTAAAGGAACGCGAGACGCTGCTGGTGGCGATGCCCCATATCAGCTGGCCCATGCGGTTTGTGCTGCCTTATCACGCTGACATGCGGTTCGAAGGCGACACTCCGACATCCAAACTCTTGTCCTTGGTGATGCCTTGGATGAAGGGTCGGCGTCCGGCCTGGTTGATCCGGCTGGGGCTATTCATGTATGATAACCTCGGTGGCCGCCAGATATTGCCGGGCACCACCGAAGTCGACTTGAAAACCGACCCGGCGGGTCGGTCTTTGAAGCCAAAATTCACCCATGCTTATGAATATTCCGACGTCTGGGTCGAGGATTCGCGTCTGGTCGTGCTCAATGCCCGTGATGCCGAAGCGCGCGGTGCGCAAATCATGGTCGCCACAAAGGTTATCTCGGCAGATCGGGTTGATGATCTTTGGCGCGTCACCACACAAGGCGTTCAAGGGCAGCAGGTGTTTCACGCCCGTGCTTTGGTCAATGCCAGCGGCCCCTGGGTTGGGGATGTGATCCGCGACGTGACCCGCATCCAGTCCTCCGAAGGGGTACGGCTGGTGCGCGGCAGCCACATTGTCACCAAAAGACTATTCGAGCACGATCGCTGCTACTTCTTCCAGGGAGCGGATGGCCGCATCATTTTTGCCATTCCCTATGAGCATGATTTCACCCTGATCGGAACCACGGATCTTGATCATAGCGGGGCGCCAAGCGACGCGCACTGCACTAATGCAGAACAAGATTATCTTTGCGATTTCGCCTCGCAATATTTCGCCAAACCCGTCACCCGCAAGGATATTGTCTGGACCTATTCAGGCGTGCGGCCGCTTTATGATGACGGTGCAAAATCAGCGACTGCTGCGACGCGCGACTACGTGTTGTCCCTTGATACCAAAGGTCCGCCTCTGCTGAACGTGTTCGGTGGCAAGATCACCACCTATCGTCGGCTTGCCGAGTCGGCTTTGACCAAGCTGGTGCCGTTTTTCTCCCATGCAAAAGGGGATTGGACAGCCCGCGTGGCGCTGCCCGGTGGGGATTTTCCCCATGACGGCGTTGCCAAGCTGCGAGCGAAGCTGAGCGCCGATTACCCCTTTCTGAGCGAGCCATGGGCGGCGCGACTGATCCGGGGATATGGAACCGATGCTTGGGCCGTCTTGGGCGCAGCCAAGGTCGCCGACGAGCTGGGACGAAATTTCGGGGCGACGCTGACTGAGGCGGAACTGCGGTGGCTGGCGAGCCGTGAGTTTGCGCGCAGCGCCGCCGATGTGGTGTGGCGGCGCAGCAAGTTGGGGTTGCGTCTTGACGCTGAGCAAATCACGGCAGTTGATGAATTCATGGCGGGCTTGGTCGCGCCATGGGTCAGCTCAACTGCCTAGGAGACGGAAATGGCGTTGGAGTTCAAAGGGGTTTCACGGCAGGTCGAGGGGCGGATGCATATCCAGCCGACGGACCTGATGTTGCACAAGGGCACCATGAACGTGCTGCTCGGCCCGACCCTGTCTGGCAAGACCAGCCTGATGCGGCTGATGGCGGGGCTTGATGCCCCCACAACCGGACAGATCATCTGGAACGGCGCCGACGTCACCGGAATGCGCGTGCAGGACCGCAAAGTCGCCATGGTCTATCAGCAATTCATCAACTACCCGGCGATGAGCGTTTACGACAATATCGCGTCCCCGATGCGGTTGATGGGGATTTCTTCTGCCGAAGTGGACCGTGCGGTCCGCGAAACCGCCGATATGCTGAAATTGACCCCGATGCTGACCCGAAAACCCTTGGAATTGTCCGGTGGCCAGCAGCAGCGCTGTGCATTGGCGCGCGCCTTGGTCAAAGGGGCGGGCCTGGTCTTGCTGGACGAACCACTGGCCAATCTTGACTACAAGCTGCGCGAAGAGCTTCGCGCCGAAATCCCCAAAATCTTTGAGGCGTCTGGCGCAATCTTTGTTTACGCCACCACCGAGCCCGAAGAGGCCCTGCTGCTTGGCGGCAATACCGCCACGCTTTGGGAAGGTCGCGTCACCCAATTTGGCGCTACTCCACAAGTCTACCGGACGCCCGCCGATGCCACCACCGCACGGGTTTTCTCAGATCCACCGATGAATTTTTTTCCTGCCGTCAAACACGGCCAGCGCATCAATTTCGGAGATATCGCCAGCACCGCCGCCTTGGGCGCTTTTGCCGATCTGCCGGATGGCCAATATCTGGCGGGGTTTCGATCCAACCACTTGAAATTGCAAAAACACTCCGCCACTGCCCTGGAACTGCCCTGCACCTTGTCGGTCACCGAAATCACCGGTTCCGAGACGTTCTTGCACCTTATGCACGGCCCAGATCGTTGGGTTGGCTTGGTCCACGGTGTGCAAAGCCTCGTTGCTGGCGCTGCGGTTTCGGTCTGGCTTGACCCCAGCCATATCTATCTTTTCAATGAGTCGGGGTCGCTTGCCGCGCCCGCGGCCTATGCGATGGCGGCGTAACCCATGGCCGAAATCACCCTTTCCAAACTGGCCCACAGCTATCTGCCTTACCCAAAGGTCGATGCAGATTACGCGCTCAAAGAAATGGATCACGTCTGGCAAGACGGCGGCGCCTATGCCTTGCTTGGCTCGTCCGGCTGCGGCAAGACCACGCTCTTAAACATCATCTCGGGGCTGGTTCGTCCCAGCCATGGCCGGGTTCTGTTTGGGGGAGCCGATATGACCGGCGCTCCGACAGTGGCGCGCAACATCGCTCAGGTGTTCCAGTTTCCCGTGGTCTACGACACCATGACCGTGCGCGAAAATTTGGCCTTTCCGCTGCGTAACCGTGGCATGGACCCCGCCTATATCGCTGCGCGCGTCACTCATATTGCGCAGATGATCGGCATGGAAGACCGGCTGAACTACAAGGCGCGCGGGCTGACCGCGGACGCCAAACAAAAGATCAGCCTGGGTCGCGGCATGGTTCGCGAAGACGTCAACGCAATTTTATTCGACGAGCCCCTCACGGTAATCGATCCTCATATGAAGTGGGAACTGCGCACACAGCTGAAATCCCTGCACCGCGAATTCGGCTTCACCATGATCTATGTGACCCATGATCAGACCGAGGCCCTGACTTTTGCCGACAAAGTTGTGGTGATGTCTGAAGGTCGTGTGGTCCAGCTTGGTACCCCCCAAGAGCTGTTCGATACCCCCGCCCATACTTTTGTTGGCTATTTCATCGGTTCTCCGGGGATGAACCTGCTGGAAGCGACGGTGGAGGGCAATGTCGCCCGGGTTCAAGGTGTCGCGGTGCCGCTTGGCGCCGGATATGGCCCCACCAAGGGTCGGGTACAGATCGGCATCCGGCCGGAGTTCGCAACGCTGGCCGCCGCGGGCGGTTTACCCTTTAGCCTCAAACGCGTCGAAGACGTAGGCCGCCATCGCATTGTGCGCGGGGAAGTGGGTGGCCTAACGTTCAACATCATCGTGCCTGAAGGCACCGAAATTGGCGCAGACATGACCCACGTCACCTTCGCGCCGGAAAAAATCAACGTCTATGTCGATGACTGGCGCGTACCAGGAGGGCCGCTCTGATGGACAAGACACAGAACAACAAAGCCTGGTTTCTGGTGCTGCCAGTGCTGCTTCTGGTAGCGTTCTCCGCCGTAATCCCGCTGATGACGGTGGTCAATTATTCGGTGCAGGACACGTTCGGCAACAACGTGTTCTTTTGGGAAGGCGTTGGCTGGTTCGAGGAGATGATCCATTCCGAACGCCTGCACGATGCCCTGGGACGGCAGATCATATTCTCGACAATTATCCTGGCCATCGAAGTGCCACTTGGGATTTTTGTGGCGTTGAACATGCCAAAACGAGGATTTTGGGCTTCGTTCTGCCTTGTGCTGATGGCGCTGCCGCTATTGATCCCCTTCAACGTCGTCGGGACCATCTGGCAAATTTTCGGTCGGGTCGATATTGGCCTGCTTGGCCACACGCTGGCAGCGCTGGGTATCGACTATAACTACACCAGCGACTCCCTGGACGCCTGGGCCACTGTCATTGTCATGGATGTGTGGCACTGGACTTCGCTGGTAGCCCTGTTGGCCTATGCCGGCCTGCAATCCATTCCCGAGGCCTACTACCAAGCCGCCAAGATCGATCAGGCCGGGCGCCTGGCAGTGTTTCGCTTCATCGAACTCCCCAAGATGCAGGGCGTTCTGCTGATTGCGATCCTGCTGCGCTTCATGGACAGCTTCATGATCTATACCGAACCGTTCGTGGTCACCGGCGGCGGCCCCGGCAATGCCACCACGTTCTTGTCGATTGACCTGGTGAAGATGGCCATCGGGCAGTTTGATTTGGGCCCGGCAGCGGCTTTCTCGCTGATGTATTTTCTGGTTATCCAGTTGGTTTCATGGGTGTTTTACACCGTGATGACCAATCTCGACAGACGGGATGCCTCATGATGCGTATCAAATCCTCTGCCATCGCCATGGGGCTGTATCTGCTGTTCCTGCTGGTGCCGATTTATTGGCTGATCAGTATGAGCCTGAAGACCAACACCGAGATCACGTCGACGTTCTCGATGTGGCCCGTCGATTTGACCTTTGCCAACTACATCACCATCCTGACCGACCCATCTTGGTACAATGGCTATATCAACTCGATCATCTACGTGGTGATGAACACCGTCATCTCGCTGGTAGTGGCGTTGCCTGCGGCCTATGCCTTCAGCCGTTACCGCTTCATGGGGGACAAGCACCTGTTCTTCTGGCTGCTGACCAACCGCATGGCGCCGCCGGCCATTTTTGCCCTGCCGTTCTTCCAGCTGTATTCCTCGATCGGCCTGTTCGACACCCATATCGCGGTGGCATTGGCACATTGCCTGTTCAACGTGCCGTTGGCAGTGTGGATACTGGAAGGCTTTATGCGTGGCGTGCCCAAGGAGATCGATGAGACCGCTTACATTGACGGCTATTCGTTCCCGCGCTTCTTCGTAAGCATCTTTATGCCGCTGATTGCCAGCGGAATCGGGGTGGTGGCGTTCTTTTGCTTCATGTTCTCGTGGGTCGAGCTGCTGCTTTCACGCACCTTGACCGCGACCTACGCCAAACCCATCGCCGCCACGATGACCCGGACAGTTTCGGCCTCTGGCATGGATTGGGGCGTGCTTGCCGCAGCCGGGGTGCTCACCATCGTTCCCGGCGCCTTGGTGATCTACTTCGTGCGCAACTACATAGCCAAGGGCTTTGCCCTGGGAAGGGTATGATCATGGCATGGATGGCATGGACGCTACCGACCGCGATCTTTTTCATAATCATCGCACTGTTGCTGGCAACATTCACGGTGCTGGCGATCAAATATCCCGAAACGCCACGGACCGGTGTGCTGCGCATTCAAACCACGCGCGGCGACCGGTTGTTTATTTCCCTATTGGGCTCGGCCTTCATTCATGTCGGTTGGCTCGGTCTTTTCGGCGCTCCCTATCTGTGGGGCGCGCTGATTGTCTGCCTTGTTTACGCAGTAGCGGTGTTCCGCTGGGTGTGAAGGGGCCAAGCCTGTGGCAGACGGGGCTGCAACCCCGCCTGCCTGTTAAAACTGCAAGCTAAACCAGCAAACTGTCTCAACATTCTGGGAGGAATATCATGAGATACCTTTATACCTCAACCGCCATAGCGCTCGTGTTGATGGGCACAAGCGTGCCTGCATGGGCAGATATGGCGGCCGCAAAAGCCTTCCTCGACGCCGAAATCGGTGATTTGTCCGTGCTTGACCGCGCGGCCCAGGAAGCCGAAATGCAGTGGTTCATTGATGCTGCCAAGCCTTATGCGGGAATGGAAATCAAGGTCGCGTCTGAAACCCTGACCACCCACGTTTACGAGTCCAAACAGCTAGCAGAAGCGTTTTTTGCCATCACCGGCATCAAGGTCACCCATGACCTGATCGGCGAAGGCGATGTTGTCGAAAAGCTGCAAACCCAAATGCAGACCGGCGAAAACATCTATGACGCCTATGTCAACGACTCGGATTTGATCGGTACGCATTGGCGCTATCAGCAGGCCCGTAACTTGACCGATTGGATGGCCGGCGAAGGCGCTACTGTTACCAACCCAGGCTTGGATATCGCCGACTTCATCGGCACCAAGTTCACCTCGGCCCCGGATGGCAAGCTTTACCAGCTCCCTGACCAGCAGTTCGCCAACCTTTACTGGTTCCGCTACGATTGGTTCAACGATCAAAAGACCAAAGACGATTTCAAAGCCCAGTTTGGCTATGATCTCGGCGTTCCGGTCAATTGGTCGGCCTATGAGGACATCGCGGTGTTCTTTACGGGCCGCGACATGACCTATGCAGGTGGCCCAGCCAAGGTCTATGGGAACATGGATTACGGCAAGAAAGACCCATCGCTCGGCTGGCGTTATACCGATGCGTGGATGTCGATGGCGGGCATGAGTGATATCGGCACGCCGAATGGTCTACCGGTTGATGAATGGGGCGTGCGGGTTGATGAAAACTCGCGTCCTGTCGGCTCGTGCACGACGCGTGGCGGTGCCACCAACGATGCGGCCGCCGTTTATGCTGTGACCAAGGCAATTGACTGGCTGCAGAAGTACGCACCACCGGCCGCTGCAGGCATGGTGTTTGGTGAAGCCGGTCCAGTTCCTGCGCAGGGTGAAATCGCCCAGCAAATGTTCTGGTACACAGCCTTCACTGCCGACATGGTAAAGGATGGACTGCCAGTTGTGAACGCGGATGGCACGCCAAAATGGCGCATGGCCCCCTCGCCTCACGGCACCTATTGGCAGGAAGGCATGAAGATCGGCTATCAGGACGTGGGTTCTTGGACCCTGATGAAGTCCACACCAGTTGATCGCGCGCAAGCGGCTTGGCTCTACGCCCAGTTCGTGACCTCCAAGACTGTCGATCTGAAGAAATCGCATGTTGGCCTGACCTTCGCGCGTGAATCCTCGATCGCGGACGCAAGCTTTACCGAACGCGCACCAAAACTGGGTGGTCTGATCGAGTTCTATCGCTCGCCAGCCCGCATTCAGTGGTCCCCTACTGGCACCAACATCCCGGATTATCCGAAGATGGCTCAATTGTGGTGGCAGAATATCGGCGACGCCATGTCGGGTGAGAAAACCCCACAAGAGGCGCTTGATAGCCTGTGTGCCGAGCAGGAAAAAGTGCTGGAGCGGATCGAGAAGTCCGGTGTCCAGGGCGATATCGGCCCGAAGATGAACGAGGTCGTTGATCCTCAGGTCTGGCTCGATGCACCCGGCTCGCCGGTGGCAAAACTTGCCGAAGAAAAACCACAGGGCATCACCATCTCTTATGATGAACTGATCCTGTCCTGGCAGAAATAAGATCGACGGGCGGGGTGTAAAACCCCCGCCCGTTTTCTATTCCGCTTTATGGCAAAGCGAACGGACCGAGTGCTAGCGGCTGGGATGTTCAGAACGGCGGACGGCAGCCTCGAGCTCAAATGGTGACAATGGTGACGCGAGACCGTCTTCGCCCGGCCGGGCCGCGAAGAGGGGGACCCGACGACAGTGGCCCCGCGCTGCATTGCCCGTTGACCATGCCAATAAAGGCCTGTGCCCCGCCGAACGCCGAACGTTCGCTTGAGCTGATAGGGGCTTGCCTTTAAGCGGTTGGTCTTGTTTGGATTTGCTCCATTCCCTGCGATCCGAATCACCCGAACTGATGTGGTTCGGCGACGGCAAGCACGTGCCTTGGCTGGCTGCGACATGGGAGTGTTATGGGAGTTGAGCGTGGGCAATCAGACCTTGCGAGCCTTGGTGTTTGGCCACAGCGCTGACCTGATAGAGGCGATTCCGGCTCTGTTGTCCCGTGCTGGTTTTGAGGTGTGCGTCATCAGCACATCACCGCTTCTGAGTCGGTGCAAGCAGGCGCGCCGCTTCGTTCACGTGTCCGATCCAACCTTACTGGTCAGAACCGTCAACGAGGAGGCCAAAAACGACTATGCCCTGGTCATTGCATGTGACGACGGCGCGTTGCTGGAGGTCAAACAATCTGACCTTAGTGTCGCGGACAAGCTTCGACTGCTCCCGCTGAATTCAGAACAAGGCTTGGAGCATCTGTGCTCCAAGATCGGGCTTTCAAAAGTACTTAAACGCGCTTGTGTTCCTTCGCCACAGTTCGATGTGGCACTCACTCCCGCCGAGCTGGCGCGCGCCGCTGCCAATGTCGGTTTCCCGCTGATGCTAAAGGCGGACTACGGTGCTGGTGGGCGGCAAGTGCGCAGCTGCGAGACCGTGGCCGATCTTTCCAACCTGCCCCCGAGGATCACCTACCCGGTTCTGGTGCAGAAAAAGCTACCGGGTTCCGAGATCGACTGCAGCGGTTTTTTCAGGGACGGCAGGCTTGTCGCTTTCGATTTTGCGACGGTCCTCACGCAAGGCGAGGGTTTTGGTCCAAGCATTGCGCGCGCCTATCGACCTCAAGTTCGGCGAGATGCTCGCCTCGTGCAGCAAATGGAACAACTTGGCCGTGCGCTGGGGGCAAACGGCTTTGTCAATATCAGTGCGATCCAGAGCGAGGTCGATGGACCGCTCAGTTTTTTTGAAGCAGACATGCGCCCCAATGTCTGGGTTGAGCACGCGAAATATTTTGGCGAAGATCCTGCCCCGGCAATTCAGGCAAGCTTTTCGCCCGGTGACGCCTCAGCTGCGAAACACCTCATGACCCCAACTGGCCAGGCTACCGCGCCCGAGAAAATTGTCCTGCACTATGTCCCGCGTATGCCCTGGTTGGATTTCATCCGCAACAAAGCGGCTTACTTGCCGTACTACGAAAACTACCTGAACCGAAATGTGACCCTGGACCTCGTGCGGGGGCAATGGACGTCCAGGCGGCTCAGCTCATTTGTCCGGTCAAAATGGGCGGGTTGGCGTTCCTCCCTTAGTCGGCGAGCCCGCTAGCCGCCACGCCATCGCGCCAAATTAGCGCGTTTTGCCTGGTCGAGGCATTCTCTGCTTGTGCAATGATCACTGAAAACCGCGGCCAGCGGGCTGATTTTTTTTGATTTTGCCGCGCATCGGCGCTGAATATCGGCTCTTACGATTAATTAATTATTCTCCAGGGGGCCAATATGGGAACAATCCCACATATTGGACAGCAACACTGCTATACCTTCAAAATTTTTACCCATAGCAATTGGCAGGTAATGGTCTTCACGAGAAAGACCACACACAACAATTAGGGGAATCTCATGGTCGCAACGGAGCACACTGCTACGTCTGAACGCGGGAGGGGGATGACCAAGGACGAACGCTTTGTCGTCTTTGCCTCATCCACCGGAACAGTCTTTGAATGGTATGACTTCTACCTGTATGCAACACTGGCGCCGTTTTTCGCGGCTCTGTTCTTCCCTCCCGGCAATGACACGGCGGCTCTGCTTTCTGCCTTCGCCACCTATGCGGCGGGGTTTCTGGTGCGCCCCTTCGGCGCCCTGGTCTTCGGCCGTCTCGGCGATCTGGTCGGGCGCAAGTATACCTTCTTAGTCACGATCATGGTCATGGGCGTGTCGACCTTTGCCGTTGGCCTGCTGCCAACCTATGCGACCATTGGTTGGGTTGCTCCGGTATTGCTGTTGACGCTGCGGCTGTTGCAGGGTCTGGCACTTGGCGGGGAGTATGGCGGGGCCGCAACTTATGTTGCTGAACACGCCCAACCGGGGCGTCGCGGCTATGCGACGAGCTGGATCCAGACCACTGCCACACTTGGCTTCTTCCTCTCTTTGTTGGTGATCGGCCTCAGCCGTTTTGCCATCCCGGCTGCCGCATTTTCTGATTGGGGCTGGCGCATTCCGTTCCTGGTCTCAGCGGTGCTGTTGATCTACTCGATCTGGGTGCGGCTCAAACTCAATGAATCCCCGATTTTCAAAAAGATGAAGGAAGAGGGCAAGGGCTCAAAGTCGCCGTTGACCGATTCCTTCCTAAAATACCCCAACAACAAATACGTGTTGCTGGCTTTGCTTGGCGCGACCGCGGGGCAGGGCGTTGTTTGGTACACGGGGCAGTTTTATGCCTTGTTTTTCCTGACTATTCCGCAGCAAGTCGACTATTTGACTGCCTATTGGCTCATCGGCATTTCACTGCTTTTGGGGACACCGTTTTTCGTGGTCTTCGGCTCCCTGTCCGACCGGATCGGGCGGCTGAAAATCATCCTGGCCGGCTGTCTCATCGCCGCTCTGAGCTATTTCGCGCTATTCGGTTGGCTGGCTCAGGCGGTCAATCCCGCGTTGTCGGAGTATTCGAGCGCGACCAAGATCGAAGTTGCAGCCGACCCTGCCCAGTGCCACTTCAACGTCTTCGTGTTCCCGGGCGTGGTGTTCGGTGATTGCGACAGGGCCAAGGATCTGCTGACCAAAGCGGGCCTGTCGTTTGCCTCCACCAGTCTGCCAGCTGGATCGCCGGCCACCCTGACGATCAACGGCACCACCACCAACACCGGCTATAGCGCCGGTGCCTGGACCAAGTCCTTGATTGACTCGGGCTATCCGAACCAGAAGTCGACCGCTTCGGTGATCTCTCTGGACGCCGAAAGCGCCGCTGCTTTGGCAACAGCGCAGGCGGACAAGAAACCTGCCGACGCCATGGCGATCCTCAGCAAGGCCCGCCTGGCTGCAGTCCCGCCTGGCAAAAAGATGGCGACCGTCGCCATGATTGATGGCGTCACCACCACCGCGACCGGTGCTGATGTGGCAGTGACCGAGTTTGCGACGGTCAACGCCGACACCGCCAGGATCAACTGGCCAATTGCCATTTTGATTTTGTGGATCATGGTGATCTTTGTGACCATGGTGTACGGGCCAATCGCTGCCTTCCTGGTTGAAATGTTCCCAACCCGCATTCGCTACACCTCGATGTCGCTGCCCTATCACATTGGCAATGGCTGGTTTGGAGGTTTGCTGCCGCTGGTGGCAACCGCAATGGTTGCATCGGCCGGGAATATCTATTTTGGTCTGTGGTTCCCGATCGTCGTGGCGTTGATGACTGTTGTCATCGGCACGATCTTCCTGAGGGAAACCAAAGACCGGGACATCGAAGCCGACTAAGGTCCGCTCCGCGCAATTGCAAAGGGCTCCGGAAGCAATTCCGGAGCCCTTTGCGCATTGATTGAGGTGAAGCCAGACTAGCCGCCGTAGCTGCCCAATGGGGGTGGGACCCGAACATAGCCACGGTCCACATAGAGCAGCGCCTCACCATCAGGGCGGTGCCGCACACTGGCGACGCGCCCGATCAGGATATTGTGCGTGCCGACCATGTGGACAGTATCAATCTCACAATCAAAATTGACGATGGCGTCAGTCAGCGCCGGGGTACCCGATGCCATGGCCAGCCAACTGGCCGCCGCGTAGCGTTCGGCCATATCGCGCAGTCCGCCGGCGAACTTGGCCGCCAGATGCATATGCTCATGGGTCAAAACGTTGACGCAGAACCGCTTGTTTGCAAGGAACAGCTCGGTTTGACTGGATTTTCCATTCATGCAGATCAGCAAGGTCGGCGGTTCGTCGGAAACGCTGCACATGGCGGTGGCGGTGAAGCCGCCGCGACCGGCCGGGCCATCGGTGGTGATGATGTTGACCGGCGCACACACCCGAGCCATGGCATTGCGAAATTCGGTTTTGGTGACGAGTTCGCGCATCCTCGCCACCTAGGTGCCAAGCGGAGGCAACCAGGTGTCCCCGGTCCAGCCGTGTTCGTCGTAGTCATCCATGCAGGTATCGACCAATTGTTCCATGGCTTTAAGGCGCCCACCTCGCTCAGCCCCTTTGAGGACCTGCAGCCGCACCTCCTCGGGCGCACCAGCATAGTTGAGTTCGTATAGCGCGTGCCGTCCACCAAACTCGGTGCCAGTTGCGTCCCACATCAGCTTCATGATCTTGATGCGCTCGATGTGGCCCATATCGTTGGAACCGCGCACATATTGGGCGAGGTATTTATTGATTTCGGGGTTGGCGAAATCCTTGGCCGAGGACGGCAGGTAGATCAGGCCGGAGGCGATGACCTTGCGAATGGTTTCAATAACCCGGGGATAGGCTTCCGACATGAAGGTGCGATAGGCCAGCGCCGCCTCAAGGTTTGGCAACACGGCCCCGTTCGCCCATGGAATAGGGTTGTAGGCCATCGCGTTGGAAAAGCTCGAAAACATGTGGCGCAGCGCGATGACTTCACCAAGTGCGGCCTGATTGCCGCGAAATGCATCGCCCCCGGTCGCCCGCAGGGCCTTCGCCAAAAGCCCGGCAAGGAAATCAAGCTTGACGGTAAAGCGCGTGCAGCCCTGGAAACAATAGCCGTGCATGAAGCCGGATGCGGGATGAAACGACAGGATTTTGGCGGCATCACGAAGCACCAGAACGTCCTCCCAGGGGATAAAGACGTTATCGAGAACCAGGATCGCGTCGTTTTCATCAAAGCGCGACGACAGTGGATAATCGAACGGCGTGCCAATTGTATTGGCCGTTTGCTCATAGGACACGCGACAGAACATCTTGAGGCCGGGCGCGTTCATTGGCACGATGAACATCACCGAAAGCGATGGATCCTCGGTGACCGTCGCCGAGCCTTGCGCCAGGAAGTTGTAGTGAGTCAGCGCCGAGGAGGTTGCCACCACTTTGGCACCGGAAACATAGATTCCGGCATCGGTCTCCTTGGTGATGTGCACGAAAACGTCTTTGACCGCGTCGGCCGGCTTGTGCCGATCGATGGGGGGATTGACGATGGCGTGGTTCATGAACAGCACCGATTCCTGCGCCCGCTTGTGCCAGGCAGTGGCGTTGTCCTTGAACGGTCCATACCAATCGGCATTGGCGCCCAGTGTGTTCATCAGCGCTGCTTTATAGTCGGCGGTCCGCCCCATCCACCCATAGGACATCTTGGCCCATTGCGAGATGGCACCTTGCTGGGCAACCAATTCCTCCGATGATTTGGCGACCCTGAAATACTTATGAGTGTACCCACCCGAGCCGGTATCGGTTGGCGCGGTCAGCACGCCCTTGGTCTTGGGGTCGTGCAACGCGTCGTATAGGCGGGCCAGCGACCGGGCCGAGTTGCGCATGGCAGGGTGCTCGGTCACATTGGCGATGCGTTCGCCATTGATATAAACCTCGCGCCCATCATTGAGGCTGGCCAGGTATTCCGCCCCCGTCAACGGGCGCAATCGGTCGGCACGGAAATCTTCGGAACGCATTGTGTTCTCCCCATTCGCGCTAACACTAGGGTTTAGCTCGACCCATAGGCATGGACAAAACAACGAAAAAACTGGTACTTTTCCCGGTGAAATGACCCAGCTTAGTATTCCAAACTTTTTTGTTTACGGCGAACCAAGCCGCGCGCTGGACGTCGGCTTTCTGCATGTAGAGACCGTCAGGGAGCGCAATAGCGCCCATTTTGGCCACGTCGCGCCGCACCAGCATCGCCACATGGGGCAAATCACCTATTGGACCAGCGGGTCGGGTCAGTATCAGATCGAAGACACAAACTGGAACTTTTCAGCCCCCGCGGTCAGTTTTGTTCCCAGCATGATCGTGCATGGCTTTTCCATCGAGCCCGACGCCGACGCGATCGTCATTTCAATCGCAGACAGCCTGCTCAAGGACATTGCCGGCCAAACCAGCCTGGAACTGGACAGGCCGACATTCTTTGCTGGTTTGCCCCAGGACGAGACTTGGCCGCGTC
Organism: Devosia equisanguinis; assembly: GCA_943372435.1. Lineage (GTDB taxonomy): Bacteria > Pseudomonadota > Alphaproteobacteria > Rhizobiales > Devosiaceae > Devosia > Devosia equisanguinis_A. Next base: position 17,694 of record CALRYQ010000005.1, read on the forward strand.
TAGCCATGATCACTTCTGCCATTGCTTCCGAGCATGGCGATGACCGTCCAGCAAGCCAGACAATTATGACGGGGCTGGTTGGAGTGAGCCTGTCATTGATCGCTAGGCTCAGTGCGGCATCGCCGGCAGCGGTGACGGCACCGAATGTGCCATTGGCTATTCGCTTTCGCCACGCCGTCGATGCGCACTATCGGCAGGATTGGTCGATTGCCGACTATGTCGAGGTGTTGGGAACCACCGAGCATCTTCTTGCCAAGGCCAGCGCCGAAGTCTTGGGCAACTCGATCAAGGCGGTGATCCTGGAGCGCCGCCTGCTTGAAGCCAAACGCCTATTGATGTTCACCATAAGGCCCGTCGAGGAAATCGGCTTTGAGATCGGTTTTTCCGACCCCTCATATTTTTCGCGTTTCTTCCGCCGCGGTTGTGGGGTTTCCCCCAAGGTCTGGCGCCAAATCCACTCTGGCTAGCTCTGCCAGCAATCGGGCATTGCAGCGCTATCCTAGGGGATGGTGATGATAACATCACCGGCCTTTGTCCCGGTCTCGACGTATCGATGGGCTTTGGCGATTTCGGCAAGTGGATAGGTTTTGTCGATGACCCCACGGAGTACGCCAGCCTCAACCATCTGCGCCAGGATCGGCATATCCTTGATTTTTTCGGCGGTGGCGCGCAGGCCAGTCGTTGCCAGTTTTGCCCGCTTGCCGTCCGATCGCTTTCCTCTCAGCATGTGAATGAGAATGGCGAAACTGGGCACCGTGGTCAGGTAGATCCCGCCAGGCCTGAGCGCAGCGCGGCAGTCCTTGAAGCTGCTTTTGCCCACCGCATCAAAGATCACGTCATAGACGTTGCTGGCATTGGTGAAATCGGTGACCGTGCGATCGATCACGATGTCGGCGCCCAATGATCTGACCAGATCGAGATTGCGCGTGCTGCACACCGCCGTCACCTTGGCGCCCATGTGTTTTCCAAGTTGGACGGCGACGGTGCCGACGCTGCCAGAGGCGCCGTTGATCAGGATCGACTGACCCGGCTGAAGCTTGGCCTCGTCGCGCAGGAACGGCATCGCCGTCATGAAGCTATAGGTGAGCCCCGCCGCTTCGCCAAAGGCAAGAGTGTCGGGCATGCGAACCAGAGGGCTGTCCTGCGATACCACGGCAAACTCGGCAAGTGCATTGGGGAGCGGGTCGGTGGTCCCGAAGACGCGGTCACCGCGTTTGAACCGGGTGACATCAGCGCCGATGGCTTCGACGACGCCCGCCACGGCACCGCCAGGAATGGGCGATTTTGGCCGCAAAAGGCCGGCAAAAAACCGGACGATGAATGGGTCGGCGGCGCGCATGGCGCAATCGGCCGGAGACACCGTGGAGGCCGCCATGCGGACCAGCACGTCATGTGGGCCAGGCACAGGTTTTTCGACCTCGCGGACGGTGATGGCCTCGGGTGGACCATAGCGATCGATATAGGCGGCTCTCATGTTGTTATCCCATGTGTTGTGCGCATCGGCGTTGGGCAGGGGGTCCGTTGCGCGCGCTGCAGCCCCAGGTCTACTCGTCGTACTGAAAGGCCTGTTCCAACGGCACGCCGAAGGCGCGGGCGATGCGAAAGGCGACTTCGAGCGATGGCGAATAGCGCCCTTGCTCCATGGCGACGATGGTCTGGCGGGTGACCCCGATTTTTTCGGCAAGCGCTGCCTGGGTCATTTCCCCGGCATGAAACCGCAGCGAGCGAATGGTGTTGCTGATCTTGGGCTGGCCCTTTCCCATCGGATCAGCCGATCCGATAGTAGATGAGTTGCGAGCCCGAGTAGATGCCCGCCGCCAACATCGACACACCAAACAGCGCGTAAGGCCCCCAGATCGTATCCAGGCCCAATGCCTGCCAAATCAAAACCCCGAGCACACCGATTGACAGCACCAGATAGGCGTTGCGCACTGACTTGCCATCGATGAGCCGATCGCGTTCGTCGGCCCGTTCATCGGCGACGCCTTCGCGCTGGATAATGCTGATGACGATGACCCCGATGATGACGGCCACAATGTTGAACGCAATCGAGTAGCCGATCGCCCAGAGCATCTTCCAGGCGGCTATCGGCAGGCTTGCCGGCGCCCCGCCCACCATCGTGTCATAGGCCACATAGGCTGTGATCACGATGACACTGAGCACCATCACGGCGGCGCTGATTTCCTTATTGGTCATGACATCCTCATTTTCTCAATGGCCAACGTGTATTTTAAAGTCGACACCATGTCAAATAAATAAGACACAAAGACAAAAAAATAAACTCGCATGTCAGTTTTACGCGACTATGAGGTGGCCGCTTCGGGCGCGGCCCAGCGCGAAGCGCGCAGGACCTTGCCCCCACAATGTGCGGCCAATCGGGTTTGGTAGGACATTGCTCGTGGGCGATGGGCAGGAGCAAATACCAGTCCCGCCAAGGTGGCAGCGGCCGCTATCCAGGTGTACAGGCCGGAACCGAAGGGCAGTTTTTCTGCAGGTCCATCACCAGATCAAATACCCCGTCGGACTGCTTGTCCCAGTCGGTTTTTGCGCAAATATAGGGCAGGTGGTCGAGCAAATAGGAAGCCATTGGCTCGCGCCATTCGGCGCCTGACGCGATCATCTGTTCAGCGGTATAGAGCAGGTATTCCACATAGGCCTCATAGGCGACGTGTTGCTTGTCGTCAGCGAGGGCGCAATAATTGGTGGCCACCAGCTCGGGTTTTTGCACGGTCAGGTTCAAGAACTCGCGATAAATTTCTCGGGCCGTCTGGTCGCGCTGAATGCGCTCAGCGGTTTGCAGTTGCAGCGGGATGACGACAAGTGCCGCCAGTGCCGCCAGCGCTGTTACGATGGCGCCGATGCCCTCGAGCTTGTTGGCGTGATGACCCAGCCATTCCCACATATCTAGACCTTCGGTTGCTGATGGGTTGCACAATGGATGCCACCGCCAACTTCGCCGACGGGGTCAATGTCCAAGGTGACGATTTCCCGGCCGGGGTATAAGTCAGCGAGCAGTTTTGCGGCGCCAGCATCGGCGATTGCGTCGCCGAACTGGGCCGAAATTACCGCCCCGTTGCACACATAGTAATTGACATAGGATGCGACGAAATCGGGGCTGTCGACCCGAATGTCCACCGGTTCGGGCAACACAATCAACTCCAGCGCATTGCCAGCTGCATCGGTTGCTTTGGCCAGAATATCGCGCGTGACAAAGGCAGCCACCGACCAGGGATCCTGTCTGTCGATGGTTTCGCCCATTTGGATCAGCAGCCGCCCGGGGGCCACAAAGCGTGCCAGCGCGTCGATATGGTAATCGGTAATGTCGGCCCCTTTGATGCCGGGCGCCCAAATCACTTTCTTGGCACCCATGGCCTGCAGCAACAACGCCTCGATGCTCGCCTTGTCGCCTCGATTGCGGTTGGTATTGATCCAACTGCTTTCGTGGGCAATGAGGGTGCCGACACCATCCGATTCCACCCCACCGGGTTCGCCCACCAGACCGGTGTTGAACATGGGCACACCCAGTCGATCGGCCACACGGGCCGCGATTAAGCCGTCATTTGAATGAACCTGCTTGCCGCCCCAGCCGTTGAAATTGAATTGGGTCACGGCCAGCCCACCCTTGCCGTCCACGACGAACGCCGGACCAGAATCGCGGCACCACAAATCATCGGTCGGGATGTCCCAGATGTCGACCGCGTCGCTGAGAAGTTTGCGGGCGCCGCGCTGGTATTGGGCGTCCATCAGCATCACCACCGGTTCAAACTGCGCGATGCTATTAGCGATTGTCGCGATGGTTTTTTGCAAATCAGCCAGAAAATAGGCATCGGGGTGAACGGTTCGGCTAACCGGCCATTGCATAAACGTGCGTTCATGGGCCCCGGTTTCTTCGGGGTAATGATAGTTCACCATTGTTGCTGTGGCCGCGCGCACGTTCTGGCCCAATAGCGCCAGACTGGCGGCCCCGACCCCCACCCGCATCAGCGTTCTCCGATTGATCATGCTCGGTATCCTAATTTGGTGGGCGTCGGTTTGCGATTGCAAGGGCGCGAGGCCGCTCGGGTCAAAGCAAAATCTGCCCCGTGCCCTAGCCGACACATTGCGCGAGATTGAAGTCGTGTCCAGCCGGGACCGCACCTGCAGGGCAACCAAGTTAAGGAAAAACTAACCATGACTGACAGATAGTGTGGTGAGAACGGGGCTGGATATGGGTACAAAATTTCTTCTGGCGGTCAGTGCTTGCTGCCTGCTTACACAGGCTGCACTGGCGGACCCCATGCCGACATTGCCGTATTTGCCGCCTTTGCCGATCGGTTCTGAGGCAGCGGCTGAGTTTGGCAATTTTTACGCTGGTGTGCTCGGCGGGCCGTCATTGGGGCCGACAAGCGGTGGGGCAATGGGTCTTGTCCTCGGCCACACAGTTTTTGCATCCGAACTGGTGCTCGGTATCGAGGGCCAATCTGTGTTGACATTTGAGGGTCGCGCCACCGTCGAGGGCGTGCTGCGCCTCGGCTTGCCGCTCAACCCCGATCTCAATGTCTTTGCCGATCTTGGGCTAGGCTACAGCTCCCTGAGCCAAGCCTATACTTCGATTGGTACCAGCGCAGATGTCGCGCTCGGCCAAGGTTGGGACCTGCGTGCGCAGTACAAATACAATTATGATCTAAGCGGTGACCCAGCCCATCACACATTGCTGACTGGCCTCCTCCGCCATTTCTGAAGCAAATGTATCGAACGAGTTAATCGGTTCGTAGGCTCTTTCCCGCATAGTGGCAGCTAGCCTGGCGTTGGATTGAGTTGAGGGACCATTTATGCGGAATGCATCTTTAGCGTTGATTCTCGGTGCGCTGACCTTGGCTGTCACCCCGAGTTATGCAGACGACTGGGCGGCTGTCCGCCTGCGCGGCGCGGTCTTCGCCCTCAGCGATGGCCAGTGGGTGCAATTGGCGCGGGGCGATATCATCTCAGATGACCGCGTGATCAAGAGCGCGCCAGCCAGCCGGGTCACATTGGCTCGCGGCGCCGAAACCATCGAAATCGGACCGGCAAGCACCGTGCAGATTTCCGACAGGGCCGGTTTTACCACGATCTACAACCACGAAGGCACTGTTGGGGTTGATGCAGAAGTGCGCAATGTCCAGCACTTTGCGGTGCAGACCCAATTCCTCGCTGCCGTGGTCAAGGGCACGGCGTTCACCGTGAGCACAAATTCGGATGGTTCGACGGTCGCGGTCGTGCGCGGCGCTGTATCAGTGGACGATCATTTCCACGACGGCGCGGTGCTGGTGCCCGCGGGCCAACAGGTCTCCAGTTCCGATGCGCCAATTCGCGCCAACGACATTGTGCCAATTGCAGCAGATAGCCCACGTCCACCCGCCCCGGCGGCGGCTGAGTTGGCTCTGTTGCCAAAACCGCCAAGTTCTAACCAAGGGACACCTTCCGGTAACGGCAACAGCGGTAACGGGAACTCGGGAAACGGCAACTCCGGCAATGGCAATGGCGGCAACGGGAACTCCGGTAATGGCAATGGCGGCAATGGCAATTCCGGCAACGGTAACTCCGGCAATGGCAATTCCGGAAACGGCAACGGCGGCAATGGCAATGGCGGCAATGGCAATGGCGGCAATGGCAACTCCGGTAACGGGAACTCCGGTAACGGCAACGGCGGCAATGACGATGACGGCAACGACGATGACGGCGTCTCCGGCAATGGTAACAGCGGTAACGGTAACGGCAACTCCGGCAATGGCAATAGCGGCAATGGCAATGGCAAAGGCAAATCCGGTAAGGGCAAACACTAGGACGTGACCTTGAACTCCAAGCCGGTCCAACTTTCAGTCCCGCCGATCGCCTGTCCGCTCAGCCGGGCAAATCGAGAGATGGGCGACGACGACTTCGACATGACCGGCGTCCTTGCCGCGGGTTGCATCTAGATGCGCATGGACCAGGCTCCCCAAGCTGGCGTCGGTCGACGCCGCGTTGGCCAGGCGGTTGTGGCCCTCGCTTGGGTGATCATCACAGCATTGGGGGCGCAGCTCGGCATCCTGGCGCCAGTTGATGGGGCGCTGGAGACAGCGCGGTTCACAGCCGCTACACGGCCCGCCAGTGGCCAATTGGTGTTCGTTGAGATCGACGCCAGCAGCCTGGCAGAAGTTGGCGTTTGGCCCTGGCCACGTCATTTGCACGCCCAATTGTTAGACGCCGCTCTGGATTTGGGTGCGACCGAGGTCGTATTCGACATCGATTTCAGCACCGCGTCCAACGCAGCCGATGACCAAGCCTTCGCCACTGCGCTGGAACGGGCAGGCGGCTATGCCTATTTGGCGGCGTTTCAGCAGGCTTCCGGAACAAGCGGCCAATTGGTGTTGAGCCGACCGATTGAGCAGTTTTCGCGATTTGCGAGCCCTGTGCTGGTTAATGTCGACGCTGAGACCGGGGGGTTGCTGCGGTCAGTGCCGGGCGCGCTGCAGACCCCAGACGGTGAGATTTCTTCACTCGCAAGAACCATCGGGGGCGTCGCCGGGCAATCGTCGGGCCCGGTCACCATCGACTTCAGCATTGATTTGGCCACGATCCCGCGCGTCTCAGCTATTGATCTGCTCAATGGCTCCGTTCAAGCGGCCCAGATCGAGGGCAAGCATATTGTCATCGGGGCCAGCGCCATCGAGCTGCGCGATCTATTCGCCGTACCGCGCTTCGGTGTTGTGCCTGGACCCCTGGTACAGATTGCAGCCGCTGAAACGATCAAGGCCAACCGCGTCGTCACCGAATTTGGGCCCTGGCCAGCTCTGGCGATGATCCTGCTGGTCGGTTTGGTCGGTTGGTTTCAGTCGCCCAAAATGACCCGCTGGCGCGAAGCCAGCCTCTACCTTGGCGCCGCGTTAGCAGCGGAAGGCGCCGCATTTGGGTTATTTTCCGCATTTGCGATCAGCTTTAACACTGCGCCGTTGCATTTTGGCCTGCTCGGCCTGCTTGCCATCAACGTGCTCAACGAACTTGCCATCAGGCGTCGCGGCGAGGCGCGCCAGCAACGTCAACGCCAGACCATGCAGCAGGTATTGGACCGGGTGGTCACTGACAATTTCGATGGCATCATCGTGCTTGATGACGCCGGTATTATCATAGCAGCCAGCCTGGCAGCGAGCCAGATTCTGAGGAGCCAGTCCGACCTGATTGGACAGCAGGCGGCGGCGGTGCTGCCAAGCGAGCTCTACGGGCAATTGTACCCTGCGGGCACAGTCAAAAATGGCGAGTGCGAATGCGAGATCGCCCGCCACCAACGCACGCTTGAGTTTGTTATCACCCACTCCCAAGTCCCCGATGTCGATGATGCCAAACGCCTGCGTACCGTGAGCTGCCTGACCTTCAAGGACACGACCGAACGCCGACAGAGGACGCGACGTCTGGCCTATTTGGCCAGCCACGACAGCGTCACCGGCGCCCTGTCGCGCCAGACCATGGTCGAACAGATAGACGCAACGCTGTCTCGAAACGAGAAATGCAGCGTTGCGGTGATCCGGCTTACCCGCCTGCAACAGATCAACGAAACCTTCGGCCACGATGTTGGCGATCGGTTGCTGAGTCAGGTTCTGGAGCGTTTGCAGGTGGCCACAGCGACGCTGCCCGCGCGGTTGACCGGTGATACTTTTGCCGTGGAGTTTGTTGGCATTGACGGCGGTGCGCAGCTTGATCGTGGTCTTGAGCAAATCATTGCCGAATTGCAGAAGCCTTTTATGGTGGACGGCCATGAGTTGGTCGTTGACCCCAAGCTTGGGGTCGCCAACTCCAGCGTCTCGCACACCGATGCAGTGGGCCTGCTCCGGCACGCGGACATTGCTCTCGCTCAGTCACGAACAAGCTCCAATCGTCGCTACGCAATTTTTGAACCCGAGTTCGAAACCCGGATTGAGGAACGCCAGACTTTGGACGTGGCGTTGCGCAAAGCGTTGCAGGACAACGAGTTCTACTTGTTGTTCCAACCACAGATCGATCTGGCCACGGGTCAATTTATTGGTGTTGAGGCTCTGGTGCGTTGGAACAGTTCCCAACTCGGCATTGTTTCCCCGGGAGCCTTCATTCCATTGGTGGAAGAAACCGGCCTGATTGTGGAGCTTGGCAATTGGGTGCTGGTGCAGGCGTGCAAACAAATCGCCAATTGCGATTGGTCCGGTCGACTGGCGGTCAACGTCTCCGTCGTACAATTTCAAATGGGTGACGTGGTCGCAGCGGTTAAGCACGCGCTCCAGATATCGGGCTTAAGCCCTGATCGGCTCGATATCGAAATAACCGAAAGTCTTCTGGTCGACAGCCAAGGAGAGGTGCTCGAAGCGTTGGCCACATTGCGCCAGATGGGGGTCGGCATCGCCATCGACGACTTTGGAACCGGCTACTCTTCGTTGAGCTATTTGGCACGCCTGCCGGTTGATAAGCTCAAGATCGACCAGAGTTTTGTGCGTAATCTGCCCGATCCCGACAGCCTGGCTATTGTGGAAACCGTGATCGCCATGGCGCACCGTTTGCGCAAGACAGTCGTGGCCGAAGGCATCGAGACCGAGCAGCAGCGGGCCATCCTCAAGGATCTGGCCTGTGACGTTGGCCAAGGGTACCTGTTTGCCCGCCCAACCTCGCTGATCGAACTCGGGATCGCCCGCCAAGCCGCCTGACCTGGTCGGCGCGCCATCTTTACACCCCAAACAAAAAGGGCGCCCCGAAGGACGCCCTCTGAACAATTGCTGGCGAGCCCTAAAGGGTGCGCTGAATGGTTTCGACGCGGAAACACTCGATGACGTCGCCGGCGCGCATATCTTCGTATTTCTCGAAGGCCATGCCGCATTCCTGGCCAGTCTGGACTTCCTTGACTTCGTCTTTGAAGCGCTTGAGCGTCGACAGCTTGCCTTCATGCACCACCACATTGTCGCGGATCAGGCGCACACCGGCGCCGCGTTCCACAATGCCATCGGTGACACGGCAACCGGCAACTTTACCGACCTTGGAGATGTTGAACACTTCCAGGATTGAGGCATTGCCGATGAAGGTTTCGCGCCGTTCTGGCTTGAGCAGGCCCGACATCGCCGCCTTAACGTCATCCACCAGATCGTAGATGATGTTGTAGTAGCGAATTTCGATACCATCGCGCAGCGCCAGTTCGGTGGCTTGCTTGTTGGCACGCACGTTAAAGCCGATAACGATCGCATTGGAAGCCGCTGCCAGGGTGACATCGGATTCGGTGATCCCACCGACGGCCGACATCAGGATTTGCGCCGACACTTCTTCGGTCGAGAGCTTGTTCAAGGAAGCGGTAATGGCTTCAACCGAACCCTGGACGTCGCCCTTGATAATCAACGGGAACTTGGCAATGCCCGATTGCTTGAGCTGATTCATCATCTGCTCAAGGCTGGTGGCACCGCCACCTGCCGTCTTTTCACGGATGGAGCGCTGACGATATTCGGTGATTTCGCGAGCGCGTGCTTCATTCTCAACCACTGAGAAACGGTCGCCGGCATTGGGGACACCGGTAAAGCCCAGCACTTCAACCGGCACCGATGGCCCGGCCTCTTTGACTTGATCGCCTTTGTCGTTGATCAGCGCGCGAACACGGGCAAACTCGGTGCCGGCAACCAGAATGTCGCCGATGGCCAGAGTACCGCGTTGCACCAGCATGGTGGCGACAGCGCCGCGACCACGATCGAGCTTGGCTTCGATAACCAGACCCTCCGCACGACCATCACGGGCCACGCGAAGCTCCAGAACTTCGGCCTGCAACAAGATGGTCTCCAGCAGTTTGTCGAGACCGGCGCGGGTAACCGCCGAGACTTCAACATCGAGCACGTCGCCACCCATCGATTCCACAAACACTTCGTGCTGCAAAAGCTCGGTGCGGACGCGGGTCGGGTTGGCCGACGGTTTGTCCATCTTGTTGATTGCCACAATAATGGGCACACCGGCGGCCTTGGCGTGTTTGATCGATTCAATCGTCTGCGGCATCACGCCGTCATCCGCCGCCACCACCAGGATGGCGATGTCAGTGGCCTGCGCCCCGCGGGCGCGCATGGCCGTGAACGCTTCGTGGCCCGGCGTGTCGAGGAAGGTGATTCGGGCACCATTCTTTTCCACCTGATAGGCGCCAATATGCTGGGTAATGCCACCGGCTTCACCCGAGACCACATTGGCTTCGCGAATGGCGTCGAGCAGCGAGGTCTTGCCATGGTCGACGTGACCCATAATGGTCACCACCGGGGCGCGATCCGTCAGATCCTCGGCCTTGTCGTCGGCCGGGATGTCATACAGGCCTTCTTCAACGTCGGCATCGGAAACGCGCTTGACCGTGTGGCCCAATTCGCTCGCAATCAACTCCGCGGTATCGCTATCGATCACGTCATTGATGGTGGCCATGGTGCCTTGAGCCATCAGCATCTTGATGACGACAACGGAGCGTTCGGCCATACGGTTGGCCAGTTCCTGCACCGTGATGGCTTCTGGGATAATCACTTCGCGGCTAAGCTTGGGCGCGGACTGCTGGTTGCGGCCCATCTTCTTGTCACGGCGACGACGCATGGCGGCCAGCGATGGCCCCTTGTCGCGATCACCTTCAACGCCGGCATTGGTAACGGTTAAACGTCCGCGGGCATTGGCGTCCTCGCCAGCGCGGCGAACTGGCCGTTCGGGCGTGGCACGCGATGCGCGGCGGGCATTTTCAAGTTCGGTTTCGCTAACAACCGGACGGGTCGATGGCGAGCCGGTGCGGACCTTGCGGCCGTCAGCTTCGTTCGGACCCGCTGGTGGCACATTGCCAATCGGGGCCATGCCAGCGCCAACCGGGCGACGTTCGCCAGCCGGACGGGCCGGGGCTGTGCCGGTCGGACGAAGCGCAGCACCTGCACCGCGCTCGCTGGCTGGACGCGCATTTGGATTGACGCGCTCGCCAGCTGGCGGGCGCGTTGAAACGGGGCGCGCGGGTTGTCCCGGGCGACCAGATACCACGCGAACGCTGCTGGGGCCGACCGGACGCGCTGGCGCGCTGGGTACGAACGGTGCAGCGGGTTCGGCTGCAACAGCAGCTGCAGCCGCAGCGGTGACGGGTTCTGCAACGGGCGTTGCTGCCTCAACACTTGGTGTTGCCTGCACAACAACGACCTCGTCGGCCTCTGTTGGCTGGCGGCGTTCCTCGTCCTGGCGCGCGGCCTCTTCGCGAATTTGGCGACGGCGGGCGTCATCTTCGACCCGGCGGGCTTCCTCGGCGGCAAACCGTTCGCGATCTTCGACCTGGCGAGCACCAGCATCGCGCAGCACCATGCGGCGGGCTTCTGCTTCAGCCGCGGAAAGACCAATAGCCGGCCGCTGTTGCTGCACCGGGCGCGCATTCGCTGGGCGCTGTGAGGGGGCCCCTGAGCTGCCCTGAGGGCGCTGTTCCGGCGGGCGCTGGCTCTGCGCGGGGACACCACTCGGAGCCCCCGGGGTTGCCACGCGCCTAGTGCGCTTTTCCACTACCACGGTCCGCGACGAGCGCGCCATACCAGGGCGGTTGCCGAGGCCCGGCCCACCCTTCAATGTCAGCGTCTTCTTGCCGCCAGCGCCGGAAGAATCATCGGTGCGCTTGTCGTCGTTATCAGCCATGTAAATCGCGTCTCTTGTCTTGGTGTGTCGAAAAATCGATCGGGCAGTTACATCGCCATTTCGATTCTACTCCGTAGCATTCGACAAAATTTCAGCGTTAACCGCACCGCGGTCGCTGTCATTTTGACCTGTTGTAGCAGCATAAAGGGCCAGTCTTCGGGCCTTTTCTACTGCCGAGCGGGCTGCAGCCCCTCTTATGAGCGCAGCATGTATCACATTTTCGAGCCCAAGTGCCAAACCCATTTGATCGGAACTGAGCAATTCGAAATGGGGGACGTCATATCCCTCAATTCCTTCTTCTTCGGCGGCATAATGGAGGGCCTTGAGCGGCCCCACCATCTTGCTGCGCCCATCGGGGGACGCATCGGTCGCAGTCAGTAAGGCGATCAGATCACCCTTTTCCAGCAAAGCTCGGACTTTGGTGGCACCAGACACGAATTGCCCGGCCTTGCGGCACATCCCCAGCGCCGACAGAAAGCGCTGTTCAAGCCGGAGCTGGGTCAGTGCTGCCAGATCGGCGGGAACCTTCACCTCGGTCTTGAGACTTTTGGCGAACGCCTTCTTTTTGATCGCCAACTCGACCGCAGCGCGACTGAGCGTGATCCAGACGCCGCGGCCTTCGGCTTTGGCATCCGTATCGGGCACGATGATATCGTCAGGGCCGACCACAAAGCGAATCAGCTCGGCAATCGGCTTTTCCTCACGTGTCAGCGCGCACATCCGTGTCGTCTCGATGGGCCGGGCCATTCAAATCCCTCCCGCAAAACGCCTCAGACCGCTTCCTCTTCCGCAGCGTCACCTGTTTCAGATGCGACTTCGTCCGCCGTAACCCAACCGACCGAAATGCGGGCCTGCATGATCATGTCTTCTGCTTCTTCGCGGCTGACCGGGAAGTCCTTGAAGGTGCCTTCAAAACGCTTGGTGTCGCCATCCTTGCGCTCGGACCATCCAACCAGATCGTCAGCGGCACATCCGGCAAAGTCTTCAATGGTCTTGATCTCTTCCTTGCCCAGCGCAACCAGCATGGCGGCATTAAGCCCCGCAATATCGTAAAGCTCGTCGGCAACGCCGAGTGCCTTGCGCTCGTCATCATGAGCCTTGTCGATGGCCGCCAGATAGTCGATGGCGCGGTTCTGGATCTCCGACGCCGTCTCCTCGTCAAACCCTTCGATGGTCGCAATTTCGTTAAGCTCGATATAGGCCAGCTCTTCAACCGTGGAAAAGCCTTCGGACGCCAAGAGCTGGGCAACCATCTCATCAACATCAAGGGCGGCAATGAACAGGGTCGAGCGCTCAGTAAATTCCTTCTGGCGGCGTTCGCTTTCTTCCTGCTCGGTCAGGATATCGATATCCCAGCCGATCAACTGCGATGCAAGACGAACGTTCTGGCCACGGCGGCCAATGGCCAGTGACAATTGCTCATCGGGCACCACCACTTCGATGCGCTCGGCCTGCTCGTCCAGCACCACTTTGGCGACATCGGCCGGTTGGAGTGCCGAAACCACGAGGTCGGCGATATTGTCGGTCCAGGGAATGATGTCGATTTTTTCGCCCTGCAATTCGGCGACAACGGCCTGCACTCGACTACCGCGCATACCGACGCAGGCGCCCACGGGATCGATCGAGGAATCAGAGGAGGTCACCGCAATCTTGGCGCGCGAGCCCGGATCACGGGCGATCGAGCGAATGGTGATGATGCCATCATAAATTTCCGGCACTTCCTGCATGAACAACTTGGCCATGAACTGGGGATGGGTGCGGGACAGGAAAATCTGCGGGCCGCGCTGTTCGCGGCGAACATCATAAACGTAAGCGCGGACGCGGTCGCCATAGCGGAACATTTCGCGCGGAATCAACTCGTCGCGACGGATGATCGCTTCGCCACGACCGAGGTCGACAATCACATTGCCGTACTCGACGCGCTTGACCGAGCCATTGACGATTTCACCGATGCGGTTGAAATATTCGTCATACATGCGCTCACGCTCGGCATCGCGCACCTTTTGGACGATGACCTGCTTGGCTGACTGCGCGGCGATGCGGCCGAATTCAATCGGCGGCAAGGGTTCGGTCAGGAAGTCGCCAATCTTGGCGGTCGGGTTCTTGGGCAAAGCGTCTTTGAGCGACACTTGGCGGGCGTGCTCTTCGACGGCCTCGACGATTTCCAACAGACGCCACAACCGCAATTCACCGGAGCGTGGATTGATCTCGGCCTTGATTTCAGTTTCGGCGCCATAACGGGCCTTGGCGGCCTTTTCGATAGCATCCTGCATGGCTTCGATCACGACCATGCGGTCAATCGATTTTTCGCGGGCAACGGCGTCTGCGATCTGCAGCAGCTCAAGTCGGTTCGCGCTAACGGCCATTAATGTATCTCCTCGGAGCTATTTTCGTCTGTGTCATCATCGTCCGACGCGTCCTCGTCATTGAGGTCAAAGACGTCGTCCAGCAGGTCTTCTTCGGTCTCGATCTCGTCGTCATCGAGCGGGTTGTTTTCGGCTTGGGCCGTACGGGCCATGTCCATCAACGCATCAGTCATCACCAGCTTGGCATCACCAAGCATGATCAGCGGTAGGCGATGGTGTGGATCGGTGCCGGTTGGGGCATCGGGTAAGCTAATGGTGACCGCCTCGTCATCAATTGCGACGATGAAGCCGCGGAAGCGCCGACGCCCATCAAGCATATCAGTCAATTCGATCTTGGCCTCGTGCCCGATATAGGCGGCAAAATCCCGCGCCCGCACCAAAGGTCGGTCGATCCCGGGGGAGGATACCTCAAGATGGTACTCGCGCTCGATCGGATCCTCGAGATCAAGGACGGGCGAGACGTCCTTGGATAATTTTTCACAGTCGGTGATGCCAAAATTGCCATTGGCGTCTTCAGCCATGATCTGCAGGGTGCAGCCGTTTTCCTGGGTGATCTTGATGCGGACCAAGGAATAGCCGAGGCCGATCGCCACCGGTTCGACAATTGCCGAAATCCGTGCTTCAAGCCCGGTTTCCTTGATGTAGCGTTTTTCGTTGAGATCAAACGGTTCGCTCACGCGAAGACTTCCTTGTGCACGGTTCCACCGGCTGGTCCTGAGGCAATAAAAAAGAGCGGGGCCGGATGGCACCCACTCCCCAAGAGAGCCAGTGATGTGAGGGCTATATAGCCCCGTTTGCAGCGCGGAGCAAGAGCACCCTCACCCGGGCGGCAGGGTAAAGCCAATGCAGGCATTGACCTTCCAGTCGCCATCCCGGCGCACCCAATAAAACATCTGCCGGAACACCCAGGGGGCCTTGCTCGAATCGCGCGGGGTCACCGGATAATCGGCATAGTCCCAGCCGCAGTCGCCCGAAACAAAGCTTTGGATCGAGCGTACCGCCACCAGGTCGACACGGATCACCGCCTCGAACAGGGTCCGCAATTGTGCGCGCCCGATATGGCGGGGATAGCCGGCATATTCCCAGAGCGCGTCTTCGGTGAAGAAATGTTGCAGAATCGGCTCGGGGTCGCCGTTCTCGAAGGCTTTGATATGGAGTGAATATTTGGCGTCGATGGCGGTGCGAAACGCCAGTATTTCAGAGCTGTTGGTCACGTTTGTCCCCGTAAACGCGCGGACCATGGGGCGGCTTGCCCGCAGGGTCAATGGGCTGAAAGGCGCAGAAGCGCCAACGGGTCGGTGTGTCCCTAAACCCGTTGGAACGAAAAATACCACGAGGTCAAGCGCCCCTCGCGACGGGCCTTGGTTTCGTAGCGGGTGGACACCCAGCCCGGATAAGGCTGATGCCAACTGCCGGGGGCGGTTGGGGCGAACGCAAACTCGGGCTCGCGCAGAATATGAGCCAGGGTCCAATTGGCGTAGTCTTCGATGTCAGTGGCAAAAAACAAGGTACTGCCGGGCTTAAGCACGCGCGCCAGCTCTTTGAGCGTCGTTGCCGATATAAACCGGCGCTTATGATGGCGCGTTTTCGGCCATGGATCTGGATAGAGCAGAAAGGCCTCATCAAGGCACGCATTTGGCAGCTTCAGCAGCAGTTTGAACGCGTCATCGGTGAACAGCCTGATATTGGCCAGTTGCTGTTCGTTGATGGTCTGCACGATCTTGCCAATGCCGCCGGTGAAAACTTCGCAGCCGATATAGAAACTGCTTGGATTGCGACTGGCTTCTAGAGCCAAATGCTCCCCGCCGCCATAGCCGATTTCCAATGACAGCTTTGCAGCGTCGGGGCACAGCGAGCGGGGGTCGAACTGGGTGTCATCGAGCTTGATTTCCAGCTCCGGCAGTGTCGCATCATAGATCGCGCGCTGGCCATCATGCAGGCGTTTGCCGGAGCGACGCCCAAAAAAAGCGCGTGGCGCTCCGTCGAGGGCCTTGGGGAGCTGGTGTGACATTGCGCGGGTTACGGTCCTACTTCACGGCAGCTTTGAGCGCTGCGATCAGATCGGTCTTCTCCCATGAGAACGATCCATCGCGGCCCGGCTTGCGGCCGAAATGGCCGTATGACGAGGTCTTGGCGTAGATCGGCTTGTTCAGATCAAGGTGGGTGCGAATGCCGCGTGGGGTCAGGTCCATCACCTTGCCGATTGCCGCTTCTACCACCGATTCCTCGACATTACCCGTGCCATGAAGATCGACATAGATCGACAGCGGCTGGGCGACGCCGATTGCATAGCTGAGCTGGATAGTGGCGCGGTCGGCCAGACCAGCGGCGACAACATTTTTGGCCAAATACCGCGCGGCATAGGCAGCTGAGCGATCAACTTTGGTCGGGTCTTTACCCGAAAAGGCACCGCCCCCATGCGGGGCTGCCCCGCCATAGGTATCAACAATGATCTTACGACCGGTGAGGCCTGCATCGCCATCGGGACCACCGACCACGAACTTGCCGGTCGGATTGACGTGCCAGACGGTATCCTTGGTAATCCAGCCCTCAGGCAGGGCTTCACGGATATAGGGCTCGACGATCTTACGGACATCGGCTGAGGTCAAAGACGCGTCCAGGTGCTGGGTCGACAGCACGATCTGGGTAACGCCGACCGGCTTGCCGTTTTCGTATTTGACGGTGACCTGACTCTTGGCATCAGGCCCAAGCACCTTGGCTGGACCTTTGCCCTCCTTGCGGGCGATGGTCAGCACTTCTAGGATCTTGTGGGCGTAATAGATCGGGGCGGGCAGCAGTTCCGGGGTTTCGCGGCTGGCATAGCCGAACATGATGCCCTGATCGCCAGCGCCGACATCCTTGTTGTCCTTTTCGTCGACGCCCTGCGCGATATCGGCCGACTGGCCGTGCAGCAGCACGTCGATCTTGGCGGTCTTCCAATGAAAGCCTGCCTGTTCGTAGCCGATGGCCCGGATGGCTTTGCGGGCAATGGCTTTGAATTTGGATGGATTGACGATCGGATTGCCGGCGGCGTCGAGCAGCACTTTGCCGTCCTTGTCCTTTTTCAGCAGCGTGTCGGGGACGCGCACTTCACCGGCGATGATAACGCGATTGGTGGTGGCCAGCGTTTCGCAGGCGATGCGGACGCGCGAGGGGTCCATGCCGGTCTTTTTGGCTTCGCGGAACACCAGATCGACGATTTCATCGGAAATGCGGTCACAGACTTTGTCGGGATGGCCCTCGGACACCGATTCGGATGTGAACAGATAGGAAGAACGCGCCAACTCAGACCCCCGAGATTCAGACATGCTCACAATCGAGCTTTAGGTGCGGTTTGTGGCACCCAGAGCCAGTATGGTCAATAGGATATAAGGAAAGCTTTATGCGGCAATCAATGTGTGGGGACAAATTAGACCACTCGGCGTTTTGGCCTGCCCCTACGCGCGATCAATGCCGACATCGTCAGCCCAAGCAATAGTGCTCCCAGGAGCGGCCAATACCGAAACTGGGTGAACAAAGTGCGGTCCAGGCGCTGGTCAGGCACCACATCAAGCACATTCAGCTGTTGTGGCGCCAATTGTGCGGCAATCCGGCCAAGGGGATCGACCAGCATGGTCACGCCCGAATTGGCCGACCGAATAAGGCTCATCCCCTCCTCGACCGCGCGCACCCTGGCATGGTGGGCGTGCTGGGCGGGGCCAATGGACGCGTCAAACCACGCATCATTGGTGATATTGAAGAGGAACTGGGCGCTATCGGTATCCCCCAGCTCCCCCGAAAACAAAACCTCGTAACAGATCAGGGCTAGGAAGGGTGGTGATCCCGGCAGGCTCATCAAACGGCGACGGGCGTCCCCGTGTGCCCAACCGTCGGCACCAGGAACGAATTGCTTGATGCCGAGATTGGCAAAAAATTCCTGAAACGGCAGAAATTCACCAAATGGCACCAGGTGAGACTTGTCATAATTGTCAAACACCTCGCCGTCGCTATTGATCGCCAGCAATGAATTATAGGGCGGTGTCGCCACCGGAGTATCGCCCGACCCGTACTCTTGACGCGGGGCACCGGTGAGCAGCACGACGTTGTCGGGCAACAGACGCGCGATCCGGGCCAGCGCCTCGGGGTATTGCGGCAGGAAGAACGGCAGCGACGATTCGGGCCACACCAGGTGCGTGACACCGGCAAGACGGGTATCGGTCGGGGAAACCTGCATGTCCGACAGCGTCAACAACCGGTCGATGACGGCAACAGGGTCGGCAGTTCCCCAATCGGCATGTTCGTAAACCAGCGGTTGCACCAGCCGCATTCTGACGTCGGTGCGGGGCACCAGCGTCGTGCCGACCACCCGATTGTATCCAAAACCCATTTGGCCAGCCAACACCGCCAGACTCAGAAAAAATGGCACCAATCGACGCGTCAAAGACCGTTGGTCGGCTGGCCAAATCAGCGCCGGAGTCATGGCTAAGAGCGCGGCAAGCAGCGTCAGCCCATAAACGCCGATGACCGAGGCCAATTGCATCATTTCGTCGGTCGGGGTCAGGGCATAGCCCAAAAGATCGAACGGGAAACCGCTCAGCACATGACCCCGCGCCCATTCGGCGATCGTCAAAAAGCTGGCAAGTGTCACGACGCGCCAGCCGCCTGTGGACCAGAATAGATGGGCAAAGGCGCTGGCCAGGCCCCAAAATAACGCAATCAGCGCTGCCAACCCGACGATGGCAAAGGGCATAACGGCCAGCATGATCCCGCCATCGACAAAAAATGCGGCGCCCAGCCAATGAAAGGCAACGGTGAAATAGCCGAGCCCGAAGGCAAAACCGATGGTGAATGCGGGTCCGAATAGTTTTTGCAAACCAGACCGTTGTTCGGCCCCGTCCAGGCACCAAATCCAGACGGGAAAGGCGATGAACAGTGCCGGAAGCACAAACCACGGCGCGATCGACAGCGCCGCGACGGCGCCAGCGACTAGCAGCAATAAGAAGCGCCGCCAGCCATGGGCCAGCATGGCGGTCTCGGCCAGCCAGGTCATCAGCGGTACTCTTGAGGCGAATCAATGTGCATCCGGCAAAGTCGCCGCACCAATCGGTAGCGTCAAGCGGCTGGACGCGCCGCGCTGGCGCGGTTAGACCCGAGCCATGAGCATTGTTCTTGCCATCGATACCGCCGCCCCCCGCCTTCAGCTGGCCGTGCTGCTGGCTAATGGCCGCGTCGACACCAGCATTGACGAGCTGGCAAATGGTCATGCCGAACTGATTTTTGCGCGGATCGCGACGTTGCTGGCGCGAAACGGGTTGGACTATTCGGACCTAGCACGCGTGGTTGTGACGACCGGACCAGGGTCGTTCACCGGGTTGCGCATTGGCCTATCGGCGGCACGCGGCATCGGTTTGGCACGGTCCATCCCGGTCATTGGTGTGCAAACTCTGCAGGCCCTTTCTTTGGCGGCCAAGGCAGACCAAGCTGTCTCAGTTGTGCTCGATGCACGGCGGGGTGAAGCCTATGTGCAGAATTTTTCCGCCCCTGGCGTGCCGCTCGATCATGCCCAAATCCTGGCCATGGACCTGGCCCGCGCCAATGTCCTGCCTGGTGCGCTCCTGATTGAAAGCCCGTTCGTTGATGTCGCGCTGCTGGTCCGTTTTGGAGCCACCCTGGATCCAATTGGCCACGCCCCAGAGGCCGCCTATGTCCGAGAGGCCGATGCCAAACCTCAATCTGCGGCGCGCATTGAAAGAACAGGACGATGATGCGGCTGTGGATGGCGCCTGCCGGGTTGCACATTGAACCGGCACAACTGGGCGATGCCGGGGAGCTGGCCAGACTTCACCAGCAGGGCTTTTATCGCGGTTGGCCGCGTGATGAATTTACCGCATTCCTATCTGAAGCCGCCACTCCAGCCTATGTGGCTTGCGATGCAAAACGACGGATCGTTGGGTTTGCGATGTTGCGGCTTGCGGGTGACGAAGCGGAACTGTTGACCATTGCGGTCGATACAAAATGGCGAGGCAAGCACATCGGAACCGCCTTGTTGCAGGCAGTTTTTGCCGATCTTTTGATGAGTCCGGTCCGCCGCATGTTCCTCGAAGTTGATGAGCAAAACCCGGCGGCGATCAAATTGTACAACCGCCAGGGGTTTGTCCAAATTGGCAGCCGCAAGGGTTACTATGCCAAGGCGGATGGAAGCGCAGCCACTGCGCTTGTCATGGCGCGCGATCTTGGGTAACCCAAATGACCTGTCACCAGGAGAGCAACGGTGAGCAAAAGTTTTGGCGAGCTGACACTGGAAGAAGCCTGTGCCCACCGCGGTATGCGTATGACCGACCAGCGCCGCGTTATCGCCCAAGTAATCGAGCAGAGTGCCGATCACCCCGATGTCGAAGAATTGTATCGACGCGCGTCAGCAATCGATAGTCGGATATCCTTGTCGACGGTCTATCGAACAGTCAATTTGTTTGAGGAAGCTGGGCTGGTGACCAAGCACGACTTCAAGGACGGTCGGGCCCGGTTCGAGCTTATCCCAGACGAGCATCATGACCATTTGATTGACATTCGCACGGGCAAAGTCATCGAGTTCCGCAATGAGGAAATTGAGGCGATCCAGGAAGTCATAGCGCGCAAATTGGGATACCGGCTCGTTGACCATCGACTGGAGCTCTACGCAGTTCCGCTGGAGAGTAAGGTGGAGACCGCCAAGTGAATTGCGCGTCCATTTGCCGTGTCCTCATCCCGCAATTGGCCTGAACGCGGCCATGTGTCAGCGTTCTGGTCGAACTGACGACTAAGCGGCAGCGATCGGGTTAAAAAATGCCGTCCTCGCCAATCCCATTCGGTAAAACCCCATGCGTTAAGGCTAACATCGGCTTGGGTTGGCGTATTAACGAAGTGTTAGCTATGACCATCACCGGGTGAACAATCTGGTGCGGTGATGGTTTTGCAGCTGGCGTTGATGTGGGTAGTCGTGGCGATGACTTTGGCGTTGTTTGTCAAAAGCGAACAGAAGCGCCGCGACGTGGCATTACGAACCCAAGCCCTAGCCTACGCCAGGGCGCCGCGCCGCAAATTGGCGTTTGAAAAAATCGATGCCCCGATACCCCAGCGGGTTCGCCGTCCGGTCCTCAGCCCAGCAGATCTAACGCTCATCGCTGGACTCGGTAAATCTGGCCTCGATCAGTAACTGCTGCCGAGAGCCAGTGATCGCGAGAGAGTAGCCAGCCAACGATAATCCGTATTGCGAATGATTTGCAATTGCAGTAGTGATTGCATTGCGCTTTCCGCTATGCAGGTTTTTGATGTCCGAACTTCTTTTGCCGTCCGAATCCAAGAAAGCATGGCGATTTGCTAGCGCGGACGAGGATCATCGTCCAAGCTTGGAAGAGGTGCATGCGTCAATCAAGGTGCCGCAGGGCGGTATTTGGTGGCGTCGGCTGCTGGCGTTTGGTGGCCCGGGTTACATGGTGTCAGTGGGCTACATGGACCCTGGCAATTGGGCGACCGACCTGGCGGGGGGCGCCCAGTTCGGCTACACGCTGTTAGCGGTTATTTTGCTGTCAAACTTGATGGCGATCTTGCTACAGGCGCTGGCCGTCCGCCTCGGAATTGTCACCGGGCGCGATTTGGCCCAGGCCTGCCGCGCCCACTATCCCCGCCCGGTCAATTTCATGCTGTGGCTGGCCTGCGAGGCCGCGATCATAGCCTGCGACCTAGCCGAAGTGATTGGCACCGCGATTGCGCTGCAGCTGCTGTTTGGCATTCCGCTCATCGGCGGGGCCTTGATCGCGGCGCTGGATGCGTTTTTGTTGCTGGCGCTGATGAACCGCGGGTTTCGCTTCCTTGAAGCCTTTGTCATCGCGCTGCTGATCGTGATTGCGACTTGCTTTGCCATTCAGATCATTGCTGCGGCCCCCCCTATTGCGGCCGTACTGCAAGGGTTTGTCCCGACGACGCAGATCGTGACCAACCCGGCAATGCTGTATATCGCCATCGGCATCATCGGGGCGACCGTGATGCCGCATAATTTGTATCTGCATTCCTCGATCGTGCAGACCCGCGCTTATGAACGCACCGATGTGGGCAAACGGGACGCGATCAAATGGGCGGTCACGGATTCAACTATAGCGCTGATGCTGGCATTGTTCGTCAATGCCTCGATCTTGATCGTCGCCGCCTCCGCGTTTCACGGAACCAGCTATGCCGAGGGTATCGATATCGGTCAGGCGTATCAGCTGTTGTCACCGCTATTGGGGTTGGGGATTGCCTCGACCCTATTTGCGGTGGCGTTATTGGCCTCAGGCATCAACTCCACGGTCACCGCGACCCTGGCAGGCCAGATCGTCATGGAAGGCTTCTTGCGGCTGCACATTCCAAGGTGGGCGCGTCGCCTGCTGACCCGGGGTATCGCGGTGATTCCGGTGGTGGTCGTCACCTGGATGTATGGCGAAAAGGGCACAACCGAACTGCTGGTATTGAGCCAGGTTGTGCTGTCGATGCAACTGCCCTTTGCCATGATCCCGCTGGTGTCTTTTGTCACCAATAAAGAGAAAATGGGAAAATTTGTCGTCCCAGTGTGGATGGCGGTGCTCGCCTGGATTGTCACCGCCATTATCGTGGCGCTAAATCTCAAACTGCTGTTCGAGTTTTTCCTGAACTAAGGCGGGCGGTCACCGCGACGGTGTCAGATCTAATCGGTGCGACCGCGCGCGCCGACGGGGATCGTTTCAAGCCAGCTCGTACCGGAAATCAGATGCACAACATCGTGCAAATTGGACACAGGGCAGGCGTGATTGGGAATGATCCGAATCCGGTCGCCAACCCGCGGCGTATCGGACGGAGCGGCCAGCTCGATGACCCCATGTTCTTCCGACAGGGATTTTACCGCGACCTCAACCTGCCCCATCACGACGCCATAGCCGGTCAAACCAAATAGATCGCTGGTCAGCGATTTGGAGCCAGCATCTATGACAATGCGGTTCGCGGTTGGGCGCGAAACGACAGTGGTCAAAACCGTCAGGGCGCAATCGTCAAAGGTACCGGCGCCAAGAGAGACCTGTCCGCGATCAAAATAGATATAGGTGCCGGGTCGGATTTCGGTGACGACCGATTTTTCCAAACGGTACATGTCCGGCGTATTGCCTCCTGTGACCACTGCGCAGTCGAGACCAGCCTGCTTGAGCAGGGCAACCGCGTCGGCCATCCAGGCGTTGGACTGGGCGACTTTGCCTGCGGCTGGATAGGTCATCAGACCGCCAAAAACCAGGCCCGGCGCGGTCACGATTTGGCGCGCCAGTGCCAGCGCCTGCTCCGGCGTCTGCACGCCGCACCGCGCCAGACCGGTGTCGCACTCGACCAGCACGACCAGCGGCTTTGCAGCGGTCAAAAACGTTCTTGCATAACCAGAAATGGTATCGGGACTGTCGGCGGTGACCTTGAGCGCCACCCGCGCGTTCAGCGCTAGCAACCGTGCCAATTTGGTGGCACCGAGGATATTGTAAGGCAGAAACAAATCCGTGAGCCCGGCATCAGCCATCACTTCGGCTTCGCCCAGCTTTTGCACGGTGATCCCGACAGCGCCCAGCTCGACCTGGCGTTTGGCAAAACGCGGAATTTTGTGGGTTTTGATGTGGGGGCGCAAGGCCACTCCCAACGCATCGGCGGCGGCCTGGCCATTTTTGAGGTTGGCTTCAACGCGGTCGATGTCAATGACAACGCAGGGTGTTTCGAGTTCGTCGATGGATCTGGACATGGGCACCTCCCGGTTTGCCGCACCATTATGGGCTTACGCAGCGTGATCAAGAGGGATTGGAGCAAAGCGACGACTATTCTCGGAATATTTTCGGGCCTGGTGTCATCAACCCGCTGATCGACCCTGTTTGCGGCCAGGTGCGAGATGGAGTCCTTTGCCCTTTGCTGACCTAGGTCCGCTAATCCCCGCGCGCCTATCTGCTCCTAGACTTGTCGTTCCCCATAGAGGACATTTCATGGACCAGACCGCCCGCCTCAGCCTACCTTTCATCATGCCCCAACAGGGACAAAAGCACGTAACCCACAATGAAGGGCTGCAAGCGCTCGACGCGTTGGTTCAGCCGGTCGTCAAGAGCCGAACCATATCGGCGCCACCAGCCAGCCCGATATTGGGTGAAGCCTATATCCTGCCCACCAGCCCTACCGGGGCCTGGGCGGGCCATGGCACTGAGATTGCCGTCTGGCAAAGCGGCGCCTGGCGGTTTCTTGATCCAGCCACTGGCTGGCAGGTCTATGTCGTGGACGCAGCGGCGATCATGGTCTTCCAAGGGGCGGACTGGGTCTGTTTAGCGAGCAACGGATCGTCCGGTGTCCCCAGCATGGGGGTCAATACCGGTGCCGACGCCTATAATCGCCTCGCAGTCGCGGCAGCCGCCAGCCTGTTTACCCATGTTGGAAATGGCCACCAGCTCAAACTCAATAAGGCCGCCAGCGCTGATACCGCCAGCCTGGTCTATCAGTGCAACTGGACGGGTCATGCCGAAATGGGCCCTAGTGGCGACAACAATTGGCGCCTCAAAGTCAGTCCCGACGGGTCAACCTGGTTCGACGCGCTCTCGGTCGACAGTGGCACTGGCGAGGTCAAAGTCACCGCCACAATCAAGCCAGCGACTGACAATGCCATGGCGCTGGGTGCAAGCGGTGCGCGCTGGTCGACGGTGTGGGCGGCGACAGGCACCATCCAGACCTCCGATGCCCGCCAAAAGACCGCAATCGCGCCGTCCGATCTTGGTTTGGATTTTATTCTGGCGCTGCAGCCGGTTCGCTATCGCTGGATTGTTGGCAGTCAGGAAGAGGGCAAGCCGCGTGCCGGACAGCGTACCCATTATGGACTGCTGGCCCAGCAAGTTAAGGACGCAATAGACGCTCAAGGCGTGGGCGATTTTGCCGGACATATCCTGGTCGATCCCGCAGATCCGGATAGCGAGCAGGGCCTGCGCTACACCGCCTTTATCGCGCCATTGATCGCTGCGGTTCAGGAATTGGCTGCCCGACTTACCAAGCTGGAGGCAGCTGCCACACACTGACCTCGAAGTATGGGCAAACGCTAGCGTTGCAACAGGAAGTTGCTATAGTGATGCACGTGCATCAAAGGAGAATTTCGTGTCTCACGGTAGGCGGCTGGGAATTGGACTGATCGGCTGCGGCAACATATCCGCCGCATATCTTAAAGCCATCAAGGGGTTTGAGCAGATGCGTGGCTTTGACGTGCTCGATGTCAAGGCCGTTTCGGACCTGCGGACGGAGGCTGCGATTGCACGCGGGGCCGAGTTTGGCATCAAGGCAGTCACGGTCGACCAAATGTTGGCCGATCCAGACATTGATCTGGTCATCAATCTGACCATCCCACGCGTCCATGTTGAGGTTGGTCTGCAGGTCTTGGCAGCGGGTAAACACGTCTATTCTGAAAAGCCACTTGGCATCAGCTTTGCTGAGGGCAAACACCTGCACAGCGCCGCAAAATTGGCGGGTTTACGCATTGGTTCGGCACCAGACACATTTTTGGGCGGGTCGCACCAGACCAGTCGCGCCGTTGTGGATAGCGGCGTCCTCGGCCAGATCGTTGGCGGCACCGCCTATATGATGTGTCCAGGCCATGAAGCCTGGCACCCCGATCCAGCCTTTTATTACGACATCGGTGGTGGACCGATGCTCGACATGGGCCCCTACTACATCACCAACCTGGTCAATCTAATGGGACCGGTCACTAGAGTGGTGGCGATGAGTTCGATGTTGCGCGCCAGTCGGACAATCGGTAGCGCCCCCAAGCTGGGTCAGACCATGCCGGTCAAGGTGCAAACCCATGTCACCGGTTCGATGGCCTTTGCCAATGGGGCAATTGTTCAAATCGGGATGAGCTTTGATGTTGCCGCCCACCGACATGTGCCGCTTGAACTCTATGGGACTGAGGCTAGCCTGATTGTTCCGGACCCCAATGAATTTGGCGGCGAGGTCGCACTCAAACACCGCGGTAGTGATCAGGATTGGACGCCGGTTCCGGTTGATCTGCCCTATGCCGACGGCAATTACCGCTCTTTGGGGGTCGCCGATATGGCCCATGCCATTTTGTCAAACCGTCCCCATCGGGCCAATGGCGATCTTGCCCTGCATGTGCTCGAAGTCATGGATGCTTTTGAAACCGCGTCGCGTGAGGGTCGGGTCATCGACATAACCACCCGGGTCGAACGGCCAGCGCCGATCACGCAATCGCTGGTCAGTGGGGCGATCGCTTGAGTGGACGGATTGATCTTTGCGGGCTAGCCTTTGGCCACAATGAGCCAGTTCCAACCTGCCAGACAGCACGAAGCCCTGGGCGACGCGTTTTATGACCGCGTCACCCCGGTCGAGTTTCCGCAAACCATTCTGCGGCATCGCAACCAACGCTGGGCCCGCCGCCTGGGGCTCGACCGTTTAGGCGACCAGCAATGGCTCGCCCATTTTGGCCGCTTCGAGCCGTTGCCCGGATCGATGCCGCAGCCGCTGGCGCTGCGCTACCACGGCCATCAGTTTCGCAGCTACAATCCGGATTTGGGCGATGGGCGCGGGTTCCTGTTTGCTCAGGGGTATGACCTTGAAGACCACCGCCTGCTTGACCTGGGAACCAAGGGCTCCGGCAAGACCCCGTGGTCACGCGGCGGCGATGGCAGGCTGACGCTTAAGGGCGGGGTGCGAGAAATTCTTGCCACTGAAATGCTCGAAGCCTTGGGCGTCGACACCTCCAAATCGCTGTCCCTGATCGAAACCGGAGAAGCTCTGAGCCGCGGCGATGAGCCGTCGCCAACTCGCGCCGCCGTGCTGGTGCGGCTGAGCCATTCCCATATCCGTATCGGCACCTTCCAGCGCCTGGCTTACAACCACGATGTCGCGGACACGGCCAAACTACTCGACTACACGATTGCCAATTATTTTCCGACGCTGATCGATGCTCCAGATCGGCCAGCGGCACTGCTTGAGGCGGTTGTCGGGCGTGTCGCCAGAGTGGGCGCGCAGTGGATTGCCGCCGGATTTGTGCACGGTGTGCTCAACACCGACAACATCAATATCACCGGCGAGAGCTTCGACTACGGTCCCTGGCGGTTTCTGCCAAGCTATGATCCGGATTTCACGGCGGCATATTTTGACAACACCGGGCTCTATAGTTTTGGCCGGCAGCCCGATGCGCTGGCCTGGAACCTGACCAAACTCGCCGAATGCCTGGTCCCCATTTCCACCGTCGCAGCTCTGGAGCCGGTGCTAAATGCGTTCTGGCCGCGTTTTCGCCGCGAGCTGGGCAATGCCATCTTGCAGCGGTTGGCCCTGGTGCCAACGGGCACCGACGGCGACAGCGAATTCGTCACCGCGCTGTTCAGCTTTTTGTCGGCATCAAAAGCACCCTTTGAGCAGTTCTTTTTTGATTGGCGCGGCGGTGGCGCCAGCACGGCCCGGGCCAACCAGGGTCCATCGGCCGCTCACTATGCTGGAGAAGACTTCCGCCCGATTGCTGACCTGATGTCAGGCTTTGAGGTGGCCCCCGACGCCAATCTGGCGCACCCCTATTTTGCTCGGCAGACACCACGCACAATGTTGATCGACGACATGGAAGCCATCTGGGCGCCAATTGCCGAACGCGACGACTGGAGTGCGCTGGAAACGACGCTTGCCCAGATCGCCCAGATGCGCGACGCCTATATGATCAAACCCTGAAAGGCCCGTCCGATGACCCTTTACGCTCTCGATGATGTGCGTCCCCAGATTGATCCGGCGGCGGCTTGGATTGCGCCCAATGCTGTTCTCGTCGGTGCGATAATTATTGGTCCGGACGTCGGCATCTGGTTTGGCGTGGTGGCGCGCGGGGACAATGAACCGATCCATATCGGCGCCCGCACCAATGTGCAGGAAAACGTGGTGTTGCACACCGATATGGGTTTTCCGCTGACGATCGGTGTCGGCTGCACCATCGGTCACAAGGCGATGCTGCATGGGTGCAGCATTGGTGACAATACCCTGGTCGGCATGGGCGCCACCGTCCTCAATGGCGCGCGCATTGGCAAGAATTGCCTGATTGGCGCTGGCGCCTTGGTCACAGAAGGCAAAGTCATTCCCGACAATAGCCTGGTGGTGGGCGCACCCGGCAAGGTGATCCGTGAACTGGATGCGGAGGCAATCGACAAACTGCGCCGCTCCGCCGACCATTATGTGCAAAACGCCCGCCGCTTCGCCAGGGGACTGGTCGCGGTGAACCCTCAATAAATCTCGGCCGCCCCAGGCTCAGACGATGTCATAGGGCACGATCAAGCGCCGATCAGATCGGACGGTGATCGCTGCTGCCAGTGGCGGCACAGCCCGTTGCGGGCAATTGCGCCGCTCGCAAATCCGACATGAAATGCCGATCGGTTCAAAACCGGCATGACCTAGGTCAAAATCGTCGGCGTAAATGAGGGCGCCGGCCTGGCTCGCCTCACAGCCTAGCGCATAGGCATAGCGCCGGACCGGACCGCGATAGCCCCCGGCACGCTTTTCCAGAGACCATGCGAGGCACAAATAACGGTTTCCATCCGGTGTTTCGGCCAGTTGGCGGATAATCTCGCCGCGGGCTTCAAACGCGCGATGCACGTTCCACAATGGGCAGGCGCCGCCAAAGCGGGCAAATTGTAGCGGCGTTGCCGAATGCCGCTTGGTGATGGTGCCCGCCGCATCAATGCGGGCAAAAAAGAATGGCACGCCCCGTTCGCGCGGTCGCTGAAGCGTTGCCAGACGATGGGCCACCTGTTCCAGGCTGGCGCCAAAAACATGCGCCAGTTCCTCGATGTCGTAGCGCGCCGCTTTTGCCGCTCCCAGAAATTGGCCATAGGGCATTTGCAACGCCCCGGCATAGTAATTGGCCAACCCCAATCCGGCGATCTGCCGGGCCTCCTCGCTGGCAAACCCGGCCTGGTCGATGATCTGGGCAATGAGGCTAGTTTGTTCCATCTGCGCCAGATGGCTGGCGATCTGGAAATACTGCGTACTGGGCTCGAGCCGCGCATTGACAAACAGCACACGCGCCTGCCGGTCATAAAGGCGGATCTGGTTACGCTCGATCGGGACATCCAGTGCGATCTTGAGATCATGGGTATCGGCGCAATAGGCAATCAGCCGGTGCATGCGGTCTGCGCCAGAGGCCGCGATTTCCTTGGCCAGCGCCTCGGCCGCGCGATCCAATCCGTCGATGTAATTGTCGGCATAATGGAAAAAATCGCGCACTTCCTCATAGGCGGTCTTGATGCCGCTGGTCGGGTC
The DNA here is from genome assembly GCA_943372435.1 of Devosia equisanguinis. GTDB lineage: Bacteria > Pseudomonadota > Alphaproteobacteria > Rhizobiales > Devosiaceae > Devosia > Devosia equisanguinis_A. Next base: position 46,946 of record CALRYQ010000005.1, read on the forward strand.
ACGGGCCAGCGCCGCATCAACACCAGCCAGGCGCTCACTGGTCTGTCGATAGGTCTCGTATAGTCGCAGCAGTGACCGCGCCATATCGGGCGCATTGGTGCTGACGGTTTTGAGTTCCTGAAGGCTTGGCGCCTGGTCACCAAACAAGGGGTCTGCCAGCGCCTCGCGCAGATCCGCCAACAACCGATCTGAACCATCGGTCATCAGTGCCGAAAGATCGAGCCCAAAACTTTCCGCCATCGCCAGCATGACCGAGGCGGTGAGTGGTCGCTGATTGCTTTCGAGCTGATTGACGTAAGAGGCGGAGATATCGAGGCGTTTAGCCAATTCGCCCTGGGTCAATTTGTGCTGGGCCCGCAGCGATTTTAGCTTGGCGCCAGCGAAGATTTTGCGGGGTGTCATTCACAAATCCACAAATTTACAATATGTCGTGTGTGTAGTTGTAACAGTCTTGCTCTTTCGCGTCTCGCACGATCATGCAGCTCGGTCTAGTGTGGGTGGGTGCAAGGGGGAGTCAGTCGATGCAGGACATCATTGCGGCGCTGGAGGCACGGCGCGAGCAGGCCCGGTTGGGTGGAGGGCTCCGCCGCATCGACACCCAGCATTCCAAGGGCAAGCTGACGGCCCGCGAGCGGCTGGACGTCTTGCTCGATCCAGACAGCTTTGAAGAATACGACATGTTTGTCACCCATCGGGCGACCGACTTCGACATGGCCGACACCATCATTCCCGGCGATGGCGTGGTGACTGGTTGGGGCACAATCAATGGTCGCATGACCTATGTGTTTTCCCAGGATTTTACCGTGTTCGGCGGTTCACTGTCGGAAACCCACGCCAAAAAGATCTGCAAAATCATGGATCTCGCCATGCAAAATGGGGCGCCCGTGATCGGGTTAAATGATTCGGGCGGGGCCCGTATTCAGGAGGGCGTCGCCAGCCTTGGCGGCTATGCCGATGTGTTCTTGCGCAATGTCCTGGCCTCGGGCGCGGTCCCGCAGATTTCGGTGATCATGGGGCCATGCGCTGGCGGGGCCGTCTATTCCCCGGCGATGACCGATTTCATCTACATGGTCAAAGACACCAGCTACATGTTTGTAACCGGCCCCGACGTGGTCAAGACCGTCACCAACGAGATCGTTACCGCTGAGGAGCTGGGCGGTGCTTTGACCCACACCAGGATTTCCTCGGTGGCCGATGCCGCCTTTGACAATGACATTGAAACCTTGCTCGAAGTGCGCCGGCTGTTCAATTTCCTGCCGCTGGCGGCGGGACAGAAAGCGCCCCGTCGCCCGACCAGCGATGCCGATGACCGGCGCGATTTGAGCCTGAATAGCATCATTCCGGACAGCGCCAGCACCCCATATGATATGCATGAAGTGATCCTCAAGCTTGCCGACGAGGGTGAGTTTTTGGAGCTGCAAAAGGACCATGCCGGCAATATTTTGACCGGCTTCATCCGGCTTGATGGCGAAACAATTGGTGTCGTTGCCAACCAGCCGCTGGTGCTGGCAGGGTGCCTTGATATCAACTCGGCCAAAAAAGCGGCGCGCTTTATCCGCTTCTGCGACAGTTTTGAAATCCCGATCCTGACCCTGGTTGACGTGCCCGGCTTTTTGCCGGGCGTGGCCCAGGAGTATGGCGGCATCATCAAACACGGCGCCAAACTGCTATTCGCCTATGCCGAAGCCACTGTGCCGCTGGTCACCGTCATCACCCGCAAGGCCTATGGCGGCGCCTATGACGTGATGGCTTCAAAACACATCCGCGCTGATGTCAATTATGCCTGGCCGTCCGCCGAAATCGCCGTGATGGGGGCCAAGGGGGCCACCGAGATTTTGTATCGCGCCGAATTGGGCGACAAGGACAAGATCGCCAGGCGCACGGCCGAATACGAGGCCCGCTTCGCCAACCCCTTTGTCGCGGCCGAGCGGGGCTTTATCGACGATGTGATCATGCCGCACGAAACGCGTCGGCGGGTGATCCGGGCGTTCTCAACCCTGCGCAACAAGCAGCAGACCATGCCGAAAAAGAAGCACGACAATATTCCGCTGTGAGGGGATCTGATGACCAAGCTCCAAATCATTCGTAAACTTAAAGATGGCTCCACCGAGGTGCAACGCCCCGAACGTCGAGATGGGTTTTATTGGGTTGAGATTCCGATTGCAGACGAGGCAGAAATGGAACGGCAGGTCGCGAGGGGGTGCTCCGTGCGTGTGCGGGGCGAGACGACCGGTCAGTGGAATCTCAAAAAAATTCCCAAGTGATGTTCACCAAACTCCTAATTGCCAATTCAAAAGTCCCCCACCCTCATTCCCTCCCCACAAGGGGGAGGGAGGCGCAGGACCTGCTTGGATTGAGCACAATAGATCTCTCGGCTCTTTTATCTCCCTCCCCCTTGTGGGGAGGGATTAAGGGTGGGGGTTCAGGTGAGCATTGAGCGCGCTCGGCAATTGCGTAAAACTATGGGCACGCCGGAAGCGACGCTTTGGAACGCGCTTCGCGCGTTGCGGCCGCTCGGTTATCACTTCCGGCGGCAGGTGCCTTTGGGACGGTATTACGCGGATTTCGCCTGCCATGCGCAGCGGCTGGTGATCGAAGTGGATGGCGACACGCATGGGTCGGTTGAAGCTCAGCGCTATGATGTGGAGCGCGACCGCTTCATCGCGGGCGAGGGATATCGCGTGCTGCGGGTGCCCAATGACGAGGTTATTGGCAATATCGAAGGCGTTATGACCTTGGTTCTCGCGGCTCTCGAACAGACCCCCACCCTTAATCCCTCCCCACAAGGGGGAGGGAAACCTAGACTGAATGACCGGTGTGATCCGGCTGCTCCGGAGCAATAGATGTTCACCAAACTCCTCATCGCCAATCGCGGCGAGATTGCCTGTCGGGTGATCAAATCGGCCAAAAAGCTCGGGATCAAGACCGTGGCGGTCTATTCCGATGCGGACCGCGAGGCGCTGCATGTACGCATGGCCGACGAGGCGGTGCATATCGGTGGCTCGCCGGCCAAAGACTCCTATCTGCGCATCGACAAGATCATCGCCGCCTGTGTCGCCACAGGAGCCGATGCGGTGCATCCGGGCTATGGTTTTTTGTCGGAGAACCCCAGATTTGCCGAAGCCCTCAGCGCCGCTGGGATCATTTTTGTCGGCCCACCCGTCAAGGCCATCGAGGCTATGGGCGACAAGATCACCTCCAAAAAGCTCGCGGCAGCGGCCGGGGTTTCCACGGTGCCGGGGCATATGGGGCTGATCGCCGATGCGGCGGAGGCGGCCAAAATCGCCGCCGAGATCGGTTATCCGGTGATGATCAAGGCTTCGGCCGGCGGCGGTGGGAAGGGTATGCGCATTGCATGGACGGACGCTGAGGCCCGCGAGGGGTTTGAGCGCTCCAAATCGGAGGCTGCATCCTCATTTGGTGACGACCGGATCTTCATCGAAAAATTCATCACCGAACCGCGCCATATCGAAATCCAGGTGATCGGGGATAGTCATGGCAATGTGCTCTATCTGGGCGAGCGGGAATGCTCGATCCAGCGGCGCAACCAGAAGGTGATCGAAGAAGCGCCAAGCCCGTTTCTGGACGCAGCAACACGCCAGGCGATGGGCGAGCAGTCGGTGGCGCTGTGTCAGGCTGTTGGCTACCAAAGCGCCGGGACGGTGGAATTCATCGTCGATAGCCAGCGCAATTTCTACTTCCTCGAAATGAATACGCGGCTGCAGGTGGAACATCCGGTAACGGAACTGGTCACCGGGCTGGATTTGGTCGAGCTGATGCTGCGCGTGGCCAATGGCGAAAAGCTGCCGCTGACGCAGGCCGATGTGCAGCTCAACGGCTGGGCCATCGAAAGCCGGCTTTATGCCGAAGACCCCTATCGCAACTTCCTGCCCTCGACCGGGCGGCTCACCCGCTATCGGCCACCCGCCGAAGCCGATGGCGTGCGCAACGATACTGGCGTGTTCGAAGGCGGCGAGATTTCCACGTTCTATGACCCGATGATCGCCAAGCTCTGCACCTGGGCGCCGACCCGGCTGGAGGCCATCGACAAGATGGCGGTGGCGCTGGACAGTTTTGAAGTCGAAGGCGTCGGCAATAATCTTCCATTCCTGTCGGCGGTGATGGAGCAGGAGCGGTTCCGCGAAGGTCGGCTGACCACGGGCTATATCGCGGAGGAGTTCCCGGAGGGATTTGTTGGCGCCAGCCTGCCAAGGGGGCATCTGCTCGAAGTCGCTGCGGCAGCAGCCATGCTGCAATTGATCGTTGAGGATCGGCTCGGCCAGGTGTCCCATTCAGCGCTGGGCAGCATGACTGAAACTTATGGGGAATGGGTGGTGGTGGTCTCGGGCGCGGTGGTGCCGGTGCGGTTGCACCGACTGGACCCGGCTGCGACCTGGGAGCTCAATCTGTTCGATCAGGTCGCTTTGGTTGATCGCCTGGACTGGGTCCCCGGCCAAACCGTCGCTCGGATTGCCTGGCAGGGTGGCAAGTCCGCCGTGCTCAAGGTCAACCCCATCACCTCTGGTTTTCGAGTTCGCTATCGCGGGGCCGACCTCAAGGTGCAGGTGCTTCGCCCCCATATTGCCGCGCTATTGCCCCTGATGCCGACAAAAGTGGCGCCCGACATGAGCAAGTTCTTGCTCTGCCCGATGCCTGGCCAAGTGGTACGCATTGACGTGGTACAGGGCGATATCGTTGAGGACGGCCAAATTCTTGCTATCGTTGAAGCGATGAAGATGGAAAACGTCTTGAAGGCTCAAAAGCGGGCGCGGGTCAGCAAGGTGCATGTGGTGGCGGGCGCAGTGCTGGCGGTTGATCAGGTGATGCTGGAGTTTGAGGGGGTATGAGCAGCATTGGGTTTTCGGAAACCAACCCCCTCCCTGGCCCTCCCCGCAAGGGGGAGGGTGACATCCAGTTTCTGGCAAAATGGTGCCAACTCACCGGGTCTACCCTCCCCCTTGCGGGGAGGGAAGGGAGGGGGTTCTAAATGCCCACTTTGGCACAGCGGCTCCGCAAGAACCCAACGCCGGCCGAAATTCGGCTGTGGCGGCTGATCTGGTCGCTGCGCACGGGAAAATACCACTTTCGGAAGCAGGCGCAGATCGGCCCGTATATTGCCGACTTCGTCTGTCATTATGCCCGGATCGTTATCGAAGTGGATGGTGACACCCATCATTCCGAATTTGGATTGGCCCGTGACCGCATTCGCGATGCGTTTCTGATCGAGCGCGGCTATCGTGTTCTGCATTTCACCAATTATGAGGTGATGCATAATGGTGAGAGTGTCCACGAAACGATCATGAGTGCCCTGGAGACTGCTGCCAATGACTGACACCTCGCATGATCAATGGCGCAAACTCGCCGAGAGGGAGCTGAAGACAAGCCCCGAGATGCTCAACCGTGACTATGGCGGGATCGCTGTCGAACCGGTGTATTTTGGTGCGGATGCCGAAATCCCCGGTGTCGAACCGTTCACGCGCGGCGTTCGGGCGACGATGTATGCCAACCGGCCGTGGACAATCCGGCAATATGCCGGCTTCTCTACCGCCCGCGAATCCAATGCGTTTTACCGCCAGGCGTTGGAGCGGGGCCAGAAGGGCTTATCGGTGGCTTTCGATCTGGCGACCCATCGGGGTTATGATTCAGATCACCCCCGCGTGGTGGGCGATGTTGGCAAGGCCGGGGTCGCCATCGACAGCGTCGAAGACATGAAGATCCTGTTCGACCAGATCCCGCTCGATCAAATGAGCGTGTCGATGACCATGAATGGCGCCGTAATCCCTGTGCTGGCAATGTTCATCGTCGCCGCCGAAGAGCAGGGCGTGCGCCAGGATCAGCTCGAAGGCACCATACAGAACGATGTGCTCAAGGAGTTCATGGTCCGCAACACCTATATCTATCCGCCCGCACCTTCGATGCGGATCGTTGGCGATATTATCGCCCATACGGCCAAGCACAGCCCCAAGTTCAACTCGATTTCGATTTCGGGCTATCACATGCACGAGGCGGGCGCCACGGCGGTGCAGGAACTGGCTTACACGTTGGCGGACGGCATGGAATATGCGCGTGCCGCTCAGGCCCGAGGCCTCGATATCGACGCCTTTGCCGGGCGGCTGAGCTTCTTTTTCGGCATCGGCATGAACTTTTTTCTTGAAATCGCCAAGCTGCGCGCGGCCCGCCAATTGTGGTCCAGGATCATGACCGATCTGGGCGCCAAGGACCCGCGCTCCAAGATGCTGCGCACCCATTGCCAAACCTCGGGCGTGTCGTTGACCGAGCAGGACCCACACAACAATATCGTGCGCACCACGATTGAAGCGCTGGCCGCAACCCTTGGCGGCACCCAGAGCCTGCATACCAATTCGTTCGACGAAGCCATCGCGCTCCCCACCGAGTTTTCCAGCCGCATTGCCCGCAACACCCAATTGATCCTGCAACACGAAAGCCGGATCACCGATGTGGTCGATCCCCTCGGGGGGTCGTATTACATTGAGGCGTTGACCAGCCAATTGGTCGACCAGGCGAGCGCGCTGATCGCAGCGGCAGAGGCCGCTGGTGGGATGACCAAGGCCGTGCAGGACGGAGGCCCAAAGCTGGAGATCGAAAAGGCGGCCGCACTGCGCCAGGCCCGGGTGGACCGGGGTGAGGACGTGGTTGTCGGGGTCAACCGCTATCGGCTCGACAGCGAGGCACCCCTGGAGGTGCGCGATATCGACAATGCGCGGGTTCGCGATGAGCAGATCGCGCTGCTGGCGGAGGTGCGACGCCATCGCGATGAGGCCAAGGTCCAATCACTGTTAGACGCCTTGCGCGAATTCGCGGCCAAGGATGAGGGCAATCTGTTGGCGGCGGCCATCGAGGCAGCGCGGGCCCGCGCCACGCTGGGTGAAATCTCGCAAGCCATGGAAGATGTATTTGGCCGCTATCAGGCAGTAACGCGAGTCATTTCGGGCGTCTACGCCCAAAGCTACCAAGGCGACCCACAATTTGAGGCTCTGAGCAATCGCATTGCCGCGTTCAAAGCAGCGCGGAACCGTCCACCATCCCTGTTCATCGCTAAAATGGGCCAGGACGGACATGATCGCGGCGCCAAGATCATTGCTTCGGCCTTTGCCGATCTCGGCTTTGCCGTCCATATCGGGGCCCTGTTCGAAGCGGCCGACGAAGTGGCCGCCCACGCGGCCCAATTGCAGGTCGACGCAGTCGGCGTGTCCTCGCTCGCCGCCGGGCATAAAACCTTGGTCCCCGAGCTGATCGCTGCGCTGAAGGCGCGAGCGCTGGGTGAGGTGACCGTGATTGTTGGCGGCGTCATCCCCGAGCAGGATTACCAATTTCTGCGTGCGGTCGGCGTTGCCGAAATATTTGGTCCCGGCACCAATGTGCTGGAAGCGGCTTTCACCGTTCTGGGCCAAATCGAGGGAAGGCTGTCGAACCGATGATTGGTCGGCTCAATCATATCGCCATAGCGGTGGTCGACCTGGACGCTGCGGCGGCGAAATATCGCGATCTGTTGGGCGCTACCGTCGGCCCGGTGCAGGTTTTGCCCGAGCATGGGGTCCGGGTGGTGTTTGTCGAAACCGGAAATACCAAGGTTGAACTGTTGCAGGCCCTGGATGGGAGCTCCCCCATCGCCTCGTTCATGGACCGCAACCCTTCTGGCGGTATGCACCATATTTGTTTTGAAGTGCCAGAACTTGCCGGGGCCATCGACCAGCTGGTGCAGGGTGGGGCCCGGGTTTTGGGGGGTGGGCAAAGCAAGATCGGGGCCCATGGTCGGCCGGTGGTGTTTCTCCACCCCAAGGATTTTGACGGAACTTTGATTGAGTTGGAAGAAGTTCGGCCCGAACTCTTGGCCAGCTGAGCTTTCTTTGAGTTTCGGTTTGCCTTAAAAGTTGAAAAACGAAAGCAGGCAAGCATGGATATCTCGGCCCGACAACGCGACATTCTCGAACTGGCGCGCCAGCAGGACCGGGTGTTAGTCGAAGATCTTGCTGACCGATTTGCGGTCAGCGTCCAGACCATCCGCAAAGATCTGACTGATTTGTGTGATCAACGCCTGCTCAAGCGCATTCATGGCGGCGCGGTGATGCCGTCCGGGGTCGAAAATCTGGAATATGAGGCACGCCGCTTGCTGGCGGCTTCAGAAAAAGATGCCATCGGCCGCGCCGCTGCGGCGATGATCCCTAACAACTGCTCGCTGTTCATCAATATCGGCACCACAACCGAGGCCGTCAGCCAGGCCCTGTTGGACCACACCGGGCTGATGATTATCACCAACAATATCAACGTCGCCAATCGGATGCGAATTTATCCAGAATTCGAGGTGGTCATTGCCGGTGGCGTGGTACGCGGCGCCGATGGGGGCATTGTCGGTGAAGCCGCCGTCGATTTCATCCGGCAATTCAAGGTCGACTATGCCGTGATTGGAGCCTCAGCGTTAGACCCCGATGGGGCGCTGATGGATTTTGACTTTCGTGAAGTCAAAGTGGCTCAGGCCATTATCGCCAATGCCCGCCATGTGATCCTGGTGGCCGATGCCGGCAAGTTCACCCGCGCCGCCCCCGTACGCATTGCCCAGATCGCCCAGGTCGGCACCTTTATCACCGATCACTGCCCATCCGCTCGCTTCCGCCAGGTCTGTGCGGAAGCGGGCGTGGTGTTGGTGGAGACAGCATCCGCCCCTGCGTTGTGAGGCGGCAAATATGTGTTCGCTATCGCCAAGAGCACTGCACGCAATTGGCTAAGACAGCAGCCCGCTTCTCGCCGATGCGGCAGAGACGCGGGCGCCTTGGCTTAGTCGGCCAGGAAATAGGTGATGGTGGTGACCACGCGTACTTTCTTGGCGATCTGCTTTTCGGGGCGATCGTTGGGGATTTCGACCGCCGGCAGAATTTCAAACACCCCCTGATTGGCGGTCTGAATAGCGCCCACCGCTGCCCCTGACTCCGTGGCGAATTGCTGCGCCGTCTCGCGGGCCCGCAAAGTGGCTTCCGTCAGCATCTCGGATTTGAGGTCATTAATCCCGGTGAACACGAATGATGGGCCAGCGGTATAGGCGTCCGAAGAAAACACCACACCCTGTTTGAGCAGATCGGCAACCGAACGAGAGGCATCGGCAAGCGCCGTGACCTTTGCCGAGGTGACCAACAGATCCTCGGTCAAAACGAAGCGGTATTCATCTGGCGTCGAACCGGCGTTGTAACCAGCAGCCCGGTCCTCAACCAAAACGTTCTGAACCTGGATTTCGTCGGCCACAAAGCTCTTGTCGAGGAGGAACTTGGTGACCGCCCGTTCCGACGTTTCAAGGCCCGCGCGGGCCGCTTCCAGCGTCGCTCCGGTAGCGACGAACCGGATCGGCCAGAAGCCCAAATTGGCCTGCACGTCGCGTTCGGACAGGCCCTTGACGGTGACCACGCGCAAAGGCGCCCGGCTTTCCACCAATGCCGTCCCAACAAACCAACCGGACAATGCGATGCCCGCCGCGACCACAAGTGCCGCTACTACGCCCAAAAATTTCATGATTTTTCCTTGTCTATTGCCCGTACCAGGACATTGCCCTCAACGTGTTGAGCGCGCAATTTTTGTACAAAAAGCAAGCTGAACTGGCGATGAATAGCCGCCGAAACCCCGCATGTGCTCAACCACGCCAGTGTCACGCCGACCTGCCAGCCTGCCGAACCCTATGCGGCGACCTTTTTGGCCAACCGCGCTTTGATGGTGGCGACATCGGTTTTTGGCGTCGCCGCAAACAGGGTCTGCGTGTAGCCATGCTGCGGGTTTTGGAACACGGCGTCGCGGCTGCCATGCTCAACCACTTCACCGAAATACATCACCATCACCTCGTTGGCGATGTAGCGGACCACGGAAAGGTCGTGACTGATGAACACATAGGTCAACCCGAACTCGTCCTGCAAATCCTTCAGCAGATTAAGAATCTGGGCCTGAACCGACAGGTCAAGTGCAGAGACCGGCTCGTCCAGCACCAAAAACGACGGGTTGAGCATCAGGGCGCGGGCAATGGCGATGCGTTGCCGTTGGCCGCCCGAGAACATATGGGGGTAGCGATTGAAGTGCTCAGGCTGCAGCCCGACTTTGAGCAGCATGGCCATGGACTGGTCGCGACGTTCGGCGGCGGACAATTTGGTATTGAGCAGCAGTGGCTCGGACAGCACGTCGCCGATCTTTTGCCGCGGATTGAGCGAGCCATAGGGGTTTTGAAAAACAATCTGCACCTTTTGGCGCATTTCGCGGCTTACCCCGGAACCGACATTGACGGTCTTGCCGTCGATCAGGATTTCCCCCGAGGATTGTTCATCGATCAGCGTGATCATTCGAGCAAGCGTAGACTTGCCGCAGCCGCTTTCTCCAACCACCGCCAGCGTTCTTCCTTTTTCCAGCGAAAAGGTGACGCCTTTGACGGCCTGGACCACTTTTGCAGGCCGAAACAACCCGCCACTTGAAACATAGTCACGCTTGAGGTTGCGGACCTCCAGGACAGGGGTACTCATCGTGCTACCCCGGTTTCTGGGTCAAAAGCAAAACTGGCTACGGTCGGCAGGCGATCACCCACCGCATTTTCAGGCAGCGCCGATAGCAAGGCGCGCGTGTAGGCGGATTTGGGGTTCTCAAACAGGGTCAGCACATCGGCCTCCTCCATCTTGTGGCCCTTATACTGGACAATCACCCGGTCAGCCGTTTCGGCGACCACGCCCATGTCATGGGTAATCATGATCAGAGCCATGCCATAGCGCACCTGCAGGCTCACGAGCAGGTCAAGGATCTGCTTTTGGATGGTCACATCGAGTGCGGTGGTTGGTTCGTCCGCGATCAGCAGCTTGGGATCACAGGCAATGGCCATGGCGATCATGACGCGCTGGCACTGGCCACCCGACATCTGGTGCGGGAACGCCCCCAACCGGTCGGCCCCATCGGTGATGCCGACCATGGTCAGCAATTCAATGGCGCGCTTTCGGGCTGCAGACCCTTTTAGTCCCATGTGGCGGCCCAAAACTTCTTCGATCTGAAAGCCGATCGAAAAGCATGGATTAAGGCTGGCCATCGGCTCCTGAAAGATCATGGCGATCTCTTTGCCGATGATCGCCCGCTTCTCGTGGGATGACATCGTGAGCAGGTCTTTGCCCTCAAAAGTCATCTTGTCGGCGGTCACCGTCGCCGATGAAGGCAGCAGCCCCATAACAGCGAGCATGGCAACAGATTTACCGGAACCGCTTTCGCCAACAATAGCCAGAACTTCGCGGCCATCCACGGCGACATCGATTCCATCGACGGCCTTGAACAGGCCCACTGAGGTGTCAAAGGCCACCGTCAGGTTTTTGATTTCAAGCAGGGGCAAGATCAGCTCCGCTTCAATTTTGGATCAAGCGCATCGCGCAGGCCGTCGCCAATCAAATTGATGGCCAGTACGGTGATGAGAATTGCCAGGCCCGGATAGGTTACAACCCAGGGCGCGCGCAAGATAAACTCGCGCGAGTTGGCGAGCATCGTGCCCCATTCTGGCGTTGGTGGTTGGGCACCAAGCCCTAGAAACCCCAGAGCGGCCGCCTCAAGAATAGCGTTTGAAAAGCTGAGGGTTGCTTGCACGATCAGTGGTGCCAGGCAGTTGGGCAGGATGGTGATCGCCATCAATCGGAAGTGGCCGGCCCCCGCAAGTTTGGCTGACGTAACATAGTCGCGGCTCTTTTCGGCCATAACCGCGGCGCGCACCAATCTGGCAAAATGGGGTTGCAATACCACCGCAATGGCAAGCATGGCGTTGAGCAGGCCCGGTCCGAGCACGGCCACCAGCACCAGCGCCAGCAGCAGCGACGGGAACGCCAGAATGATGTCCATGACCCGCATGATGACCACGTCGACCCAGCCGCGGAAATAGCCCGCCACAAGCCCGAGCGCGATCCCCACAATCAGGGACAGCGACACCACGAACGCACCAATGACCAGCGAGTAGCGCGAGCCATGCAGCAGACGCGACAGCATGTCTCGACCGATGGCGTCGGTCCCCAAAATGAACTTCCAGGTGCCACCCTCGTACCAGACGGGAGGCTGCAGGAACGCGTCCTTGTATTGCAGTTCAGGCGGGTGCGGCGCGATGAACGGCGCGGCGATTGCCAGTAACACCAACACGCCAAATACCACCAACCCCATGACGGCGCCGCGGTTCTGCGAAAAATAGTGCCAGAACTCGCGCAGTGCGGAGGCGCGCTGCGGGCTGGCCGTTGCGGTTACGTCGCTCATTTACCCTGCACCCGGATCCGTGGATTGATCAGCGCATAGAGCACGTCAACAATCAGGTTAACCGCCATAACAATTACCGCGACCAGCAACAAACCGCTCTGGACCACCGCGTAATCGCGCTTGTAGATCGAATCGACCAGCCAGCGGCCGATCCCAGGCCAGGAAAAAATGGTTTCGGTCAGAATAGCGCCGCCCATCAGCACACCAACCTGCAGGCCGATGGTGGTCACCACCGGGATCAGCGCATTGCGCAGCGCGTGCAAGCCGATGACGCGACGGTCGCTCAGGCCCTTGGCTCGAGCTGTGCGCACATAGTCTTCGCCCATGACTTCGAGCATGGCAGAGCGCGTTTGGCGTGCGATCACAGCGAGTGGAATTGTGCCGAGCACGATTGTTGGCAGCACCAGATGGCGCAGAGCCGACAAGAACCCGTCCACCTTGCCCGCCAACAGGCTATCGATCAGCATGAAGCCGGTGGTCGGCTTGAAAAAGAACTGTAATCCAATCCGTCCGGAAACCGGGGTCCAGCCCAGATAGCCGGAAAAAAAGATGATCAGCAGCAGGCCCCACCAAAAGATCGGCATTGAATAGCCGACCAGGGCTGTGCCCATCAGGCCCTGATCGAGCCAGGAGCCGCGCTTGATCGCTGCGAAAATGCCCGCCGGAATGCCGACGGCGATGGCAAAGATCAGGGCAAAAGTTGCAAGCTCGATGGTTGCTGGAAACAGCTTGAGAAATTCTTCAACGACCGGCCGGTGCGTTGCCAGCGAGTTACCAAAATCACCCTGCAACACCTTGCCAATATAGGCAAAGTACTGCTCCCAGATCGGGCGGTCGTAGCCGTAAAGGGTGCGCAGCTCGGCATAGCGCACAGCGGTCACGCCGCGTTCGCCGGCCAGAGCCAAAATCGGGTCGCCAGGAATGAGGCGGACAAAGCCAAAAGAGCAGATCGTAATGCCGATCAAGGTCGGAATGATCAGCGCGAGCTTGTGAAAGATGTATCTGAACATGGGGAAATGGTAAGGCGGCGCCGTTGCCGGCGCCGCCTGATCCTAGTTATTCAGCAACGTCGACGTTGTCGAAGCGGTGCATTGCCAGCGGGTCCATGGTGTAGCCGAGAACCTTTTTGTTCATCGCCATGAAGATGGTGGAATGCGCCATCAGGAATGCGGGAGCTTCACGGCTCATCACTTCCTGGGCTTTGACATAGATCGCAGCGCGAGCGGCTGGATCGGTCTCGAATACGCCCTGCTTCATCAAGTCTTCGAACTCAGGGTTATTCCACATTGCGTAGTTCTGGGTGCCGATAGCGGCGGCGCCGAACAGGATAGCAAAGAAGTTATCCGGATCACCATTGTCCCCGCCCCAGCCGATCTGGAACGCGCCTGGACGATCGATCTTGGCCCCATCGATACGATACTGGGTCCATTCCACGGTCTTGATCGTTGCAGTAACGCCAACAGCTGCCCAATCCTGCTGAATGATTTCAGCCGAGCGAGCAAAGCTTGGGTTGTAGGAACGTGCACGATCAGAAGCCCAAAGGGTGATCTCGGTCACGCCATTGGCAGCCAGGATTTCCTTGGCCTTTTCTGGATTGTACTCGTCATCCACGATTGCGTCGTTATACGACCACATGGTTGGCGGGATCAGGTTCTTGGCTGGCTGGCCATTGCCCTTGCCGAACAGGGCTTCCACCAGTGCTGGCTTGTTGATCGCCATGTTGAGCGCGTGACGCACTTCAACATTGTCTGTCGGAGCAAGCTGGGTGTTGTAGGCCATGTAGCCGATGTTCAGGCCAGCCTGGTCCAAAACGGTCAGGTCAGGATTGGCCCGCAGTGAGTCAATGTCGGTCGCGTTTGGATACGACATAACATCGCATTCACCAGCCAAAAGACGCTGAGTGCGGGCAGTGGTGTCAGGTGTGATCGCAAAGATCAGGTCGTCGATCGCCACTTTACCCTTGAGATAATCGGTGAATGCAGCGTAGCGGATCACAGAGTCGAGCTGATAGTCGACAAACTGGAATGGGCCGGTACCGACTGGTTCGGAAGCGAGCTTTTCCGGTGTGCCTGCAGCCAGCAACTGGTCTGCATATTCCTTGGAAACGATCGAGGCAAAGTCCATGCCGAGATTAGCCAGCATTGGCGAATTTGGCGTGTTCAGCACGATCTTGACGGTCAGTGGGTCAACCGCGACCACTTCCTTGATATAGGCAGGCATCGCCATGGCTTCGTAGTATTCATACTGCGAGTCAGCCAGATAAGTGTGGAACGCGTTGTCGGCTTTGTACTGGCGCTCGAAGCTGAACACGACGTCGTCGGCGGTCAGATCACGGGTTGGCGTGAAATAGGACGTGGTATGAAACTTGGTGCCGGGATGCAGGTGGAAAGTATACTCAAGGCCATCGGCCGAGATTTCCCAGGTGTCGGCAACGCCTGGCTCGAGACCAGTTTCGCCATGCTTGAATTCGACAAGACGGTTGTAAATGGTACGGGCAGAAGCGTCGAAGTCGTTGCCGCCAGTGGCCATAGCCGGATCAAAATGCTTGGGTGAAGCTTCCGAGCAGTAAATCAGCTGCTTGGCTTGCGCTGCGCCGGCGCAAAGCGCGATCATGGCGCCAGCGAGCATCAGGCTTTTCATCAGTTTCATGAGTTTCATCTCCCGATAAGTATCTGCGCCACGATCTTGGTTTCGTGGCTTGGAGCGCACCAAAGCGGTTTTTGAAGGACAGCGCAATCATTGTTTTGGTCGCTTGCTTAATCTGAGAGGCAATTGTCGACACAATGGATATTTCTATTCACAATGTGCCCTGACCCCACGGGCTTAAGTTGCACTAAAGGCATTCATGACCCAGACCATCGCCACAATCGCAATTGTTGTTGCGGACTATGACCAGTCCATAGCATTTTTTTGCGAAAAGCTAGGATTTACGCTTTTGGCCGATATCGCGCTCGAGGGCGGCAAACGCTGGGTTCTCGTTGGTCCAAGCGGTCCCGGAGCGCGCTTATTGTTGGCCAAGGCGGAAGGTGAAACCCAAAGCGCCGCTATCGGCAACCAGACCGGTGGGCGGGTTGGATTTTTCCTCGAAACCGACGATTTTGCGCGCGATCATGCCGCAATGCTCGCCAAGGGGGTCCCATTTCTGGAGCCGCCGCGCCACGAACCCTATGGCACCGTTGCCGTGTTTAAGGATTTGTGCGGCAACAGCTGGGATCTTATTGAACCAAAGTCTTAGGCTTGCCTGGGGGCAAAAGCTCTCGTCATGGCGTCATTGCCTCGGCGAATTGACTGGCTTGACGCAATGGCAGGTGCCTACCACTCGAACGGTTCAGAGTTATGACGTGCCCCGAGCAGGAATGCGTCGGCGGTCAGCCGCAACGGAGCGTCTTGAACGTCACTTTGGCGGTTTTCGAGCAACTCGGCAAAGCGCTCATAGATGCGCTCATATTCCTCAGACGGCGCTTCGAGCACGATCTGATCGTTGATCCGCAGCACGGTGCCGCCCTTTTCAAGCCTGAGCACGTCGCCTTTGATCGTTTCAAAGGTGATGGTCCATATCTCGCCGCTCTCCTCCAGCCAGTTGAACACGGCGCTCATTGCGGGCTGGTGCACCTGACCGGACTTGAAAACAATCTCGACGTCGATGGGGGTCTGGCGATTGGACGGGAAGGTCAACCGGGCACTGCCCACAAAGACTGGAAACGGCATAACCTTGGTAAAGATCGACAGCGCATTGATGCCCGGGTCACAAACGCCGAACCCGCCTGGCTCCCACACCCAATCCTGACCTGGGTGCCATTTTCGAACATTTTCGCGCCAGTCGATGCGGACGGACTTGACCCCGTCCACGGCTAGAATATCGCGGGTTCGGTCAACCGCGCTATTATATTGGGAATGCCAGGTCTGAAACAGCACGCGACCTTTAGTCTTGGCATAGGCCACCAAATCATCGAGCTCAGAGATCGTTGGGGTCGGCGGCTTTTCCATCAACACGTCCATGCCGGCGTCGAGCGCTTCACGCACCAGCCCATGGCGCACGCCTGGCGGGGTGCAGATGGCGACCAATTTGACCTCCGGCATGGCGGCATAGAGCTCAGCTGCGGTCCTGAACGCCGGGGCGTTGCCATGGGCTAATCCGCGCGTGGAAACGGTCGCGGCCAATTCGAAATCGGCGCTCCGGTCGATGACTGGCAGATGTTGATCCTGGGCAATTTTGCCCACACCAATCACGGCAATCTTCTGCTTGGTCATCGCGTTGCGTCCTCAAAAACCACGGCTATAGAGCAGAGAGCACTCCAGTCTGCCAAGCCCAAAAAATGGGTTTTTTGGGCGCACAGCGCGATTGCTTTGCGCTGGCGCCCCGCGGTTGAGTTTGCAAAAGATTGTGGGCTTCTGCCAAGGACATTGGCGCAAAGATCGGCACACGTGGCGCCCTGTCGCTATTCTTACCCAAACGTCCTGTCTTGCCCGAGCGCTGTTGCGGTGTGTAGGTCGCGCGATGACGAGGGTGCGCGCGCAGCTTTTCAAGCAGGAGGCGGTCCATGTCGATCTATCGGCTGAGGCCTCTGTTGTTGCGCCGCGACGAATTCGCACCCCTGTGGCCAGCCGTCAAGAATCTGACATAAGCCTCATATACGCCGACCAGCTGTGAGGGGCACATGACCGAACGATTTGCGATCTACTACGCTCCGGCCACTTCCCATGCGCTATGGGAGCGCGCTGCAGCTTGGCTGGGGCGTGATGCTGCCGACGGCAGCGTTTTTGACGGGCCGGTCGCCGGGCTTGACCGGGATCGCCTGCTGAACGCGACCCAATCTGCCAGCCGCTATGGCTTTCATGCGACCCTTAAGGCGCCGATGGCGCTGCAACAGGGCCACACCGCGCCAATGCTGACCGCCGCCCTTGCCGAGTTTGCGACTGCCAACGCGCGGGTCCCATTAGGGCGTCTGCAATTGGCTTGGCTTGATGGCTTTCTAGCGCTGGTGATTGCCGGGGACGACGAACCCGTCCGGGATTTCTGCGCCAAGGTGGTTGAGGGCTTCGAGGCGTTCCGTGCGCCCATGACCCTGCGTGATCGACAAGCCCGCCGGTCCAAGGGACTAACGCCGCGTCAGGAGGAAATGCTCGACGCCTATGGATATCCCTATGTGTTCGAAGAATTTTTCTTCCATATGACCCTTACCGATCGCTTGGCCCCAAGCGATCAACCCGCCATAATGGCTGCGGCCAAGATTTGGTTCGCCCAGCTGCTTCAAACGCCGTTTTGGCTGGATCGGGTGTGCCTGTTTTACGAAGCCGATAGCGGCCTCCCATTCATGCGGGTGGCAGACTTTCAACTGCAGGACGACAATTGATGCCGATCGAAACAGCCTTTCGCAATGGTCGCATTGTCACCGCAGACGCGATAGTTGAGGGCGACCTGTCGGTCGCTGACGGCTTGATTTCCGGGATAGATGCCTCGCAGCAGGGTCGGGTTGGCTTTGACCTCGAGGGCGATTTCCTGATTCCGGGCCTGGTCGAATTGCACACCGATCACCTGGAAAATCACTATCGCCCCCGTCCAGGTGTCTTCTGGGACCCGATGGCCGCGTTGCAGGCTCATGACGGTCAAATCGCAGCATCGGGCATTACCACGGTGTTTGACGCGGTTCGGATCGGTTCGGACGTTGATCTGCCCGACATGGGTGTTCACGTCGACCGCCTGATTTCGGCGATCCGCTCGGGGCAACAGGATGGCCGGTTGCGGGTCGACCATTTGATCCATTTGCGCTGTGAATTGCCCAGTCACGATGTGCTTGAACAGTTCGAAACCTATGCCGATCATCCCCTGACGCGCTTGGCTTCGGTCATGGACCATACACCTGGGCAGCGTCAGTTCACATCGCTGGACGATTATCGCCTATTCTACAAGGACAAGATGGGTCGGACCGAAAGCGAGCTCAATCGCTATCTGGACGAGCGTCTGGCCGAGCATGAGCGCTATTCGGCCAGCAATCGTGCCGCCATTATCGCACGATCAGCCGAATTGGGGCTGGCGCTCGCGAGCCACGACGACGCCACTTTGGCCCATGTCGACGAAGCGGTGCGAGACGGTGTGCGGATTGCCGAGTTTCCGACCACGCTGGAAGCAGCTGCTGCCGCCCATGCGGCTGGCTTGGCCATTCTGATGGGGGCGCCCAATGTGGTGCGCGGCAAATCTCACTCCGGCAACATTTCGGCGACAGATCTGGTGCGCGCCGGGTTGCTGGACGTGTTGAGCTCCGACTACGTGCCGTTTGCTTTGTTGCAAGCGGCGTTTTTGCTGCCTGAGCGGGTTGATACGATTAGTCTGCCACAGGCGCTGGCCACCGTAACGTTAAACCCGGCAAAAGCGGCGGGTCTGCTTGATCGGGGGGAAATCGCCATCGGCAAGCGCGCCGATCTGGTACGGGTCAGTGTCATTGGCGGTATGCCGGTGGTGCGTGGGGTGTGGCGCCAGGGCAAACGGGTCAGCTGAGATGGACCGCTCGTCCGGCGTACTGGTGCTGATCGTTGGCGCTTCGGGCGTCGGCAAGGACACATTGATTGCCGGGGCCAAAGCAGCGCTGGCGGGGGACCCGCGGTTCAGTTTTGTCAGGCGTATCGTGACCCGTCCTGCCGACGCGGCGCTCGAGGATCACGACACGGTCGATGCCGAGACCTTTTCTAAACTGGAAGCCGCAGGGAAATTGGCCCTGCATTGGGACGCCCATGGCCTGCGTTATGGATTGCCGATTGGTGTGCTGGCGGACTTGGGCCAGGGCAAGATTGCCGTCGCGAACGGCTCACGACACGCTATTGCACTGGCGCGATCTACGTTCTCGGCGACTTCGGTTATTCTGATCACTGCCGATCTCGCCTTGCGCGCGGAACGGTTGGCGCGCCGTGGACGCGAAGATGGCTCCCAAATCGCCTCGCGGCTGGCGCGTGAAACAGCGCCCAGGCTCGACGGCGCTGTTTCCATGACCATCGACAATTCGGGACATCCGGCAGACGGTACGGCGCAATTGGTGGCAGCTTTGCGAGCCATCGCCGACAAAACATCGGGCTAGTACTCAAATCCACGCCGCTCCGGCGCCTGCCTGGCACAGTCTGGCCGATCAAGATCTCGGAAACTACGCCGCCTGCAGGCCGTGCCGACGCATGACTTCGGAAGCAGCCGATTTAGCGCTTTCGATGCTGCCAAAAACGTGCCCGTCGATCGCAAACGCCGGGAGCTTTACGGCGAGAAAACGAAAGCCGTCACGATGCGAAACCACGACCCCCAAGGGCTCGCCGCCAACTTCAATGACGACCGGCTTCTGGACCTTGGTCCGCTGAACAGAATTTTCCTGCATGGGTGGAGACTCCACTTGCGCGTCTAGGTCTAAACCGTGTCATTGCAATTGCCATGAACGTCTGACCAACGCGGGGGTATCTATCGGGTATGTGAGACAAATGAATGACGACAGTCACATTCGTTTCGAGCGACAAATCCCTTGCCAATATTGGGCAATAAGCAGGTCGGCTACGCGCACGTTCAGGCACCCGGTTTGGATAATGAAGCAATTCGACGGTGTCATCTTCAGTCCTCTCCTAGTGGTGAACGGGTCGTGGTGAATCTCTTCAACGCACGACACAACGTTAGAGCAAAAAGCGCCGAATGACCAGCGGAGCAATTCCTATTGGTGGCCAAAAGGTTGCTATTCCTGTTCGACTTTAGGCGAATTCTGCAGAATTGCCGGGAAAATGGGGCGTTTCCGGCGCGAGTATCGGGTTCTTCCCGCGATGGACATTGAAATTTGCGCCACAACATGATTCTTGTGGCGTCAAGAATCTGTGACGTGGGCACAGGCCGGGTCCGTGGGGGCGGAAACAATGGCAGAAGATGATGAGCACCCAGCGGAGCGTGCCAGGCCCGGGGTGAAACCCTCGGGCAAGCCGACGCTGAAGACGATCGCGCAAATGACCGGTCTTGCGATCACCACGATTTCGCGCGCGCTCAATAATGCGCCTGAATTGGCCCAGGAAACCCGCGATCGGGTCCAAAGGGTTGCGGCTGAAGTCGGGTATCTGCCAGATCGCACGGCGCTGCGGCTCAAGACCGGCCGCACCAATGTGATAGCACTTGTGCTAGAGCCCGATGAGCAGATTTATGGCTTTGGCTCCTCGGTTGTGGCTGGCCTGACCGAGGCAATGCGCAATACCGCCTACCATCTGGTCATCATGCCTCAGTTCCGCAATGTGCAACCGATTGAGCCGATCCGCCACATCGTACGAAACCGGATGGCCGACGGGGTCATTTTTTCTCATACAGAACCCTTTGACGAGCGGGTGCGGTTTCTGCTCGACAATAACTTTCCGTTCATCAGTCATGGCCGCACCGAGTGGCCGGATCCGCATCCCTATGTTGATTTCGACAACGAGGTCTTTGCGTACGGCTCCGTCAAGCGATTGGCCCAACTGGGTTGCAAGAATGTTTCCATCGTGCTGCCCAGCAGTGCGTATACTTATAGCCAACATATGCGGGCCGGGTTTGAACGCGCCGTCGCCGAAACTGGGATTGCTGGCGAGATTGCGTCGGACGTAACGCTGAGCAGCCCGGCCTACGCCATCCGCGAATACGTCCTCAAGCGTTGTCGGCGACCGAAAGCGCCAGATGGATTTGTCTGCAGCGACGAGATGTCCGCCCTGGCGATCATTGCCGGGTTCTCCGACAATGGTTTGACCATCGGCAAGGATTATCACGTTGTCTGCAAGCAATCCTCGCCGCTATTTCCCCAGTTCCAGCCCCAGGTTGAAACGGTCTACGAGGACTTCAACGACAGCGGCCTTCGCCTTGGCAAATTGATGTTGGGTCTGATTGCTGGGGCCGATATCGCCAGTTCGCAACATGTGGTCGTGCCAGATATTCACTTTGACGGGTCAAGGCCAAAAGCATGATACCCAATCCCCTTTTGTTGCCTCTGGAATGACCCGGGCTTTGGCACTGGTTTTTTCCAATGGATTGGGCCATCCCAGGATTTGACCGTGCCAACAAAAAGAGCGCCAACGGCGCTCTTTGTTCGCTTCAAATCCGATGTCGTCTAGCGGCGCTTCTTGTCCACCTGGTGGTAGGCCCGGCGCGAATGGAATTCGCAATAGGGCTTTCCGTCGTTGGAATGCTGACCACAGAAGTAAAAATCCTTGGTCAACGGATCGCCAATGGGCCATTTGCAAGTGTGTTCGCTCAATTGCAATAGGCTCAGCCGCTTGTCCTCGGGGATAAACAGCTCTGCCACTTGTGGCGCAACATAGCGCTCATGCTCGACTTCGGGGTTCGACGCCAATGCGGTCGCGCCGCCGCCCATGCTTTGTGTCCGCATCATGGTAACGGTGCGCTGCTTGGCCCCGCCCATGGCGGCACCCGACATCGGACCAGCCCCGAGGCTGGCAACACGGCGTGGCGCGGGGCGCGCTGCCGGGCGGGCCCGCGGGGTCGAATTTGTCGGCTTGGCCCGAGCCGAAAGCTTGAGGCGATGCACTTTTCCGATCACCGCATTGCGGGTCACGCCCTGGCCAAGTTCACCGGCGATTTGGCTGGCACTCAGGCCCTCCATCCAGAGTTTTTTGAGGGTCTCGACGCGCTCATCAGTCCAGCCCGAAGATTGTGCTTCCGCTACCATCGTCAAAACAGAGTCCCTCATCGTTCTGCCAATAATGTTGGCAGGCAAAAAATCGCTACGGATCGTATGTTGAGTGGGTCCGCCACACGAGATATCGTGTCCCCAACGGCTTTGATCTTACGACATCGATGGAATCGGGATCAAGAGTCCGGGGCAAATTTCCCCGGGAAAACCCTTGGTTAATTTCCGATTAACAGAACGTGAGTCATATCAGGCACTTGGTGCGAAAACATTGACTTATGGCGCCGATTTACCCTATTTGGTGGCTGCAACGCGCCGCTAAAAGTAGCGCGTTTTTGATTTTTTGCTGGTAAGTCCGTCATTCGGATCGCCAGCTGCGCTTTTGCTGCAACACCAAACTTGAGGATCACGTCCATGTCTGCGCTATTTGGCACCTATGCCCGGTCCGAACTCGCTTTCGAGCGGGGCGAGGGTATGCGCCTATTCAGTCAGGACGGCACGGCTTACCTCGATTTTCACTCCGGTATTGCCGTCAACGCGCTTGGCCATGGCGACGCGCACCTGGTTGCGGCACTGAAGTCTGCCGCCGATAAGGTCTGGCACACCAGTAACGTATTCACGATTCCCGAACAGGAACGGTTGGCCCAACGCCTCGTCGATGCGACCTTTGCCGACAAGGTCTTTGTCACCAATTCAGGCGCCGAGGCGATCGAGTGCGCGATCAAGACGGCCAGGCACTATTTCTTCGCCAAAGGCCAGCCGGAAAAGACCGAAATCATTGCCTTTACCGGCTCCTTCCATGGGCGCACCCTGGCCACGATCGCAGCGGCCGGCAATCCAGCCTATCTGGAAGGGTTTGGTCCCGCTCTGCCGGGGTTCAAACACACCGCGCCAGGCGATCTGGCCGCGGTCGCCGCACTGATCACTTCGAATACCTGCGCAATTCTGATTGAACCCGTTCAGGGCGAGGGCGGCGTCACCGCCATGACCACAGAATTCCTGCAGGGTTTGCGCGCCCTGTGCGATCAGCATGACCTGCTCTTGATTTTGGATGAAGTCCAATGCGGCTATGGCCGCACCGGGCGGTTTTTTGCGTTTGAATGGGCGGGCATAACCCCGGACATCGTGGCCGTCGCCAAGGCGCTCGGCGGCGGATTTCCGATCGGCGCCTGCCTCGCCACGGCTGCGGTTTCTGCGTCCATGGTTCCCGGCACCCATGGGTCCACCTATGGCGGCAATCCCTTGGGGACCGCGGTCGCCAATGCCGTGCTGGATCGGATCCTGGCGCCAGGCTTTCTCGACCGTGTCAACCAGATGGGTCAGGTGCTCACCTGGCACCTGCAACAATTGGCCCAGCGCTTTCCACAATATGTCGTGGAGGTGCGGGGCAAGGGCCTGCTGGCGGGTCTCAAGATCACCCCACCAGTGCGTGATTTCGTGGCGCGGCTGCGCGACGACCATCACCTGCTAGCGGTCGCCGCCGGCGACAATGTGTTGCGTCTGCTGCCTCCGCTCATCGTCACCGAAAGCGATATCAAAGAGGCTATGGACAACATTGCCGCAGCGTTTAGCGCGATCGAGGCCGAAACTGTTTCGGCGCCATCTGTCGACTAATCCCCTTCTTCCCCTCTTAGCCTCAAACGAACCGGACCCAAGCCAATGACCGGCCAGCCGAGACATTTCCTCAATATCGACGACTTTTCCTATGCCGAACTGCGCGGCATGCTCAACGCGGCTGTTTCGCTGAAGTCACGACTGAAAGAAGGGGACCGCCCGGCATTGCTCAAGGACAGAATCCTGGCAATGATCTTTGACAAACAATCCACGCGAACTCGTGTCTCGTTTGACGTCGCCATGCGCCAATTGGGTGGCGAGACTATCATGCTGTCTGGCCATGAAATGCAGCTATCGCGCGAGGAAACGCTCGAAGACACCGCCAGGGTGATGTCGCGCTATGTCGATGCGATCATGATCCGCATTCTCAGCCACGCGGACTTGCTCGAACTCGCCGGTGGATCAACGGTTCCAGTGATCAATGGCCTGACCCGGCGCGCCCACCCCTGCCAGATCATGGCCGATCTGATGACCTTTGAGGAACACCGCGGGCCGATAAGGGGCGCCAAAATCGCCTGGGTTGGTGACAGCAATAACGTGCTGCATTCCTGGGTCAATGCAGCCGAATTGTTCGAGTGCGAGCTAACCATCGCCGTGCCGGATGAATACTGGCCCGAAAAAGACCTGATGCTCGATATTCAAAAGGCCGGCAAATGGGTCAAGTTGATCGAAGACCCGCGCGAGGCCGCAGAAAACGCTGATCTGATCATCGCCGACACGTGGGTGTCGATGGGCGACACGGACGCAGCGGAACGGCGCCGGGTCTTGAAACCCTATCAGGTCAACACCAGTTTGATGGCATTGGCCAACACCAACGCTTTGTTCATGCACTGCTTGCCTGCCCATCGGGGCGATGAGGTTACCGACGACGTCATCGACGGCCCGCAATCGGTCGTGTTTGACGAAGCCGAAAATCGGCTGCACGCCCAAAAAGCTATCCTATGCTGGGCTCTCGGCGTCGCCACGAACTAAGCGCATCGGCTGATGCCCTTGGTTTGAAGCCCTACCTCTTGCCGAGGACGAGGGCTTTGATCATTGTCATTGCAGCCGCTGGACCACCAATTTTGCCATCACGCCGGACGATCAAAGCATGACCGACACCCTAATGTCTGCCCTGGGCCTCGATCGCCCCGAAGCCGGTGACGACGATGTCGTTCCGTTTACCCTCGATGCCCTGGATACGCGCGGGCGCGCCGTACGGCTGGGCCATTCGCTCGATACAATTCTGAGCCGCCACAATTATCCTGCACCAGTGGCGCGGCTGCTGGGAGAAGCAGTCGCTTTGACAGCACTGATCGGTTCATCGTTGAAGTTTGACGGCCGCTTTATCTTGCAGACCCAAACCGATGGTCCGGTTAACCTGCTGGTCGTTGATTTCGATGCTCCCGATAGTCTGCGCGGTTATGCCCGTTTTGATCAGGCCGCCCTGGTTAAGGCGGCCGAGGCGGGCCAAACCCGCCCCGGGGAGTTGCTGGGTAGTGGTCATTTGGCCATGACGATCGACCAGGGAGCTAGCACGGAGCGGTATCAGGGTATCGTGGCTCTCGACGGAAACTCGCTCGAAGAGGTCGCCCATACCTACTTCATGCAGTCCGAACAGATCCCGACCATGGTCAGGCTGGCAGTCGCCGAATTTACCCGCAAAGGCGATCACCGTCCCCATTGGCGGGCCGGAGGGGTGTTGATTCAGCACCTGCCCGAACACGGTCAGGGCGTGGTTGCCGACTTGCCTGGTAATGGTGATTACGCAGAGATCGAACAATCGGATGGTTGGACCCAAGCGACGACAATGTTGGCGACGCTCGAAGATATTGAACTAGCGGACCCAGACCTTTCGTCTGAGCGGTTGTTGTTTCGACTGTACCATGAGACCGGCGTCCGGGTTTTCACCCCAATGCCGATGAAGGAACGATGCAGTTGTTCGGCTGAGCGTATCGAAGCGATGTTGGGCTCGAGTTTTACTGGAGGGGAGCGTGATGAAATGGCAGTGGATGGTCAGATAGAAGTTGTTTGTGAATTTTGTTCAACCGCCTATCATTTCAATCCGCACCAGTTTGGGCCAGATTGACAAATCGCTGCCAAACACCCCAAGTTTTATGCCCGATCATTGTTGCCGTCAGCAGCAATAGTTGACAAAGTTATTGCGTTTAGTGACACTTGCGTAAAAGTGTAGAAGGGATCACACTGCGCCCGAACGAACCGGGCAAGGGGGCGTGCCAGGTGAACTCCGATTTGATGTCGACAATCGAGACCATCCAGCGCCACACCAGCGCGGATGCAATTCTCAAGACCATGTTCGATGCCATTGGCGAATATGGCTTTGAGCGGTTCATCGTTTCTGGCCTGCCTGATCGTGGAATGGACGTGCGACCCTTTGTGCTCCTCTCCGGCTGGCCGGACGAATGGTACCAGCGCTATACGACTCAAGGCTATGTGCATCTTGATCCGGTCGCGCGACACTGCTTTTCAACCACACTGCCATTTGATTGGGCGGACGCACCATTTGACTCGGATTCGGACCTGCCGGCCAAGCGGGTGATGCAGGAAGCCCGCGATTTTGGTATGGACGACGGGTTTTGTGTCCCGATCCATATGGAGGGCGGTATGCAGGGCGTGGTGTCCTTGGTTGGCCGCACGGATGATTTGGATGATAAGGCACGGCTCGAACTGCACATGTTGGCGCTCTATGCCCATGGTCAGCTTCGCTACTTGCACACCATGAGCGGCGATACCGTACCGCGGCGCGCCATCACGGCCCGCGAGGGTGAAATCTTGAAATGGGCTGCGGTTGGCAAGACCGCGCAAGACATTGCCATCATCACCGGGCTGTCTGAGCGCACCATCAACCAACACTGCGAGAACGCGCAAAAAAAGCTCGGCACCAACAATCGGCTCCACACTGTCGTCGAAGCAATTCGCCACAAGCTCATCGCATTGTGACTTCTGCCAATACCGCCGCCGCCCGCCGCCATGGCTAATGCCTCTAGCGCCATAATGGCGAGGGGATTGAGCGATGAAGGTACATCTTGTCTGCGGCAGTACGGGTGCGAAATCGGCTGAGCTGCTGGAACAAAACTATCGGTTACGGCATCGGATATTTGTGGATATGCAGGGATGGGAGGCCATCCGCCGCCCCGACGGTCGCGACGTCGACGCCTTTGATACCAATGATGCAACGCACATGCTTGTCACCGACGGCAAAGAAGTGGTCGGGGGTTCGCGGTTCAATCCGCTGAACACGCCAACGCTGCTTCAAACCGTGTTTTCCAGCATGGTTCAGACGAAATTGCCCGACTCTCCGGCGCTTGGTGTGGATTGGACCCGGTTTTACGTTCGGCCCGATCGGCGTGAAGGCCAGCGCCGATCACAGGAGTCTGCAATTCTGTTCTGCGCCATGATGGAGTATGCCCTGCAGCAGGGCTATACCTACGTGACGTTTGTCTCGACCACCTCAATGATTGAGCACGGCACCGCCGTTGGCTGGCGCATTACCCCATTGGGCGCTCCCGAGTTGATCGATGGTAGGCCCACCATCGCTGCCTGGATTGAGGTGTCAGAACGTGCATTGGCCAATGTGAGACGAGTCACCGGGGTGACTGACCCATTGCTGCGTCAACCCGGCGCGCGGGTCCCGCTTCGGCCGTCGCTCCCCAGACCATACTGAGCTGATAATGCCGGCTACTGCGGCGCTGCTTCTGGCCATTCTTGGTCAAAGCGGCGGCGATGCCGCTTTGACTGGGCCCATGCTGCGAACAGCGTTCGAGCGGGAGATGGACCCGTTGGACTATTGCGTCTTTGCCAAGGGCGTCAGCCAGGCCTTGGCGACGCAACGGTGTGCCCAATGGCTCGGCGTAGCGTTTTTTGAGGTGGTTCCAACCAGTCTGCCAGATGCGCCGACGACCCTGCACCTGGAAGCACTTGCAGACGTGCGTACATTTCGTGTCCGAGTATTGGATCGCGATGTGCTGTTCTGCTCGCCCAGGTTTTTTGAGGTGTTGCGGCTGAAAGCCTGGCTTGACGCCAACCCGGACCAACGCCGACGAATCTGCTTGGTCCCAGAACGAGCCCTCCGCGATTACCTGGTCCGGCTCAACTCCCAGGACCTGCTGACCGAAGCGCGCCAGCGGCTGGCAAGGCGGTGGCCGGCCTCGACTGCCGATCTCGATCTGCCCTTGTCTGCCCGCATCGCGTTTGTGGTCTTGCTGCTGGTTATTGTCGCCTTGGTCCTAGTCTCGCCATTCCTCGACTACCCGGCACTCCTCCCAGTCGTGGTCTTGGTCCTGTTGATGCCGGCGGTGTTGCGGTTGGCAAGTATGTTTTGTCCAACTGATCCGAAGGCGCCAATCTCGCCGCGCCCCGAGGACGCCGAATTGCCCGTATATTCTATATTGATCCCCTTGCGCGACGAAGCCCATATGGTTCCCCAATTGGTGGGGGCGATGGTGGCCCTGGACTATCCGGCGGATCGTCTCGACATCAAGTTCGTGGTTGAAGGGCAGTCGAGCGCCACAATCGCGGCCGTCAAACAGGTGTTTGACCTGCCTCAGTTCTCGCTGGTGGTTGTTCCAGATGCCATGCCTCGAACCAAACCCAAGGCTCTCGACTACGCTCTTCCTTTGCTGCGGGGTGAGTTTGTGGTGGTCTTTGATGCTGAGGACCGGCCCGATTCAGACCAGCTGTGGCGCGTTGCTCAGCGGTTTCGGGAAAGCCTCGAAACACAATGCGTCCAAGCCCAACTGGTCGTCGACAATGGCAACGAGGCCGCCTTGGCTGCCCTGTTTGCCGGCGAATATGCGGGGCTTTTTGGTGTGCAATTGCCGGCGCTGGCGCGCTGGCGCTTGCCCGTACCACTTGGTGGCACCTCCAATCATTTTCGCGTCGAAACACTGCGGGCCATTGGCGGCTGGGATGCCTACAATGTCACCGAGGACGCTGATCTTGGCGTGCGGCTGGCGCGACTGCGCCACCGGGTTGACGTCATGCCGACCCGTACTTTGGAGGAAGCACCGACCAATTGGCGGATATGGCTGGGTCAGCGGAC
Source organism: Devosia equisanguinis (assembly GCA_943372435.1). Classification (GTDB taxonomy): domain Bacteria; phylum Pseudomonadota; class Alphaproteobacteria; order Rhizobiales; family Devosiaceae; genus Devosia; species Devosia equisanguinis_A. Next base: position 75,476 of record CALRYQ010000005.1, read on the forward strand.
CCGGTGGATGAAGGGGTGGATGCAAACGCTTATCGTCCACAACCGCCATCCCCGACAGGTGATCAAAGACATGGGATGGGTGAGGTTTGTTGCCTTCGAGCTGACCGTCATCTGCATGATTGGGGCCCCCTTGCTGCACAGTGCGTTCCTGCTCCTCGCCGCCCTTCGACTGGGGTTGGGGCTGCCGCTGATCGGGGGTGTAAATTCACTCTGGGGTACGGTGCATCTTGCGATTTTTGTCTTCGGCTATGGTGTCGCTGTGCTTCAAACCATCATCGGATTGCGGCGCCTCAATCGACCTGAACACCTTCTCGCTCAGGCATTTTTGCCGCTGTATTGGCTGCTGATTTCCCTGGCGACGCTCCGGGCCCTGTATGAACTATTGAAGCGGCCATTCCATTGGGCCAAGACGCCCCATCGGGTAGCGGGCAAAGCGTCAGTTGCTTTGCCGGGCATGAGCCAAAAAAATGCTGCCGCGCCGGAGCGCGGCAGCACCAGTTAGCAATAGCTTTTATTCGGCGATTTTGGCGTCGCGGAAATACGGCACGTTCAGGGTTGAGCGCCAGAAACCGGTAACCTTGGGGCTCATCATCATATAGTTATTGCGATGGTACTGCGGCAGGATGATGTGCTCGTTCATCATGACGGCCTCGGCCTTTCGCATAGCAGACAGCGACTCTGCCTCGTCTCCTGTCGCCTTTGCCGCCGCGATATCGGCGTCGTATTCGGCGTTGGACCAGCCCGCGAGATTATTCGGGCTACCGGTGACAAAGTTCTCAAGGAACGTCATCGGATGGGGATAATCAGCACCCCAGCCCATTTGCGCGATCTGGTATTGGACCTTTTGTACTTCAGGATAATAGACCTGCCATTCGCTGGCCTGGATCTTCACATCGATATTGAGGTTTTTCTTCCACATCTGCTGAATGGCTTCGAGCAGTTTCTCGATCGGCGGGGATGAGTAGGTCACAAACACCGTCTCGGGGAAACCTGCACCGTCAGGATAACCCGCTTCTGCCAGCAAGGCTTTGGCGGCCTCGACTTGAGCCGTTGGCGCCAGACCAAACGTATCGGTGCCGGTGCGGAAATCCTCGCCATTGACGATAATGCCTGGCGGCACCAGCGCGATGGCCGGGATATCGGCCGACTGCAAGACGAACTCAACGATTTCGGCGCGATCAATCGCCATCGACAGGGCTTTGCGAACCTTGACATCATCAAGCGGTTTTTGTGCGGGATTGAAGAAGGCATAGGTGGTGCCCAGCGCCGGCACAACCATGAAGGCATCGCTTTCCGCAGACAGGCGCGGAATTTCTGGGGCAGGCACCGATTCAATGCCATCAACTTGCCCGGCTTCCATGGCGGCCAGTGCGGTCGCTGGATCTGGGATCAGCCGGAAGGTCAGCTTGTCGAGGCTCACGGCGGCAGCGTCGTAGTAATTCGGGTTCTTTTCAAACACCACCGATTCACCGGCATTGAAGGCGGTGACGCGGAACGGACCGGTTCCAATAAACGTGGCCGGATTGCGGGTCCAACCTTCGGGGTCGGCGGTCACCATGTCCTGGCGAACTGGGAAGAAGGTTGTGTACGTCAACAACTGCATCATGTATGGGACGCGGGCCTTGAGCGTAAAGGTCAAGGTCTTGTCGTCCGGCGCCGAGATCGCGATGTCACCTGTGCCGGCCGCGTTGAAATGCTCTTCGGCACCAACGATGGAGTACAGCATTGATGCATTCATCGCTGCGGTGGCCGGATCAAGCACGCGGGTCCATGCATAAACGAAGTCACCAGCAACAACCGGCTTGCCGTCTGACCAGTTCGCATCACGCAGATGGAACGTATAGGTCAAACCGTCTTCGCTGATTTCCCACTTTTCCGCCAGCGCCGGAACCACCGAGCCAGCCTGGTCAAACCGAACCAGACCCTCAAAAGTGTTGCCGATAATAGGGGCGGCAAATGTCTCAGCAGTGGTACCCGGATCGTATTTGGCAGATTCATTGTTGACCACATAGGTCAACTCGCCCGCCGCCAGCACCGAACCGGTGGTGGCCAGCAACGCTGCGGTCAGCAGCGGCAGTATCAGTTTATGCATATCGGTCTCCTCTTTTGTGGCCCGGTTGATCGGGTCCCGTCGTTGTGGATCAGGGCGGCGCCTCAGCCGGTCCCCGACAAAGTGGCTGGGTCACCAGCATAATGGCAGGCGGCAAGATGCCCCCCACCGATATCGCGAAGCATTGGTTCTTGGGCGGCGCATCGCTCGGTGGCCAACGGGCAACGCGTACGGAATCGGCAGCCGGACGGGATATTTGTCGGGCTCGGTATTTCGCCGCGCATTGGCTCGTTGCTGCGCGCCACATTTGGATCGGGAACCGGAATGGAGGCGAGCAGGGCTCGAGTGTAGGGGTGGCTGGCACGATTGTAGAGGGCATGGTTGTCTGCCAGCTCCACAATCTTGCCCAAATACATGACCCCGATGCGATCCGAGATATGGCGGACCATCGACAAATCGTGGGTAATGAACAGATAGGTCAGCCCCAGATCGTCCTGCAAATCCTCAAGCATGTTGACGATTTGGGCCTGGATGGACACGTCAAGAGCAGAGATCGGTTCATCGCAGATGACCAGTTCGGGGTTGAGCACGATGGCGCGAGCAATGCCGATGCGCTGGCGCTGACCTCCCGAAAACTCATGCGGAAACCGGCCAGCATGGTCGGGATTAAGGCCGACGCGTTGCAGCATTTCCAACACCAGTCCGGTGCGGCTGGATTGCGTGCCGATCCGCGCGATTTCCAGAGGCTCTGCAATCAGGTCGCGAACGGTCATACGCCCGTTCAGGGACGCGTAAGGGTCCTGGAAAATCATCTGCATACGCGTCCGGAAGGGCGCCAGGCCGCGCCGGTCCAGCTGCGCCAAATCGATGCCGTCAAACACCATTTCGCCGCTGGTCGGGCGGTAGAGCCTGATCAGGGTTCGCGCCAATGTGGACTTGCCACAGCCACTTTCTCCCACCAGACCCAGAGTTTCCCCGCGTTGGATCTCAAGATCGACCCCATCAACAGCGCGCAGCACCAAAGGTTTGCGCCCAAACCCGCCACCCAGCGCAAAATGTTTGCTGAGATTTTTTAGCGTCACCAATGGGGGTGTTGCGGCGCCCATTACGCGACCTCAACAATAGGGGCATTGATCTCGGCTGCGCGGGGCGCGTCTGGGTGATGCAGCCAGCAGCGGGCACTGTGCGCGCTGCCTTCAAATTGCGGGTAAAGCGGCGGCATGGCGCTGGCACATTGGCGCATGGCGTAGCCACAGCGGGGTTCAAACGGGCATCCTGGCGCGGGTTGGAGCATATCGGGGGGGCTGCCCGGAATTGGGGTCAACCGCCGATGCTCGCCGTCGCGCAGATCGGGCACCGAGGCCAGCAATCCTTGGGTATAGGGATGACGTGGCCGCGCAAACAAATCGCGCACGCTCCCCTGTTCCATGATCATACCACCGTACATGACGATGATCCGGTCGGTGATTTCAGCGATGACGCCAAGGTCATGCGTGATCAAGATGACCGCCATGCCCAGCCGAGTCTGTAGCTCCTTTAGCAAGAGCAGGATCTGTCGCTGGATCGTCACATCAAGCGCCGTTGTCGGCTCGTCCGCGATCAGCAGCTTGGGGTCGCAACTGAGTGCCATGGCGATCATGACACGTTGGCGCATACCGCCGGAAAATTCATGCGGATAGGATTTCAGCCGCGTCTCCGCTGCCGGGATGCGGACAAGTTCAAACAATTCTATGGCGCGGGCGCGGGCCTGCGCTCGGCCAATCTGGCGATGCCGCATGATCGTTTCGATGACCTGCTCACCCACGCTCAGTGTCGGATTAAGGCTCGTCATCGGATCCTGAAAGATGACTGCAATGTCATTGCCGCGCAAATCGCGCATGGCCTCCTCGTCCAGTCCAAACAGGTCGCGACCGTCAAACAGGGCTTGCCCGCCCAGAATCCGGCCGCTGGACTTGAGCAGGCGCAGGATTGACATGCAGGTGATTGATTTGCCCGAGCCGCTTTCCCCCACAATGCCCAGGATTTCCCCTGCGGCCACATCAAAACTGACGCCACGCACGGCTTGCACTTCCCCTCGCTGCGAAAAAAAGCTGGTCCGCAGCTCGCGCACCGACAAGATTGGGGCGCCGCTCATTTCCGCATCCTCGGGTCGAGCGCATCGCGCAGGCCATCGCCCAGAAAATTGAATGCGAACATGGTCAGGCTGATCGCCACCGCTGGGAAAAACAACTGGTGCGGGTAAGCCCGCAGGGTCTCAACAGCTTCACTGGTTAGGGTACCCCAGCTGGCCATTGGCGGGGTAACCCCAAGCCCGATAAAGCTCATGAAGCTTTCAATGAAAATGGCGCTGGGGATCAGCATGGTCAGGGTCACGAGGATGGGGCCGATGGCGTTGGGCAGCAAATGCTTGGTCAGGATTTGGCTGGTGCCGGCACCCATCGTTTGGGCCGCAGCGACATAGTCCTGCTGTTTCAGTGTCAGGATTTGGCCCCGCACCATGCGCGCCATGTCCACCCAGAACACAGAGCCGATGGCAACGACAATGGAGATCAATCCGCTATCGAGCACCACCATCAGCAAGATCACATAAAGGGTCAGCGGAATGGTTGAGATGATTTCAACAAACCGCATCATCACCGCATCGGTAGTGCCGCCGACATAGCCGGCAATGCCGCCATAAAATATGCCAATGAAGAAATTCACCAAAGTGGCGACGAACGCCACGCTGAGCGAAATCCGGGCGCCGTATAATTGGCGCACCAGAACGTCGCGTCCCAGCTGATCAGTACCGAACACATAGGTCATATTCCATTGCAGGCCTTCGGACTCCAGCGCCTGGCCAAGGTCGGTAACCAGCCGCGCCGGCAATTTGGAATACTCGAGCACAATCTTGGCATCGCCAAAGGCGAAGGCCTGGCTCTTTTTGAGCAGGTCTTTGCGCTCACCCCGGATAATGCCGACCACCTCGCCGGCGTCGGTAACCTGGTAGAGGTTAAAATTGGAGGCGTTCAGAAAGAACCGTGTCGAGGCCCCGCCGCTGTCAGTAACGCGATAGGCTTCGAACACTGGCGGGATGTTGGCTAGCTTGAGATTTTGGTCGGAAAAGCTGAAGGCGCTGAACATCGGCCCAAAGATCGCGGCAAGGATCAGCATGATGATAAAGCCGAGGCTAATCATCGCCGGTTTGTTGGCCCATAGCCGTTGGCGCATGTCCTGCCAATAGGTTGGGCCCGGTCCCGGCCCGGCCTCAGCCTCTCCAGCGAGGCGATCCAGCTTTTCCCACATTTCCGGGGCGATAATTGTGTCAGTGCTCATGTGGCCCTGGCCAGTTTGATGCGCGGGTCCAGCCAGACATAGAGCAGGTCAACAATCAGGATCATCGCCATCAGCAGCGCCGCATAAAATATGGTGATGCCCATGATCGCGGTGTAGTCGCGATTGGTGATCGACAGCACAAAATGCCGTCCAATGCCCGGCAGAGCGAATATCTGCTCGATCACAAACGAACCGGTGACCAGATTGGCAACGACCGGGCCGAGCACAGTCACGACCGGGATCAGCGAGTTACGCAAACCGTGCTTGAACAGCACTTGGCCAGGCCTGAGGCCCTTTGCACGCGCTGTGGTCATGTAGTCCTGCTCGAACGTCTCCAAAAGGCTGGATCGGGTCAGGCGGGCCACAAACGAAATCCAGAATCCGGATAGGGCCAGCACCGGCAGGAAATAGCCGCGCCAATCGTCCAGTCCAAAGGTCGGCACCCAGCCGAGCCGCAGTGCGAATACGTAGAGCAGCACCGTGGCGACCACATAGGACGGTATGGCAACGCCCATGGTTGCGAAAACCATGACGGTGGTGTCGGGCCATTTGTTGCGGTTGAGGGCCGCGATAATGCCCATTGGTACACCGAGCGCCACCACGCAAATGACCGCCAACAGGCCGGTCTGCAGCGTAACCGGCAGGCCATCGGCAATCATCTGGTTGACCGACACTCCGGGGTATTTGAACGAAGGGCCAAGATCGAGCGTTACGACGCCGCGCAGATATCTCAAATACTGAACCCAGATTGGGTCCGACAGACCGAATTTGGCATTGATCGCTGCGGCTATTTCTGGGGCCAGCATCCGCTCGGAAACAAATGGTCCGCCCGGAACGGCGTGCATCAAAAAAAATGTCAGTGTGACGATGGCGAACAGGGTCAACGCCATCTGCCCCATTCGTTGCACCACATACACAACCATGGCCTACGCAGTTCCCCGCATCATTGATGCGCAGTATTGCGAAGGCGTGTGGATGATCGCAGCGCAAGGTGACCAGTTCATGATGCCATTCCAGCACCTTACTGGCGACTGTTCAATAGAAATTTATAGCAGGGCTAAAGATTGTAGTGGGTTTGTAGGATCAAGAATGTGACGGCCGCCGGAAGCACCAGAAGCCGCGCCGCCCGCACGCGATCGGCACTGTAGCGACCCTCCGCGTCCAGAGCGTTGATCGTGCCCAGCAGTCGTTGGCCGACCAGGATCGGCACGCATAAATAGGCGTTGCAGCCAAGCGAGCGGATCAGCTCAAGATCGGGGAAATTGCCCTCCATCCCGGCAGCGCTATTGATAACGCTGATCGCGCCAGTCGTCCGCATTTGCTCAAACTCAGCGTCGACCTCCAGTGGCTTGGTGCCCAAAATCGGGTAACTATCGGGGTGACTTGAATAGATTCGGCGCACCTGCCCAGCCGCAATGTCATTTGCGGTAATCGTCAGCAGTGTGACCCCGACTAGCGCTTGCGCCAGCTGGTGGAACGCCGTCCCGACCTCTTCGGCTGCCCCAAAGCCAGCCAGCTTAGCCTCAAATGCCCGCAACGCCTGTTCGCTACTCATCGAATGTTCCCAATTGGACAGCTTATGTCCGAGCGTTGAGGGCTCAGCACCGTCTGATGTTTTATGATTGAAGCAACAGGCTGGTTGCCGCAAGGGGTCGTGCGGCCTCAATGGTTTGGCGCCCCGAATGCTCGACCTGCATGGACTTATAGGCTGCCATCATGACTTGGCGGACGAATGACAAACAACCGAGCCAACTCGCGCTCGGACTGAACATGGCGACGCACGCTTTCAAAGAACGAGCGCAATAAATAGCCAAGGGTTTCGGGCGCCTGGGACCTCCCCGTCCGCACCATCGTCGTCAACGCATCGGCGATCTCGTTGGCGGCGCCCGAATCGATCACATGCTCATGGCGCAGCCGTTTGATAATCGACTGTGCTTGCGTGCCTCCGCCCGCGATCAATTGTGGAAACAGCACGTCTTCTTCAAGTTGGTGGGTGTTTTGAACCAAACGCTCAAGGCGCTCGGCGACCTGACCGCACAGCACCGGGTTGATTTGATATGGCAGTGCGTCGGCAATGTCTTCAAGACTGTCACATAGGCCAAGCAGCAATTGGTGGCTGCCGTCTAGGGTGTCATTTGAGTGAGGCAGGACAGACATGAGGGTCTCCAAGGCGAGATCATGGGCACTAATCTAGTGCTTGGCATCGCGACCGTTTTGACCCGGATCAATGCCGGTCACATTTCGGGCTGGGATCGTTCAAATTCTTTTCGTCCCCTATTCCGTTTTGCCTTTCGCTGATCTCGGCACGCTCACGCCGCAACGCCAACAACGCTGGGCCGTACTCAAACAGGTATAGTGCAAACGCCCCCACCCAACAGGCGCCAGTCAAACTCAATAACGGAATTGCCGCATCAACCCAAAAGCTGGCAAGGGGCCGCAACAGCGCGGCAAGGATCAGCAGTGCGTAGCTGGCTGTGGTTGTTTCCGAGGCACTGAGGGGCAGGCCGGTGTGGCCCCGCGTTGCCCTGCTCATGATCGCCAATGTCATCACGCCGATGGCACCGACGGTGAACACATGCAATCCGGCGACCGGATCAATCCAATGGACTTGGGCTGCAGCCACTGCAGCAAACCCAAGCGGCACAAACCCATAACCGACATGCAGCACAAAAACGAGCGGTTCGGCTGTGGTCTGCCAGCCGCGCCAGCGAGCCAAACGGACCCCATGCAGGACCGCAGCAATTGCACATATGGCACAAGTCCAGCCCAATTCAGGGGCCAGTGTCCACAGGCCCAGGGCGATCAGGCCGACCAGCAAAGCGGTGGTGTCAAACCAGCTATAGACGGCGGGCAGTTTCAGAACCAGCCGCTTGGCCAGCCAGTTGCGGGTAAAACTCGGCACCACCCGGCCCCCCATTATGGTGATCAGCAGCACATAGGCAGCAACACCCAATCGACCGGCAATTCGCAGGTCGCCGCCGTTGAGGACCAGCCAGTGAAAGGCTCCATTCGCACCTGCCAGCGCCAATATTCCGCCCAGGATCTTGAGGTCTTTCCACTTCCGACCGGCAATGATTTCGCGCGCACAAATCGCCAGCAAAGCCGGCAGGAAGGTCGCGTCGATCAGCATCGATGGTGCCAAGCCAAAAACATCGGGCGCCAGCAGCGCCAGCCGTCCGGCGCACCAGAGTGCAAACAAAACCATCAGGGGAGCGCCCGCAACCGGCAGGCGCCCGGTCCAGTTCGGCACCGCAGTCAATAAAAACCCAGCCAACGCCGCTGAAGTGTAGCCAAACAGCATCTCATGGGCGTGCCAAGATGGCGCACCGTAACTCCCACCGGCAGGCCAACCCGCCGCCAAGGCGGCAACCCACAGGGTCATCGCCACCACCGCCCACAGCCCGGCTCCAAAAAAGAACGGGCGAAACCCATAGGAAAACAGCACGGGTCCAGTTCGGGAAATCCCCCGCGCAATTGGCTGGCGTTTTGCTGAGGTCTGGGGTGTCGAGGTCATGGCGCGCTCCAGGGCTGTGCGCCCAAATTGAGCTCTAAGGTCTTGCAAGCGTTCCGTCATTGCGCTGGCGCAACGACCGAGGCGATGAGCGGCGGTGTGATGGGCGTTCGCTAAGCTGGGAGGGCGCGATGGTTGAGGAACAATTGGTTGAATTGACTGTCGATGCCATCATGCAGAATTGGCCGGTTACGATCCCAGTGTTTATTCACGCCGGAATGCATTGTGTTGGCTGCCCGGTTGGTGGCCTGCACACGCTTGAGGATGCCGCGCTTGCGCATCGATTGGACCTGCCAACCTTGGTGGCTTCGATTTCAGCGATCGCCACCCCGCCCGACGAGTAACTAGTCCGAATGGCCCTCAGCCAGCACTTGCAGGCCGTGGGCATCGAGAACCAACAGCTTTTGCCGGCCCCCTTCGACAAGCCCCTTGGCTTCCCAGGCGCTGAAAATCCGCGACACCGTATGCAGTGTGGTTCCGGTCATTTCGGCGATATCCTGGCGCGAAATCGGAAAATCGATGCGAATACCGGTGCCTTCTTTTTTGCCGGCCTGCCGGATCAAGCGCAAAACTGCATGGGCAACCCGACGTTCCACTTCCTCGGTCGCCATCTCGCGAATTCTGGTGTGCGCTTCCTGCAGACGCTGCCCGATGGACTGCATGGCGTTGACAGCCAGATGTGGGCTCTGTTCGACGAACTCCCCCCAGACCGCGTTAGGCCAACAAATCACCACGCTTTCGGCCGCTGCCGTCGGGGTGGCGGGATAGTCCGGGCGTTGCAATGCCTTGGTAAAACCAAATATATCGCCGGGGTTGACCATGCGCACAATGATCTGCTGCCCGTCGGGGGTCACCTGAGTCACCTTCAGGCGGCCGTGCAGCAGTAAGAAAAAATCCGACGCGACCTGACCCTGTTCAAATACTGAATCGCCCACCGCAATGCGGCGCAGTGTTGCCCGAGCCAGCATCCGGTCCAGATCAGCATCGCTCATCCGCTCGAACAGCGGCAGGGCGCGGACGAGGCTGCGATCGATTGTGGGCAAAGCAGTGCTCCATCGTGTTCCCAGTGCTGGCGTAACACGATAGGGGCTACAATGGGCATCCGGCAATCCGCCGCATCCTAAATCGCTCAGCCAGTGGTCCAGCCAAACCAAGCCGCAAGGCGGTCAGTCCACCCTTGTTGGCGCACCAACCGAAAGCCAATATTGCTGGGTGGAATCCCGACCGAACAACCGCCCCCTTGGGCGTCGCGGATAAAAAAGCTCATCGGCGCCCGATGCTGTCCGTCCAGTATTTTGACATTGCAGGCGGGCACGACGCTCAAGACTTCATTGTTTTTGCCGAGGTGGGTCCGCTGGTCGCAGGTTTGGGTCCACTCCCAGACATTGCCACCCATATCGGCAACCCCGTTGGAATTGGTGCCTAAGCTGCCAAGCGGCAGGGGATGCCGGTCAGCGTCACTGTCGCGGGCCGCCTCCTGCTCGTAGTTCGCCAGCCACCGGATTGCCGGATTGGCATTGTCCGCGATCAGGTCCGAATCGTCGGTAAAATCGGCTCCGGCAGCAAAGGCCCATTCGGCGTCGGTTGGCAGGGCCCAACTCTGCCCGGTCTGCTGCGACAGCCATTTGGCGTAAGTCTCAGCATCGGTGAAATTGACCCCAGTCACGGGGACATTGCCTTGCGTTGTGTAACGTGGCTCGGCTGCGTGGCACACACCCGCGGCGACGCAGGCAGCATAGTCGGCCTGGCTGACCTGGTATTTCATGATCACCAGAGGCGCTTGGCGCGGCACATCCACCATCGGGGCGCTCACGACATCGCCGTCGCGCAAAAACTGCCCTTCGGCACGATAATGGTGACTGGCCGCAGCAATGCTGACCGTCGGTGGAGCCCCGACCAGGGTCGAACTAACTGGCCATGTTGGCAGGCCCAACTGCATCGCAACGACAGCCACACCAAACACCAACAAGGTGGCGGGCAGGGCGACCGAGGTCATTGCAAAGGTCAATGGGCGAGGCAGGGCAGTCAAAGCGGCCTCCATCTTGTAAGAAACTGCGCGGCCATGACAGGTCGCGCAGTTGGGGCAGTGATCAAACTCAGATCGGGCCAGCGGCCATGACACTGGTCATCAAATCGTCGTTCCACTCACCAGTGACCTTGAAATGTCCGGCGGCACCGAGTTGGAAGGCCTCGATCAGATTGTGGTTCACATAGGCGTAAACCCCTGGCTGCAGGAATTTGTACATTGCCGCACCAGCAGTGCCCCCTGGAATGAACCAGGTCTCCTGATCGACATCGGGCATATTGTGGAACTTGCCAGTCTGCCAAACATAGTCGCCATGTCCGCCGATCAGATGGGGGCGCGTGTCGCGGTTAGCCTGCGAGTGGACCACCAAAACTCGTTCGCCGACAGCGGCAGTCAGTGCGTTGTCACCAGTCAGGGCCCCGACCTTGCCGTTAAAAACAATATGGCTTGGCGTCAGGGTTTTCATCGCCTGCACGGCATCATCATAATTGTCGCCGACTGTTTCATAGGTCTTGAACTTGCCGTCCGCGTCGCGCGGGATGTAAAAATCCTGCTCGCCAACATAATAGACGCGATCATAGGGCAGGGAATTGCCCTTGCCATCGGTCAGGCCTTCGCGCGGCAACACCATGATCGCCCCGTTCATGCCCGACGTGACGTGCCATGGCACCATTCCGGCAGGGGCACAGTGATATACGAACACCCCGGCCCGCGTGGCCTTGAAGCGCAGTACGGCCTTTTCGCCTGGATTGACATTGGTCAAGGCTGCGCCGCCCAACGCCCCGGTCGCGGCGTGAAAGTCGATATTGTGGCCCAGCATATTGGTGTCTGGATTGATCAGCGTCAGCTCGACATAGTCCCCTTCGTGGACCACCATCAGCGGGCCTGGAACCCAGCCATTATACGTCATGGCCCACAGCGTGGTGCCCTCGGCGTCAACCTCGTGCAGCTTTTCTTCAATCGTCATGGTGAATTCGACGATCTTTGGCGGGCCGCTGGCAATCTGCTCATGGGCGTGAACGAATGGTGGCTTCACCAACTCGACCTTTTCACGCACCAATGTGTTGATGTCGACCACCGCTGCGGCCGCAGCCACTTCCTCTGCCGCCGCGGGCAGGATCGCCGCCAGTTGCGTTGCGGTGCCAATGACAGCCGCACCCGCTAACAAAGCCCGCCGAGAAATTCCGCTACCGTTTTCCATCATCGTGTCCTTAACTTGGGCGAGCAATGCTTTTGTTCGCGCTTGGCAAACTAGGACCCGTGGGCATCAAATTCTTTGATCCAACGCAAATAGTCGGCACTTTGACAGGACCTTGAAAATCAAGCCGATGTTTGACCCAAGTCAAAGAGCGTGCGCTAGGTGGGGAATAAAAAGGGACGAACATGACCTTTTTGCTCATGATGCTTTAGGAGACTGAAAATGCGCAGCGCCATCAAAACCCTGATTTTGGCTATCGGCATGACTGGCTTGGTGGCAGCGCCGACTTTGGCGGCCAATTTTGAAGTTCAGATGCTCAACAAGGGTGTCGCCGGGGCCATGGTGTTTGAACCGGGCTTTGTCAAAGTCCAGCCCGGTGACACGGTGACGTTCATAGCAACGGACAAGAGCCATAATGTCGAAACCATCAAGGACATGACCCCTGAAGGCGTTGAAGCATTCAAAAGCGCCACCGGCGAGGACTATGTGGTGACCTTTGACGTTCCCGGCGTCTATGGGCTGAAGTGCACGCCCCATTTCGCCATGGGCATGGTTGCCCTGATCGTTGTCGGGGACGATACCTCAAATCTGGAGGCCATCCGGGCCATAAAAGTTCCCAAAAAGGTTCAGGAGCGACTTGACGCCGACTACGCCGCACTCGGCCTCTAAACGATCGCACCCGAACCTCCGACCCGCAGGTCCGTTGCCTGCGGGCCTCTTTTTGCCGAACGTTGGACGCAGCCTAAACAAGTTTAGACTTGAACTAACGCGTGGTCGATGCCAAAATCGACTCCACAGATGGACGATCCATCGCGGTCCGGCCTCCCATTCCGATACGCAGGGCCTGCTTACCAACACCAGCGTTGCAGAAAGACCCCCTGATGAAGCTTTTGCGTTTTGGCCCTCTCGGGAGCGAAAAGCCGGGTCTGCTCGGCCCGGATGGCATTGTCCGGGACCTGTCAGGCGTTGTGGCTGATGTGAGTGCAGCCAGCCTCAGCCCGTTAGAACTGGCACGGCTGCAAGTTATCGATCCGGCCAGCCTGCCGGTGGTTGTGGGCAATCCGCGGCTCGGTGCCTGTGTCGCCGGTGTCGGCAAGTTCATCTGCGTGGGTCTCAATTATGCTGACCACGCCCGAGAAACCGGTAAGGAGCCCCCCGCTGAACCCATTTTGTTCATGAAAGCCACCAGTGCCATATGCGGCCCCAATGACGACATCGAGATCCCCCGCAATTCCAGCAAATGTGATTGGGAGGTGGAGTTGGGTGTGGTCATCGGCCAGCGAGCCAAATATGTGTCGGAGGCCGAGGCGCTGAATTTTGTCGCCGGTTATTGCCTGGTCAATGACGTATCCGAGCGGGCCTTTCAGTCCGAACGGGGTGGCCAATGGACCAAGGGCAAAAGCCATGACAGTTTTGGCCCGATCGGGCCCTGGTTGGTCACCAAGGACGAGGTTCCCGATCCCCAGAATCTGGATCTGTGGCTCGACGTCGACGGCGTTCGTCGTCAGACGGGTTCGACCCGGACCATGATCTTCGGCGTGGCGCATCTGGTCGCCTATATCAGCCAGTTCATGACCCTGAACCCCGGCGACATCATTGCCACGGGCACCCCTCCCGGGGTGGGGTTAGGCCAAAAGCCACCGGTATTTCTAGCTGTGGGTCAGCAGATGCGCCTTGGCGTTACCGGCCTGGGCACCCAGACCCAAACCACAATCGCCGCCAGACCGGCTTAGGACCGTCGCTGGCGTTTGCCGCCCAGCATTTGTGCCAGCATGAAGCCCGACCCGCCACCGGTGCCGGCGCCCGGCCATGTCGACGCACCAACCATATAGAGCTGCCGTACCGGCGTTCGGTAGCGTGACCAGCCGCCCGCCGGGCGAAACAGGAAGTTCTGGTCGAGGTGGTGGCTGCCCGACAGGCTGTCACCCTGGACGAGGTTGGGGTTGGCCATCTCCAAATCACGGGGCGACATGATGCTCATGCCCAAGACACTTTCCCGCAGACCCGGCGCGTAGCCCTCGATGATGTCGATCACCCGTTCTGCGTAGTGGTGTTTGGCATTCGCCCAATCTCGTTCGGCGATACTGCCCGCTGCATCACCAAGGATGTCATAGGGCACGGCGCGGACCTGCACCCACAAGATATGCTTGCCCGCCGGGGCACGATTTGGGTCAAGCGCCGTCGGTTGACCAACCACCAGTACCGGCTCCTGGGGCAACAGTCCCGACAGCACCTGCTGGTAGGCGCGGGACATCATTTCATAGCTGGGTGCCAGGTGCACATAGGCAAAGCGCTGGAGCTCGGCCCCCGCCGCCCATTGTGGCAGCTTGTCGAGGGCAAGATGCACCATCATCGTCCCGGGACCGGGACGAAAGCCGTCTATGGCAGCGGCAAACTCCTGGCGTTCCGGCTTTGAGACCAGCAGTCGGCTGGTCAAGACCTTGGGGTGAACGTTGGCGATGACCGCCCGCTCGGCAACGATAATGCGTCCGTCGGCCAACGCCACTCCGGTGGCAATGCCGTTGGCTTCAATGACCTGGACGACATCCTGCCCCAGTAGGATTTGACCCCCTAAAGCTTTGAAATAGCTGCACATAGCGGTGATCACAGTATCGGCGCCACCTTTGCCGATCACCATGCCAAAATTCTGGCACGACATCGATTCCAGATAGGGAAACACCGCGCCGCCAGCAATATCGGGACCAAAATCCAGATGCATCCCCCAGGCAGCCATCAGGGCGCGCACCTCGTCGCTGGCAAAGCGAGGGTCGAGAAAGGCCCGCGGGGAGGATGCCAGCAGCCGGACCATATCGCGCACCCAGGCCAGCCCTTTCTTGCGCCATGCCTTGAGCAGGATGCGCACGACTTCAAATGATGGCATCGGTGCGCCCATCAAGGCGCCGATATAGGCGACGTCCTCACCAAATGCTTCCGACATTGTGCGCCAGGCGGCAGCGTCTTCGGTCGAAAATTGCGCAATCCGCGCGGTTGTTTTCGCCAGGTCGGTGCTGACACCGAGCCATTTATGGTTGGAAAAGATGCTGGCAAAGGTGTCGGCGACCCCGACAAATTCCAACCCGTGCTGGGTCAAGGCTTCGCGGTGGGCGGCCAGAAAGGCCGACCCAGCAAACATGCTCAAATTCATTGCATACAAATCATGCCTGAAACCCGGCAGCGTTGCCTCGGCGGTCGTGACGGCGCCGCCTGGGCTTTGGTCCCGTTCGACCACGATCACTTTCCATCCCTTGCTCGCCAGATCAACTGCGGCGACCAAACCGTTGATGCCCGCGCCAATGACAACCGCATCGCACTTCATCTGTCTCTTCCCCCGTCGGGTGTGGCACCGGAAGGCTTCCGGCGCAAAAATCTGCTGCGCCAAGATATTTTGAACCTAAAACATCTTGCAATAGGATTTGAGATTGCGCAGAAATATATTTGCATTTGCATGGGTCTCGTCCGATCCTGCAAAAACGCCTTTGCCAACCCGATGCGGCCCGATGGAGACCTTATATGAGTGCGAACCAAACATTGGCTGACTTTGCGACAGCGCTTGCGAGCGGCGCGATCAAAATCGTGGATCTGACGGCGCCGCTGGGGCCGGACACGCCAATTCTGTATTTGCCGCCCGATTTCGCCAAAAACACCCCCAAGTTCAAGATGCATACCATTTCCCACTATGACAGCAATGGGCCATGGTGGGCCTGGGGTTGGATGGAGCTGGGCGAGCACACGGGGACGCATTTTGATGCGCCCTCGCACTGGATCTCGGGTAAGGACGTCGTCAAGGGAGCGACCGACACAGTCGATCCAGCCTCGTTCGTCGCCCCATGCGTGGTCATCGACTGTGCCGCTGAAGTGGCCAAGGACCCCGATTTTCTGCTGACTGAGGCGGGGGTCAAGGCCTGGGAGGCCAAACACGGCCCGATTCCGCGCGGCGCCTGGGTGCTGATGCGCACCGACTGGTATCACCGCAACACCAGTACCGAAGCCTTCCTCAATGCGGACGCCAATGGCTCCCATACCCCTGGGCCAAGTGTGGATTGCGTCCAATATTTGGTCAGCCGGGGCGTTTTGGGGCTTGGCAGTGAATGTGTTGGCACCGACGCTGGTAGTGCCGTAGGCATGACCCCGCCATTCCCCGCACACAGCCTGTTGCTTGGGGTGGGTGGTTTTGGCTTGGCCAGCCTCTGCAAACTGGATCAATTGCCAGCAACCGGCGCAATGCTGGTCGTTGCCCCGCTCAAAATTGTTGGCGGCACCGGTAGCCCGGTTCGGGCCTTTGCTCTCACCCCAACCCAGCAATAGCGGCAGGCAAAAGGGGACGAGAGATGGCCGACGCCGACTACATTATTGTTGGAAGTGGCATCAATTCTCTCGTTGCCGCAGCCATGCTTGGCAAAGCCGGCAAGCGGGTTCTGGTGTTGGAGCGCAACGCCCAAGCTGGCGGTTGCATCCGGAGCGAAGCCGCGACCGTGCCCGGCTTCATCCATGATGTGATGGCGACGACCTTTGTGTTGTTCATTACCTCGCCAGCCTTTGCCGCGCTTGGTCCCGATCTGGCGCGGCATGGGCTGAAATTTGCCAATTCCAATACCCCGACCGGCGTGCTGTTGCCGGATGGGCGGTCACTGATCCTCAGTCGGGATCGAGCGACCAATATCAAGGCATTTGCCGCGGCCCATCCAGCCGATGGTTTGGCATTTGGCAAGGAAATGCAGCAGTTTGGCGCCGATGCCGAGTTTGTCTTCGGCCTGCTCGGTGGGCCATTATGGTCATTCGCGACGCTGAAGCTTTTGGTCAAACAGGTATTTCGGCGTGGCCTGAGGGGGCTCGTGGCGTTTTTTGGCGAGGCTCTGGTGGCCGGTCGCCCCTATCTTGAAACCCGCTATCGATCCGATCTGGTGCACGCGCTATTCGCGCCTTGGGTGCTTCATTGTGGGCTCAATCCGGAAAGTGCCTATTCGGGTGAAATGCTCAAGGTCATCGCTTTTGCTATCGAGGCCGCTGGGGCGCCGGTGGTTATTGGCGGTGCCGATCAGGCCGTATTGGCCTTTGAGGGCCTGATTGCCGAACTGGGTGGTCGGGTTCGGTGCGAGGCCGATGTCGCGCAGGTGCTGTTGGACGCAGCGGGCCGCGCTGTCGGCGTGAAACTGGCCGATGGAACCGAGCTTTCGGCGCGTCAGGGGGTCATCTGTTCGGTTGCCCCGAACCAGCTTTACCAACGCTTGCTGCCCCAGACAGCGGTCACTGACGCTGTGCATGAACAGGTCGCCCAGTTCCGTCACGGCAAGGGAGACATGCAGATCCACTATGCCCTGTCCGAACCACCAAAGTGGCGAAACAGCGAATTGGGCAGCGTGGCATTGCTGCATCTGACTCCCGGCCTTGATGGCGTTTCACGCGCGTCCAACGAGGCCGAGTGCGGCCTGCTGCCAGCGGTGCCGACCATCTGCGTCGGCCAGCCGACAGCACTGGACCCGACGCGCGCGCCCGAGGGCAAAGCCGTCCTCTGGTTGCAATTGCCCGAGGTGCCGCGGCAGATCAAAGGCGATGCTGCGGGTCAAATCACGGTCCCTGCCGATGGCAAGTGGACGGCGGACCTGCGTGAGGCCTTTGCGGATCGCGTGGAAAAAATCTTGGCCGCGCACATTGAAAATTTTGCAACCGCGGTGATAAAGCGACGCTGTTATTCACCGGCGGACCTTGAAGTAATGAATATAAATCTGGTCGGTGGCGACCCCTATGGCGGCTTCTGCGGCATCGACCAGTTCTTCGCCTGGCGTCCCTTGAAGACCTCTCACAACCATAGTACCGCTGTGCCGCGGCTTTATCATATTGGCGCCTCCAGCCATCCTGGCCCCGGCTTAGGTGGCGGCTCGGGTTATCTTTTGGCCAAAGCGCTCACTTAACTCATTTTCTTTCGTTTCTGGCGCAAGCTGCGCCAGCCTGCAGCTCTCACTGAACGCAAGGTCGAAATGGTCCAGAAGTATTTTCCCGGCTCGCTCAGGGAGTCTGGTGATGGCAACCGCCTGCCCAGTTTGGGCGAAATTGGGCTGAACCGATTTGCGCCCTATTTGATCAATCGGTTGTCGGCCAGCTACAATGCCAATCTACAAGAGGCGTTAAAACCGCTTGATCTGACGACGGCGCGAATGCGGGCCCTGTCGCTTTTGACAATATCTGAGGGGCTGACTGTCAACGAGCTGTCCTATCTGGCCGTGGTTGAGCAATCGACGATGAGCCGTAGTCTGGATTCTCTGGAAGAGCAGGGTTTTGTGTTCCGTCAGTCGCGCACTGACGATATGCGTGTCCGCGAGGTCCGCATCACCGACGCTGGCCGGGCCGCCTTCCAGCGGCTATGGCCAACAGTATACGGCATCTACAAAGACCTGTTCGATGGCGTCGAACCCGCCGAATATGACGCGTTCGTCGTCACCTTGCACAAGGTGCTGCGCAATATGGACAAGCACGGCATGTCCGGCACGGGCACGGCCCAGCGGGCAGCGGCCCTTAAGGCAGGGGCCGCCGACGAACCCAAATAAAATATGGGCGGAAGCGCTCTCAACCCAGCGTTTTGATGGTCTCTAGGGCGCCATCAAGGGCGGTGCCGGCCTCGTCTTTGAGGGCGGCTTGCACCAGCCGCTTCAGCCAGATGCCACCGTCCTTCCGGTCGCTCAGCAAGGGCGCGGCCCCGATGACGCGATCGAATTTGGCCTGCCCACGACTATGGGTGTCAGAATAGCCCTTCACCAGCCGCCGACAGGCAACAATTTGCACAGCCAGCTCGTAATTGGTCGGAACCATCTTTGCCGCAGTCTGCAGCCATTGTGCGACATGGGCCATCTCGCGCTCATGGCGCAACATGCCGCGGCGGAACGGGCGTAGGCTCGAGACCAAATAGAGCACTAAAAACCAGCCGATTGTGCCGGTGCGGACGCGGCGGCCCTTGTTGACGAAGCGGTCCATCGCCCCATAAAGCCGCCCATGGGTCTCGATGAATCGGCCGATACCGCCTGGCATGGTGCCAACCACTTCTTCCATGCGCGGATGCATGTATTCGGTGGTGTAAACCAGTTGATCTTTGGCGGCACCGATTTCCTTGCGGACGCGCGCGAAGCGGGTCGACCTGGTCTTGAGGTCTGCCACCCGCATCACATCGTCATAGGCCATCGCCACCGCTAGATATTTTGCAACCTCAAGCGTATAGGCAAAATTGTGCGCCTCCCCGCCCGCCCCGGTTTCAAGAGTCAGGTGTTCCGCTACCAGATCGAGGTATTCATTGGCGTAGCCGGGGTCCTGAAAATCCACCAGGCGTTTGAGTCCGGCGAACAGCATTGGCTGCAGTATTTGGGGGAACTCGCCATGGATACGGTCCAGCAACCGGTCGAGCTTGGGCTGGCCAACACGTCTTGGCGGTTCGGGCAGGTCCTTGTCCGGTCGGTGGGCGACAGTATCTGGCTTGCCATCCTGGGCCCGGTCAAAGCCGGCCGAAAATGCCCGAAGACTGGCGTCCACGCCTTTGCCGCCGGCGCGCACGGCGCCTTCAAAGCTGGCCCGATCAAACGGCAGAACGCCCGCTCCCGCCAAAGCGCCGAACATCGTCGATGAGATCACACTGCCGTTCTGTTCGGCCAGTGCTTGCATGTCAAAAATAATGGTGCGTTTGGCCGCGACTCCAAAGGCGTTCACCACGGTTAGCGGATCACCGGTGCCATCGCCGGGTACTTCTTTTTCCCCGACGGCAAAGGCGCGGTGGGTCGATGCGATTAGCGTCGTTCGGTCCGGCGTGACCAGGCCGCGCAACATCGAGCGTCCAGCCTCCATGAACTCGGCGGCCAGCACGATATCGACATCGCCCGGCGTCGGCATCAGCGACAGCACCGGTGTCTGGCCGTCTCGAGCCTTGAGGATTTCGACATAATAGATGGTGGCCCCGGTGCGTTGGGCCACGCCCGGCACCGAAGTGGATTGGGCAACCCAGCCGGCGGTCTCGGCCAGCGACACCACCCAGTCGGCCAAGACGCCGCCACCCTGCCCACCCATGGCGAGAATGGCGATGGTGATTGGTTTTTCAAAGGCGCGTACTTTTGGCTCGTTCATAGCAATGCTCATGCTCATGCTCAATCACGCGAACGCAATGCGTCGCGCCTCCCGGCGGCGCTGGAGGAAGCCGATAATCGCGTTGCGCACTCGGCTGACAAAGCGGTCGCGACCTGATGGGTTGTAGATGATATCGGCGCGGTAGAAGGACGGGCACAACACCGCCGCTTCCGACACTTCGCCACAATTGCCGCAACCGACGCAGGTATTGTCGATGGCCACCACCGGGTCATCGCGGAGCGGATCAGTGGTATGCTTGAGCGAGAGCGACGGACAGCCTGAAAGCCGAATGCACGCATGATCGCCGGTGCAGGTGTCCTCATCGACGCCAAACCGCTCGCGCACCATACGCTTGCCGTCTTTGACCGATCGGCTGAACAGCGGCTTTTCGCGGCGCTGCTTGTTCAGCGAGCATTCCGAGGACGCAACGATAATTTTCGGCCCGATCTCGGTCGAACTCAGCGCTTCTTTCAGCGTGTCGCGCATCTTGGCCACATCATAGGTGCGATCGATCTGGCGCACCCATTTGGCACCGACCCCCTTGGCCGCCTGAACAATGGAGTTGTTGGTCGAGCGGTCGGTGTTTTCAGCGCGAGACGACAGCAGATCCTGGCCACCAGTGGCGGCGGCATAGTAATTGTCGACCACCAGAATGACGCCGTTGTGCTTGTTGAACACCGCGTTGCCGACGCTGGTCGCCAGCCCATTGTGCCAGAAGCCACCATCCCCCATCACCGAAATCGGACGTTTGCCACTATCGATGTTAAATGCTGACGCTGATGCTGGCCCCAGCCCATACCCCATTGTGCTGCCACCAATATTGAACGGGGGCAGAATGGAAAATAAATGGCAGCCGATATCGCCTGTAACATGGTGGGCGCCCAGTTCCTGTTCGACCAGCTTCATCGCGGCAAAGATCGGCCGCTCGGGGCACCCAGTGCAAAACCCGGCAGGCCGTGCCGGAACCACTTCGGCCAGGGCCTTGACCTTGGGGTCGGCCAGGACGGCAGCGGCGCTGGGCAGGGGTGGACGATTGCCGAGCAGAGGCGGTGCAAATTGCGCCAAGAACGCTTCGATCCCCTTCATCAACACGGCAGCCGTATAGTCGCCGCCCAGCGGCAGCAGGCCCTTGCCGGCGATACGGGTGGGGATGTCGGCCCGGCGCAGAATGGTGTTGACCGCCTGTTCAAGGTAGTCGGGATGGCCTTCTTCCACCATCAACACGGCCTGCTTGCCGACGCAGAATTTTGCCACCTCGTCATCGACCAGCGGATAGGTGACGTTCAGCACATAAAGGGGAACCGAGGTGGTGCCGTAGGAATCGGCCAATCCCAGCAATTGCAGGGCGCGGATGACGCTGTTGTACATCCCTCCCTGCAAGATGATGCCCACTGGGCCGTCATCGGGGCCAAACAATTCGTTGAGCTGGCGGGTGCGGATGAAATCGACTGCCGCCGGCCAGCGCTTTTCGATTTTTTCTTTGTCGTGAACCGTGATTGAAACCGGTGGCAGGACGATGCGGTTCAAGTCCCGCACCGGGTTTTCCAGCGCTTGCTGGATGGTAAAAGCGGGCCGCTTGTTGTCCTTGGCAACAAATTGACCATGCACGTGGCAGGCGCGTATGCGCACCTGCATCATCACCGGGGTGTTGGATGCCTCCGACAATTCAAACCCATCCTCGACCGCTTTGACAATCGATTCCAGATTGGGGCGCGGGTCGAGCAGCCACATTTGCGACTTCATCGCAAAGGCGTGGCTGCGCTCTTGGGGGATCGATGAGCCTTCACCATAATCCTCGCCGAGAATGATCAAGGCTCCGCCCGTTACCCCGCTCGAGGCCAGGTTGGTCAAGGCGTCACTGGCAACATTGGTGCCGGCGGTGGATTTCCAGGTCACCGCTCCGCGCAGCGGATACATCACCGAGGCCGACAACATGGCGGCAGCGGCCGCCTCGGAGGCCGAGGATTCGAAATGAACGCCTAAATCATCAAGCACCGGCCTGGCGTCGGCCAACACATCCATCAAATGGGAAATCGGCGATCCCTGGTAGCCGCCGACATAGGACACGCCAGACTGTAACAAGGCCTTGGTGATGGCAAGAATGCCCTCGCCCCGGAAAACCTCGCCAGCGCCGAGTTTGAGATCCTCGACTTCCCGCGCAAATGAGCGTTCCGCCATTTTTTGCTCTCCCCGCCCCATCGAGCCTGCCACTCACGGCGCCGCCGTCAGGCTCGCTCAACATGATCATGATATATATGAAATTGCATGTTTAATAGCTGAACGCAAGAATTCAATTCGCCAAAACACGCTGCAGACACCATCAATTCCAGGGCAGAGAGGACCATTTATCGACAAGAATGCCTTGGAAACGTTAGGCTGCGTGCCAAAAATGCAAAAAAATTTGTCGCCCATAAAAATACCATGTGGTTTATGATCAAAAATATGTTTAGGTATAAACTGTCTGGTTGCGCGTACCGGATATAGGGGAGTGAAAACGCGCTAGGGAGTGTCACAATGACAAATTTTTCACGTCGTACAGTTCTAGCGGGCGGCGCAGGCGGCATCGTCGCGGCGTTGCTGGGCGGTAGTTTTGCAGCCTTCGCAGCCGAAAGCGATACGCTGACCATTGCCTTTAACGTCAACCTGCCAGCCTTCGATCCAACTGTTGGCTCGTCGTCCGTCAACCCAACCATTCAGGCGATCTATCGATCGGTGTTTGATCAGTATATCGGCCAAAAGTCCGACCTGTCGTTCGAGCCCGGCCTGCTGACCGATTGGGGCTTTAATGATGACAAGACCAAGGTGTGGATGGACGTTCGTCCAGGCGTCACCTGGCACGATGGCTCGGCAATGACGCCCGAGGATGTGGTGTGGTCATTGCAGCGGGCTGGTCTGCCAGAAACCGGCAATCCGGTGCAGTTTTTGTGGGCCTCGATTGGCAATTTCACCATCGACGGCCAACGCATCAATGGCGACGTGGTCAATTTTGATCCAACCATCTTCAAATGGATGGCGTTCCTGACCGGCTATGTTCTGCCCAAGGCCTATTATGAAAAGGTTGGGGCCGAGGAATTCAACAAGAAGCCGATCGGCACCGGCCCTTATATGGTCGACGAGTTTGAGAGCAATGCGTTCCTTCGCCTCAAGGCCAATCCGAATTACTGGGGCGGCAAGCCGGACTTCGAGACCGTGGTGTTCAAGTTCGTCACCGATGCGACCGGCCGCGCCGCCGAAGTTGAAAGCGGTTCGTCGGACGTAACGCTTGAAGTGTCTTATGAGGATTTCGAGCGCCTGTTGGGCTTGGGTCTATCGGGTGTTGCAGCGCCCGTGTCTGATATTGGCATGATATTTCTCAACAATATCGGGCCGATGCTGGACAAGAATGTTCGCCTTGCCGCTCATCATGCCATCGACAAGCAGGCAATCGTGGACCGGTTGTTGCGTGGGTTTGGTGTGCCGATCGATACGTTGCAGGCCCCACAATATGAGGCCTACGACCCATCCATCGTCGTCGGCTATGACCCCGAAAAGGCGACAGCCCTGTTGGCCGCCAGCGGCTTTTCGCCGGAAAATCCGGTGAAGTTCGCCATTCAGACCACACGCGGCCTGAAGCCCAAGGATTATGAAATGATCCAGGCAATTGTTGGCATGTGGCGCAAGGTCGGCATCGAGGCTGAAATCGAAGTCTACGAAATCGCCAAACACTATGAGTTGCGTGCCGCCGATCAGTTGGCACCAGCCGCCTTCTACAATTGGGGCGATGCGATCGGTGATGCATCCGCTTCCACCGGGTTTGCCATGTTTGGGCCAAGCCCGCACTCGGTCTGGGACACCCCGGATCTGGACGCCATGATTGGCCCATTGTGGGGTGAAAAGGACGATGCCAAGCGCCTGGCTGGTTGGAAGGCTGTCGACAAGCTTATTGCCGAGGAGGGTTACGTGATCCCATTGTTGCAATATGTTCAGCCGATCGTGTTCCGTGCCGGTCTGATGATTGAGTCCAATGTTTCGGGCGCCTTGCAGCCGGCACGGGTTCACCGCGCCTAATCGAGGATGGCGCCGGGTTCGCCCGGCGCCACTCTCTCAAATTGGTTCCTCGGTGATGGTCCAAATGCAGAGTTGCTCACCATGATTGCCGTAATTGTCAAACGTCTCCTGCTCGCGGCGGTGACGCTGTTCGGCGTCGCCGTTGTGGTCTTTGTGCTGTTGAGGACCACGCCCGGCGATCCGATTGCCATGCTGATCGGCCCCGGTGCCAAGGCAGCCGACATCGAAGCGTTGCGAGCCCGCTACGGCTTTGATCAACCGCTTGTTGTCCAGTTCTGGATTTGGTTGACGAGCCTGCTGAGCGGCGATTTGGGCCTATCCATCTCAAGGCGTGTGGGTGTGGCTGGCCTCCTTCTGGAGCGCCTGCCGACGACACTGGAATTAGCGTTTTCGGCCCTAATTGTTGCGAGCTTGCTCGGCGGGGGGATGGCCGTCGCCAGTACGCTGTGGCGCAAAAATTGGGCTGTTCACGCCATTGATGGGGTCAATGGGGTAATGTTGACGATCCCCGATTTCATTTGGGCGCTGGCATTTGTGCTGCTGTTTGGGGTCGCCGTACCGATCCTGCCGCTGTCCGGACGGATTAATCCGTCTGTGGCGGCTGATTTTTCAACCGGCTTTTATCTGATTGAAAGCCTGGTGACCGGCAATTTCGCGGTTGCCGGAGACGTGCTGCGCCATATGGTGATGCCGGTGTTTGCCTTGGCTTTGCCACTTGCCGCCATTAT
This sequence comes from Devosia equisanguinis, assembly GCA_943372435.1. GTDB lineage: Bacteria > Pseudomonadota > Alphaproteobacteria > Rhizobiales > Devosiaceae > Devosia > Devosia equisanguinis_A. The sequence goes on from CALRYQ010000005.1 coordinate 100,451, forward strand.
CGCGCGGGTGCTCAAGGAAGCACTGGCCGAGGCGATGATGCAGGACTATGTCACTTTGGCGCGGGTCAAGGGCATGTCCGAGCTGCGTCTGGTGATGGGCGAAACCCTGCGCAATGCCGTCGGCCCCACTCTGGCGCTGGCGGGGGTACAGTTCACCTTCCTGATTGGCGGCACGGTCATTGTTGAACGGATTTTCGCCTATCCCGGATTGGGGAACATGGCCATCGACGCGGTCATCAACCGCGACTTCCCGCTCATCCAGGGGCTGATCCTTATGTTCGGCGCTCTGTTTATCGTCATCAATCTGGCAGTCGATTTTGCTGTTGCTGCTCTGAATCCGAGATTGCGCCATGGTTGAGTCGCAACAATCAACCCTGACTGGCCAAGGGTCCCCTCTTCGGCTGAAGCGGGATTGGCGGCCGGTGGCCAAAGCCTTGCTCCGCGACCCAAAAATTGTGTGGGGCGGCGGGTTTATCCTCGCCCTGATCGTGCTGGCTTTGGCGGCGCCTTGGATTGCGCCAAAAGACCCTCTGGAACAAGACCTGATGTTAGGCACATTGCCGCCAGCAGGCTTTTCAGGCGCCGAACCGGGCTATTTTGCCGGTACCGACGATTTGGGCCGCGATGTGCTGTCGCGCTTTATCTACGGCTCACGCGTCGCTTTAACGGTGGCCTTCATTGCCGCCACCGTCGCCGCAGTATTGGGCACCAGTCTTGGGCTGATTGCCGGCTATTTTGGCGGATTGGTGGATATCATCATTTCCCGCCTCATTGAGATCTGGATGGCCTTTCCCGCCGTGCTGTTGTCGATCCTGATTGTGGCAGCGCTGGGCACAGGGGTTCATTCGGTGATCTTTGCCATTGCCATCATTGATTGGACACGTTTTGCCCGCGTCGTGCGTGCCGAAACCATCAGCCAGCGCAGCGCTGACTATGTTGTCGCCAGCCGCGTACTGGGGTTTTCCGATTGGCGCATTCTGCTGGGTGAGATTTTGCCGAACGTCGTGTGGGTGGCGCTTGGCCTGTTCACGCTGGAACTGGGCCTGGCCGTGGTCATTGAGGCCATCCTCTCCTTTGTGGGGCTGTCGGTGTCGTCGGACACTCCGACATGGGGCGGCATGATCGCCCAGGGTCGTGGCATTATCTACCAGGCCTGGTGGGTGTTTGCTCTACCACTGGTGGGCCTGTTCGCGACCGTTTTGGCCTTCAATCAACTCGGCGAAGGCTTGCGCCGCACGCTCGATCCGGTGATGCAACGATGAGCGAACCAATTCTTACCATCAACAATCTCAGCGCCGTCTCCAAGCGTGACGGCAAATCGATCCTGCGGGATGTTTCGCTCAGCGTTGGCAAAGGCAAGATCCACGGTCTGGTTGGGGAAAGCGGCGCCGGCAAATCCACGATTTCCAAAGCCGTGCTCGGCATATTGCCGAGTAGTGTTGTGATCACCAAAGGCAGCGTCTCCCTTGGCCATGCCAATCTGATCGAGATGTCCGATACAGCCCGCCGCCGTCTGATTGGCGCCGAAGTGGCTCTCATTCCGCAAGACCCGTTGACGGCGCTCAACCCGGGGCGCCGGATTGGCGACCAATTGATCGATGGTCTGTTGCTCAAGGGGGGCATCAGTCGGGGGGCGGCGCGCACGCGCGGGCTCGAACTTTTGGATCAGGTGGCGATCCGCGAGCCGGGTCGGGTCATGGAGCAGTTTCCCCATGAGCTGTCGGGCGGGATGCGTCAGCGCGTGCTGATTGCTGCAGCATTCTCGATTGCGCCCAAGCTGTTGATCGCCGACGAGCCAACGACGGCTTTGGATGTGACCGTACAAAAACAGGTGCTGCTGCTGTTAAAAACCATGCAGCGCGAACATGGCACTGCGGTGTTGTTTGTCACCCATGATCTGGGCGTTGTCGCCCAGGTTTGTGATGAGGTCACGCTGTTGTTCCAAGGCAAGATCATGGAGCACGGCACCACATCCCAGGTGTTTTCGGCCCCCGCCCACAATTATACGCGGGCCTTGATCGCTGCGAGCCCGCGTTATGATCGACCATTGGCCGGCTTCGCCCCGATGGACGATGCGGTGATCGCCGGCTGTCGCGCTGAAATTGCCGCTTTTGACGCCATGGAGGCTCATCATGGCTGATACAGCACTGATCTCGGCCAGCAATGTGTGCGTCGACTTTGTCGGCGGCCGAACCGGCTTTGGGCTGAAAAATCAAACCACCCGGGTCCTGCACGGCGTCGACGTCACGATTGGTCGTGGCGAGATCGTTGGCATTGTCGGGGAGTCGGGATCGGGCAAGTCCACTCTTGGGCGGGTGCTGCTGGGAATGCTGAAGCCGACCGAGGGCCAAGTGTTGTTCGAAGGCCATCCGATTGAGGGCATCGACGGCGGCAGGATGGCGTTGCGTCGGCGGCTGCAAATGATCTTCCAGGACCCGATGTCCTCGCTCAATCCCCGCCACACTCTGTGGGAAACGCTGTCGCGCCCGATCTTGTTGCATGGGGTCGCGGCGGACGCCAACGCGGCCCAGATCCGTATCTCGGCGGTGCTTGACCGCGTTGGTCTGCCCCAGTCGGTATTGACGCGCTATCCCCATGAATTGTCCGGCGGGCAGCGCCAGCGGATCGGCATTGCCCGCGCCATCATGTTGGGGCCAAGTTTTGTTCTGGCCGACGAAATCGTCTCGGGTCAGGACGTTTCGACCCAGGCCCGGGTGTTGCAATTGTTGCGCGAACTGACGGCGGAAAGCGGCCTGTCGATGGCCTTTATTAGCCACGATTTGTCGGTCATCCGTGCATTGTGCAGTCGGGTCTACGTGCTCAATAGTGGCCAGGTGGTTGAACAGGGTCGCTGCGAAACGGTGTTTTCCACTCCCCAGCACGCCTACACCAAGGCCCTTATCGCGGCGATTCCCTTGCCGGTCGTCGACGGAAATTGGCTGAACGAGACACTGGCCTGATCCGCAAACCAACCGGGGCTTGACATTTTTGGCAAGCCCAAATACTTGAGACCTAAACTAATATCGGAGGATGTGTCATGCGCATTTCATGTATCGGCGGCGGCCCGGCCGGGTTGTATTTCGCGCTGCTGATGAAGAAAAACCATCCTGCCCATGAGATCAGCGTCATCGAGCGCAATCGAGCTTTCGACACCTTCGGCTGGGGGGTGGTGTTCTCCGATGCGACGATGACGGCCATGCGCGAATGGGATCCGAAAAGCGCTGCCGAAATCGAAGATGCGCTCAATCATTGGGATGACATTGAGGTTTTGTTCAAAGGCACGCGGCAACGCACCACCGGGCATGGCTTTGTCGGCATCGGTCGCAAACGCTTGCTGAATATCCTGCAGAACCGGTGCATTGAGCTTGGCGTCAACTTGGTGTTCGAGACCGAGGTGCAGTCCGATCTCGATTTCCCCGAGGCTGATCTTGTGGTCGCCGCGGACGGCTTCAATTCCAAGATCCGCAACAATTACAAGCAGGTTTTTCAGCCCGATCTGGTCGTACGCCCCAATCGTTACATCTGGTTGGGCACCAAAAAGCTGTTTGATGCCTTCACCTTCGATTTCCGCCGAACCGAGCATGGCTGGTTTCAAGCCCATATCTACAAGTTCGACAACGATACCTCGACCTTCATCGTCGAGACCACTGACGAGGTCTATCGCGCCCACGGCCTGGACCAGATGGAATCGGCTGAATCGGTGGAATTCTGCCAAAATCTGTTTGCCGAAACGCTCGACGGCGCCGAATTATTGACCAACGCCAAACATTTGCGCGGCTCGGCCTGGCTCAATTTTAGCCGGTTGATCTGTGGCAATTGGAGCCATTTCAACGGCAAATCCCATGTTGTGTTGATGGGCGATGCTGCCCACACGGCGCACTTCGCCATCGGCTCGGGCACCAAGCTGGCCATTGACGATGCCATTGAGCTGGCCCGCCAATTTGGCTTGCATGGTCACGATCAGGCGGATGTGGCAACAGTGCTGGCCGATTATGAGGCCATTCGCCGTGTCGACGTGGCGCGCATCCAAAACGCTGCCCGCAATGCCATGGAATGGTTTGAGGTCGTCGGCGGCCGCTATGCCGATACCTTGCCGCCTGAACAGTTCATGTATTCGCTGCTGACCCGCTCCCAGCGCATCAGCCACGAAAATCTGCGGCTCCGCGATCCGAAATGGCTGCAGTCCTATGAAAACTGGTTTGCCGGAACAACGGGCTTGCCGGTGCCCAATCAAGGTCGCGGCGTGCCTCCGATGCTGACCCCTTACAAACTGCGTAGCGTCGAACTCAAAAACCGCATCGTGGTCTCGCCAATGGCAATGTACTCGGCCACCGATGGGCTGATCGATGATTTCCATCTGGTGCATCTGGGCGCGCGTGCCATGGGCGGAGCCGCACTGGTGTTTGGCGAAATGACCTGCGTGTCGCCTGATGCGCGCATCACCCCCGGTTGTCTGGGCCTTTGGAACGAGGCTCAGCGTGACGGCTGGAAGCGGCTGGCCGAATTTGTTCACACCAAAACCACGGCCAAGCTGGCAATCCAGATTGGCCATGCGGGGCGCAAGGGTGCCACCAAGCTGGCCTGGGACGGCATTGACCAGCCGCTGGCTCAGGGCGCCTGGTCCTTGCTCTCGGCCTCAGCACTGCCCTATCTCAAGACCAGTGTGGTGCCGCGCGCCATGGATCGAGCCGACATGGTGGCCGTGTTGGCCAATTTCGTCCGCACCACCCAGCTGGCAGCAGCGGCCAATATCGATTGGCTCGAGCTGCATTGTGCGCATGGCTATTTGCTGTCGAGCTTCTTGTCGCCGCTCACCAATGTGCGCGAGGACCAATATGGCGGAAGCCACGCCAACCGCGCGCGGTTCCCGTTGGAAGTGTTTGCCGCAGTGCGGGACGCGTGGCCACAGGACAAACCGATTTCTGTGCGCTTGTCGTGTCACGATTGGACAGAGGGCGGCAATACACCCGATGATGCGGCGATCTTTGCGCAAATGTTCAAAGATGCTGGAGCCGACATGATCGACTGTTCATCAGGCCAGGTCTGGAAGGAAGAAAAGCCGGTCTATGGCCGGTTGTTCCAGACCCCGTTTTCGGACAAGATCCGCAACGAAATTGGCATCCCGACTTTGGCGGTCGGCGCCATCTCGGAGGCCGATCACGCCAATTCGATTATCGCCGCCGGTCGTGCTGATCTGTGCGCGGTCGCCCGTCCGCATTTGGCCGACCCCTCTTGGGTCATGCACGAAACCGCCAAAATCGGCATCAAATCGGTGCCGTGGCCCAAGCAATATTATGCTGCCAAGGCCCAGTTCGAAAGCAATCTGGAAAGGGCAGCTCTAGCCAAATGATGACAGATCCAAGCCTCAATTTGGCCGGTCGCCACGCTTTGGTTACTGGCGCCGCTGGCGGCATCGGGCGCGCCATCGTCCACCGGCTGATTGCTGCAGGCGCCAATGTCACCTTGGCGGGTCGTTCCCGCCAAGGGCTCGAAGCCCTGGCGGCGGAGCTGCCGACCGGGCGCACCAAGATCGTCTGGGGTTTTGATGTCACCGATATCGACGCAATAGCGGCCGGTGTCCTGGCGGCGCAGGAGGCGCTCGGCCCAGTTGCCATTCTGGTCAATAATGCCGGAGAGGCGCCCAGCGCCCCGTTTGAGCGCACCACGCCTGAGCTCTGGTCCCATGTCATTGCCACGGACCTGACCGGGGTGTTTTCGGTGACCCAGGCGCTGCTGGATCAGATCAAGGCCAGTGGCCCTGGTGGGCGCATTATCACCGTCGCCTCCACCGCTGGGTTGACCGGCTATCGCTATGTCTCAGCCTATTGTGCCGCCAAGCATGGGGTAATCGGTCTGACGCGGGCATTGGCGCTGGAACTGGCGCGCTCCGGAATTACCGTCAACGCCGTCTGCCCCGGGTTCACCGATACCCCCCTCATCGATCGCGCTGTTGCCGGGATCGCTGCCAAGACCGGCCGCTCCGCCGATACAACGCGCCAGGATTTGGCCAAGGCCAATCCACAGGGCCGCTTGGTGCTGCCCGAGGAGGTCGCCGATACCGTCTTGTGGTTGGCGCTTCCCTCGGCGTCGGCCATCACCGGGCAGGCCATTGTTGTGGCAGGCGGCGAAGTCATGGCCGGTTAGGCCCACCCCAATTGGAGACGCGCCAATTATGGCATTTACAATTTCAAAGCCGTTGCGGTTTGGTGATTGCGATCTGACCGGCATTGCCTACCACCCGGCCTATTTGGGCATGTTGGTGGATGTGAACGAGGCGATGTTCGCCTCCATTGGTGTGCCCTGGAAAGTCATCATGAACGACCGGCGCATTGGTTTGCCCACCGTGACCTTGAACCTGGAGTTCAAGCGCCCGGCATTTTACGGCGACGTGCTGGACTTCGCGGTGACCGTCAAGGCCATCGGGCGCAGTTCCCTCGATTTGGAAACGGTCGTCAGCGTTACCGACTATACGATCTGGACCGTCAAGCAGCGTATTGTGGCGACATCGCTGGAAAACCATCGCTCAACCGCCTGGCCCGACGATGTTCGCGCTGGCCTTGCCCAATACGGAGACCCATTGTGATCCATGAAATTATCCAACCTGAGGGTTGGGCTAAACCCATCGGCTATTCCAATGGCATTGTCGCCCGCGGGCGCATTGTCCAGGTCGGCGGCCAGGTTGGCTGGGATGAGCAGTGCCAGTTTCAGTCGGACGACTTTGTCGATCAAGTGCGCCAGACCCTCAAAAACGTTGTCACGGTGCTAGAGACCGCTGGGGCCGCGCCGCATCACATTACCCAGATGACCTGGTATTTTACTGATCGGCACGCCTACAAATCCCGGCTGCGCGAAATCGGTGCCGCTTACCGCGACACCATTGGCACACATTTCCCCCCGATGGCGGCTGTTCAGGTCGTCGCTTTGATGGAGGATCGCGCCAAGGTCGAAATCCAGGTCATGGCGGTGGTGCCGGACTGAGCCGTTTAGCTGATTGCCTTGCGCACTGAACCCTTGAGCTTTTGCAGCAGCAGCATCAACTCGCGGGTCTCGCCACGGTCGAGCCCTGCCGTCAAATTGCGGATCCAGCTTTCATTGGCGCTGGCCATGGCGGCAAATTGTTGCCGACCAAATTCGGTCATGTGAATGGTGTGAATGCGCCGGTCAGTCGGCAATTGCGTTCGTGTGACATAGCCGTCTGCGACCAGGCGCTCAATGACCGAAGTGATGTTGCCCGGCGATACCATAAGTCGTTTTGACAGCTCCCCCAGGATCAGCCCGTCCGGAACCCGATACAGCTGTGATAGCAGGTCAAACCGAGGCAAGGTGGTGTCGAATTCGTTGATCAAGGCGCTGCGCACCTCGTTCTCCATCAGGCGTGTTACGCTGAACAGACGCAGCCATAATCGCAGTTGATCGTGGTGATCGTCAGGCGCGTCGGCGATCCGCGTTTCGGCGTCGATCCAGATCTTGTTATTGTCGGCCATTGGTCGCCCCAGACGCAGTTCACTCCCACAGTGGTAGGGCCGTCGTCAGCGGACTGCAAGCATATCGATAAGCGATCCCAATGCCGAAAAATACTTGACATCTAAACTAATAATTGGTCCATTTGGGCATCCAGGGGCAAACAGCTCCTCCGCAATGATATGGGAGAACAGCATGGCAAAAGACGACGTACCGGTCCTCACCAAAAAGGGGCACGAATTCGCAGGAACCGGCCAGTCAGGTGGGGCCGTCCGCGTTTCGGGGGTCAGCCCCCAACACACCCCTGCCACCAAGATCTGGTTTGGCCGGGTCAGCAACGAGCCGGGCTATCGCTCATTGCCCCACCACCACGGAGAGGCCGAAACCGGCGGCTATGTGCTCACCGGTTGGGGACGGATTTACTATGGTGAGGGCTATGCCCAATTCATCGATATGTATGAAGGCGACTTTGTCTTCGTGCCGCCATTCATGCCCCATGTCGAAGTCAATATGAGCAATGATGCCGAGCTGGTCTGGCTGACCTGCCGCACCCCCGATAACATTGTGGTCAATTTGCCCGATGTCGCTAACGCAACGCTTAAGGGCTACAAGCCAAGCTGATTGATCCGCTTGGCCGGCACGGAGATAGACAATGACTGCACTGACCGGCCGCGTGGCCTTGGTAACGGGTGGTAGCCGCGGGCAGGGCGAGGCCGAGGTCAAGCTTCTGGCCCGTTCGGGTGCCGCAGTGATGATTGGGGACGTGCTCGACGCCGAAGGGGCGGCCCTCCAACAGGCTCTCACCGCCGAAGGCCTGGCCGTCCGCTATATTCATCTTGACGTAACCGACCCAACCAGTTGGGACGCGGCCCTTGCCGATCTTCGTCAATGGCAGGGGCGCCTTGACGTGTTGGTCAACAATGCCGGTATCATCAACCGCTCGATCATTGCCAAGACTGAGCTTGAGGCGTGGGAGCGGGTGCTCAAGGTCAATTTGACCGGCGCCTTCCTGGGCATCAAGGCTGCCGCGCCATTGATGAAGGAAAATGGTGGCGGCAGCATCATCAATATCTCCTCCAATAGCGGTTTTTCCGGCCATTACGACCCGGCCTATACCGCCAGCAAATGGGGCCTGCGCGGGCTGACCCGCAGTGCCGCCATGGAACTGGTGGGCGACGGCATAAGGGTCAACGCCATTTGTCCCGGTCTGGTGGTTACTGGTCTAAACGCCAACTCGCCCCATTTGGCTCCCATGATCGGGATGACCCCGATGCGCCGCAGCGGTCGCCCCGAGGAAATCGCCGATCTGGTGCTGTTCCTGGCCTCCGATAGCTCCAGCTTCATCACCGGCGAGGACTTTGTCATCGACGGCGGCTTCACCGCCGGCGCCGCCTACCGCAACGTGGCCGTGCAAACCGGCATCTTTGAGTAACGGCTGGCCTCAGGCGCGTTGGATGCTGTGCCCAATAGGATGCGCTGGCGGCCAAGGCTGGTCAGCGCGTCCGTCGACAAGACCAGCCATGGCCAGCCCATTGAACCCTCAATCTCCCTGGTCGAGGAGCCAAAGCGCGGCGACGAACGGTGGTGGCGACGTTTGGGTCTTTGAAAAGACTGGAGCGGGTGAAGGGAATCGAACCCTCGTCATCAGCTTGGGAAGCTGCTTCTCTACCATTGAGATACACCCGCAACGCAGGCAGTAAATGCGGCAAAAGCCAATGGGCGTCAACCCCGTCGACATGGTCTCAGCCCAAAGCGTTGTGCAATATTTCAGAACAAGGAATGTCCATCAGTCCGGGGCTGGCTCTGAGGGTAGGGGCGGGTGTGGGCTTGTAGCTCAGGCCCTGGGCGCGCAGGTTTGGCGTTGGCCCGCGCTCGGGCGCATCGATTGGCCCCATTGCGCCTGGCGTATGGTGCGGCCCCTCACCGTCAATGAGCGTCCGTCGGCAAATAGGGCTTGAAATGCTTGGAGAGCTTGAGCGCCTGCGCCTGGTAATTGGAGCCGCTGGCGGTTCCATAGAGCCGGTCCGGGCGCTCGGCCAGGCGTTCGTAGATCAGTCGCCCGATGGTTTGCCCATGCCCCAACAGAAACGGCACTTCGCGGCTGCGCACCTCCAATACGGCGCGGCTGCCAGTGCCTCCAGCGGCCGAATGACCAAAGCCGGGATCAAAGAACCCGGCATAATGCACGCGGAACTCACCAACAAGTGGATCGAACGGCACCATTTCGGCGGCGTGATCGGGCGGCACGTGGACAGCCTCGTCACTGACCAGAATGTAGAATTCGTCGGGGTCCAGGATCAGCTCACCGCTGCCCCGATTGCTGATTGGTTCCCAGAAGTCGAGCACGTCCAGCATTGCTTTTTTATCGACGTCAACGACCGCGGTATGTCGCTTTGACCGAAACCCGATCAGCCCGTTGCTTCTGTCTCCGCGCAGATCAATCGACAGGGAAACGCCGTCCTCGACCGGTCTATTGCCGCCAACGACCAGCGTTTGCTCGGCGTGCAAACGTTGATGTTCGGCCACGCTCAGCCGGGAATCCCCTGATCGGAACCGCATCTGGCTGAGCCGGGAACCGGTGCGCACCAGGATCGGAAAGGTGCGGGGGCTGACTTCGAGATAAAGCGGGCCGTGATAGCCAGTTGGCATCTGGTCAAAGCCGCGGGCGCGATCGGCGATCACCCGGGTAAACACATCCAGTCGCCCGGTTGAACTTTTTGGGTTGGCCGAGGCGCTGACCACCTCGGGCAGCGCCAGGCTTTCCTGCAAAGGCACCAGATAGACGCAACCGCGCTCCAGCACGGCCCCGCCCTTGAGGTCGATTTCATGCAGCTTGAGCGCATCGATCCGCTCGGCGACCGAATGGGACGGGCCGGGCAAAAAACTGGACCGCACCCGAAACGCGGTGTCGCCCAGCCGCAGGTCAAGGCTGGCGGGTTGCACCTGATCGGTGTCAAAGGCCAGGGCAGTCTTGATCGCGCCGATGCGCGCCAGTTCCTCGATCAGCCGCGCTGGAAACACGCCCTTTGGCCAAACCTGCTCGCCGCTCATCGCTCACCCCACTCAATCGTGAAACATCCGATAGCAACCCCTGCAATTGACGCCAAGGCCCAATTGGCTTTACATCCCCGCCAGTGGTGATTTGGCCGGTCTGGTTGCAGCCACTTTAAACAAATTGCTAAGAGACCGTTCAACCGGCCGCAGTTCTGTGGGCCGGTTTTTTGTTTGAAGGCAGTCGATGTCCAAGGCCCGTAACCCACTCAGCGATCCGAAGCGCCAGTCCCCCGAGACACAATTGGTACATTCTGGGTCCGTGCGGTCTCAGTTCGGCGAGACCTCCGAAGCGCTGTTTTTAACCTCAGGCTACACCTATCCCAGCTCCGAACACGCCGAAAAATTGTTCAAGGGTGAGATCGATGGCCACAATTATTCGCGCTTTGCCAACCCAACCGTCGATGTGTTCCAAAACCGCATGGCGCTGCTGGAAGGGGCCGAAGCTGCGCGCGGCTTTGCCACCGGCATGGCTGCCGTCACCAATGCCATCATGAGCCAGGTGCGGTGCGGCGATCACATTGTGGCCAACAAGGCCCTGTTCGGCGGGTGCCGCTATGTGGTTGAAGATTTCATGCCGCGTTGGGGCGTGCCCTCCACTCTGGTCGACGGGCGTGATCCCGAAAACTTCGCGCGCGCCATGCAGCCCAATACCAAAGTGGTGTTTGTCGAAACGCCGACCAATCCGACCTTGGAATTGGTGGACATCGCTGCCGTCGCCAACATCGCCCATGCCCATGGCGCCAAGCTGATCGTCGACAATGTGTTCGCCACCCCGCTGTATCAAAAGCCATTGGCGCTGGGCGCCGACATCGTCACCTATTCGGCCACCAAGCACATTGATGGCCAGGGCCGCGTCCTCGGTGGCGTTGTGCTGGGCAGCGAAAAACTGATCACTGGCGATGTGCATACCCTGCTGCGGCAAACCGGCGCCTCGCTCAGCCCGTTCAATGCCTGGGTGCTGCTCAAGGGCTTGGAAACGCTGCCATTGCGCGTCAACCAGATGAGCCAGAGCGCGGGCAGGATCGCTGATATGCTGGGCCGCCATCCCCAAGTGGCGCAGGTGATGTATCCCCATCACCCCTCGCACCCCCAATATGACCTTGCGCTCCGCCAGATGAAGGCCGGTTCGACCCTGGTGGCGTTCGATCTCAAGGGCGGACAGGACGCGGCGTTTAAACTCGCCGACGCGCTGGCGGTCATTCTGATTTCCAACAATTTGGGGGATGCCAAATCAATCATCACCCACCCGCGCACCACCACCCACCAGCGTCTCAGCGAGGAGGTCCGCCTCGAAACTGGCGTCACGCCCGGATTGCTGCGCATTTCGGTGGGCCTGGAAGCAACTGACGACCTGCTGGCCGACCTCGCTTTTGGCTTGGATCAACTCTAGCCGCGCCTGAAACCATCGCAAAACCGGCCGATATTGGCCGGTTTTGTCCCGGCTTCCAACCCATGGCGCGATTGCTCTGTGGCCATGCGGGGCCAACCCGCTCTCGCCTCTCGCCAATGTGTGCAAACTCGGCCATAACCGGTGCATCCATTTGCCAACTCCATGCGGCCCATGCGTCTGATCTTATCGCTGATCGTGTTCTTTGCGGCGCTCGGCCCCGCCTTGGCCCAGCCGCTGCCGTACCACGTCGATCCCAGCGCGCGTGAAATCCTGCCCAGCTTGACCCCGGTCCCGGCAATTCGCTTTCTCACCACCACAGATTTCCCCCCGTTCAGTTTCAGCGATACTGGTGGCGAGCTGATCGGGTTCAATATTGATCTTGCCCGTCGGATCTGTGCCGAGGTCGACATTGCCTGCACCCTGCAGGCATGGCCCTGGCAGCAGATTTCCGCGGCCCTGGTCGATAATCAGGGGGATGCGTTGATTGCCGGGATCGAATTGTCCCCGGCCAACGGCGAAAAATTTGATTTCAGCGCCGTCTATCTGGCGTTGCCGGGCCGCTTTGTCACCCGTCTTGGCGATATCGACCGTTTTGACCCCGAAGCGCTGGCGGGCAAGACTGTGTCGGTTCGGGCGGGCTCAACCCACGAAGTGTTCCTCAAGCGCTATGTGCCCAAAGCCAAGATTTTGGCCTTTGCCAGCGAGGTTGAAGCGCTCGGCGCGGTAAAATCCAGCGCGGCGATGGCCTATTTTGGCGATGCCATGCGGGCTTCGTTCTGGCTCAACGACAATGCGGATTGTGGCTTTGCCGGCCAGCCCTATTTCCGCCCCGACCTGTTCGGACAGGGATTGTCGATCGCGGTTCCTGCCGGCCATGATCCGGTCCGCCACGCCATCGACTGGGCGTTGGTTCGCCTCAAGAACTCGGGCGCACTCGATGAATTATATCTGCGCTGGTTCCCAATCGGGTTTTACTAGCGCCATTCCAACCCATGCGGGCTCTAAACCCCATGGGCGAAAACCCGCGTCCCGTCACTCCGATTTGCCCTCGCCAGGTCGCCGCAAGCGGTGGATCATCCACCAGACCGTAACCACCACAAACGGGACGGCAATTGACTGCGCCATCTCTTTGTCTACCTGGATCGCCTCGTGCAACCCGGCGATAAGATATCCGATCATGGCCACCGCGTAATAGCTGATGGCAATGATCGACAGGCCCTCCACCGTCCGCTGCAGGCGATACTGGCTTTGCGAGGTTGCCGAAATGGTGTCGAGCACCGACTGGTTCTGCTTCTGGATGCCCAGGCTGATGCGGGCTGCCAACAATTCAGTGGCGCGCCCAAGCGTTGCCGTCAACGCCTCAAGCCGCTTGGCCATAGCCTCGCAGGTCGAAAGTGCCGGCACCACCCGATTGTCGATATAGCGTTTGATCGTGGCAAATTCTCCGATCGAAATCTCGGCCAGCCGATCAAGCCGGACCCCCAATATGTCGCCATAGGCTCGGCCCGCCGCAAACCGGAACCGCGTTTCCCCAACAGTGTTTTCAACTTTTAGGGACAGGTCGTGCAGGGCGTCGAGCGCCGCCTGGTTGTCCACCGACCCCCAGTGTTCGCTGACCTGGCGCATCACCTGCTCCAATTCAGCCTCGTATGCCTCAATCTTGGCGCCAGAAATGCGGGCCAGCGGCAATCCCAGCAAAGCAAAGTTGCGGTAGGTTTCAATCTCCAGCAACCGCCGCACGATCACCCCGCGGCGCAGCGCCCCGGCCCCGCCGACAGCGACCTCAAACCGATTAAAGCCATCAGCATCGGCAACAAAATCGGCAGCGGCCTGGGCGGTCCCGTCAAAAATCTCGGAGTAGCAAAGGCTCAACTCGTCAAAGCCAGCAAGCGCCGCCGAAGAAATGCTGGGCGCGTCGGTCAGATCAAGTCGGGTCGCGACCATCAGCTCCAACCCGCCATGGAACTCCAGCCCGATATCGGGGGGCCAGGCCTGCCAATCGTCGGGGGGCGAAGTCCAGGTCAGGGTCGAAAATTCACTGTGGCGCTCCCAGACAATTTTGCGGCCATTTACCGTAAACGCCAGCTGCCCGGCAGCGGCGGTCCCGTCATGCCCGTTCATGCTGGCCAATTCCGCCATTTTTACTTGGATTTGGGTAAGGTCCTTGCCGCCATTGCCTGTCATAAAGGCGACGCGGCGAATACGCACTGGTGCCTCAACCGGCAAGACCGGACGCGCATGGGTTTCAGCATAGATCAGGGCGCGGTCCGGATGAAATCTCGGCCGAAACCCGCTGCTCGATCCCGGCGTATCCTCTGCCATCTTAACACCCCAGATCATGATAAAGCGCCATCCAGGCCGAGATCTCGGCCACGCCCATCAGCTCAAAATGGGCAGTTCTTATCGATGATGCTATTGACAATAGGGCGGATGACCAGCCATGCGGCGCAGCTGGTGTCAGGATCGATGCGCGCCTAGGCTGGCGCCACACTCAGGCAAGCGGCCTAACCGCCAAGCGTCGCTAATCGATTTGGTTCGGTGCGCGTCTAGCTTGGCATCCGCCGGTGCCTGGCCCGGGCCGCCACCTCGATGGCTGCGGTGGTCAGGCGATCCAGGTCAAACCGGTCTCTGAGCATTTCGAGAAACCGCAGCTCTTCCTGTTCCAGGTGCAGGTCGACCGCCGAAATCTCCACGGCCAGCGCATAGGCGGTGTCCTGAAGTTTTTTGGGAATTGCCGCCAGGGCATCATCGATTGCCCCATCCAACCCGCGCGATCCATTGACCTTTTCCGCGCAGGAATTGGCGACGTCCGCCAGCCTTTTTGCGTCAAAGCCCTCAAACACCGGCAATCGTCCCACCAGCCCGACAATGCGCGCCCATTCCTTGTCGGTCATGGTGGTGTCCGAGGACGCAGCAACGATCATCAGATGGATTAGGCCGTCATGGGCGGAGATGGACATAAAAAATCCTTTGGCTCTGGTCGAACTCGATACCTAGTGGGCTCCAAGGCAAAAAACAAGAAACCCCTTCAAGCGGGCGCAGCATTGACGCATGGAGCGTGGAATGCAACACACCGGGTTCATCTGTCTGCAGCAAAAAAGGCCAAATCCTTGTCGCCCGCACCCCTCCCAGTTCTCGACCCCGCGTTTTTCGACGCCGCCCAGACCGCCCGTGCATGGCCGTTTGAGGAAGCCCGCAAACTGGTCAAGCGTCTGGAAAAAACCGGCAAGACCGAAGCCCTGTTCGAAACCGGTTACGGTCCTTCCGGCCTGCCCCATATCGGCACGTTTGGCGAAGTGGCGCGCACCACCATGGTGCGGACGGCTTTTCGCTTGCTGACCCGCGACACCATTCCAACGCGCTTACTGTGCTTTTCCGATGATATGGACGGTATGCGCAAGATCCCGGAAAACGTGCCGGAACGCGCAGCGATGGAGCCGTTTCTGCAAATGCCGTTGACCTCGGTCCCCAATCCGTTTGGCGGCGATTTTGCCAGCTTTGGCGACCACAACAACACCATGTTGCGCCGCTTCCTCGATACGTTCGGCTTCAATTACGAATTCGCCAGCGCCACCGAGTATTACAAGTCGGGCAAGTTCGACACCATTCTGCGCACGGCTGCTGAGCGCTTTGACGACATCATGAAAGTGATGTTGCCCACCCTTGGGCCCGATCGCCAGGCCACCTATAGTCCGTTCCTGCCGATCTCTCCCATCAGCGGTCGCGTGCTCTATGTGCCGATGAAGGAAGTCGACGCCAAGAACGGCACCATAACCTTCACCGATGAAGATGGTCGTGACGCCACCGTGCCGGTCACCGGCGGCCATGCCAAGCTGCAATGGAAGCCAGATTTTGGCATGCGCTGGGCAGCTCTCGGCGTCGATTTCGAGATGTTTGGCAAGGACCACCAGACCAACGCCCCAATCTATGATCGCATCTGCGCCATTCTGGGCGGTGTCGCGCCCGAGCATTATGTCTATGAGCTGTTTCTGGATGAAGTGGGCCAGAAAATTTCCAAGTCCAAGGGCAATGGGCTGACCATTGACGAGTGGCTGACCTATGCCTCGACCGATAGCCTGGCCCTCTACATGTTCCAGAAGCCCCGCGTCGCCAAGCGCCTGCATTTCGACGTCATCCCCCGCGCGGTGGACGAATACTACCAGCATGTCGCCGCCTATGACGGCCAGGACGCGGCTGCCGCGCTAGAAAACCCGGCATTCCATATCCATTCGGGCAAGGTGCCGGTCATCGACATGCCGGTGACCTTCGGCCTATTGCTCAATTTGGCATCGGCGGCCAATGCCCATGATGTCTCGGTGATGTGGGGCTATCTTACCCGTCGCCTACCCGGCGTCACGGCGCAGAACAACCCAGATCTAGACCGCCTCGCGGCTTACGCCGTGCGCTACTTCCAGGACGAGGTGTTGCCCACCAAATCCTTCCGCGCGCCCACCGCCAAGGAACGCGTCGCCCTGCAGGACCTGCACGACCAGTTCGTCGGCAAGGACGGCCTGGAAGCCAAGGAATTGCAGGACATCGTCTATGCCGTGGGCAATGCTCACCAGTTCGATCCGCTGCGCGATTGGTTCGGCGCCATCTATCAGGTGTTGCTCGGCGCCGATCAGGGGCCGCGCTTCGGCTCGTTCGTGGCACTCTATGGCGTCGCCGAAACCCGCAAGCTTATCGAAGACGCCTTGGCCGGCAAGCTGCTCAAGGCGGAGTGATTGCAATGGGCCTCAGCGCCCATTTGTCTAAGCCGCCCCAGGCTCAAACCTGGCAATGGCTGCGGCCGCTTCAGCCGGTATCTCGGGCGCCATCTTGCGATAGACCCGGCCATCCGGGGTGCGGCGCATCAGGCCGAGATCACAGAGGTCACGCCGCAGCATCGCGTAATCTTCCATGTCGTGCCAACTGCCCAGCAGGCTGCTGATCTCGCGCTCATTCCAGCTGGTGTCAAAAGGCAGGAAAGACCAGACAATCCACAGCACCAAAATCTGTTCGGCCCGTTTGGACGGCCAGCGCTGCAACCGTCCGGTGTCATCAAAACACCGCCACACCCGGTCCAATCGCTTGTCATTGATTGCGATATCAGTTTCGGCCATTTATTGGCTGGCCCAGATGATGCGGGCGATCCATTCGACATCGTCCATATCCAGAATGCGTGGCAGATAGGCGGCGTTGAGCGAATGCAGTTCGATCTGCTTGGCGCTTTGCCGGGCCAGAATCTTGGCCATCACTTCGCCATCACGGGTTTTGACCACCACGCGATCACCGCGCCGCACCTGTTCAGTCGGTGACACGACGATGCGGTCGCCCTCGCGATAGAGCGGCTCCATCGAGCTGCCCTGCACTTCAAGGGCATAAATACCCGCCGACTCGGGGGAGGGGAGGGCGATTTCGTCCCAACCCTGGCCAGCCGGAAACCCGGCGCTATCGAAAAACCCACCTGACCCAGCCTGCGCCAATCCCAGCAGGGGGACCGTGCGCGTCATGTTCGCCTCGGGCATCTGTAAAAACGCCCCAGTGCCGCTCAAAAATGCGTCAAAGGTTTCGTCGGTCGCTACCAGGATTTTTGAGATACTCTCGGTTGATGGCCAACGCTCGCGCCCGTCCTTGCTCACGCGCTTGGAGATATTGAAAGCCGTCGGGTCCAGTCCTGCCAGCCTGGCCAGCGCTGAAACCGAATGCCCGTGGCGTCGCGCCAAAGCGTCGATACCGTCCCATATGGCGCGATGTGACAGCATTGGCTTTGGTCCGGAACAGGAAAAATTTCTTAGGGTGCGGAATTAAGTCCTGTTTCTAATCACTGCCCGAAACCTTGTAAAGAGCAGGGACCCCCGCTTGCGCATAGGCGCGGGGATAACTAATTTGCGCCCATGCACGCCACCCCACTCCAAATCTATAAGATTGCCACCGAAAACGCGTTCGCGCCCGCTCGCTTTGGCACTAGTTTTGCCGGTATGCCGCTGGACCTTGCCGACGGCTACATGCATTTTTCCAGCGCCGATCAAGTGGCCGAAACCTTGCGGCTGCATTTTGCCGGCCAGGCTGGACTAGTCCTGCTGGCGGTTCGCACGGCCGATCTGAACGCCAGGCTGGTCTGGGAGCCGTCCCGCGGCGGGGCGCTGTTTCCCCACTATTATGGCGACCTTCCGCTCGCAGCCATTGCCTGGGAAGCTCCCCTCGCGGTCGGCGCTGACGGATCCTGTATTTTGCCCGAGGGCGTCCAATGATTTTTTCGGCTTTGTCGCCATTGCTGCGCCTGCAGGCCCTGCAAAACCTAAGCCAGCAGGCATTGCTGAAAATGGATGCCGAAACCGCCCATGGTGCCACGATTTCAGCGCTCCGGCTCGGTCTGGCGCCGCAGCAGGTCTATCCCGATGCGCCCGAGCTGAAGACGGCCTTGTGCGGGCTTGAGCTGGCCAATCCGGTTGGCATGGCAGCCGGGTTTGACAAAAATGCTGAAGTTCCGCGCCAATTGGCGCAGATGGGATTTGGCATGGTTGAAATCGGCACAGTCACGCCTCGCGCCCAGATTGGTAATCCCAAGCCGCGCGTCTTTCGGGTTTCCGACGCCGAGGGCGTGATCAACCGCATGGGCTTTAACAATGATGGCCACGAGGCGGCCTTCGCTCGTCTCAAGGACCTGCGCGTCCCCGCCGCTTTGGGGGTCAATATCGGCGCCAATAAAGATAGCGAGGATTTCGTTGCCGATTATGTTTTGGGCGTCAAACGCTTTGCCGATCTGGCCGATTATCTGACCGTCAATGTCTCATCGCCCAATACGCCGGGCTTGCGCAATCTGCAGGCCGACGAGGCCCTGCGCCGCCTGCTCGGAGACGTCTTGGCAGCGCGGGCCAAAGCCAAGGTGCGGGTGCCGGTCTTCCTCAAGATCGCCCCAGACCTTGATGAAAAAGCGCTCGATGTCATCGCCAAAGTTGTGCTGGCCACAGATCTGGACGGCCTGATCGTCTCCAACACCACCATCACCCGCGATGCCGTCGTTGGCCTCGACAATGCCGAACAATTGGGCGGCCTGTCCGGCAAGCCCTTGTTTAATTTGTCGACCCAGAAACTTGCCCAGACCCGCTTGCGCGTCGGCAATTTGCCGCTGATCGGGGTTGGCGGCATTCATTCGCCCCAGAGCGCCGTTGCCAAGTTTGAAGCCGGCGCCAATGCCATCCAGCTCTATTCGGCGCTGGTGTTTGGTGGGCTGGATTTGCTTGATCGGATCAAGCGCGGTCTGGCTGCCGCCGTCCGTGCCCAAGGCAAAACCAATATCGCCCAACTCACCGGGGTCCACACCGCGGATTGGGCCAGCGGCAAGGCATCGCTTTAGAGATGTCACGAGCTCGATACGCGAACCCGGCTTTGCCATTTGCCCTCGGCTGCCGCCAAATCACCCGCTAAACTGGAAATAATCCTGGCCGGCGCCGTTCCAGCGCCACCCAAAAGGTGCCGGCGCGGGCGAGAAAGAAGATATGCAGGGCAATCCACAACCCGACATTGCCCCAAAGTGCTTGCAACACCAGCGCCGCCGCCAGAAACACCAGCAACGCCACCACCATGCCGTTGCGCATTGCCTGGTTCAGGGTGGCGCCGACTAGAATGCCGTCAAAGACAAAGGCGGGCATGCCGCTGAGCGCCGTCAGGGCGGCTAGCCACAAATACAAATAGGCCTGTTCCCGCACCATCTGATTGGTGGTCATGAAGTCAATGGCATAGGACCCGCCCAGCAACCAGATCGCCGACAGGCCCAAAGCCATCGCCACGCCCCAGCGCATTGACAAGCGATAGGCTTGATCGAATGCCGGTCGCCAATTGGCCCCCACCGATTTGCCGGTCAGTTGCTCGGCCGCCTGCGCCAGCCCATCGAGGAAAAACCCCGACAACATCATGAAGTTGAGCAGGATGGCGTTGGCCGACAGCGCCACATCCCCCATGCGCGAACCCTGCGCGGCGAAGTAGCCATAGGCGAGCATCAGCGCCGTCGATCGGATCATCAGATCCCGACTCAACCCAAACATCCGCCGCAGCGCCACCCCATCAAACAGTTCGGCCGACGCCACGCTGGCAACGATCGCCCGGACGCCACCGAAATGGCGCGCCATTAGCACCAGCCCGACCAGCGCCGCCGCTACCTGCCCCAGTACCGTGCCAAGCGCTGCGCCGGGGATACCCCAGCCCAGCCCGTAAACGAACCATACCGACAATGCGATATCGACCAAATGGATCAGGATTTGCAGCAGCATACCGGTGCGGGCATCGGCTCGGCCGTAAAACCAGCCGAGCAGCGCGTAGTTGATCAACGAGAACGGCGCGGACCAGATACGCACGTGAAAATAGGTGCCGAGCGCCTCCGCCACTCCCGCTTCAGGCGCCAGCAATTG
Organism: Devosia equisanguinis; assembly: GCA_943372435.1. GTDB lineage: Bacteria > Pseudomonadota > Alphaproteobacteria > Rhizobiales > Devosiaceae > Devosia > Devosia equisanguinis_A. The sequence continues at coordinate 120,746 of CALRYQ010000005.1, forward strand.
GGTGGCAATCCACAAGAGCGGCGCGGCCACCGCGATCATGGCAATGCCGATCACCAGCCCCAAAAGAATTGCCCGTGACGCATGGATCAGGCCGTGGCGCGGATCGCGCGCCCCCACCGCCTGCGCCGTCAACCCGGCAGTGCCCATGCGCAAAAAATACGCCATTGAAAAGATAAAGTCGAAAACCAATGCCCCCAGGACCAGCCCACCCAGGCTGGCCGCATCACCCATCCGCCCGATCACCGTGATGTCGCTCAGCCCGGCCAATGGTTCGGTAACAAACGCAATCGAAGCCGGCACGGCGATCTTCCACACATCGGCACTGCGCACGTCAAAGGGATACTGCCGACGGCTCGGTTGGGTAGCGACAGTCATTAAACGCCTCGTGGAATCGACACATCGGAACGCATCGTCATAGCAGGCCCGGCAAGGTTTCGGGAGTTGCCGCCTCGGCAAACCGCTGTCGGGTTCTTTCTGGCTGAACCTATTGCTCAAGCTTGAGACTGATCACCAGATCGGCCCGATCTCGGGATAAAGCCACCAGGTCATAATTGGGCAAGTCGGTATTCTCGACATGGGCCCGGTTGCGCTCCTCGGAAAAAAGCCCGGCCTCGCCATGGCGCCGTAACAGCCGCGACCGCACTATGTCGCGGTCGACATCGATGAAGACGCAATAGTCCAGCAGCGGCTTGATCCCCGCCCATGGCCCTTCGGTCAACAGCAGATAATTGCCCTCAACGATCAGCATCGAAACCTCAGGCTGGATGGTGAAGGCGTTCTCCACCACATCCTCGATCTGGCGCGAATAGCCCGGCCCGCTGACCGGTCGCTTGGCGTGTTTTAGTTGGTGCAGGAAGCTCACAAACGCTGCCCCTTCAAATGTATGCGGCGCGCCTTTGGAGCTGGACTGGCCCAGGGCCTCGAGCTTGTCGTGGCGCATATGAAAGCCATCCATCGGCACCAGCGCTGCGCTTGCCGGCATGGTGGCGTTTAGCATGGTGACGATTTCTGCCGCCAAAGTGGACTTGCCGACCCCGGGTCCGCCGGTGATGCCGACGGCAATGCGATGGTGAGCCTGGCTATGCATCCGCAAAATATGCACCACGAGCAGCGACAAAGCGGTCTGCGGGGTCAGTATTCGCTGCGTCGGCTTCCGGGTTGGGCCGGTTTGTTGCTCAGACAAGGCTATCTCCGTTCCGCAGCGGCGGTAACCGCGATCTTACCGCGTGTTGGCCGATTTACCGAAGCCCGGATTGTGGTGGGACACGAATTTGGCCGGCCGTGTTTTCCGCTGCGAAAATTGTGGCCTGCCGATTGACGACAAAGACTTACCAAATTGGGGCTGCTACTATCCACCCATGCAAAAACTGTTGGTGCTGCAGTCGCTCTGGGCGATGGAAAATCTGAAGTCAGGCCCAGCCCGGAGCCTGGAACAAACGGTTGATGTTATCGCGGCGGCGGGCTTTGACGGCCTGGCGTCGTTGTGGATTGATCGTGCCGATGCCCAAAACATCATGACTTTGGCCAGGTCGCGCCAGTTGGTGGTTGAGGGTCTGTGTTTTCCGACCGACATCGACAGCCTCAAACCGGCGCTGGACTGGGGCACCGCCTTTGGCGTGCATCACCTCAACGTGCAGCCCAATCTGCGCCCCCGTCGGCTCCACGATGCGGTGGCGGTGCTGCAAGGCTGGCAGCGCCTGGCCGAGCAGGTCGATTTTCCGGTTCATATCGAAACCCATCGGGATCGGCTGACCAATGATTTGCTGTTCACGCTGGACCTGCTGGAGGCGGTGCCGGGCCTCAAGCTCACGGCTGACCTTTCCCACTTTGTTGTCGGGCGCGAAATCGCCTTGCCGGTGGCCGCCGAAACCGAGGCACAGATGCGGCAGGTGCTGGATTGTTGTTTTGCCTTCCATGGCCGCATCGCCAGCTCCGAACAGGTGCAAGTGCCGTTAAGCTTTACCCAGCACCGCCCCTGGCTGGACCAGTTCCAGGCATGGTGGCGCTATGGTTTTGCCAGCTGGCGCCGCCGCGCTGGCCCTGACGCGGCACTATCGTTTTTGTGTGAACTTGGTCCCCAGCCTTACGCTATTGCCGGTGCCGATGGCGTCGATCTGACGGACCGTTGGGTTGAATCGCTCCAGCTTGCCGCCATTGCAAGGACACTATGGGATGAGGGCATGGCTTAGCCCATGCCGCTTCATCCAGTCATTGCCAACTGGTTCGCCGCCAAGGCGTGGTCGCCACGCGCTCACCAACTCGCCGTTCTCGCCTCCTGGAACCAGGGTGCGTCGGCGCTGCTGATCGCCCCAACAGGGGCGGGCAAGACCTTGGCCGGCTTTTTACCGACTTTGCAGGATTTGGCAGAAACCCGCCATGACGGCCTGCACACGCTCTATATTTCGCCGCTCAAGGCCCTGGCGGTCGATGTGGCGCGCAATCTGACCACCCCGATTGCCGAAATGGGGCTGTCAATCAAAGTGGAAACCCGCACTGGCGACACGCCAGCGTCGCGCCGCCAACGCCAGCGCTTTGATCCGCCCCACATCCTGTTGACGACGCCTGAGCAAATCGCCTTGCTCCTCAGCCATCCAGATGCCGGTCGTCTGTTCGGCTCGCTCAAGCGCATCGTCCTGGATGAGTTGCACGCCTTGGTCACCTCCAAACGCGGCGAGCTGTTGTCACTGGCATTGGCCCGTTTGGCCCGTTTGGCCCCTGCTATGCGCATTACCGCGCTCAGCGCCACGGTGGCACGGCCCGATCTGCTGCGGGACTGGATTGCCGCCCCGCTACCCTTTGCCCCAACCCATTTGTTGGCGGCGGCCGGTGGTGCCGCGCCGCAGCTGTCAATTTTGCAAAGTGCCGACCGCTTGCCCTGGGCGGGTCATTCCGCCGCCTATGCCGTGCCCCAATTGTATCAGACCATCAAGCAGCACCGGATCACCCTGCTATTCGTCAACACCCGCTCCCAGGCGGAATTGCTGTTTCAAAGTCTGTGGGCCATCAATGAGGATGGCCTGGCCATTGCCCTGCACCATGGCTCGCTTTCGGTCGAACAACGCCGCAAGGTCGAGGCCGCCATGGTCGCGGGAAGTTTGCAGGCAGTGGTTTGCACCTCAACCCTTGATCTGGGTATCGATTGGGGCGCTGTCGATCTGGTGGTGCAAGTTGGGGCTCCCAAGGGCTCCTCCCGCATGTTGCAAAGGATCGGGCGCGCCAACCATCGGCTGGATGAGCCATCTAAGGCCATTCTGGTTCCTTCCAATCGTTTTGAAGTGCTTGAATGCGAAGCAGCACTGGAGGCGGTTGAGGAGAACCACCAGGATAGCGAAGATCCGGTCGCCGGGGGATATGATGTATTAGCCCAACATCTGCTCGGCATGGCCTGCGCCGCGCCATTTCTGGCCGATGACATGTTTCAAGAAGTCCAGCATGCTTGGCCGTTCAGGGACCTGAAGCGGCCCCAGTTCGACCGGATCATGGACTTCGTTGCAACCGGCGGCTACGCCCTGCGCGCCTATGAGCGTTACGCCCGTCTAAAACTCAATCCCGATGGCCGTTGGCGCATTGCTAACCCCCTGATTGCACAGCAATATCGCCTAAATGTTGGCACCATTATTGAAGAACCGATGGTGCGGGTTCGGCTGGTCCGGGGTCGCGGGTCCAAGCAAGGCGCCACCACCGGACCCATTGGCCGCGGCGGTCGGGTTCTCGGGGAAATGGAGGAATATTTCTTCGGAACGCTGATCGTCGGCGACACCTTCATGTTCGGCGGCGAAATCGTTGCCTTTGAGGGCATGAGAGACAATGAGGCCTTTGTCAGCCGATCCTTCGCCAAAAACCCCAGGATTCCCTCATATATGGGCGGAAAATTTCCGCTCTCGACCTATCTGGCAGCACGGGTCCGCACCATGCTCGCGACCCCTCACGACTGGCACCGACTGCCACCACAGGTTTCCGACTGGTTGCGCCTGCAACAAGCGGTTTCGGCCATGCCAAACGCAACCAATCTGGTGGTCGAGACCTTTCCGCGCGGCGACCAGAATTTTCTGGTTTGCTATCCTTTCGAGGGCCGCTTGGCCCACCAGACCCTTGGGATGTTGCTCACCCGGCGCCTGGAGCGGGCCCGCGCCCGCCCGCTTGGATTTGTCGCCAGCGAATATGCTCTGGCGATCTGGGGGCTCGGCGATCTATCGGCCCATATTCGCACCGGTCGCCTGTCGTTGGACGAGTTATTCTCCCAGGATATGCTGGGCGATGACCTCGAAGACTGGCTCGATGAAAGCGCCCTGATGAAACGCACGTTTCGCAATTGCGCGATTATCTCGGGGTTGATCCAACGCCGCCACCCCGGCAAGGAGAAATCCGGGCGCCAGATCACCATGTCGTCTGATTTGATCTATGATGTGCTGTATCAGCACGAGCCCGACCATATCCTGATCCAAGCCACGCGCCGCGACGCTGCTCGGGGCCTATTGGATATCGAACGGCTTGGTCAGATGCTCGCCCGCATTCGCCAGCATATCGTTCACAAGCCGCTGGACCGAATCTCGCCCTTTGCAGTACCCATGATGCTCGAAATCGGCAAAGAGCCGATCTTTGGGGAAGGCCGCGAAACCGCTATGGCCGAAGCTGCCGAAGAACTCATGCGGGAAGCGCGGGGCTAAGCTTGGGACAGGCTCAACACCGGGACATGGCAGAAAAAACTCATGTCCTGCACTTCGCGGGACAGGTGTTCCAGCCGCTGACCACGGGGGCCCTGTTCTGGCCCGAAGAGGACGCCTTGCTGGTTGCCGACCTGCATCTTGAAAAGATGAGCTCATTTGCCCGAGGCGGCCAGCTGCTGCCCCCTTACGATACCGCTCTCACCCTGAAACGTCTTGCGGCCGATCTGGCAGAAACAGGAGCGACGAGGGTTATCGCGCTGGGCGATAGCTTTCACCGCGATTTCGGACCCGCTACCCTGCCCGATACGGATCGCGCCCAGATCGAGGCGCTCACTCAGATTGCTGATTGGACGTGGTTGTCGGGCAATCATGATCCCGAGCCCCTCGGGCTGCGTGGCCAATGCCTGCCTCAACTCAATATTGGGGGCCTAACCCTAACCCATGAGCCGCCCCGCGGAGCCACTGGCGTGCTGGCGGGCCATCTGCATCCGGCGGCCCATATCTATATCAATGGGCGTTCGGCGCGGCGGCCTTGTTTTGTGCACGATTTGCGCCTGCTGATCCTTCCGGCCTATGGCGCCTCCACTGGTGGGTTAAACATCTTGAACCCGGCCTTTGCTGGCCTGTTTGACTGGCAGGCGCTGGAAATCATCATGCTGGGTCAAGATCGGCCATACCCTGTTAGCCGCAAGCGGTTGATATCGGGGTGAGCCGGGGCCTAGCTCCGCTTGAACAGCACGCCGCCAAGCCAGCCGGTGGCTAAGGCCAGAAGCACGCAGACCAAGCCATATGCCAACGGATTTTGGCGTGATTCCAGCGCCAGGAACCGTTCAAACCCGGTTTTCCGCACCGCAAAACCATCGGAGTTGCGGGCGACAATTTGTCCGTCCTTGAACACATAGGTCACGGCGATGTATGGCCCAGGGGGAGCGTTGCTGGGCAGGGTTAGACGGGCCGAATACAGCGTCTCGGACTGAAAATTGACCCCGCTTTCATCGAGCCCGAACAGTTTTTCCGTCGTCATCAACCGGACCAATTCCTGGCCGAACTGGGTCGATTTCCACCAACCCGCGACTTCGTCGATACTGATCTGGGTCTCGGGCAAAATGCGTTCTGCGGCCAAGATCGTCGGTGTGGTGATCTCATCCAGGTGGCCGCTCGACAACACCTGGTAATAGCTTGGGAAATCCTTGAACGTAACCTGATCTGTATTGAGCCAAATTCCAAAATTGTTGGTCTTCTGGCGCGCCACGCGATCCATGACTGGGCCAATCACTACAATGGCGACATGAAATGGACCGGTCACATATTTTTCAGCGCTACCAGCTTCTGGCTCAATCGCCCCAAATAAGGTCAGACGCTCGCCGTCAAAACTTGAAGTGATTTCAATGGTGTCGGTCGACAATTGCGATACCAATTGTTCGGCGCCCAATAATGGCCCCGACCCCGACAGCAGCAATGCGGCGACTGCGATGGTTAAAAGCTGGTTCAATTGTTGCCCGGCCCAAACACCGACATGCTGAAAACATCAACTGGAGCGAGCAGCAAGGATAGGCCAAACCGAATTGCAACCGCCAGAACCAATAGCGCCAGAAGGCCCCGCAATTGTTCTCCCCTGAGGTGGCGGCCAGCTGATGCTCCAAATTGAGCCCCGGCAACGCCTCCAACCATCAGGCAGAACGCCAACAAAATATCAACGCTCTGGCTCTGGACTGAATGCAGAACGGTGGTTGCGGCCATCATCGCCACTACCTGCAGCAGCGATGTCCCGATCACCATGCTGCCCGGCACCCGCAGCAGATAAACCAACGCCGGGACCATAATGAAGCCACCGCCAATACCGAGCAGCGAGCCGAGGAAACCAATGGCCACCCCGATTGCCAACACCGGCAAAACTGAAATGTACAGTTTGGACTTCTTGAAGCGGACGCGCATGGGCAGCCCATGGATCCAATTGTGCTGGTTGGGAAGACGCTCACGCACCACCACGCCAGCACGCTGCTTGAGAATCGCGCGTGCTGATTCCACCAGCATCAATGTGCCAACCGAGCCCAGCAACACCAGAAAACCGACCGAAATCACTGCGTCAAGCTGTCCGGCAGCCCGCAGCACCGAAAACGTCGCCACCCCGCCAAAGGCGCCCAAAATGCCTGACAAGATCAGGTACAGGGCAAGGTGAAGGTCAATGCCGCCGCGCTTGTAATAGGCCAGCGCCCCCGAGCTGGACGCCGCCACCACTTGGCCGGTGACTGAAGCCACCGCAACCGAGGCGGGCACCCCAGAAAAAATCAGCAACGGGGTCAGCAAGAAACCACCACCGACCCCAAACAGGCCAGACAAGAAGCCGACAGCCCCTCCGATCCCAACAAGAAAGAAGAGGTTCACGGAAAGCTCGGCGATCGGCAGATAAATCTGCAAGATCTGGTCCGTTCAAACTTGGTCGGTCGCCCGATAGCGCGGGGGACGAATGTTCTGCATCTGCCTCATGGTCGCGGACCGGCCATGAGGTTTGTCGTTTTGGTTGTGCCTTTAAGGGCTTACCGCGCTGGTATTACCCTTTTAAGGCACATATTTGTTCAACTAGACCGGCTGGCTCCCGAGCACCGCCAGCAGGCGCGGGTTGATCATCCCCAATTCACTCATGCCAGTTCCCCGCTCAAATGCCTTGATCGCTTCTGCGGTCTTGGGGCCAATGATACCGTCCGGCGTTCCAACATCGTATCCGAGCTTGGACAGCACCGTCTGGACCTTGGAGATAACGTCCTTGGCAGTGATCACCACGCCCGGATCGAAGTTCTTTGACCAGGTGCCAAGTGGCGCAAAATTTGCCGCCAAATCGATTGGGATGGCCTTCCAGCTCTCAATTTCGGCATTGATCCGTTTGACCGCATCGGCATTCAACGACTTGGCGACATCGTCTCGCGCCTTGATCGCATCGGCATCACCATTGCGCGCCGCCAGAGAGAACCATTTATACGATTGCTCCATGTCTTGGCTGACGCCCAACCCACGGGCGTGCAACATGCCCAGATTGAACTGGCTGTCGGTCATGCCGCGATTTGCTGCCTGCTCAAACCATTCCGCCGCTGACTCAAACTCTTGCTGGCCCAATTGGCCCCCAGCGAAAAGGGCGGCCAAATTGTGCATTGCCATGCGGTTTCCGGCGTCGGCGCTGCGCTGGTACCAGAGCCGGGCCATATCGGGATCCTTTTCGATCCCATTGCCGGTCTCGTACAGATTGCCCATGCGATAGGCCGCTGGCGCGAACCCTTGGGCAGCGGCGCGTTCATACCAGATTGCCGCGGATTTGTAGTCCTGAGTGACGGCGCGACCCTCAGAATAGATTGCGCCAATTTCAAATTGGGCACGGGCATCGCCGTCCGCAGCTGCCTGCCTCAGATCCAGCGGGCCAACTGCTTCTGGCGCTAGGTCAAACGTGGTCGCCCCCACTGACGGAGCTGCCCCGGTGCTGCCCGGCAACGCCGCTGAGCGAGCGGTATCGGCTGACACGGCAGCAGCGAGATCGCTCTCAGGTGCTGACGGTAACGGCGGCATGGCCATCGTTGCCGGCTTGGAGAATTGGGTTGTCATCGTCGGGCTGATCGCGCCAACGGTTGCCGGATCGACTAATGCCATCGCACGCGGATCGGTCGGCAGGGTCGCCGGGTCAATCGGCTGGCCAAGCATCGATGTCTGTTGAGAGGGCGTTTCCGAGGCCACCGGTTCCACCACGGGGGCAGAAGAGGCGGCCCGTTGCATCACCAGATTCAGGGCCAGCACAGACACCACTGCAAGGGTTGCCGCCAAGAGGAGCGGGCGACGATAGCGCACCAGAAAACTTGGCCTAGGTTCACCGTCTTCTGGTGTGACGCCGGCAATGGGCGCAGCGATGGCTGGCTCCGTGGTTGGCTTTACCGGTTTGGGTGCTTTTGCGACCTTGGGCCGACGCGCAAAAATGGAGGCACGGGCTGGCTTTGTCTCGCCTGCCGCGCTGGTGCTGTCGATTTTTTGCTCATCAGCTGATGTTGAGCTGGGCATGACGCGCGCGAGCGCCCGTCCAATGATTGAATTGCTACCGGTTAGTGGGGCCGCGTCCTGTTTGGAGCGCTGGGCCCGCCGGGCGGCCGCAACAAAAGTGCTGGTGCTTTGCGGGCCGACCGCAATGCTCGGTTCAGGCACACTGGGCTTGCCGACTGGTGGGGCCGAGAATGGGTCGGCGCTGGGCGTGTCAAAGCTTGATTGGGGTCGCGGTGGCCGCTGCACGGCGTCCGGATCAAATGCCACCGGTACGGCTAAGGCTGGCGATTTTGGCGTATCAATGGGGGGCTGCGCGCTGGTGAGGCCAGGGTGAGCCCGGCGCGCAACTGGCGCCGATGCTGCAGGCTCCTGGAAGGGCAGGTCGCGCAGTGGGGCCTCGTCTGCCGGGTTCGCCGGCATAAAGTCGCTTTGCGGCGCCACTTGTGTTGAGGGGACAGCCTCAGCCTTGGGCCGAGCATCGCGCTTGACCGGCGCGGGGGGTGGTGGCGCGGCCGGCTCATGGTGCCGGTCCACGCCCGCGCTCGTCTCTGCCTGCCGCTTGGTCAAGGCCAATTCGAGCCTGGACAGCCGTTCGGCAGTATCGCGCCCGGCCGTATTGAACAGCGCCGACATGCGGTGTTCCAGGGCATTCATGTGGTCTTCACTGATGCCTGCGGCCACAGCGGGAGTGGATTTCTTGCCAGCGTCGTAGGTTCGCTGTGCCACAATGGTGGCCAACGCTTCAAAATCTGGACCGGGCGTGACCTCGTTTTCGGTCGCGTAGAGCTTGGTCAGGCCATTGAGTTGGGCGCCGGTTTCATCCATCCGCGCAACCAGCAGCTTCAATTGGTTTTCGATTTCACCCACGTTGCGGTCTTCGTGACGCGGTTGATCAAGCTTGACCGAGAGCGCTTCGAGTTGGGCCTCGATCTTAAAAAAGCGAGGCTCAACACCGGCCAACACCACTTCGCGTAACGCCGAAATGTCGCTCTTGAGCCCGGCCACGTCCTGATTGCTGGTTTCGAACCCGCCGATGCGCGCTTGCAATGCATCGATTTTCGCAACCAACTTGCTTGGCACGGCTTCTTTGTCGCGGACTGCCTGCGTAAAGGCGGCCATTTCGGCGGTCAGCCGCTCGAACTCGCCCGATGACAGGGCAACATTTCGTTCAATCGAATCGATGCGGTCATAGACATTGCGAACGCTGTGTTCGATCGCGTTCATGCTCTCAACGACGTCGGCATCCTGTGTGCCGCTGACACTGCTCAGCGTCTGCGCACGATCCTGGCGGACGATTTCGCGTTCCATCTGCTCGGCCTGCAATTCGGCCAATTTGCCCACGGTGGCCGAGACGTCGTCGAGGCGTCGATTGATCGTCGACAGGTCGACTTTTGGCGTCTCGCCAATCAGCCGGGCCAGACCGGCAATCTGGCCCTCCAGCCGTTTGACCTGACCGGTCTCCCCAACTGCGCCCGCCAGCAGCTCCACCACATGGGCCAATTGCTCGACCTGACTGGCCACTTCCTTGACGTTGCCATTGCTGGCGCGTTGGGATTTGAGCTCGCTTTCAAGTCGCTCCAGTCGATTTGAAAGGCCGCCCACCAACGCCGTCAATTCGCCGAACTGGGGCACCGCGATGCGATCATGCGCGACCACATTGGTGGGTGCAGCAAATTGCCGGTTGCGAATTTCGGCGATGGCCGATTGCAGATTGTCCTGGCTGTCGGCATCAAAATTGGCTTCGTCGCGATCGCTGAATCTGTCAACCGCCCGCTTCACCGTGCGCAAGGCCTCGCGATGCCGCGCCGAACTCGCAGTCCCATCAACCTGGTCACGCAGATTGCGCACCCGCTGGCTTAGTCCGTCATATGCCGTCTTTGGAGCACTTGCCTGGGCGAAGCGCCCTTCGACTTGATCGAGTAAGGCAACCAGTTCACCGCGCAACGCCTGCCATTCGCCCGGCTGCGGTTCGAACGCCAATTCCTGCATGTCGGATAGAGGGAGCGCCCGGGCCATTCTGTTTCCCAATCGGAAAGACTGTGTTGACCCGCGCGAGTCAACACGAAGGTCTAACACTCACTTTTGGTAAAACATGGTAAAGAACCCGTTAAGCAACGACCTATTTTGCCAAAGTTGCCCTTCAAAACCTTTGAATTTGCAGGCTAGATGCAGCTTCAGCCCAGCCGTGTGCTTCGCTTAGGGACATTTCACCATCATGACGCGTCGCCGCATTATTATTGTCGATGATCATCCCCTGTTTCGGGCCGCTCTGCGCCAAACCCTTGCAGGCGGCGACGCCACAGTTTCAGTGGAGGAGGCCGGTGATTTGGCGGGGCTCAATGCTGCGCTGGAGGCTGACCGTGACTGCGATCTGGTGCTGTTGGACCTAAATATGCCAGGGGTTCGCGGCTTTTCCGGGCTATTGCTGTTGCGGGCTCAGTATCCAGATATCCCGGTCATGATCATCTCAGCCGTCGAAGACGCGACCGTCGTCAGGCGTGCCTTCGAACTCGGCGCCGCCGGGTATCTGCACAAATCAATCGGGCCAACCGAAATTCGACGATCAATCGAAACGGTGCTGTCCGGCGAGGTTTTCGTGCCCGAAGGCATGGTGTTGGGGACCGAGGATGCTCATTCCGCCCTGATGCGCCGGCTTGCCACGCTGACGCCCCAGCAGGTTCGCGTGTTGATGATGCTCAGCGACGGGTTGATGAACAAGCAGATCGCCTATGAATTGACGATTTCGGAGGCGACCGTCAAAGCCCACGTGTCTGCCATTTTGCAAAAACTTGATGTCGACAGTCGCACACAAGCGGTCATCGCTGCCGCCCGCATCGAACAAGGCCAATTTGAAGCGCTGTTTTCGATTGGTCCAGACAAGGTCTAGCCCATTTACGGGAACCGCTAAGACTGCTTACGAGACAGCTTTGCGCCCAGGGTGTCCGCTCTGGTTGGCGAGCCCGGTGATCGTCGCCCGAAGCGCAGCTGGTTTGACTGGCTTGGTCACCACGGCGATTCCGCGTTCCTCCGCCAAAGCCCGCACGGCCGGGCTGCGGTCTGCCGTAATCAATGCTGCGGGTAGGTGGCCTCCAATATTGTGGCGCAGCCATTCAATGGCATCGAGCCCCGATGTCTGGTCGAGGTGATAATCCATCAGCACCAGATCTGGATACCAACCTTCCAGCAAGCGTTCGCGGTCGATTTGCTTGAGCGAGAGTGCCGTCCGCACGTCGCACCCCCAATGGGTCAGCAGGCCCTCCATCGCTTCAAGAATAGTGCGTTCATTGTCGACGCATAGGATACGCAGATCAAGGACGCCAAAGCTTGGCTCGGCTTCTGGTGATCCGGTCTCAGCCACATTGCGCATATTGCGGGCCGCAGGCAGAAACAGCGAAAACCGCGACCCCCGACCCTCAACACTGTCCAACTCAAGTGTGAGGCTGAGTGCCGTGACCAAACGTTGCACGATTGACAGCCCCAATCCCAACCCCTGGGCCATGCGCGCGCCCCGCTCCAGGCGAGAGAATTCGGCAAACAGCAGCCGGTGTTGATCTTTGTTGAAGCCGATGCCGGTATCAATCACATCCAGCCGGATGCGGCTGCCCCGCCGCCTGACCCCCACCAGCACGCGGCCACCCGGCATGGTGTATTTTATCGCGTTGGAAACCAGATTTTGGACAATACGGCCCACCAACATCCGATCCGCGATAACCCCCACGTCGGTCGCAACAATCTCCAATTGCACCGAGCGGGCCCGTGCGAGTGGTCCAAATTCGACCTCGATTCGCTTGAGCAGGTCACGGGCACTAAACACTGCGGGAACTGGCCGCAACGCCCCGCTATCAATGCGAGAAATGTCCAGCAGTGCGGACATGATATCCTCAACGGCGGTTAGGGAGGCCTCGATGCTGTTGGCAAGATCTGCCAATCCCGTGGATTTGGCGCGCTCAATCAGGGTGGAGGTATAGAGGCGAGCAGCGTTCAGCGGCTGCAGCAAATCATGGCTTGCCGCCGCCAGAAATCGCGTTTTGTCGTGATTGGCCGCGTCCGCCTTGCTCCGGGCCAGCTCCAATTCGGCGTTGACCCTGGTCAAGGCCGCAGTACGCTCGGAAACCCGCGCTTCCAGGGATTGGTTGACCATCGCCAACTCCCGTTCTGCGGTGAATCGATCACTCACATCCGACAAACTTATCGCCAGTCCACCATCGGGCAATCGGCTTGAATAAAATTCCAGCATCTGGCCAGCGTTGCCCTGACGTTGGGTCACGGTGCTGACACTTGCAGTAAGCTCCGTGATCCGTTCGATCGCCAACCGTGCCGGATCGCCAGTACCGAAATCGCCTCGGTCGCCGAGAAACAATGCAATATCAAACAGCGGCGTTCCGACGCGGGCCAGTTCGGGGGGTAGGGCCAGCAGTTCGCCATATCGGCGGTTACAGTCTGTCAGCCGCAAGCCGCCGTCAAAAAACGCAATCCCTTGCGGAATGAAGTCGAGCGCCTGACGAAGGCTTGCCAGGGTTTCGTTATGGTGTGAGGGCATTGTTGAGGGACCATAGTGAACCGTCGGTACTATTGACCTCAGGCTAGTGGCGCGCAAGCACTACACATGCCCCATTGCCAAAACTGATGAACTCGGGAAACTTCGTTGTTGGCGCCCCGGCGCTACAGCTGGTCCGGGCTATTCCCGGCTTGAAGGCGCGACGCGCTTCGAAAAGGAGAGAGTATGTTCAAGGAATTCCGTGACTTCGCAATAAAGGGCAACATGGTGGATCTAGCCATCGGTGTCATTATCGGGGCGGCATTTGGTGCCATTGTCTCCTCAGTCGTCGACGACTTGTTTATGCCCATTATTGGCCTGATTCTTGGCGGTATTGATTTTTCCAATCTTTTTGTTGTGTTGAAGAATCCAGGCGATCTACCTGTAACAACGCTAGCCGCGGCCAAGGACGCGGGGATGGTCACCCTAAATATTGGCCTTTTCATCAACGCCGTCGTCAAGTTTACGATTGTTGCCTTTGTGCTGTTCATGGTCGTTAAGGGCATCAATTCGCTTAAGCGCAAGGCCGCAAGTGAGCCAGCGCCGGCTGCGCCTGCACCCGGACGCGAAGAGGTATTGCTCACCGAAATCCGCGACGCGCTCCGCTCACGTTCATAATTGCTGAGTTTTCATGGCCGGCACCGTGCGGTGCCGGCCACGTTCGCACCTAAGCTAGGAATAATGTCACTTGAACATGCACCAATATGAATATAATCCTATATTCTAGGTATCTTCCAGTACGTATTGTCCCTATCGGACGACGCAGGCACCTAGCGCAAACTACCCACGTGACAGCTCGCAAGCATTTTAAGTGAGCTCTCTGTGTTGATTGCGGCGAACTGGTTTTACCAAATTGGAATTTGCCATTAGGCAGAGGGAAATATGGGTGAAGAATTTTATTATCATTCATTTTTGAACCGTGATCGCTTGGTTCATATTGTTGATCCCGATGTTGGGACCTGCGAGGCACTCAGCGTCCTGTTTCGGTTGGAGGGCTTTCAGACAGTATTTTCCCTGCAAGCGAGCGCCTTTTTAGCCAGTCTGGATCGCCGTCGTCCGGACGTAGTGATCACCAATCTCCGAGTGGGCTGCGAGAGTGGGCTCGGTCTGTTGCGCCGGGTCAAAGCGATGCGAACAGGGACGCCGGTATTCATTTTGTGTGACCACCCGCAGGTTGACGTTGCGGTTGCGGCGATGAAATCGGGTGCCTCTGACGTCATTATCAAGCCCATTGATTCGGAATACTTTCTCATGGCCGTGCGCGAAGCCCTGCGCAACGATATCCATCTCGGGGCCATGATTGGCGGACACCGCGCAGTAGAAGTTCGGGGGTTTTCCCAACTCACGCCGCGTGAGCGCGAGGTGTTGCAACTGATCACCAATGGGCAGTCTAACAAAGAAGCGGGGCGCGAGCTGGGCATCTCGCCGCGCACCATTGAAGTTCACCGGGCCCGAGTTATGGAAAAGCTGGGTGCTCGCAATACGGCTGACCTGATGCGGATCGTGCTGACAACCTGATCAGGCCAATGTCAGGGCGGCAGTGTATCGTCAATTGCGTCCCGGATTTCGTCACAGTAGCGCCGAATCAATCCTGACCTGACCATCCGGAGAAGTCCCCAGATGCGCGCAACAGCATTTTAGCTATGCTTGGAGAGTATCAAGTCCGAATCAGAACAACGAATCATTTTCGATTGCAAATATGTTAATATATTAGTCCAATGAATGGAGATCTCTGTGACCATTCGGTTCAAGCTATTGTCATGTATTTTGGCATTGGTGAGCGTGTTGGCGATGGTGGGCGGAGTAGGGTATTTTGCCTCTGCCGTTAGTGATGCGAAAAGCTACACAATTGTAGTCGATAGAGTGGTCCCGCTTCAGCAACTCAAACGCGTCGCTGACGCCTATGCGGTCAGCATCGTCGACACATCACACAAGGTGCGTGCCGGCTCGCTGAGTTGGGAGCAGGGCGCCAGTAATCTGAAATCAGCCCTTGCAGCAATTGCAGTGGATTGGGCGGCCTATGCCGCAACACAGATGACCGGCGAAGAGAATGGCCTCGCTGCTGAAGTGGTGGCTAGCATGGCGGCTGCCGTCGAACCTATGGCACGGCTTGGGACAATTTTTGTGACCCAGGATCATGATGGCCTGGCCCAGTTCTGTGAAAAGACCCTCTACCCTGTCATCGATCCAATCAGCGAGCGGATCGGATCGCTGATTGATTTGCAGGGCCGCGTGGCGCTGCAAGAGTACAGTGCCGCCCACGCTCTGAACCAGACAATAGTCGGGATATTCATTGCCCTTGGTGCCCTGAGCCTGGTGGTGGTGGTGATCGGCGGTTACACCACGATCCAAACTGTCGGTAACAGTCTGGCAAAGTTGGAATCGGCAACCCGGAAAATTGCTGATGGGCAGTTCGATACGCTCGTGCCATTTCCGACACGGCGTGATGAAATTGGCAGAATGGCCCGTGCCGTCGAAGTGTTCCGGGTCAACGGTCTAAAATTTCGCGAGCTCACTGATGCGGAGGCGGCCCGCGTGGTGTCAGACAAACAGGCCCGCCAGCAAATGCTGCTTGAACTCCAGCGGGCCTTTGGGCTTGTCGTCGACGCGGCGGTTGCCGGCGATTTCTCCAGCCGCGTCTCTGATCGCTTCCCAGATGCTGAACTGAACGCCTTGGCAATAAGTGTCAACGATCTGGTCGAGACGGTTGAGCGGGGCCTCGGTGAAACCACAAAGGTGCTAACGGCGCTGGCCAACACTGACCTGACGGTGCGCATGACCGGCGAGTATCGCGGTGCCTTTGCCAAACTCAAGGCTGATGCCAATAGGGTGGCAGACAATTTGGCACGGATCGTTGGCCAACTCGGACAAACCTCGCACGCGCTCAAGGGCGCAATGGATGACATGCTTGCCGGAGCCGATGATCTGTCCCAGCGGACCACCAAACAGGCTGCAGCCCTTGAGGAAACCTCCGCGGCAATGGAACAACTCGCAACAGGGGTCAGCACCGGCGCTGAGCGTGCCAACGATGCTGCCAGAAGTGCGCAATTGCTGACAACAACCGCTGAGGAGGGTGGCCGGGTCATCGGCGAGGCCACAGACGCAATGGTGCGCATCTCAACCTCATCGACGGCGATTTCCGACATCATCAGGCTGATTGACGATATCGCCTTCCAAACCAACCTCTTAGCCCTGAATGCCTCGGTGGAAGCTGCCCGCGCCGGAGATGCCGGAAATGGGTTCGCCGTGGTTGCAGTTGAGGTGCGAAGGTTAGCTCAATCCGCTGCCGGCGCCTCATCCGAGGTGAAAATGCTGATCGAGCAGTCGAGCAAAGAAGTCACGTCCGGCACAAAATTGGTCGAGGACGCGGCAAAGCGATTGACCGAAATACTCACGGTCGCCCATCGGACCAGTGCGTTGATGACCGCGATGGCCGCCGACAGTCAAGAACAGGCGACGGCCATCGTTGAGGTCAACCTCGCCGTCCGCCAAATGGATGAGATGACCCAACGAAACGCCACCTTGGTAGAGCAAACCAATGCAGCGATCGAACAAACCGAAGCACGAGCCCAGGAACTAGACAGCATTGTTCGAGTTTTCACAGTCGAAAAGCGTGTTGAAAGGGAAAGGCCAATTCGAGCCGCTATTGCCTGAGGTCGTGGAAGGGTGTTACGGCACCGCTTCAAGCGGTCACGGGCCATTGTGCGACGCCACTCTGGCGCTCGGCGTTCGGTTGACGCCAATAGTTAACAAGTAGATACTTTCCCCCGGGGCATGGAACACCGGGAGTTTGTCATGGTACGTTTTTCACATCTGATGTCTACGGGCTGTCTGGTCCTGGCGACAACGATGCCAGCCTACGCGCTTTTTTCACCGCAGCAAGAGAACCACATCCGCCACAACATTGAGTGCGCTGGTTGGCTGTTGACTGACCCTGCTCGGCACGCCGCAGAGTGCGGAGGCCCCTTTGTTGTGCCGCCACCAACGACTCTGGCGCCACCGAGCACCGCTCCAGCGGCACCGATATGCGCGGAAGGGGCCTTGGATCTACACAAGACCACCCTCCAATTCCGGATTGATGTCGCCGACATCGGCCCGTGCTGCACTTATGGCTTTGTCGATGGTGGATCTCAGACTGGGCCTTATCCGTTTGGCAATGCAGTCAATTTCTGGCGGATCGATGTGGCATCTGCCTGCCCTGTATAGCGTATAATGTGCCTTTGGCGCCGCGTTTGCCTCGGTCGATCCGACGGGAAAATAGGGGCCAACCTTAACAAACTGCAGCAGGGGAACCCCTGCTGCTCTGCGGGCATATGAATTGATCAAGCTGGCCACTTACAGCTCGGTTCGAACGTTCCACAATTCGGGAAACAGTTCGACCTCGAGCATCTTGCGCAAATAAGAAACGCCCGAGGTCCCGCCGGTACCGCGCTTTAGTCCAATGATGCGCTCGACACTGGTGACGTGATTAAAGCGCCACCGGCGGAAATAATCCTCAAAATCCACCAGTTTTTCCGCCAATTCATAGAGCATCCAGTATTTGGTCGGAGCTTGGTAGATCGCCTTCCATGCCTGCAACACCTCGGGCGATGCCGACCGCGTCGTCGCCCAATTTGTTCTGGTGCGATCCTCCCCAATTTCAAAGCCGTGCCGGGCCAATAACAGTAACGCCTCATCATAAAGGCTGGGTCTGGCAAGGATGTCCTCAAGCCCCGAAACAATGTCGCTGCGATGGGAATGTGGCTTCAGCATCGCCGGATTTCGGTTTCCGACCAGAAATTCAATGGCGCGATATTGCGCCGATTGAAATCCGGAAGACTGGCCCAGCGCACCACGAAATTCGGTGTATTCGCTCGGCGTCATCGTTCGCAGCACGTCCCAGGCATTGTTAAGCTGCTCAAAAATCCGCGCCACCCGCGTCAGCATCTTGAATGCCGGTTGCAATTGGTCCTCACGGATCGCCCGCATCGCCGTGCTGATCTCGTGGATCGCCAGCTTCATCCACAATTCAGAGGTTTGATGCTGGATAATGAAAAGCAATTCATCATGGGCCACGGAAAGCGGATGTTGCGCTGACAGCACCTGATCCAGCCCCAGATAATCGGCATAGGACATCCGACCCGCCAGCGACATCTGGGCACCCTCGACCGAGGGATCATATGGTTTGCTCATGGCAAAGTGCTTTCTTGTTTTAGGCGGAAGCGCTGGATTTTACCGGTCTGGGTCTTGGGCAATGCCGTTACGAACAGAACCGACCTTGGGTATTTGTAGGGCGCGATGAGCGACTTAACATGGTCCTGCAGGCGCTTGACCGCCGCCGCATCGCCGTCAATACCGTCCATAAGGACCACATGGGCTTGCACGATTTGCCCCCGTTCGGGGTCAGAAACGCCAATCACCGCGCATTCTTTGACGTCGGGGTGCGCTAGGAGCGCCGCCTCCACCTCAGGGCCAGCGATATTGTAGCCGGCCGACACAATCATATCATCGGTGCGGGCGGCAAAATGGAAATACCCCTGCTCGTCCTGGATAAATGCGTCGCCCGTCAGGTTCCAGCCATTGCGCACATAGTCGTTCTGGCGTGCATCGGCGAGGTAGCGGCAACCGGTCAAGCCACGGACTGCCAGTCGACCAACGGTGCCGCGCGGCACCTCCTGCATGGCCTCATCGACAATCTTGGCCTGGTAGCCAGTGACTGGTTTGCCGGTTGAGGCGGGGGCCATGTCATCGAGCCGGTTGGAGATGAAGATGTGCAGCAGTTCGGTCGCCCCGATGCCGTCAAGGATGGGCTTGCCGGTAACCCGCAACCATTCCTCAAACACCGGCGCTGGCAGCGTTTCTCCCGCCGATACAGCAATGCGCAGCGACGACAGGTCGGCGCCGTCCTCCATCGCCTTGAGCATGGCGCGATAAGCCGTTGGGGCGGTAAAACTGATTGTTGCCCGATAGGTCTCGATAATGCCGATCATGTTTGGCGGCGAGGCGTTCTCCAATAGCGCCGCGGCGGCGCCAAAGCGCAGCGGGAAAATCGCCAGACCACCGAGGCCGAAGGTGAAGGCAAGGGGGGGCGAGCCGACAAAAACGTCGCTCGGCACCACGCCTAGAACTTCGTGTGCATAGCCATCGGCGATAATCAGAAGGTCACGGTGAAAATGCATGGTGGCTTTGGGCACCCCGGTGGTGCCCGAGGTAAAGCCCAGCAGCGCCACGTCATCCCGCCCGGTTTGCACCGCAGCAAAGCGCACCGGTTTATTCAGTGCGGCAATGTCCAGATCAGCATTGTGGTTGGCGGTGCCGTCAAAGCCGACGACGCGCTTGAGAAACGCGCTGTCCCTGGCGCAGATTTCCAACTCATCCAGGAGCCTGGTGTCGCACAGGGCCAGGCTGATCTCGGCCTTGTCGACGATGGCGGTCAGTTCCCCCGCCCGCAACATCGGCATGGTATTGACCACAACCGCGCCCGCTTTGGTGGCTGCCAGCCAACACGCCACCATTGCCGGATTATTTGCCGAGCGGATGAGCACCCGATTGCCGGGCTGCAGTCCATACTCATCAACCAGCGCGTGCGCGATCCGACTGGTCCAATCCGACAATTCTTTATAGGTTCGCCGCCGTCCATTGCCGATCAGCGCGACGTTGTCGCCAAAGCCACGCTCGACCATGCGGTCAGTCAGTTCGACGCCGACATTGAGATAATCGGGGTAAGTGAAGTCTCCCAGCGTAAGGTCTGGCCACTGGTCCAGCGGCGGCAGGTGGTCGCGGGTAAAACTATCAATGTGCCCCGTTGGCCCTAGCATGGAACAACGCTCCGGCAGTTCTGCCAATCCCGCCACAATTTCGCACCCTGAACGCTGTTGAGTATAGCGATCATCGCTGTTCCCCCGAACCGTTGTTTACGATCAATGGCCTGCAGGTCTTGATCCTTCAAGCTTGAAGTTTTGGGATTGATGGCACCCCAGCTCGCCCCTATGGTCTTGTCCATATCGCTCCGCCTTTGGCATTGTTTTGGGCGGCACTGGAGCAATTTTGATGGTTCGTCGTATGATCACCAATTGGGACGACGCCTATTCCAATAGCGCCCACATCGCCGGCGGTTCGTCCTGGCCCGACGTCTGGGATCAGGCGGCCACGCGCTTTCGCGAGAAATTGGAGGCAAGCGACCATATGCGCCTCGACATTGCGTACGGAAAAGCGCCGCGCCAGCGATTGGACCTGTTTTTGCCGGAAGGCAAACCGCGCGGCCTCGCGGTTTACATTCACGGCGGTTATTGGATGGCGCCCGGCCCCCAAACCTATTCCCATCTGGCAGCTGGCGCACTGGGCCATGGTTTTGCAATGGCTATTCCCGGCTATCGGCTCTGCCCCGAGGTTCGCATCCACGACATCGTGCAAGACGTTGCTTCGGCGATCGCCCGGGCTTCCGAAGAGGTCGACGGCCCAATCCATTTGACTGGCCACTCCGCCGGCGGCCATCTGGCGGCCCGTATGATTTGTGTCGCCTCCCCTCTCGCGGCGCCAGTCCGGCAGCGGGTCTGCCATGTGGTGTCGATTTCGGGGGTCCATGACTTGCGGCCGCTGCTGAACACCGCCATGAACGCGACCCTTCAACTTGACGCCGAACAGGCCAGGGTTGAAAGCCCGGCCCTGCTGTCGCCGGTGTCGGGCGCCCGCCTCACCTGTTGGGTTGGTGGGGCCGAACGGGCAGAGTTCCGACGCCAGAGCGCGCTTTTGGCCAATATCTGGACCGGCCTCGGCGCCGAAACTCTCGCCGTGGAGGAACCGGACCGCCACCACTTCAATATCATTGATGGGCTGGCTGATCCTAAGCACGCTTTGACCTCGACCCTGTTGTCTTAGCTGGTGCGCTGGCAGGCTGCGCGTCTGGCCCGGTTTTGCCATAAACATCAAGGGTGAGGCCGATGTGCTCGATCATCAGCGTTGCTGCGCGCGCCTGATCCCGGTCAAGCGCTGCGTGCATCAGATCGGTATGATGCCCGATGGCCATTGCATCCCGAAGGGCATCGCGCGCCGGTTGCTGGTTGGCCTCATCCGTCAGCGCTAACCGCAGCGCCGGGCGCCACTCTAGAAAGCGGTGATGACGGCGAAGTTGGTCGGTAATATTGGCGTGAAATCGCAACAGCCAGGGCGACCGAGCGGCACTGAGCAGAACAAAATGGAACGCCACATGTTTGTCCTCCCAATCGCAAAGGCTGTCCTCGCTAGCATCGTCGATGGCGACTTTGCAGCGCGATAGCCGGTGGTGCGCGGTCACCAGCGCCTCTTCCCAAGCTTGGTCACCATGCTCAAGTGCTTCCTTGAGCAGCGGCAACTCAACCACGAGACGCGCCTTGGTGAGATCTTCAAGTTCGGCGCGCGACACCGGCGCTACCGCAAAACCGCGATTGCTGATCGCTGTCACCAATCGCTCGGCTTCAAGACGGCTCAGAGCCTCGCGCAAGGGCGTCCAGCCAATGCCATAGCTGGCGCGCAGCACGGCCAGTTTGAGTGGCGCCCCCGGCGTCAGCCGCGTTGACAGGATTTCGCGCCGCAAAATCTGGTAGGCGGCTTCAGTCTTGGTGATGGGAGCGCTGTTGTGCATGGAACCAGACAGTGAGAGCCGACCCCTAAAAATATATATCATCAGTGGCAGAATCTCAAATTATATATAATCTTGACGCACTCCCATCTTGGCCTATGCTGCCCGGTCAACAGGAGCAACTCGACCATGCCAAACCCACTGCCTTCACTGGTTGATATCGAGGCGCTCGACCACGCTGACGCCCTTGGGGCAATGCGCGACCGCTTCGCCCTTCCTGACGGGGTGATCTATCTCGACGGCAATTCACTGGGCCCGGCGTCCAAATCCGCTTTTGCCGAGCTGGAATTGGCCGCAAGACAGGAGTGGGCCGAAGGGCTCATTCGCAGCTGGAACAGCGCCAATTGGTTTGATTTGCCGCTGGCGCTGGGCGAGCGCGTTGGCCGGTTGATCGGGGCTGGGGCCGGAGAGACTGTTGTGTGCGACAGCACCTCAATCAATATCTACAAAGCGCTCCACGCCGCGCTCGCGCTGCGCCCGAACCGTTCGGTGATCGTGGCGGAGGGCGACAGCTTTCCAACCGATCTCTATATGCTGGAGGGCGTTGCCTCCACCCGACCCGATATCACCATCAGGCTGGAGGGCGTTGATGGTCCCAATTTGGAGGACCTGATTGACCAGAGCGTCGCCGCCGTTTTGGTCAATCAGGTCAATTACAAGACCGGACAATTGCGCGACATGGCGGCGCTCACAAGCAAGGCACATGCCTCCGGTGCCGTTGTCATTTGGGATCTGTGCCATAGCGCCGGGGCGATGCCGGTTGATCTCAACCTCAGCCAGGCTGACTTGGCCGTCGGTTGTACTTACAAATATCTCAATGGCGGTCCCGGCGCCCCCGCCTTCATTTTTGCCGCCACCCGGCACCACGACCATCTCAGCCAACCCCTCAGCGGTTGGTGGAGCCATGCTCGCCCCTTTGCATTTTCACCGACATTTGAGGCCAGCAAAGGCATTCGTCGTTTCCTTTGCGGCACCCAACCCATCCTGTCGCTGCGCGCGCTCAAGGGTGCGTTGGATGATTGGGACGATGTTGATCTTGCTCTGTTGCGCGCAAAAAGCATGGCGCTTGGCGACTTATTCATTGCCCTGGTTGAAGCCAAATGCGCCGGGTACGGACTGACATTGGCCAGCCCTCGGGACGCAAAGCAGCGTGGTAGCCAGGTGTCGTTTTCCCATGCTGATGGCTATGCCGTCATGCAGGCATTGATCGCGCGTGGCGTCATCGGCGATTACCGCGCCCCCAATCTCATGCGCTTCGGCTTCGCCCCGCTCTATATTCACTATCGCGACGTCTGGAATGCCGTTGAGGTTCTTTCCGAGATTCTGGCGTCCGAAACCTGGCGCGATCCCATCTTCGCGCAGCGCGCTGGTGTGACCTGAGGGAAACGCGACCAGCCGCGAAGCCTTTTCAGGCGGCGGGGATAGCCGACCAACGCCAGCGATCGCTGCTGAAGACATGAAACAAAGAATTGGCGCGCCCTAAGAGATTCGAACTCCTGACCCCCAGATTCGTAGTCTGGTGCTCTATCCAGCTGAGCTAAGGGCGCGCACGGCCGGAGGTGACCCCGGCGCAGCTTCACGATGTTGGCATGGTCGACGCCAGCAATCTCGGGAAGCGGCGCAACCCATACATGGGCCTCGGTACCATTGCAAGCGTGGGGCGCAGCAGAAATGCATAAACGACGACCTGATCATCCCAACCGCATCGCAGCGGGTAGAAATAGGTCGAACCGTGCCCCCTGATGCGCGTCGTTCAGGCTCAGTTGACCGCCATGGGCCGCCGTCAGCTCGCGGGCGATCGTCAGCCCCAGCCCAGTGCCGCCCGGGCGTGCGGAGCCTTCGAACGCCACAAATAGATTGTCACGAGCTCGTGGTGCCAATCCCGGCCCGTTGTCGGCAATGGAAATAACAATGCCCGCTTCATTGCTTTGGACAAAGGCGGAGACCTTTGGCGCCACAACTTTCGCACCCGCCGTCTCCAGCGCTTCGCGGGCATTTTTGAGCAGATTGACAAAGACACGTCCGAACTGCCCGGGATCGACGTTAACCACCAGATCGGCCGGCGTATCATTGGTGAAACGGATCGTTGGGTGCCCAACCAGGCCAGCGTCAAATGCAGCGTCGTCCAGCAGTTGACGCAATTTGGTTGGGGCCGGCTGCGGCGGAACTGCGCTCTCGCGACCGTAGTCAATCACGGATTGGGCAAACGCGATGGCTTTGTCGAGTGTCGTCACCAGGCGTGGGGCCAGCTGCTGCACCTTGGGATCTTCAAGCGTTGCGACTTGGTCAGACAGCAATTGCGCCGAGGTCAGCATATTGCGCAAATCATGATTGATCTTGGCAACGGCCAGCCCGAGATCGGCCAGGTGTCGGCGTTGCCGGAGCATGGTGAAGATGTCGGTTTCCATCCCCGCCAACTCACGCTCGGCAATGCCAGTCTCATCGCGGCGGGTCGATGGCACCATGATGAGGGTGGCATTCTCGGGCGCTTGCCGAAAATTGATCATGTTTTTGGTCAGCCGCCGGACCGGTCGAATGAACAGGGCGCTGACCACCAAATACAGGGCTATGGCGGTAATCGTGGCGATGATCAGGGAGATAAGAAAGAAGTCACGAGAATAGGTGATAAGGTCTTGTTTGAGCGGCGCTTCGGGCATGAGCAGCTCAACCAGGGTCTCCTTCATGTCGCTGGCCCCGACAATGCGCAGGGTGCGATCCGGATCCCCGGCCAGTGTGTCGATCGCGCCGCCAATCAACACGGCGAGGTTGCGGTGCCGCATATCGGCCGTGATCACGCTGGTTGGAGTCTTAACATCGGCCAACGCGATCAGCTGACTCATCCCTTCGCGGCGATAAACGATGGCATCTGCCCCAGCCGCAATGAGCAACCGGTCGGTCAAACGGCGCGGCAATGCCATAACGTCAGGCACGGCGTCCAGAACCCGCGCTGCCACGATACCGACCCGCAATCGGTCATCAATCCAGCTGGCTCGGAAATTGGCGATCGATGGAAGGAAAATCACCACTTCCACCAGCAGAATCACCACGATTATCGTCGCGATCAGCTTGATCGAAAGTCCAGAAAGCACATTGGGCAAAGGGCGGCGCTGGCGGGTCATTTGCAATCACCATAAGGTGTTCCTGCCGGTTTGCGTACCCCCGCAACGAAGGTTCGTTACAGATAGCGCCGCAGCGACATTGCCGGCTTGACCCACCAGGGCATCGGCGTGTCCCGCATGAACTCAACGCCCAATTGGTGGGCGATGTCGGACAGGCTGGGGTAGGGGGCCACAAAGTCTTTAAGCTGTTGGGCTGAAAGCCCGTTAGCAATGGCTAGGGTAAAAAGGCCGATGAGTTCTCCGGCCCCCGGGCCGATAATCCCTGCCCCAAGGATACGCCCATCCAGCGCGCATATCATTTTGGCGACACCATAGGTTTGGCGGGTGGTGTTGGCCCGCTCGTTTTCGGCAAAGGCTGTCCTTACGATCCGAAACCGGGTTTTGAATCTCTTTCGCACCTGCCCTTCGCTCATTCCGACTTCAGCCAATTCGGGGTCGCAATAGATCGCGCGCGGAAAATTCGTGACCGCGCTAGAGCCAAAACCCAGCAAGGCACGGCGCACCGCCACATTGGCCTGCGTCACTGCTGACAGAACCTGTTGTCCACCACCGGCAGCATCGCCGATGGCATAGACCCGACGATTACTGGTCTGGCCGCTGTTTTTGAGTGCAAGTCGCGACGGATCGCGCTTGGACATCAAGATCTTTGCCTTCTCAAGGTTCAGGGATTGCAGTTTTGCAACTCGTCCTGCTGTCACCAGAATGTGTGACGCGTCCAGGCTCTCTTCGCTGCCGTCCGGCCCACTGATCCGAATGCCGATCCCCTGGCTGCGCGCAATGATTTCGTTGATGCTGGTGTGCTCGCGAACATCAACGCCTTCTTCACGCAGGCGCCGGAGCGCAAGATCAACGAGTTCGCGGTCGCTTTGCGCCAATACCGTGGTTGGCTCTACCAATGTGACTTGCGAACCAAATCGAACAAAGGCTTGTGCCAGTTCAATTCCAAGTGGGCCGCCCCCAATAACGACCAGGTGCGTGAGCTTCTTGGCGTTGTCAAAGATCGTGTCGCTGGTGAAATAGCCAATATCAGTTAGCCCCTTGATAGAGGGAATTGAAGGCTGTGAACCGGTGGCGAGGATGAACCGGCGGGCTTGTATCAGCGTGTCGCCAGCCTCCACAGTCTTGCGGTCAATAAACCGGGCCTCGGCCGCAATCACTTGAATACCCAGTGCGGCGAGGTGCTCCACCGACTGGTCTATGGCCAAAGCATCCACAACTTGCTTGATGTGGCCCTGGGTGGCGCGGAGGCTGAGCTTTGGCTCGTCATTGGCCAGCCCGAATCCCGCCGCCGTTCTCAGCGCATGGCTTCGATGGGCGGCAGCAATCAGCGCCTTGGAAGGAATGCTGCCCAGGTTAAGGTCGCCGCCGATCTGGCCACGCTCAATCACGATGACTGAGGCCCCCAACGCGCGGCCGGCGTGGGCCGCAGCCAATCCGGCGGCGCCGGCGCCGATGATGCAAAGGTCGGGTTTAAGCAATTCGGCCATTGGAGCCCATACTGCGCAGAGGGTCGTGACGCCGGTTCTTATGGAGTGGGAACGCCAATATGACAACGGCCAGCGTGGAGATTGGGCGACAATGTGCACATAGGCAGTGTTGGGGCGATACCAAGCGTTGACTTGCCCCAAGCTTTTTCATATACACCGGCCAACGCGCACCCCGTCCGAGGTATCTCGACGAGTTAATGCGATTTTCTTGCGAAAGCAGCAAAAAGAGGAACCGTGCCGAGCGCGGTCTGATGTTATGAAACGTACATACCAGCCCAGTCAGCTCGTGCGTGCCCGCCGCCACGGTTTCCGTGCCCGCATGGCAACTAAAGACGGTCGTGCGATTCTGAACAAGCGCCGTCGCGACGGTCGCAAGAAGCTTTCGGCCTAAGGTACCTTGGCCGGATGACGGCCTTGGACCTAGCCAATGGCGCGCTGCGTCGGCTAAAACAACGCTCCCAGTTTACGAGGGCTGCCCGGGGTAATCGCGCCGGGCGTCCTGCTTTCGGGCTGCAGGCGATCCAAGTCGATGAAGCGGCGCCAGGCGTCGGCTTCACCGTAACCAAGAAAATCGGCAACTCCCCTGAACGAAATCGCATAAAGCGTCGCCTACGCGCCGCAGTTGGTCAATGTGCCAGTGACTTTGTGCCCGCGCATGACTATGTGCTTGTCGGACGCCGCGAGGCGCTGAGCGAACCCTTTGATCGACTGATCAAGGATCTGTCTTTAGCGATTGTGCGCGTCCATATGGCCAAACCCAATTCAGCCAGACCTGGTACTGACCGTGCCAGCGGCGACCGGAACCGCAGACCATGACAGAAAACCGCAACGTTATCCTTGCCGTCGTTCTCAGTATCGCGGTGCTGTTTGGGTGGCAATTCCTGGTGGCCGGACCACAAATGCAGCGCGCTCAAGAGCGTGCCCAGATCCTTGCCGCCCAGCAAGCCGAAGCTGACGCGGCCTTGGCCGTTACAGCGAACGCTGCAACTGGCGAGCCTGGGGCAATTATTGGTGCCACCGGCAACGAAGTTTACCCGGACCGTCCAGCCGCCATCGCCGCCACCGCCCGCGTCAAGATCAATACGCTTGATCTGGCCGGTTCGATCAATCTGCTTGGCGCCCGGCTCGATGATCTCGAACTCAAGGGTTATACCGAAACGGTCGACCCGACATCGCCGATCATCACCCTGTTGACCCCGTCAGGGGTCCCCAATGCGTACTTTATCGAACAGGGCTGGGTGCCGGCAAACGGTGCAACGGTGCTCGTCCCTGACAATGCCTCGCTTTGGACAGTTGATGGCGCCGCCACCGAGCTGACCGAAAAGTCGCCGGTTACGCTCAAATTCGACAATGGCGCCGGCCTGATCTTCCGCCGTACCTTTGCGCTGGACGAGCATTACTTGTTTACGGTCACCCAGACCGTCGAAAACCAAAGCGCTACCGAAGTACAACTGTTCCCGTTTGCCCGTATCGCGCGCCACGATACACCCAAAGTGCAAAACTTCTTCGTCCAGCATGAAGGCCCAACGGGCGTCTTGGCCGCCAACAACCTGATTTCCAAGAAGTATGCTGATCTTCAGCACGACGTCCAGATTGACCTCGCTGCCACCAGTGGCTGGCTCGGTTTTGCCGACAAATACTGGGCGACCGCGGTGTTGGCCAAGCCAGGCGTCAGCCTGAATGCGCGTTTCCTGTGGTCCAACCCCACAGGGACCAAGGACATTTATCAGTCCAGTTACGTCGAGACGGCGCCGGTCGTCGTGGCCCCTGGCGCCACGGGCACCAACGCGAGCTATATCTTTGCTGGGGCCAAGGAAGAAGTCGTTCTGTCGGGCTATCAGGCTCAATATGGCTTTGATCGGCTGGATCTGCTCATCGATTGGGGCTGGCTGCACTTCTTGACTTGGCCGATGTTCAAGGTTCTGACCTTCCTCAATTCCATCATTGGCAATTTTGGTGTCGCCGTTCTGTGCCTGACGGTTATCGTCAAAGGCCTGTTTTTCCCGCTGGCCAGTCGCTCATATGCGTCGATGGCCGCAATGCGCCGCGTGCAGCCGGAAATGAAGGCCATGCAGGAGCGGTTCAAGGATGACAAGCCCGGCCAGCAACAGGCCATGATGGAGCTGTACAAGCGGGAAAAGATCAATCCGCTGTCGGGGTGCTGGCCGCTGCTGATCCAGATTCCGGTGTTCTTTTCGCTCTACACCGTCATCTTTATCAGTCTCGAAATGCGTCACGCGCCGTTCTTTGGCTGGATCCAGGATCTGGCCGCGCCCGATCCGACCAATATTTTTACGCTGTTTGGGCTGATCCCGGGCGATCCAACGACCTTGCCACTGATTGGCAGCTTCCTGCATCTGGGCGTTTGGCCCGTGATCATGGGCATCACGATGTGGGTGCAGATGAAGCTCAATCCGCCGCCACCAGATCCGACCCAGGCCATGATTTTCTCGGTCATGCCGATCATTTTCACCTTCATGCTGGGCACGTTTCCGGCGGGGCTCGTGATCTATTGGGCCTGGAACAACACCCTGTCGGTCACCCAGCAGTGGTACATCATGAAGCGCCATGGCGCCGAAGTGAATTTGCTTGGAAATATTTTGGATGCCTTCAAGCGCAAGCCCAAGGTCGCCGAACCCAAGCCCTGATCGCCTAACGGCACCAAGTATGGTACTGCCCGCCGGAGCGCTTCGGCGGGCAGCATTTTTTTTGAGCGGACCGAACATGACCAAGACTGATTACTCCCCGGATGCCGTTGAAGCTGGCCGACTGCTGTTTGCGCGCCCCTTCGCGTTCATCAAGGGCTGCGTTCGCATTGCTGACCTACCCGAACCCGACCGTGTCGAGATCGCCTTCGCCGGTCGCTCTAACGTTGGCAAGTCATCGCTGATCAATGCGCTGGCTGGAACTTCGGTGTTGGCCCGGACGTCGAATACGCCCGGGCGTACCCAGGAACTCAATATCTTTGAAAGCGCCAGCGAGCCACTGCGCATTGTCGATATGCCCGGTTATGGCTATGCCAAGGCACCTGAGGACAAGGTGCGCGCCTGGACCAAGTTGATCCACCAATATTTGACCGGCCGCGCCATCCTGCGTCGCGTCTATGTGCTGGTGGACGGTCGCCATGGCCCCAAGGACAATGATCTGACAGTGATGAACGAGCTCGACAAAGCCGCCGTCAGCTACCAGGTCGTGTTGACCAAGGCCGACAAACTGCTACCTCCCGATTTGGAAAAAACCATCGCCGCAACCAAGGCTGTGGTTGCCAAACGAACCGCCGCCCACCCTCATATTATCATCACCTCCAGCCACAAGGGCGAAGGGCTCAGTGATTTGCGCACCGAAATCGCCCTGTTGCTGCAAAGCTGAGGCTGCGCAATCCCGCTTCTATTTCCAGGTCAGGATGCGGGTGACGGCATAGTTGAAAACCGAGCTCATCAGCGCCCCGGCCATGCCCGCCACAAACGTGGCCTCGCGCATTTCATAAATCCAGGACGCCACCGATACATTGGCCAGACCACCAATTGAGCAGACGGCATAAAAACCCAACAGGCCCAACCACAGGCGGGCACCATGCAACCGCTTGTCTGAATAGGTCAGGATGTTGTTGAGGAAGAAATTCCACGTCATAGCGGTCAGGGTGGCGCCAATCTGGGCAATGACAAAGCTGGGCTTGGCCCAAGTGCTCAGGGCCCATAACGCAGCCAGATGCACGGCCACGCCGCTGACCCCGACCATGGAAAACAACAGGAAACTGGTCGGCAATAGTCCCCTGGTTAGACTCGATAGCCACAGTCCCAGGAATTGAATAACAATGAGCGGGCTCATTTTGCTGTCGCCAGCGTGGCGCGGGCGGAACACATAGGGCACTTCGGCAATCATGATCTGTCGCCCGCTGCGCTGGGCCGAGACCACGATATCCAGTAAAATCTTGAAGCCATCGGCCGACAAATTTGCCGCAATCGCTTCAAACAGGTCGCGACGCAGCAGGAAAAATCCACTCATCGGGTCTGCCAACGCGCGCCCGGTCACCATTGCCGCCATAGCGGTCGCCAATTTACTGCCGCGCAGTCGCGTCGGGGATAGTCCATCGCCGCTTGAACCGCTTTCTGCAAAGCGCGAGCCAACAACAATGTCGGCACCACCCCTTGCCGCCTCCAACATGGGTGTCAGAATGGCTTCATCGTGCTGGTGATCGGCGTCCATGACCGCGACAAAAACGGCGTTGGTTGACAGAATTCCCTCAGCACAGGCCGAAGACAGCCCGCGCCGCCCAATCCGCTTGATGCAGCGAACATTGGGATAACGCCGCCCCAATTGGCGCACCAATCCTGCGGTATCATCGGGGCTATTGTCGTCGACGACAATCAGTTCCCAGGCAATCCCTGCCAGCGCCTGTTCCAGGTTTTCGCACAACAGGGCCAGATTATCGCGCTCATTATAGGTTGGCACCACCACCGCCAGCTCGAGCTTGTGGTGGGCGCCTGCTGCGGCAATCCGTGGTCCTGCCATCAGGGAGTTTTGTTCACTACTCATGCTTGTTAAAATTGCTCCGAAACTGGTGCCGCACTCTACACAGGCTGCGCTCAATTTGGCACCCCGAGCATCACTGCTTGGTGCCTTGTTGGCGGTGCCGTCACAACCCAGCGCCCGCGGCTTGCGCGACGCACCAGCGCGTGGTCCAAGGACGGTGATTGGGTCTGGTCAATGTCGGCCCGCGCGGTGAAAAGATTTGATGATGGGCTCCGGCGCTGTGGCGCCAACGAAAGCGCTGCGCGATCCAGCAGAGGTGCTGCGCGATGTCTTTGGCCACGCCGCTTTTCGCGGCGAGCAGGAGGATGTGGTGCGCCATGTCACCGGTGGCGGTGATGCTGTGGTCTTGTTTCCCACTGGGGCCGGAAAGTCAGCGTGCTACCAGATCCCAGCCATTTGCCGTCGGGGCGTTGGCATCGTCATTTCGCCGCTGATCGCTTTGATGCGCGATCAGGTCGAGGCATTGCGCCAGGCTGGGGTGAGTGCTGCGGCGCTCAATTCATCGCTGAGTGCGGAGGAAGCGACCTCTGTGCGCCAACAACTCTTCAGGGGCGAACTTGACCTGCTCTATGTTGCCCCGGAACGTGTTGCGACCCCCGGCTTCGTGCAGATGCTGGAGGGCCTCGATATTGCACTTTTCGCCATCGATGAGGCGCATTGTGTCAGCCAGTGGGGTCACGATTTCCGGCCCGAATATCGTGATCTTGCTCGGCTGACCGAGCTGTTTCCGGGCGTACCGCGTATCGCCCTCACCGCAACCGCAGATCCGGTGACCCGCGCCGACATTATCGAGCGCTTGGGCCTTGCCGCCGCACCGGTGTTTGCCACCAGCTTTGATCGCCCCAACATCGGCTATTCCATTATCGAGCGCGACCAGGCGCGGGCCCAGTTGCTCAGCTTTCTGGCCGGGCACAAGGGCAATAGCGGCATTGTTTATTGCCTCTCCCGCGCCAAGGTCGAAGACACCGCCGCCTGGCTCAATCGGCAGGGCGTTCGCGCGTTAGCCTACCATGCGGGCATGGATGCAACGGCGCGTTCGGCCAATCAGGACGCATTCTTGCGCGAAGAAAACCTCTGCCTGGTGGCCACGGTCGCCTTTGGCATGGGCATCGACAAGCCGGACGTTCGCTATGTTGCCCATATGGACCTACCGGCTTCGATAGAAGCCTATTACCAGGAAACAGGGCGCGCCGGCCGGGACGGACAGCCCGCTGACGCCTGGATGAGTTATGGCATGGCCGATGTGGTCCAACGGCGGCGCATGATCGAGGAGGGCAGCGCGCCCGACACGATAAAACGGATCGAGCACGCCAAGCTTAATGCGCTTCTTGCCGTCTGCGAAACCGCGGGATGCCGTCGCCAGGCGATCCTGGCCCATTTCGGTGAAACCTATGCAAGCCATTGCGGCAATTGCGATACCTGCCGCTCCCCCGTTGATACTTGGGATGGCACGGACGCGGCGATCACTGCGATGGCAGCGGTCTACCGGACCGGCCAAAAATTTGGGTCCGTTCATATTGTCGATGTGTTGATCGGCAAAACCACCGACAAGGTCACCCGCTTTGGCCATCAGAATCAGCAGGTGTTTGGCGCCGGCAAACAGTTTGACCCCAAGATTTGGCAATCGGTCCTGCGGCAGCTAACGGCCTCTGGCCTGCTTGTGGTTGATCACCAGGCTCATGGTGCTCTGACGCTGGGCGAGGGCGCACAGGCTGTGTTCAAACGTCAGCGAACCATTACCTTGCGCAAGGATCGCCCGACCAAGGCTGCGCAGGTGCGGCGCGCGCTGGCCGGCGCGGTGGAACTGCCGGAGGCGGTCATGGCGGTGTTCGAGGCCCTGCGTGCTGAGCGGCTGCGCATTGCGCGAGAGCAGGGGGTGCCCCCTTATGTGGTGTTTCAGGACGCCACCCTGCGCGCCATGGCGCAACTTCGTCCCACGGGTCTGTCGGAGCTATTGGCGATCCCCGGCATTGGGCAGGCTAAGTTGGAACGCTACGGCGCGGCCTTTCTTGCCATCCTGGCAAATCAGGGCAATCCAAGTTAGGCCTTAGCCTGCGCCGGTTGGTGCCGCGTAGCGTTCATCCACGCGGCACTGTTTCTTAGAACTCGCTCCAGTCTTGCTTGATTGCTGCATTGCCGTTGCTCAGATACGACTTGGCAGCCGATTTCACTTTTTCCTGCAAGGCCTTGACGCCCTTGGGTGCGGCAACCGGCTGCTGCGTCCGCTCGCCCCTTGGTCCTGGTTGGGCTCGATCGGAGATCACGAACACCTCGACGATGCGGTCGAGCTCGTTTGCCTGGCCTTCGGTCTGTTCGATGGCGGCATTGGTTTGTTCAACCAGCGCGGCATTGTGCTGGGTCATTTCATCCATTTGGCGGATGGCGGTGGAGACCTCGGCGATGGCGTTGGCCTGCTCGCGGCTGGCCGCCGAAATGCTGTCGATCAGGCTGGCGCTTTCCTGAACCCCGGCCAACATGGTGGCCAGCTTGCCGGTGGCATCGGCCACCAGGCGCGAGCCCCCGGTCACTTCGGTTGCCGATTGTTCGATCAACACTTTGACCTCGGCCGAAGCGCTGGCCGCCGATTGCGCCAACCGGCGCACTTCGACCGCCACCACGGCAAAGCCCTTGCCAGCATCGCCGGCCCGTGCGGCCTCCACCGAGGCGTTGAGTGCCAAGAGATTGGTCTGGAAGGCGATATCGTCGATCAACCCGATGATATTGGAAATCTTGCCCGACGAGGTGGAGATGCGCTCCATCGCCTCGTTGGACTTTTTCATCACCTCACTGCTTTCCTCAGCAGTCTGGGAGACCTGACGGGCTTTGGATGTCGCGGTTTCGGCGCGTTGGGCGTTTTCGGTCACGGTCGCCGCCAGCTGCTCCATCGCCGCCGAGGTTTCCTCGATCGCTGCCGCCTGCTTGGTGGTGCGTTCGGCCAGATCATTGGCGCCTGCCAGGATTTCTCCCGTCGCTGACTTGAGTGACCCAGACGTGCCGCGAAGTTGGGTGATGACGTCCGTCAGATTATCGACCACGGCATTGGTGTCGTCGCGCAGCTTGGCAAAGGCACCCTTATAGTCCCCTGTCATTTTCTGGGTCAGATCGGTTTGGGCAAGCGCCGCCAATACCGCGCCGGTTTCGCTGATGCCGCGATCAACGGTCGCGACCAGATTGTTGACCCCGCTCGCCACACTGCGCAGGTCCTGATCTTTGACCTCAATCTGGATTCGTTGCGAAAAATCGCCGTCAGCGGCGGCGCTGACGACATCGCCCAAGCCAGCAACCAGTGAATTCATGGCCGCGGTACGGATTTCTGCCGTCTCGATGCGGGCGGCTTCAACCTCACCCATGGCACGGACCTTGATGCCGTTATCGCGGAATACGGCAACGGCGGCAGCCATCTCGCCGATCTCGTCCCTTTGAGCGCTATAAGGCACCTCGATGGCAAAGTCGCCGTCGGAAATCTGTTTCATTGCCTGCTGCATCCGGCGCAACGGGGTGGCAACGCCGCTGATCACCACTTTGGTCGCGAAAAGCACGACCAGAAGGCTGGCGACCGCTAGGACCAAAAGGATGATCGTTGAAATGGTACCGGAGGATTCAGCCAGCTCATAATCGGTAACCGCGATTTTGGTCTGCAAATCAATCAATCCGCTGATGGCGTCGCTGATGGGATCAATATTCTGGTACAGCTTGTCGTTGGCGAATGCCTCCAAACCTGTCGCGTCCTTGGCGCTGAATAGGGCCATCAACTCATCCATGAGCGGCCCAACAGACGTCAATCGGCCCTCCACCGCGTCCGAAAGCTTGCTTTCTTCCGGAGTCATCGCTGTCGCCGAATAAGCCTTCCACTGCTCGTTGATCACCTCAAGCGCGCCGCCGACGCTTTCGGACCCCTGTTCCCAGGTCAACGCGCCGCTGCGCACCTTGTGCGTCGTATCGACAATCTTGACAGCGTAAGCGTCTGCAACCAGCTTGAGCTGCTGCAATGGGATGACCCGGTCAAGGACGATGGTTCGGGTTTGGGCAGCGGCGAATCTAAACGCCACAAACCCTGTTCCTCCCACCAAAGCGATTGAGACCGAAAGCAGCGTCAAGCATAAAATAAGGCGCAGTTTGATGGTCATTTTAAGCTCCGCGTCAGGACGTTAGCCGGGTCTTGGGAAACGTTTTTATTGGGATAGGAAACGTTCTTTATTGGGATATCTCCCAATAGGCTTACACTCCATTGGTTAACGGGATTTTAGCAATCGGTCGCTTTTTCCTGGTTTTTTAGTTCCACTAAATACTGCTATCCTAGGTTTCTTTGACCGCTTCCATCACCACGAAGGTGGAGGTTTGCGCGACATGGGGTAGCGCCGAAATCGCCTCCCCAAGAATGCGTCGATAGGCGGCAATGTCGGTGGATCGTACCTTGAGCAGATAGTCGAAATTGGCGGCCATCATGTGGCACTCCTCAATCTGGGAGATCGCCCCGGCTGCTTGATTGAACTCTTCGAGGGCTTTGGAGCGGGTATCGGACAGGGTTACCTGGACAAAGGCGATATGGCCTTCTCCCAGCCTGAGGCGATCGATAATGGCGCGGTAGCCCTTGATGAAGCCAAGGCCCTCCAACCGCCTGACCCGGGCCTGCACAGGGGTCTTGGACAGTCCGACCTGTTCGCCCAGGGCCAGCATTGACAGCCGCCCACTGGCCTCCAATGCCTTTAGGATATTGCGATCAATACGATCCAGATGTTCCGTTTCTGTCATTCCCTTAGTCCATATCGCCTGTGAGTGCCCAAAAGTATAGATCAATAGGTGACCATTGGCGACATCTATGGACGCAGCATTTTTTGTGCTTCGCGCTAGCATGAGTCAGCCATTGATGGAGACCGCCATGCCCAATGCCCTTGCCCGTGCTCGAGCCACTATGCGCGCCCACGCCATCGTCAATCGTGATGAGGCAATGGCGCGGCTGGTGGTCATGGCCAATTTGAGCGAAACGGAGCGGGAGGCCATCTCGGCCCATGCGGCAAGACTGGTTCGCGCGGTGCGCGGCTCGTCCAAGCCTCGCCTGATGGAAACGCTGCTGGCCGAATATTCACTGTCCACCGACGAGGGCATTGCCTTGATGTGCCTGGCCGAAGCGCTTTTGCGGGTGCCCGATGCCGCCACCATGGATGATTTGATTGCCGACAAGATTGTTGGCCAGGACTGGGCCTCTCACGCCGACCATTCCGGCCCCCTGCTGCTGAACGCTTCGGCGTGGGCTTTGATGTTGACCGGTCGGGTCCTCAGCGACGACCAATTACAGATCGGCAAGACCCTGCAATCCATGGTCCGCCGCCTGGGCGAGCCGGCGATCCGTGGCGCTGTGTCAACGGCGATGCGCCGCATGGGTGGCCAATTCGTGCTTGGCCAGACCATTGCCGAGGCCCTGAAGAATGGGGCGGAAAAGACCGCAGCGGGATATCTCTATTCGTTCGATATGCTGGGCGAGGCCGCCCGCACCGATGCCGATGCGCTGCGCTACCACCACGCCTATGCCAATGCGATCGCCGCCTTGGCCAAGGTCGCCAGCAGTGACGACGTGCTCAAGAACCACGGAATTTCGGTTAAGCTGTCGGCCCTGCATCCTCGCTACGAAATTGGCCAGCGCGCCGCCATGCTGCCGGTCCTGACCCAGCGGCTGTTGGAGCTTTGCTGCGCCGCCAAAGCGGGCCGCATTGCGCTGAACATCGATGCTGAGGAAGCCGACCGGCTCGATTTGAGCCTTGACGTGGTCGAGGCGGTGCTCGCCGATCCACAACTGTCGGGTTGGCATGGCTTCGGCGTGGTGGTTCAGGCCTATGGCGGCCGGACTGCCGATGTTATCGACTGGCTTGATGCGCTAACCCAAAAGCTGGACCGCCGGATTTCCGTGCGCCTGGTCAAGGGCGCCTACTGGGACTCCGAGATCAAGCGCGCACAAACCCTTGGCCTGCCAGGGTTCCCGGTTTACACCGCCAAGGCAGAAACCGACGTCTCCTACATGGCTTGTGCTCGCAAATTGCTGGCCATTGGGGAGCGGGTCTTCCCCCAGTTTGCCACCCATAACGCCCATACCATGGCGGCGATCCTGGCCATGGCGCCGGATCGCCAAAGTTTTGAGTTCCAGTGTCTGCATGGCATGGGGGAGGCGCTGCACCAGATTGTGCGGGAGGCCGAACTCACTCGCTGCCGTGTCTATGCGCCTGTTGGGGCCCATGAAGATCTGCTCGCCTATTTGGTGCGGCGCTTGCTCGAAAACGGGGCCAATTCCTCGTTCGTCAACCAGATCGTTGATAGCGCCATTGCGCCCGAAGCGATCGTACAAGACCCGATCGCGCGCTTGGCCCGTCCTTCGCGCCGGGCCGGGCTGGCGCTACCCATGGACATATTTGGCGCCCGCGCCAATTCGCGTGGTTTTGACCTGAGTGACCCACTGGTGTTGGCCGACCTCGAAGCCCGCCGCAGCCCATTTGCCGCCCCCTTCCGCTGGGACCATGCCAACGCCGATGTCACCGTCATCAACCCGGCCAATCTCAGCGATAGTGTCGGATCAGTGCGCTATCACAGCACGGTTGAGGTTCAAACTTCCGTCGCGACAGCTGTGGTGGCCCAAAGCGATTGGGCGCGGCGCAGCGTCTATGAGCGTGCCGGCGTGCTCAATGCCATTGCCGACCTTTACCAGTCCAATGCTGCCGAGCTTTATGCCCTGTGCGCTCGCGAGGCCGGCAAAACCCTCGCCGATGCAGTTGGCGAAGTGCGTGAGGCAGTGGATTTCCTGCGCTATTACGCCAGTGAGGCCGTCGCCGGCCCGCAGCGGCCCGCTCGTGGCGTCGTCGCCTGCATATCACCATGGAACTTTCCATTGGCAATCTTTACCGGTCAAATCGCGGCGGCACTGGTTGCGGGGAACGCCGTGCTGGCCAAGCCTGCCGAACAAACCAATCTTATCGCTCTGCGGGCCGTCGAAATGATGCACGAAGCCGGGGTGCCCCGTCACGTTTTGCAGCTACTCCTGGGCTTGGGCGAAACGGTCGGTGCCGCGCTGGTGGCCAGTCCCGATCTGGCTGGGGTGTGCTTCACCGGTTCCACGACCGTGGCCAAGCTGATCGAGGCTCAACTTGCCAAAACCGCTGCCCCCGACGCCATGTTGATTGCCGAGACGGGCGGCCTCAATGCCATGCTGGTCGATTCGACGGCGCTGCCCGAACAGGCGGTGCGCGATATTATCGCGTCGGCGTTCCAGAGCGCCGGTCAGCGCTGCTCGGCGTTGCGGATGCTTTATGTCCAGGAAGATGTCGCAGACAAAGTGCTGCACATGCTGCAGGGGGCGTTGCAGACAATGACAATTGGCGACCCCTGGCAGATCAGCACCGATATCGGTCCCGTTATTGACGCCGAGGCCCGTGATGGCATCGCCGCCTATTGCGCCCAGCAGCGCAGTGCCGGGCGCGTCATTGCCACATTGGACGCACCATCAGGGGCCAATTTTGTGGCGCCCCACATCATCCAGGTCAACGGTATTGGCGATCTTGAACGGGAAGTTTTCGGTCCGGTTTTGCACGTCGCAACCTTTAAGGCGGAACAAATTGACGCAGTTGTCGACGCAATTAACGCCCGCGGCTATGGGCTGACCTTTGCGCTCCATACTCGCATTGATGCCCGTGTACAGCAGGTGGTTGATCGGCTGCATGTCGGCAATTTTTACGTCAACCGCAACCAGATTGGCGCTGTGGTCGGCTCCCAGCCCTTTGGCGGTGAAGGGCTTTCGGGCACCGGCCCCAAGGCCGGTGGACCACTTTACCTGCCACGCTTTGGCAAGGCGCAAAGCCTGGGATCAACCGAAGCGACCGCAGGCGATACCGCAATTGGAATCGACGCGATCAGCAAGCCGGATGCTCGGGATTGGGCTCTCCGTTCAGACCGTATTGCGGCGCTGCGGGCCGTGTTGCGCGGCAAGGCTGAGCGGGCCATGGCCGCAAGTGCAGCCCTTGACATGGGGCCAATTGATCTGCCCGGGCCGACCGGTGAAGCCAACAGCGTCCGTTTGGTCGCGCGCGGCACAGTGCTGTGCCTCGGTCCACATGGCGATGCTTTGCTTGCCCAGGTGGTACAGGCGCTGGCAGCGGGCAACGCCGTCATTGCCGTGGCGACCGGGGCGAGTGATGCTCTGCGGGGCCTCGCGGGGCAGGGCTTGCCCTTGACCATAGCCGACGGCACGCTTGACCCAAAAAGTCTGGCAGCGCTGGACATCGACGCTGTTGCTTTTGATGGGGAAGCCGCTTCCATGGGCGCCTGTCGACGTGCCCTGGCGAGTCGTTCCGGCAAAATTGTGTCGCTGATCAGCGGTCTCGACCCGGCAGCCTATGCCCATGAGCGGGCGCTGACCATTGATACCACCGCCGCCGGTGGCAATGCGACGCTGCTGGCGAGCATGGATGGAGCGGCATAAAGGGCGGCGCCAAGTATTGGATAACAATCGCCGGTTCCCATCTGGTCCAGCGATGCTCTAATCCTTGCGCATCTGATTCCACCGGAAAGCCAGTCCATGGCCGAACTCACCACGGCACGCCCTCGCTTTGACAGCATCGACATGGTGCGGGGTGCAGCCCTGATTGCCATGGTGATCTATCACTGTTTCTGGGACCTCAGCTATTTGAGGTTTTTCCCAGTCGACGTGAGTGCTGATCCGACCTGGAAGCTGGCCGCGCGCTTGATCCTGGCGATTTTTCTGGTTCTTGTCGGCTTTGGCCTGACGCTGGCGCACGGCAAACTTACGCGTTGGCCCTCGTTCTGGCGGCGGTTCGGCCCGATTGCTGCTGGCGCACTGGCCATTACGGTGGCGACCATGCTGTTGTTTCCGCAAACTTTTGTTTATTTCGGCATTCTACATGCCATCGCTCTGTTCAGCCTACTTGCGCTGCCATTCCTGCGCGCCCCGATCTGGCTGGTTGCCGTCATTGCCTTTGTTATCATGGGGTTCGGTTGGACCTATTCGGACCCGTTCTTCAACGTCCGCCAGTGGTCATGGCTTGGCTTCTGGACGGTGGCCCCGCCGACCAATGATCTGGTGCCGGTGTTTCCATGGTTTGGCGTGGTTCTGGCCGGAAGCGTTCTGGCCCGCCTGGTATTGGGCTCCCAACTGGCCGTATGGCTGGCTGCAATCAAGGCGGACACGGCCCCAAAGCGCGCACTGGCTTGGCTAGGACGCTGGAGCCTCGTGCTTTACCTTGCGCATCAGCCGGTGCTGCTGGCCGTGCTGTTTCCGCTATCTCTGCTCATCCAGCCTGGGGTCGAGGCGCAGAACCAATCATTTATGGGAAGCTGTCGGAGTACCTGCGAGGCGGCGGGCACCACCTCCGCCCGCTGCGAGACTTACTGCCAATGTGGCTTAACCGGCGTGGCCGACAACGGACTTTGGGATGCCATCAACAGCGGCCAGCCCAATGCGGATCAAAAACGGGCACTTGATGTCATTACCCAAGCCTGTTCCGCGCTGATATACCCGGCCCCCGGCCAGGTGATCGAGCCACCACGTTAAACCTGCAATAGGCTGCAGAAAAATGGACGGCTGCAGTTCATCCTTGCGCTTGAAGGCACCTCAAAAAAGGACTTCAATACAGTCAAAGCTGAATTTTCGCGAACTGAGTCGGATCGGATTTTTCTGGTCCCGGTTCCCATATTGACGTCTGGATTGTCCCGTGAACACCGATACTGTTGGGCGCGCCCGTGCGCGCCGCAAAGCCCCTGGACAGCTGCTGGCTGCGCAATGGGGGCAGGGCCTTGGTACAGTGTTACGAATAACCCGGTTGACGCTGCGCCATCCCTGGCAAGTGACCTTTGCCATCGGCTCCACCATCGCCGCTGCCGTCCTGCAATTGTTCATCCCGCGCCTGCTGGGGCACGCTGTCGATCAGGCGCAGGGCTTGGTCAATGGTGGGCAGCTGGCGCAGCAGGGATTGTGGACCAGCGCCATCGTGCTGTTGGTCATATCGGTTCTGCGCGGTCTGTTCACCTTGTCCCAGAACTATTTTAGCGAAAGCGTCGGCCATACGATTGCCTATGAGCTCCGTCTGGCTTGCTACGAAAAAATTCAACGCCTGAGTTTTTCTTTCCACGACAAGGTTCACACCGGCGATCTGATCACTGTGGGCATGCTCGATCTGGATGGCGTGCGCATCTTTTTTTCCACCGGCCTCGCACGCGTGGTGCTGTTGAGCATCCTTATCGGTGTTGGCGCCTATCTTTTGATCAGCACCGATTTGTTGCTGGGCCTATTGAGTTTGAGCTTTGTACCGTTTGTGGCGTGGCGGTCTTCGGTCGCCCAACTCAAGTTACGGGCCACCTGGCTGGTGCTGCAGGATAAACTGTCCGCACTCAGTCGGGTGATGGAGGAAAACCTTGGCGGCATCCGCGTGGTGCGGGCATTTTCCGGGCAGGACCATGAGTTGAACAAGTTCGACGCCGCCTCGCGCGCAGCGCTGGAGCTGACTCATGAGCGCATCAATTTGCGGGTCCGCAACACCAGTGTCATGACCTTGTCGTTCCTGTCAGCCATGGGGCTGGTACTATGGTTCGGTGGCAACCGGGTTATCGACGGCACCATGAGCGTCGGCACGCTGACGACGTTTCTAACCTTCATGACCATATTGCAGATGCCGGTGCGTCAGCTTGGGTTGATGGTCAACTCCTTTGCACGCGCATCCACGTGTGGTTCGCGCCTGTTTGAGTTGCTCGACGCCGATTTGGTCATTACCGACAAGCCCGACGCCAAGGACCTGGTGCTGTCAGAAGGGGTCCTGAAGTTCGACAATGTCGATTTTACCTATGCCGGAACTGGCCCGCGCAAGACGTTGGATGGCATCAGCTTTGAAGCCCGCGAGGGCCAGACTGTGGGCATTGTCGGCGCGCCCGGCAGTGGCAAATCGACCTTGGCCCACCTCATCCCACGATTTTATGATGTCACCAGCGGCAGCATTTCCATCGACGGACAGGATGTGCGCAGTATGACGCTGCGGTCCTTGCGCGCTGCGGTGGCCGTGGTGCAGCAGGACGGGTTTTTGTTCACCACCACGATTGAAAACAACATCGCTTATGGCGATCCGTGGGCCAAAGAGCCCAAAATCGAGCGGGCTGCCGAAAGTGCGCAATTGCACAATTACATCGCCGGTCTGCCGGGTGGCTACGGCACAATTGTGGGCGAGCGCGGGGTGTCACTGTCGGGCGGCCAGCGTCAGCGGCTTTCAATTGCGCGTGCTCTGGTGCTCAAGCCGACAATAATGGTTTTTGACGACAGCACCGCCGCCATTGATGCCGGCACCGAGCATCGGATTCGCAGTGCGATCAGACGCTACGCCAAGGATCGGGTGACGCTGGTGATCTCGCATCGCCTTAGTTCGCTGATGCACGCCGATTTCATTATGTTTCTCGAGGACGGGCGCGTTGTCGAGCGCGGGTCCCATGATGAACTTCTGGCACTCAACGGGCGCTATCGTGCCCTTTATGATCTCCAGGTTCGGCCCGGCGACAATCCAGTTGCAGCGTTGGAAGTGGCCGGCTGATGAGCACAGTGGCCGACGATAATGACAGCGAAGATCGCCGCCAGCGCCCGCCTCGGGCGGTTGTAGGCTCGCACCGCGACGAAGAGGAAATCTTCGGCAAGGCCTATGATCCGGCCATCGTTCGACGCATCTGGGCCTTTGTTGATCCCTACAAAAGGCAAATGCTGATTGCCGTGGCTTCAGTCCTGGTTTTCACCCTGACCCAATTGGCGATCCCGCTCCTGATCGGCTTTGCCATCGACCGCGGCATGAGTGTTGGGGGAGCAGGGCGCACCAACCTCATTTGGGCCGTGGCCGGGCTCGCGGCGATGATCCTGATTAATTTCGTGGCCAGTTGGGTGCAGGAAACCGTCGTTGGCAAAGCGGCAGAAAACGTTTTGTTTGATATGCGCCGCGCCATGTTTGCGCATCTGCAGCGGGTTTCGCTGTCGTTTATGGACAAGACCGAGATTGGTCGGCTGATGAGCCGACTTCAAGGTGACGTCAATTCGATGCAGGAGTTCCTAGAGACCTCGGTGCTTTCGGTGGGCGATATCGTGCTGCTGTTCGGCATCATTGTGGTGTTGCTGACGCTGGATTTTCGGCTGGGGTTGTTGACCATGTCGGTCATGCCAGTGCTGTTTGTCGTGCGGCTGTTCTGGCTGGAGCCGGCCCGTAACGCCTTCATGGATGCCCATAACACCAATTCCACGACCAATGGTGCCTTGGCCGAGGGTATCAATGGCGTGCGTACTGTCCAGAACCTGGACCGTCAAAAGGTCAATTTCGACCTCTACGACGACAAATCCCACGCCAATTTGCTGACGCAGCTCACGGCTTCGAAATATGCGCAGGTGATGGTGCCCATCGTCGATACACTGACCGGCATCGCCATGGCGGTCGTCGTCGTCGTTGGTGGATCAATGGCGCTGAATCACCAACTTGATATCGGCGTCATCGTCGCCTTCCTGTTCTACATTCAACGGTTCTTTGATCCGATCCGCTCCCTCACCATGCAGTATTCAGTGATGCAGCGCGCCATGAGTTCGGGCGCCCGCATCTGCGAGGTCCTGGATGTCGCCGTCGAGGTCAAGGATCGTCCAGACGCGATCACTCTGACCCGGGATATGGATGGCTCTGTCGAGTTCCGCGACGTCAGCTTTGCCTATCGCGCCAACCAGCCCGTCCTCAAGCATCTTAGTTTCAAGGTGCTTCCCGGGCAAACCGTGGCCTTGGTTGGGCCGACTGGCTCGGGCAAGACCAGCGCCATGTCGCTTGTGCATCGCTTTTACGAAGTTGGTAGTGGCGCCGTACTCGTCGGCGGTCACGATGTGCGTGACATCACCCAGGATTCCCTTGGCCAGCAAGTTGCCATGGTGCTGCAGGAACCTTTCCTGTTTACCGGGACCGTGCTCGAGAACATTCGGTATCATCGCACCGACGCCAGCCGCGATGCCGTTATCGAAGCGGCCAAGGCGGTTGGGGCCCATGATTTTATCATGAACCTGCCGGGTGGCTACGATGCTGACCTGCAGCAGCGCGGCGGCAATCTATCGCTGGGTCAACGCCAGTTGATCAGCTTCGCCCGGGCCTTGGTTGCCGATGCCAAAATCCTGGTGTTGGATGAGGCGACGGCCAATATCGACAGCTACACCGAAATGCTGATCCAAAAAGCCCTGGTGACGCTGCTCAAGGGCCGTACTGGCCTGGTCATTGCCCATCGCTTGGCAACCATTCGGGGAGCGGATCGGATCATCGTCTTGCAAAATGGCGAGATGATCGAGACAGGAAACCATG
This sequence comes from Devosia equisanguinis, assembly GCA_943372435.1. Lineage (GTDB taxonomy): Bacteria > Pseudomonadota > Alphaproteobacteria > Rhizobiales > Devosiaceae > Devosia > Devosia equisanguinis_A. Next base: position 165,048 of record CALRYQ010000005.1, read on the forward strand.
ATCAACTCATGGCCAATCAGGGGCTCTATGCGCGGCTTTACAACATGAATTATGCTTCTTTCGATGACATCCCCGACGGTCTTCTGACCAATGGCGACCTCCGCGCCGCGTCGACCTAACGCTTTGCCCGCTGCTATGATTATCGCACCAAATGACCCAGGACCCGCCATGCACCGTCTCGCCTTTCTCGTGCTGACTATGATTTTGGCCACAAGCACCGCCCGCGCCGACGCAGTGACCTACACGGGCACTCTGGGCTCCCACGACATTGTTGCCGAGATTACTGAGGCAGCAGATGGGCCGATCATCGGTCGCTATAGCTATCTTGAAAAGGGCGGGGACATTCCGCTGCATGCCCAACCGGCCCCGTCGGGCGTCATGATCCTGTCCGAGGAGCAGCCCTGCACCGAAAAAACCTGCAATAGCGCAGAAGGCTCAGAGGCGACCGACTTTCCGATTGGCGCAATCTGGACGCTGGACGGCATTGCCGGCGCGCAGAATTTGACCGGGTCCTGGCGACTATTGGGAAAAAGCAAATCCTTGCCCGTTACGCTGGCCCGCGTCGGCTCGCGCCCGCTCAGTGCCGGTGGTGAAGTTTCCGTCATGGCGTTGCGCGATTTTTCGATTGAACTCAGCTATAGCGACGATCGGGAGCTGACCGCCGCGACAGCGCCCTATGAATTTTTTAAGCTTCAGGGACCACTTGAATTTGGGGAAAATCAAAGCTTGAATGGTTCGGCCTACCAATTGGTGGTGGACCCCCGCACCAAATTCGCGTTTCCCCGGATCGTCAGCCTGGCTGACGGCAGCGACCCAGCCGCCGCCAACACCTATTTGGAGGCCCGCCGGCAGCAAATAAGCCTGGCAGCGCTCGATTGTCTGGGTACGGTTTACCTCGGTTTTGGCTGGCAATACCCAAGCGATATGGCGCTGGGGGGCTATGAGGACGAAACCTTCACGGTGACCTATCTGTCGCCCAAAGTGCTGAGTTGGACCGAAGGGGGCAGTCTCTTCTGCGGTGGCGCCCACCCCAATAACCACTACGACGCTTACAATCTCGACATAGCCGCCGGTGAGGAGTTGAACTTGGAACGCGTTCTGAGCGGCTGGGTTCCCATAAGATGGGGCGAGGACACCCCCGCCGATATTGATCCGGCAATTGCCCGCGCCGAGCCAGACAATTACGGCTTCGGCCCCGACGACGCCTTGATCGCCTATGTCCGCAAACATCGCGATATTATTGAAGGGGAGGATCCTGAGTGTGGCATCGACGACCTGATTGCCACCAACCTTGGTGTCCGCTTTTCCGGGGAAAACCATATTGTGTTCTACCTGGATCAACTGCCCCACGCCATTTTCGCCTGTGGTTATGACCTGGTGGACGTGCCGCTGGCCGATGTCGAGGAGTTGTTGGCGCCCGACGCCCGTGAGTTGTTTCCGCACCTGAACTAAGGCCCCTGACGGTGTGGCATGGGCCCTTGCCAAGATCCGCCTGCCACCGCGATGGGGATCGCTGTAGCGTCGCGCCAGCAGCACATTTCCGACAAGGCAGACCGTGAGCTTCTGGATTGGAATTGGGATGCTTGCGGCGGTGTTCCTGACCGCGATGCTGTCGGGCATTTTCGGGATGGCCGGCGGGCTGATCCTGCTGTGGTTGCTGTTTCTCGTCCTGCCGGTGGGAACGGCCATTGCGGTGCACGGCATGATCCAGATCGTCGCAAACGGCTCGCGCGCCTGGTTTTCGCGCGACTATATTGACTGGAAAATCCTTGGCATCATCACCCTGGGACTGGCGCTTTCGGCCGCAGCATTGTCCTTGCTGAACTATCGCCCCACCTTGCTCATTGCCTCCGTCGTCATCGGGCTGATGCCGATCCTGGTTTGGATCCCTACGAGCTGGCTGGCGCTGGATGCATCCAAGCCGCATCACGCTTTTTTTGCGGGCATTCTTGCGGGGGCGCTGAATGTTGGTGTTGGCGCGTCGGGGCCGGCGGTGGATGTTTTTTTTATTCGCACCAGAATGGATCGGCGCAAGATCATCGCCACCAAGGCCGCCACCCAGGTGGTGTCCCACGCCACCAAAGTCGCGTTCTATTGGACCGCGGCGCTAACGCTGGGGCAACAGGAGTGGCTTGCGGTGTTGGCCGCCGCCCCCTTCGCCATTGCTGGCACCAGCGCAGGCAAAATCGTGTTGCAGCGGCTAACCGATGCGCGGTTTCGCCAATGGACCCGTTATGTGGTAACCGCCATCGGCCTGTTCTATCTTGGGCGAGCAGTATTGGTTTTACTGTAGGTCATGGCGATGCATAAACTGCTTCTAGGGAGCCGACGATGCAGCAGTTTGATAGCGTAACCGCCAGGCTGATCCTGGTGCTGGCCGAGACTGGCTCGATCGGCCGAGCGGCCGAGCAGGAGGGCATTGCCTCTTCAGCCGTCAGTCGACGGGTCAGCGATCTGGAGGGTCGGTTGGGAGTCGTGCTGTTTGATCGATCAGCCCATGGCGTCCGCCTGACGCCGCCTGGGGAGATCTACGCCGAGCGGTGTCGGGCCGTGCTGCGAGAAATTGCCGATCTTGACGCGGTCATGGCCGATTATGCCACTGGCAAGCGCGGGAGTTTGCGCCTGGCTTGTACCAGTTCGGCGCTATCAGGTCGCCTTCCCGAATTGCTGGCACTCTACACACAGCAACAGCCGACCATCGCCCTGGAGATTCAGGAAATGAGTGCGTCCAAGGGCCTGGCGGCGCTGGAGGATGGGCGCTGCGACATCGCCATCGTCTCTGACAATTATGATTTCGCCCGATTTGAAACCAGACCCTTTGAGGATGATCGGGTCTGGGTGGTGGTTTCACCGGACCATCCACTGGCCACCGCCATTTCTGGCCAACGCGAGATCGATTTTGAAAGTGTGATTTCGCACGAAATCGTTGGCATCCACCAGACTGGGGCACTGGATCGCCTGCTGGCGGAGGCGGCGCGAAAAGCCGGCCGAACCTTGGGCGAAAGGGTCCGGGTTGAGTCTTTTCCTGCTTTGGTGCGCATGGTCGAAGCTGGCTTCGGCATCGGTTTTTTGCGCAGCACCAGTCTGCATTTGGTGGCTGGCACAGACTTGTTGTGTGCCCCGCTGGCCGAACAATGGGCGCGGCGGCAACTCCTGGTCGCCCGCCGCAAATTGAGCCCATTATCAGCCGCCATGCGCCTGTTCGTGGTCCTGTGTGACAAGACCTATGTCCGCTCAATTTGAGCTGTTGCGACATCGTTGCGCTTGAGCCGTGGCAGCGACTGGGCTAGGCCAGTCAGATCGTCCGGGCAAAGCCCGGATTGCCCCGGAGGCATTGATGATCCGTTCGCTGTTTTACGCCGGTTTTGCCGCAATACTGGCGCTCTCAGCCACCATGGCCTTTGCCGATGATGGTATTGCCCGTCTGGGTGCCCTCGAAATTTCGGGCGCATTTGCGCGCGCGACTTTGCCCAATGCCCCAGTCGGCGGCGGCTTTTTGACGATCACCAACTCCGGCGCCGAAACCGACCGGCTGATCGCGGTGCATTCGCCGCTGGCCGATGATGCTCAAATCCATGAAATGCAGATGGATGGCGACGTCATGAAGATGCGGCACTTGAGCGACGGCTTGGAAATTGCCCCTGGCACCAGCGTCACTTTGGCGCCGGGCAGTTTTCACATCATGTTCACCGGACTGCATGAGGCCTTTGTTGAAGGTACCAGCATATCGGTGACCCTGGTCTTCGAACGCGCCGGGACAGTCGAGATGCAATTTCCCGTACTCGGCGTTGCCGCCGCACAAGCGCAGTGAAGGCCAGCCGATGAGGGGTTTGAAGGCAATCCGGATCGGGCTGTGGGTATGTGTGGTCGCTGTGGCGCTCATATCTGGGGCCACCTACCTCCTTTCCCCACGCGGCCCCGCTGCCGTGGCAACCGGCTTCGGTGGAGGCACCTACGCGCTGATCGATCAAACCGGGTCTTCGGTCGACCAGACGCTTTTTGTCGGTCATCCGTCACTGCTGTTTTTTGGGTTTACCCACTGCCCGGAGGTCTGCCCGACAACGCTGGCAGAGATGACCGTCTGGTTTGAGACCCTCGGCGAGGACGGCAAGGATCTGCGCGCCTATCTGATCACCGTCGACCCGGAGCGCGATACGGCGGAGGTATTGGGCGACTATGTCGGCGCCTTTTCAGACCGCATCACCGCCCTGACTGGTCAGCCCGCCGAAATTGCCAAGATCACTGCCGCCTGGGGTGTTTACGCCGCAAAGGTGCCGACAGAGGGGGGCGGCTATACCATGGACCATACTGCGACAGTGTTCATGCTCAACGCCAAGGGTGAGTTTGAGGGCACCATCGCCTTTAAGGAAGACGCCGACACCGCAATTACCAAGTTACGCCGGTTGCTTGGAAAGTCCTGACAGGAGTCGGGCGGCGGGATCTTTGGGCCCAAAACACTGTGCTCCCGACCCGGCCGGATCAGTGCAAAATCTGTGGAGACGTCATGAAGCCCCGAATAAATATCATCACCATCGGCGTTGACGATTTGGAACGGGCGTTTGCCTTCTACCAGGCGTTGTTCGACATCAGCGATACCGAGATTGGGGCGGGCGAGGATCACGTGGCCTTCTTTCTCGAGGGCGGTCTGTCATTCGTGCTGTTCGGCCGCGAACAAATCGCCACCAATGCCGGCAGGGATGGGGTTGTGGCGGGAACCCCGCAGTTCGTCCTCAGTCACTCGGCCCAGAACGCCACCGAGATCGACGCCATCCTTGATCGGGTTTTGATCGCTGGTGGCACCATCACGGCCGCGGCCCAGGAATCAGAGTGGGGCTATTCCGCCTATTTCGAAGACACCGAAGGCAATCTCTGGGAAGTGCTGGCCGCAGCTGCCTTGAACTGAAACTGGAACGACGCCTGGGGCGCTGTTTAGAATCCGCCGCCGGTTTTAAAACCTGTATTGCTGGGCCTGGAGCCAGAAGAGCCGGTGCGCGGGCGCGAGAAACCCCCGCCCGAGCCGCCGCCACCGGCCCAACCGCCGCCGAAGCCGCCGCCCATCCCCCCGCTATTGGACGGACCGCGCTTGCCGCCGCCAAAGCTGGTATCGGGCCAGTCAACGGTGCTGCCGCCTTGTTTTGACCAAGGCCCACTATTGGCGCGGCCATTATTGGGCAAGCCTGCGCCGCTGCCCCAGGATGTCCCCTGATTAAAGTTCTGGCTGCGCCGCCAATGATCCCAATAATTGGCTGCCGTAATACCACCGCGCAGGAAATCGTTGAGCAAATCGCCCACCAAGCGGTCTTCGCCAAAGCTTGAGCGGGGATCGTCAAAGCGCTGTTTCTTGAACTCCCATTGGATGTCTTCCAGCTCACGCCGCCGCGCCGCCAGGGTCTTCAGCCGCTCGCGCTGGTCTTTGGTCTCACTATCCTCATCCTTGACCCGGGCCCTCGCGTCATCGATTTGAGCCACCAGGGTGTCGTCACGCCCGGTGCTGGTCATTCGGGCCTCAGCCAATAGCGTTTGGATATCCTCGCGCTGCAGACTGTCAGCCAATGTCGACAATGCAGATTCAAAAGCAGGGTCCGCCCCTTGCGCCAAAACACTCAAATTCTTGGCGGTATCGTCGCGGAGGTCCTCGGCTGCCGTAATCTTGGCGTCAATAGCGTCGATTTGTTGCTGCGCCGCTTCCAAGCTGTCGCGGATTGGCTTGCCGCCCGCCGCGTCGACGGCCGCGGTCTCCAACACGTCCAGCGCGGCCTCGGCTTCCGCGGCGATCGCGATTTGGCGCTCGGCATGTTCGCGCAACCGCAACGGAATTTCGTTGAGCATGGCATAATTCGGCCGCGCTTTGGCAAAGCCCACCAAGCGCGCAACCATGCCGTCGAAATAACGGGTCAGGTTTCCAGCCTGGTACGTGGTGGTGCCGAAGCCACGATCCCACAAATATATGAACAGTGGATCGTCGCGGTAGGGGCGACCTTTTTGTTCTCGGTCGCTTTCGGACTGCTCGGTCTTTCGCATCGACTGCGCTGCGGTCTCCTGCAGTGAGGTCGCCGACTTGCGCTTTTCGGAGTAGGCGGCGTCCTTGAGCATTGCCGCCTCGACAGTGCTGGCTAAGGCCTTGAGCTTTTGCTGGTGCTCGGTCAATGCTTTGAGCGCTTCAGAACGGGCGGCGGTGAGCTTACCAAGGGTCGCGTCGATCCCGGCCAACTCGGTTTCTGCGCTCCCCAAGGCCCCGGCGTGAGCCTTCAGCATGTCGCGCGCCTTGGCTTCCGCCTTCGAAATTCGGTCCTGCAATTCACTCTGGATGGCGGGGTCGAGCCGTAACCGCGCCAATTGCCGGACCAGCTCAGCCTCACTCTCGTGAATTTTGCTGATGCGTTCGCCAGAGCGTGCCAGGCGTTTGGAAATGTCGTCTTCCTCGCGCCTGATGTCGCGCAGCGCTTCGTCAAGGGACGCCAGGGCTTGGGGGCCTTGCAGACTCATGGTTTTACCACCGGGTTACCGCCCCGCCGAGAACGGGCACAGCATAGTCCACTTCAAGGAAACCCTCGCTCTTTCGACCCAGCTCATTGCGGTCGATAATGCCGTTGTCGGTCTTGTCGGCCGCGACGGAATTGTAAACGCTCTCGGGCACACGGATGCCCCAGGCATTGACCGTTTCGGTCTTGCCCGTCTCTTCGTTCAGGATTGGTAGCGACAAAACTGTTCCGTCTGCATCGATAGCTTCGACCACGACATAATAGTTCGTCGCCTCGGTATTGATCTCGGGGAAGGTCCAGAAGCCGGACTTCACGCCCGGCCGATTGATCACTTCGAGGGCGTATTGCTGGCGTAGCAGGTCCCGCAAAGCGATCAGCCGCGCCACGGCGTCTTCGGCTTGGGCCCGGTTACCCTCGGCAGCCATGGCCTTGCCCCGCTTAAGGATCTCTTCGGCCTGGACCGCCGCCTGCTGAACTTTGGTTTCGTTAAAAATGGTCTGGTATAGACCATCCATTGTCGCCGGCAGGTTCTGCGCCAGTTCCAATTGGGCCGCTTCGGCCTGCTGGGCCTGATAGGGCTGGTAAACCAGAGCATACCCACCCCAGATCAGTGCCAACGCTGCCAGGCCCGCCAGCAGCGGGCGACCCCATTTGCCACGCATTACGTAGATGCGGGCAATCATGGTGCCAAAGCCCTGCGCCGGCGGCGTATAGACAAAACGGCTCTCGGCCAACGCAGCCACACCCTCTTTGAGGATGTGGTCTGGCACGTCGATGCCCTGCTGGTGGTAGACTTCACGCAGCTTGGCGATCAACTGGTCTTCGCGTAACTCACCATCGAGTTCGCGCGTGGCAACATCCTGCCGGTGGCGAAGCGTGTCGACCACGTCCATCGCCAGCATGATTTCGTCCAGAGGGGCCACTGTCGCGGCTGTCGTATTAGTCATTGTTCGGGCTTACCGGGCTCCACAAGCTCAGTTCTTGGTGTCGAGCAACAAGGCATTGCCGTCGGCAGCCAATTGCGCGAGACGCCGCTTGCCGTCTTCGACCGCATCGCGGATTTCAGCTGAATTCTTCGTCGATGCAATACGCATTTCGTTGATGATCGTGCGGGATTTTTCCTGGAAGTTGACGACGCTGTCGACCAGCTTTTTGACTGCGTCGGCGCGAACCGTGGGGCCATAACCGGCTTTGACGGCTTCCTCCTGCACGCGATCACCGATTTCGGACAGGGTTTCGAGGCTCTTGCTCATCCCTTCCTTCATGGCATTGAGCGTTTCGGTCGCCTCATGCAGGCCAAACATGCCGGTAAACGACGCTGACAGAGCAGTCAGCACTGTCTCGTTGGTTGAAAAGAACGAGATCGATTGCTGATAGACCCGCTCCTTGGCGTTGGTGGTCTGCATCAGACGCGCCATCACCACTTCGGAGGTATTGTAGGAAATCGTCAGATTATCCGACAGGTCCTTGGCAATCTGGTACCGGCCCTCTTCATTCTGCATCTCGCGCAGCTTTTCGTCGCGGTCCATTTCCAGCCGCGCCCGATCAGCGGGAACCGTGCCGACAAAAGCCGCCAAGGCCTCTGCGGACTTCTGCAAAACATCCTTCTTGGCTCCCAAGCGTTTTTCAGCGGTTTCCAACACCTCGAGGGCCATGACTTCGGATTGCTTCAGGGCACCGCGGAAATCGCGGTATGCCTCCAGAATGGTGTGTTCGCGATCAATCTGGTCCTTGGTGTCGCCCGATACGGCAAGATAGACGTCGCGGATTTTGTCAAAGCGCGCCGCGATATCGCCCCGCGATACCTTCATCCACACATTGACCACGCGCTCACCCAAATCGATCTTGTTGTCGGCCAGCTGGTCAACCATGCCTTTGGCGTCGTCGCGGATGGAGTCAAAGCCGCGGGTGATGTCTTCATAACGCTCGCCGATCTGCATGGCAGCGATTTGTTCGCGCACCACTTCGTTAAAGGCGCTGGCCTGGCTCAACGTGCGTCCGATCAGAATGACGCGAGTTTCATCCAGCTCGGTGATTTTGGCCAACAGCGATGTTATGGGTTGTTCACCCTGCTGTTCGGGCCAGACGCCAAGATTGCGGATCGCAGTGACCGCTTTGTCCAGGTACTGCAACGGCTTTTCGCTGCCCATGGCTGGCGTAACAACTGGTGTGGCTGTGGTAACGTCGTTGGACATATTGGCTCCCGCTTTGACCCTGCGCGACATAGAATGCCGCTGGCGTCGTGCCTGACAATTGCAACCGGGACATCCGGCAACTATTTAGGCCATATTGGTGCGAAAACGCCGCACGTAAAGAGCACAGCCAGCCGATGAACCAGAATTCTATTCACTGCGGCATCTGTGTCAGCATTTGGAGATCGAACTGATGGAGTTTGGCGGCGCCTACCGTCTGTCGGCCAGCCGCGATGTGGTGTGGACCGGGCTCAACGATACCACCATGCTCAAAGCTGCTATTCCGGGCTGTCACAAGATTAACTGGACCTCCGCCACAGCGCTCGAACTCGAAATCAAGGTCAATCTGGGTATTGCCCACCCCGTGTTCAAAGGCGATCTAGGGCTGACCAATATTGTGCCCGCCGAACGCTACACCCTGACTGGGCGCGGTCGAGGCGGGTTGCTTGGGCTGGCAGAAGGCTCCGCCGATATTGTCCTGTCTGATGTCGAGGGTGGGACGAGACTGGTGTTTTCTGCCAAGGCCGGAGCCTCAGGCCAAATCATGCGGCTTGGTCGGGCCGTGATTGGTAACTCGGCACAAAAAGTGATTGACGGGTTCTTCGAACGGTTCGCTGCAGCCATGGGCGTTGAGCTTATCGCGATGACGAATACTGCCACTATTCAGGCTCAACCCTCGCAATTTTGACCATTCGGAAAAAAATCATGTTTTCCCTCTTGCGGCCGCCCGATTTGCACGATTGTATCCATGTCCAGCGCACGAAGATTGTCCGCTTGCATTGCGATGCACGCGCTTACGCTGCGAGACAGGGAGATTACCAATGACATTTACCAAATTCACCCAAGCGATTGCCGGCGGCGTAGCGCTGAGCGCGATTCTGGCTGGTGCCGCTTTTGCCGACCCCGCACTGATCTATGATGGCGGTGGCAAGTTCGACAAGTCGTTCAACGAGTCAACCTATAACGGCGCCGAACGCTACAAGGCCGAAACCGGCGGCAGCTATTCGGATCTGGAAATCACCGGTGATGCGCAACGCGAACAGGCGATTCGCCAGTTTGCGTCCAAAGGCTTCAGCCCAATCATCGTACCTGGCTTTTCGTGGTCCACGGCTCTGACCACCGTCGCTGCCGAGTTCCCCGATACGCACTTTGTGATCATCGACAGCGTTGTTGATCTGCCAAACGTGCGCTCGGTCGTGTTCAAGGAGCAGGAAGGCTCGTATCTGGTCGGCATCTTGGCCGCGATGAAGTCCACCTCCGGCAAGATCGGTGTGGTTCCGGCCTTCAATTTCGAGCTGCTTGAAAAGTTTGCCTGCGGTTACAAGCAGGGCGCCAAGTCGGTCAATCCCGATATCGAAGTTCTTGAAACCTATGTCGGTGCAGGCTTTGAAGCCTTCAACGATCCCGGCAAGGCGACGGAAGTAACCAAGAGCCAGCTCGATCAAGGTGCTGACGTGGTGTTCGCCGTTGCTGGTGGCGCTGGTGCCGGTGTGCTCCAGGCGGCTGCTGACGCGGGCAAATTCTCAATTGGCGTCGATAGCAACCAGAACGGCATCCACCCCGGTAGCGTTTTGACCTCGATGATCAAGCGCGTTGACGTTGCCTCCTACAACGCCATGATGGACGAAAAGAACGGCGCCTTCACTTCTGGCGTCGTTGTCCTGGGCCTGGCTGAACAGGGCGTCGGCGCTGCGTTTGACGAAAACAATGCGTCTCTGATCACGCCAGAAATGCAGGCTGCTGTTGACGCGGCGACCGCAAAGATCATTTCGGGCGAAGTTGTCGTGCATGACTTTATGAGCGACAAAGCCTGCCCGGTTTGATTTCAGGCAGGGCACGCCAAAGTGGCAAATATCGCCCAAACCTCATCGCAGCGGCTGGAGACAGCCGCTGCACTTCCCCCGGCCATTGAGCTTATCGGCATCAACAAGCACTTCGGTCCGGTCCACGCCAACAAGGACATTCACCTGTCTGTCCGGCGTGGAACTGTGCATGGCATCGTCGGCGAAAACGGCGCCGGCAAGTCGACGTTGATGTCAATTCTTTATGGCTTTTATCACGCCGACAGTGGGGAAATCCGCGTCGGCGGCAAGCCAGTTACCATCGCTGACAGCCGCCAGGCCTTGGCCCTCGGCATCGGGATGGTGCATCAGCATTTCATGCTGGTCGATAACTTCTCGGTTCTTGAAAACATTGTGCTGGGCGCCGAAGACAGCGCGCTGCTCGGTCCAACACTGAGCCGGGCCCGAGCCCAGCTCAAGCAATTGGCGACTGACTATGGCCTCGAGGTTGACCCCGATACATTGATCGAGGACTTGTCCGTCGGCCAACAACAACGCGTTGAAATCCTTAAGGCGCTGTATCGTGGCGCCGACATTCTGATTTTGGATGAGCCCACTGGCGTGCTGACGCCGGCAGAGGCCGATCATTTATTCCGCATCCTGCGCACCCTGCGCGATGAGGGTAAAACCATTATTCTGATCACGCATAAGCTGCGTGAAATCATGGCGATCACCGACGAAGTTTCGGTCATGCGCCAGGGCGCCATGGTCACCACGCTGGAAACCTCCAAGACCTCGCCTGGCGAGCTGGCCGAAGCCATGGTTGGCCGCCGCGTTTTGCTTCGCGTCGAGAAGGGCCCGGCAAGCCCCGGCAAGATCATGCTGGAGGTCGAAAACCTGGTGGTTACCGACGATTTCGGCATCCCCCGTGTCAAAAATATCAGCTTCTCCGTCCGCGCTGGTGAAATCGTCGGCATTGCTGGCGTCGCGGGAAATGGGCAGTCGGAGCTTCTCGAGGCGATCTCGGGAATGCGCGACCAAACTTTGGGAACAGTCAAAATCGACGGCGTGCCGATCTCGGCCTTTGGTGACGACGGTGCTGCGCGCCTGCGCGAAGCCGGGCTCGCTCACGTGCCTGAGGATCGCTTGCGTATGGGATTGGTGACCAATTTTACCGAGTGGGAAAATTCCATCCTCGGCTATCAGAATGATTACGGCAGTGGGCCGGGCCTCGACATCAAGAGGGCGAAGGCAGAAGCCAATGAGCGGATCAAGAAATACGATATTCGCCCGGCCAATGCCGATTTGAAGTCGGCCAATTTCTCTGGCGGCAATCAGCAAAAGATCGTGCTGGCGCGCGAAATGGAGCGCAATCCCGACGTGTTGATCGTTGGTCAGCCGACGCGCGGGGTTGATATCGGCGCGATCGAATTCATTCACAACCAGATCATCAAAATGCGGGATGCCGGTAAGGCGATCTTGCTGGTGTCGGTTGAACTCGACGAAATCCGTTCGCTATCGGACCGCATCCTGGTGTTGTTTGATGGTCACATCGTTGGTGAGGCTGATCCGGCAACGGCCGATGAGGGCGAGTTGGGTTTGCTGATGGCGGGTGTTCACGACGCCAATACCCCGGCAGCGACTGAACCGCATTCCGGTCTCGGCCCAAAGACGTCCACTGTGGACAAGGATAGCCCCCAATGAGTGTTCGCGTACCACTCCCCCGCTGGGTCGATATCGCCTTGCTGCCACTGCTCAATGTGGTGCTGGCGTTTCTGATCGGTGGCATTGTCGTGGTGTTGGTCGGCCAGAACCCGCTCGAGGCAGTGCGGATTATGCTCTATGGCGCTTTCGGCTATGGCAGCGGCTTTGGCTATACGCTGTATTACACCACGGATTTCGTTTTCGCAGGCCTTGCGGTGTCATTGGCCTTTCATGCTGGGCTATTCAACATTGGGCCCGAAGGGCAGGCCTATGTTGGCGGGCTCGGGGTTATTCTGGTGGCGCTGGCGCTCAATGGTCAGCATTGGCTCATCACCTTTCCTGCCATGGTTATTGCCGGCGCGGTATTTGGCGCCGCCTGGGCCTTCATTCCCGGATATTTGCAGGCAAAACGCGGCAGCCACATCGTCATCACCACCATTCTATTCAACTTCATCGCTGTTTCGATGATGGGATATCTGATCAGCCGCGTCCTCAAGCCCGACAATGTCGATTCCGATGAAAGCGCCCCGATTGAGGCGATTAGCCGTGTGCCGCAGCTGAAAGTCTTCTGGGATCTGTTCAAAAACTCACCGGTCAATTTGACCTTTCTCCTGGCGCTGTTGGCGCTGGTAGGCGTTTATTGGCTGGTGTGGCGGACCAAGTTCGGTTTTGCGCTGCGGGCCTTGGGTCACAATTCAACGGCGGCGCGCTATGCGGGCATTTCCAACGCCAAAATGATCATGATTACCATGGCTATGGCTGGCGCCTTGGCCGGCATGGTTGCGGTCAACAATGTTGGCGGCGTCCAGGGCCGGCTAATTCTCAATTTCGTCGGCGGGGCAGGCTTTGTCGGTGTCGCCGTTGCCTTTATGGGCCGCGCCCATCCGTTTGGCGTTGCTCTTTCGGCCTTGCTGTTCGGGGCTCTGTATCAGGGCGGCCAGGAACTGGCCTTTTCGATGCCGGGCATCACCCGTGAGATGATCGTGACCATCCAGGCTTTGGTCATCCTGTTTACCGGGGCGATGGGCGACATGTTGCGCTCACCACTGGAGCGCCTGTTTGGCCCGCGCTCCGGGTCTGTGTCGGGAGGCAGCTGATGCAGTATTATTCCGATCTGATCCTGATCCTTGATTCAACGGTACGACTGGCGATTCCCCTGATTCTGGCCTGCCTGGCGGGCCTGTATTCCGAGCGCGCCGGCATTGTCGATATCGGGCTGGAAGGCAAGCTGCTTGGCTCCGCCTTTGGTGCGGCCGCTATGTCTGCCGTCACCGGTTCGGCCTGGCTGGGGCTGTTGGCAGGCGTCAGCGTCGCGTTGGCGATGTCCGCCATCCATGGTCTTGCCTCGATCAATCTTAAAGGCAATCAGACAATTTCTGGCGTCGCCCTGAATTTTCTGGCGGCCGGGCTGACAACGTTTTTGGGCCAGAGCTGGTTTCATCGTGGCGGGTTCACCCCGCAACTCTCCGGCGACCAGCGCTTTGGCCCCATCACCCTGCCGTTTGCGCCGGAGTTGGCGTCGGTGCCCGTGCTGGGTCCACTCTATTCTGAGTTGATCTCGGGCCATAATATCCTGGCCTATGTGGCGTTCCTGGCTGTGCCGCTGACCGGTTGGGTGTTGTTTTCCACCCGTTTCGGCTTGCGCCTGCGCGCTGTCGGGGAAAACCCAAAAGCATTGGACACGGCCGGTATTTCCGTCACCCTTCTGCGCTACCAGGCCCTCGTCATCACCGCGGTCCTCGTTGGTCTTGGCGGGACGTATTTGTCCATCGCCCAATCGGCGGGGTTCAATAACAATATGTCGGCCGGACGGGGTTATATCGCCCTGGCGGCGCTCATTTTTGCCAAGTGGAAGCCTTGGCCGGCCTTGGCAACCTGCCTGCTGTTCGGCTTTATGGATGCGTTGCAATTCCGCCTTCAGGGGGTAAAATTCCCGGTGATCGGCGAAGTACCGGTACAGGCCATCCAGGTTCTGCCCTATGTGCTGACCATCATTCTGCTGGCGGGTTTCATCGGCCGCGCCGTGGCGCCCAAGGCGAGCGGCGTCCCCTACACCAAGGAACGCTAAAATGGTGCGCACGCCAACCGATCAGGCCTTGTTCAAGGCTGCCGAAGCCATTCGTGCCAAGGCCTATGCGCCCTATTCCAACTTTGCAGTGGGCGCTGCCATTCTGGCCGATGATGGCAACATCTATGCGGGCTGCAACATCGAGAATGCGGCTTACCCGCAAGGCAATTGCGCCGAGGCCTCGGCCATCTCGGCAATGATCGCCGGCGGGGCCAGGCGCATTACCCGCATCTATGTGACCGGCCCCGGCGTTGCCCCAGTGACCCCTTGTGGTGGCTGTCGCCAGCGCATTCGCGAATTCGCCGATCTTGATGTGACGATCATTTCGCACGGTGTTGATGGGGAGCCGTTGACCTCTACCCTTGCCAAATTGCTGCCCCACTCGTTCGGCCCGGAGTTTTTGGGTAAATGAGCAAAGCCAGCAAGACCATCAGAAAAATCGCCGGCGCCGAACCCATCAGTGCCGCCATCGTGCTCGGATCGGGCCTGTCGTCAGTCGGCGACCTATTGGTGGATAAGCTCACCATTCCCTATTCCGAGCTCAAGGGATTTCCGTCCGGCGGTGTATCCGGGCATGGGCGAGATCTGCTGATTGGCACAATGGGTGGCAAGCGCGTCGCCATCCTGACCGGCCGCGAGCACTATTACGAACACGGCAATGCCAGCGCCATGCGCCGGGCGCTGGAATCCTTGGCCGACCTTGGCGCGCAAACTCTGCTGCTGACCAATTCGGCTGGGTCTCTTGATCCCGAAATTCGCCCGGGCGATTTGATGCTGATCGCCGATCACATCAACTATGCCGGGATGAATCCGTTGATTGGCGAGGCGACCGACCGCCGCTTTGTCAACATGGTCGATTGTTACGATCCGAGCCTGCGCGCCCAGGCCCAATCCATCGCCCAACGCCTGGGGATCGGGCTAAAACAGGGCATCTACCTGTGGTATTCTGGTCCAAGTTTTGAGACCGTCGCCGAAATTGACATGGCGATCCGGCTTGGCGCCACTGCCGTTGGCATGTCAACGGTCCCAGAAGTCATTCTCGGGCGGTTTTTGGGAATGAAGATATGGGCTTGTTCGTCCATTACCAATATGGGCGCCGGGCTTTCCAATGAACAGATCAGCCATGAACACACCAAAACCATGGCAGTGCAGGGCGCGGAAAAACTGAGAACACTCATTCCCGCTCTGGTGGAGGAGCTATGAGCTTACGTGTGGTTGATCACGCCCCGACGCAGGCCGGGCACCAACGCAATCCGGGTTTCGCACTGGATCTGGACTGGGTTGGTCGCGTCCGGATGAACCGTTCGGCGCTCGAACGTCGCGCCTCATCGATCGGGGCCAGACGCACCGTCAAAAAGGACTATCAACTGGCCTGGCTGCTCAAAGCCATTACCTTGATTGATCTGACAACGCTCAATTCAGACGACACGGTGGGGCGCGTTGAGCGCCTCTGCGCCAAGGCGCTACACCCTATACGCAGCGACATTTTGGCAGCGCTTGGGGTCGGAAAATTGCGCATCCTGCCCGGCGCTGTCTGCGTGTATCACAGCTTTGTCGCCACTGCGGTCCAGGCGCTGGACGGCTCTGGCATTCCGGTGGCCGCAGTGTCGACGGCTTTCCCGCACGGCCTGGCTCCCATTGAAACCAAGCTCAAAGAGATCGAGATGTCGGTCGCCGCTGGGGCCAGCGAGATTGATATCGTTATCGAGCGTGGCATGGTTTTGCGCGGCGATTGGCAGGGCCTCTATGATCAGGTCAAAGCCTTCCGCAAGGCCTGTGGTGCGGCCCACATGAAGACCATTCTGGGCACGGGCGAGCTGGCCACTTTGACCAATATCGCCAAGGCCTCATTGGTCTGCATGTTGGCCGGAGCCGATTTCATCAAAACCTCGACCGGCAAGGAAAAAGTTAATGCCAGCCTGGTCACCTCGCTGGCCATGATCCGGATGATCCGCTGGTTCTGCGACGAAACCGGCATCGAAATCGGCTACAAGCCCGCCGGTGGCATCGCCCATACCAAGGATGCGCTCAATTACATGGCGCTGATGAAGGAAGAGCTGGGCACGCACTGGTTGCAACCACATCTGTTCCGCTTCGGCGCTTCGTCGCTTTTGACCGATATCGAGCGGCAGTTGGAACACGGGCTGACCGGGCATTATTCGGCCGACTATCGGCAGCCGATGGTGTGAGGCGTGTTGGCGTAGCCATGAAAAGCTCCGATGGAGCTTTTCAAACGACAAACGCCCGGAGAGCTATGCTCGAAGGGCAGCGGCGCTGAGTGTGGCGCCCACCCCCCTCCCAGCCTCCCCCGCAAGGGGGGAGGTGAAGACACGGGTTGGGGCGTGGCGGTGCCACAGGCAAAGTGCAACACCCTCCCCCTTGCGGGGAGGGAGGGGAGGGGGTGAGCCCCCCGACAAACGGAACGATAAGGCACTCGCGGGGAGGCCATTATGAACAAGATCGCGCAAATTTTTGAATCCCTGGATTACGGCCCGGCGCCCGAAGGTCCACAGCCTGCGTTCGATTGGCTCGACAGCCATGACCGAAAATTTGGTCATTACATCGATGGTCAATGGACCGCCCCGGGCAAGCTGTTTTCGTCCGACAACCCGGCCAATGGCACCGTGTTGGCGCAAATTACCGACGGCACTGCTGCCGATGTTGACGCCGCTGTTAATGCGGCGCGCACCGCCTTCAAGCCCTGGGCGGCGCTTTCGGGTTACCAGCGCGGCAAATATCTTTATGCCATCGCCCGGCTGATCCAGAAGCATTCCCGTCTTTTCGCCGTGCTCGAAAGCCTCGACAATGGCAAGCCGATCCGCGAAAGCCGGGACATTGATATTCCGCTGGTGGCCCGGCATTTTTATCATCATGCTGGCTGGGCCCAACACGCGGCGCGCCAGTTCCCAGATCAGGTGCCTTATGGCGTCTGCGGGCAGATCATTCCGTGGAACTTCCCGCTGCTGATGCTGGCCTGGAAGATCGCTCCGGCGTTGGCCGCTGGTAACACGGTCATCCTCAAGCCCGCCGAATTCACCTCGCTCACCGCGCTGTTGTTTGCCGAAATCTGTGATCGCGCTGGCCTGCCCAAGGGCGTGGTCAATATTGTCACCGGCGAAGGCGGCACCGGTCAGGCGATTGTCGCCCATGCTGGGATCGACAAAATCGCCTTCACCGGCTCAACCGAAGTGGGCAAAGCCATTCGCGCCGCAACCGCTGGCACCGGCAAGGGCCTATCCCTCGAATTGGGCGGCAAAAGCCCCTATCTGGTGTTTGAGGACGCCGATATCGACAGCGCCATCGAGGGCCTAGTCGATGCCATCTGGTTCAATCAGGGTCAGGTCTGCTGCGCCGGCTCGCGTCTATTGGTGCAGGAAACTATCCAAGAGCGGTTCATCGCCAAACTCAAGACCCGCATGTCCAGCCTGCGGGTTGGTGATCCGCTGGATAAGTCGATTGATATCGGGGCTCTGGTGGCTCAGGTCCAGGTGACGCGGGTGCGTGATCTGCTCAAGGCCGGTGCCACAGAAGGCGCGGTGATCTACGAGCCGGACTGCGACTTGCCCGACAAAGGCTGTTTTCTGCGGCCAACCCTGGTTACCAATGTTTCCCCCGCCAACACCTTGGTCAGCGAAGAAATTTTTGGCCCAGTTCTCGTGGCAATGAGCTTTCGAACGCCCGAGGAAGCCGTGCAATTGGCCAACAACACCAAATATGGGTTGGCAGCGACGATCTGGAGCGAGAACATCAATCTGGCGCTCGATATCGCCCCCAAGATCAAAGCCGGCGTGGTCTGGATCAATGGCACCAATCAGTTTGACGCCGCCGTCGGCTTTGGCGGCTACAAGGAAAGCGGCTTTGGCCGTGAAGGCGGCAAGGAAGGGCTCGCTGCCTATCTGAAGCCGGCTTGGGAAAAGGATCTGAAGCCAACGCCAGCCGCCAAACCAAGTCCAGCAAAGGCGGCCAATCCCCTTGACACCAGCCACCTCGATCAAACCGCCAAAATGTATATCGGGGGCAAGCAGGCGCGGCCCGATTCTGGCTATTCCCGCCCGGTTTATGCCAGTTCTGGGCGCTTGATTGGCGAAGTTGGCGACGGTAATCGCAAGGACATCCGCAATGGGGTGGAAGCCGCCCGCAACGCGCTTGGCTGGTCCACGAGCTCTGCCCATTCGCGCGCGCAAATCCTCTATTTCCTTGCCGAAAACCTGGATTACCGCCGTGACGAATTTGCCGCCCGTCTTCGCGCCCAGACCGGCAAGGATGGGGCAGGGGAAGTCGCCGCATCAGTCGAGCGCCTGTTCGCCTTCGCCGGTTGGGCGGACAAATATGATGGTGCCGTGCACAATCCACCGACCCGCGCCATCGCCGCCGCCATGGTCGAACCCCTCGGGGTCTTGGGCATTGTCGCGCCCGATGCCTGGCCGCTGCTCGGCTCTATCGCCCTCATTGCCCCGGCGCTGGCCATGGGCAATACCCTGGTGCTGGTTCCCAGTCAGGCCAGTCCGTTGTCGGTGACCGATTTGTATCAGGTTATCGAAACCTCGGACGTCCCGTCCGGTGTAATCAACATTGTCACGGGCGATAGTGTCGCCTTGGCCAAAACCCTGGCCGAGCACGACGGCGTCGATGGGCTCTGGTTCATGGGCAGTGCCGAGGCCTCGACCATGGTTGAAAAGGCCTCGACCTCCAACCTTAAGCAGACTTGGACCTCGCGCGGGTTGGCGTTTGATCTCGGTGACAAAGCTCGGTTTGAAGGCGATTATTTTCTGGCCCGATCCACCCAGGTCAAAAACGTCTGGGTCCCCTACGGCGCCTGAGCCGAGGCCCAGTTCGCGCCCACCGTTTGGGGGTGCGGACTGGCCGCCAGCAGACGCCCCGATCTCGCATGAAAGCCCAAATAATGGTGTTTCTGCCCCAAGAAGTGATCGCCCGCAAACGGGATGGCCATGCACTGACCCAGACCGAGATTGCCCAGTTCATTGCTGGGTTCACGCATGGCACCGTGTCCCATGCGCAGGCGGCTGCGTTTGCCATGGCCGTCTATTTCAACGACATGGACATGACCGAACGCGTGGCCTTGACCCTGGCCATGCGTGATTCTGGATCGGTGTTGGATTGGTCCGATCTGGATGGGCCGGTCGCCGATAAGCACTCAACCGGCGGGGTGGGTGACAATGTCTCGCTGATGCTGGCCCCAATGCTGGCCGCAATCGGGATTTACGTGCCCATGATTTCCGGGCGTGGGCTGGGCCATACCGGCGGCACGCTGGACAAATTTGATGCTATCCCCGGCTATACCACCAGCCCCGACAACGCGCTGTTTCGACACGTGGTCAAACGGGCAGGGTGCGCCATCATTGGGCAAACCGCAGATTTGGCGCCAGCCGACAAGACCCTTTATGCCATCCGCGACGTCACCGCGACGGTTGAATCCATCGCGCTGATCACCGCCTCGATCTTGAGTAAGAAACTCGCCGCCGGCTTGGGGGCCTTGATCCTGGATGTAAAGACCGGCTCGGGCGCCTTCATGCCAACCCTGGAAAAGTCACGAGCCTTGGCACAAAGCCTGGTCTCGGTGGCCAATGGCGCCGGGCTCAAAACCGGGGCGTTGATTACCGATATGAATGAGCCGCTGGCGTCGGCCGCCGGCAACGGGCTGGAAGTGCGCAACGCCGTCGATTTTCTGACCGGCAGGCACCAGGATACGCGTCTACGTTCGGTAACAGTGGCACTCTGCGCGGCGGTTGCAGAAATGACCGGCGTTGCGCCGAATTTGGCCGCTGGCCAATCCATGGTTGAAACGGCCCTCGACAGTGGCAGGGCCACGGAACGCTTCGCCATCATGGTGGCTGAATTGGGCGGGCCAAGCGATTTCGTTGACAATCTGGATCGCCACCTGGCCCCAGCCAACATCGTGCGCGACGTGTTTGCCGCCGGCGATGGCGTTGTTAACGCCATCGACACCAGGGGCGTGGGCATGGCCGTTGTGGCGCTGGGGGGCGGGCGCACCATGCCCAGCGACAGCATTGATCACACGGTCGGCTTTGACCGGTTGGCTGGTCTTGGGGCCGTCCTCGATGCCCGCACGCCGATCGCCCGTATTCACGCCCACGATTCTGCCAGTGCTGCCGACGCCGAACAGCGCTTGCAGGCAGCCTACCGCCTGGGTGAGGCGGCACCAGCCCATACGCTCATCGTCGAGGCGATCGCGCCACCGGCGCCGAATAATAAGGATTAGGTCATGCCCCGCGCCATTTTGTGCATTCTGGACAGTGTCGGCATTGGCGGCGCGCCTGATGCTGCCGACTATGGCGATGTCGGCGCCAATACCGTGGGCCACATCGCTGAATATGCCGCCTTGGGCCGCGCGGATCGCGCTGGCCTGCGCCAAGGCCCACTAAAGCTGCCCAATTTGGACGCACTCGGTTTGGGCGCGGCCATTGCTTTGTCGACGGGTAAACTGCCACCCAACCTATCGGCCACCCCCAAAGGGGGGCGATTTGGCGTGGGGCGGGAAGTCTCCAAAGGCAAGGATACCCCGTCGGGCCACTGGGAGATTGCCGGTGTCCCGGTGCCGTTTGACTGGGGTTACTTCCCCCAGACAGAGCCGACTTTCCCGCCCGCACTGGTCGAGCAATTGATCCAGCGGGCAGGGCTTCCCGGCATTTTGGGCGACAAACACGCCTCCGGCACCACGATTATTGCCGAACTGGGCGAAGAGTCGATCCGTAGCGGCAAGCCGATTTGCTATACCTCAATTGATAGCGTGTTCCAGATTGCCGCGCACGAAACCCATTTTGGGCTCGAACGGCTCTATGAGGTGTGTCAGATCGCCTTTGCGCTGACCGAGAAATTGACCATCGGCCGGGTGATCGCTCGCCCGTTTATTGGTGAAAATTCCGCCAGTTTCAGGCGCACCGGCAATCGGCGCGATTTTGCCATCGCCCCGCCGGAGCCCACCCTGCTGGATCGTGCAAAAGGCGCTGGTCGGCAAGTTTTTGCCATTGGCAAGATTTCCGACATCTACGCCACCATGGGCGTCACCCACAAGCTCAAGGCCAACGGCAATATGGCGCTGTTCGATAAAACCCTTGAGGCCCTGAGCATGGCCCAGGACGGCAGCTTCATCATGACCAATTTTGTCGATTTCGATAGCGAGTTCGGCCATCGCCGCGATGTGCCAGGCTATGCCCACGCGCTGGAGCAGTTTGACGCCCGATTGCCGGAATTGATCGCAGCGATGCAACCGGATGATTTATTGGTGCTGACCGCCGATCACGGCAACGATCCGACATGGCCCGGCACTGACCATACGCGCGAACAAACGCCTATTCTGGTGTTTTCCCCAAGCCTTACGCCGGGCTCGATTGGCATTCGACCAACCTTGGCAGATATTGGGGAAGGTATTGCCCATTGGCTGGGCCTCGCTGCCGGGCGTCACGGCACCAGTTTCCTTTAGCTCACAAAGGTGATCCCATGAACAATGTGACCATTATTGATCACCCGCTGATCCAGCACAAATTGACCATTATGCGCAACAAGGAAACCTCGATCGCTGGTTTCCGGCGCCTGTTGCGCGAAATCGCCCATCTGATGTGCTATGAGGTCACCCGCGATCTCGAACTGGAAATGATTGCCATCGAAACCCCGATGACGCAGATGATGGCGCCATCGATCAAAGGCAAGAAGCTGGTGTTTGCCTCGATCCTGCGGGCCGGGAACGGCCTGCTCGATGGAATGTTGGACCTGGTCCCGGCGGCCCGCGTCGCCCATATCGGCATTTACCGCGACCACGAAACCCTGGAACCGGTTGAATACTACTTCAAGGCACCGTCGAGCCTGGAGGATCGGCTGGTCATTGTGGTGGACCCGATGTTGGCAACTGCCAATTCAGCCACCGCCGCTATCGACAAGCTCAAACAGCGTGGTGCCAATAATATCCGCTTTCTGTGCCTGCTGGCGGCGCCCGAGGGCATTAAGCACTTTGGCGAAGCCCACCCCGATGTGCCGGTCTTTACCGCTGCCATCGATAGCCACCTCAACGACAAGGGCTACATCATTCCGGGCCTGGGCGACGCCGGCGACCGCATGTACGGGACCAAATAGCAAAACTGGCCAAAATTGGTTGAGCCTTGCCCCCATCGCAAAGGGAGCGAGGGACAAGATGCGCGCAGCTCAAAACTCCGATTTGATAAAATGCAATTGATTTCAAGACCGGTTCGGTAGCGACCGGCGTGGCAAGCTGGGCGAAATCGTGATCATTGCGGTGCAGTCTTATGCCCAAGAACCTATTTCTGCTTCTCGGCGGCCTGATTTTGGTGACCACCGGTTCGGCCGACGCGGCAATGGGCGCTAAGTGGCAGACAACCGGGAGCGGGAGCCAGACGACCCGTTCCGCTAACCTGACGGTCAATCCCCAGGTCACCGACATCGTGGCCAGTGCCGATCATGCTAGGCCTGATCGGCACGCTTCCTCTTACTGCCCAGATGTCGGCCGGATCTGCCGGGACTAGCTGGCCCGATCAACCCTCGAGCGGCAGCCCGAGTACAATCAGTTCCTTGCGGGTCTGTTCGGGCGAAATGTGATGCACTGTGTGCATCCCGAACTTACGGGCAGATGCCACATTGGCTTCGTTATCGTCGATAAACACGCAGCTTTCTGGCGCAAGACCATAACGCTCACAAAACACGCGATAGATGCGGGGATCAGGCTTGACCAGCCCTTCAAGCCCGGAAACGATGACGCCATCGAACTTTTCTAAAAATGGCCAATCGCCAAGGCACGACGCCCATTTTTCCCAGGAGAAATTGGTGATCGCAAAGGTTGGGATCTCCTGTTCGATGAGTTCATTGTGGATATCGATAGTGCCCTGAAAGAACCCATTATAGGTTTCCCGCCAGCGCAGATCGAACGCCTGAATTTCCCGCCAATAGCGCGGAAACCGGGTGATGAGCTTGGTTACGCCTTCGGCATAGATTTCGCCGGCGTCGAAGGCCAAATTCCAGTCTGGTGTGCAGATATTGTCATGAAACCATTGCGCTTCTTCCTCGGTGTCGAAGAGCTTGCGGAACAGATACATCGGGTTCCAGTCGACAAATACATTGCCGAGGTCGAAGACGGGGATCAGCAGTTCTGACATTGGGGCACCGGCCGCTTGATGAGCCCCGCTCATGCCATGGTCGCCGACCAGGCGCAAGCGCCACGCGCCGTTAGACCAAATCGATCTTGCCGCCGAAGCGCGGTATATAGAAATTCTGCCGGTAGAGCGGAATAGTGGCCTGAAAGATCATCGTGGTAATTGGCTGGAAGGTGAAATAGGCCTCCGAGACGATCAGGTAGGCCCCCTTAGCCACGTTGGTCATATTGGTGGGTATCGTCATAGGCTGGTTCACCACCCGGGCTTTCCCTGCGCTACTCAATGTCGATCCAGAATACTGCCGACTCCACACCACCAAATTGGTGCCATCCGCTTTTACCTGAACAAGGCTCACCACCTGCACCAATGTCGATGTCGCGCCCGGCAACATGATGTTTTCAGCGGCTCGAAAGTAATTGGTCAGCGTGGCAACCGGAATAGAGGTGTCGGAGCGCGCCACCAAATCCCCGACGGTGCCCGCGGTGAGTTGGACCCGGCGGTCGCTGGAAATCAGCGTGCTAACCTCGACGCTGCCGACATAGAGCACCAGCATCATCGGCAAAATCAGGGCAAACTCGACCGCAGCGACGCCCTCTCTGGCCCTGCTGAAGCGGGCAAGCAAGCCAAAAATATTGGAAATCCAGCCGCGCATCAAAATGGCTCGTTGCGGAATACCCGCACAGCAGCAAATAGCAATGTGCCGTCTGATAGGCCCGCTTGGCTGAACGGGCCGGCCTGCAGAATGATGGGCCATTTGTAGTAAACCTGCACCAGGACCGTGCTTCCACTCCCGCCAGCGGAATACGAGTCCGCCTGCGTCCAAGTGCAGGCCGAGGGGCAGGATGGTGTAATCGGGGCCGACGCGATGGCCGAACCGAAGTCGGTAACGACACTGACGCTTGAGTACAATCCGCTGCAGTCGCCGAACAGGCCATAAAGGCGATCGCAGATCAATTGCTCGAACTTGGGCGTATCGAATGCGGCCTGGTGAGCCTGCCCAGTACGGATTTGGCGACTGGCATCCCCGACAGCGCTGTCCAGAATTTGCCCCGCCATAAACACCAGCGAGGTCTCTAGGATCGCCCCGATGATGAGGAAAAACGGCGCGCCCAGCAGTGCAAACTCAACGGCAGTTGCCGCCGTTTCGTCGCCAAGAAACCGCCGCCCGAGAAACCCCGACAGCAGTCTGCGACTCAGCGATGCAAATGGTTTGGCCATGGATTGCGCCTGATTTACCAAGCAACCCTATGGGTCTATGCCTAATTGATGGTTAGGAAATCGCGAAGCCGGCCTGCCGATCATCAAGGCAGTTAATCAAGAGTAAATCGGCCCATCCTAATTGCCAGCGTCATGCACCATAGCGGAATTGGCGATGTTGTTGCTCAGGAATTCAGCGTCATCGCCCAGCATGATGGTCGGTTGGCAAATTGGCAAACAGGCCAGACTGGTGCGCTTGAGGCCTTGGTAGATGGTCAATGACCCCGCCTGCAATTGTACGACCTCAATCAGCGTGTCGGCAATCGGGTTTCCGTTGCCGTCCAAAACGATCAGATTGGTGCGCCCATAACTCTTGCCAGTCAGGATCAGGGTCTGTGGGTCTTGAATGGTCACGTCGGCGACCGCGGGATTGCCGATGATCACCGTTGCTGCGGGCGCGCTGATCCGTAAAATGCGGGCCATGTTCACGTTGACGCTGATTGGCGCGGTCTGTTCAACAGCCGCAACGGAGTTCGGGCAAGTCGCCACCAAAAGGGCTGCGAATGCGATGGCGGCTATGCGCGACATGGACTGTTCCCGATTGGGTTTGTGCAGCCCCCATTTTCGCGCGCAATGGTGAATATTTGGCAAACGGTTATCTCTCGATCTTCGTCAGGTGTAAGTGGCCTATTGTGAGCTTGGCGTGGGAGAGTGATTCCTGCCCCTCCTCAGCGCGTGCGCGCCAATGCGTCTTGTGGCAAAAGCCCCAAGCAATGGGTCAGGCGAGCACAATTTGGTGAGTCTCGCCCATAAGCCCCCCCCGTGCACCAGTGAACAACTGAAAAGCGGCCTTTTGGGTTGTATTGAGGGCTCCTGGAGCGACCAACTGGTCCCGCAATTGAGCCATCGGGTCCACTTCCCCTGGTCTATGCATCGGTATGGGAGCCAAAAAAATGGCAGATTACAGGGCATAGATAAAATGCAAACATTCTAATTAAGTGCTTGAAACCCATATCGTAAATCGCGGTGATTGGCGCCAATCATTCCCCACGAATTAACTCAATTTCAAGAACTAGTGGGTAGCGTAAGTGTCATGTTCGATGTGTGACGTGTCGGACGATGTCGTCACTTTTTGACGCAAGCAAGGAGCCTGGGAATGACTATTTTTGCCCGCTTTGCGCAGGACGAGTCCGGCGCTACCGCGATTGAATACGGCCTTATCGCCGCACTAATTTCTGTTGGTATTATCGCCGCTGCAACAACGCTGGGTGGAAATCTCAGCTCCCTGTTCAACGGTATTTCCAACAAGCTCGCAACTGCAACGCCATAAGTTGCGACGAGAGCCGAGTTCTGCGAAAGGGGGAGTACTTTGTGCTCCCCCTTTCGCTGTTTTTGCAGATTGTTAACCATGCAGGGGCACACTGAGCCGCTGGGAGTTAGCACCGCTAAGCTTTCTCGATGAGGGGCCGCACATGTCAACGATTGCCTTGCTGTTTTTCCCGTTTGCGATGGCGTTGGCCGCATCGTCCGATCTGTTGACTATGAAGATCTCCAACTGGCTGGTGCTCATGTTGGGTATTGGCTTTTTTGCAGTCGCGTTGGTGGCGGAGCTGTCGCTGCAGCAGGTGGCACTAAACATAGCCTGTGGTGTCCTGGTGCTCGTTGTTGCCTTTGTGATGTTCGCCATGCGTTGGATCGGTGGCGGCGATGCCAAGCTCGCCGCAACGACCGCGATGTGGTTCGGTTTCGGCTTGACCCTGCCCTATCTGGTCTACGCCTCTCTGTTTGGTGGGGCGCTGACGCTGCTGATTTTGGCGCTCCGGCGCTTGCCATTGATGCCGATCCTGACCCGCTTTGCCTGGCTTGAGCGGCTGCATGATCGAAAAACCGGTATCCCCTATGGCATCGCTTTGGCTGTTGCTGGGATTGTCACCTATTCCGGCTCCACAATCTACGAGCGGTTGGTTGCCTGAACTGGTTCCAACGTCAAGCATCCCCACATGGCTTCATTCCGCGCAGTTTTCTGGGACCAGCCGCGGTCCCAATGCTGCCGCCCCTACCTCACCCGAGTCCGCTTGATCATAGCGACTGAGCGGTTTGGTTTCGCAATTCGCACCAATTTGACGGCTTGTTAACCGAAGTTGCAAAGCTCCGGTTAACCAAACTTTGACCCTTTGTCCTCATAGTCGGTGCGGTGGAATTGGGCGTACTACGCCTGCTGCGCTACTTGAGTGGCGCACCACCCCGGGCGGCGCCACTGTGCGCCGCTCCAGAAAAAAGTTCCCGAAGTCGCGTTGTGGCCCGGGTCAGGCGGAGTTGAGTGATGAAACCGGCGCAGATGATTCTTCTGGCAGTGGCTCTCCTCGCGGGGGGACTCGCAGCGTTCCTGGTGATGCGCGGTGGGTCAGAGCCGGTGACGACTCAAACGATTGTGACCGAGGTCACGCGTCAGGAGGCCAAGGTCCAGATTCTGGTGGCAAAGATTGCCATTGGCACCGGCGAGCGGCTCAGCACCCAAACTGTGGAATGGCAGGATTGGCCAGAAGGCGCGGTTCGTCCCGAATATGTGACCATTGCGGCGATGCCCGATGCTCCTGAAAAACTGACCGGAACTGTGGCTCGATTTGAGTTCTTCCCTGGTGAGCCAATCCGTGAGGCCAAACTGGTCCGGGCAGATCAGGGTTATCTATCGGCGGTTCTATCTCAGGGGATGCGCGGCGTGTCGGTGCCAGTTACGGCCGAGGCAAGTGCGGGTGGTTTCATCGTCCCCAATGACCGGGTCGATGTGCTGGTCACGCAGTCCGGTCCGAGCGGGCAGACCTCCAAAGTGGTGCTGTCCAATGTGCGCGTCCTGGCGATTGGCGCTCGTCTTGGAGAAATTGGTGCCTCTGGCGGCCAAGTCGACCCGGCTGCAGCCGGCGGTCCACAGGCCCAAATCTTCGAAAACGCAACAATTGCAACGCTCGAGCTCGATCCTGGGCAGGCTGAGGCACTTGTGAACGCCAAGGCGCAAGGAATGCTGTCACTGGCTCTCCGCTCGATTGTCGATTTCAACGACAATTCAGTCAGCCAAGGTGGCTCTGGACAGGCGGTTCGTCTCATCCGCGCCGGTAAGGAAACCAACGTCACCGCCGCTGCCGTTCCGGGTGGGGCATCCACCAGCGTCGCCGCAGTTGCGCAGCCAAAATCGTACATGCCGACGGTGGCTCTTGCCCCTGCCGGCGGGCCGAGCGTGGTCGCTCAGTGATGCGCGAGGAGCACCAAATGTCGCCATTTCATCGCCAGCCAATCCTTCGTTCCCTGCGTCGCATCAGCCTGATGGCGGCCCTTGTTGCAAGTCTGATGGCGGCCACGAGCTACAGCAGCCAGGCACAGCAACAGGCAAAACTGAGCATCAGTGACTACGGCAATACCCATTTCATTGCGCTTGAAACCAACAAGTCGATGATCATCGATTTGCCGGCAGATGTCGTGGATGTGGTGGTTTCCCAGCCCGACGTTGCTGGCGCGATCATGCGGACGTCACGTCGGGCGATCATCCAAGGTGTCCTTGGCGGCAATACCAATATGCTGTTTCTTGATGCACAGGGCCAGACCATAGCGGTGCTCGATCTGAAAGTGTCCAAGGAGCCGGCCCAAGTCGGGGAAGCGCTTGAAGCGGCGCTGAAGCGCATCCTACCGGGTTCGGCAATTCAGGTTGATTCGGTTACCCTTAAGGATGACACCAACCGCGTTGTCCTGTCGGGGACGGTGCAGTCGGGCGAAGACGCCGAACGTGCCAGGGAAATCGCCGTGCAGTTTGCTGGCGCTCCAGAAAATGTCGCCAGCGTTGTCGATGTGGCTGGTGGCCAGCAGGTGCTGCTGCAAGTCACGATTGCCGAAGTTTCGCGCGATGCGGTCAAACAACTGGGTATCAACCTTAGCGGTAGCCTGACCGTTGGCTCAGTCACCCTGGGCCTCAACAGTGCCCAAACCTCCTTGCCGAACGGCGTCACCGGCGGATTGGCTATTCCCAACCTCACCCTGAATGCCGGCATCAAGGCGCTGGAGCAGCGCGGTGCCATCAGATTACTGGCCGAACCTGCCCTTACCGCTTTATCCGGCCAATCCGCCGAATTTCTCGCTGGTGGTCAGATCCCGGTGTTGAGCGCCGTTGATGGCACCAACCGCACCTATACGCTCACCGACTTTGGCGTGAAATTGAAATTCACCCCCACGGTTAAGTCCAATGGCATTATCGGGCTGCAAATCGAGACCGAAGTGTCCGAATTGTCAGAGCAGGTGGTGAGCAACGGCACCGAGGACCTGGCGGGCTTCAACACCCGCAGCGCCAAGACTTCGGTTGAATTGCAGGCCGGAGAGACCCTGTCGATTGCAGGGATTATCCAGGATAAGGTGCGTCAGCAGATCAGCGGCGTGCCCGGTTTGTCCAATATCCCGATCTTGGGTGCCTTGTTCCGATCGCGCGAATATCAGCATTCCCAGACCGAGCTGGTCATTCTGGTAACCCCCTATATCGCCGCTCCGACGCGGCAGGCATTGCCGCTGCCCACCGACAGCTATGTGCCAGCGGGCGACGCTGAAGCGATTTTTCTCGGCCACATGCAGGCCCAATACGGCGTTGGCGACGGCGCCGGAATGCGCGGTGGCTTTAGCGGTTCAGTTGGCTTCGTGCTCGACTAAGACAAGGCTGGGCGCCAAGTGCCTTTTATGACGACGAGTATGCGCCGGTACCCCGGCACCAAGGAGAGTTGGTTCAATGAGTTTTCTGACCCCAGAACCCAATACGGTTGAAGAGGCGCCCACTGAGGTCGCTGCGGGTGCGCGGCTGATCCCTCGTATTACCATTCAGGCATTTTGCGAGCACTCCCAGACTGCCCAATTGGTTGAAAGCGCCATTCACGACCGCCGCATGTCCAAAGTGGCGTTGACCACCCACAACGGCGGGCTCGACGGTGCCATCGAGACCTATAAGTCGAACCCAACGCCCAATCTGATCATGATCGAAACCACCCTGCCACCCGGCGAAATTCCTGGGGCCTTGGCGCGGTTGGCGGAGGTGTGTGATGCCTCAACCAAGTTGATCGTCCTCGGGCATGTCAATGACGTGGTATTGTACCGCGAGTTGATCCGTTTCGGCGTGTCCGAATATATCGTGCTGCCGGCGAGCGCGCAGTCCATTGTTTCCGCAATCACTGAAATTTTTGCGTCCGCTGGCGCTGCCCCGATAGGCAGGTCCGTCGGATTTATTTCGGCCAAGGGCGGGGCGGGATCGTCCACCATCGCCCACAACATCGCCTGGGCCGTGGCGCAAAGCCTGCGGCAGGATGCGCTGATCTTGGACATGGATCTGGCTTTTGGCACGGCGGGTCTCAATTTCAACCAGGACCCCCCCCACGGCATTGCCGACGCCTTGATGGCAAACCAGAAGATGGACCAGATGCTGCTGGACCGTCTGGTGTCCAAGGCTGCCAATCATATCAATCTATTGACGGCGCCGGTCACGCTGGACCGCACCTATGATTTTGAGGAACGTGAGTTCGAACAACTGGTTGAAATGTGCCAGCACAGTATGCCTGTGGTGG
The DNA here is from genome assembly GCA_943372435.1 of Devosia equisanguinis. Taxonomy (GTDB): domain Bacteria; phylum Pseudomonadota; class Alphaproteobacteria; order Rhizobiales; family Devosiaceae; genus Devosia; species Devosia equisanguinis_A. Next base: position 195,197 of record CALRYQ010000005.1, read on the forward strand.
TGCTGGATATTCCCCATGCCTGGAATTCCTGGATCCGTCAGACGCTGGCGACCATTGACGAAGTGGTGATTGTCGCCGAGCCGGATTTAGCCAATCTGCGCAACGCAAAAAACCTTGCCGACACAATCAAGGCGCTCCGGCCCAATGAATCTGCGCCCTCATTGGTGATCAATAAGATTGGCCTCCCGCGTCGTCCTGAAATTGGGTCGGCGGAATTTGCCAGCTCAATAGAGTGCCGACTGCTCGGGCAGATCCCATTTGATGCAGCCCTGTTTGGCACCGCGGCCAACAATGGCCAAATGATCGCTGAGGTCGCGGCGAACAACAAAATCAACGATGTGTTCCGGTCCATCGGTCTGCATGTCACCGGTCGAAACCCGACCGCTGGCAATGGCAAAGCGTCGGGCCGGTTGAAGATGCCGTCATTTTTGAAAAAACGTGCCTGAGCCAGATCGCCCCGCGCGACAGCAAGACTGAAACGGTAGGAAGTCCATGTTTGGCAAGCGTACTACATTTGGTGGCAACACCCCGGGCGTTTCCGAGGCCGTGCGGCCACCGTCCGGAATTGCGCGTGCTGAAAAGACCGAGCCGGTGCGTCGATCCAGTGACAGCGATTCGGCGGCGTCGCGGCTGCGCGGTTCCGATGAGGTGGTTGATGTTCGCACGCCCGTCGATGCGCAGCGCGACAAGGAATACTTCCAGACCAAATCGGCGATTTTCAACGCCCTGATCGACTCGATCGACCTCAGTCAGCTTGCAACAATGGAGATTGAAGCAGCGCGCGAGGAAATTCGCGACATCGTTGCCGAAATCATCGCACTAAAATCCATCATCATGTCGATCTCCGAGCAGGAAGATCTGCTTGAGGACATTTGCAACGACGTGCTCGGCTACGGTCCGCTGGAGCCGCTGTTGGCGCGGGACGACATCTCCGACATCATGGTGAACGGCTCGCAGAAATGCTACATCGAAGTCGCCGGCAAGGTGAAGCTGACCAATGTCCGCTTCCGCGACGATGCCCATTTGATGAATGTGTGCCAACGCATCGTCAGTCAAGTTGGTCGCCGGGTTGATGAAAGTTCCCCGATTTGCGACGCGCGCTTGCCAGATGGGTCCCGCGTCAACGTCATTGCGCCGCCGCTGGCCATTGATGGCGCCGCGCTCACCATCCGTAAGTTCAAAAAGGACAAGCTGACGCTGCAGCAGCTGGTCAAATACGCCTCGATCTCACCCGAAGGCGCCGAGGTGTTGCGCATTCTTGGCCGGGTGCGGGCAAATGTCTTGATTTCAGGTGGCACCGGTTCGGGCAAGACCACGCTGCTCAATTGCCTGACCGCCTTTATCGAAAAAGACGAACGCGTCATTACCTGCGAAGATTCGGCCGAACTGCAATTGCAGCAACCCCATGTAGTCCGCCTTGAAACCCGCCCGCCCAATCTGGAAGGCGAAGGCGAGATCACGATGCGCGATCTCATCAAGAACTGCCTGCGTATGCGGCCGGAGCGGATCATCGTCGGCGAAGTGCGTGGACCCGAGGCCTTCGATCTATTGCAGGCGATGAACACCGGTCATGATGGCTCGATGGGCACTTTGCACGCCAACTCGCCGCGCGAAGCCCTGTCACGTCTGGAATCGATGATCACCATGGGCGGCTATTCGCTGCCCAGCCGGACCATTCGCGAGATGATCACCTCCTCGATCGACGTGGTGGTTCAGGCCGCCCGTCTGCGCGATGGGTCGCGTCGTATCACCCATATTTCCGAAGTGTTAGGCATGGAAGGCGATGTCATCGTTACTCAGGATATCTTCCTCTACGATATCATGGGCGAGGACACGAATGGCAATTTACTCGGTCGCCACCGCTCGACCGGCATCACCAAGCCGGCCTTCGCCGAGCGTGCAAAATACTTCAATGAAGAGGCCAATTTGATCGAGGCGCTGGAAAAGTCCAATTCTGAACACCGCGAACTTTTGGATTCATGAGGCCATGACGACCCTGCTTCTCGCGATCTTGGCAATGATATGCGTCGGTGCTGCCGGATTGGCCCTGGTGCCGTCGATCCTGGGCGACGGTCGTGCCAAAAAACGGATCAAGCTCTATCAGGGCGATATTCGGGTCAACCGGCAGGAAACGGCGGCCCTCAAGGACCGCACACAACGCCGCAAGTCCGTCCAATCAGCGCTTAAGGCACAAACAGACGCCTTGGAGAACAAAAGGCGCCGGGTACCGCTCAAAGCGCGCCTGTTTCAGGCGGGCATGACCATTAAGCCGGCGGCATTCATTCGCAACTCGGTCATTTTTGGCTTAGTGGCGTTCCTGCTTATGTTTTTGGGGCAGGTGCCATTCTATTTCGCCGCTATTTTTGCGATCGCTCTGGCCTATCTGGCGCCAAATTGGTGGGTCAAGCGCAAGCGCAAAAAATATCAGGCTAAATATCTCGACGAATTGCCCAATGCGGTTGAAGCGATCGTGCGCGGCGTCAAGACCGGCCTGCCCCTCAATGACAGCATTCGCCTTGTCGCCAAGGAGGCCAAGGAGCCGGTGAAGTCGGAGTTTCAGCGCGTCCTTGACCAGCAATCGGTGGGTCAGTCGATGACCGAGGCTGTGACCATTCTGCTCGACCGGGTGCCCGTTTCCGAAGTCAATTTCTTCGTCGTCGTCATCACGGTGCAACAGCAGGCCGGTGGCAATCTCAGCGAGGCCTTGGGCAATTTGGCCCGGGTTCTGCGCAACCGCAAAAAGATGAAACAAAAAGTGCAAGCCATGTCGTCCGAGGCCAAGGCTTCAGCCATGATTATTGGTTCGCTGCCATTCGTGGTCGGGACCCTGATCTCGGTGGTCTCGCCTGCCTATTTGTCACCGTTCATTACCGAACCCCTGGGCCACATTTGGGCTGGCGTCGGGGTGTTGATGCTGTCTTTAGGCATCTTCATCATGAACCGCATGGTTCAATTCGACTTCTAGGGAGGCTGAAATGAACTTCGTTGACATGCTGACCCAACGCGAATTCCTGATTACCGCCCTGGCAGCGATTTCGGCTGGCGCGGTGGTTTTTACCTTCGGTTCTGGCCTGATCGTCAAGACCGAACTCAAGGCCCGCATTCGCCGAGTGGCCCTGGAGCGCGAAAAGCTGCGGGCTGAGGAAATGGCCCGTTTGCGCGGCAATCCTAGCGCCAATGAAAGCCGGGGCGGTATCCGCCGGTCGGGCGAAACCAAGAATTATATGCGCAATATCGTCGAGCGCTTTTCGCTCAAGAAAGCCTTCCAGGATGACGGCACGATCGACAAACTCGCCATGGCCGGGTTTCGCGGGCAGGGGCATTTGACGACCTTTCTGTTCATGAGGTTTGCCACGCCGTTGGGAATGTTCTTTGTCGTGGCGCTCTATCTGATCTTCGTGATGTATCCGGATCGTCCGCTGTTCCTCAACCTGGTCTATGCCATCGGCGTTGGCATCACTGCGTCCTTTCTGCCCAATATCCTGCTCAAGAACGCCACCGGAAAACGCCAGGCCTCGATCAGGAAAGCCTGGCCCGATTGCCTGGATCTGATGCTGCTCTGTGTGGAGGCGGGCATGTCGGTCGAGCACGCGTTCAAGCGGGTCGCCAAGGAAATCGGCCAATCCAGCGCCGCCCTTGCCGAAGAGTTGACGCTAACGACCGCGGAACTGTCGTTCCTGGATGAACGTGGCCGCGCCTATGAAAACCTGGGTCGACGGACTGGCATCGACAATGTTCGCTCGGTGATGACGGCCTTGATCCAGGCTGACCGCTATGGCACCTCGGTTGGCCAGGCCCTGCGGGTTATGGCCGAGGAAGGCCGCGAAGCCCGAATGATGGAAGCCGAAAAGAAGGCTGCATCATTGCCACCCAAGATGACGGTGCCGTTGATCGTGTTCTTCTTGCCCGTGCTGTTCATCGTCATCATGACCCCAGCCATGCTTCGCGTGTTTATCAAGCATTGATCTGTCGCGCGGCCAGCAGATAACTGTGGTGGCAAATTCCACCAAGCTAGCTCGGGAGAGTCAAAATGGCACAGTTAATCACCCCATGCCTGTGGTTCGATGACCGCATCGAAGACGCGGCGAACTACTATGCCAAGGTGTTCAACGGCCGCATCACCAACGTCAACCATTATCCTGACGGCCGGGTGCTCGTTGCCCATGTCGAAATGCTCGGCACCACCTTCATGCTGCTCAATGGCGGCCCCAACTTCACATTCTCCGAGGCGGTCAGTTTTCTGATCGACTGCGTCGACCAGGCCGAAGTCGATCATTACTGGAACAGCTTTGTCGGCGATGGCGGCAAGGAAAGCATGTGTGGCTGGTGCTCCGACAAGTTCGGGCTGAGCTGGCAGGTTATTCCTGCTGCGTTGGGTCGCACCATGGGTGGCCCCGACCGCACCGGCGCCGACCGTGCCATGCAGGCGATGATGCAGATGCGCAAGATCGTCGTCGCCGATCTCGAAAAGGCCTATGCCGGCGCCTGAAATGGCAAGGGCCGCTGCAATATCCGCGGCGGCCCTTTTCTCGTTATGCCCGCCGCGATCCTATTGGGCTTTTGCCACCAAATCCCAGCGGTTCTGTTGTGTTAGCAGGGCCCGAACATAGGCCATGTTGGCCTCGACATCGGCTGCCGGCAGCTCGGCCGCATAGATGGCTCGGCATTCGTCAAATCGACCCTGCAGGCCCAGGATCAGCGCCAGATTTTGCCGGATTTGGGTGGTGGCGCCGCGCATGGCGACAGCCTTGCGCAAATGCTGCTCTGCCGAAGTCAGATCATTGGTCATTGCAAAGGACAGGCCCAAATTGGCCTCGATTGAGGCTTGTCCGGGCGATATCGCCAGCGCCTGTTGATACAGCTGCCGCGCCTCGTTGCTGCGCCCAGTTTGATCCAGGATCGCGCCTTTGACCGAAAGGGCATTCCAGTCCGGCGCATCGGGGCGGATGGCATTGTCGATCACAGTCAGTGCCTGTTCAAAGCGCCCTTCGGCGGTCAACGCCTTGGCATAGGCAATGCTGAGATCGATATCGCTTTTGTAATAGCCCAAACCTGATTCCAAAACCGCAATCGCCTGCTGGCTCCTGCCCTGCGATCGCAACGCAGCGGCAAAGTAAATGATCAAGCCTTTGTTGCGCGGGTTGGCTTTGTATTGAGCCGTCAGCTGTTCCAAATTGGACTGGGCATCGCCACGGGCCATACCGGCAAAGTCGGGAGATTGCATGCTGGAGCGGTTGGAGGCGCAGGCCGATAGCGCGACCATCGCCAACCCAACCAACAGGATGGTGCGAAGGGGACGGGAAAACCGCGACAACTGCAGCACGATGCGCCTACTCCTGTGGCACAATCGGTGCCAAATCTAGTCCCAAGGAATAAATCATTAACCCTAACAGCGCGTTAAAGGGCGCCGCTGCGATGATTGCTCCGCACTCCGCGCGGGGGTACAAGGTGCTCAATCAGCCCAGCTGCGGACCGCTCCATGCCCGATTCTCGTTCATTGCCCCTGTTCTTTATTGGTGCTGGTGACGCACTCCCATCGACACTGTCTGCCGCCCAGGCCAGTTGGGCTACGAGCAATGGTTTTGCTGGTCAGTCCCAGCGTCTGCTGCCCCTACCGGCAGCGGATGGTGCGTTGGCCGGTTATCTGTTTGGCACCGGTGCAGCCGATGATCGCCCGTTACTCATCGCCGCTGCTGCCGCCGCTAGCCTGCCACCTGGCCAGTATCGGCTCGACGGCGCCTATGGCGACCCCACACAGGCCGCGCTTGCTTTTGGTCTGGGGGCCTATCGCTTTGATCGCTACAAAAAGGCCGTCGCAGCCCCGGTGCTGGCCACCCCGCCCGGAGCCGACGCCGCTGAGGTCACCCGTCTGACAGATGCCGCCTATCTGGCGCGCGACCTGATCAACACCCCGGCCAATGATTTGGGGCCCGACGCGTTTGACCGGGAAATCCGAAGCTTTGCCAGCACCCACGGGATGGGGCTGACATGCATAGTGGGGGACGATTTGTTGCAGGCCGATCTTCCGCTCATCCACGCTGTGGGTCGCGCCAGCGCCGAAGCGCCACGTTTGTTGGATTTGACCTGGGGTCGCGCAACCGATCCCAAGGTGACTTTGGTCGGCAAAGGGGTGACGTTTGACACCGGCGGCCTCGATATCAAGCCATCTGCGGGCATGTTGCTGATGAAAAAAGACATGGGTGGTGCGGCCAACGTGCTTGGCTTGGCCCACGCCATTATCGATGCCGGATTGCGCCTGCGCTTACGCGTGCTGATCCCGGTCGTCGAAAACTCCATCGCTGGTGCAGCGTTCCGCCCCGGCGATGTGCTGCGCTCGCGCCGTGGGTTGACGGTGGAGATCGGCAATACCGATGCCGAAGGCCGTCTGATCCTGGCTGATGCGCTAACGCTTGGGGATGAAGAAAGCCCGGATCTGTTGCTCGATATTGCGACATTGACCGGTGCCGCCCGGGTGGCACTCGGCCCCCAATTGCCGCCGCTCTACAGCACCGACGGTCAACTAGCCCGCGACCTGATGTCGGCCGGTCTGGCGACTGACGATCCGCTGTGGCAAATGCCGCTCTGGGCGCCATATGACACCATGATCGACTCCAAGATCGCCGACGTGAACAATGCTGGCGCCGACGGGTTTGCCGGTTCAATCACTGCCGCCTTGTTTCTCAAACGCTTTGTCACCAACGCCCGCGCCTGGGTGCATCTGGACATTTACGGCTGGGCCCCCGCCGCGCGGGTGGCCCGCTCCTTCGGCGGCACCGATCAGGGGATACGGTCGGTCTATAGCGTGCTCAAACAGCGTTACCCAGCCTGATATTGCTAATATCCAAGCGCCCGATCCACCACATTGATCAATGGCAGTCCCGCCTCGTGATCCTTGATGATTTTGGAAAAGTAAGCCGCGCCGGTGCGCTCGTTGGAAATCGCCGCGATATGCGGGGTCACATAGCAATTGTGCAAATCCCAGAGGGGGCTCGTGTGCGGCAAAGGCTCGGTTTCAAACACGTCCAGGCTTGCTGCCCCCAGCGTGCCGTCCATGAGCGCCCGGTGCACATCACGCTCGTTCTGGTGCCCGCCGCGTGCGGCATTGATGATGACCGGTCCGCCGTCCAGCCCGCCCCGGCGCAATTTCCCAAACGTGCTGTAATTCAGTATCCCTGCGGTGTCCGGGGTCAGCGGCAACAGATTAACCAGAATATCGGTGCCTGCGAGAAACGGCTCAAGGCCGTCCGCCCCGGAAAACCCTTCAACCCCTTCGATTTGCTTTGGTGTCCGGCTCCAACTGCGCAGCTGGAAGCCGAGCGGGGAAAGGCGCCTGACGGCATCCTGGCCTAGAACGCCCATGCCCATGATACCAACCCGCGTCTGCCCCGCAGCAGCGGGATACAACTGGCTCCAGCGGCGGGCGCGTTGGTCGGCGCGAAACCGCGTATAGAGGCGGTGGTGCATGGTGACATGGGCCACCACATAATCGCTCATGCGCTGGCTGAGGTCGCCATCGACAAACCGCACAATGGGGGCTTCAGGCAGTTTGGGATGGCGCATGAGGGCGTCAACGCCCGCCCCGAGCGAGAGCACCGCCCGCAGGCCGGTCAGGCCCTCAAAGGCATCGGGCCGGGGTTTCCAGACAAAAATGTAGCGGACCGCCTTGGGATCAAAATCCTCGCCGCGGCGCACAACAGGGTAGGGTGCCAGCGCGGCGCCAAAATTTCTGGCCCAAAGGGCTTCATCGACATCGGATAGGTGTAGCAGCAGCATTGCGGGCCTCTTCGCGTGCAAACAAAAAAGCCGCACCTATTGGCGCGGCTTCACATTCGTCGGGACGTTCCCGCCCTTATTGCGCCGTGGTCGTTTCGACAACCGGCGCTGCTTCTGGGGTCACGACTGGTTCCGCAGCTGGAGGCGTTGCCGCCGCCGCCTCGCTGGCCGGTGCAGCGTCCGCTGCCGGGAATGGCTTGGGTGTGTCAGACAAAGTCTGCAGATAGGCCAGGATATCGGCGCGCTCAGCGGCGGTCTTGACCCCCGGGAAATTCATCTTGGTGCCAGGTGAGAACGTCTTTGGCGATGTCAGCATCGCGTCAAGGTTTTCATAGCTCCAAACGTCGCCAGCCGCCTTGTGGGCGACAAGAGCATCCGAATAGCCGAACCCTTCCGAGGTGCCAACCGTACGTCCGACCACGTCATAAAGCGCCGGGCCGGTCTTGTTGGCCTCGCCCGCGCCAAAGTTGTGGCAGGACTGGCATTTGCGCGCGGCGGCTTGCCCGCGTGTCGCATCGGCGCTGGCGAGCAGAACCGCCAGCGGCACTTCAGCTTCGACCACATCGGCCTCGGCAGTTTCGGTGCCTTCTGGTTCCGGCAGAGCGTAGCCTGGTCCGCGATTCTCGATTGGGTGATAGATGGCCTCGGCAATGAAGCCGACACCCAGGACAAACAACAGAGTGCCCAAAATGGCGCCCACAATTTTGTTAAGCTCGAACGAATTCATTTGGTCTCTCTGCCAATCAGCCCCAGCGTCCATCTAGGGAACCCGACAAATGGTCGATTCTCAATCAGAAAATCACCGCAAAGCAGGGCCCCGAACGCGCGCGGAAGATAGTATGTTAGGGGCCTAAGGCGCAACCACCCATTATGTGGTGCGACAATTGCCCACTCGTGCCGGTGCTGCGGTTCCACTGCTGCGGAATTGACTCGGTTTCCGCTGCGGTCCAAAAGCCTGTCACCATCATTGGAAACGTCAAAAATGTCGCACAAGATTGCCTTCCAGGGGGAGCCCGGCGCTTTCAGTCACGCTGCCGCAAGTCGCCTGTTCCCCGATGGCGAACCGCTGGGCTGCGTCACTTTTGAGGAAACCATTGCCGCAGTGCAAACCGGCAGGGCCGATTTCGCCGTCGTCCCTGTGGAAAACTCGCTCTATGGCCGCATCACCGATATTCACCATCTGCTGCCCGAAAGCGGCCTGTTCATTACTGGCGAAACCTTTCTGCGCGTTGAAATGACCCTGCTGGGCGTTAAGGGCGCGACTTTGGCCGATATCAAATCGGTCCAATCGCTTTCGGTAGCGCTCGGCCAATGCCGCAAGTTCATCGCCAAGCACAAATTTCGCACCATCAATGCCGTCGATACAGCCGGGTCCGCTCGCGAAGTTGCCCAGCGAGCCGATAGATCGGTGGCAGCCATCGCCTCCAAATTGGCCGGGCAAATCTACGGCCTTAATGTTTTGGCGGAAAACATTGAGGATGCCTCGCACAACACCACCCGGTTCCTGGTGTTGTCGCCGCAACAGAACGAAGCCCCCGCCAGTGCGGGCAAGGTCAAGACCACGTTTGTGTTCCGTGTCCGCAACGTCCCGGCCGCGCTCTATAAGGCCATGGGCGGTTTTGCCACCAATGGCGTCAACATGACCAAGCTGGAAAGCTACATGGTCGGTGGAGCGTTCACCGCCACGCAGTTCTATGCCGATATCGAAGGCCACCCGACGGACCCGGGCGTGCAGCACGCGTTTGAAGAGCTAAAGTTCTTCACCGACCATTTTCACGTGCTCGGCGTCTATCCAGCTGGCAAGCCCTAAGCTTTTGGTGCCCACCGACCAAACTGCGCTGACCGGGGTGGAGCCACAAAAGCTGCTCGCACCACCGACAGGGCAATCGCGCTGATCCGATGGCGGCCACTATAAGCCCCCAGAATTTGGAGATCCTGCGCCTGTGGGTGAGCACACGCTCACTCCCTTGCCATATCCCGACACCACACCAACCCGGATTTGCACGCCGCCCTCTTGCCATCGCCGCGATCCTTGGCCATATACAGCCCCGGGAGGTTGGCGCGGACGTGTTCCTCGCCAACCGGGTCAGGTCCGGAAGGAAGCAGCCCCAACGAGACCTTCACGGGTCGTTGCCAGCCTCCTACTTCTGCTTATGATAGCCTGATGGCTTTCCGCAGATTCTTCAAACCATGGTGACACAGGGCTCGATGGCTTTGCCTGAAACAGCTTCGTCCCCCTATCTGGTGCTGGCGCGCAAATATCGCCCGGTGAGCTTTTCCACGCTTATTGGCCAGGATGCCATGGTCCAGACCCTGGGCAACGCGTTCAAGCAAAACCGCATCCACCATGCCTTCATGCTCACGGGCGTACGCGGGGTTGGCAAAACCACGACAGCGCGCATCCTGGCGCGCGCCTTCAATTACCAGGATGCCACCGGCAAACACCCGACCCTGGATCTTGACGTCGAAGGCGACCACTGCCGCGCCATCATCGAGGGGCGCCATGTCGACGTGATCGAGATGGACGCGGCGTCCAATACCGGCATCGACAACATCCGCGAAATCATTGACTCGATAAAATACGGCCCGGCGTCAGCGCCTTATAAAGTCTACATCATCGACGAAGTTCACATGCTGTCGACGCAGGCCTTTAACGGCCTGCTAAAGACCCTTGAAGAGCCGCCGCCCTATGTGAAGTTCATCTTTGCCACCACCGAAATCCGCAAAGTGCCGGTGACCATCCTGTCGCGGACCCAGCGCTTTGATCTGCGCCGTATCGCGCCCGACGTGATGACCGCCTATTTGCAAAACATTCTGGCCCAGGAGAATATCGGCTTTGAGCCGGAAGCCTTGGCCATGATTGTGCGCGCCGGGGAAGGGTCCGCGCGCGATAATCTGTCGCTGCTCGACCAGGCGATCGCGCATGGCAATGGTCATGTTTCGGCCGCGACGGTCAAAGCCATGCTTGGCTTGGGCGACCGCGCCAAGACCATTGATTTGTTTGAGGAGCTGATGTCGGGCCAAATCGGGCCAGCTCTAACCACTGTTCGCGACCTTTACGATTCTGGCGCTGATCCGCAGACGCTGGTGGCGGATTTGGCCGATTTCACCCATTTGGTCACCCGCATCAAAGTGGTGCCCGCCGCCGCCGACGATGTGTCGCTGACCCCCGACGAGCGTCGCCGTGGGGCTGATCTGGCCGCTCGGCTGCCCATGCGGGCGCTGACGCGCTGTTGGCAGATCCTGTTCAAGGGTTATGACGAAGTCGCGCGCGCCGGCAACGCCTTGCAGGCCGCCGAAATGGTGCTGATCCGTCTGGCTTATGCTGCCGATCTGCCGAGCCCCGATGAGCTTCTGGCCAAGCTGGCCAACCAGCCGATGGCTGCAGCCCCGCTGCCGTCACCTCAGCAGATAAGCCGGCCGTCGGGCAATGGCGGTCCTCAGGCCCTGCGCATGGACGCGCCTCGCCCGGCCCCGGCGCCGCAACAGGCTTTGCCCCAGGCCGTGGCCGGGCCGCAAAACTATGCCCAATTGATCGCTTTGGCCGCCGAGAAGCGCGACGTTCTGGTCAAGTTGGCGCTCGAAGGCAATATGAAGCCGATCTCGTTTTCCGAGGGGCGCATCGAAGTGGCGCTGACCGATGGTACGGATCCCGCCATCATTGCCACGCTGTCAGCGCGCCTCCAGCAATGGACCGGGCAACGCTGGATCATCGCGGTGTCGAGCAAGGCTCCTTCGATTCCAACCATCCGCGAGCAGCAGGTTCTGGCCAAGGAAGCCGCCACCGCTGCGGCCCATGACGATCCGCTGGTCCAGGCGATATTGGAAACCTTTCCCGGGGCCCGGCTGGTCAATGTTCAGCTGCGCGAAGACGCCACAAGAGCGGCTCTGGACGCCAGTTCCGCACCAGCCCCGGAAACAGAGGATGACAACGCATGAAAGACTTCATGGGCATGATGAAAGCCGCCGGCGAAATGCAGGGCAAGATGGAGGCAATGCAAGCCGAGCTCGCCAACATGATTGTGCTTGGACAATCCGGTGGCGGTCTGGTCACGGTGACGCTGTCGGGCAAGGGCGACATGCGCGGCGTCAAGATCGATCCGACCTTGTTCAAGGAAGATGGTGTGGAGGTGCTCGAAGACCTGATCATTGCCGCCCATAACGACGCCAAGGCCAAGGCCGAATATGAAATGCAATCGCGCATGGCTCAGGTCACCGCTGGGCTGCCACTGCCCCCCGGCATGAAACTGCCATTCTAAGGCATCCAAATTGGCCCATACCGGCGGACCTGAAATTGAACAATTGATCCAGCTCTTTGCCCGCCTGCCAGGGCTGGGCCCGCGTTCGGCGCGCCGGGCGGTGTTGCAGATGATCAAGAAAAAGGAATCGCTGATGATTCCGTTATCGACTGCCTTGGATCGCGCCGTTGTCGCGGTCAAAACCTGCGACGTTTGCGGCAATGTCGATACGCGCAGTCCATGTGGGATTTGCGCCGATCCCCGCCGCACCGAAAGCGGCATGTTAATCGTGGTTGAGGATGTGGCCGATCTGTGGGCGCTGGAGCGGGCCGGGGTTGGGGCAGTGCGCTACCATGTCCTGGGCGGCGTGTTGTCCCCGCTCGATGGCGTGGGCCCAAACGATCTTACCATTGACGCGTTGATCAAGCGGGCGCCCACTTTTACCGAGGTGGTGCTGGCGGTCAACGCGACCGTCGAGGGGCAAACCACTGCCCATTATATTACCGATCGGCTGGTCGGATCCGGCACCAAGGTGTCGCGCCTGGCCCATGGGGTGCCGGTCGGTGGCGAATTGGATTATCTGGACGAAGGCACGTTAAGCCAGGCGCTCAAGGCCCGCACCGCGCTCTGATTGTGGCGTTTGCATCTGGGCCGGCGCAAGGCGTCGGCCAAATCGATCGTGGGTTTGAGCTCTTATGCCGCCATAGAATATTGGCGGCTGACCAGAGCATAGCGGTTGCGGATTTCATCAACCTTGACGCCGACCGGGGTTAAAGCTGCCACCACGAAGTCAAAGCCACCACGCCCGTCGGCGGATCCTGCCCCTGCTTCAATGACGCGTTCAGCGTAAGCAATTGCGGCCAGGCCATCTTTGCCCAACCGCCCGGCGGCCCAGGTGCCAACGGCGCGATCGGCATGAGCGCGGTCGTAAAAGTCGCGCTCCTCGGCAAAGAAATATTTGCGTTCCATGGTTTCTTGCGACTTGAAAGTTTCTTTCATGATGCCCTCCTGAATGACGCTGGATGTCGATGAAGGCCAGCATGAAGGGAGCATTTGAATAGAGGCTGAGCGAAATCGATAAAATTTTACGCGTCTGCTCAGAGGCACCTTACCACCAGGTTAAAGCCATCGACAAAACCCCATGCAGTTTTGCTTACATCGGGAAAAGCTTTGTATTATGAATGGCTTAGCATCTGTAGATAGGGCGCTAACCATTGTGGAAAACTCTTGGCCTACTCGCCCGCCAAGCGCGCCCGTTCTTCCTCAAAGTCCATTTGGTCGATCCGTTCGCTGCGCTTGGTCACCTTGCCGGTCGATGTCAGGATATCGCCAATATCGTTGTTGGCTTGGGTGAAATGAGTTTGCAGCTTTCTGACCCGATCATCCAACCGACCAACATCGGCCAGCAATTCCCGCACTTCTTTCTGAATCAGATGGGCCTGTTCACGCATCCTGACGTCGCGCAGCAAGGCCTGGATGACCTGGATTGACAGCATCAGCAACGCCGGGGACACGATCACCACGCGCTGGCGCACCGCCTTTTGCACCACGTCTTCGAATTTTTCGTGGATGTCGGCAAAAATCGATTCCGACGGAACGAACATGAACGCCGTATCCTGCGTTTCCCCCGAAATTAGATATTTGTCGGAAATCGCTTTAACATGATAGGCGACATCGGCTCGAAACTGGGTCGTAGCCTGCTTGGCTTCTTCGGGGGTCGCGGCGGTGGTGATCCGCTGCCAGCTCTCCAATGGAAATTTCGCATCGATAACCAGCGAGGGCCCGTCATTGGGCATCAGCACCAGGCAGTCTGGTCGATTGCCATTGGAAAGCGTCGATTGAAATGAATAGGAATTGGGCGCCAGGCCGTCCCCGATAATTGCTTCCATTCGTCCCTGCCCAAACGCCCCACGCGTTTGCTTGTTGGACAGGATGGATTGCAGGGTCATGATCTCCCCGGACAGGGAGGTCATTGTCGATTGGGCCCGATCAATCACGGCCAGCCGTTCATGCAGTTTGTTCAGGCCCTCATCGGTCTTCGCCCTGGTCTCCTGCAGGGCCTGCCCGACGCGCTGGCTGGTCGAATCCAGCCGTTCATTGACCAGTCGGGCGAGATCGGATGTCCGCGAGCCAAAAATCTCCGACATGGTCTGCATCCGCCCGGTCATTTCCGATTGCACCCGCATCAGATCGGCCAGGTGCCGCTCGGTTTCCAGGCTGCGCGAGATGGCAGCTGCAGCCTCCTCCGCCCGCGCTTTGCTGGTCCGCCACGCCCCGATCAGCAAGACAATCAGCAAAACCGCAATCAGCCCCACGCTGAACGCGCCAGCATAAAGAATGGTGACCGGGAAATCGCCAAGGGTAAAAAGCACTGTATCCATGGGGTAGTCCTACGCCGATTCGCTCGTTCGCGGAATGTTCCAACCGAATTTGGCGGTATGCGCCCTGTTGACCGCAGCGCGCGAAATACCATATCGAAGGGCAAATACTGCAAAGGAATTGTCTGCCATGGCTATCCGCCCCATCCTCGTCATCCCTGATCGGCGCCTGCGCGCCGTCGCCGACCCTATTGAAACGGTTGACGATGAGATCCGGGCGCTGGCCAAGGACATGCTCGATACTATGTACGACGCCCCCGGCATTGGGTTGGCCGCACCGCAAATCGGTGTGTTAAAACGCATTGTGGTTATGGACCTGGCCAAAGAAGACGAGCCTGCAGCGCCATTGGTGATGATCAATCCAGAAATCCTCAAGCTGGCCGAGGAAATTCAGGTCACCGAGGAAGGCTGTTTGTCGATCCCCGAGCTCTATTATGATGTTGAACGGCCCAATGGCGTGACGGTGCGCTATACCGATCTGGACGGCAACAGCCTTGAGCTGGATGCCACTGATAAGCTGGCAGTCTGTATCCAGCACGAACTCGATCACCTCGATGGGGTTCTTTATATTGACTATTTGTCGCGCCTGAAGCGGGATCGGGTGATCAAGAAGTTTGACAAGGCGGCCAAGCGCGCCGCTGGCTAGGCCCCAATTCTTCCTCTAACTGCGCGACGGGTGCGCCGCGCTAGAGCAGGGTGTCTGCCCCTCGCAAGACGACCGCCCCCGGGGCAATCCGCCCTTTCCCTGTTGGGCCCAGGACTAGACCGGAGCCAACATGCGCGTCGTCTTCATGGGTACCCCGGATTTTTCGGTGCCGACGCTGACCGAACTTGTTTCGTCTGGTCACGAGGTCGTCGCGGTCTATACGAGGGCGCCAAAACCGGCCGGGCGTGGTCAGGCCGAGCGCCAATCGCCGATCCATCAGGCGGCGGTCAATTTTGGCATTCCGGTGTTCACGCCGAAATCTCTAAAGGACCCCGACGAACAGGCCCTGTTTGCCTCCCATGCTGCCGATGTGGCCATTGTGGTTGCCTATGGTCTGCTGTTGCCCAAACCCATCCTCGAAGCGCCCCGCCTGGGGTGCCTTAATCTGCATGGCTCTTTGCTCCCCCGTTGGCGTGGCGCGGCCCCGCTCCAGCGCGCCATTATGGCCGGTGATACCAGCACTGGCGTTATGGTCATGCAGATGGATGAAGGGCTCGACACCGGTGCCATCGGGCTGGGCGAGGAAATGCCGATCGGCCCAGATATGACAGCTGGAGAGCTGCATGATTTGATGATGCGCCGGGGAGCCGATCTGATGGGCCGTGCCTTGGCAGCCCTTGAGCGCGGCAGTTTGACGTTCACACCGCAGCCCGAAACTGGCTCCCTTTACGCCCGCAAGATTGAAAAAGCCGAAACCCGTATCGACTGGTCGCGCCCCGCCACCGAGGTCCACAACCACATCCGTGGCCTGTCGCCATTCCCGGGGGCATGGTTCGAAATCGAGCTGGCCGGCAAGCCGGTCCGCGTCAAAGCCCTCCGCTCAACCTTGGCGAGTGGCGCCGCCCCCGCCGGCACCCTTGCTGGGGACTTGACCATCGCCTGTGGCAGCGGCGCAGTGCGCCTGACCTCGGTTCAGCGCGAGGGAAAATCGGCCATGGATGCTGCAACGTTCCTGCGCGGGGCAGGGATTCTGGCGGCGACTGTCACTTAAAGCCGAAGTGTTTGGTTAGAATGTCGACGAGTTGCTTGGCGCTATCGCGCTCCAGCTGGATGGTTTGCGATACTTTGCCAGGGATATCCCGGTCCTTCCGGCCGTAAGTGTTGATTTGGACAATTCCTCTACCATCACGCTCAAACACGCTATACCGAGCCTCAACTTCTTCGTGGAGTGTGGTTCGTTCGCCATCTAGTTTGTCGAATTGTCTTATCAGTGCCATCGGAGTCTCCCTCTCAGTGCCAAGATATAAGCTCATCATTGAATATGATGGAACCCCGTTTTGCGGCTGGCAGCGGCAAACCAGGCAACCTTCGGTGCAACAGGCGCTGGAAACGGCCATCCTTGCTTTCTCGGGCGAGACCGTCACCACACAGGCCGCCGGACGCACCGATACTGGCGTTCATGCGCTGGGCCAGGTCGCCCATTTCGACCTGACGCGAGAATGGGACCCGTTTCGCATTCGCGAAGCGCTCAATCATCACCTACGGCCACTACCGGTGGCGATCCTACTGGCAGAAACGGTATCCGACAGTTTTGAGGCGCGGTTTTCCGCGCTTGCCCGCCACTATGAGTATCGCATCCTCAATCGCCGGGCGCCCGCTGCGTTGGAGCGCCATCACGTCTGGCAGGTGCCGATGCCCCTTAACGCCGATGCCATGCACATGGCCGCCCAGTTGATCCTGGGAACCCATGATTTTACCACCTTCCGCGCCGCCGAGTGCCAGGCAAAATCCCCGATCAAATCGCTGGACCATTTCGCCGTCCGCCGCGAGCTTGATCATATCGTGATCACCGCCAGGGCCCGCAGCTTCCTGCATCACCAGGTCCGCTCACTAGTGGGGTCGCTCAAATTGGTGGGAGAAGGCAAATGGCAACCCGCCGATTTCCGGTCCGCCCTTGATGCCAAGGATCGCAGCCGCTGTGGCGCCCTCGCGCCCCCCACCGGCCTATATCTAACCCATGTCGTCTATCCAGACTGAACAGGGGATCTCCTGTTGGCAGGCCAAGTCTACATCGGGGGCAAAATACCCGCGTTTGGGAATAAGGCCACCAGCGTCAGCAAAGCGACGACCGAGCCAACCAATTGCGCAATGATGAAACTCGCAACTTGCATCGGCGCCAGGGCGACCACCAGCCGGGCGACGTTGATCTCGACCAGCAACACGATCAATCCGATGACAATCACGCTCCCCTCGCCGCCGCCCGACAAGACAATTCCAAGCGATAAGAACGACAGAAAAAAATTCGCCCAATTGTCGGCAACAAGGAAAGGAACAAATCCATCCAGACGCCCCAGCTGGCGCAGCACCAGATAGGCGATGCCCATCTGCACGACATAGATCATCAAACCCAGCAACAGCGATAGCGTTGCGGCCCCCGCTGTGGCGGTGATGCCCAGCCATTGTGGCGCAAACGCCGCCAGCGTGGTGGACACCAGCAGGGCAATTAAACTGCCGGCCAATCCCCGAAGGCTAAAATCGAAGCGCGTCGGGGCCGTGCGGTCCCCGATCGACAGCGCCAGAACGCCGCGCGCGGCATTGCTCATTTCCGTGAAAAACGTTTGGTTTGGTTGCGTCAACAGGCTGACCGATCAGATTGGCGAAACGGGCGGGTTGGCCAGCATGTAGAGTGTCGTTGGCAAAGTCACAAGCAGGGCAATACTCAAAACCACGAATGCCGCGGCGGCGCTGGCGCTCCACTGGCCCGCAACGCGACCCAGGCGATACAACAAAAACGCCAATCCCACCAACGCCAACACCACCAGCGGAGCCACAAATATCGCCAACGCCGTTCGCACCACCACATAGGGCACCAGTGCATAAATCCCAGGCACGATCACCGTTAGCGCCGGTACCTGGCTGCGCGACTCCAACCGGATCGCTAATGTGGCCAGCACCAGCCCGGCAACCCCACACAGTTCCACCAAGACCGCCAACACCAGAGCCAGTTCGGACATTGAAGCGCCAATCGTGCCGACCAGCGTCACCGCCAGCGCCACCAACAACAAAATGATCAGCGCCGTGACCATCCCGGCCGGATTTGCCCGAAAATGCTGCCCCCAATCCGGATCGCCGATCACAATGGCGCGCCAACCGAGTACAGCGTGCTTCAGCAGAGACCACAATCTCATGCCTGCACCTCAAAATAGGCAGTCATGAACGCCGCATAGATATCGGCAAGCCCGGTGACGTCGCTGAGGGCAACATGCTCGTCGCTCTTGTGCATGCTTGGCCCAACCAGCCCGCATTCAACCACCGGGCAATATTGAGCAATAAAGCGTGCATCGGAGGTGCCGCCCCCCGTCGAGAGTGCGGGGCGTCGACCGGTCACCGTAAATATTGCATCGCCAAGTGTGCCCACCTCGGCCCCAATCGGGGACAGAAACGACCGTGATGGCGTGCCCGCCAGGGTGAACTCAACGGCACAACCGCGCGCGTCGACGGTGTCTATGCGCTCCTGCACCCAGCCTGTCAGCGAAGCGGGTGTCCATCGGTCATTGTAGCGGATGTTGAATTTGGCCGAGCCATTGGCCGGTATTACATTGCTGGTCTTGTTGCCCACATCGATGCTGGTGAATTCCAGATTGCTGGCCGGAAAATGGTCGGTCCCAGCGTCGATCTGCTGATTGCTCAGCGCATTCACAATTCGCGCCAGCACCGGCAGCGGGTTGTTCGCCTTGTCGGGATAGGCCACGTGCCCCTGCACCCCGCGCACCACGATTTGCCCCGAAAATGAGCCGCGCCGCCCCACCTTGATGCTATCGCCCAAAAGTGCCGCCGAACTCGGTTCGCCCACAATGGCAAAATCAAATTCATGGCCCTGCGCGCGCGCCCAAGCCATCAGCTTTTCGCTGCCGTTAATGGCGTCGGCTTCCTCGTCATTGGTGATGGCCAGGGCAATTGTCCCTGCAGTTTCTGGGATCATCGCCAGGGCGGCGACAAACGCTGCGATCCCGCTCTTCATATCCGCGGCGCCGCGTCCAAAAATCTTGTCAGCATCGATCCGGGGTACGAACGGGTCAGTCGTCCACCCTGCACTGTCGCCCGGCGGCACCACATCGGTATGGCCGGCAAACAACAGCCGCCTGCCGCCAGTCCCGCGAATGGCAAACAAATTGTCCACCGGATAGGAGCCGTCCCCTTCAAATTTCAGTCGCGTCACTGCAAAGCCCAACGGGGTCAGTGCCGCTTCCAAAACGTCGTGCGCTCCGCCCAATGTCGGGGTGATGGAAGCGCAAGCGATCAAGTCTTTAAGCAGTTGGACGGGATCGCCCATGCGAAAATTCGATTGAGACATATCCCGTCCTATGAAGGCATCGGTTCTATCCGATGCACACGCATTCAGCTGGAGCGGCAGGGGCTTTGATTCGCACCCGCCGTTCCAAATGTGTCAGGCGCCCCCGCCGAGTGGATCGGGGCCATATTGGTTGGGACCTGAAGTGCCTTTGAGGAACCCAATCACCACCAATAGATAAAGACCAAGAAGCCCAGAGGCCGCCCCAAGCACAGTGTAAAGCATTGAGGGCGATGGCATCATGACGCCACCCACGTCCGTCACGGTGAAGGCCAAGCCAAGCGCCTGGACCAGCAGCAGTACAACCGACAGCGCCAAAGCTATGAGGACGTCCATGCCGTTATTGTCTTTGTCATGCCGGCGTTTCACAGCCAGTGCGTAATAGGGAAACGCGAAGATGACAAAGAGGACGAGACTGCCCCAGCCTGCCATTTTCATGCCGTTTTCGATCGCTGAGGTCATAGCGGCAGCGTCGCCAGCCGCCGCCAGTGCTGCCAGGTTCGGCATTCCTAGGCCAACCATCGGCAGAATGAGCATTGAGATCACGATATTGGCTACCGCCAGGATGATGGCGCCAATCCAGAATTGCTGGCGCCCGATACGACCGGTCGTCGAGGTGTAGTTTGCTATAATCTTGTCCATGTCGTCCCCATAAGATGAACCGACAGGGCCTCCCGCTCTGCCGTGTTCAAACTGTAGTGGACTTGCCGGGTTTCGGCTAGTCCAGGTCGGGGGTGGCCTACAACCCTAGTCCCGCAGCAATTCGTTGATCCCGGTCTTGCTGCGCGTCTGCGCATCAACCGTCTTGACGATCACCGCGCAATACAGCGACGGCCCCCAATTTTGGCCTGGCAACGACTTGCCCGGAATGCTGCCCGAGACCACGACCGAATAGGGTGGCACTTTGCCAATATGGATTTCCCCGGTCTGGCGGTCGATGATTTTGGTCGACGCGCCGATGAACACACCCATCGAGATGACGGCGCCTTCGCCGATAACCACGCCTTCAACCACTTCGGAGCGCGCCCCGATAAAGCAATTGTCCTCGATAATCACCGGACCCGCCTGCAGCGGCTCCAACACGCCGCCAATGCCGACGCCGCCCGAAATATGCACATTTTTGCCGATCTGCGCGCACGAGCCGACGGTCACCCACGTGTCCACCATGGTGCCTTCGCCGACAAAAGCGCCCAGATTGACAAAACTCGGCATCAAAATGACGCCTTTGCCGATATGGGCCGAACGGCGGACAATCGCCCCCGGCACGGAGCGAAACCCAGCTTGGGTGAAGCGCTCTTCATCCCAACCATCGAACTTGGACCCCATCTTGTCCCACCACATGGAGCCGCCCGGGCCACCTGAAATGGTTTCGTTCTCGGTCAGGCGAAAATGCAGCAACACAGCCTTTTTCAGCCATTGATTGACCTGCCAGGCGCCGTCGATTTTTTCGGCGACCCGGGCCTTGCCGCTGTCGAGCAGGTCGAGTGCGTCCACCACGGCTTCGCGCACAGCCCCTTTGGTCGATGGGTTGATCTGGGCGCGGCCTTCAAAAGCGGTGTCGATGGTTTGGGCGAGATCGGCATACGGCATCGGTCAAGTCCTTGGCAAAATCGGGTCGGCCGGACCATAGCGAGGTGCATTGCCGTGTCAATCAAACTCGCCCACGCACGGATCGTTAACCATGATGGTGACACCATTGCGGGCAGAGTTCTGGAGAGCCGGAATGGCCAAAAGCCACCCTACACCGTTGCGCACCGCTGAGCAGGATGTTGCCGTCGCCAAACGCGCGCCGCAAACCCCGCAGACGCAGTCGGCAGCCTTTCGCCTCGCATTCGCCGATGACGAATTTCTGACGTCGGAAGACACGCGCGGCATTCGCTTTCAGCTTGAATATCTCAAGACCGAATTTCGCCTTCGCGAACATGCCATTGCGTCAACCGTGGTGCTGTTCGGCGGCGCCCGCATTCCTGAGCCCGGCAAAGAGGCCTGGGCAGCGCGCAACCAAACTCAAAAGGCCAATCTGGAAAAGGCGTCGGTCTATTACGATGAGGCGCGCCGCTTTGCCCAATACGCCTCAATGACCTCGCTGGCACTGGACGGTCATGATTTTGTGGTGGTGACGGGCGGTGGCCCGGGCGTCATGGAGGCGGGCAATCGCGGCGCCGCCGATGTCGGAGCCGAATCAATCGGGCTCAATATTGTTTTGCCACACGAGCAGGCCCCCAACGCCTATGTCACCCCGGACCTCAGCTTCAATTTCCACTATTTCGCCACGCGCAAGATTCACTTCTTGTTGCGGGCCAAGGTCGTGGCCATCTTCCCGGGCGGTTTCGGTACGCTCGACGAGTTTTTTGAAACCATTACCTTGATCCAAACCGGCCGCATGGAGCCGATCCCGCTGCTGCTGTTTGGGGCTGAGTTCTGGAGCAAGGTCATCAATTTCCAGGCTCTGGCCGATGCGGGCACCATTGCCCCGACTGACCCGGACCTGTTCACCATCGTTGATAGTGCCGAGCACGGGTGGAATGTGGTCCGCGAGTTTTACGGTCTGCCGAATTTGGGCGCTGTGCCTGGCTGGTCCGCTGACTAGAAGGGCACTGCTTGTGCATGGATTTATTGGTAGCGTCACACTGCCCTGTTAGGCAAGCGACGCGCAGCAGCAGGGGTTCGTGGCTTGAACACATATGATCTTGTCGTGATCGGCAGCGGCCCGGCAGGCCGTCGCGCTGCCATCCAGGCGGCAAAGCTCGGCTATTCCGTCATGGTCATCGAGAATAGATTGAGGTTGGGCGGCGTTTCGGTCCACACCGGCACCATCCCGTCCAAGACCCTGCGTGAAACCGTGCTCAACCTGTCCGGTTGGCGCGAACGCGGTTTTTATGGGCTGTCCTATCGGGTGAAAAAGGACATTGAGGGCAAGGACCTTGGCGCTCGCCTGCGTATGACTCTGGACCATGAAATCGAAGTGCTCGAACACCAATTTGCCCGCAATGGGGTCAAGACCTTTGCCGGCATGGCGCGGTTTTTGGATGCCAACCGCGTTGCCGTGACCGACCCCTTTGACGAAGAACACATCTTCACCGCCAATAAATTCGTCATTGCCGTTGGCACCAGCCCGCACCGCCCCGCCAATATCCCGTTTAATGACCACAGCGTTGTCGATAGCGACAGCCTGGTGTCTGAGCCCCGCGTGCCGCGCAGCCTCACCGTTATCGGCGCCGGCGTCATTGGCATCGAATATGCGACGATCTTTTCGGCGCTCGATGTCCCCGTCACATTGATCGAGCCGCGCGACAGTTTTCTCGATTTCATCGACCGCGAAATCATCGAAGAATTCACCCATGATTTGCGCAAGCGCGGTATGACCATCCGCCTGGGTTCCAAGCTTGAAAGCGTCGAACTTGATGACGCTGGCTGGCCAACTGCCATCCTGTCCGATGGCCGCCGCTTCCGCTCCGATATGCTGCTCTATGCTGCGGGCCGCGTTGGCGCCACCGCCAAGCTGGGGCTCGAAAACTGCGGTCTCGCCGCCGATGATCGCGGCCGGCTCACCGTAGACCCGATCACCTTTCAAACCATCGTGCCCAATATTTACGCCGCCGGTGATGTCATTGGCTTCCCCAGCCTGGCGTCGACCTCGATGGAACAGGGGCGTATTGCGGCCCTGCACGCCTTTGGCGCGTCAATGCCGCCAGCGCCACAATTTTTCCCCTATGGCATTTACGCGGTACCCGAAATTTCCACCGTCGGGCTCTCCGAGCAACAGGTTCGGGCCCAGAATATTCCTTACGAATGCGGTGTTGCCCGGTTCCGGGAAACCTCGCGCGGCCATATCATGGGCCTGCAATCGGGCATGATGAAAATGATCTTTGCCCTGGCCGATCGCCGCCTGCTTGGCGTCGCCATCGTTGGCGAAGGGGCAACTGAACTCATTCATATCGGGCAAGCGGTGCTCAATCTGGGCGGCACGCTCGACTATTTCGTTGAAAACACCTTCAACTACCCAACATTGGCCGAAGCCTACAAGATTGCCGCTCTCGACGCTTGGAACCGGATGCCGCGTGCCCCCAGGCCGCAAGCGGTCGTTGCCACCAGCATCGACCAGAAAGCCTTGCCGGTGGCTTAGGCCTGGTCCAGTCGTTCTTCCACAAACGCCTTTTCGATAGCGATACCATCCCATTCACCGGGGGTATCGGCGTCAAAAATCAGCGTATAGGGCCCCTTGTATCCTGCCGTCTCAGCCGCCTCGATGCACAATCCAAAGTCCGCTTCATCCAATTGGCCGCCGACAAAACTGGCTTTGGCATGACACGTCTCGGCACGACCAAAGATCGCCCGCAGATCGGCATATTTGGTTGCCCCGCTCCAATTGCCAAAATCCGCGTTCAACCCGATCCGGCCATCCAGTTTGTCCAACAGATAATTGACCTGCGCTGGCTCTGCCAACAGCGCGAACCAGTTCTCGGTCGTCAGGCGCACCGGCGAGCCGGCATTGCCGTCAGCAAGCGCCGCCAGGGTTTTGATCGACAGGTCCAAAGCGTCGCGCGTCGGCTTTTGTTTGCCAGCGATGATGCGCGCCCGCTCGGCCCCAAGGACATTGGCGGTTTCGATCCAGCTGGCGATCCAGCGAGCGTCTCTGGCGCTGGTGACAGGATCGCTAATGTCGCCAGCATCAATCAACAGAGTTTGCAGCGTGACGTCGACGGCCTGCAGCGCCGAACGCAACTCGCCCAGATACACTGGATCGCGGCTGGGCAAATGGAACGACACAATCTCAAGCCGTTTGATGCCGTGATTGGCAATGGCTGAGGGAATATCAAGCAGGGATTCGCTGCCTTCGCCATAAGTTTCCTGCACCGGTCCGACCGCCAACGTCTCCAGATCATGGGGATAGGTGGTGCCCAGTTTATGGTGCAGCGACCATGTTGAAACGGCTATCCGGTCGGTCGGGTTTGGCGGGGTCATTGGCTCGTCCCTCATCGTGTTGGTGACAACAGTGCAACGCCGCAACGCCCACTTCAAGACAAGTATTTTCTCTGTGCTTTTCTGCGGCAGCAGGCCGCAGCCAGACCATCAGAGGCGAACATTGGCTTTGGTCGACCAACCCCTTGCTGAATCAGACCCGATAGATTCGCTCTGCGTTCTTGTGCAAAAGCTTGGCTTTCTCATCAAGGCTGGCACCGCTGATGATCTCGTGGGTGGCGTTGACCCAGCGGGTCAAATCGCCGGTCAGCGTGCATACGGGGTGATCGGACCCCCAGACGACGCGGTTCCAGCCAAAACTTTCAATGATGTGTTCGAAAAAAGGGCGGATGGTCGCAACGGTCCAATCCGGCCCGGCATAGGCGACAATTCCCGATATCTTGGCGACCACATTGGGAAGCTTAGCCATCTCGACAATATGAGCGCGCCAGGGATCCAGTTCCTGCTCAGCGACCTTGGGCACCCCGCAATGGTCTAGGATGAATTCGACGTCGGGGGCGCGTTGGGCCAGCATGGTGCCAAGTGGCAATTGGTCGGCTCGTACGCACAAATCAAAACTCAAATTGTAGTCGGGCAGGTGCCTTATGTTTTCGATGAACAGATCGGACTGGGTCAAATCGTCGGGCATCGTATGCAAGACGCGCCGGACCCCCTTGATGTGGGCATGTTCGCTGAGTTGCTCGACATGGTCGACAAATCCCATGCTTTCCGGGCGACAGGCGGCAATGGCCCCGGCAATGCGCGGCAGAGTGAGAACGAATTCGCTTTCGCTCATCATGTCAGCGTCGGCGACATCAACCTCCATATGCAGCGCTGATTCGATCCCCAACGGCACCGCCTCGGCAAAATAGGCCTCGGCCGTCCAGGCCTTGTTGAGTTGTGGAACCCCGCCCAGCCAAGGATAGGTGAAGCGGTCGGGATAGACGAGGTGCAGGTGCGTATCCAAAATCCGCATAGGTCAGCTCCGGTGGTCAGAGGGTTCGGGCGTCGAGCGTCGGGAGATTTCTAACCCGGCTGCCCGGACCAGCGCTAGGGCCTGATCCATCTGCGGGGCGTCAGGCCTGCCCAAGCGCTGGGTGTAAGGGCAGGTCAGCACGGCAATGACGCTCCCCAAGGGCCCAAAAATTGGTACCGACAAATTGGTAACGCCGGTAACCTGAGCGCTTGGCATGGTCTCAAAGCCCTGGCGACGCACGCCATCGAGCCGCTCGGGCAGTTCTTTGGGCATCACTTCCATCGTGCCTGTGTCTTGTCCTTCAAGCATCAGGACCCGCTCTTCATGGTTGGAAAACGCCAAGAATACGTGGCCAGATCCGGTGTTGATCAGGTTTAACCGCGATCCAACCCGGACCGACACATTCCAATAGCCGGGGCCGTCCACCTGGGCCACCACGACCAGGATATTGCGGTCCTGAATGACCAAGTGGCACGCCTGCTCGGCTTTCAGCGCAAAATTGCGCATGACCGGCGTCGCCAAGTTGACCAGACGCTGCAAGGGCGGCCGCACATGGGCCAGTTCAAACATCTTGAGCGTGATTTCGTAGCGGTCTTCGGGGGTGCGCCGCACATAGTCGCGCCGCACCAGCCGGTCCAGCATCCGATAGATTTCATTGGCCGAGCGATCCAGCGCGCTGGCGATCTCGGCTTGACTCAGTCCGCCATGGGTCTCCGCCAGCAGCTCCAAGATATCAAGGCCCTTATCAAGCGCGGGGGCACGGTAGCGGTCTTGGGCCGCGTCGTCCGAAATGTCCGTCGCTTTGGTCTTGGTCATTCAAGTTCACCCCTAAAGACGAATTTACACGAAACCGGTTGTCAGGCCAGTTCATTTGTGAATATATTATTTGTATATGCGCACCTGAGGCTGCGCATAGGAAGGATATTCCGGTTATGCGGCTGAACGGCAAGCACATTTTTATTTCGGCCGCTGCTCAGGGCATTGGTCGCGCCAGCGCATTGGCATGTGCGGCCGAAGGCGCCCATGTGGTGGCAACCGATATCAACGCGGCCGCGTTGGCGAGCCTGGCGAACGAAAATCCAGCAATTGAGACGGTTTTGCTTGATGTTATGAGCGCTGACGCCATCGCCACATTTGCGAGCCAGCAGAGCCCATTTGATGGCGTGTTCAATTGCGCCGGCTTTGTCCACAACGGTACCATTGAAACCACGACCGATGCCGACTGGGATTTTAGTTTTGATCTCAATGTGCGCTCGATGTTCCGGGTGACCCAGGCGCTGCTGCCCGGTCTGTTGGCTCGCGCCGGAGTCACTGGCTCCAGTAGCGTGCTCAACATGGCGTCAATGGCCTCCTCGATCAAAGGCTTCCGCAATCGGCTGCTCTATGGCACCACCAAAGCGGCGGTGATCGGCCTGACCAAGGCGTTGGCCGCCGATTATGTCGAGCGTGGTCTGCGGTGCAATGCGTTGTGCCCCGGCACCGTCGACACGCCGTCCCTGCGTGAGCGCATCGCCAGCTCGCCCGATCCGGTGCAAGCTGAAAAGGACTTCATCGCCCGCCAGCCGATGGGCCGCCTCGCCAGCGTAAACGACATCGCCCCGATGGTGGTGTTTTTGCTCTCCGACGAATCCCGTTTTGTCTCCGGTCAGTCCATCCTCGTGGATGGCGGCGTCACCATTTAGGGCCGCCCGATCATGACAGCACTCGTTCAAATGGTTGATATCGATAAGACTTTTCCCGGCGTCAAGGCGCTGAGCAAGGTGAACTTCGAGCTGTTGGCGGGTGAGGTTCATGCCCTGATGGGCGAAAATGGTGCCGGAAAGTCGACCTTGATGAAAATCCTGTCGGGCGTTTATGGCCGCGACGCGGGCGAGATTCGTCTCAACGGTGAACCGGTCGAAATCGGCAGCCCGCGCCAGGCCCAGCACATGGGCATCGGCATCATTCATCAGGAATTGGCGCTGATGCGCGACCTGACGGCTGCCCAGAACATTTTTATCGGTCGCGAACCCCGTCGCTTGGGCGGCCTGTTGCTGGACGAAGCCGCGCTGAATGCACAGGCCGCGGCCATATTTGCGACGATGAATTTGAAGCTCGATCCGCGCGTTAAGGTTGGCAGCCTCACCATTGCGCGCCAGCAAATGGTCGAGATCGCCAAGGCCCTATCCTACAAATCGCGCGTTCTCATCATGGATGAGCCCACAGCGGCCCTCAACGACGCCGAAATCCACGAATTGTTCGCCATCATTGGTCGGCTCAAGGCCGAGGGCGTTGGCATCGTCTACATTTCCCACAAGATGGACGAGCTCAAGCGGATTGCTGATCGTGTCACCGTGATGCGCGATGGCGAATATGTTGGCACCGTCCCTGCAGCGACAACGCCAATCCAAACCGTTATTTCAATGATGGTTGGGCGCGTTCTCACCTCCGAAGCCACGTCCATTCCAGATCTGAGCGCAGCGCCAGTCGCGCTGGAGGTGCGTGGTTTGCGGCGCGGCCGGGAAATCCGAGATGTCAGCCTCTCCGTTCGTAAGGGCGAGATACTGGGCTTGGCTGGCCTGATGGGCGCTGGCCGCACGGAAGTCGCGCGCGCCATTTTTGGCGCCGATCCAATCGAAGCGGGCGAAATTTTCGTCAGCGGCAAAAAGGTCAATATCCGCACCCCAAGCGACGCGGTGCGCGCCGGCATTGGCTATTTGTCCGAGGATCGCAAGCATTTCGGTTTGGCCACCGGCCTGGACGTGCGCAACAATATCGCATTGGCCAGCATCGAACGTTTCGTGGGCTTTGGCGGCGTGTTGCGCGACGGCGAGATGCATAAGACCGCCACCGATTATATCACCCAATTGGCGATCAAGACCCCATCGGACAGCCAAGAAGTGCGCCTGTTGTCGGGTGGCAATCAGCAAAAAGTCGTGGTGGCAAAATGGCTGCTCCGCGATTGCGAAATTCTGATCTTTGACGAACCAACCCGCGGCATTGATGTCGGGGCCAAGTCGGAGATCTACAAATTGGTCAATGCCCTGGCCGCTGAGGGCCGGGCCATTATCGTTATCTCCTCCGAACTGCCCGAAATCTTGCGGCTCAGCCACCGTATCGCGGTGATGTGTGAAGGCGTCCTGACCGGGGTTCTCCCCGGCGGCGCGTCCCAGGAAGACATCATGCACTTGGCAACGCTGCGCCCCAACGCGACGGTCGGAACTGAACCCAATAGGAAGAGCGCATAATGGCCCTCACCGAGACCAAGCCCAGCCTGCTTGCCGGTATTCGTACCTCCGGCGCCTACCATAAGCTCCTGGCCTTTTCAGGGCTGATCGCCCTGCTGGTTGTGTTCAGCCTGGCCTCGCCAAATTTCATGCAGATGGGCAATGTGATCTCCATCCTGCAAGCCACCTCGGTCAACGGTGTGCTCGCCGTGGCCGCAACGCTCGTCATCATTTCGGGCGGCATCGATTTGTCGGTTGGCACCCTGATGACATTTTGCGCGGTGGTCGCTGGCGTATTGATGACCTATTGGGGCCTGCCCGCGTTCGTTGGCGTGCCCGGCGCAATTCTCACCGGCGGCGCTGCCGGTGCAGTCTCCGGCTTCTTCATCGCCAAGCTCAAGATACCCCCGTTCATCGCGACGCTGGGCATGATGCTGATCTTTCGAGGCGTATCGTTGGCGATCTGTGGTGCCAAGCCAATCTATTTCAATGATACCCCAGGCTTCAGTCTGATCTCTACCGGGTCCCTTATTGGCGCGATCGTCCCGGGGCTACCGGTCCCCAACGGCGTGCTCATCCTGTTTCTGGTTGTTGCTGGGGCCGCTTTCATTCTGCAACGCACCGTGCTCGGCCGTTTCACCTTTGCCATGGGCAGCAATGAAGAAGCGCTGCGCCTTTCAGGTGTGAACGTTGAAAACTGGAAAATCGCCATCTACGCCCTGGCCGGTGCGATATGCGGCATCGCCGGCATCTTGCTGGCCTCGCGCATCAACTCGGCCCAGCCCTCGATCGGTCAGGGCTATGAACTCGATGCCATTGCTGCGGTGGTCATCGGTGGCACCTCGCTCAGCGGTGGCCGTGGCACCATGCTCGGCACCATGGTCGGCGCGTTGATCATCAGCGTGGTCGCCAATGGCTTGCGCATTCTGTCGGTCCCTCAGGAATGGCAGATCGTCGTGACCGGCTGCATCATTATTTTGGCCGTGTATGGCGACATTCTGAGGCGCCGCGGCACCTAGCATACTACCCCGCGTGGAAAAATCCTCGCCAAGACCAAGAGCGTTTAAGCGCCAGAGCCAATTTTGACACTCATTATTCAACACCGTCGGAGGAATTATGTTCAATAGACGCACCATCCTTACCCTTCTGGGCGCTGCCGCCCTCCTGGGCACCACGAGCATCTCGTTTGGCCAGGACAAGCCATATATCGCGCTCATCTCCAAGGGCTTCCAGCATCAATTCTGGCAGGCCGTAAAGCTTGGGGCCGAGCAGGCCGCGACGGAATTCGACGTCACGGTGACGTTCGAAGGTCCAGACGGCGAAGGCGCTGTCGACCGTCAACTTGACATGATCTCGGCAGCCCTGGCCAAAAACCCGGCCGCGCTCGCCATCGCGGCGATTGATAGCCAAGCCACCGTTCCATTGCTGGATCAGGCCAAGGCCGCCGGCATCCCGGTTATCGCTTTTGACTCAGGCGTTGCCAGCGATATTCCAATCACCTCCTGCTCCACTGACAATTTGGCCTCTGCAGCGCTCGCTGCAGACAAAATGGCAGAGTTGATTGGTGGCGAAGGCAAGGTCGCGATCGTGTCGTTCGATCAGACCAGCCAGACCGGCATCGAACGCCGTGATGGCTTTGTCGCGCGGATCAAGGAAGCCTACCCAAATATTGAAATCGTCGCGATCGAATACGGCGG
The DNA here is from genome assembly GCA_943372435.1 of Devosia equisanguinis. GTDB lineage: Bacteria > Pseudomonadota > Alphaproteobacteria > Rhizobiales > Devosiaceae > Devosia > Devosia equisanguinis_A. The sequence continues at coordinate 225,424 of CALRYQ010000005.1, forward strand.
CGGCGACCATTTGAAGTCGGCTGAAATCACCAAAACCTTGTTGCTGGCTCACCCTGATCTAAAGGGTATCTTCGGCACCAACGAAGGCTCTGCCATCGGCGTTGCTATCGGCAAAAAGGAATCCAACAGCTCCGTCGTGGTCATTGGCTACGATTCTGGCAAGGCGCAAACCGACGCTGTGCGTGACGGCACCATTGCTGGTGCGATCACGCAGAACCCGGTTGGGATTGGCTATGAATCGGTCAAGGCCGCCGTCATGGCGATCAAGGGCGAAGCAGTGCCGGCTCACATCGACACTGGCTTTTACTATTACGATGCTACCAACATCGACGATCCAAAAATCGCCGCTGTTCTTTACGATTGATCCATCCGTCGGGTCGAACCTTTGGTTCGGCCCGACACTTTTTGCACCCGGCTTGGTGAGCATTGATGACAAAGATTATTGGCTTGCAGGTGTTTGATCTGCGTTTCCCGACCTCGGCAGCGCTGGACGGCTCCGATGCGATGAACCCTGACCCGGATTATTCTGCGGCCTATGTCGTTCTCACCACTGACGGTGCCCATGAAGGACATGGGCTGACCTTTACCATCGGGCGCGGCAATGAAGTTGTGTGCGCCGCAATCAAAGCGTTGCAGAGCCGGGTTATCGGCTTGGATCTGGCCTGGATTGCCGAAAATCCCGGCCGTTTCTGGCGTCACGTGACCGGTGACAGCCAGTTGCGTTGGATTGGACCCGACAAGGGCGCCATGCACCTGGCCACCGGTGCCGTCGTCAACGCGGTCTGGGATATGTTGGCCAAAATCGCCGGTAAGCCGGTCTGGCAATATGTGGCCGATATGAGCCCCGAACAACTGGTGGCGATCATTGATTTCCGCTACCTGACCGATGCCATCACCCCGGACGAAGCCTTGGCGATATTCCGCAAGGCAGAGGCCGGCAAGGCCGAGCGCGTCAAAACCCTTAAGGCAGAGGGCTACAAGTGCTACACCACCTCGGCGGGCTGGCTTGGCTATTCCAACGAAAAACTGTCGCGACTGGCCACTGAGGCCGTCGCCGAAGGTTTCAACCACATAAAGATGAAGGTTGGCCGCGACCTGAACGACGATATCAGGCGCCTGGAAATCGTCCGCTCGATCATTGGGCCAGACCGCTTTTTGATGATTGATGCCAATCAGGTTTGGGAGGTCGATCAGGCCATCGACTGGGTCAAGCAATTGGCCCGTTTCAATCCCTTTTTCATCGAGGAGCCGACCAGTCCCGATGACGTTTCCGGCCACCGTGCCATTCGCAATGCCATCGCCCCAGTCAAAGTGGCGACCGGCGAAATGTGCCAGAACCGTATTCTATTCAAGCAGTTCATCAAAGATGGTGCCATCGACATCGTCCAGATTGATGCCTGCCGCATTGGCGGGCTCAACGAGGTGCTCGCGGTCTTGCTGATGGCGAGCAAATACAATCTACCCGTTTGGCCCCATGCCGGTGGGGTCGGGCTGTGCGAATATGTCCAACACCTGTCCATGATCGACTATCTGGTGGTGTCGGGCACCAAAACCGGCCGCGTCATTGAATATGTCGACCATTTGCACGAGCACTTCATCGACCCCTGCACGATCCAGAACGCGGCCTATATGCCCCCGACCGCTCCTGGCTTTTCCATTCAGATGAAGCCAGAATCGATCAAGGCTCAGCTGTTTTTGGGCTAGGCCGTTAGTGGCTTGGGCGTTGCCTGGTCGGCGGTCTCAACCGCCGACCTCTTTTGGGCTCGACCAACGCGAAATCGGCGCGGTCGAGCCGTTTTTAGGCCCATTCACCTCGGCGCATCACCGGCTCGCTCGAACCATCGGCATGAACGCCATCAATATCGATCTGGTCTGAGCCGATCATCCAGTCAATGTGGATATTGCTGGTATTGCCCCCCTGGGCCGTCACCTGGTCTGGGGTCAAGGATTTGCCCCCAACAAAGCAGTCGGAATAGCACTGGCCCATGGCAATATGGCTGGCGGCGTTCTCGTCATAAAGCGTGTTGTAAAACAGCAGGCCCGAAGCGGAAATCGGCGAGGAATGGGGCACTAAAGCCACCTCGCCCAACCGCCGCGCCCCTTCATCGGTGTCGAGCACCTTGTTGAACACGTCCTGGCCTTTGGAGGCCTTGAGCTCGACCAGCCGCCCGGCCTCGAAGCGTGCCTGCATGTCCACCACCAAGGTGCCATTGTGTGACAGTGGCTTGGTGCTGGCGACATGCCCCTCAACCCGCAGCCGGTGCGGCGTGGTAAACACTTCCTCGGTCGGGATATTGGGATTGCAGGTAATGCCGTTCTTGGCTTGGGAGGCGCCACCCTTCCATTCATGCCCGTCCGCTAGCCCAATGGTCAGGTCGGTCCCAGGCCCGGAATACTTAAGCGATGCAAAATTCTTGCCATTCAGCCAGCTCCAGCGCCGCTTGAGATTGGCATTGTGCTCTTTCCAGGCGGCGATTGGATCGTCGCGATCGACCCGGCTGGCGGCAAAAATCGCGTCCGCCAATTTGCCCACTGCCACTTCTTCGACATCATCAGGAAACATCAATTTGGCCCAGGCGGCGGTGGGGTAGGACACGATGTTCCAGTTGATGTCAAAGCCGGTAATCAATTGCATGGCTGGTTTGTAGGCGGTTGAATTGGCACGGTTGGCGCGCGATACTTTTTCCGGGTCCTGCCCGGCCAGCATCATCGGGTTGTCGCCGGCAATAGCGAGGCGCGCGGCGTTGTTGGTGAACGCCTCGGCCATGCCTTTGTAAAGCCAGCCCGCCGCTTGGTCGAAGCTGGCGTCATGGGCGTATTTGTAGCGGGACAGGGTTGCCACCTCGTCCGAATAAAGCGTCGTCACCAGGCCGGCGCCCGCTTTATAGGCGTGCTCGGCGATCAGCCGGGCCAGTGGCGCAGCGCTGATCGGCGCGGTCATGACCAGGTCCTGGCCCTCGGCCAATTGCAGGCCGACCTTGATGGCAACTTGCGCGAGTTTGTCCAGTTTCACCGGATCGATTGGATTATGAAGGGTCATGGGTCTGGTCCAGAAAATACAAAATTGAGCAAACCCTAACCGGTCATTCGGCGTCGGACCACCCCCAAAGCACAGCTATTGTTTCTTGCCAAACGGCTGCGCGATCTCGATCCGATCGCCGCTCCTGTTGCTTGGTTGCAACAACTCAGCGCCACCGTATGCTTCTGGATTGGCGACGACAGCGCTCTGCGCTATGTTGCCATTCTACGCACACAATCATGGGGGGCGTTCGATGACAGTATTGATGGCGATTTCCCCATGTGGCTCGTATCGATCATAGCGATCTGATCTTGCCCACGGACCGCTTCGGCGCTCCAGATTTCCTCCACTAGCCAATCGACTGCGCGCCATTTGCGCTTTGGCTGATTTTCATTCCTTCGTTTTCAGGGACCGGCTCCGCGCGTGGCGCGACCGGATCAATATTATGGCTCGTAAAAGATTCGACTTGCGCGGTGATGCGTTCCGAAAAGTGCTTGGTTTTACCTTCGGCTATTGGCGGCAACAACCGGTGCGGGCGGTTGTCATCGCGCTATTGGTCTTGTTGGCGACCGCCACTGAGGCCCTTAGTCCGATTTTTGCTGGTCGCCTGGTTGATGCGGTTGCTGGCGGCAATGCCCAGAACGCCGAACTCTGGAATGCGGCCTCGCTCGCATTCTTGAGCATGACTGGGCTGTTTCTGGCCTCAATCGTGCTGCGTCTGTTGGCGTTTTTCAACCTGATTGCCTTCACCTTGCGCACCATGAGCGAGGTCACAGCGAGTGCGTTTTTCAGGGTCCAGCGGTTCTCCAGCGATTGGCACGCCAATAGTTTTGCCGGCTCGACCGTCCGCAAGATCACCCGCGGCACCGGTGCCCTGGACCTGCTCAACGACGTCTTGCTGGTGGATTTGTTGCCATCCTTCATCATGTTGGTGGCCGCAACCCTCATTCTCGGTCTCGCCTGGCCGGTCATGGGCCTGATTGTCGGTCTGGGCTCGCTGATCTATGTGGCGGTAACCATTGCGATTTCGATGGGTATTGTCGCGCCGGCTGGCGCGCTTTCCAACATCTGGGACACCAGGCTGGGTGGCGCGCTGGCCGATGCAGTCAGCTGCAATGGCGTGGTCAAAGCCTTCGGCGCCGAGACCAGAGAAGAAGCGCGCCTAACCGGCGTCGTCGACAAATGGCGAAACCGCACAGCGCGGGTCTGGCGGCGCGGCAATTTGAATGGCGGCCTCCAGGGCCTGATGATGGTGCTGATGCAAACCGCGATCCTGGGCGCGGGCTTGCTATTGTGGCAGCAGGGACGGGCGACCGCTGGCGATGTCACCTTTGTTCTGACCATGTTCTTTGTCTTGCAGGGACATCTGCGCAATGTCGGTCAGCACGTCCGCAATCTGCAGCGTTCGGTCAACGATATGGAGGAGGTGGTGGGCCTGTTCCACCAGCCGCTGGGGGTTGAGGACCAGGCCAATGCGGCGCCGATTGCCATTGGCAAGGGTGAAATCGCCTTTGACCATGTGACCTTCCAATACGGTTCGCACCGCACGCCGCTTTATCGCGATTTCTCGGTGCAGATTGCGCCGGGCGAACGCGTCGGCCTGGTTGGTCATTCCGGCTCGGGAAAGACCACCTTCGTCAAGCTGATCCAGCGGCTCTATGACGTCAATTCCGGTCGCATCGTCATTGACGGCCAGGACATTGCCACAGTGCAACAGGCCTCATTGCGCGGTCAGATCGCCATCGTGCAACAGGAGCCGGTGCTGTTCCACCGCACTCTGGCCGACAACATCGCCTATGCGCGCCCTGGCGCCAGCCGTGCCGAAGTCGAGACCGCAGCCCGGCAAGCATCGGCCCATGATTTTATCATGGAACTCCCCAAGGGCTATGAAACCATGGTGGGCGAACGCGGTGTCAAACTCTCGGGCGGCGAGCGTCAGCGGGTCGCCATTGCCCGGGCATTTTTGGCCGATTCTCGGGTGCTGATCCTGGACGAAGCCACCTCCAGCCTGGATAGCGAAAGCGAAGTGCTGATCCAACAGGCCATGGAGCGCCTGATGGTTGGTCGCACCACATTGGTCATTGCCCATCGGCTGTCGACGGTGCGGGCGCTGGATCGGCTGCTGGTGTTTGATAAGGGGCGTATCGTTGAAGAGGGCAGTCATGAACAGCTGATCCGGGTCTCCGGTGGCATCTATCGCCGCCTGTTCGAGCGTCAGGCCCTCGAATTGACCAAGGGCCTGGTTTCGGCTTGAGCTGTTGCGTCGGGGAGCCAGTCCCCGGCGTAACACCAATTCTTGTGTCGCTTGCTCAAAGTGACGCATCGGAGCTCTGAGCACCGCCTGGGTCCGGTGGTTTGCGCTCTTCGTGGCCCGCACCGACCCGATCAAAGTTCAATGCCAGGCAAATCTGCGCAATCGGTCAGCGGCAGCCTTTGGCGCTCTCGGCGTTGACGATGGTGGCGATGTTGGCCCGCTCATAAGTATTGAGCCGCACATCGGCCTGTTCGTCGATGTAGCATTGGTCATTGCCAAAAAAATTGATCGCCCGTTCGGTTTTAAAGCAATATCCGTTCTGGGCATAAATGGCGTTTCGCACTTCCCACAGGGCGCTGCAGGACAGGCGACGCATTTCAGATCGGGTAAAATAGCGCCCGTCATCACACCCGATATCTTCGTAACAATTTGCCATTGTCGCGCCGGTTCCCACCAGCAGAGCCAGGGTTACTATTAGCGCCCTCAATGCCATGATCGTTCTCCTTTCATGCCGGCTAACAATTCAACATGAAAGTGCGCTGCTGGGAAGGGTGCACCAGATTTGGTCGCAATTGTGCGAACAGTGCCTTCGCTTGGGCCCTATAGATGTCGGGCGACCTAATCTCTATGTCTTGCCCACCAATCGACCTGCCAGGTCGATGCTTTTGTCCCTTCCAGGAGGCGATAATGATTGATGCTTCTCTACAAACCGATGTTCGCTCCGCGCCATTGCTCCCGCTGACCACCAGCCTGGGCGCTGTCCACATCGCCGTCACCGAGCGCGATCGCGCGCTGTCGATTTGGCGCGACGTCGTCGGCTTGCAGCTCCTCTCCGAGGTCGGCAATCAGCTGCATCTCGGTGTCGGACGCAAGACTTTGATTGTGCTCGAAACTGGCGCCGGCGGTCCGGTCGTGCCCAAAACGATTGGTCTCTATCACGTTGCCATCCATGTTCCCGCCCGCGCAGATCTGGCGCAAATGGCGGTGCGCGCCTTACAACGCCGCGTGCGAATATCGCCAACCGACCACCTAGTGTCAGAAGCCATCTATTTGTGGGATCTGGACGGCAACGGCATCGAGATCACGTTTGAGACGCCGTGGCGCGGCACTTTGGGTGATCCCGACAAAGGCGTCTATGCCATGACTGTTGACGGCAAGCCCCATTCGGGTCGAGAGGCCATCGACATGGATGATCTGCTGGGCGAATTGGGCCTTGCCCCAACGCTGGCGGCGCAGATGCCAGTTGGCACCCGCATCGGCCATGTGCATGTCCATGTCAACGATCTGCACCGGGCGATGGATTTTTATCGCGACGTTATCGGCTTTGCCGGCTTCCTGCTGATGTCATCGTTTGGCATGGGCGATGTCGGGCTGAACTATATGCCCCATACCTTGGCCTTCAACACCTGGTCTGGCCCCAATGCGAGCCTGCCGCCCAATGGTGTGGCTGGTCTGCGCTGGTTCACGATTGTTTTGCCCGATGCAGCAGCGCTTGATGCTGTGGTTGGGCGGCTCCAGCGGGCATCGGCTCCGGTCCAGCCGATTGAGGGCGGCTTTGAAACCAGCGATCCCTTCGGCAATCGGCTTCGCATTCTTGTGGGATAAGGGCTTGATCAAGGGTTGGACCTTGCTGAAAAGCCCTTGGTCTATAAGCCCAATACCGGCGCCGGATGGTTGGTGATTGGGACAGCGGGGCAGGGTGTTCAATGCGCCCGCAATCGCTGCTTCCCCGAACACCATCTGCGCTAATGAGCGGTGCGAACGCCACCGGCTTTGCCCTCTATAGCCGCCCCCGGGTGCCCCGCGTTCTAAAGCTTTAGCAGGGCTTTGTCGACGAGCGCTCCTAATTGCCCGATCACCACCCCGGCCACGCGGTGAGCAGCGACAGCGGCGTCCTTAAGGCTGGCGCCAGCCAGACGCGCGCTGAGATAAGCGCCATTAAACGAGTCGCCCGCCCCGGTAGGGTCAACGATTTTTGTCCCCGATGGCGGGGCCACCGTGACCTGCTCTCCCTTGGTGGCGATCAACGCCGAATTGCCGCCATCCTTGACCACGACTTCCTCCACCCCCAGCTCAAGATAGCGTTCGGCCGTATCCTTTATGGTCGCATCGCCAAATAGGGGCGCTTCGTCTGAATGGGTGGGCAATACAATGTCGCACAGGCTGGCCGCGGCGGTCAGGATCGAACCCATGACCCGTGGCGAGGTCCAGAGCGCCGGACGCAGATTGGGGTCAAACACCACTTTGGCGCCAGCATCGCGCGCCCGAACGATGGCGCCCAGCAACCGACCACGGGCCCGGGGCGCCAGAATTGCCATGGTGATGCCGGAAAAATACACCATATCGGCGCCCTTGAGGGCCGCTTTCAGCGTGTCTTTGTCGTCGGCCAATAGCCGCGCTGCCGAGTTTTCGCGCCAATAGGTGAAGTGCCGATCTCCCTTTTCCTGATGGATCATATAAAGGCCAGGCCGCTTGCCCTTAATCGTGGCGATATGGCTGGTGCCAATGCCATTGCTGCCCAAAAACGCTGTTATGTCGCCCGAATAGCGGTCATCGCCCAGCGCCGTGACATAGTCGACGTCCCAGTCGTCGCCGAGCAGCGCGCGCATGTACCAGCTGGTATTGAGCGTGTCGCCGGCATAGCCGAGCCGATAGGTTCGGTCCTGCCCGCCACTCATTTCGATCATGCATTCGCCGATGGCCACGAAGCGCTTTTGCGTCACGGGTTCAAGTCTCCGTCATTGGAGCTTTGCTTATGGCTCATATCGGCTTGGCACCGCAACCGTCCCGCCAGCGCTCTGCGACAATCTACCATACCAGAGATAATGCCGGATCAAAGACAACCCTTGCCCGCTTCCCCAAACCCAGGCGTGACCCGCTTGCGGCCGCAAATGCGATATTCGAAAATGCCCGCGCCGACGTCACCACCGGTATCGCTCATTATGGCGTCGACACATTTCACCGTGCTTGATGGCGGGGCCGGGCGCCAACAAATTGGCTGCAATAGTGGCCGGCGTGCCCCCGAAAACGCATCGGAAACACGCCGAAGCCAAGTAAGCCTATAGCCGCCCGTTCATGGCGCGGTCGAAAATCTCCAATGCCCGCGCTTTGGTCAATTCAATGGGATTGCCGCCTGCAGTTGGATCAACAATAGCCATGTCCCCGATCAGGTCACGCTTGGAATTGTCGACCTTGAACTCGGCCAGGGTGTGGGGGACATTGAGCCGCGACCGCAGCGCCAACACGGCGTGCTGAAACGCCTCAAACGAGGGTGACAACCCGATGTAGGCCGCCAGACGGGCAATGCGGGCTTCAATCGCTGACTGGTTGACCAGCAGCACATAGGGCATGAAGACAGCGTTGGTCATGCCGTGATGGGTGTCATAAAGCGCCCCAACCGGGTGGCTGAGCGCGTGGATGGCCCCAAGCCCTTTTTGGAACGCTGTGGCGCCCATAGCAGCCGCGCTCATCATGTGGCCGCGTGCCGCCACATCATTGGGGTTCGCGGCGACTTTGGGCAGGTTTTCAAACACCAGCCGAATGCCTTCCACGGCGATGCCGTCGGCCAGTGGGTGATAGCCGGGGGCGCAATAGGCTTCCAGGCAATGGGCCAGCGCGTCCATGCCGGTGCCCACGGTAATAAACGTGGGCATTCCAACCGTAAGTTCGGGGTCGGCAATCACCACTCTTGGCATCATCAGCGGGTGAAAGATCACCTTCTTGGTGTGGGTAACTTCGTCGGTGATCACCCCGGCGCGGCCCACTTCCGAACCCGTGCCAGCGGTTGTTGGCACAGCGACGATGGGGAAAATCCCCTTCGGGTCGGCGCGAGTCCACCAATCGCCAACGTCTTCAAAATCCCACATTGGCCGTGTCTGTCCGGCCATGAACGCAATCACCTTGCCGCAGTCGAGCCCGGAGCCGCCGCCAAAGGCGATCACGCCATCATAACCGCCAGCGCGCAGATAGCGCACACCGGCATCGACGTTGGCCGAGATCGGATTGGGCTTCACGTCAGCAAAGACGCCAACCTCGATCCCCGCAGCCTTGAGCAGCGCCAGGGTGTTCTGTGTGACCGGCAAATTGACCAGCCCGGCGTCGGTCACCAGCAATGGCTTTTTAATGCCAGCGGTCTTGAGCGCTTCGGGCAGCTCGGCAATGCGGCCAGGGCCGAATTTGATGGCTGTGGGGTAGTTCCAATTGGCTTTGGTCATTGTCGCCTCTGTTGTTCTGGCAGCCCGATTTGGTTCCGGCGTCGGCCGGATGGTTTCCCCGGCGCTGCGGTGGTAGTATGCCCTGCGGAACAGGGTTCAGCCCTAGCTGCATCAACCCCTAACAAGGGTGGAAGATGGTTACGGCGTCTTCAAATGATAGCTCTTGGGCTGGGTCAGGTTGGCATAGCCAATCTCGCTCAGGGCGCCGCCCTTGCCGGTGTCCTTGACCCCGGTCCACACCAGGCCCGGGTCAAGATAATCGCAGCGATTGGCAAACACGGTTCCGGTTTCGATGCGCGCGCCCAGTTTGGCGGCGGTGTCGAGGTCCGAGGTCCATATCGAGGCGGTCAACCCGTAGGGGCTGTCGTTCATCAGCGTCACGGCCTCGGCGTCGTCGCGCACCTTCATGATGCCCACAACCGGTCCAAAGCTTTCCTCGCGCATCACCGACATCTGATGGTTCACATTGGTCAAAACCTCTGGGGCCAAATACGGCGAGCCTGCTTTGTCCAATTTGTGCTTGGAATTAAGATGCCGGGTCGCTCCGCCGCGCACGGCCTCCTCGGTTTGCTGGCGGACATGGTCGGCAAAATTGCCGCGCGCCATCGGGCCGACAATGGTGTCGGGATCAAGCGGATCGCCCAAAGTCCATCCCTTGGCGTTTTCGATGAAGCGCTCGACAAACGCGCCATAGACCGCCTCATGCACATAAATGCGCTCGACGCCGCAACAGCTCTGGCCCGAATTGAAGAATGACCCGTCGACCAGGTTCTCTACGGCGTCGTCGAGATTGGCGTCGGCCCGCACATAGGCGGGATCCTTGCCGCCAAGTTCCAGACCCAGCGAGGCAAAGGTGCCCGCTGCCGCCCGCTCGATACGCCTGCCACCTTCGACCGAGCCAGTGAAATTGATGTGGTCGATCTGTCCCGAGGCGATTAACGCCTCGGTGTCGGCATGGCCGAGCACCAGATTTTGAAATAACCCCTCAGGAAGTCCAGCATGCTTACTGGCTTGGGCAAAGCGCTCACCGGCCAACAGGGTTTGGCTGGCGTGTTTCAGGATCACCGAATTTCCGGCCATCAGCCCCGGCACGATCGAGTTCACCGAGGTCAAATACGGGTAGTTCCATGGGGCAATCACCATCACAATGCCCAGCGCCTCACGCGTGATATAGCGCGTCGAGCCCGGCTTGTCGGTTTTTTGGATCGGGGCCAATGCCTCTGCTGCAATCGCGATCATGTGGCGCGAGCGTTCCTCAACGCCGCGCTTCTCGCCGCCAAAGCGGATCGGACGACCCATTTGCCAGGCCAGTTCCGGAACGATTTCATCGTTCATCCCCACCAGCGCATCGACAAAATGCGTCATGATTTTGGCCCGTTCAGCCAGGGTCACTTCATTCCATACCGACTTGGCCGCTTTGGCGCGGTGTACGGCTGCGGCAATGTCCTGGGGCGTGGCGAGCGGACGCTCGGCATAGAGGCTGCCGTCAATGGGCGAGATGATTTTGACCGTTTCGGCCATGGAGTAAGTCCTTGTTCTAAATTATATTCTTCGCGTCACAGCCGCGCACGGCGATTGCGACCAGGCAGGTAAAGCGCGCGGCACCCCGGTCGTTGCCGAGGTGCCGCGCTGGGGCAGTGTCAGCTGCGTTCAAAGCCGCGTTTCAATTCCCAGTCGGTGACCCGACGGTCATATTCGAACTGTTCCCATTCGGCTGTATGGACGTAATGGCCAACCACCTGCTCGCCGAATGCGTCCTTGAGCATTTTGGATTTGCGCAGCGTGTCGGTGGCTTCGCGCAGGGTCTTGGGGATCTCGCGCAGTTTCTTGGTCACGTAAGCATCGCCGACAAAAGCTGGTTCAAGCTCCATCTTGTCTTCGATCCCCTTGATCCCGGCTGCGATCAGCGCCGCCATGGCGAGGTAAGGGTTAAGGTCTGCCCCACCCATGCGGCACTCGACGCGGATGGACTTGGTGTTTTCCCCGCACAGCCTGAAGCCCGCCGTACGGTTGTCAGAACTCCATATTGCCTTGGTCGGTGCAAAAGTGCCCGCCTGGAACCGCTTGTAAGAGTTGATATAGGGCGCCAGGAAATAGGTGATTTCTCGGGCATAGGCGATTTGGCCGGCCATGAAATGCTGCATCAGCTCGGACATGCCGCGTTCGCCCTTGGCATCGACAAACATCGGCTTGCCCTGCTTGTTGGCCAGCGACATATGGATATGGCTCGATGAGCCAGCCAGGCCGAAGTCCCACTTGGCCATGAAGGTCACAGCCTTGCCCTGACCATGGGCAATTTCCTTGGTGGCATTTTTGAGCACCACATGGCGATCGGCCATGGTCAGCGCGTCACAATACTTGACGTTGATTTCTTCCTGGCCCGGGCCCCACTCACCCTTCGAGCTTTCCACCGGAATGCCAGAGGCTTGCAAATGCTTGCGCAGATTGCGCATCACCCCTTCTTCCTTGGTGGTCTGGAAGATGTGGTAGTCCTCAATATAATATCCGGTGGTCGTCAGGTTCTGGTAGCCCTTTTCATAGGCTTTGCGGAAATCATCGTCGAACAGGTAAAATTCCAGCTCGGTGGCCGCATTGGCTGTAAAACCAAGGGCATCCAGCCGCGCGATTTGCTTTTTGAGAATGGCGCGCGGGCTATGTGGGATTGGCTCATGATGATGATGGTCCGACAGGTCGCACAAAACGATGGCGGTGCCTTCGAGCCAGGTGGCTTTCATCAGCGTCGTCAAATCGGGTTTCATGACGAAATCGCCATAGCCCTTGGCCCAATTGGCCGCATCATAGCCCGGCACGGGTTCCATATCGATGTCGTCGGCCAGCAGATAGTCGCAGCCATGGGTTTCATCATTGGCTGTTTCGAGGAAATATTCTGCCTGGAACCGCTTGCCGATCATGCGTCCCTGCATATCCGGAAAGGCCACAAGCACGGTATCGATCAGGCCTGACGCAACATCTTTTTTGAGCGCATCCAAGCTATAGGCAGCGGCCATTTTTGGCTCCCGTAAGACTTTTCTTTTTTTGAACTCTTGTGGAGGGGAGGCTGCATATCGCGCAGCCTCCCGCCTTATCGCTCGACTAGGTGAACTTCTTCTCGATTTCGGCGATTTCCGCCTGGCGCTTGGCAATACGATCGCCAATTGGTGGGCCTTCGAAGCGACGCCCTTCGAAGGCGAACCAGACGACCAGTGCAACGGCAACGAAGCCCAGCACAACCCACAGCACCCGCTCATTTGGCGGCGCCACGGCGATGAACAGGATCACCCCCATACCGGCCACGGAGAGAAGCGTGACCAGCTTGTAGACGCCCGCGGGCATCGCCCATGGGCCGGGGCTGGGCCACTTCGCAGTTCCGAACGCCAGAGCCCCGGCTACCAATGGTATCGTAAAGCTGAGGAACAGGAACACCAGGGTCGAGTTGACCACGATCACGTAGATCGAGGCCCCCTCTACCTTGATCGACAGCGCGAGCATCACATAAAGGATGCACAGAGCCGTCGCGGTCCAGATCGCGGTCACCGGTGTCCGAAACTTGGTGGACACTGACGCCAGCGCTTTGGAGCCAACCGGCAGCCCGTTATCACGCGCGAAGGCGAACAACATGCGGCTGGCGGAGGTGACCGTTGCCAGGCCGCAAAGCAACTGGGCAATCAGGACGCCCAGATATATGACGGTCTTGAGGCCGGCGGGCAGGATCGCATCCATGGTGGCGAAGAACATGGTCCAGCCCTGGCCCGCAGCGACTGCCAGGTCCGGAATGGCCAAGGTGATCGCGCAGATCATGATCCAGCCAATCAGCGATGACCAGAACACCGAGGTGATGATACCGCGGGGCACCGAGACGGCAGCCGACTTGGTTTCCTCGGATGTATGGGCCGAGGCGTCATAGCCGGTGATCGTGTAAACCGGCAGCAGAAGGCACAGCAGGAACAGATAGCCCATGTTGTCGGTGGCGGGGAACACATTGCCGCCCGCCTCACCTGAGAAGTTGGTAAACGTCCAGAGCCGCGAGATGTCGATGTCCTTAGCAAACCAGAAGCAGGCGACGACCAACACGGCCGTCGTCGCAAAGATGATGTAGCCCGACACGTCGGTCAGCATCGTCGTTACCTTGATGCCCAGGTGGTTGAACAACGCCTGGCCGACGGTAATCAACGCCACGAAGATCACGACTTGGGTGTCAGTTCCGGTGAAGCCGATCAACGACCCGAACGTGCCCGCGAAGAAATAGGCGGTGCCGATGTTGATGGCACCCAGAACGGTGATCAGTCCGAGCAGGTTGAGCCATGCCGTCGTCCAGCCGGCAAAGCGCCCGCCAAGGATGGAAGCCCAGTGATAGAGCCCGCCTGCAGTCGGGAAGGCGCTGGCAATCTGCGCCATAGCCAGGGCGAACATGCCGGACAAGATACATCCGACGATCCAGCCAATGCCCGCACCGGCACCGCCGACCGACGAGATCGCCTGCGCGAACGAGTTGATGCCCCCCGACAGAATACAAATGATCGAAAACGAAATCGCGAAGTTCGAAAACCCGCTCATCCGCCGCGAAAGTTCCTGGGCGTAGCCCATGGAATGGAGGATTTTTACGTCCTCATGGTGTTCCGACGCCATATCTATGTCCTTCCTTTTGCCCCATTGGCGACTGCACTTCTTGCTTACGTCCTGCCGGTTTACCCCCAAGCGTCTGTCGCGCTTGTTCAAGGCTCCGGGCCAGGCGGCCCGCCCATAGGGCGACCCCGTCCGGTTCGAGAATTTCAGTGTTTCGGATTTCAATCATGGTGGCCTGAAGGCCTCGTTGATCGCCATGCCGCTCCAGCGTCAACGTCACGCCATTGAGCGCCGCATAGGGTTCGTTCCAGCCCAAGGTCAGGCTTGGGTCATCCAATCTGATCGCGTCAAACACGGCTTGGGTATAGGCGGTGTCATGCCCGTGGATGAGCCCGATTTGCCATGGCCGCGCCACCCCGAGATAGACCGGGGTAAATGAATGCATACAGACCAGAATGGTCTCGATGCCCAAGGCCAGCCGCTGGTCGAGCAGCGTTGTGATTGCCCCATGGAAAGGCGCATGGAATGCTTCGATCCGGTGGGCCCGCTCGGTCTCGCTGAGCCCGACATTGACGGCAATCTGGGTGGCTTCCGACAGTGTCCAGATCAGCCCCGGCGAAGCGGTGTCCCGATTGCAATCGATAATCAGCCGCGACACGGTTGATGCGACAATCGGTGCGTCCAGCATCTGACTCAAAGCCAGGCTGACCGCCAGCGCACCCGGATCCCAGGCGATGTGGCTCAGGCGCTGCTCAAGCGTCAGTCCCATATCGCCATAGATTGGTGGAATGAAATTGGAGGCGTGGTCGCAGACCAGCACGAACGGCGAGGTGCCGTTGGCATTGGTAACCTGGAAGGCTGGGCGTTCAAACGCGTCCACGAGCCACACTCAGTTTTTGTTAACTTCTAATTGCAGTGTTTCACAAATGAGATATCTGTCAATATTGAAATGCACGTTTCAGAGTAAAGGTCACGAAATGTCGGGTTCCACCATTGAGGCGCGCGTTCATGAGGCAATCCATCGACTGACTGCCGCTGAAAAACGTGCGGCCCGCGGTCTGCTCGCCAACTACCCCACCATTGGCCTGGCGCCGGTCGCCGAGTTTGCCCGTCAAGCCCAGGCCAGCGCCGCAACAGTTCTGCGCTTTGTTGCTCAATTGGGCTTTCGCTCTTATCCCGATTTTCAGCGCACGCTGCGCGAAGAACTCGATGAGCGGGTCAAGTCACCCCTTCAACGCAGCGCCGGGTCGGGTCAGCATAGCCGTCTCGGTCGGAGTTATCTGGATGACTTTGCGACCCAGTCCATTGCCAATTTGCACGCCTCTACGGCGGGCATACCGGCCTCCGAATTTGAGGCAGCATCGGCGCGACTGGCCCAGCCAAAGGGCGCCTGCCATTTGATTGGTGGTCGGTTTACCGATGCGATTGCCAACTATTTTGAGACCCATCTGCGCATTATTCGTGCCGATGTCCGGCGGCTAGAGGGGCGCACCGCGTCTCGCGCCGATCAATTGCTCGACGTGCGGCCTGGCGACACTGCAGTGATTTTTGACGTGCGCCGCTATGATCCACTGCTGCTGGAAACAGCCAAACAACTGGCAGCGCGGCGCGTCTTCACCATTCTTTTGACCGATGAGTGGATCTCCCCGATCTCCAAGCACGCCAAGATCGTTATTCCATGTCGCACTGGCATGGATCGCACGTGGGACGCCAATGCGAGCCTGTTCGTCGTCGTCGAAGCGCTCATCGCGCGCAGCACCGAACTGTCCTGGGACACCGCGGCTAAGCGGATCAGCTCGATTGAACGGGATTTGTCGCCTGACTAAAGCATGTCTCCCGAAAGTGGTCTCCGGTTTCGGGTCAAAAACATGCGCAAAAACAAGGGCTTAAAGCGCAGGGAGCGCATCTGAAAGATCGCGACGCGCTTTTGGTCTCCGCCTCAGTCGCGGCTGTCCCGTTTCAGGAATGCCTTGGCGGTGAGAACGATGGACTCGTCCATGGTGCCGATGTCACTCTCCGATTTGCCGTCATAGCTCATGGTGGTCAACACCTTGCGAATGAGGTTGAGGCGGGCCCGCCGTTTGTCATTGGCCAAAACAATGCTCCAGGGTGCATAATCGGTGTCGGTCTTGTCCAGCATCGCGTCCCGTGCTGCCGAATAGGCGGCCCATTTTGGCAGGGCCGCAAGGTCAATGGGCGACAGCTTCCAGGTTTTGAGCGGGTCATAGCGACGGTCGTGGAACCGCTTGAGCTGCATTTCGCGCCCGATATCGAGCCAGAATTTGAACAAATGCACGCCGTCACTGGTGAGCATACGTTCAAAGCGCGGCGCTTCCTCGATAAATTGTTGCGACTGCTCTTGGCTACAAAACCCCATCACCGGCTCAACGCCGGCGCGGTTATACCAGGAGCGATCAAACAGAACCGTTTCGCCCGCTGCGGGCAAATAGTCGACATAGCGCTGGAAGTACCATTGCGTCCGTTCGCGCTCATCGGGCTTTGGCAGCGCGGCGATCAGATTGGAACGCGGGTTGAGGAATTCGAGATAGGTCTTGATCGTGCCGCCCTTGCCAGCGGCATCGCGACCCTCAAAAACCAGCACCATTCTTTCGCCCGAGCCACCCAAATGGGCCTGCAGCCGCACCAGCTGCGTGTGCAAACGATAAAGCTCCGCCTCGTATGCCTCCATCGGCATCTGATCCGCATAGGGATAGCCCCCTGACGCCATCGCCCCCTTCTTGATTGCTTTTGGCAGTTCGGGGTTTTCGATATCAAAGCCGTCAAATGGGTCGGTCACACTGTGTCTCCCTTGTCATATTGAACGTGCTATGAAGGCCGCCAGCGCGCAAGTGTCTAGTTTGTCCCCGCCAAGGCTTTGAGTTCTTATGGTTGATCATCGCTCCAATACTGTCCCCACGCCAACACTGCTCGACCGGATTTGGTTGCGCTTGGTCGGGCGATTGGCGGTTCTGGCGGTTGCTGCGATTATGCTCATGGTCTTTGTCGCGCGCTCGGGCCTTGGGCCAGGTGAGGCTGCGTTTGGCTGGGCAGTATTGGCTATCGCCGTCATGCTGCTTCCCAGCCCCACCAGGTTGGTGCCGCCATCAGCGGTCGCGGTGTCCGCTCCCGCGCTGGGGGCCGTGACCATTGACAGCTTTGTCAACGCCCTGATTGATCCCTGTCTGGTGCTGGATCGGCGTTCAATCGTTCGCTACCGCAACGCTGCCGCTAGCCGCCAGTTCCCCAACATCATGCTTGGCAATCCTATTGCTTTTGCGTTGCGCAATCCGGAGCTGATTCAGGCCATTGATTCCGTCTGGCGCAACGGGCAAACCCGAATTATCGAGCTGCACGAGACGCTGCCGACCGAAACGTGGGAAAAGGTGGCCATCGCGCCGCTGACCGCCCAGGGATTGGCTTGGCCCAACGACGAAAACCCTTTGCTGCTGGTCACTTTCCAAAGTCTGACCGAGCTGAAGCGCGTTGACGCCATGCGCTCCGATTTCATTGCCAATGCCAGCCATGAGCTGCGCACGCCGTTGACATCGCTGCTGGGCTTTATTGACACCCTGCTTGGTCCCGCTGCCAAGGACACGGCGGCCCATGGCAAGTTTTTGATAATCATGCGCAACCAGGCCGAGCGGATGGCCAAGCTGATCGAGGATTTGCTGTCGCTGTCGCGCATTGAAATGCATCAGCATGTCCGCCCGACGGGGGTTGTCGATCTTCCCAGCCTGTTGCGCGAAGTGCGCGAGGGCCTGCAGACCCAGGCGCAAGCCGCCGATGTGACCATCAACCTTGATATGCTGGCCGATGCTCCAAAAATAACCGGCGAGCGCGAGGAGCTCTACGAGGTCTTCGAAAACCTTGTTGAAAACGCCATCAAATACGGCGGATCCGGCAAACAGGTGGAAATCGTGTTAGCCGCCTCCGATCAACCCGGTTTTTCCCAGCGGATCACGATCACCGACCACGGCCCCGGTGTTGCGCCCGAACACGTGCCACGCCTGACCGAGCGCTTCTATCGGGTCGATGCCGAATCCAGCCGCAAAAAGAAGGGCACGGGCCTTGGCCTGGCCATCACCAAGCATATTGTTCATCGCCACCGTGGCCAGCTCGCCTTTCGCAGTCGGCCAGGCGAAGGGATGCGCGTCGACGTATATTTGCCAGAGTAATTTCTGGCAAATTCCCGCAATGCGTAAAATTACGAAGCGAAAACAATGGATTGCACTGTCACACAAGTGTCAGTGAACTGTCATAAAACGATGACCAGTGCGCACTAGGTTGCGGCCGTCAAACACCGGGCGGGGTCAACCCAACAGTTCAACCGGGTTTCGAGCCTCGTTTTGAAAAGGAAAGCTTCCATGAAAACTCTATCTTTTGCCAGCGCAGCGGTTATCGCGCTTGTCGCCTTTGGCACCACTGCAGCATTTGCCCAGACGCGCGACACCATTCAGATCGCCGGCTCGTCGACTGTTCTGCCATTTGCCTCGATCGTTGCCGAAGAGTTCGGCGCGGCATTCCCAGAATTCAAGACTCCAGTCGTTGGTTCGGGCGGCACCGGTGCCGGCCTGAAGCAGTTCTGTGAAGGCCTTGGCGAAAACACCATCGACATTGCCAATGCATCGCGCGCCATGAAAGACTCTGAACGCGAAGTTTGCACCGCTGCTGGCGTGACCGACATCCGTGAAATTCAGTTCGGCTTCGACGGCATCGTGTTCGCCTCCGCAGCCGGTGGTCCAGATTTCGCTCTGACCCCAGCTCAGGTCTACAAGGCCATTGCCGCTCAGGTTCCAGTTGACGGCGCCCTAGTTGCCAACCCCTACACCAAGTGGAGCGACATCGACGCGACCTTGCCAGACCAGGCAATTGCGCTGGCGATCCCCGGCGCCAACCATGGCACCCGCGAAGTGTTCCAGAAGAACGTTGTCGAGGCCGGCGCTAAGGAAGTTGGTCTTCCAGAAGGCCTGACCGACGACGAAAAGGCCGCCGCACTGACCACATTCCGTCAGGACGTGGTTGTTGAAATCGCTGGCGACTATACCGAAGCCTTGGCTCGCCTTGCCTCAAACCCCGAGACAGTTGGCGTGTTCGGCCTCTCCTTCTACGAGCAGAACACCGACACCCTCAAAGTTGCTACCATCAGTGGCGTGGCTCCATCAGCCGAAACCGTTGCTGACGGCAGCTACCCAGTGTCGCGTCCGCTGTTCTTTTATGTGAAGGGCCAGCACATCGGCGTCATCCCCGGCATCGAAGAATACGTCAACTTCTTCATGTCTGAAGGCATGTCAGGCACCGGTGGCTCTTTGGAAGCCGCTGGCCTGATCGTACAGCCTGCCGACAAGACGGCAGAAGTTGTTGCCGCCTTCGCAGCCGGCGCCATGTAATATCGACCGGGCCGCGCTTTCGGGCGCGGCCCACTTTCTCTTCTGCCAAGCTTGCCATCTCAGGAAAGCGTGACCCAATTGAATTCCTTGATTATTGCTGGCCTGCTGGTTGTCCTTGTTGGTTTTGCCTACCAGTCCGGCTGGGCGCGTAGCCGCCAATTGGTGGGCGGGACTGGCCCAAAAGTACATTCGCGTCCCCATTATCATGGCGCACTCGTGGCGATCTGGGTTTTGGTGCCGGCGCTTCTCATCATTGGTGTTTGGGCGGCTTTCGGGCCTAGCCTGATGCGCTGGTTTACGATTGCCCAAATCCCTGCCGCTGTTGCCGCACAATTGGACCCAAATGGTCTAAACGCGGCTGTAGAACGTGTACAGGCTTTGGCCAGTGGCTATGGCGTGGTCGGCGAGCAGGCCGGCTATGAACAGGCTGCCGGTGCAGCCTTGCAAAATTTCCAACTGCTCACGTTCATCGCAATTCTGGCCTCGCTCATTGGCGCAGGGGTCATCGCCCTATTGTTTGCTCGCAACCAGATCAATGCTCGCCTGCGTGCGCGCAACCAGGTTGAGCGCGCCATCAATCTGGTCCTGTTAGCCTGTTCCGGCGTTGCCATCCTGACCACGGTGGGCATCGTTGCCTCGCTGCTGACCGAGGCGCTGCATTTCTTCACCTTCATCAATCCAGTCGACTTCTTTTTCGGCACCGTCTGGCAGCCGAACAATGCCGGCACGACACCAGGTGATTATGGTCACTACGGCCTGTTGCCGCTGTTGTCCGGGACATTGATGGTGACTTTGATCGCCATGCTGGTCGCTGCCCCGATCGGGTTGATGGGCGCTATCTATCTCAGCCAATATGCGCCGCGCGGTTTGCGTACCGTCGCCAAGCCGATCATTGAAACCCTGGCGGGCATTCCCACCATCGTGTTTGGCTTTTTTGCGCTCGTCACCGTCGGCCCCTTCCTGCGGGATGCTGGCAACTTGCTTGGGCTGCAAGTCAGCGCCACCAGCGCGCTCACCGCGGGTGTGGTCATGGGCATAATGATCATCCCGTTCGTGTCCTCGCTTAGCGACGACATCTTGACCCAGGTGCCGCGCACTTTGCGCGATGGTGCTTACGGGTTGGGCGCAACCAAGTCGGAGACCATCCGCAATGTGCTGCTTCCGGCGGCCTTGCCGGGCATTGTCGGGGCCTTCTTGTTGGCGATCAGTCGCGCCATCGGCGAAACCATGATCGTGGTACTTGCTGCGGGCAATAGCCCGGTCTTGCGGGGCAACCCGTTCGAGCCGGTCGCGACCATCACCGTTGCCATTGTCAACCAGTTGACGGGCGACACCGACTTTGCCGGTCCGCAGTCGCTGGTTGCTTTTGCGCTCGGCCTCACTCTGTTTGTGATCACCCTTTGCCTCAATGTGTTTGCGCTCTTCATCGTCCGTCGCTTCCGGGAGCAGTATGAATAAAATGACTGACACGCTCTCAAATACGAGCCAGGCGGCGATTGCCCGTCGGCAAAAAATTCGTGCGGGCCTTGGCAAGCGCCATATCAGCGAAACTGTGTTCAAGGGCCTTGGCATGGCCGCCATCGTCCTGGTGCTGGGCTTTGTCGCCCTGCTGTTCGTCGACGTTTTCCGCAAGGGCATTCCGGCCTTTTCGGAATCCCATTTGCATCTTTCGGTCACCTTCGATCCCGCAATCGTAAAGACCAAACCCGCCCCGGTTCGAAACGCAGGCCAATCCGATGCCGATTTCCAGGCAGCTAATTTCAAGTGGCAGCGCGATTTGGCGATGTTGAATTGGAACAAGGTTGTCGAGGCGGCACTCCGCTCTCATGCCCCTGCCGGATTCGAAATCAGCAGTAAGGATCTGCTCGAGATCGCCGAAACCGACGGCCGCCATCGCGTGCGTGAACTTTTTGTCGCTGATCCGACGTTGTTGGGAAAAACGGTCGAGGTCGATCTGTCCGCCTCCGCCAATGCCGAAAACTGGATCAAGGGCAATATTGACCGTACGCTCGGTGATGCTCAGCAGCAATTGTCGGCGCCAGCGCGTCAGCTGATCGATCAATTCGTTGCTGATGGCACAATTTCCTCGGGGTTTGCCTGGTCGATCCTTGGCAATGTCGATAGCCGCGCGGCTCCGGCCACGGCAGGTCTTGCCGGTGCCTTTGTCGGCTCGCTCTACATGATGCTGGTGGTGATTGTCCTGGCCGTTCCAATTGGGGTTGCCAGCGCCATCTATCTCGAAGAGTTCGCACCCAAATCAAGGCTGACCGATCTGATCGAGGTCAACATCAACAATCTGGCGGCCGTACCGTCCATCGTTTTCGGTCTTTTGGGCGCGGCCGTGTTCATCAATAGCTTTCATCTGCCGCTGTCGGCTCCCATCGTGGGTGGCCTGGTGCTGACGCTGATGACCCTGCCCACCATCATCATTGCCACGCGCGGTGCCTTGCTCGGCGTTTCTCCATCGTTGCGTCAAGCCGCACTTGGTCTGGGCGCTTCCAAGACCCAGATGGTGTTCCACCATGTTCTGCCCATCACCTTCCCGTCGATCTTGACGGCGACAATTCTGGGTGTTGCCCGCGCGCTGGGCGAAACCGCGCCACTCTTGCTGATTGGCATGAAGGCTTTCGTCGCCTCGGTTCCTGCTACCCCGTTTGATCAGGCAACAGCCCTGCCGGTTCAAATCTACCTCTGGCAGGGCAATGAAAACCGCAACTTCTTCGAGCCTAGAACCGCCGCCGCCATCATCGTCCTGCTCTGCCTCATGATCGCGTTGAACGGGATTGCCGTCTTCCTGCGCTTACGTCTTGAAAAGCGCGCCTGAGATGACAACCCAGACCAAGGGAATCGAAATGGACACGACCGCCGTTAAGGCTAAAATGACCCCGACAACAGTGAACAATGCGATGAATTCGACCGACATGCTCGACCGCTCAATCCGTGTCCAAGCCAGGGACGTCACCGTCCACTACGGCGCCAAGCAAGCCCTGTTTGGCATCTCGATCGATGTTCCCGATCGGGCAGTCACCTCCTTCATCGGGCCGTCGGGGTGCGGGAAGTCCACATTCCTGCGGTGTATCAACCGCATGAACGACACCATCGATGGCGCTAAAGTCGGCGGCCTGATCAAGCTCGACGGGGAGGACATTTATGATCCGGCGCTCGACGTGGTCGAGCTGCGGGCTCGGATCGGCATGGTGTTCCAGAAGCCCAATCCCTTCCCCAAGTCGATCTATGAAAATGTGGCCTATGGTCCCAAGATCCATGGTATCGCTACCAGTCGCACCGATGTTGACGAAATCGTCGTATCCTCGCTCCGCAAGGCGGGTCTGTTTGAGGAGGTCAAGGATCGCCTGAATGAGCCAGGTACCGGCCTCTCGGGCGGCCAGCAACAGCGCCTTTGCATCGCGCGCGCCATCGCCGTTGGTCCCGAAGTGATCCTGATGGACGAGCCGTGCTCGGCCCTGGACCCGATTGCCACGGCCATCATCGAAGAGTTGATCGACGAGTTGCGTGAAAACTACACGATCATCATCGTCACCCATTCCATGCAGCAAGCGGCCCGCGTCAGCCAGAAAACTGCCTTTTTTCACCTGGGAAAATTGATCGAAGAAGGTGTCACCGAAGACATTTTCACCAACCCGGTCAACAAGCAAACCCAGGATTACATCATGGGCCGTATCGGCTGATCCGCATTTGCGGGCAATTGAGGATTTCGCCATGTCCAATAATAAAGATCATATTGTCACCTCCTATAGCGATGAATTAACGACCCTGGCCCAGCTGATTGCCGAAATGGGTGGCGAGGTTGAAGTCGCCATCGAAAACGGCACCAAATCGCTGCTCAAGCTTGATCGCGAGCTTGCCGATGTCACCATTATTGCCGATCAGCGCATTGACGACATGCAGCGCAAGATCGACGAGATGGCGGTGTCGATGATCGCACGGCGCCAGCCGATGGCGTCGGATTTGCGTGCCATCATCACCGCAATTCACGTCGCATCCGATCTCGAACGGGTCGGCGACATGGCCAAGCAATTGGCCCGTCGTTCGCTCAAGCTGGACGGGCTTGGCCTACAGCCGACATTTTATAACGGTGTCAAGAACATGACCAGTCTGGTCCTGAGCCAGATCAAGGACGCTCTGAATGCCTATGCCGCCCGCAACGCCATCGCCGCAATTGCCGTGTGCAACCGCGATGACGAAGTTGACGCCATGCACACCTCGCTGTTTCGCGAGTTGCTGACCTATATGATGGAAGATCCGCGCAACATCACCCCATGCACCCATTTGTTGTTCTGTGCCAAAAGCCTGGAGCGCATTGGTGACCACGCCACCAACATCGCCGAGCGTGCCTATTATCTGCAAACCGGCAAGCCGCTGACCAGCGACGAGCAGGAACTGCATCGCACCCAGATCAAGGCGTGATCCAGCCATGGTTGCCAATATTCTGGTTGTCGAAGATGAGGCCGATCTGGCGCTGCTGATGCGCTACAATCTGGAAGCCGAAGGCTTTTGCGTGGTCACCGCTGAGAGCGGGGACGAAGCCGTTCAGGCCATTCAGGAGACTATTCCGGATCTGATCCTGCTCGATTGGATGTTGCCGGGCCTGTCCGGGATCGAGCTGTGCCGCCGCTGGCGCTCTCGCGAGGAAACCGCGCGTGTGCCCATTATCATGATTACCGCGCGGGGCGAGGAAGAAGAGCGGGTCCGCGGCCTGGCGACCGGCGCTGATGACTACGTCGTCAAGCCATTTTCGGTGCCCGAACTATTGGCCCGGATCAATGCCCTGCTGCGCCGTTCCAGCCCACAATTGGTTACCTCGGTGCTCAAAGCCGGTGATCTTGAGCTTGACCGCACCAGTCACCGCGTCAATCGTTCTGGCCGTGAGGTGCATCTGGGCCCGACCGAATACCGCCTGCTCGAATATCTGATGCGCTATCCCGGCCGAGTGTATTCCCGCCAGCAATTGTTGGACGGCGTCTGGGGCAATGATGTCTATGTCGATGAGCGCACGGTGGACGTGCATGTCGGCCGCCTCCGCAAGGCAATCAATCGCGGCCGCGTCGCAGACCCAATCCGCACAGTTCGCGGCGCCGGCTATGCCTTTGATGAGCGGTTTGAAAAGGCCAGTTAGCCGCTCAGGCCTTCGCGGTCAGAAACCGGGCGATATAGGTTGAAACGGTAGCGCTGTCGGACCCTTTGGCAATCGATGCGAGTGCTGCATCGATCACCCCATCAGGGGCCTTGCCGCGGCGCAACTCGGCCAGGGCGATGGTGTAGTCATCCAGAAACTCCGGGTGCGGCTGAAAGCTGATCGCGGCCCCGTTTTCATAGCTTAGCCCCGCATTGGGGGTGAACTCCGATGCCAGGATCACCTCGGCCCCCTCGGGCGGCACCAGGACTTGATCCTGATGCGAGCAGGCAATCGTCAGCGTTTCTGGCGCGCTGGCCATGAAGTCGGGTCGACCCTTGACTGTGTAGGTATGGCGGCCAAGACCCCAGCCCTTTTCCGATTTCCGAACATCCCCACCCAGAGCATCGGCCATGATCTGATGCCCAAAGCAAACCCCGACCATGCGGCATTTCTTGGCATAGGCGTCGCGGATAAATTCACGCAACGGGTCAAGCCAAGGCAGGTGGTCATAAACCCCCGCCGCCGACCCGGTGATGACGATGCCTTCCAGCTCGGCCGGATCGGGAAGCGTTGCGCCCTCGAATACCCTTATGGCTTCGTAGCTGAACTGGTGCCCGGTCGCGTCAAACATTCGCTCGAACATCTTGGCATAAGGACCAAACTGCTCGCGCAATGGGGGCGACAGATCGCCAGTCTGGATGATGGTCAGTTTCATGATCGCCCTGCAGCAGCCTATGCCCTTTGCATTATCTGCAAACAGCATAGCCATTCAACATGGACGATTGACTAATTTCAGGCGGCGACGAACCGGATCGACACCCCGTTGATGCAATAGCGCAACCCGGTCGGCTGCGGCCCGTCATTGAAAACATGGCCCTGGTGGCCACCGCAGCGGGTGCAATGCACTTCCGTGCGCTCACCAAACAGGGAATTATCCACCTTTGTGCCAATGCCGCCGGGGATGAAATCATAAAAGCTCGGCCAGCCAGTGCCGCTATCATATTTGGTTTCCGAAGCAAAAAGCTCCAGATCGCATCCAGCGCACACAAAGGTCCCACTCCGGTGCTCGTCAAGCAATGGGGAGGTGAAGGCCCGTTCGGTTGCCTCTTTGCGCAACACTTCAAACGGAAAATCCCCCAGCTTGGCGCGCCATTCTTGGTCGGTCATCGTCACCGCGAAAACGCCCTCTGTCGCCTGCGCAGCACCGATCCCCTTCATGGCAAAACCCAGTGTTAGCAGGCCGAATAGGGCCGTGCCGCCAGACAGAAAATTGCGTCGTTGAATTGTCATAGCTCGCTCCCTCAAGATCAAGTTGGCCCGCCCGCGAAGCCCGGGGGGAGGGTGTCGTTGGGCGGGCCTGATGATGCGCATTGTATGTCCTTGGGCAAGGGCAGTGCACGTCAAGATTGTGTGAGAGTTCGGCTGGCCACTGCGGCAAGCCGAACCCCTCATGCATCATTCGTTGATGCGCTTGGTTTGGTTACATTGCCGACTTTGGTGTCAAAACGGCATCGATCACATGGATGACGCCATTGGACTGCAGCACGTCCGCGATCGTGACCGTGGCAACGGTGCCGTTTTCGTCAGTCACAGTAACCATGCCGTCCTTGACTTCCAGGGTCAGCTTGCAGCCGCCAACGGTGTCAACCACGTGCTTGCCGCCATCGGCTTCGGCCATCGACATGATGTCGGTCGACAAAGCCTTAGCCGCGATAACGTGGCAGGCCAGGATGGTTGCCAGCATCTCTTTGTTTTCTGGCTTCAAAAGGGTTTCAACGGTACCAGCGGGCAGAGCGTCGAACGCAGCGTTAACTGGAGCCAGAACGGTGAACGGGCCAGCGCCAGAAAGGGTTTCAACCAGGCCAGCGGCGGTCACGGCAGCGACCAGGGTTGTATGATCGGCAGAGTTGACGGCGTTTTCGATGATGTTCTTTTCAGCAAACATTGCTGCGCCGCCAACCATTGGGTTTTCAGCAGCATAAGCGACGCCGCCGGCCAGCGAAGCCACGGTCAACATGGTGGAAAGTGTAAGGGCGCGGATTGAGAATGTCATTGGAGAGGTCCTTCCTGTGTTTGGTTCCCATTTTCTTTAGGGACAAACCAAGTAACGGCCGCTTTTCAGAAAGGTTTCAGCCAAACAAGAAATCTTGAAAAATATTCTGATGGTCGTTCGCGCCGGAGGTTTCAGGAGGTGAATCAGAGCCATTCAGCAAAACACGCCCGCCCGATGCTGCCGGGCTGGCGTGTTTTGCGTCGATCCCGTCGATAAACCTGGGGAGGTGGCTATATTTGGGTGATGGCGCCTTTGGCGACGACGGGTCCTGTTGGGTTCCCGCTTGGCGATCCACCCTTTGGCTCCAGCGTGATCGCCAATACCGATCCTTCGCCCCAACCCTTGAGGATTTCGGGCGAGATCGTCACTTCGCTGCGCGCATTGACGGGCACCACACCCATGGAGACCGGGTTGTGACCGCCCTGGATGGCCCATAGTTCAAAATCACGCTCGGGCACCGCTTCGCCCGAAAGGGCCGTCAGCCGCACGGTGCCGGTCGCGCTGTCATACAGCGCCACAAACTTGACGCCGCTGCCTTCTTCTTCCAGCGCCGCAACCAACTGGATTGCGAGGCTGGTCGGGTCGAGTTTGGTTGTGCTGACATTGATGCCGATGGCCACAATGGCGACCGCGAACGCGCTCGCAGCCAAACCGCGCCAAACCAGAAGATTGTCCCAAAATCCGACTTGCGCCTTTGTCGTCGTGCCGAACAGCTGGCTTTCAATCCTGCCCAGAATGCGGGCAGGGGGAGCAATTTCTACATAGCCGTCGTTGAGGGCCCCAAGCCGAGAAATCCAGAAATCGCGTTCACGCGCCAGGTTCGGGTCGGCATCGATCAATCGGGCAACGCGGTTGTGCTCGGCCGCGCTCAGCAGCCCAAGCACAAACTCGGCGACAAGTGTTTTGCCCCCTTGTGGTTCGCTGCTGTCTTGGGTCGCGCTCATGCCGATAGACACTCTTTCAGTTTGATCAGGCTGCGTCGCAGCCAGGTTCGCATCGTATTCAGCGGCACGTCAAATCGTTCAGCCAGTTCGTCATAGCTGTAGCCGTCGAGATATGCGCCGCGGACCGCCTCCGCCTTTTCGCCTTCCAACTGGCCCAGGCAGTGGTCAATGCGCCCGCGCTCATCGCTGTTTTCGGCCGCCTGTTCTGGATCGGGTCCAGCGTCGGGGATCTCGAGTGCAACATCAATATCGTCAGCCGCAGGCCGTCTGGCCCTCAGGATATCAAGAGCGTGGTTTCGCGCCACGGCCACGAGCCAACTGATTGGGCTGTAGCCCCCAGCGACATAGCGATCGGCACGTTGCCACACTTTGACAAAAACCTCCTGAATCGCCTCTTCGGCTTCTGATCGGTCTTTCAAGATACGCAAAACCACGCCAAATAGTTTCGCGCTGGTCCGCTCATAGAGCAGGCGAAAGGCCGTTCGATCCCGCAATGCGCAGCGGGCAATTAGTTCGGCAATCTCGTTGGTGGCTGTGTGCATCATCATGTTTGTAGCGCGCGGTGGGCAATATGCCTATCCCCGCTGTCCCCTCGGTCTGCCCCGAATACTCAACTTGAACGCAATTGCTTGTGGGGCAGATCATTGTCACAAAAAAATCGGGGCATTTTCGGTATCGCTTCGTGTCAAAATCGATTAGAGCGGACCCCGGACTTTTTCGCGCCGCCTCTTTAGGGAAGTTGCTGTCTCATGACCAAGGTCTCAGTGCCGCCAACAACCGACGCCGAACATAACTTCTCGCACGACGCCGGCATCCTGGCCCAGGCGCTGCCTTATATGCAGCGTTATGAAGGCAAGACCGTTGTGGTCAAATACGGCGGTCACGCCATGGGCGACGCCAAGCTTGGTGCCGCCTTTGCCCGCGATATTGCGTTGTTGAAGCAATCCAAGGTCAACCCGATTGTGGTCCATGGCGGTGGACCACAGATCGCCTCGATGCTGGCCAAGCTCGGGATTGAATCAAAATTCGAGGGCGGGCTGCGGGTCACCGACGCGCGGACCATGGAAATCGTCGAGATGGTGCTGGCGGGCTCGATCAACAAGGAAATCGTGGCCCTGATCAATGCCGAAGGCGAATGGGCCATCGGTCTGTGCGGCAAGGATGGCAATATGGTGTTTGCCAAAAAGGCCGAGAAAAAGCTGATGGACCCGATCACCAATGTCGAGCGCGTGCTCGATCTGGGCTTTGTCGGGGAGCCGGTCGAGGTTGACCGCACCTTGCTCGATTTGTTGGCACGTTCGGAAATGATTCCGGTGATCGCGCCGGTGGCGCCAGGGCGGGACGGCTTTACCTACAACATCAATGCCGACACCTTTGCCGGTGCCATCGCTGGCTCGCTTGGTGCCAAACGCCTGCTGTTTTTAACCGATGTTCCCGGCGTTCTGGACAAGGACCGCAAGCTGATGCCGGAATTGACGGTGCGCGAGGCCAAGGCCCTGATCGCCGACGGCACGATTTCTGGCGGCATGATCCCCAAGGTTGAAACCTGCCTTGAAGCGCTGGAAAACGGCGTTGAAGGCGTAGTGATCCTCAATGGCAAGACCCCACATGTGGTGCTGGTCGAGCTGTTCACCGAATACGGGGCTGGCACGCTCATCGTGCGCTGAAACTGGACTGGCGCGGGGCACTTCGCCCCAGCGCAACCCGCCGCAACTTATCATTAGGCTCGCTTGACGATCCCCGCCTGCCGGAGTTGAATTGTTAGGAGTGTGACCCAATTGCGATTGCCGCGCTCTGCGTTTCCATGGCAATTTTGGACATATAGTTGGGGATAGGTTTATGCGTTCGATGATTAAACTGTTGGCGACGACGGCCTTTGTCATGGCGCTGGCGCCAGTGGCTGCCCAGGCGCAGATGTTCACGGCCCCGGTGGTGGACAGCCAGATGTATGGACCCGCTGCCAGCACCTGGACCGGTTTTTACCTCGGCGCGCAGGGCAGCCTGATCGGCATGAAGAGCCACGAGAGCAATCCCGGCCTGCCTCCGCCTGAACAATTGCTGGGCGATATCGGCGGCAGCGCCGGTGTTTTTGCCGGTTACCGCTACCAGATCAACGACTGGTTCGTGCTCGGCCTCGATGCCGAAGCCAACAATGTCGCCACCCAGTTCGAGTATAGTGGCGCCAATTATGGCGCGCTGAAATGGGACGCCGCTGTTCGCGCAACGCTGGGCTACCCGGTGGCGCCGAACGTTCTGGCTTATGGCACGGTTGGCTATTCGTGGGGGCGCTTCGACATGAGCCCATTCACCGGTACGGCCGATTCAACTTTTACGGCTGGAGGCTGGCAGCTTGGCGTCGGCGCTGACATTCTGGTCACTGAGAACATCATGGCCCGTCTCAACGCCACCTGGACCCATTACGGCGTCAACAATTGGACCAGCGGCGGCGGCGCCTATGGTACGAGCGAGCCCAGCAATGTGGTGGTTCGTGCGGGGCTAGGCTGGAAGTTGTGATCCGCCCCGGTTTTCGGCAATAAAAAGGGGCCCGTCGGGCCCCTTCAGTTTTTGACACCCGTCGATTGGCTACACTTCAACTGGCATCGGCGTGCCAGGTTCGGTGCTGCCCTGGGCGGCGGACTTGCTCATTTTCAGGAATGGCACCAGCAGCGCGACCAAAAGGAATGCCCCAATCTCATAAAGCATGGTGCTGGTTGCGGCGTTGCTAAACGCCGTACCCTTTGAGGTCGCGCCCCAAGCTTGCGCATTGGTTAGCCAAGTAAAGAATATCTCGCCGATCAGCGCCACCCCAAGTGAACTGCCGACCTGCTGGAAGGCCTGCAGCGCGCCTGAGCCAGAGCCAGCGTCTTGGTGCGGGATGCCGACCAGAATGGTTTGGAACAGCGCCGAGACCGAAATGCCAAGGCCAAGTCCTGCAACCAGCAGTGGCCCGGCAAACCACCAATGGTCGACCGTTTCGGTAACGCCAGAGAGCACAAACCGCAGCCATGCCATGCCGATCACCAACACGATCGAGCCGCCCGCCAATCTCCAACGCAAGTGGTTGCTCCCCAGCCGCCCACCAATGATGGAGGCGACCAGCACGCCAGCCGGGAATGGGATGGTGGTAAAGCCGGACTCCAGCGGGCTAAAGCCGAAGCCGCTCTGCAAAAAGATGGCCAGGATCATAAACAGGCCAGGCAGCCCTGAAAAATACACCATGGTCATGAAGGAGCCGAGCAGGAAGTTTGGGTTCTCCAGCAGCGACACTGGCAGCAATTGGGTCCGGCCCTTGCCGTCCAGGCGCTTCTGCCACAAGTAGAACAGTCCCATTCCGGCAAACGACAGGCCAATCATGGTGAAAGCCCAGCTTGGCCAGCCATGGCTGCGCCCTTCGATCAGCGGATAAATCAACAGCAGGATCGCAGCACCGAAAATACCGATGCCAACATAGTCATTGCTGAGGGTTGGGTTGGCAGGCGTCTTGGGGATCAGGATTGATCCGGCGATAACCGCCAGAATGCCGAGCGGAATGTTGATCAAAAAGATTGGACGCCAATCAAGGCCCCACAAATTGGCGTTTATCAACAGGCCGCCAACGATTGGACCCGCGACCGACGCTAGGCCGGCCGTCAATCCGAACAGCGAAAAGGCAACACCCTTTTCCTGTGGTGGAAAGGTAACTTGAACAATGGCCATAACTTGCGGGGTCATGATCGCCCCGGCAAATCCTTGCACAACGCGTGCTGCGATGAGCCACTCGATGGACGGAGCCAAGCCACACAGGGCCGAACCGATGGTGAAACCAACAACCCCGATCAGGAACATTGTCTTGCGGCCGACAATGTCGCCAAGCCGACCGAATGGTAGCAGGCCAAGCGCGAAGGCCAGCACGAATCCAGCAATCACCCATTGGATCTGGTTGGTGCTGGCGCCCAAATTGGTCTGCATCGTGGGAATGGCGACATTGACGATGGTCACATCGACTAGGTTCATAAATTGCGCCAGCAGCAGGATCAGCAGGGCGATCCAGCGACGCGGGTCGGCCTGCTCCTTGGTTTGGGGCGACTGAAATTGTTTGGTCGGCATTGAGTTTGTCCTTTCTAAACAGGCTCGGGACGACCTGAAGCGCGGTCCCGAAAACGAATAAATGTGTCAGACGTTGGTGGCGCCATTGCTTTGCGGTGGCAGCTTGACTGCCGGATCAAGAAAGGCCCGCTCGATTTCCGCAGCAATGCCATCAAACTGGTCAAGTCTGGCGCTGGGGTTGCGCCAATGGTCACCCAGCGTGGCCACCGTAATATGGGCGGCGCTCATCGGGTCGATGTCAGGCCGGAAACTGCCGTCCAGGCGGCCCCGCTCAAAAATTGCGCAGAACTGGCCGATCCAGTGCTGATGCAGCGGGCGCATCACGCAGCCGACGGCCTCGTCGCGTCTTGCGCGCTGGGCCAGTTCAACGATCAGGGCCGCGAGGTCCGGCATATCAACCAGGGTTTCGCGGAAGTCTTCCAGCTCCATTTGCAATTGGCGCCGGGCCGAAGTTCCGGTGCGCGGGCGCTTCGCCTCCTGAGCTTGAAATTCCGCGCGGATGCTGGTTGCAACCAACTCCACCAGGGCATTTTTGCTCGGCACGTGGTAATGCAAGGTGGCGATGTTGATGCCGACCCGGTCGGCGACGTCTCGCGTCCGCAGCCCTTCAAAACCCTTCTCGACAATCAGGTCTCTTGCCGCGCGCGCGATCGCATTCTGACGCTCGCCGGTGCTTTCGCGCTTACTTTGGGGTAGGGTGGAATTCATTTTGCCGCGAGGGTCATGGGGTGCTGATCTCGCCACCCAATAGCAGAACCCGTTTTCTCAATCAAGTGATTGATTGCGCGATTTTTGGTAAGCCCGGAGCTGCGGTTCATCCAGGGTTCATTGAGGCGACCCAATATAACAAACACTGCGGACAGGGGATATTTTATCGAATAGGATCATTCCAATCGGGCGCCACAACTGTTTAGGTCGCTTAACCAATTTCGGCGCCATAAATTGTGCGCGCACTGTTGCAAATGTATGCAGAACACGCCATCTCGTCCGCAGGCCCCGGGGCTAGCGCCCGCCCACGATCACCAAGATCCAGTCACAAATACCGGAGACCGCCATGAAGTTTATGACCAAGACCCGCCTTGCTCTGCTCGCCACAGTCGCGACCGTCACCCTAATCCAACCCGCAATGGCGCTCGACGCCCAGGCATTCGTTGATCGTCTGGCTGCGACCTATACAGCCATGGGCGTTGATGTTCAGCCAGGTGCGGCCAGCCTTGACGGCACCACGATCACCGTAAAGGGCGTCAAATTTGGCCCCAAGGGCGGCGAGATGATGAGCATCGACACTGACCTGACCTTCACCGGTGTCGTTGAGCAGGCTGACGGCAGCTATCTTGCCGAGGGCCTGACAATGCCAGATGTCGAATACGACATTCCCGGCGACCAAAAGGGTCACCTGTCGCTGAAGGACATTGTTGTCACCGGTGTCTATGTTCCGGCCGCTGGAGCCTCCAACTATATGGCCTCAATGCAACAGATCGGTTCCGCCAGTGCCGGCCCGCTCAGCATCACCCGTAACGGTGTTGAAGTGATTTCGTTCACTTCAATCTCAAGCGAGAACACCTTTAACCCCGCGCAGGGCAGCGCCGAGCTGGTAGATGTGTCCTCCACACTTTCGGTTGAAGGGTTCAAGGCTGATTTAAGCACTGTGGGCGAGTCTGATCCGGCCGCAGGCGCCACCATCACCGCGCTTGGCCTCACCAACGTCAGCGGCAGCATCAGCGAATCGCAGACTTGGTCCATTGCCGACGGCAATATCATCGTCGAAGAATTGCTGATCACCCTGGACGACAAAGGCTCATTCGGCCTTGGCTTTGACCTCGCTGGTTTTACCCCGGCAGTGATGGAGCTGATTATTGCATCGTCGGCCGCGGCCTCCGATACGACCAAGACCCCAGAGCAGCTCCAGCAGGAGAGCGCGGCAATGGGTATGCAATTGATGTCCTCGATCAGCATCAACAGCATGTGGATGCGCTATGACGATGCGTCCTTGGCCGGTAGCCTGCTCGATTTCTTTGCGGCTCAGCAGGGTGGCGACCGCGCCGCCTTTGTCGAAGGCTTGAAGGGCATGGCGGCTGGCATGTTGGCCGGCGTTGGCGTCCCAGAGCTGGACGCGATTGTGGTCCCAGCGGTCAATGCCTTCCTTGACGACCCCAAGAGCCTGGAAGTCGTCGTGGCGCCAGAAACCTCGACGACTCTGATCACACTCATGGGCGCAGCTGCCAACCCGGCCGGTCTGATCACCATGCTTGGCTTGACGGTAACGGCGAACCAGGCTGTCGCCGAATAGCAAATCTTGTGGGCCGACGTCATCGCGTCGGCCCACATTCCGTTCCGAAGTTAGATGAACTGTTCAGATTTTTGCGGCATAATTGTCCAAATGAACGTTCTCTCTCCCGCCCTTACCCGCACCCTGTCCCACGTCACTGACTGGGTCTTTGATCTGGACAACACGCTTTATCCGCGCAGCTGCAATCTGTTCGCGCAAATCGATGTCCGTATCACCCATTATGTCATGTCCGTCACCCAACTCGATTTCGGTGCCGCCCGGGCCCTGCAAAAGGGCTATTATCGCGACTTCGGCACGACGTTGAATGGCTTGATGCAGCAGCACGAGATCGACCCCGACCATTTTCTTGATTCCGTCCATGCCATCGACTACGCCCCCGTCGACCCACACCCCCAACTCGTCGACGCCATTCGCGCCTTGCCAGGGCGCAAATACATCCTGACCAATGGCGATGTCGGCCATGCCCGTGCGGTCCTGAAGCGCTTGGGTGCCCACGACTTGTTCGAACAGATCCACGATATTCGGGCCATGACCTTTGTGCCCAAGCCGCACAAGGCCGCCTATGACGGCTTTGTTGCCCAGCATGGGATTGACCCGAACCGCGCGGTGATGTTCGACGATTTACAAAAGAATCTGCTGGTTCCCCACGAAATCGGCATGTCCACGGTGCATGTGGTCGCCGACGATAGTTTCGCCCATGAGCAAGTCGACGCCTGGGAGCTGGACCGTGGCACTGGCACCCATGTCCACCACGTGACCGATGATCTCGCGCAGTTTTTGACCAATCTGCCGTGAGCAATCTGCCGCAGATGTGACCGAACAGCGCTGGCGCCGACATCCGCGCTTCAGCTACCATGGGCCGCGATACCTATAGCGCATTGAAGGAACTCAACATGGACTATCGACGCCTCGGAAAATCCGGTCTCCAACTCAGCGAGGTTTCTCTGGGTTCTTGGGTCACCTTCGGCAAGCAGGTCGACGACAAGGAAGCAATGAGTCTGATGACTCTGGCTTACGACGAAGGCATCAATTTCTTTGACAACGCCGAAGGCTACGAAGCCGGGGCATCCGAGGCCCTGATGGGGTCGGCGCTGCATAAGCTCGGTTGGGGTCGCGACACCTATGCGGTGTCCTCAAAAGTGTTTTGGGGCGGCAGCAAGCCGACCCAGCGTGGTCTGTCGCGCAAACATGTGTTTGACGCGTGCCATGCTGCCCTCAAGCGCCTGCAGGTGGATTATCTTGACCTGTATTTCTGCCATCGCCCCGATGTCGATACCCCGATCGAAGAAACCGTGCGCGCCATGCACGATCTGGTCGTTCAGGGCAAGGTCTTGTACTGGGGCACGTCGGAATGGAACGCCCAGCAACTGACCGAAGCCTGGGCCGTGGCCAAGGATCTCAAGATTACGCCGCCGCAGATGGAGCAGCCCCAATATAATCTGTTCGAGCGCCAGAAGGTGGAAGGCGACTATTTGCCGCTCTACGACCTTATGGGCCTGGGCACCACCATATGGTCGCCATTGGCGTCGGGGGTTTTGACCGGCAAATACAATAGCGGCATTCCCGCCGATAGCCGCTTGAATCTGCCCGGCTATGAATGGCTCAAGGCGCGCTGGGAAAGTGCCGAGGGCAAGAGCCAGCTTGAACAAGTTCGCAAACTGGCCAAGCTTTCCGATGACATCGGCTTGCCCATCCATCATCTCGCCTTGATCTGGTGCCTTGCCAACGAAAACGTCTCAACCGTCATTCTAGGGGCCTCGCGGAAGTCCCAATTGGTCGACAATCTGGCGGCACTCAAAGCCAAGGCCAAACTGACCCCTGAAGTGATCAGCGCGATTGAGGCCATCATGGGGAACAAGCCTGCAGGCCCCCTGCGTTACTAAGCGACTGGGGGAGGTGCGTTAGCTGGCTTCCTGTCAGCCCCTGCCTCCCCTATATTGGTGGCCAATGAGCTCCACCAATTTTTCCGCCGACGCACCCAAACCGGCCACCGCCAGTTTTCGCGAACGGTTGCACAATCTTCGTCATCTGGGCCGGTTGGTCGCACAAATCTGGCGCACCAGTCGCTGGCTCACCGGCGCCAGCATCGGGCTGCGGCTCGTCCTCGCCGGGCAGCCCATCGCACGGCTCTATGTGGCCAAGCTGATCATTGATGAGGTGGTCCGGCTGGCTGCTGGCGGGTCCGGCAGTTTAGATTTGGCGCAGTGGTGGGCGAGTGGAGCCCTGCACCCAATTGGGCTTTTGCTGCTGATCGAGTTTGCCCTGGTTATCACCAGTGACCTGCTGGGCCGCCTAACCTCTCTGGTTGACACCATTCTGGGCGAATTGCATTCCAACACGGTCAGTATTGAGTTGATGCAGCATGCGGCGCGCCTCGATCTGCGCCATTTTGAATCGGCAGAATATCAGGACCGGTTGGAGCGGGCCCGGCGGCAAGCGGCGGGTCGGAGCGGCTTGCTGAGTCAGTTGCTGGGACAAATGCAAGATCTGTTGACGGTCTTGTCGTTGGCTGCGGGTCTGGTCGCTTATGCGCCCTGGCTAATTCTGTTGCTGCCTGTGTCCTTCGTGCCCGCCGTTCTGGGGGAAGCCCGGTTCAACACGCTGTCCTATTATCTCAATCGGGGCCGAACGCCGGAGCGTCGTCAACTCGAATACATCCGCCATATCGGGGCCAACGCGGATACCGCCAAAGAGATCAAGCTGTTCGGGCTGGGAGACTATCTGGTGGAGCGGTTCCGCACTCTGGCCGTTGCCATTCACCTGGAAAACCGCAAGCTGGCGACCAAGCGCGCGCTGTGGGGGGCGCTGTTCTCGGCGATTTCAACGCTGACCTATTATGGCGCCTATGCTTTCATTGTCTGGCGCACCATCGCAGGCGCTTTCAGCATTGGTGACCTGGCTTTCCTGTCAGGGGCATTTCTCAGCCTCAACAGCCTGTTCCAGAAAATTCTGCTCGGTTTCACCCAGATCGCCGGACAATCACTGTACCTGGACGACTTGTTCTCGTTTTTTGAAATTCAACCCTCCATTATGCCGCCGAATAATCCTCAACCATTCCCGCACCCGATCCAGCACGGCATTGTCTTTGAGGGCGTTGGTTTTCGCTATCCTGACACCGATGCCTGGGCGATCCGCAATTTGAGCTTTGTGTTGGGGGCAGGGGAGACGCTGGCACTGGTCGGTGAAAACGGCGCCGGCAAGACCACAATCGTCAAACTGCTGACCCGACTTTACGACCCCGACGAAGGGCGTATTACCATTGATGGTGTTGATTTGCGCGACATGTTGGTCGGCGACATTCATGCCCATATCGGCGTGATTTTCCAGGACTTTTTGCGTTACAGCTTCACCGCGGCGGAAAACATCGGGGTCGGTAGCGTTGACCATGAGGCGGATCGGCCACGCGTCGAGGTCGCAGCCCATCGCAGTCTGGCCGATACAGTAATTGCCAAACTGCCGCTGGGCTATGACCAGCCGCTCGGTCGCCTGTTCAACAAAGGCCGCGACCTCTCCGGCGGTGAATGGCAGAAAATCGCGATCGGTCGCACTTATATGCGCGATGCGGACCTGGTCATCCTGGATGAGCCGACCTCGGCCCTCGATGCGAAGTCCGAAGCGCAAGTGTTTGCGCGCTTCAAAAGCCTGGCTGCGGGCAAGACCGCTGTCCTGATCTCGCATCGTTTCTCGACGGTGCGGATGGCCGATCGCATCCTGGTGCTGGAGGATGGTAAAATCCTAGAATCCGGCAGTCACGATGAACTGGTGGTGCGGCGCGGCAAATATGCCGAACTGTTTGAGTTGCAGGCTCTTGGGTATCGCTAAAGCTTCACCACGATACGCCCATGGACGCCGCCGACTAGGATGCGCTGCGCGGCGGCAGGTAAGTCGGCGAGGGCAATCTCCTCGACCAAGCCACTATAGGCACTGGGATTGAACAGCGTTGCCAGTCTGGCCCACGCTGCCACCCGCACCTCGTAGGGCTGCATGACGCTATCGATGCCAAGCAGCGATACGCCGCGCAGAATAAACGGCAATACATTGGTCTCAAGCGTAATCCCGCCCGCATTGCCGATTGCGGCGACGGCACCGCCATATTTGATCTGCCGCAAAAGCTTTCCCAGCACCGCACCGCCGACCGTATCGATTGCTGCGGCCCATTGGGCGCCTTCGAGCGGCTTGTCCACTTGAGCAAAAAACGTGTCACGAGCGATAATGCGGGCCGCACCCAATTTCACCAATGCCGCGCCGAGGTCCGGTCGCCCCGATAGGCCAACGACCGTATAGCCAAGCTGCGCCAATAGGATGATTGCAATTGAGCCAACGCCGCCGCCAGCACCGCTGACCAGTATTTCGCCGCTAGCCGGGCTAATTCCCGCCGCTTCCAATCGAGTGATCGCCAGCATCGCCGTCAAGCCGGCCGTGCCCAAAATCATGGCGTCGCGGGCGCTGAGCCCACTTGGTAGGGGGACGAGCCAATTGGCATCAATGCGCGCCCGTTGTGAAAATCCGCCCCAATGGGTCTCGCCCACCCGCCAGCCTGTCAACACCACGTCCTGCCCGACGCTATAGCGCCCATCGGTGCTCTGTCGCACTCGACCAGCAAAGTCCACACCACCCACATGGGGGAATGCACGAACCAGCCCACCCACCCCGGTCAGGCACAACCCGTCCTTGTAGTTGAACCCTGCCCAGTCGACATCCACAGTGACGTTGCCTTGGGGCAAGTCGGCATCGCTCAACATCTGGACGCTGGATGAGACAATTCCGGCCGCACTTTTGTCGGTGATAAGGGCTTGAAAATTCATCCTGAAATCCTGTGCTTCGAAAAAACAAGTCCTGCGCGCGCCACAATATCGGCGTTTGTTTGCTATTGTATCGAACAAATAATTTCTATCGCTTCAGATCACCGATTCAGTGATAGTTGAGACTCAGTCTCGCCCAACCGGAGCAGCCTCGCCACCATCTTTGAAAGGCTTTGCCGTGAATAAGGTCGTTTTCGGCCCTCAACGCCCCAAGATCGAATACGCCAAGCAATTGGCGGCCCTGCCGTGGCGTTTGAGCGGAACTGGGGACGTCGAATTCCTGATGGTGACCTCCAGGATCAGCCAACGCTGGCTATTGCCGAAGGGGTGGCCGATGGCAGGCAAAACCTTGCAACAGGCCGCGGCTCAAGAAGCCTTTGAGGAAGCAGGGGTGACGGGCAAAATGGCACGCCAGCCTGTTGGTCGCTACCGGTACGAAAAGTTGATGAAGGACGGCTCGGTAATTCCGTGCACAGTCATTTGCTTCGCGCTAAAAGTGATCCGTGAATTGCCCGATTGGCCCGAAGACACCCAGCGCCTGCGGCAGTGGTTTTCGCCGCCAGATGCGGCCAGTTCGGTGTTCGAGCCTGCCCTTGCGGAGCTGCTAGCGAGTGCCAATCTGCTCAAAAGAATTGTCACTTAATCCATCGCTACCCCAATTTCTGCTTTGTCGTTACGCCACTTGACGTTAGAGAACTAATCCGATGGTACCGGCGCTCGATTCTGCAAAAATTCATTGGATTGTTTTCTGAATGTACAATGATGTTCGAACCGCCATCGGCCAGTTACCGCGGTTTTGGAAGCGTGTTATTCTTATCAGCTTTGATTTCTTCGTGCTGGCATTCGCGCTGTGGGCCAGCTATTCGCTGCGGTATGGGACTTTCTATCTTCCATCTGCGCCCCAACAGCTGCTGCTGATCGTCAGTGCACCGCTCATTGCGATCCCGATCTTCATCCGGCTGGGCCTTTATCGCTCGATCATTCGTTACCTGCACGAACGGGTATTGTGGACGGTCCTTGCGGCGGTGACGCTCGCAACACTTGGGTGGATTGCTACCATATTCCTGTTGGATTTGAGCCCGGCCGCTGAAGTGCCGCGGTCCGTGCCGGTCTTGTACTGGGCGCTGGGTTGCATTGTTATTGGTTCGAGCCGTTTCGCGGCCAAAAAAATCCTGTGGTCGGGTGACGGTATTGGCGCCCAGGCCGCACCAATCCTGATTTATGGTGCCGGAGAGGCCGGCGCCCAACTTGCCCAGGCGCTGCGCAGGCAAGGCACAAACCGGGTTGTCGGTTTTCTGGATGATGACGCAAGTCTGCACGGCCGAGATATCGCCGGGGTTCGCGTGTTTGCAACCGCATCAATTCCGATGTTGATCCAGCGCGCCGGTATCAAAGAAATTATTTTGTCGATGCCATCGCTGAGCCTGCCAAAGCGTCGCGAGATCATCGCCCGTATCAGTACTTTCGGCGTCAAGATCCGCACTTTGCCCCATATTAGGGACCTTGTCGGCGGCAAATATTTGGTCAACCAGATCCGCGAGATCGATATCGATGATCTGTTGGGGCGATCATCCGTGCCCGCTGACACAGACCTGGTTCGAACCATGGTTGCAGGTCGCACCATTATGGTGACGGGTGCCGGCGGTTCGATCGGTTCCGAGCTCTGTCGCTTGATCCTGAAGTGGTCCCCCGCCAAGCTGGTGCTGTTTGAGGCCAATGAGTTCGCGCTGTACCAGATTGACCGTGAATTGATCACCGATAGCACCAACAATGTTGTGCCGGTCCTAGGCTCGATCATGGATAAGGACCGGCTTCGCCACACAATCAAAACGCACCAGGTCGATGCTGTGTTTCATGCCGCGGCCCACAAACATGTGCCGATGGTGGAGGCCAATGCGCTCGAAGGCATTCGCAACAATGTGTTTGGCACCCGCAATGTTGTCGATGTCGCCTTAGAGGAGCAGGTCAGGAATTTTGTGCTGATTTCGTCGGACAAGGCGGTCCGTCCGACCAACGTCATGGGCGCTACCAAGCGCTGGGCCGAATTGATTGTCTCCAGCAAAGCTCAGGAGGCTGCGGCGCGCGGTCAGGGTCAGTTGTTCTGCGCCGTGCGGTTTGGCAATGTTCTCGGCTCCAACGGCTCGGTCGTGCCCTTGTTCAAGCAACAGATCGCCGATGGTGGCCCGGTTACTGTGACCGATATGGCGATGACCCGTTACTTCATGTCGATCCATGAGGCCG
This sequence comes from Devosia equisanguinis, assembly GCA_943372435.1. Taxonomy (GTDB): domain Bacteria; phylum Pseudomonadota; class Alphaproteobacteria; order Rhizobiales; family Devosiaceae; genus Devosia; species Devosia equisanguinis_A. Next base: position 266,414 of record CALRYQ010000005.1, read on the forward strand.
CCGAGCTCATTGTCCAGGCTGGCGCGTTGAGCAGTGGTGGCGATGTTTTCATTCTGGAAATGGGTTGTCCTATCCTGATCAAGGACCTGGCCGAGAATATGATCCGGCTGGCCGGGTTTACGGTTCGCGATGCTGCTAACCCCAATGGGGACATCGAAATCGCGGTGACGGGAAAGCGGCCCGGCGAAAAAATGTTTGAGGAACTGTTTTACGATTCTGCGAACGCCGAAGCCACGCTGCACCCCAAGATCATGCGGGCGGTGCAGGGCGCGGCGCGGCGGATCGACATCAACACTGAATTGCTGGCCCTTGGCCAGGCGCTTGAACAACAGGATGAGCCAAAGGCTCGCGAGATTCTGTTTGACTTGGCCAAGTAAGACATTGGTTGGCCAGGCGTTGCAGCGGGTGGCCGCCAGAGCCGCGTTTTCAAACAGTCTGTAAACCCGTTCTAGCCGCCGATTGTTGGCAAGGTCAGATCACCAGAGGTCAACTTGCTGGCGGTCAGCATTTCGCTGGCCTGTTTTCGCGGTAGTTGCAAATTGGCCCAGACACTGACCAACGCGTCCCGAAGCTCCATGACCATGGTGTCGGTATGCAGCGGGGTCGGGGTAATGCGCAGCCGCTCGGTACCCTTGGGAACGGTCGGATAGTTGATAGGTTGGATGTAGATATTGTGCCGTTCCAACAGCATGTCGCTGGCCGCCTTGCACTGCCGGGCGTCACCGACCAGCAGCGGCACGATATGGGTCTGATTGGCCATCACCGGCAGCCCGCACTCGGCCAACAGCGCCTTGGTCAGCTGGGATTGTTGCCGGTGGCTGTCCCGCTCACGGGTTGAGGTCTTGAGGTGCTCGATCGAGGTTCGCGCCGCAGCGCACAGGGCGGGCGGCAGCGATGTGGTAAAGATAAATTCGGGCGCATAGGAGCGGATCGCGTCAATGATCGCGGCGTTGGCTGCCACATAGCCCCCCATCACCCCGAACCCCTTGGCGAGGGTGCCCTCGACCACATCGATGCGGTCCATCAAGCCTTCGCGTTCGGCAATGCCGCCGCCACGTGGCCCATAAAGGCCCACAGCATGGACTTCATCAAGGTAGGTAAGGGCGTTGAATTCTTCCGCAAGCGCCACAATTTCGGCGATCGGGGCAATGTCCCCGTCCATCGAGTACACCGATTCAAAGCAGATCAGTTTCGGCCGATTGCGATCGCTCCCCTGCAGCAATTCTCGCAAATGGGCCACGTTATTGTGCCGGAAAATCTTTCGCTCCATGCCAGACTGACGCACGCCCTGGATCATTGAGGCGTGGTTGAGCTGGTCCGAAAGGATCAGGCAATTCGGCAATAGTCGCGCAATCGTGGCGATCGAGGCTTCATTGGAGACAAAGCCCGACGTGAACACCAGCGCTGCTTCCTTGCGGTGCAGGTCAGCCAGCGAATGTTCTAACTCGACCAAGGGCCGGTTGGTGCCCGAAATATTGCGGGTGCCCCCGGACCCAACGCCCAGCCGCCCGGCCGTGTCCTGCATCGCCCGAATGACTTTTTCGTTCTGCCCCATGCCCAAATAGTCATTCGAGCACCAAATGGTAATTTCGCGGGCATTGTCGGAGGCGTCTCGAAAAATGGCGCGTGGAAACTGCCCCGCCACCCGCTCGATGTCGGCAAACACGCGGTAGCGCTTCTCCTGGCGCAGAGCATCCACCGCATCTTCAAAGATCGAGCGATAATCCATCATTGCCGTCCTTCCGCCCGTCCGTCGCTGCAAGGGTCGGCGACCGCGCAAATCTAAGTGCTCTGTCGGGACGCTGACATAGGTCAATTCGTCGCGCGGCGGCGGCGATCAAGCCCTAGCAAATCCGCCAGTTTTGGCAAGTAGATTAGAGGTAAATCGTCGACCAGCGGGACCAATCGGATCATCTCGGTGTGACTTGGTGCTGAATTGGTCATTCATCCCCGGTTCCGGAACCGGCAGCCAGATTGGCCAATTAACGCTTGTGGGCTGTCGTAGTTGTACGGAGCTCGCCAAGCCGATACCATCGACGAGTTGCGTCAGTGGTTTTGGGAGGAACTGTTGTGAAGAGTTTTTCGGCGACGAATTTTGTCAACGATTCTGCGGACGTTCTGGCGCAGGCCAGTGCGGCAGTGCGAAAAAACCCCCAGGCCTTGTTCACCGATTTCCAGTGGTTTTTATACCGTGCCCAGAACACGGTGTATTTTACTGCCTTTTCGCGCCAAAGCGTCGATAAGGCGGCGCTTGAAAACATGGTTGCTGAAATGACAGCGCTAGCTCCCCAACTGACCCATGGCTTTATAGGGGCCCAACCCGGTCAGCCATTCCCCAAGCATTTGCTCGATGCGATAACCTCCGTGCGCGAAGTTGACAGTTTTGACGGCTATCCCGATGTCTGGCTGGACCCGGGCCTCGAGCTCTATGAAACCAAGTCCTTGCCCCTGTTCCGCGTCATGGCGGTGGTACGCAAGGGTGGGCCAGATGCAGAGGGTCGCGCCTCCATGGTGATGGTACGCGCCTCCCATTGCTTGCTGGAGGGATCGGATTCGGCCCTGTTGACGCGCTCCCAGCCTGCCGGCCACGGCGTTCCAGTGGCCAAAAAGGCCAAAGTGCCATTGAGTCATCGGTTCAAATATGCAGCAATTTCCTGGCTGTCGACGCCCGCCCACATGATTGCAGCCCATCTATTGAGCCCAAAAGAAAAGCCGATGGGTTTCCGCTCGCTCGCAATCAAACGCCATCGGCTGCGCCTGTTGTCCAAACGCCTCGGCGTCCGCACGCGTTCGTTGATGTTTGCTTTGGTCACCCATGCGCTCAACGGCAAAGAAAAAAATATCAATCAGCGGGTTATCGCCGCCGCCTACACCATGCTTGATAACGAACGCCATGACGCAGACGACGATTTTTTCCGCGTCCGGACGCTGGATGCCAGGTTCACCGTGCTTGAGGACTTTCTCGAATATGTTCGCGCCATTGATGACACCGTCGGCAAGATCGAGCAGAAGGACATCACCAAAACCCAGTTCGTCCTGAACGCCACGTTCAAGCTGCATCGACTGGTCTCCAAGGTCCTGCCATTTCTATATGGCAAAAGGTTTTGGCGCTTTTCGGGTCCGTATGATTTGATTTTGACCCTGGTGCCACCGCACCGTACCTATGGCAGCATCACCAGCGGGATGATCGAGCCGATCTATTGCGGTTCATTTCATCCGGGCACCAATTTGTGTACCTTTGTGCCCGGGCGAGAATACGTAACCTTCAATTTCTCGATGGAAACCCGCCACCTGGCCAATGTCGACAAGATCATGGCTCTGTTGGAGGAAGTTGAGGCCCGCGACCTGCCCTTGCCGACATAACCCTCTATACGATTCAAGCGATGTTGGCGGCCACCAGGGTCCGCTTTGCCAAGTGGCTGACAAAAACCAAGCCCAAGTGCTTTCACTGCGACGGCGGTTGTGCTTGTGTCGTAGAGCTGACACCGAAACTGCGCCATCGGACCGGCGATTCCGGGCGCACTCAACACCGAGCAGGGACCATGGGGCGTAACCGACTTGAAGCATTTTCTGATGGCGTGATTGCCATCATCATCACCATCATGGTGCTGGAGTTGAAGATCCCGCATGGCACTGATTGGCCAGCTCTCTTGGCGGTTAGTCCGATTTTTCTTGGCTATGCGCTGAGCTTTTTGTTTGTGGCGATCTATTGGATCAACCATCATCACCTGCTGCATACGGTCGAAAAAGTGTCGCCCGGAATTTTGTGGGCCAACACCCATCTGCTGTTCTGGCTTTCGCTGTTCCCGTTTGCCACCGGCTGGATCGCCGAAACTGGGCTGTCGAGCGCGACGGCTGGCCTTTATGGATTTTTGCAGATTATGGCCGCAGTGGCGTACACGATCCTGACCATGGCGATCAAAGCGGCTCATGGTCCAGGTTCAAAAATCGCCGAAGCGATTGGCAGCGATATCAAGGGCAAGGTGAGCTTGGCCAGTTTTGTCGTTGGCTTTGGTCTATCGTTTTTCGTTCCAGCCTTTGCCATGGCGCTTTATGCTGCGGTGGCAATGTGGTGGCTGGTGCCGGACCAGCGCATTGCCCGGTTGTTTGGCCAATAGGCCGCACTGGCCAGGCGATGACTCCAATGCGGTCGCCATAGGGATGACCATGATCGAGTTTGCACGCTATCCCAGTCTTGTCGGCGCCGCTGTGGTGATTTCTGGTGGTGCTTCGGGCATCGGTGAAAGCCTGGTGCGCAATTTTGCCGCCCAGGGTGCCTGCGTCGGGTTCGTCGATGTCGCCGAAGCCGCCGGTCATGCTCTGGTCGCCGAGCTTGCTGCTTTAGGGCAGACGGCCATGTTTACTAAATGCGATGTCACCGACACCGCCGCCTATGTTGCCGCCATACATAGCTTTGCCCAGGTCCATGGCGCTGCGTCAGTGCTGGTCAACAATGCAGCCTATGATGAGCGCCATAATTGGGCCGATACCACTCCCGAGCTTTGGGATCAACGCATCGCGGTAAACCTCAAGCACGCGTTTTTTGCCATCCAGGCGGTTGCCCCGGCGATGATGGTGGCTCGGAAAGGCTCAATCATCAACATGGGTTCGGTCAGTTGGTTGGTGATGACGCCGCGCCTGCCGGTTTATGAAACCGCCAAGGCGGCCACACATGGGCTAACCCGGTCGATGGCTCGTGAGCTGGGCAAAAGCGGCATTCGTGTCAATACCGTTGTGCCCGGCTGGGTGATGACCCGGCGCCAGATCAGTCTGTGGCTCGACGCGGCAGGCGAAAAGAGCATGGACGAAAACCAGACCCTGGCTGGACGGGTCTATCCAGATGACGTGGCGCGGATGGTTTTGTTCCTTGCCGCCGATGATAGCGCCATGATCTCGGCCCAGGACTTTCTGGTCGACGGCGGCTGGGCCCACAGCTAGTGGCCACCCCCGCCGATTGAATTGGGACATCACCGGGCTTTCGTTGATCTTGTTCCTGCCGTATTGAAGATGAAGAAGAGGCAACCACATCATTCAGGGGAATTACCTATGAAATCCAGGATCATTCTCGTCAGCCTTGCGGCGTTGGCTTTGAGCGCGTGCACGACCATCAATCCGTATACGGGCCAGTCCCAAATTTCCAACACGACCGGTGGGGCGCTGCTCGGCGCTGGTGGCGGCGCGGTGGGTGGTGCGGTCATCGGCGCTGCCGTTGGTGGCGATCCGCGCATCGGTGCCTTGATCGGCGCCGGCATTGGCGGCTTGGCTGGCGCCTCGATCGGCTCCTACATGGATCAGCAGGAGGCCGAACTACGGGCTCAGTTGCAGGGCACTGGCGTGTCGGTTACGCGCGTCGGCCAGCAGATCATCCTCAATATGCCGTCCAATGTGACATTTGCGTCGGACCAATCGGCAGTCCAGCCGCAGTTCAACCAGACTCTGGTGTCTGTGGCTCTGGTTCTCAAAAAATTCAACAAGACCATTGTCGACGTCTACGGCCACACCGATTCCTCGGGCGACGATAACTACAATCTGGATCTGTCGCAGCGGCGCGCGGTTGCCGTTGCCACCGTGCTGGCCAATCAAGGTATCGATCAGCGCCGGTTCTTTATCCAAGGCAAAGGCGAAAGCGCACCGATTGCCTCCAATGGCAGCGAGGCCGGTCGCGCCCAAAACCGTCGGGTGGAAATCCAGATTTCCCCGATCAACGGTTGATTCGACCAGCCTAGGACACGAAACAGTGCGGCCGCAGTCGCGCTGTTTGTCTTTTTGAGTCTCGTTTGGCCGAGTTGCTGACATTTGGCCTGACCACTTCTTGCTGGCGGACCGAAATACGTCGCCAATCATGCCACTTTATATGAAAACGCCTGAATTAGGGTTTTCATCAGTGATTCCTTAACCCTGTTGACGGAGTTTAATCAGACGGGGAACGGGTTCATAGGTGGCGGGGATGCTTTCAAGACTCAGTCTGGCGCAGCGTGTTTACGGTGCGTTTGGTACGCTTATCGTGTTGCTTATCGCTGTTGGTATGGCTGCCACACTTGGCGTCCAGGGCATCAGCGCCACTTTGGCCAATTTCAAAGGCGCCAGCGAGCTATCGAATACCAAGGCCCATTTGGTCGCCGAAATCGACGCCCTGCACGAACTCGATGTCAGCTTCCGCAACGCACCGTCCGAACAGGCGGCCACGGCCTTTATCGAGGCGGCCAAGGCCCTTAGCCTCAATGATGATATCGCCATGGCGGGATTTATGGCCGACCCTGAAACCGGCCCGGAGATCGAAAGCCTAAGGCTCGGCGCTTCTGCCTGGGTCGCGGCATTCGATAAAGGTGTTGCTCAGGAAAACGACAGAACTGCCACTTTAGCGGAATTGAGCACTCACACTGCCGCCATGTTCGAAAAGCTCGAAAAAATCGGGACAGTTGCCCGTAGCCTCAGCGATCTGAATACGCTCAAAGCCTCCGGCGAAGTGACCATTCTGGTGTTGCGCTCCCAGCTGGGAGCCGAGACCTTCCGGCGGACTGAGGCCCAGGCAGACTTCGATCTCACAATGACAGCAGCGACGGCCGCAGCCGAGAAACTGGACCAGCTCAAGGCCATGGCCTTTGGTCCGGTGTTGAAAGCCGAGGCCGAGGCCGCACAAACTGAAATGGCCGCTTACATTGAGGCCCTTGGTCCATTCAATGCCCAAACCATGGCACTGATTGAGTTGCAAAATGCGACTTTGGAACCCGTCTATGTTGGCATGGTTGAGACGCTGGACGGCCTGGCCGCTTACGTTGATGCCCGCCAGGTGGAGCTTGGGGCCACCGGTTCCGCTGAGGCTGTTGCAACCACAACGACCACGATTATTTTGGGCGGGATCGCAGCATTGCTTGGGCTGGCCCTGGCAGTCGTTACCGGCCGCTGGTTGTCGGGTGCCATCAAATCGATGGCGTCCAACATGCGCGATCTGGCCGCCGGCAATCTTGATCTAACCTTGAGCGGTGACCAACGCCATGAGCTTGGCCAGATGGCCCAGGCGCTGGAAGTGTTCCGCAGCAACGGCCAGTCCATTCGAGCCAATGACGCCGAAAAGGCCTCGGTGATGGCCATGGATGCAGAACGACAGGCGGTCCGTGACGCCTTGCAGTCTGACGTCGCCAGCGTCGTGGCCGCCGCCGCCGCCGGTGACTTTTCGATCCGCCTCGACAAGACCTATGGCAGTGCGGACCTCGACGCCTTTGCCCATTGCATCAATGACTTGGTCGGCACGGTTGATCGTGGAATCACCGAAACCGGTCAGGTATTGTCCGCGCTTGCCGACGCGGATCTGTCCCAGCGCATGGCTGGCACCTACCAGGGTGCTTTCGCCAAGCTTAAAGCCGATACCAACGCAGTGGCCGAAAAGTTCTCGGACGTGATGGGCCAGTTGCGGGTCACCTCTCGTCAGATCAAGTCCGCCACCGGCGAAATTCTGTCCGGCGCTAACGACCTGTCCGAACGCACCACCAAGCAAGCCGCAACAATCGAAGAAACCTCTGCCGCAGTTGAGCAGATTTCCTCCACCGTTAACGCCAACGCCGCGAAGGCGGAGGAGGCAGCGCACAAAACCCAATCCGCCTCGCGCCTTGCCAATGAGGGTGGCGTGGTGATGGAGCAAGCCAATGCCGCAATGGAGCGGATTACCACCTCATCCAGCAAAATTTCCAACATCATCGGCCTGATCGACGACATTGCCTTCCAGACCAATCTTCTTGCTCTTAACGCCTCCGTGGAAGCGGCGCGGGCCGGTGATGCTGGCAAGGGCTTTGCGGTGGTCGCCGTGGAAGTGCGTCGTCTGGCCCAGTCAGCCGCCAGTGCCTCTTCCGACGTCAAAGTGCTCATCGAGCAGAGCGCCAGCGAGGTCCAGGGTGGCTCAAAGCTCGTCGCCGATGCGACCGCCAAGCTCAACGCCATCTTGGTGGCGGTAGAGGAAAACAGTACGCTCATGCAGGCCATTTCCGGCGCCAGCCGCGCACAGGCCAGCGCCATTGATGAGGTGACGATCGCCATCCGCCAGATGGACGAAATGACCCAGCACAACGCCGCCTTGGTTGAACAAACCAACGCCGCCATTGAGCAAACCGAGTCCCAGGCCAGCGAGCTCGATCGGATCGTCGATATCTTCAAGATCGAAGCCAGTACGTCGACCAACTCGTCCCGCCACGGCATTCGCGGCCTGCAGGACAAGTTGCAGGCAGCCGCTAAAAGCTACGGTACCCGGGCAAGCGCTGCTGCTGGCTAGGTTTCAGGCGCCAGCACCCGTCGTCGGCGCCAGCCTCGGCTAAACAAACACTGACGCCGGCGATTTGGTTTTCAAATTGTCGGCGTTGCTGTTTTACCGTGCGGAGGTCTCTTCCGTATTGCGCCATGCACCGCTAGTCTTGGACATGGCCTTCACCATTCGGCAGCTGCAATACTTTATCACCGTTGCCGAACAGGGCACGGTCTCCGGGGCCGCCCAGAGCCTGTCGATCAGCCAATCGGCTGTCACCGACGCGATCAAGGATCTGGAAGCCGATCTTGGTGTGACCCTGTTCGAGCGTCATCGACGTGGCTTGACCATTACCCATAAGGGCCACCAGTTCTTCCGCCACGCGGCGCGTATTCTGGCCGATGTTTCCGATGCGCGGCGCAGCTTTGCCGATGATAATGCCGACCCGCCTGGCAAGATCAATCTGGGGGTTACTTCGCTGGTTGCCGGCTATGTACTGTCGGATCTGTTGTCGCGGTTTCGCCGAGCCCATCCAGGGGTCGTTGTCACCGCGATCGAGGATAATGGCGACTATCTGGAACATTTGCTGATCGGCGGCGAGCTGGACGTGGCGGTCATGGTCATTTCCAATCTGCGTGACCGGGTGGCGCTGCAGGCTGAAATCTTTGAGACCTCACCCTATCGGCTGTGGCTGCCTTTGGGTCATCGCCTGAGCACCGCCGACATCATCGTGATGACCGATATCGTCCCCGAACCGTTGATCATGCTGACGGTGGACGAAACCGAGGAGAATACCGGCAAGCTGTTGTCGGCTCTTGGCGCCAAACCGCACGTGGCGTTCCGCACCCGATCGGTGGAAGCGGTACGCAGCCTCGTCGCCACCGGGGCAGGCGTGGCTTTGCTGCCCGATCTGGTCTATCGGCCTTGGTCGCTGGAAGGGGATCGCATCGAAAGTCGCGACATTTCTGGGGTTTTGCCGGTGGTGCAGGTTGGCATGGTGTGGCGCCGCGGCTCCAGCCTGCCCAAAGCCGCACGTGACTTCATCGGCATCGCCCAGGCGCAGCATCAAGGGCGCGTTCGCCCCTAGGCTTGTGCTCTGAAAGTGGTCCCGGTTTCGAGCTAAAGACCTGCGCAAATACAAGGACCTAAAGCGCAGGGAGCGAATTTGAACGATCGCGACGCGCTTTAGATATCGATAATTCCGATATTACCCATCGCTCAAATGAATTTGCGATTGTAAACCGACACGATAGTCTCAAATCTGGGAACCGGCTGCGCTGAGGGGTGCGGCCGCACAGCAAGGAGAGTTTGATGACTTCCATTTTGAGGACTGGCACGGCCCTGACGATGGCGGTGCTGTTCAACGGTCAAGTGATGGCACAGGAAATGACGGCGGTTGGCGCTGGTGAAGGCGCCCTCTCCATCGTCGCCTGGCCTGGCTATATCGAGCGCGGCGATACCGAAGGCTGGGATTGGGTGACCGATTACGAGAAAGCCACCGGCTGCATGGTCAGCGTTAAGACCGCCGCGACATCGGACGAAATGGTGACGCTGATGAATGGCGGCGGCTTCGATCTGGTGACCGCATCAGGCGACGCCTCGCTGCGCTTGGTGGCGGGCAAGAAAGTGGTGCCGGTCAATACCGATCTGATCCCGAGTTGGGGGACGGTTGATGAACGGCTCAAGGACGGCGCCTGGTTCACGGTGGATGGCAAGCATTATGGCACTCCCTATCAGTGGGGCCCAAACGTTCTGATGTATAATACCAATGTGTTCCCTACGGCGCCGACCAGCTGGAACGTGGTGTTCGAGAAGATGGATCTGCCGGATGGCAAATCCAATGAGGGCCGGGTGCAGGCCTATGACGGCGCTATCCACATTGCCGATGCCGCCAATTACCTGATGGCCCATAAGCCGGACCTCAAAATCACCAATCCCTATGAACTCAACGAAGAGCAATATGCTGCTGCGATTGCATTGTTAAAAGATCAGCGCAAGCTGGTGGGCCGTTATTGGCACGATGCCGCGGTGCAGATTGATGATTTCAAGACCGAAGGCGTGGTTGCATCCGGCTCCTGGCCCTATCAGGTGAATGCGCTCCAGCTCGAAGCGGCGCCCATCGCCTCCACTATTCCGTCCGAAGGCGCCACCGGCTGGGCCGACACCACCATGCTCGCTGCCGACGCTGCCCACCCCAACTGCGCTTACCTGTGGATGGAGCATTCGCTCTCGCCAAAAGTGCAGGGCGACGTCGCTGCCTGGTTCGGTTCGGTCCCGGTCGTCCCCGCTGCCTGCAAGGGCAATGAGCTTCTGACCGACACCGGTTGCGCCATCAACGGCTTCGACAATTTCGGCCAGATCAAGTTCTGGAAGACCCCGATCGGGAAGTGCGAAACCCAGGCCGAGTGCGTCCCATATTCGCGCTGGGTCAGCGATTATATTGGCGTGGTAGGCGGGAACTAGCGCGCACTGCACATCCGGGAGCGGGTGAAACCACCCCCTCCCCATCCCTCCCCGCAAGGGGGAGGGTGCTGTCCGGTTGATTGAACTGGATCGTGCCACACACTCAGTTCGGCACCCTCCCCCTTGCGGGGAGGGTTGGGGAGGGGGTCTCCCATCCAATGACGTCAGCAGTTTCCCTCCAGCAAGTCTCCCGCCATTTCGGTGCCGTCCGCGCCATGGATGCGGTCGATCTTGAAATCGCCCCCGGTGAATTCTTCGCCATGCTTGGACCGTCGGGCTCCGGCAAGACCACCTGCCTGCGGGTGATCGCCGGGTTTGAGCAACCCACCTCCGGTCACATCGAAATCTTCGGACAAACCGCCGAGGGCGTGCCGCCCTACCGGCGCAACGTCAACACGGTGTTTCAGGATTACGCCCTGTTCCCGCATATGAACGTCATCGACAACGTCGCCTATTCGCTGATGCTGCGCAAAGTGCCAAAGGCGGAACGCTTGCGCGAAGCGGGCAAGGCGCTCGAACTGGTCAAGCTGGGCGCTTATGGCAACCGCCGCCCCGGCCAGCTTTCGGGTGGCCAGCGCCAGCGCGTCGCGCTGGCCCGAGCTATCATCAACCAGCCCAAAGTGCTGCTGCTCGACGAACCCTTGGGCGCACTCGATTTGAAACTGCGCGAGTCGATGCAGGACGAACTCAAGGTCCTGCAACGCACTCTCGGCATCACCTTTATCTTCGTCACCCACGATCAGGGCGAGGCCTTGTCAATGGCCGACCGCGTGGCCGTGTTCAACGATGGCAAGGTGCAACAGATCGGCACGCCGCAGGATATCTACCAGCGCCCGCAGACCCGCTTCGTCGCCGATTTCGTCGGCTCGTCCAATGTGCTGGAACCAGAATTTGTCAAAGCGATCACCGGTGAAAACCGCTGGGCCAGCCTCCGTCCCGAGGCGATTTCGGTTGGCGCGACCGGCCAGGTCACCGCCACCATCACGTCCATGAACTATCTCGGCCCCAGCATCCGGCTGGCACTGGCCTGTAACGGCGTCCATCTGCACGCTATCGTCCCAGCCAGCCACACAATTCCCAGCCTCGGCTCCGAAGTCGGCCTCAGCTTCGATAAATCGGCCCTGCACCTGATGGAGCCCGGCCCATGAGCCAGGACGGCGCCATACTCGCCAATCAGCGCGGCTGGCTCGGCAGCGTTTCCGATACGCTCTGGCGCCGCCCCAATCTGTTGGTTTTTGCGCTCCTGGCGCCTGCCGCGCTGTGGCTGGGTATCATCTATCTCGGTTCGCTGTTCGCGCTGCTGTTGCAGAGCTTTTTCTCCATCGACGATTTCTCCGGCCTCGTCGTGCAGGAGTTCACGCTCAAGACCTATGGCGAGCTGTTCAAGCCGCAAAATGCCGACATCATCATTCGCACCGTGCTGATGGCCGCAATCGTCACCCTCGCCTCAGCGCTGATCGCCTTCCCCATCGCTTACGTCGCTGCGCGCTATGCGCGCGGCAAATGGAAGGCACTGTTCTACCTCGGTGTCATGCTGCCGCTGTGGTCGAGCTATCTGGTCAAGGTCTATGCTTGGAAGTTGATCCTGGCCAAGGAAGGCATCTTCAACTGGATGTTCGAGCAGCTGCATCTCACGCCGGTGCTCGAGGCAATTCTGTCGATCCCCGTCATTGGCGGCAACTCGCTTTCGGTCAGCTATATCGGCACCTTTCTGGTCTTCACTTATATTTGGCTGCCATACATGATCCTGCCGATCCAGGCGGCCATCGAACGCGTGCCAACCAATTTGCTCGACGCCTCCGCCGATCTGGGCGCAGTCCCGTTGAACACCTTCCGTCATGTCATCTTGCCGCTGGCGCTGCCCGGCATTGTCGCCGGTTCGATTTTCACCTTCTCTTTGACCCTGGGCGATTACATCATTCCCCAGATCGTCGGCTCCTCGCGCCTGTTCATCGGCCAGGCCGTCTATGCCCAGCAAGGCACCGCCGGCAATATCCCGCTCGCCGCCGCCTTCACCGTGGTGCCTGTCGCCATCATGGGGATTTATCTTTGGGGCGCGCGCCGCATGGGGGCCTTCGATGCGCTCTGACGCACCCCGTGCTGCGTTGCCGCTCAAGCTTGCCGCCGGAGCCGGGCTGGCCTTCCTGCTGCTGCCTCTGCTGCTGATCTTTGTTTATGCCTTCACCACCGAGGAAAAGAGCTTCCAGTGGCCCCCGCCGGGCCTGACGCTCAAATGGTTCGCCGTCGCCGCGGGCCGAGCCGATATTTGGGCGGCGATCACCCTGTCTGTGCAGGTGGCCGCCATCTCAACGCTGATCGCGCTGGTCCTGGGCACACTCTGCGCCGGTGCCGTCTCGGGCAGCAGGTTCTTCGGCCGCGAGGTCATTTCCTTGTTGGTCATCCTGCCTATCGCCTTGCCGGGCATCGTTACCGGTATCGCCCTGCGGTCGGCCTTCAATCTGTTCGAAATCCCGTTTTCGTTCTGGACCATCGTTTTGGGTCACGCCACGTTCTGCATCGTGGTGGTCTATAATAATGCGGTCGCCCGCTTCCGCCGCACCTCCGGTTCGCTGATTGAAGCCTCAATGGATCTGGGCGCCGACGGCTTCCAGACCTTCCGCCATGTCATCCTGCCCAATCTTGGCACGGCACTGCTGGCCGGAGGCATGTTGGCTTTCGCGCTCTCTTTCGACGAAGTCATCGTCACAACCTTCACCGCCGGCCAGCAGCAGACCCTGCCGCTCTGGATGCTCGAAGAGCTGATCCGCCCGCGCCAGCGCCCGGTCACCAATGTGGTGGCCATGGCGGTGGTGCTGGTCACCTTCTTGCCGATCCTCGCCGCGTTTTATTTGACCAGAGATGGCGATCAGATCGCGGGGGCAGGGAAATGAGTTTGCCGAAACCTACCCCCACAAAACTAGCCTTCGGGAGGAAACCCCATGAACATCGACATGCTGATTGGCGCGCAATTTGAAACCGGCACCGAGGCCGCAGAGCAGGTGCTCAATCCGCGCACTGGCCAATTGATCAAGGCCATTCCTGAAGCCTCGCTCACCCAGATCGATGCCGCAGTCAATGCTGCCGAACGCGCCTTCAAAACCTGGTCACGCACCACTCCGGGGCAGCGATCGAGCTATCTGTTGCGCATCGCCGACGCCATTGAAGCGGACGCGGCCGGCTTTGCCGCGCTCGAAGCGCTCAATTGTGGCAAGCCAATCAACGCAGTGCTCAATGACGAAATTCCCGCCATTGTCGATTGCTGGCGGTTCTTTGCTGGCGCAGTGCGCAATATGACCGCAACTGTGGCTGGCGAATATCTGCCCGGCCACACCTCAATGGTGCGCCGTGATGCCATCGGCATTGTCGGGTCCATCGCACCATGGAACTACCCCCTGATGATGATGGCCTGGAAGCTTGCTCCCGCCATCGCCGGGGGCAATACCGTGGTGTTCAAGCCCTCCGAGCAGACCCCGCTGACCGCGTTGAAACTGGCCAAAATCCTCGCCAACATTCTGCCCGAAGGCGTGGTCAATGTTATTCTGGGCCGCGGCGCCACCGTTGGTAACGCGCTGATCAATCACCCCAAGGTCAATATGATCTCGATCACCGGGGACGTCTCGACCGGCAAGAAAGTCCTGGAAGCTGCGGCCAAGTCGGTCAAGCGCACCCATCTGGAATTGGGCGGAAAAGCCCCGGTCATTGTTTACGACGATGCAGATCTGGACGCCGTGGTCAGTGGGCTTCGTGCCTTCGGCTACTACAATGCCGGTCAGGATTGCACCGCAGCCTGCCGCATCTATGCCGGCCCAAAAATTCACGACCGGCTGGTCGCCGACCTGAGCGCGGCGGTTGCATCAATCCGCTTCAACCAGGCCGATGACGCCACCAACGAGATTGGCCCGCTGATCTCTGGCCGTCAGCGCGATCGTGTCGCCAGCTTTGTCGAACGGGCGAGCGAACTGCCCCATATCCAGGTCACCGCGGGCGGTCACGTCTCAGGGGACAAGGGCTTCTATTATGAGCCAACCATCGTCGCTGGAGCGTTGCAGAGTGACGAAATCGTCCGGCGCGAGGTCTTCGGCCCGGTGGTCTCGATCACGCGCTTTACCGAACCCGAGGATGCGATCACCTGGGCCAATGACAGCGACTACGGCCTGGCATCGTCGGTGTGGACCAAGGACATCTCGCGCGCCATGCAAACCGCTTCGGCGCTCCAATATGGCTGCACCTGGATCAATACCCATTTTATGCTCGTCAACGAGATGCCGCATGGCGGGCTTAAGCAGTCCGGCTATGGCAAGGACATGTCGGTCTACGCTTTGGAAGATTATACCGCAGTGCGCCACGTCATGATCAACCACGGCTAACGGCCCGGGTGCCAATGCTCCGCCCCCGATCAAATCGGCATTGATCACGGGACCGTGATCAATGCCGGCGCCTAAATCGGCACTGTTCAAGCACTGGTTAACCATTCCAAGGCAATCGTTTGCCCAAAGGCCGTTTCCTGCGCCCTGGGGTTATCATGCGATTTTCAGATATTTCGATCCGAGCCAAGCTCACACTCGGCGCGGGCCTGCTGTTCGCGGCTTCGGTCAGCGCCATTACAATCGCCGGCACGTCGATCATGTACCAGACGGCAACGGCTGAGGCTCATGAGCAGGCGTCGGCGCTGTTGGGGCAGTATAGCGCCGCGATCGCCGGCGACATCGGTTCGGCAGTCAATGCCGCGGTAGACAACGCCGTCATCATTGAAGGCTTGCTGCAAGCAGGCATGGTTCAGCGCGACGCGATTGGGTCGGCGGTCAAGCATGCGGTAGAAGCCCACGCCAATGTCTTTGGAATGACCGTCGTGTTTGAGCCAAACGGTCTTGATGGTCAGGACGCGGCCTTTACCGCACACCAATTCTCAGATGCGACCGGCCGATTTGTCCCATATTTCTTCCGCGCGGCCGATGGGTCGATCGGTTTCGAAAAACTGGTCATGACCAAAGAGGCCGGGATTGAAGGCTGGTACGATACCCCGCTGAAATTGGACCGAACCATCATGACCGCCCCCTACATCTACCCCGTCGAGGGCAAAGATGTGATCATGGCCAGTGCGGTGGCGATTATCCACAATGCCGGCAAGGCCGTAGGTGTAGCCACAGCCGATATCGCCATGACCAATGTCTCGGAGCGCATCGGCAAGCTTGCCCCCTTCGGCACTGGCCGCGTGACCTTGGCCGGGACGGACAATTTATGGATTGCCAATGATGATCCTGCGTTGCTCGGTAAGCCGGTCGCTGACGATCTCAACCTTGCAATGATCGCTGAGGCAGCGGCTGGCGGCATCGATGGGCGCCTCTATCGCGACGCCGACGGGGTCGAACAGTTCATTGTTTCTGCCCCGGTTGTTTTCCCAGGGTTGCAGGAAACCTGGACCTTGATGATGACCGTTCCCCAGGCCACGCTGCTGGCCTCGGCCGATCAGGCTCGCAACGCCATGCTCGTGTCGGCCTTGGTGGCCATGCTCGTGGTGCTGTTGCTGGTTTGGCTTGGCGCCCGGTCTCTGGCCAATCCGATTGGGCGGATGACTTCCACCATGCGCTCAATGTCTGCCGGCGATTTCAGTGTCGAGGTGCCTTTTGTTGGCCAGCGCGATGAAATCGGCGCTATGGCGCAGGCTGTCAATATCTTCCGCGACAACGGTCTCAAGGTTGCGCAAATGACGAGTGCGGAGGCGGCGCGCATTGTTGCGACACAAGCCGAACGGGCCCAGATGATGGGCGAGTTGCAAACCGCCTTTGGCAATGTGGTAGACGCGGCTGTGGCAGGCGACTTCACCAAGCGCGTCAATGTCGAGTTTCCCGATGCCGAATTGAATAGTCTGGCTGGCTCGGTCAACAATCTGGTTGAAACCGTGGACCGCAGCATCAGCGAAACCGGACTGGTTTTGGCCGCCCTGGCGCGCACCGACCTGACCCAGCGCCTTCAGGGCGAGTATTTCGGTGCCCTGGGCAGCCTCAAGGATGATACCAACGCCGTCGCCGATAAATTGACCGAAGTGGTCTTGCAGCTGCGTGGCACCTCGCGCTCGCTCAAGACGGCAACAGGCGAAATTCTTGCAGGCGCTAACGATCTGTCTGAGCGCACCACCAAACAGGCCGCAACTATCGAAGAGACCAGCGCGGCCATGGAGCAATTGGCGGCCACGGTGTTGCAGAACGCCGATCGTGCCAAGGACGCGGCGTCCAATTCGGATAGTGTCACTCGCTCCGCCGAAGAAAGCGGCGCCATCATGGTCAATGCCACCACCGCCATGGAGGCCATCACCACCTCGTCGGGCAAAATTTCCAACATCATTGGCCTGATCGATGACATCGCCTTCCAGACCAATCTGCTGGCTTTGAATGCTTCGGTGGAAGCGGCGCGTGCTGGGGAAGCTGGCAAAGGCTTTGCCGTTGTCGCCATTGAGGTGCGCCGTCTTGCCCAATCCGCCGCCGAAGCCTCCAAAGAGATCAAGGTCTTGATTGACCATAGCGCCGGGGAGGTTCGCAACGGCAGCCAATTGGTCGGCGACGCCGCCACCAAACTACAGGCCATGCTCACCGCCGCACGGGCCAACAATACCCTGATCGAATCCATCGCCCGCGAAAGCCGCGAACAGGCATCGGCTATTGAAGAGGTCAATGTCGCCGTTCGGGTGATGGACGAAATGACCCAGCACAATGCCGCGCTGGTCGAGCAAACCAATGCCGCCATTGAACAGACCGAGGCCCAGGCATCGGCACTCGATCAGGTCGTCGATATCTTCACAATAACTGAAAGCGCCCCAGCAGGCCGCGCCGCGACCTCTCCCCGCGCAGCCGCGCCGCAACCCAACCGTCAGAGATCCCCGGCCCAGCGGTCAGCCCAGAATGGCAGCGCCGCTATCGCCAAGGACTGGTCGGAATTCTGAGATCTCAGCCAGGCTGATCCGGCAAAATTGCCGGCCTTGCCGCATGGCAACGCGGCACAAGTCCTGCCACGGGTTTGACGTCCCGCCCAGCAGCGTTACGGCGCACTGGGCGGGCGCCCGCCCACCTCCGGTCCAATAGGCGCTCGGCAACAGGCTGCAGCCGGCCACATCGATGGCAGATTTGGTAAAAACGGCCATTGAAATCGATTTTATTTTGCACTAACCTAGGTTTGTTCATCGTGGTGCGGCAATCGCCCGCGTGACAGTTTGGTACCTGGGTGCAAGATAGCTGACATGAAAAAGCACAAGTCAGATACCCCAACCCAGCGCCCGACGATCAAGACGTTGTCGCGTTTGACTGGTTTCTCGATCGCCACGATTTCCAAGGCCCTGCATGACTCCCCCGTGGTCACGCAGCAGACCAAGGAGGCGATTCGCCTTGCTGCGGCCAGCATCGGCTATGAACCCAGTGTGCGCGGCATGTCGCTGCGCACCGGCTTGACCTATCAGATTGCCGTCCTGATGCCTGTTTCGGCCAGTACTGGTTATGAATGGGATGGGGTGGAATACGCCCAAATTCTGAGCGGCATCAGCCAGGGGCTGGAAGGTTCCCGCTACCGGATTGCGGTGCATGTGGTGCGTGACGCCAATGAGGCGCTGGAAGCGGCGCGGCGGATCGCTGGACAGGGTCTGGCGGACGGACTGATCTTTTCGGGAATTATGGCGCGCGATGAGCGGATTGAGTTCCTGGTCGAGCGCGGGTTCCCTTTTGTCACTCTGGGTCGTTGCCGCAGCCCACTCGAATACGCTCATGTCGACGTTGACAATGATTGGGCCGCTCACGCCGCAACCACTCGATTGATCGAGGGTGGTCATCGGCGCATCGCCTTGATCAATCCCGAACCGAAACTGTCTTATGCCTTGGACCGCGTCGATGGGTTCCGACGGGCGCTTGCCGAGGCAGGTCTGCCTGATTGTGATGATTTGATCGCCGCCGGCGATCTGACCGCCCGTTTCGGCAAAGCCACTGCCATTGCCCTGCGCGGTCAGTCCAGGCCCGCCACCGGATTTGTGTGCGTGAACGAATCCACCGCACTTGGAGTCTTGGCGGGCTTGCGCGAATTGGGCTTGGTGGTGGGGATCGACGCGGATGTGATCGCCTATGACGACATCAATGCCAGCGCCTATTTCTCGCCGCCATTGACCACGTTTTACCAGCCGATCGAGCATTTGGGGCGCAAACTCGCCACCTTTCTGCTGCGCCGATTGGCGGGCGATCCGCCGACGGCGCTGCGCGAGCTCTGGCGCCCAGAACTGGTAATCCGCCAGGCCGATAGGCTGGGCGGCGTTTTGACTGACAACAACCAAACGAGGGACGTATAAATGGCAATGAAACAGACAATCGTGGCCGCGCTGGCACTGGCGCTGATGGGCGGAGCCGCATTCGCTGCCGATTTGGGCGGCGTTGCCCTTAAAGTGGGTTCGGACACGACCTCGCCACCAATGGAATATGTCGATCAGGCCAGCGGCCAGATTGTCGGCTTTGATATCGATGTGGTCAACGCGATCTGCGTCAAGATCAACTGCACGGCCGAATTCGTCACCACCGGCTGGGATGGCATCTTCGCGGCCTTGGATCAGAGCAGCTTTGATCTGGTTGCCTCGGGGGTGTCGATCACCGAGGAGCGGATGAAGGTGATGGATTTCACCGAACCCTACATCATCAACGGTCAGGCTATTCTGCTGCGGGTCGAGGATCAGGCGTTGACGGTTGAGGACTTCAAGTCCGGCGGCAAGAAACTGTCGGCGCAGGCCAACACAACGGACGCTGAACTCGCCACCAGCATTGTCGGCGATGGCAATGTTTTGGCCTATGACAGCTTCACCGCCTCGGTGCTGGCGCTCAAGAACAAGGATGTCGATGGCGTCGTCATCAATGGCGCCAATGCGCCTGCGTATGAAAAGCAGTTTGCCGGCGAATTGGTCGTGGGAATCCGTGACCTGCAGTCGGACCCGCTGGGCCTGGTGTTCCGCAAGGGCGATCCAAATGTGGCCGCCTTTAACGAAGGCCTAGCAGCGATCAAAGCCGACGGGACCTTGGACGCACTGATCGCCAAATACTGGACTGTCAACTAGCCCCCAACGGACTGCACCCGGGCGACCTCCCTGAACCCGGCGCAGTCCCCGCAGCCATTCCGGTCTTCTATAGATCGGAATGGCTGCCCCTTTCACACCATTTGAACGATGGAGCGGACCGCCATGCTGAGAAAGCTCCGGCCGAGCAATCTGGTCATTCTGTTTGCGTTGCCGTTCATCGTATTTCTGTTTGCAACCTCGCCTGACTACAGCCGGTCGCTTTCCGCCATCGTCGGGGTGGAGCCGGGCGCCATGGCGCTGCTGCCGGGGTTCGTGCTGCTGCTCGCCGCGTTCGGCGGCGCACTTGCGGCGCTGCGCTGGCGTGGCCGCTGGGGTTGGGCCGCCGCCGCTCTTAGCCTTGTGGCCGGTCTGGCCCTGGCTAGTTCGGAGCTGGCAATGCCGTTTATTGCCTCCGTCCTTGCCAATGCCGTCGATGGCTTTACCTCGGACTGGGTCGTGCGCGGGGAAACCCCGCGCCGCCTGACCGATGCGGTCTTGGCGGTCACTACAGGCACCGCTCATGGCGCGTTGTGGACCTATTGGGCCGCCAATCTGGTGGGCTTTGCCGGGCTGTACCTGGCGGCAGTGCACCCGTTGCGGCGCTGGGCGGTCTGGGGTCTGCTCGTCCTAAATGGCCTGGGGTTAGGCGGCATCGTCCTGTTCGCCCATCTGGGTTTTGCCGCAGGGGTGGCGATCACCCTCCGTGCGGCCATCCTGGCTTATGGGTTGGCAGTGTTGCTCGGGCTTGGTTGGATTGGGCTGCTGCAACTCCAGGTTGCTCGGCGAACCTATCCCTTGTTCATCGCCTTCGTGCTGATTTGCCTTGTCGCCGCCGGCTGGCAGTTTGCGCAGCCTCGGCAGGATTTTGTGCTGGTCGGCAATTTATCTGGCAAAGTCGCCGTCACGCCGGGCACGCCCAAGGGGCTGATCGATGCGGTGCGCTTTGGGCAGTTTCCAGCTGCCAACGGCATCGAACTTCCGGTCAAAACCCTGCTGGGCGCTGACGCTGCGATGGCGGCAATGGTCGCCGGGCCAGATGTGACGGCGGCGCTGGTGCCGCTCCAATACTTGCCCGCTGGCGCCAAACCGCTCTGGCAGGTGCAGTCCTTGGCCGATGATACCGTGGCCGCCGGAACCGCCTTCGGGCTGGTCGGCCTGGTGCTTGCCCTCTTGACGCTGGGTGGCGTGTTACATGGGCGTCATCCGCTCTCGGTCGGCGCTGAATTCATCATCGACACCATTCGCGGCATTCCGATGCTGGTCATTGTCCTTTATGTCGGGCTGCCCCTGAGCGGCGCGGTCAAGGACGCGACCGGCGGCTTTATTGACCTGCCCAATTTGCTGCGCGGCATCCTGGCGATGGCTTTGGCCTATTCCGCCTATTTGGCGGAGATTTTCCGTTCGGGGATCAATGCAGTGCCGCGCGGTCAGTTGGAGGCAGCGCGCTCATTGGGTCTCAGCCGTTGGCAGACGGCGCGTCACGTCATCATCCCCCAGGCGTTCCGGATCATTATTCCGCCGCTGGGCAATGAGTTCATCGCCATTCTGAAGGACACCTCGCTGCTCTCGATCCTGTCGATCCGCGATATCACCCAAAGAATGCGCGAATTCCAGTCGGCGAGTTTCCTGCCCTTCGCTCCCTATAACTCCGCCGCCATTTTTTACCTGTTGCTGACCCTGGTTGCGGCCAGTCTCATCGCCTCTATCGAAAGGAAATACCATGTCAAACACCACTGAGGCCAGGAGCCAGATCAGCCAAAAGGCCCGCTCGCTCCGCTTTCCCCAGCGTTTTGTGTTTGGCGGCGCCACCTCGGCCTATCAGATCGAAGGCGGCTGGAACGCGGCGGGCAAGGGTGAAAGCATCTGGGATCGCTTCTGTCGCCAACCGGGGGCCATTATCGATAATAGCTCCGGGGACATCGCTTGTGATCATTTGCGGCGGTGGCGCGACGATATCGGCTTGATGCAACAAATGGGCCTGGATGCCTATAGGTTCTCGATTGCCTGGTCCCGCGTTCAGCCATTGGGCAGTGGCGCCACCAATGCGGCTGGATTGGCGTTTTACGACCAGTTGATTGATGGTCTTCTGGACGTCGGCATCACCCCATTCGTGACCCTTTATCACTGGGATTTGCCACAGGCACTGCAGGATTTGGGCGGCTGGTACAATCGCGACACGGCCACACGCTTTGCCGACTATGCCGAACTGGCGAGCCGCGCCTTTGGCGATCGGATCAAACATTGGACCACGCTGAACGAGCCATGGACCTTTTGCTGGTCGGGCCACGCCACAGGCGAGGATGCGCCCGGGCTCAGCGATGGCGTAAAAGGTGGTTTGGCGGCCAGTCACCATGCCTTGCTTGGCCATGGTTTGGCGGTTCCACGCATCAGGGCCAATGTGCCCGACGCCCAAATCGGCATCGTCCTCGATCTAAACGTCGCCGAACCGGCCAGCAGCGACCCGCAAGACAGTGCGGCGGCCAAGCGCTTTGATGGTGCCCAGAACCGCTGGTATCTGGACGCCGTATTTAAGGGCTGCTATCCCGCCGACATTCTCGAACTCTGCGCCGATCAGCTTCCCGATATTCGTCCGGGCGACAATAGCGTGATCGCCGCGCCGCTCGATTATCTCGGCGTCAACATCTACCGCCGCTCAGTCATGCAGGCGGGCACCCAGCTGGCACCGCTGAATTTTGACCGCGTCAGTCCCCCCGGCGCATACACCGCCGTCGGTTATGAAATCTGGCCGCAATGCATTCACGACGTGCTGGTTTATGTGCATGAAAACTATGGCCCTGCCGCGATCCACATTTCCGAAAGTGGTATGGCGACCCTGCCAGAAACGCCCGATGCCAATGGCGAAATCGTCGATTTGCAACGGGCTGCCTATTATGTAGATCACATTGAGCAGATGGGCCGCGCCATGGCCAAGGGCGTTCCGGTTCAAGGCTATTTCGCCTGGACCCTGACTGATAATTTTGAGTGGGCCTATGGCTACACCACGCCGTTCGGGATCGTGCATGTGGATTTCCAAACCCAGAAACGCACGGTCAAATTCTCCGGCCAGACCTATGCGCAAGTGATTGCCGCCAAGTCCGACTAGCGCGCGGGCGACAAATATTGCCCTAGGCAGAGGAACACTGCCGATGTCCAGGCAAAGGCGGGGTCGCGCAAGGCCTCGCCGGTAAGGGCGTCGTGGTTTTCTGCCATGCCGCTGGCGCAACACAGGGCGCAATAGCGCTCGGCAACGCTTTTTGCCAGGCCATCGGCGCCACACTGCAATAGGGCGTCAAAAAACAACATTGTGGTTGGGGCCCAGATCGGCCCCCGCCAATAGCCGTCAGCGCGATAGAGGGGACTATCGGTCGCCTCGGTAGCCAGTCCGTGATCGGTGAAATGGTGTACTTCTGTCAGCTTTTTGAGCAGCAAGGAGCGATGACCGTGCGGCAGCCGCTCGCCCAGCAACAAAGGCAAAAACAGCAACAACGATTGCCGGCAATCAACAATTTTTCCACTGCTCTGCAAGCGTGCTACGAAGCCGTCGCCGTCCCACAAATCGGCACACAGCGCCACACACAGCCGGTCGGCGCGCTCAATCGCCACCAGCGCCTCTGCCTCTTGCCCCAACAAGCGATGCAGGGCC
The DNA here is from genome assembly GCA_943372435.1 of Devosia equisanguinis. Taxonomy (GTDB): domain Bacteria; phylum Pseudomonadota; class Alphaproteobacteria; order Rhizobiales; family Devosiaceae; genus Devosia; species Devosia equisanguinis_A. The sequence goes on from CALRYQ010000005.1 coordinate 289,826, forward strand.
GCAATCTCGTCCAGTTGCAGGATCAAAAGCGTGGCCAGATCGGGACTGACCAGCGGCCCACCCTCGGCAAACACTGTGGCATTATCCCAGCCCGCATCATTGCCGTGGCGATAGGCGGGCAGGGCGCCGAGCCGGGGTCCAGCAAGCCAATTGTCGGTTTGCGCCTGCAGCCATTTCACCATTTTTGACACCCGCTCCGGGCCGTAATTCTGCGGCGCTGCAGCGCGCAATCGCGCAAAGGTCCAGCCGTGAACCGGGGGCTTGGTGAACGCCCAATAGGCATAGCGATCATTGATAAAATCGGGCAGGCGACCATTGTCCGCTTGCGCGTTAAACATCACTTCCATTTGCGCGAAGGCGTGCTCGGGTTGGCCTTCGGCCAAGGCCAGCGCCACAAAACAATGGTCCCAGGACCAGATATTGGTCATCCAGTTTTTCGACATATAGATCGCCGGGCGCGTCAAAGCCCCTTCGGCAGGCACCTCGGCAGACCACAAAATATAGGCGGCAAGCAGTCGGCCATCGGCATAGGTTTCGGCCACCTGCGGCATTGTCGCTAAAAAGCCATTGAACTCGGAGGCGACCTCGGCCCGCGCCGCCGCTTGGTCGATCGCAACCCGCTTTTCGGGTTCAATCCGGAACATATCCAGCGTCGCCACCAAATTGCCGGCGGTCGGGCGCACATCAATTTTTATGCTGTCGGAGGACAGCCCATTCCACTCCGCCCAAAGCTGAACCGTGCCGATGTCGGCCGCAATATTGCAGCGCAGATCCTGCCGGGCGATGCACAGATGCACATGGTCTGTTGCCGCCTGGGCATAGTTATATTTGCTGGCACCGGCCTCCAGGCGAATGCCCAGGCCCGTCCCAGCAATGCAAATTCGATTGGGGCCATCAAAGCATAGTTGCACTTGGAGATCGTTCACCCGCGCCGTCAGGCAATCGGGCGTCAGCACCCAATCGGGTGTGACCGGTGCGCCAGAAGCGTCCAGCACGGTGATCTTAACGAGCCGCCCAAGATCGGTTTGCTCATCGCCGCCACGCAGATTGCGCAGCCAGAATGCCCCGTCTGCATCGAGCCAGGATATGGCAATGAAGCTGCCGCGCCGGGAAAATGGCACTTTGCGCGGATCAAACAGATCCGCCCGCCATAGCGGCCATGCTGTCATGGTCTTACCCTTTGATCCCGGAGCTGAGCGAGCTGTCCATGATATAGCGCTGAGCGGTCAGGAACAGCACCAGAGGCGGCACGCAAATCATGATGGTCATTGCCGCCAGCGCCGTCAAATTGGTCGCATGAAGCGTCTTGAATCCCGCCAGGCCCAGCGTCAGCGTGTACATGCTCTCGTCGTTCAAAAAGATCAGCGGTCCGAGGTAATCATTCCACGCGGCCAGCACCTGGAACGTGCCCACCAGCACAAGCGCCGGAAGCATCAACGGCAAGTGCACTTTCCAATAGATCTGGAACATGTTGGCGCCGTCCATCTTGGCCGCTTCGTCCAGTTCGCGTGGGATCGACATGATGAATTGGCGCAACAGGAAGATGAAGAACGGCGCCCCAAACCAGGAGGGAACAATCAGCGGGTAAAGCGTGTTGATCCAACCGAGCCAGTTAAACTCCATATAGAGCGGGATCATGGTGACGTCCCAGGGGATCATCATCGCGGTCAGCAGCACCATGAATAAGAAATTGCGCCCGAAAAAGTCAAAGCGGGCAAAGCCGAACGCAACCAGTGACGACGATAACAGCTGCCCCAATGTCGACAGCACTGTGACAATCAGGGAATTTTTCAGAAACGTCCAAAATGGTTGGGCTGCCCACGCATCACCAAAATTGGACCATTGGGCTTCTGCTGGCCACCACATTGGCGGCCAGGTCAACAGCTCTGGTTTGGCTTTTATCGCGGTCACAAAAGTCCAGTAAAATGGGAATAGGAACATCAGTGCCAGCAGCACCAGAACCGCCCCAAGCCCGAGCCGCCTCATGGCTTGTCCCTCTTCACTTCAGTCTCGTAAAACACCCACATCGACGAGAATTTAAAGATCGCCACCGTCAGCGCGATGATGAGCACCAGCATCAGCCATGACATGGCGGCGGCATAACCCATGTCATGATATTTGAAGGCGTTGTCGTAGATATACATCGCCAGCATATAGGTGGATTTGACCGGTCCCCCCTTGGTCATCAACAGCGCCAGGGTCAGCTGCTGGAATGCGGCGATCACCGTCGTCACCAGATTAAACAGCAGCACCGGAGATAGCAGCGGCAGGGTGATCAGCCAGAATTGGCCGATCTTGCCCACGCCCGACAGGCTGGCCGCCTCATAAAGTTCCTTGGAAATGCTCTTCAGCCCGGCCAGGAAGATCAGCATGGTCCCGCCGACGCTCCACAGGCTGACCAGCACCAGCGAGACGGGCGCCCAATTGGGGCTCCCCAGCCAATTGACCTGGCCAATGCCCAAAAGCGACAGCATATAGTTCAACACACCATACTCATGCGACAACAGCCATGACCAGATGGTCACCAACGCCACCCCGGAAATGATCGAGGGCACATAAAACGCCGCTCGGAAAAAGCCGCTGGCAAAGATCGGTTGGTTGAGCAGCATGGCCAGCAGCAGGGCCACGATAAGATTGGCCGGCACGAACATTGCCGCAAATTTGAGCGTGACAAACAGCGAGCGCATGAAGTCGGCATCGTCGGTCAGGATCGTCGTGTAGTTCTGCAGTCCGGCAAACTCGGGCGTGCCCACCAGGGGCCAATCAAAAAAGCTGATATAGAGCGAAAACAGGAGCGGCCCCAGGGTGAAGGCAAAAAAGCCGAACACCCATGGGGCCACAAACAGATAAGGCGTGGCAGCGCCAAAGCGAAACCTGGGAGAGGGCCCGGGTGCTGCCACTTGGGGTTGCATTAGCGGCTCAGAGCCTTGTCGGCACGAACGGCGGCGTCATCGAGGATCGCCTGCACTCCGTCCATGTCGACATAGATCTGCTGAATCGCTTCGTTCACCACCTCTTGCGCGCGACCCCAATTCGGGTTGCGCAGGAAGGCGGGGGCATTGGTGCTGCCGGCTGGGGCCAGCATCGCCAGGAACGGCGCAAATTTTGGGTTGTCGGCCATGCCCTGTGACTTGGCGACCGACATCAGGATTGGGATATCATTCTTGCGCATCGCCACCGCTTCCGGGCTGGCGTAGAACTTGACGAACTCCCAGGCGAGGTCAGCTTTCTTGGAATCCTTGGCGATCGACAGCGCCGAAATGTCCATCACACTGCGAGCAGGCTTCCCGGCAAAAGCAGGCAGGCCCACCACGCCGAAATTCTTGCCAGCGGCCTCGAAGTCCGGCATCGGCCAGATACCCGAGATAACCATCGCCAGCTTGTCGGAGTTGAACAGTTCGCGATAGCTGCCATTATCGCCAACGCCGAACAGAACCGCCTCATTGGCTTTGACCATGTCCACGAACATCTGGAAGATTTGTGCGGTCTCAGGCGAGTTCAAATAGCCGACCGTGGTTGTCCCATCTGGGCTGATCCAGCTGGTGCCATTGCTCCACAAATAGTTTTCGAAATCATAGACGTCAGGGTTCCCGTCGACGCCAAAACCAAACACCTTCTCATCAGGCTTGGCCAGCTTCAGGGCATTCGCCCGCAGATCGTCCCAGGTCCAGCCTTCGCTCGGATAGGCCAGGCCAGCCGCGTCATACAGGTCCTTATTGTAGTACACGACGTGGGTGGTGTATCCGGCAGGGACACCCAGCGTGCGCGTTGTACCGTCGGCATCGTGGACCTGCGCATAGTTCATCAGGCCCGAAGCGATGTCGGTCATGTCCATGTCCGTTGCCGCAGCCAGATAGCTGTCCAGCGGCAGCAATGAGGCCTCATAGGCCGGGAAATTCCACATATACATCACGTCTGGTGGATCACCGGCACCAAAGCCGGCGGCGATCTTGGTGTCGTAGCTATCACCATAGGCCTCGACCTGGACGGTGACCCCGGGGTGGCTGGCTTCGAACGCCGTGGCAATGGCTTGCTGGATTTCCAGGCTTTCATTGCTGTCCCAGGTCGCAAACCGAAGTGTCTCTTGGGCCTGCGCCCCCGCAGCTCCCAAGACCAGCCCAGCGGCTATTGCAACGGGTATAAGTGTTTTCAGCATTGTCGTACTCCCTTGTTTATTGGGGGGCGCACATGGCCTCCCGGTCGGCATTGGTTCAAGACGAAGTGGGGCTCGCGAGCGCGAGGTCGACCCGCACCCCGTCGCTGTCAAACAGGTGGATTTGGTTGGGGTCTACTGCCAGGGTCACCGCATCACCCTCGGCGACCACCAGCGAGCCACCGGCGCGGACCACCAGGTCCCGGCCGCCGGCCGTCTGGGTAAACACCAAGGTCTCGGCGCCCAGGCGCTCGATGGCCTTGACATTTACCGCCAGTCCGGGTCGGCCGTTTTCGATGATGCTGATGTGTTCGGGCCGCAGCCCCGCCTCAACCGGACGGTTGAGGTCGGCGTTGGCGGCGGGGGTCAAGGGCAGCGAGACAATTTGCCCAGCCAGGTCAAATTCAAGCTGGCCGTTGGCGTTGGCCCGCACTGCTGCGGGCACAAAATTCATCTGGGGCGTGCCGATGAACCCGGCAACGAAGCGGTTGGCTGGGCGATTGTAGAGCTCTAATGGCCGCCCCGTCTGCTCGACCTTGCCCGCGTTCAACACCACAACTGTTGTTGACAGCGTCATCGCCTCGATCTGATCGTGGGTCACGAACAACATGGTGCGGCCAAGTTGTTTGTGCAGGCGTGCCAACTCGTAGCGCGTCTGGGTGCGCAATGCGGCGTCCAGGTTGGACAGCGGTTCGTCGAATAGAAATACACTGGGGTCGCGCACGATCGCCCGGCCGATAGCGACGCGTTGGCGTTGCCCGCCCGATAATTGTCGTGGCTTGCGGTCCAGCAATTGGTCAATAGCCAGGATACCTGCCGCCTCGGCGACACGACGGTCGATCTCGGCGCGCTTCATGCCCTGCAAGGTCAGGCCAAAGGCCATGTTCTTGCGCACGTTCAAGTGCGGGTAGAGGGCGTAGGACTGAAACACCATCGCCAGATTGCGCCGGGCAGGCGGCACGCCGGTCATATCGCGCCCTTCGATGATGACCTGCCCGGAACTGATCGTCTCCAGACCGGCGATGCAGCGCAGCAGGGTGGACTTTCCGCAGCCGCTTGGACCAAGCAGGCAGATAAACTCGCCAATCTCGGCGCTGAAGTCGATCCCGCGCAGAACCTCGACATTGCCATAGCTTTTGCGCAAATTGCGGATTTCAAGAACAGTCATCGCGTCAGGTCCGCCCCCGGGGCGAGCCCTCGCGCGCTGTTCGCTCTATGGCGATTGGCGGTGAACGGACAAGCATTTCTAGCCTCAAGTTCGGCAGCAGACCCTGCTCTCGACAGCCGCTAGTTAGTACTAAAAACGTTTTTATGTAAAGACGCCTCTTCAAATTCCGTTGGAAAGGGTGTCGACCGGCGCCGCTCGTGCTGCGTTGCGGATCGAGCCTTGTGCTGGTGAGCAAGGGTCAGTTCGGCGACCATGGCAGGAATGGGATCAATTTGTCTCTGGCGGGTCGGCTGCTCGGGCCGCTTCAAACTGTCATAAAAAGTTCACTTGCCGAGGGCTTCCTGTATCGCTATGTCGCGAAATATGAACCAGTGTCTTGGCTTTTTAGCCCGCGCCCGCGTTGGCTGTGCTGGCACCCCTCGGTTCCCCTGCGTCCACGGGAGCCCGCTCGCCATGGTCGGCCCCGCAGCGCTTCTGGGAGTGTTTCTATGATCAGCCTACCCCGCCGCTTGGTGGCCGAAGCGCTCGGCTCGGCCCTATTGGTCGCGACGGTCGTCGGTTCGGGAATCATGGCTTCGTCTCTGACAACGGACGGCGCCATCCAACTGCTGGCCAACACGGTGCCAACGGGAGCGATCCTGTTTGTCCTCATCACCCTGCTTGGGCCCGTTTCCGGGGCGCATTTCAATCCTGTGGTCAGCTTGGTCTTCGTGCTCCGTCGGGAACTGACGGCGATGGTCGCTGTCGCTTATGTCGTTTGCCAGATCGCCGGAGGCATTCTCGGCACGGTGCTGGCGCATCTGATGTTTGAGGCACCGGCGCTGCAGGTCAGCCTGCATGTGCGCACCGGCGGCGCCCAATGGCTTTCGGAGGGCGTCGCTACCTTCGGACTGGTCTTTGTAATTCTGATGGGGCTGCGCATGAGCAAGGGTGCCATCCCGGCGCTTGTCGGCTGCTACATTACCGCCGCCTATTGGTTCACCGCCTCAACCTCGTTTGCCAACCCTGCCGTGACCATAGCCCGCGCATTGACCGACAGTTTTTCCGGTATCCGCGCGCTGGACGTTCCCGGTTTTGTGGTCGCGCAAATTCTCGGCGCGCTATTGGCGCTAGCCCTCTGCACCTGGCTTCTCCACCCTGAAAAATCGGACGCGCCATGACCATCACGATCTATCACAACCCCGAATGCGGCACCTCGCGCAACACCTTGGCCATGATCATCCAGAGCGGGGAAACCCCGCTGGTCATTGACTATCTGGCGAACCCACCCACTCGGACCCGTCTGGCCGAGATGATCGCCGAGGCAGGACTAAGCGTGCGGGAGGCGATCCGCCAGAAAGATACCCCCTATGCCCAATTGGGCCTCGATGACGCGACGCTGACCGACGCAGCACTGCTGGACGCCATGCTGGCCCACCCGATCCTGATCAATCGCCCATTTGTGGTCACCCCAAAAGGGGTCCGCCTCTGCCGGCCCTCCGAATTGGTGCTCGACATTCTGCCCAATCCAGCCATCGGCCCCTTCACCAAGGAAGACGGCGAAGTCATCATCGACCCCACCGGCCGCCGCCTCATCTAGCGCACTGGACGTAAGGCTTAGGACTTGCGTCCAATGTCTCCAATCGGCTGGCATCAACGGATGACCTGCCGTTCAGATCTCGCCCTCCGGATTGGCGCCGATTGAGTGGATGGACAAGTCGGCGCCGCGTTGCTGTTGGGCGTCGGTGAGGCGGATGCCAAAAAAGCGCTTTGTCAGCCAATAGAGCGCAAAGCCCGCCGCAAAGGCAAAGACGATCGCGGCAACGGTGCCGATAATCTGGCTGACCAAACTAACCCCGCCGATGCCACCGAGCGAAACCTGGCCAAAAATCCCCGCAGCAATGCCGCCCCAGGCGCCGCAGAGACCGTGCAAAGGCCAGACGCCGAGGACGTCGTCGATCTTCAGTTTTTCCTGGGTCAGGGTATAGCAGTAAACAAAAATCCCGCCCGCCGCACCACCGGTGATGAGCGCGCCAATCGGATGCATGAGATCGGAACCGGCGCAGACGGCGACCAGGCCGGCCAGAGCGCCGTTGTGGACAAAGCCTGGATCGAGACGGCCCGTAACTGTGGCGACGACGATGCCACCGACCATGGCCATCAACGAGTTGATGGCAACAAGCCCGGTCACGGCCGCGGTCGATTGGGCGGACATGACGTTGAAGCCGAACCAGCCCACGCACAACAGCCACGTGCCCAAAGCGAGCCAGGGGATGGACGAGGGTGGGTGGGGGCGGCCGTATTTGCCATATCGCCCGACCCGTGGGCCCAGATGCAGCACAGCAGCAAGGGCCAACCACCCGCCAACCGCATGGACCACCAGCGAGCCGGCAAAGTCGTGCACAGGCGCGCCAAACGACCGACTCAACCAGTCTTGAATGCCGTAATTGCCGTTCCAGATGATGCCCTCAAACACCGGATAGATCAGCCCGACAATGACCGAGGCGGATAAAACCTGTGGCCAGAATTTTGCCCGCTCAGCAATGCCGCCCGAAATAATGGCTGGAACAGCGGCCGCGAACGTGGCGAGAAAGAAGAACTTCACCAGCGCAAATCCCTGCTGGGGAAAGGCCGGGTTGCCGCCGCTGATATCGGCGGCGCTGAACCAGAATGTCACGCCGTAAGCGACCCAATAGCCGACGAAGAAATAGGCCAGCGTCGAAAACGCAAAGTCGACCATGATCTTTACCAGCGCGTTGACCTGGTTCTTGTGGCGAACGGTGCCCACCTCGAGGAAGGCAAAACCGCCATGCATGGCAAACACCAGGATCGCGCCCAAAAGGACGAAGAAAACGTCGAGACCAACCATCAGCAGTTTCCCCGTGTGGCGTCCGGCCAAAGCCGTCCACATCTTGCTTCTATTGATGAGGTTTTCCAGGCTGTCAACGGGGGCGTTTTGCGTAACAGCCGTCCCCAATCCCGGTGTGTTGTAACCACGGCGCCGTCCTGGTCCGCACACGTGCCGCCAATTCGACCTCAGCTTGCGCCCGGCTTGCTGTCGTTTCGGGGACCGGGTGGTTCATCGTTGAGCAACACCCGCTGCCCGTCACCTTCCAGATCATCATATTGGCCACTGCGCAGTGCCCAGAAGAACCCACTCAGAGCCAAAATGCCGAGCCCGACTGCGCAGGGGATGAGGAAAACCAAGCCATCCATCAGTTGTGCCCCGATTGAGGTGCCAATCCGGACGGCCCGGCACCAAGCCGCAGCCGCAGCGCATTGAGCACCACCGCCACCGAAGAGCTCGACATCGCGATCGCCGCCGCCAGCGGTGTAACATAGCCGACAATGGCCAGTGGCAGGACAATGGCATTATAGGCCACGGCAAACCAAAGATTTTGTTTGACCAAAATGTCGGCGCGCCGGGCAATGGACAGCACAAAGGGTACGCCCAGCAATCGATCATTGGTCAGGATAAAGTCGGCGGCAGCGCGACCGATATCGGAGGCAGCGGCCGGGGCAATTGACACGTCGGCGGCCCTCAGGGCCGGAGCATCATTGATGCCGTCGCCCACCATCAGCACCGGTCCATGCTTGTGCCTCAGGTCGGCAATCGCCGCCTGCTTCTCCTCGGGGGCCATTTCATAGCCAAACGAAGCCGCCCCCACGACTTTGGCCAGCGCCTCTACGGCGCCCTTGCGGTCGCCCGAAAGAATGTGCACCGGCACATGCAGGCCATCCATTGCCGTGATCGTGGCTGCCGCATCGCTGCGAGCCTCGTCCTGGAATAAGAACTTCGCGACGGCGTGACCCTCGCGCGCCAACCAGACCTGGCTGGCACTGTTTTGGTCATCGTCACTCCCCCCACAAAACGCCGCGCTGCCCAATCGCCAGCGCACGCCCTCAATGCTGGCTTCAACCCCAAGGCCCGGCAGCTCGACCACCTCGATCGCCGCGCTCGAGGAGGTGGGCGCGGCTTCAATGATGGCCCGAGACAGGGGATGCGAACTTCGGCTCGCCAGCTGCGCCGCAATGGCCAGCAATTGCGGCTCAATATCGGCCGTGTTGACCAGCCGAGGCGTCCCGCGGGTCAGCGTGCCGGTCTTGTCAAACGCTGCCACCCGCACCGATGCCATCCGTTCGAGCGCGGAGCCATCGCACATCACCACGCCATTGGCGAACAATCGTCCCGCAGCCACCACATGGACAATCGGGACGGCCAGGGCCAAGGCGCAGGGGCAGGTGATAATGAGCACCGCCACCGCATTGAGCAACGCGTCGTGCCAACCCGCGCCCAACAGCAGCCAACCAGCAAACGTCGCTGCGGCGGTGACGTGGATCACTGGCGCATAGAGTTTTGCGGCTCGGTCAGCGATCCGCCGGTATTTCGTGCGCGTGTCCTCCGCCGCCTCGACATAACGGGTCAAGCGGGCCAGGAACGACTCGCTCGAGGCTCTTTCGGCCAGAATTTCGAGGCCATTCTGCAAATTGATCGCACCTGCCGGCAGCGCAACTCCTCGACTGGCGGGCATCGGGATCGACTCGCCATTGACCATCGCCATGTCGATCTGGCCCTGGCCCGACACCACAATGGCGTCGACCGGCACGCGGTCCCCCGCCCGCAATGCCAGCCGCATTCCGGGTGTGATGTCGCTCAGGCGCACGAATGCCGTCGTCCCGTCGGCAAAAACCTGATAGGCGCCGCGCGGCGACAGGCGAGCGAGATTGTCCACCGCGCCGCGCGCCTGTTTGCGCATCAGGTGGTCAAGTGTGCGCCCGACCAAAAGGAAAAACAGCAGCATCGTGGAGGCGTCAAAATAGGCGTGCTCGCCCCCATTTATGGTTTCAAACAGGCTCAGGGCAGTGGTGACCGTCACCCCGATGCTGATTGGAACGTCCATATTGGTCCGCCCGACGCGCAAGACAGCCCAGGCCGACCGATAGAATGGGCGAACAGCATAAACGATGGCCGGGAGCGCGATCAGGGCCGAGAGCCAGTGAAACAGCGCCCGTGTCGCCTCGTCCGCCCCGGCCCAGACCGATACCGAGAACAGCATGATGTTGCCGGTGGCAAAACCGGCAACGGCCACCGCTCGGACCAGCTCCGCTAGGGCCCCATCATGGTCGCGGTCTTTGGCGGCATCAACCGGGAAGTTGCGGTAGCCGCTACGGTTGATCTGTTGGCCAAACGTGCTGATATCGGCGCCGGCGCGATAACGCACCAATACCCGCCTTTGCGACAAATTCACCCGGGCCGCGATGACGCCCTCTGCCTGTCGCAGTCCGGTTTCGATCGTGTCGATACAGGCCGCGCAATAAGCGTCTGGAACCGCAAAGGTAATTTCGCCAGTGCCGTCAGGCCCGGGCTCGATGAACTCGCTGAGTGGATCCTGGTATAAGCCATCAGCGAGCGCGTCGGCTGTCATTTGGCCGTCACCCGGTGCTCATAAGCGATGGAGCCCAGCTCGGTCGCCCCGGTCGTTACGGTGATATCCCAAACACCAGCGGCCAGCTCGATTGCGGCCACATAGCGCCCATCCTTTAGGGTCATGGGCAGGGTTACATCGTCGTGCCCGCCAACGGGGCGCCGCAAGAAGGCGCTAACGTCCTGCAGTTGCAGTTGTGCCCCCGCGCCATCGATGGCGGTGAAGGCCACGAGGCCATCGGCATAGGAGATATCAAGTGACCAGCCAGCGGCAAGTTGGCGTTTAATCGTGTCTTGCACATCCTGGAAGCCTTGGCTGGCGACATAACTATTGGCCACCACGAGGCCCGTCCAGGTTCGCGCCGACGAAATGGCCATGGTCAAATTGGCACCAATGACCACCGCAAAAAAACTCACCGTGATCATCAGCATGTGGCGGCCGGTAAATGGCTTTGAGGGAGTGGTTGCCATGGTCTTAGTCCTCTGGGGTTTCAAAGCGCACTTTGGTGCTGGTGCTGACACTGCCGTCGGCATTGGCCACTGTCATGGAGAAATCCCTTTGGCCATCCTGGACGCTCATCGGGGCGCGAACGTAGATGCGCAGCGGCAATACGAGGTCTGGCTCCACGGCCAATTTGAGCTGCGTCGCCTGGGTTTCGGTGCCCCCCGGCGTGGTCATGGTCGCTCCCGGCAGGCCGGTGATCGAAAACACCAAATCCTGCGGTTGTGTGGTCATGTTGAGGATTCGCACGTCATATCCGTTCTGGATCGAACCATCCGAGAGCAATACATATAATGGGTTGCGATCGTGCAGCACACTGATCCCGATTGGCGCCCGCAAGGACAGGGCCGTCAACATGGCCAGGCCAATGCCCGCCCAGACGATGAAATAGACCAGGGTGCGCGGGCGCAGGACCGAGCGCCAATTGGTATGCCGAACAGTCGACACAAACCCGCCGGTTTTTGGATCACGCACTTGGGCGGGGTTGATCCGCCCGGTGGAGGAGGCCAGATTCATATTCGAATTATAGTCGCTCAGCGTCGCATAGGAGATTAGGCCACGTTCGCGCCCCAGCCTGTCCATGACATTGTCGCAGGCGTCGATGCACAGCGCACAGGTAATACACTCCAGCTGCTGTCCGTCCCGAATGTCGATCCCCATGGGGCATACGGCCACGCAGGCATTGCAGTCGACGCAATCGCCTTGTGGCTCGGATATCGGGGCTGTTTTTTTGATGTGGCGGCCCCGCGGTTCCCCGCGCCAGTCATTATAGGTGACGGTCAGCGAGTGCTCATCCAGCATCGCCGCCTGGATTCGCGGCCAAGGGCACATATAGGTGCAGACCTGCTCGCGCATCAGGCCACCGAAAATGTAGGTCGTCGCTGTCAACACCGCGATGGTGAAATAGGCCACCGCAGGCGCCTGTAAGCTCACCAAGTCAACCATGAGCGAAGGGGCGTCGGCAAAGTAAAAGATCCAGGCGCCGCCGGTCACCACCCCGATCAGCAACCAGATGGAATGTTTGCTGAAGCGCTTGGCCAGCTTGGTGGCATCCCAGGGTGCGGCGTCCAACTTGATGCGCGCATTGCGGTCCCCTTCAATGGCGCCTTCCACCGCCAGGAACAGATCGACCCACACCGTCTGCGGACAGGCATAGCCGCACCAGGCCCGGCCAACGGTTGAGGTGATCAAAAACAGGCCAACGCCCGCCATCACCAGCAGGCCCGCAACATAGTAAAATTCCTGCGGCCAGATTTCGATGAAGAAGAAATAGAACCGTCGATTGGCCAAATCCAGAAGAACTGCCTGGTCGGGGGCATAGTCGCCACGGTCCCAACGCAGCCAGGGCGTCAGGTAATAAATGGCCAGGGTCAATGCCATGACCAACCACTTGAAGCGACGGAATGAGCCCTGGGCGCGCTTTGGAAAGATCTTGCGCCGAGCCGCATACAGCGTCTGGCGCAACTTAGCCGAATTGACGGGCAGGACGTCGTGCTGGTCAGGGGTGTTTGTCGGTGTGTCGATAGATTGGTTCATGGTCTTTGCGCCTTCCTATGCCACTCTCGCACACCCGGGGAATCGGGCATTGACCTGAGTCAAAAACATGTGAGTGCGAGAAAAGAAGGGGGCGTACAACGCCCCCTCCACACACTCATCCAACGATAGGTGACGGTCGGATGGACCTATTGTCCGCCGCCCAAGCCATGAACATAAACCGCCAATTGCTTGATCGTGACGTCATCAAGCTTTTGCGCCCACGCTTGCATCGCGCCGTGGCGGGGCTTCTCGATTTGCCGCTGGATCGCTGCCACCGAGCCCTCATAGAGCCAGATCGCATCGGTCAGGTCTGGCCCGCCGACATCGACGATCCCAGCCCCACCGTCGCCATGGCAGGCCGCGCAGTTTTCGGCGAATGCGGTCGATGCTTCGGGCGTGCTGACGCCACCTTCCATACCCGAAAGACTGGCGACAAACAGCGCCAAACCCTTGATGGTATCGCTGTCCAACAAGCCGTCAGCGCCAAAGTTCGGCATCAGATTGAATCGCGTCTCCGTGTCGGTCGGCGAGCGGACGCCGTGGGCAATCGAGGCATAGATCGCATCGATCGTACCGCCCCAGATCCAGGAATCATCATTCAGGTTTGGATAGCCAGGCCCACCAGCCGCTCCGGTGCCATGGCACTGCGAGCAATTGACCTTGAATGCCGATGCGCCAGCCGCGGCTGCAAACCGGGTCAACTCTGGGTCGGCGATGATCTCAGTGAGCGGCGCTGCGGCAATCCGGTCCAAAACGGCTTGGTTGCCGGCCTTGACCGCACCCATCGTGGAGGCGAGTTCGGCGCGGCTGGAATAGCCGAGCAGGCCAGACGTTGCTGAGCTGATCAGCGGCCAGGCGGGAAACATCACTGTATACCCGATCGACCAGACAATAGTGGCGTAAAAGGTCCAAAGCCACCACCGCGGCAGGGGATTGTTGAGCTCCTTGATCCCGTCCCACTCGTGCCCAGTGGTTTGCACCCCGGTCACCTCATCGATGGGCTTGGCAGGTTTGTCGTGCTCGCTCATTTCTTGTTACCTCCCTCATCGGATTCCCGCAGCGGAATCAGCGCCGCTTCGGCCGCACTTTGCTTGGCGCCCGGTCGGAAGATGAACACCACAACCGTTAGAAAGATTGCCAATAGGTAGACCAGGCCCCAGGAGTCGGCCAAATGTCGTAGATTGTCGTACAGCATCGCAGGCCCCTTACCGGAAGTTCGCTTCGGCGTCGTAACTGCTGAAATCAACCAGCGTGCCGAGCATTTGCAAATAGGCGACGAGCGCATCCATCTCGGTGATGCGTGTGCTGTCGCCATCAAAGTCGCCAAACACGGCCTTTGGATAGCGCTGGGCCACTGCCGCGCTATCCGCGTCGGGCGTGGCCTGCGCGACAAGGTCGGCGGTGGCGTTGTCGATCATCTCTTGCGAATAGGGCACACCGACAGTGGCATTGGCCTGCAACATGCCGCCAATCGTGTTGTAGGCCAGCGTCGCGTTAGCCAGGAACGCATAACTTGGCATGATTGACTCAGGCACCACCGAGCGCGGGTCGACCAGGTGCTGGGTCTGCCATTCGTTGGAGTAGCGACCCCCCACACGGGCCAGATCGGGCCCGGTGCGCTTTGACCCCCATTGGAACGGGTGGTCATACATGGACTCTGCGGCCAGCGAATAATTGCCGTAGCGTTCAACCTCGTCCCGGAAGGGGCGGATCATTTGGCTGTGGCAGACATAGCAACCCTCGCGAATGTAGATATCGCGCCCGGCAAGTTCGAGTGGCGAGTAGGGTCGCATCCCGTCCACTTTTTCGATGGTGTTTTGGAAGTAGAACAGCGGTGCGATTTCAACCAACCCGCCGATACAGACCACGACCAGCGACCCCACCAGCAGGAACGACGCGTTGCGTTCAATGACGCCATGCTTGTCAAGAATTGACATGAGATTCTCCTACTTGGCGGGTTGCAGTTGAACGGACGCAGGCATGGGGCGCTCGGTGCGCACCCGGCCGGCAATCGTCATGCCGATATTGACGGCCATAACCAGGCCACCGGATAGATAGAGCAGGCCACCCACCGCCCGCATCACGTAATAGGGGTGCAACGCGGCCACGCTTTCGGCGAACGAATAGACAAGGAAGCCCTGGCTATCATATTCGCGCCACATCAGGCCTTGCATGACCCCGGAAACCCACATCACCGCCGCGTAGATGACGATCCCGAGGGTAGCCAGCCAGAAATGCCAGTTGACCATGCGCAGGGAATATAGCCGTTCGCGTCCCCACAGGCGCGGCACCATGAAGTAGATGGCGGCGAACGAGATCATGCCAACCCAGCCCAGCGCACCCGAGTGGACGTGACCAATGGTCCAGTCGGTGTAATGGCTCAGCGCATTGACCGATTTGATTGCCATCACTGGCCCTTCAAAGGTCGACATGCCGTAAAAGGCCAAAGCCAGGACCATCATCCGAATGATCGGGTCGGTCCGCATTTTGTCCCAGGCGCCGCGCAACGTCATCAGGCCGTTGATCATGCCGCCCCAACTCGGCATCCACAGCATGATCGAGAACACCATGCCCAGTGTCTGCGCCCAATCCGGCAGGGCGGTGTAGTGAAGGTGATGCGGGCCGGCCCAGATATAAAGAAAAATCAGGGCCCAGAAGTGGATGATGGACAAGCGATAGGAAAAAACCGGGCGTTCCGCCTGTTTGGGCAGGAAATAGTACATCATTCCCAGAAAGCCGGCGGTCAGGAAGAAGCCAACGGCGTTGTGGCCATACCACCATTGGGTCAGTGCATCCTGCACGCCCGAAAACAGGGAATAGCTGCGCGAGCCGAACGGCGAAACCGGAACGGCCAGATTGTTGACCACGTGCAGCAGCGCCACGGTGACGATAAACGACAAATAGAACCAGTTCGCCACATAGATGTGGGGCTCCTTTCGCCGGAGCAGGGTTCCCATGAACACGACGAGATAGGCGACCCAGACGATGGTCAGCCAGATGTCGACATACCACTCCGGCTCCGCATATTCGCGGCTCTGGGTGATCCCCAGCAGATAGCCCGAGGCAGCCATGGCGATAAATAATTGATAGCCCCAGAACACGAACCAGGCGAGATCGCCGCCGAACAACCGCGCGCGGGTTGTCCGCTGGACCACATAAAAGCTGGTGGTCATCAGCGCGGTGCCGCCAAACGCAAAAATGACTGCAGACGTGTGCAGCGGGCGAATGCGACCAAAATTCAACCACGGACCAAAGTTCAGTTCAGGAAACGCCAGCTGCAAGGCGGCAATCAATCCAACTGTAAACCCGATAATGCCCCAGAATAGGGTGAGGATTGACCCGATTCGAATCGGGCCATCCATATAACCAGAACCGTCGTCGACCTTTGGGTCAGGCTGCGGCAACCGCATCGCGATGATCGTCCCCAATCCCAGAATCAGGGTCAATATCCCCATATGGACGCGGAATGCTTCATCGACGGCCAAGCCCGACAGCACGATCGCTCCGATCGTTCCCGCTCCAAGCCCTATTGCCCAACCCGAGTATCTCACCGGTACCCCCTAGTGTTCCAACGGCGCAAAAATCGCCGCCTGTGCCCACATAATTGAGCTTTGCGGGCGCGACATTGATCTAGGTCAATGTCGAACCTGGGTTTTCGAACAATCGTGCTCGCTCACATGCACCTTGGGCACATGGGGGAAGACCATGGTCGGGGCCATCGCGGCGATCCGGTTTATCGCCACCTGGTGGCCCAATTTGTGTACCAATTGGGATCGGAAATTGGCGCGAACGGGTTGGCTTTTCAAAGCACAAACCCGATTGCCCCAGCGAGGCGCGAATGTTTGAATTGCAACAAGGGGTCGGTGAATTGGTGCGGCAAACAGGTCAACAGAGTAGCGGCGCACACGCTTTGCGTCATGCCGCCCCGGCCTCCGGCTCTGTTGCGTGATGTGGGAATCTGCCGCGATCTGGGGCTTGACCCTTGGCTTGGCCTCAAGTCTGCACTGCGCCGGCATGTGTGGGCCAATCGGCTGCACCATGCTGATGCTCGGACACAAGCCGGATAATCGCCAGGCGCTGATCATACGCCTTGGGCTTCTGCTGGCCGGCAGGATTTCGGCCTATGCCCTGGGCGGCTTGGCATTCGGTCTGTTTGGCGCCGGCCTTTATGGCAGTTTCAATTTCACCGGTGCCCACGCGGTCATGCAATGGGTCTCGGCGCTGGTGATCGTTTGGACGGGACTTGCCACCGCAGGTGTTGTTCCCAGTCTGGCGCTGGCCGATCGCTTGATTGCGCCTGTGGCTGGCGTCGTTGGTCGCTGGCGCGGCTCGGCAGTTGTCAACGCACCCGAAATGGCTTTTCTAGCCGGCTTCCTTTGGGGCGCCACGCCCTGCATCATGGTCTACGCCGCGCTGTTCAATTCCATTCTGACCGGCAGCCCGCTCAACGGCACCATTCTGATGCTGTTTTTTGGTCTGGGCACGGTTCCCGCCGTGGCAACTGCCACGCTGGCGCTGTTCGGCACCACCCGAGCCCGCTACCGGCCGGGTCGCGTGTTTGCCGGTGCCGCCCTGGTCGTTGGCGGCGTGGTTGGACTGCTGCTGACGGCCCCCGGCAGCCCCTTTTGCATCACCGGCGCTTGAGATCGTCAAATACAGCCGTTTGCGGCGCCGCAGTCCGGTTGAACCCCCGCGTGCGATCGCCTAGATAGGGTATGAGCGGTCAAGACATCCGAATTCGGGACCAATGGCGCGCTCGATCGCAGATCACACCCTGGAGCTGGGGCCAATGAATCAAGTTTCAACCTTGCGCCGCAATCTGTTGCGGGTCTGCTATCTGGTGATGGCTTTAGGGATCACAATTGTGTTTGTGCCCGAGCTGCTCAACAACGCTCTGGCACTGCCCCTGCAAAGGGGCATCGTTGTATCGATGCTCAGCGCCATGGCACCGCTGGCGATCGTCGGAATTTTCTCGCCGGTCCGCATGCTGCCGCTGCTGGTTTTCGAAATCACCTGGAAAATGTTCTGGATGGCAGCCGTCGCTCTGCCCGCTTGGCAGACCAACGCAATCGATGACCGCATCGCCTCCAATTTGTTTGCTTGCGCCTTGGTCATCCCGTTCGTGTTCATCGTTCCGTGGCGTTACCTGTTCAAGGAATATCTCAGCGGCATGGAGCCCTGGCGCTGACCTAATCCGCACACTCGTCGGATCGCGCTCGCGGGTTTTTGGGCGTTACCCTGTTTGGTGCCAGCACCGGCAAATCCGTCTTCGGCGTCTCCGCAAATCTGCCGACCACCTGGGTGGGCGGTAGCAGATCACGAGCTGATGGAACCGCACCAGTTCTACACCACTTTCCCTGCCGCAAAGCGCATCATCGTGCAAACCGCGGCGGCCAGCTTCCACACGTCCAAAGTATATGCTTTTGATTCTAATGGGAAATTATGGTGCTGCCGGACAGGATTGAACTGTCGGCCTCCCCCTTACCAAGGGGGTGCTCTACCACTGAGCTACGGCAGCATTGGTGCACAAAGGGCAGGGCGCCCACAGCATCGCGGCTCTACTGCCATAGCGTTATTGTCGACGCAAGGCCAAAAAGTGCCTAAACCATCCCCGGCGGGCGCACGGCCTTGATTCACCGCGATGCGAGCCAGCCGCGCGACACCATCTGCAGCTTCTCGAAGGCGACGAAATTTCAATGACCAAATTGGACGAGGCCAAAGCCCGTGAGCAAAGATTAGCCGCAAAGCTGCGGGAAAACCTGCGCCGCCGCAAAGGTCAGGCCAAGGCGCGCGCCGATGCACATTCGGCAGCGCCCGAGCCCATTGATCCCCCCAGCGGCAAGAAACCGTAAAGCATTTTCGCGCCAAGCTGTCGTCGTCGCTGTCTTGAAGGCCTGCCTGCACTAGGATACCTACCCACCAAGTTTTACGGCCGTCTGGCCACGTCCCGGGCCGATGCCGCCCACAGATTTAGGATACCGATATGGATCGCATTCGTTTGGTTGGCGGCAACGCGCTTTTTGGCGAAATCCCGATTTCGGGTGCCAAGAATGCAGCTCTGCCATTGATGATTGCGTCCTTGCTCACCGACGAGCCGCTGATCCTGCAAAATGTCCCTCGTCTGGCCGATGTCAAACAGCTCGAGCGCATCCTGGAAAACCATGGTGTCGATATCGCCGTCCATGGCCGTCGGCGTGGCGAAGACGAGGGCGTTGGTCAGCGCATGACCTTTCATGCCGCCGATATTGTCGATACCACCGCGCCCTATGAACTGGTGTCCAAGATGCGGGCCAGCTTCTGGGTCATCGGCCCGCTGTTGGCGCGCTGCCATGAAGCCCGCGTTTCTCTCCCTGGTGGGTGTGCCATCGGCACCCGCCCGGTTGATTTGTTTCTGTTTGGTCTCAAGCAATTGGGTGCAGAAATTGACATCGACGAGGGTTATGTGGTCGCCAAGGCGCCCAAGGGCGGCCTGATTGGCGCGCGTATTGTCTTTGACAAGGTCTCGGTCGGCGCGACCCACACGATCATGATGGCGGCGACGCTGGCGCGAGGCATCACCGTCATCGAAAACGCGGCCCAGGAACCCGAAATCACCAATGTGGCAGAGTGCCTCGTCGCTATGGGCGCCAAAATCACGGGCATCGGCACCCGGACGTTGACCATTGAGGGCGTCGAAAAGCTGCATGGCGCCACCGTCGAAGTTATTCCGGATCGGATCGAGACCGGCACCTTCGCCATGGCTGCGGCAATGACCGGCGGCGATGTGTTGCTCACCGGCGCCCGCCCTGATCATTTGCGTGCGGCGCTCAATGTCCTGGCCCGCACCGGGGTTGAAGTGGTCGAGGAAGCGCGTGGCTTGCGCGTGCGCCGCAATGGCAATGGGATCCAGCCGGTCGATGTCGATACGGCCCCTTTTCCGGATTTCCCCACCGATCTGCAGGCCCAGTTCATGGCGTTGATGACCATGTCGTCGGGCGTCTCCCATATTCGCGAGACCATTTTTGAAAATCGCTACATGCATGTGGCCGAGCTGGCCCGCTTCGGCGCCGATATCCGCGTCGATGGTCAACTGGCGACCGTCACCGGCAAGGCGGCCCTTAAGGGCGCCCAGGTGATGGCGACCGATTTGCGGGCCTCGGTGTCCTTGGTTATCGCTGGCCTCGCCGCGCGTGGTGAAACCATCGTCAATCGGATTTATCACCTGGATCGCGGCTTTGAACGGCTGGAAGACAAGCTCAGTCGTTGCGGCGCCGAGATCGAGCGGTTGGCGGGCTAGTCGCAGCGGCCGCTTGGCGCTTTCAATTTAACTTATCCCCGCTTGTTTTTGGTGCCTTAGATTAGGGCCATTCCCAGCATTGGCGCTGCCGCGACGAACGGCTGGCTGGGGCACGGGGGAAGCGGGGTCGCCTGCTTCCGGTTATGATTGCCGGCGGACGGATGGCTGAAACAGCGCCATCGCTTCCCGGTCGGGCCCAAAATCCCGGATGCGTTGGCGAGACTTGGTCTCATTATTCGCGGAATGCCCGCACAACGAGGCTTGGTCTCGCCAGTGCCGCACCCCAACCGCAGGCCATCCGGCCTGGCGGCGTGTCCACATATCATCGGCCCAAACGCATTGCCGCCATTCCCGTAAACTTGTAGATCGGACGGGCGATGACCAGATAGGCTTACCCCGACCGCTTCAAGGATCACCTCAACGATGACCGACCTCAAACTGCTGGCCCTTGATGGCGAAGATCTCGATGTCATTTCCACTCATGTGCAGGATGCGGTGATCCGCGTTGGCGACATGGGCTATGCGCGCGGCGATCGCCGGTTTGCGCTGCTGATGAACCGGTTTGATTGGGAAAGCGGCGCCGGTCGGTCTAAGGGCCAACGCAAGCGCGCCGCCTTGCATTTTGATGGTGTGCAGTCGGTGGCCACCGCCGGTATTGATATCAATGCCCAGGATGGCGTTCTCGAGTTGCTTGCCCTGCGGTTTGAAAGCATTGATGGGCCAGCCGGCATTGTCGAAATCAGTTTTGCCGGCGGCGGCACCGTGCGTTTGGGCGTTGAATGCCTGGAAGCGCGGCTTGCTGATCTGGGCGCCGTCTGGGCTGCCTCCGCCAAACCCGCCCACGCCCTCGACTAATTTCAGGACGCCCAAAATGCCGATCCGCCTCGATAGTGACGACGCCGATTTCGAGCAAGCCTTTGTCGCTTTGTTGGGGTCCAAGCGCGAAGCCTCTCAGGAAGTCGGCGAAATCGTCGCCGCCATCATTGCCGATGTCCAAGCGCGCGGCGATGTGGCGGTGGCTGAACTAACCAACAAATTCGACCAGGCCGGTGTCACCCCAACCACTCTGCGCTTTGGCGCCGAAGAGATTGCGGCTGCGGCAGCCCGTGTTACGCCCGAAGTGCGCCACGCCCTGCAATACGCCCATGACCGCATCTTGGCCCACCACGAAAAACAAAAGCCTGTTGATCACATCTATCAGGATTCCCTGGGGGTCACCCTGGGCACCAGGTGGACGTCAGTTGAAGCAGTTGGCATTTATGTGCCGGGCGGTCTGGCCTCCTATCCATCATCGGTATTGATGAATGCGGTTCCCGCCAAGGTCGCGGGTGTCGAGCGCATTGCCATGGCCGTGCCCACCCCCCATGGCCAGCTCAGCGCCTCGGTGCTGGCTGCCGCCCAAATTGCCGGTGTCACCGAAATTTACCGCATTGGTGGGGCCCAGGCGGTCGCCGCCTTTGCCTACGGCACCGCCAGCATCGCCAAGGTCGACAAGGTGATTGGTCCCGGCAACGCCTATGTCGCTGCGGCCAAGCGCCAGGTGTTTGGCGCTGTGGGGATCGACATGATCGCTGGCCCCTCCGAAGTGCTGGTCATCGCCGATTCTTCGGCCAATCCGGCGTGGATTGCCGCCGATCTGATCGCCCAGGCCGAACATGGTGGGGGCTCACAATCCATTCTGGTCACCACCGACCGACGCATCGCCGATGCTACCGCGAGGGAGGTTGACCACCAGCTCTCGCTGCTGCCGCGTGAAGCCATCGCCCGTCAGGGTTGGGACGAATTTGGCGCCATCATCGTCGTCGCCTCGATTGATATTGCCATCTCGCTCGCCAACCGCATTGCCTCCGAACATGTTGAGCTGGCCGTCGACGACCCGCAGGCTTTGATGCCGCGCATTCGTCATGCCGGTGCAATCTTTTTGGGTCACTACACGCCCGAAGCAATTGGCGACTATGTCGGGGGATCAAATCACGTGCTGCCAACCGCCCGTTCGGCGCGCTTCGCCTCCGGCCTTGGTGTGCTCGATTTTATGAAACGCACCACGATCCTGGGGTGCGACCCGGCCGCGCTCGCGTCGATGTCCGCTGCGGCGCGGATTCTGGCCGAAGTCGAGCAACTTGACGGCCACGGTCGCTCGATCGCGATCCGGCTCAACCGGTAACACCTGGTGGTGGTGGCGGTGTTTCAGCAAACTGACCGTATCGTCACCGTGACACTCGATCCGTCCACCATTACCTCGATCGATCCCGACGTGGTGCATGAATGGCGGATCGCCATTTACGATCTGCTGGCGGACAATGCCTTCGCACCAGCCCGGGTGGAGGCGACCGGACCCTTCGCGTTGCACGTGTCGATTATCGGCAATTCTATCGTGTTGGACGTGCGTGATCCCGATGATTTCCGGCCCATTGCGGCGCACTACCTCTCGTTGACGCCATTTCGGCGCTTGATCCGCGACTATTTTCGCATCCGCGAAAACTATTATGAAGCCATCCGCTCGGCCCAGCCCTATCAGATCGAAACTGTCGATATGGCCCGACGCGGCCTGCACAATGAGGCGGCGGAGCTGCTGCGCACCCGGCTCGACAACAAGCTGACGATCGATCTGAACACGGCAAGGCGGCTGTTTACTTTGATCTGCGCAGTCCAGCCTTATGCCAGCCGCATCGATGAGAGCAAAAGCGAGCTGCCAACGGTCCTGTTCGTTTGTTCGATGAATTCGGTGCGCTCCCCTATTGCGGCGGCGCTGGCGCGGCAGTTGTTTCCGGGCCGCCTGCTGGCGCGCTCGGTGGGTGTCAATGGCGGCAAGGCGGATAAATTCGTGCATCAGGTGATGGAAGAAATCGGCATCGACATGTCGGTCCATACCCCCCACACCATGGCCGAGCTCGTCGCCAACCGGTTTGATTTGGTGGTGACGCTGTCCGAGGATGCGCAGGCCGCAGTCCGCCGTCGGGGACTTGAAATGGGCGCCATGGAACATTGGCCTGTCCCCGATCCGTCCCTGATTGAAGGCAATCGCACTGTGGTGCTGGATGCCTACCGGGCCCTGCGCGATGATTTGCGCCAGCGGGTGCAGGCCCGGCTCGCCGGCCTGGCCGTCAGCGGTTCACAAACCCGCTGATTTCCGTTAGCTTGCGCGCCAATTCGATCCCGGGCATGGCGCGCAAAATAAGCAGGGTCTTGCTTGCGCCAGCGCACCCGGGCCAGCGTCACTGTATTGTTTGAAGTTGAGATTATTGCGATGGCCAGCCGACCCGACCTCATTCTGGCCTCCGCGTCGCCGCGTCGCCTGGCTCTGCTCAATCAGATCGGCATCGAGCCTGAACACATGGTGCCGGCCCATGTTGATGAAACGCCCGAAAAGGCTGAGTTGCCGCGTAAGCTGGCCACTCGCTTGGCGGACCTAAAAGCCCTGACCGCCCAACACAAAGCTCTGCAGGCTGGCATCGGCGCCAATGCCCTGATTTTGGCCGCCGACACGGTGGTCGCTGTTGGCCGCCGCATTCTGCCCAAGGCCGAAACCATGGAGGAGGCCAACCAATGCCTCAAACTCCTGTCGGGCCGCTCGCACCGGGTGTTTACCGCGCTGACGCTGTTGACGCCATCGGGCAAAAAGCGCCAGCGGCTGGTGGAAACCCGCATTCGCTTCAAGCGCCTGTCAGCCCGAGAGCTGGAGGCCTATCTGGCCAGCGCCGAATGGCGTGACAAGGCAGGTGGCTATGCGATTCAAGGCATTGCCGGGGCGTTCGTCGTCAAGCTCGCGGGCTCCTATTCCGCCGTCGTCGGCCTGCCACTGACCGAAACCGCACAATTGCTGGCCGGGGAGGGCTATCCGGTGCATTTCAACTGGCTCAACCAGTCCACATTGTCGGGCGTCTGAAGTGCCCGAGAACGGTCTGCGTCCCCCCAAGCCGTGCCCGATCTGCAAAAAGCCCTCAACGGACAAATTCCGTCCATTCTGCAGCTCCCGCTGCGCTGACGTTGATCTCAATCGTTGGTTGACCGGCGCCTATGTTATCCCCGGGGCGGTCGGACAGGATGATACTGACGACGCAGCCATCCTTCCAGACGACGATCCTGAGGACGACAATATCTAAGTGGGTGGGAGTCCACGAAAAAGTCCTTTTCCACAACCCGCTTTCGCCCTTGCACCGGCAAAACCCTTCCCCTATAAGGCGCAGGCGTTTAGCAGGGCCGGTCCTTTCCGCCCACTGCCCGGGTAGCTCAGTTGGTAGAGCAGCGGATTGAAAATCCGCGTGTCACTGGTTCGATTCCGGTCCCGGGCACCATTTCTCTGTTCGCTAAACCCCTCGAATGATTGAGAAAACCCCAGAAAACTGCTAAAAGTGACCATGTGATGGTTGGGCTTGTTCGGCCATGTTCGCCAGTATTCGCGTCCTTTTGGGGATTCTGGTTCGGTGTCACGCGGGTGTCACGCGTCCCCAATAGTCAACCCCACGGCTTTCCTTCGCTCTTTCTCGAACGAAGAACGCCTTTTCCATGGGAGACACCAATGAACTTCAAAAGCGTACTTGCCGCTTCGGTTTCGGTCGCCGCTCTGCTCGGCTCGACCTATGCCGCCACGGCCGCCGACATGGACGCACTTTATGCTGCGGCCAAGACCGAAGGCCAGCTGACCGTCATCGCGCTGCCGCACGACTGGTGCGCTTACGGTGCCGTGATCGAGGGCTTCAAGGCGAAATATCCTGACATCACCGTCAACGAACTGAACCCCAATGCCGGTTCGGGGGACGAAATCGAAGCCGTTAAGGCGAACAAGGACAACACCGGCCCGCAGGCTCCTGACGTGATCGACGTCGGTCTCGGCTTCGGCCCGTCGGCCAAGGCCGATGGCCTGATCCAGCCCTATAAGGTCGCGACCTGGGACGAGATCCCGGCCTCGGCCAAGGACGCGGACGGCTTCTGGTACGGTGACTATTACGGCGTTCTCGCCTTCGGCGTGAACAAGGACATCGTCAAGGATGCCCCGACCAGCTTCGCTGACCTGACCGATGCGAAGTATAAGAATGCCGTCGCTATCCCGGGCGACCCGCGTACCGGCAACTCGACTATGATGACGGTCTATGCCGCTGGTCTGTCCAAGGATGGCAAGGCCGCCGGCGCCGACGCGCTCAACGCCGGTATCGCCTACTTCAAGGCCCTCAAGGAAAGTGCAAACCTCGTTCCCGTGAACGGCTCGTCGCAGAACCTGGCTCAGGGTACGACCCCGATCTACTTCGACTGGGACTACAACCTGCTCGCCATGCGCGACAAACTCGCCGGCAACCCGCCGGTCGACGTCATCGTGCCGTCCGACGGCGTCGTTGCCGGCGTCTACATTCAGGCGATCTCGGCCTACGCGCCACACCCGAATGCCGCCAAGCTCTGGATGGAATACCTCTATTCCGACGAAGGTCAGCTGGGCTGGCTCGCTGGCTATTGCCACCCGATCCGCTTCAATGCGCTGTCGGCCGCCGGCAAGCTGCCTGCCGACCTGATGGCCAAGCTGCCGCCGGCCGAAAACTACGCCAAGGCCCTGTTCCCGAGCCTCGACGAGCAGGCCGCCGCCAAGAAGGCGACTGCCGACAACTGGGCCACCGAGATGGGCGCGCAGTAAGCGCTCGCCGGCGGAATTTCCGCCGCTCTCAATCCGGATGCCAGGGTTTTCAATCCTGGCATCCAATTCGTTCAAGCCAATCAACTCCCTCAGCCTGCGGTACAAAGCGATGACAGAGACAGTTGAAACGAGCAGCGACTTGGCGCGGCTTGCGCCCGGGCCGACCGGCGTGACCAATACGCGCGGCTTGTGGAATTGGCTCGGCGCCGTTCCCTATCTGCTGTTCACCTCGCTCTTCCTCATCGCGCCGGTGTTCTACCTGGTGACTGGGGCGTTCACGAACGCCGAGGGCTCGTTCACCCTTGCCAACATTGCCGACCTCGCCTCGCCGCAGATCGTCGCTTCCTATTGGCTCTCGATCCGGTTGAGCCTTGCCTCGGCGGTGCTCGGCACCGTTGCCGGACTGTTGCTGGCTTACGCAGTCGTGCTTGGCGGATTGCCCCGCTGGATCCACGATGCGCTGAGCACGTTCTCCGGGGTCGCGTCCAATTTCGCCGGTGTGCCGCTGGCTTTCGCGTTCATTGCCACCCTGGGGCAGATCGGCCTCGTCACGTTGCTGCTGCGCGACGTCTTCCAGTTCAACCTTTACGCGACCGGCTTCTCCTTGTTTTCCTTCTGGGGCCTCGCCATCACCTACCTCTACTTCCAGTTGCCGCTGATGTTGCTGGTGATCACTCCCGCCATGGAAGGCCTGAAGCGCGAGTGGGTCGAGGCGTCCGACAGCCTTGGTGCGAGCCGCTTCCAGTATTGGCGGTATATCGGCGCGCCCGTGCTGTTCCCCTCGGTCTTGGGGTGCTTCCTGCTACTGTTTGCGAACGCTTTCGGTACCCTCGCCACCGTTATCGCCCTCACCGGCTCGAACTTCTCGGTGGTCCCGATCCTGCTGTTCCAGCAGATCCGCGGCAACGTGCTCTACAATCCGAACCTAGGCTACTCGCTTGCCGTCGGTATGATTCTCATAATGGTGGTCACGAATACGCTCTATCTCATGCTTCGGTCGCGCGCGGAGAAGTGGCAGAAATGAAGAAGCGCTTTCCGATCATCCCCACGATCATCGTCATTGTCGGGGCGCTGTTCTTTTTCGTACCGCTGGTTGCGGCCTTCCGGTTTTCCCTGCAGATGAAGCGCGGCGAACTGAGCTTTGCCGCATATTCGTCGATCTTCAGCAGCAATGTGTTTGTCGACACGCTGACATTTTCGACCATCGCATCGGCCGTGGCGGTTGTGCTCGGCGCAGTCTTGATCGTGCCGACGGCCTATTGGGTAAGGCTGAAGCTACCCAAGCTTCGCCCGGTGGTGGAGTTCATCTCGCTGCTGCCGTTGATTATCCCGCCAGTGGTGCTGGTGTTCGGCCACATCCGGCTGTTCGGGTCAAATTCGATCCTCCCCCTGACAATGAGCGACTGGGGCACCAACATCCTGCTGACGATGGGTTATGTCGTCCTTTCGCTACCCTACATGTTCCGCGCCGTCGACAACGGGATGGCGGCGATCGACATAGCAACCTTGACCGAGGCCGCCGAAAGCCTTGGCGCATCGCGGTTCCGCACCATCGTCGACGTGATCTTTCCAAACGTGCGCTCGGCCATCGTTTCGGGCGCGTTCCTGACGTTTTCAATCTGCCTGGGCGAGTTCGTCCTTGCGAGCCTTCTGAATCGCCCGGCACTCGGTCCCTATATGGTGCAGCTCGGCCAGGACCGCGCTTATGAGCCGGCCGCCCTCGCGATCATGAGCTTTGCGCTGACCTGGCTGCTGATGGGGCTGATGCAGATGTTCACCAATCGCAAACCCGGCCAACGTTTCCTTCCGCGATTTATGTCCCTCCGACCAGCAAGCGACAGCCAATGAGCTTTCTCTCTATCGACACCGTCAAGAAGAGCTTTGGCGCCAATACGGTGGTCAAGCAGTTCAACCTTTCCGTGCAAAAGGGTGAGTTCGTATCGTTACTTGGCCCGTCTGGCTGCGGCAAGACGACGGTGCTCCGCATGGTGGCCGGGTTCGAGTCGCCGACCTCCGGCACGATACGCATCGATGGCCAGGACGTAACCGGTCTCCCCACCAACCAGCGCAGCATTGGTATGGTGTTCCAATCCTACGCGCTGTTTCCCAACATGAGCGTGGCGCAAAACGTCGGCTACGGCCTGAAGATTGCCGGTATCCCCAAGGCGGAAATGGACTCCCGCGTCGCAGAAATGTTGCGCCTGATCGGGCTGCCGTCACTGGGTGGTCGCTATCCGTTCGAACTCTCGGGCGGCCAGCAACAGCGCGTGGCCCTTGCACGCGCCCTGGCCCCACGCCCTCGTGTTCTGCTCCTTGACGAACCGCTCTCGGCGCTGGACGCAAAGATCCGAGTCTCACTGCGGCAGGAAATTCGCTCCATCCAGCGGGATCTCGGCATCACCACCATCTTCGTAACGCACGATCAGGAAGAAGCGCTCTCGATCTCGGACCGCATTGTCGTGATGAGTGCCGGCAACATTGAGCAGGTTGGCACGCCATTTGACGTCTACAACCATCCTGCCACCAAGTTTGTCGCAACCTTCGTCGGCCAGCTCAATACGCTCAAGGCCAAGGTCGCCAATGCCAATGCTAAGACTGTGGCGATTGATGGCCAAGTCGTAACCGTGCCAAGGCTTCCCGCCAGCGCCGTTGCTGGCCAGGACATTACCCTGACGATGCGCCCCGAGGCGGTTTCGCTTGCCAACGGACACGCGCGCGATGTCGTGCTGGACGGCACGGTAGCGGAAGTGAACTTTCTGGGTTCGGTCATTCGCCTGCGGGTCAAGCTCGGCGAAAACGCCATTGAACTCGACACCTTCAACGACAAGCACACGCCGCCCCCGGCCCCCAACGCCAAGGTGCAGATTACGCTCGCCAGCAGTGACATTCTGGTCCTTGGCGACTAGAGGCCGCCCTTACAGTTGTGACCCTTGGTCACCTAACCGCTGAGTCCAACATGCTCAACATCTTGTTCATAACCGCCGACCAGTGGCGTGGCGAGGCGCTTGGCTTTGCCGGACATCCGCTGATCAAGACGCCAAATATCGACGCCCTGGCGGCCGAAGGTACGGCGTTTCTGAATCACTATTCCAACGCTGCGCCGTGCGGACCTGCCCGGGCCTGCCTCTACACCGGCCTGTATCAGATGACCAATCGGGTGGTGAACAACGGCACCCCGCACGCCCATCGCTTCGACAACGTCGCATTGGCTGCCCGCCGGATGGGCTATTCGCCTGCCTTGTTCGGCTACACCGACCAGTCGGCCGACCCCAGCGTTGTCCCGGAAGGCGATCCGCGACTGCTGACCTATGAGGGTGTGTTGCCCGGCTTCGACGTCCGGGTGCGATTGCCCGAGGACGAGAAGCCCTGGCTCAGCTGGCTGCGCGCGCAGGGGCTCGATTTCCCCAATCGATACGTCGCCCACCGGCCTGTCGAAAATCTTGGCAAGATCAGCAATTCGCCCCCGGCCTATTCGAAGAACCAGACGCAGACCGCGTTCCTCGCCGGCGAGTTTATCCGCTGGTTCAGCGAGCAGGACGGTCCCTGGTTTGGACATCTGAGCCTGCTGCGGCCGCATCCGCCGTTCGTTGTCCCTGCCCCGTATAATACCATGTATGCGCCTGAAGACGTCGGCCCATTGCGCCGGGCCGCGACACTGGCCGATGAAGCGGCTGTGCATCCGCTCGTCGACCTGATGCTGAACTTCGTGCCCATGGCCAGTTTCGTCGAAGGAACAACGGGCCTCGTCTCATCCCTGTCCGAGGCCGAGTTCCGCCAGATCAAGGCGATCTACTACGGCATGATTTCCGAGGTCGATACCCAGCTCGGCCGGATTTTCGACGCGCTTAAGGCTGCCGGCGCCTGGGACAACACCCTCATCATCTTCACCTCCGATCACGCCGAGATGGCATGCGACCACTACGGCCTCGGCAAAGGCGGCTTCCACGACCAGAGCCAGCATGTGCCGCTCGTGATCCGCGGGCCGTATGTGGCGGCTGGAGCTCGCGTGTCGGCCTTCACCGAGGCCGTCGACATCTATCCGACCCTGCTTGAGGCGATGAAGACGGCCCCGCAGCACGTCGCCGATGGTGCATCGCTTTACCCGTGGCTGAGTGGCGAAACGCCGGCGCGCTGGCGCGACGCGGCGCACTGGGAATTCGATTTCCGAGATGTCTCTGTCGGTGCGGCCGAGCACGCAACCGGGTTGAGTTCGGTCGAGCTCAATTTGTGCGTGGTGCGAACGGCGAAGTGGAAATACGTGCACTTTGCGGCCATGCCCTCTTTGCTGTTCGACCTTGAGGCCGACCCCGACAATTTGCACAATCTCGCCGATGACCCAGCCCACCTGGCGGTGCGGCTCGAGATGGCCGAGAAACTGTTGAGCTGGCGAGCGCGCCACCTCGACCAGACCCTGGCACTCAAACTGCTGACGCCCGGGGGCGTGGTCACTGGAAGCATCGTCCGCTAGGTTGAGGCGATGACCATTCCGTTTCTCCCCCGCCTCGAGGCGCTCGTGACCCGCTATCCGGCCGAGGTTGCAGAGCGGCGGGAATACCTTTCGCTATTGCGTTGGCAGATTGCGACGGGGCATCCGCTCGACGACCTCCACACCGTGCCCGGCTCCAACACGTTCTCCAAATCGGAAAGATTGATGTCGACCTTGGCGCACATCAACGCCGTGCTCCTGTGCGTCGCGAACGATCTGCGCGGGTGCGTGAGCGGATCAAGGACGGAACGATCACTGGCTTCACATACAAGCCGGAGAGTGCGTCGCTGGTTCGCACAATCTGAAGCTTTGCACGAATCCTGGTCGATGGACTGCCTCTATTCGGCAAAAAATGCGCACACAAATGTGCAGGGTGGGGGTGCCGTTGGGGGTGTATTCGGGTTTAAGCGATATTTTATCCATAAATAACAAGTGGTTAAAGATAGAATTCGGCTCCGGTCCCGCACCACAATTTCCTGACCATTGTTTGATTTCGTTTGGGTCTCACCTTCAGAGGCCAGCCGCGTTGCACCAATTGTGTTTCAGGCCGCCGCCTAATGAGAATGCCGTTCTAACGTGAACCCCATGATGGGTCCCGTTGCTGATCGCGAGCAACGGCCACAAGCGCTTCGCAGTCCAGACAAGGGTCTTGGGACAACGGCACATTCGCGCCTTGTCCATCTAACATTCTAGTTGCAAAATTAGTCAGACATATGCCATATGAACTATGGCAGCTTGACCCTTTAGGCGAGCTCCAGGGGGTTATGGCCGTTGTCATCGGCGGGGAAACTCATCACGACGCGCGAACAATGTTCAAGACATCGTTGAAGACAAAACGACAAGAAGGAGGGTAAAATGAAATTTCTGAAATTACTCGCTAGCCTGCTTGTGCTTGTAGGAGGGATTATATCCCCGTCCTACGCACAATCTATAGTGAACGCGCCAGGCGATCTGGGTGGCGGCACCTACATGGACTATATGAAGACCGTGTATGCCCGCGCCGGAACACCTGAAATCATTCAGTTGCCACTGACGACATTCAATAAGAACTATGAACTGCAGGCGATGGGTGCCGAAAGCTGGTCGGTCTCAGCCGATGGCTTGACCTGGACATTCAAACTGCGTCCTGGTCTGGTTTGGAGTGACGGTCAGCCTTTGACCGCTGCCGATTATGTGTTCGCGCTGACGCGGGCTGCTACCACTGGCTATGACTTTGCCTGGTATTGGGGCTATGCTGGCGGGATCAAGAACTGGGATGACGTCACTGGCGGAAAGGCCGACGTTGCCACGCTTGGCCTCAAGGCCGTTGACGATCTGACGATCGAAGTCACCACAGCCACGCCAAAGCCATATCTGCCAAGCGTTGTGACGCTCTGGTACCCTGTTCCCAAGCATGTTTGGGACAAGTTGGGTGACGAATGGGCCGCAAATGTCGACACTATCGTGACCTCTGGCCCGTTCACGGTCACCAGCTGGGAAAAGTCCAATAACAGCGTGGTCTTGGCCAAGAGCGCAACTTATACCGGCCCATGGCCCGCAATGGTTGACAGCATTTCGATTGATGCCAGCCTGCGTTCGCCGGACGTTGGCCTGCCTGCATACCTCGCCGGAGAAGTTGATTTTACCACCCTCAACGCCGGTCAAGTTCCTTATGTTGAGCAGCGTTTCAAGGCCAATATGAGGACCAACGCGATCTTCGCAACGTCCTATATCTCGTTCGATACCGAATCTGCGCCGTTCAATGACGTCAATGTCCGCAAGGCACTTTGGTACGCCATCAACCGTGACGAAATGACCAGCACAGTGCTGAAGGGCTTGGCTCTTCCTGGCCGTTCGCTGTTGCCGCCTGCCTATCCTGGCTACAACGCTGACATCGTCAATCAGGCTGTGTTCGATCCAGAAAAAGCCAAGGAATTCATGGCCGCCGCTGGTTTCCCTGGTGGCGTAGGATTCCCCGAAGTCGAAATCTGGTATCGTGACCAGGGCGGCTACAATGGTGCCATCACTGCGCCGATGCTGCAGTACCTGCAGGCGCAGTTTAAGGACATCCTCGGGATCACCATGAATATCAAGGTGATGCCGGTCAAAGACTGGATGGACGCACTCCTGAACAAAAAGAACAATTTGTTCCTGGCGCCCTATGAATATGACTATCTCGACCCATCCAACTTCTACGGCATCTTCTATAATGGTGGCCGTCACCACCATATGGATCCCGCCTATGATGAGCTGATCGCCAAGGCTGACTCGGGTTCTGACCCGGCACAGCGTCTCATCGACTACGCTGCTGCCGAGCAGATTCTGATCGATACAGCGACGATGGTTCCCTTGGTCCACCCGATTACCAACTCGGTGATCTCGGACAAGTTGACTGGTGAAGGCACAACTCCGAACAATCTTGGGTTGTCGCCGCTGAACCAGACCGCAATGTTCTTCTACACTCATATCGAGAAGAAGTAGGCCTCATCCAACCTGCTCCCCCGGCACCTGTGCCGGGGGAGCGCACATATTGAGCCGACCGGCAGCTTCGGCCTAGGTTAGCGCGGTGTGGTGCTGTTTGCATCGGCATCGCTGAGGCCAAGACGTCTGGAATTGCGCTATACCAAGGTAACTTTATGAAACTCGTAGATATCAGCGGGCTCACCGTCAGCTTCCGACAGGACGAAGGCGTGGTGCAGGCAGTTCGCGGCATCGATCTGCACGTCGAGGCCGGCGAGAGTGTCGGCATTGTCGGCGAGTCAGGGTCCGGTAAGTCCGTCACCTGCATGGCAGCGCTGCGTCTATTGCGCGAACCGCCCGCCAAGATCGCCGCCAAACGGCTCGATCTGGCCGGAACCGACATGCTCAAGGCGAGCAATGCCGAGTTGTCCAAGATCCGGGGTCGGGTTGCCGCCATGGTCTTTCAAGATCCGGCGAGTGCCTTTGATCCAGTGTTCACCATTGGCCACCAAATCATCGAGACAATCCGCGCTCACCGCTCCGTTTCAAAGCAGGAGGCGCGCGACGCTGCGGAGGACTTGCTGCGACGGGTTGAAATCAAGAACCCGGCGGAAATCCTGGGCTATTATCCCCATCAACTGTCTGGCGGGATGTTGCAGCGCTCCATGATCGCCATGGCGCTGTCTTGTCGCCCGCAAATCCTGTTCGCCGATGAACCCACCACCGCCCTGGACGTCACCATCCAGGCCCAGATCCTGCAGCTGATCAAAGATCTACAAGTCGAGTTCGGGATGGGTCTGGTCATGGTCACCCATGATCTCGGGGTGATCGCCGAAACCGTCGACCGCGTGGTCGTGATGTATGGTGGCAAAGTCATGGAAAGTGGGCCGGTTCAGGAGGTCTTCGACCATCCAAAGCACCCTTACACTGCAGCTTTGCTCAAAAGCATGCCGGGCCAGACACCCGGCCGCCAGCGCCTTGTTGAAATCAGCGGTGCCTCGCCGAATCCAGTAAATCCGCCCAATGGGTGCCCGTTTCACCCGCGCTGTTCGGTGGCGATTGACGCTTGCCGCACGCAAATGCCGAGTTACGAACAGATCGCGCCGGGTCATTCACTAGCCTGCTGGAGGCCGCTATGACTGCTCCTGCACTGGAACTGCGCGGCCTAACCAAGACCTTCACCGTTCGCCGTGGCGGCATATTCCCATCGTTTCACGAGCACGTTGCCGTCGACAATGTTGATCTGGTTTTGCCCAAAAACAGCATATTTGGCTTGGTCGGTGAATCCGGCTCCGGCAAGTCGACGACCGGCCTGATGGCGATGCGCCTGGTTGAACCATCCAGCGGGCAAATTCTGGTTGATGGCACCGATGTCAGCAAGCTTGATCATCGTGCGCTCAAGCCGTTTCGGTCCAAGATGCAGATCGTGTTTCAGGACAGCTATTCGGCCCTGGACCCGATGATGACCCTGGAGCAGATCGTCTCGGAGCCATTGCATATTCACGGCCTGATGACCGCCGCACAACAGCGCGCTGAAGCTCTTGGCTGGCTGGAGCGGGTCGGATTGGATGCGTCCTATGGGCAGCGCTACCCTCATGAACTGTCCGGCGGCCAGCGCCAGCGTGTCGCCATCGCTCGGGCACTCATTCTCAAGCCGTCAGTCCTAGTGGCCGACGAGCCGACTTCGGCGTTGGATGTTTCCGTCAAGGCCCAGATCATCAATCTGCTGCAGGATCTGCAGGCGGACATGGGGCTATCGATCCTGTTTATCAGCCATGATTTGAGCGTCGTTCGCTCGCTGACAGACGTGGTGGGTGTGATGTTCCGTGGCCGCGTCGTTGAGCGCGGGCCAACCGAGCAGCTATTTTCGGCGCCCGTTCACCCCTACACACGGTCCTTGTTGGATGCGATTCCCGTCAGCAATCCGCGCGATCGCCGTCGCCGGAGTTTCTTGTTGCCCGAACAGATTGATGCGGCAACCCCAACCTTTGCCGCTGGCAAACTTGCCGGGGTTTTTACGCCGGCATCGAAACCGCAATTGGTCGCGGTTTCGCCAGACCATTTTGTCGAAGCCATTGTGACAGCTTGAAGGGACGCCCAAAATGATCCTCTACATCCTGCGCAGAATAGCCTCGATCGCGGTAACGTTTCTGATCGTCTCGGTGCTGATCTTTTTGATGATGCACTCAATTCCGGGCGGTCCGTTTGACGGCCAGGACATGCCGCTATCCGATGCTGTGCGCGCCCAGTTGATGGCCCGACTTGGGCTGGATCAACCTCTCCATGTGCAGTACGTCAATTACATGTGGGGCGTTTTGCACCTGGACTTTGGTGTGCCCTACCAGAGCCCGGGCGAGACCGTGCTTCAGCTGCTCGGCCGGGCCTGGGTGCCGAGCCTTGTTCTGGGCGGATCCGGCGTGCTCATTGGCGCGACCCTCGGTATTCTTCTGGGTCTTGCCGCCGCGCTCAACCGCAATACATGGATTGACTATTTGGCCTCGGCTGTCGCCACCCTTGGCTTGACCATCCCGGTTTTTGTCATCTCGATGCTCTTGGTGTTGACGTTTGCTGTGTGGCTTTCTTGGTTGCCGGCGAGCGGCTGGGGCAAGCCATGGTCGTTTGTCTTGCCGATTGTCGCCTATTCAGCAATCCCGTTGGCAACCTATGCGCGATATACACGGTCCGCGATTTTAGACTCCTTGAACAAACCATTCGTCGTGGTGCTGCGCGCCAAGGGCCTGTCGGAGCGTCGTATTATTTTCCAACATGTGCTCCGCAACTCGGCCATTCCAATGGTCACGGTGTTCCTGCCGATGTTCATTGGGACCGCAACCGGCAGTATCTTTGTCGAGGCGATGTTCCGCGTGCCCGGTCTTGGCTCGTATTTCGTTTCCAGCATCAGCGCCCGTGACTACCCGCTGGAAATGGCACTGGTGCTGATCGTGACGTTGATGTTCTGCCTTGCCTACCTCGTCTCAGACATCGCATACGCCTTTCTCAACCCCCGAATTCGCGTCGGAGGGCGCCAGTAATGAGCGAACCTCTTGCGGCGGCCCCGTCGCCATCAGTACGGCCAAAAGACCACAGCCCGCTGTATTTTGCCTGGCGCCGGTTCATCGGCAACAAAGCGGCGGTCGTCGGCGGCATCGTCCTCCTGGTGCTGATTTTGATGGCGGTGTTTGCGCCATTCATCACCCTGACAGATTATACTAGCCAGTCATTTTTGACCGAATCTCTGGCCTTTCCCTCGGCCCAGCATTGGTTTGGCATTGATGATTTGGGTCGCGATTTCTTTTCCCGCATTGTCTATGGCTCGCGTGTCTCGCTCAGCATTGGCTTCATCTCGGCTGGGTTCAGCGCTCTACTCGGCATCCCCCTCGGTGCCATGGCCGGCTATTTTGGTGGCAAGGCGGATTGGATCGTGATGCGGATCATCGAGCTTTTCTCCGTCGTGCCGTCTCTGCTTGCGGCGTTGCTGTTGGCGGCAGTCACAAAGGGGGGGTATCTCAGCGTTGTCTTGATTGCTGCCCTGTTCGGCTGGGTGCCTGTCTGCTTGCTGGTGCGGGCCCAGGTCAAATCGCTGCGTGAAAAGGATTTTGTTCGCGCCGCCCAGGCTCTGGGCGCCTCGCCATGGTATATTATTCGACGCCACCTCGTCCCAAACTCGATTTCCCCGATTATCATCGGTTTTGTCCTTGCGATTCCGCTGGCCATGATGCTTGAGGCGGGCCTCAGCTTTTTGGGCATTGGCGTTCAACCACCGGTTCCGAGTTGGGGCCAAATGATTAACACAGGTTTGACATTCATGTTTTTCTACTGGCATCTGGCGGTCTTCCCGACCGCGGCCCTCGCCTTGACTGTGCTGGCTACCACCCTATTCGGTGATGGTTTGCGCGACGCGCTCGACCCCACCTTGAAGGGCCGTTGAGATGTCAGAACAGCTTGCCCAGCATTTCCTGCTGCGAGACGATGTTGTATTCCTGAACCACGGCTCGTATGGCGCTTGTCCGCGCCAGGTGTTTGCCGCCTATCAGGCCTGGCAGCTCGAGTTAGAGCGCCAACCCGTCGCGTTCCTGGACCCGGTACAGGGTTACCGTAAATGGATGCTTGACGTCCGGGTTGCCTTGGCTGCCGAACTGGGCACTGACCCGGAAGACATTGTCGGCGTCGTCAACGCAACCTTTGGTCTGAACGTTGTGGCGCAGTCCCTAAACCTGCGGCCTGGCGACGAAATCCTGACGACGGATCATGAATACGGGGCCCTCGAAAAGACCTGGGCCTTCGTTG
The DNA here is from genome assembly GCA_943372435.1 of Devosia equisanguinis. Lineage (GTDB taxonomy): Bacteria > Pseudomonadota > Alphaproteobacteria > Rhizobiales > Devosiaceae > Devosia > Devosia equisanguinis_A. The sequence continues at coordinate 326,700 of CALRYQ010000005.1, forward strand.
CGCGTAAAACTGGTGCCCGTATTGTGGAAATGCCGGTGCCAATCCCACTGGTTTCGGCTGAGCAATTCACCCAGGCGGTCATGGCCGGGTTCACGGATCGCACCAAGGTGCTGTTCCTCAGCCACATTACCTCGCCAACCGCCTTGTTGTTTCCGATTGAGGAATTGGTTGCAGAGGCCCGGCGCCGGGGCGTCATTTCGGTGATCGATGGCGCCCATACGCCCGGGCATATCCCGCTCAATCTTGATGCCCTAGGCGCCGATTTTTACTCCGGCAATTGCCATAAATGGATGATGGCCCCCAAGGGTTCAGCTTTCCTGCATGCGCGCCGCGACATGCAGGCCATGATCAATCCCTTGGTGATCAGTCACGCCTGGACACCCGAGTCAAATCAGCCAGGCGCCAAGGGGCCCTTTGGCGGCTCGGCCTTTGTTGAAGAGTTCGAGGTTCAGGGTACGCGCGATCCGGCGGCCTGGTTGACGGTGCCCGCAGCAATTGCTTTCGGCAAGGAGCATCATTGGGCGTCGGTGGCGGCCTATTGTCATGGCTTGGCAATGGAAACCGCCGAGCGCGTCGCCAAACTGACCGGGCTTGCGCCGTTGAGCACATCGCAATTGTGTGCCCCACAAATGGTTGCCATGCCGGTTCCAAATTGCGATCCGGTCGCGCTCAAGGCGACGCTGATGGAAAAGTACCACATTGAAATTCCGGTGTTCAATTGGCATGAGCACACCATCGTTCGACTATCGGTCCAAGGCTACAACACGCGGGCGCAGATGGACGTGCTGGTCAACGCACTGCGGGACACTTTGTCTGGCCTGCCCTAAGTCCAGCCCGAATGTGGCGCCCTTGGTCTTCACGGGGATCGGGCCGACCACAAAGTTGAGGCCGAAGCCGGAATTCAGCGGGCTAAATTCTATGCTGGTCGGAAACAGGGTTTTGTTGTAGCAGCAGCGGTTAATGTGCATCACTGATCAGTCTGCCCGGGCATTTCGCATGGGCAAGTCCAAGGGACCGGCATATTGAGTAGCAAGTCAGCCATCCGTTATCTGGAGCCGATCCCAACGCAAACGCGAGGCGTCGCGGTGCTTGACGCGCTTGCCGAGATGATCGAGCGCGCAGGTCTCGGCATCGGAGATCGCTTGCCACCCGAAGTTGCCTTGGCCAAGCAACTCGGCGTTGGTCGCTCAACCCTGCGCGAGGCGCTCAACCGTTGGGAAGGCATGGGCATGATCCGGCGTCGCCGCGGCGACGGAACTTACCTGGCCGGGCGGGTGCGAACATCCCATGGCGTCGCGCCGATGATGGTTCGGCTCGAAGGTGAGGCGTTGCTGCGTTTGCTTGAGGTTCGACGTGCGCTGGAGACGGACGTCGTACGCCGGGCTGCCATCAATGCAACATCGTCGCAACGTGTTGAGATTGCTCGCCTATGTGACAAACTGCTCGCAACGGTGGCCGCAAAGTTACCATGGCGTGCTGCCGACGCGGCGTTTCACCGTGCCGTCTACGACGCCTCTGGCAATCCGATGTTCGGGGATATTTTGCACAAGCTCGACCAGGCCTTGGAGCGCTCAACCGAGTCCCCCTTTGGTGAAAATGACTTTGCTTTGAAGTCCTTTCCGCCGCACCGAGACCTCAGCGATGGCATCGCCCGCGCCGATCCTGATCAGGCTGTCGCCGCGGCCAACACGATCATTGATTTCGTTGAAGCCGAAATTCGCATCATCATTGCCGAACCTGTGCTGCGCACCCCCCCGGGCCGCGCCTGAAACGAGCCCTATTGGGGCCGGGATGCCGACCGGGACTATTTGGCATTGTTGGCCTCAATGAACGGAGCGAGCAAGTCCAGGTCGATTGGACCAAGTCGGCTTTTTACGCTCAGTCCCTGATGCCAATAGGGGTAGGGCAGCAAGGGTTGGCTGACTTTGTCCAACGCTGTTCGTTCCTCGACTGTGAGTTTCAAGTCGGCCGCTGCCAGATTGTCTTTGAACTGCCTCTCGGTGCGAGCCCCGATGACAATCGAGGTGACGCCTGGGCGATCGAGCAGCCACGCTAGAACAATTTGGGCCCCTGAAACGCTGCGCGCCTCAGCAATCGAAACGATGACCTCGACGATGTCGTAGAGCTTGTCCCAGTCATAGATCACCGGCTCCCGGTAACCGCCGACGTGGCGCCCAGATTCTGGCCCCCCCGTGCGTCGGTACTTCCCCGATAGCAGTCCGCCCGCCAGCGGCGACCAGATCAAGACGCCCAGCCCTTGATCCTGACTGATGGGTATCAGCTCAAACTCGGCCTCTCGGGCATTCAGAGTGTAGTGAATCTGCTGTGAAACAAAGCGATGCCCGTGACGGCGGTCGGCCGCAGCCAGGGCCTTGGAAATGTGCCAGCCGGAATAGTTCGAGCAGCCGATATAACGAACCTTGCCGGCGCGGACCAGGGTATCGAGCGCCTCCATGGTCTCTTCAATGGGTGTCATTCCGTCCCATTCATGCACCTGATACAGGTCGATAACATCGGTTTTGAGCCGCCGCAGGCTGGCATCCGCCTGTTCCAGAATATGGTGCCGAGACAGCCCCTCATCATTGGGTCCGCTGCCCATTTTGAAACGGACTTTGGTGCCGATCAGCATCTTCTGACGCCGACCGTTTTCGGCCAAAGCTGTTCCCACCATCTCTTCGGAAACACCGGCGTTGTAAACATTGGCGGTGTCGATCAGGTTGATTCCATGATCGAGACACAGATCAATCTGTCTGGTCGCATCGGCCTGCTCAGTTCGTCCGACCTGTTCCGGTCCGCCAAAGGTAACCGTACCCATGGTCATGGTCGACACTTTGATGCCGGAGCGGCCCAGATAGCGGTAGTCCATTTTGTTTCCCTACCTATTTTCGGTACAAAAGGCGGCTGGCTGTAAGTGCTAGATCGAGACCGAACCGACGCTGGCCCCACCACACACGTAAAGGGTCTGGCCAGTGACAAACCCGGCTGCCGGGTCGGCAAAATACATAAAAGCATGGGCAACGTCCTCGACCGTTCCCAATCGGCCGACCGGGATCCGCGCCGCCAGCGCATTTTCGCGATCGCTGCCCTTCGGTACGATACCCCAGAAATTATCGGTCTGGATCGGCCCGGGGGCCACCACGTTGACGGTTATGCCGTGGGGAGCCAGCTCGAGTGCCCAAGTGCGAGCCATGCCGATCATCCCGGCTTTGGAAGCGCTATAGGCTGTTCGTGTTGGGGTGCCGAGTGCCGCGCGCGACGAGTTAAACAGCACCCGGCCGAACCGGCGGGCTTTCATTGCCGGCAGAAATGCCTGCAACAGCAGCAATGGTGCCCCCAGGTGCAATTGCCCCAGTCCCGCGATTTCTTCAACACTCGCGTCTTCGACCAATTTTGGCCAGACCAGCCCAGCATTGTTGATCAGGTGTGTAACCTGGTGTCGCCGCGCAATGCTTGCTGCGGCCTCCCGCACCGCCGCGCTATCGAGCAAGTCGGCACCAACGCTCTCCAGGTTCTTGTGGCTGAATTCAGGATCATGCCGGGAAACCGAAATCACGCGATAACCTTGGTCCAACATCCGTTGGGCAATACAGGCGCCGATCCCCTTATTGCCACCGGTCACGACGGCTGTGTAGTCGGTCATCTCTGACTATCCTTCCCGGACTAGCGCGGAACAAGTGCGAGCACGCGCAGCGGGCTGCCGGTGCCATTTTTGATTTTTAGCGGGGCAGCGACGAGCATGGCCCCGGTCGGCGGCAACCGATCCAGATTGGTCAGGCATTGCAGACCAAACTTGCCCGCGCCGTGCAGGTAGAAATGGGCCGGATAGGGCGGGGAGTAATGCGCCCCTTGCCCCGCATCGGTGCCAATGGTTTCGGTGCCAAAGCCGCGAATGTTACGGTGGTTGACCAGGAATTGGACTGCCTCCGGCGTTGGCCCTGGGGAATGGGCCCCGTCGTCCGCCAGGTTGATGTAGTCCGCGCCGCGCCGCTTGGACCAGTCGGTTCGCATCAGCACCCAGCTATCGGGCGGTATCATCCCGTGCTCGGCTTCCCAAGCGGCAATGATGGCGGGGGTCAGTTCGAAATCGGCGTTCTGGCTGGCCCCGGCAGAGCAATCGATGACCACGACCGGCCCAACGAAATTGCCGACTGCGATGGAGTCGACGCTGTTATTGGGCAGGTCGCGCCCAGAAACCCAGTGGACCGGCGCGTCAAAATGGGTGCCAGTGTGTTCAGAACAGCTGAAATTGTTCCACTTCCAGGCCGGACCGCGATGGTCATAGGCGGAAACCTCCTCCATGCGAAAGCGGGCGCATTGGCCAAATTCGGGCGGTAGCACAATCACCGGGAAGTCGGGGTCGAGCGTGTGGGTCAGATCGATGGTCTCGATCGTTCCGCTGGCCATCGCCGAGGCCAGATCGGCCAGCAGACTGTTCGGAGCCGCCATCGTTGCGCTCATTGCTCCGCCCCTCCGGTTCGCGTCATTTCAAGTTCAAGAACCTTGGGGTCCTGCCGCCAACGCTCAATCAAATCCTGGGCGATGTCGCCAACAAAGACATCTTCCAACCCATCCTTGAGCGCCGAGACGATCGCGCGGGCGAGGCCAGACGCGCCAACCTTGGGCGGGGGCAGGGGCTGGTGCCATTCATCTTCGTTCGGGCCTGAGAAGACGTTCAGCACTCGAACGCCAGCGCCAACCATCTCGGCGCGAAGGCATTGGGACAGCGACAGTGCCGCCGCGTTCGAAGCGGAAAAACTGGCAAAGTCCGGGCGATTGGAAAAGGCGTAAACCGATAACAAATTGACCCAGGCTGTCGCACTATTGTCGCCATCAGCGCTGCGGGAGCGAAGCGCGGGACCAAAGGCCTGCGCCAGGCGCATCAGGCCAAGGTAGTTGACGTCGAGTTCTTGCGACGCAAATACGGTATCACCGCGCGAAGCGATGCCGCCGGGCCGAACGAAGCGGGCGGTGTTGATCAAAATGTCGACTTTTCCGCCGATCTCAGCGGCCAATTCGGTAACCGAGGCTGTATCGGTCACATCCAGCGGCACCAACTGCACTTGGGCGATCGCCCCCAGCCGCTCGCGCCACGGATTGTCACGCCAGCGCTCTGACTCGCCAACAAAAATGATCGACGCCCCGGCATCGGCCAGTGCCTGGGCCAGCGCCAGGCCGGTTTCACCGCGCCCATCCGTCACCAGGACCCGGCGGTGCTTGGGATTGTTGGTCAATTCACGCATCTGGGGATCATCCTCCATCGACGGGGTCGGCACGCTTGGGAGTGCCATCAGGACCCCCTGGCCGCTGCGATCAAGCCGGTTGATCAACCGAACCGCATCGCCTTTGATGCAATCGCCGTGGACATGGCAGATTACGGAGGGTCCGACATCGAGCTTTACGGTTCCGATCCGCCACGGCGCACGGTCACGGAAATAGGGATTTGGGCTGACCCGCACCATTGTGTCGGCAATCAGGCGCCCGACCGGCGACTGATCGCGCCAAGCCAGCTCAATGGAAAGGCACTCCGCGCAGGCGTCGCGTGGCGGGTATTGAACGCTGTCGCATTGCGCGCACACCTGCAATTTGAAGCGCCCCTCGGCGGCGGCGGCAGTCAGCCCGAGCGCCGCACGGCTGCGGGCCGATGGAGGGCTGGTGGGGACCAGGGTCCGGCGTTGGGGGTTCTTTTTTGGCGGCGTCGGCAACGCAGTGGTCATGCCTGGCCTCCCGAAATGATCGCCGCCCCGGAACACACCCCGCGGTCGTAATTGATCACGCCAAAGCCCGAAACCATTGCGAGGCGCGCGCCGGGCACTTGCGTGCTGCCTGCGGCCCCAGTCACCTGTCGGATGGCCTCAACCAGGCCGAGGAAGCCGCCAGCAGCGCCCGCTTGTCCGGCTGACAATTGCCCGCCCGAGGTATTGTGGGGGAAATTTCCGCCTATGGTCAGGTCATGGCCGCGGACAAATGCTGGGCCCTCGCCCTTCTTACAAAACCCCAGATCCTCAAATTGCATCATTGAGATGACCGGATAGTCGTCATAGGTCTGCAACAGGTCGATTTGTTCGGGGGTCGTGTCGGCCAGATCGTATAGCTCGTCCACATCCATCGCCCAGCCGCCGCGCATTTGGATCGGGTCGTTCGCAAAGGCATTGTGGCGTTCAATGGTTGAACGGACGCAGGCAAATTTTAGTCCGCGCCGCAGCGCTTCCTCCTCGCGCATCACCAAAAAGGCTTCGGCCCCCGCCACTGGCATGACGCAGTCAAACAACGCCAACGGGTCAGCGATCGGGCGCGCTTCCAAATAGTCCCGCATGGATAGGGGCTTCTTCATGATCGCGTTGGGGTTTTTGAGCGCATTATCACGCTGTGCCACCGCTATCTTGCCAAAGTCGGCCCGCTCCGCGCCATACTCGGCCATATAGTGATCGGTCAGCAGGGCAAAACAGGCATTAGGCCCGCCCGCGCCATAGGGATAGCTGGCATCCTGGGCAAACCGGCTGAAACTCGACAGCATCCGCCGAAAGCCGTCGATATGATTGGTGTCGCCGGAGACGCAGGCGACAATATCGGCATCGCCCGCCTGCACGGCTCTTGCGGCTTTGCGGACGGCCGCGATCCCGCTAGCGCCACCCATTGGGATGTGGTCGAGCCAACGCAGGCACAGGCCAAGATGTTGGGTGAGCCCGACAGCGGTATCAGGCGCCAAGGTAAAACTGGACACCGCAAACCCGTCGATCTCGCCCGGGCGCAGTCCTGCCGCGTCCAACGACATGCGTAACGCTCGCGCTATCCACCAATGCGCACTCTGCATCGAGAAGCGGACATAGGGCACCGTTGCTGGTGCTGTCAGAACCACACCATCATAAGGAGCCCGGCGCAATTTCAAGACTGCACCCGGCGCTTTAAGGCGCAGGTATTGGTGGTTTTTGGGTCGGCAAGCAGTGTTGCCGCCAACAGCTTGAGTTCGCCACGTTGAATTTTTTGCGTTGGGGTCAACGGCAAGGCGTCGACAAAGGCGATGTAGCCGGGTGCTTTGTAATAGGCGAGTTGGTCGAGGCACCAGATAACGATGTCATGGGCCAGTGCCGTGTCGCCCGCCCCATTGGCGACGACGCAGGCAAATACCTCGTCGCCACGCATGGCATCGGGAACCGCCGTGACGCCAACACTGGCGATGGCTGGATGTCGCATCAACACCGATTCCACTTCGACGGCGGCGATGTTTTCGCCGCTGCGGCGGATGACGTTTTTCTTGCGATCAACGAAGAACAAATCTCCGGAGCTGTCGCGGCGGACGATGTCGCCGGTATGAAACCAGCCGCCAACCCAAGCCTGGGCGGTGGCGTCTGGGTCTTTGTAATATTCAGTAAAAAAGCCAAACTTGGGATTGGCACCAGAGCGGCGCACGAGGAGTTCCCCTTGTGTCCCCGGCTGCACGTCACTGTCGCTAGTGTCGACTATTCGCAGGTCCATGGTTTCGTCCGGCTGTCCGATACAGCGCTGGCCCAGTTTGCGTGGCTCCCGGTTGGCGACACACACTGCCCCGGCGCCAGTCTCGGTCATCGCCCAGGCCTCAACAAGAGCAAAACCAAACCGATCTTCAAACGGGGTCTGCAACTTTGGGTCCACCCCGGCGCCAAAGCCAAACCGCACGGTGTGAGCGCGATCAAGCGCCGTATCTTTGGACTGCATCAGGATCGCGGGCATTACGCCCAGATAATGCAGGCATGTCGCCCCACTGCCGCGCACATTGGCCCACCAGCTGCGTGGGTGGAAGCGGTCCAGCACCGTTAGGCAGCCGCCGATGGCCAACATTGCCATCACTGAATAGGCCATGGCGTTCATGTGAAAGACCGGTAGCGGGGTAATCATCCGCTCCCCCGCGTCCGTCAGGGCGCACAGCCCGCCAGCCGTCGCGTACCATTGCCCAGCCAATAGGAAATAGGTGTTCGAGAGCACACAGCCTTTGGGTTGCCCGGTCGTACCGGATGTATATAGCATCGCGGCTTCCCGCTCGCGCCCCGGCACATTTGCGTCAAAGACCGGAGCTTGCTTAGGCGCTGGCGGCAAGACCGCACCAATGGCGGCAATCTGCATTATATGGCCGGCAGCCTGTGCGGCGTAGGTCAGATCGTCAACCCTGGAGCCGACGGAGACCGCCAGGATCGGCTCGGAGTGTCCGATCAGATATTGCAGCTCGGCCGCCCGCAGATCGGGGTTCAATGGGACCACCGAGATCTTGAGGGCGTTGAGCGCAAACCAATGCAGGAAAAAGGCGGGCCGATTTTCCATCAGCAGCATGACGCGAGCCCCGGCGCCATATCCTGCAGCAGCATAGGCGTTGGACAGGCGCTGCACTTCGGCCGCGGCCGCCCCATAAGTCAGCTCACCGGCATTGATCCCATAGCAGGTGGCAGTTTCGGGCAGGATGTTAAGGAACGGCCGATCCGGCCAGGTCCGGGCGGCGCGCGCGAAGGCCGACGCGACGTCGTCAACACCCAATAGGTCGTCGATCCTGGCAATTGCCGCCTTATTCATGGCAGCAATTGAATGTTTCGGAAGGCGGCATCGCTGTTGAGCAGCACAACCTTCTTGCGTTTGATCTTAATTGCGCCATCGCGCAGCACCAGATCGTGCTCGGCGGTGACCGCCAACAAGAACTGTTCGTCCAGCCGCGTCTCGACATAGTGCATGGCGGTGACGGTCTTGAACCGACCATTTTCAATGTCGAGCAGGTCGACATTGGGTCTCTGGATCACGTGGTGGCAACGGCTCTTGGGCTTTTGGCTGAAGGTGCGCTCCCCGTTCAGGCGTTCAACCCGCAATCGCAACATGAACATGTCCTCATGCAGCAACGAGGTGACCAGTTTTTCGTCGGTTTGCGCGTAGTCGAGCGGCATCCAATAGACGCCATCAGGCTCCCACAGGTTGAGCCAGTCCGAAAACTTTCCGTCGTCGAGCAGGCGCACTTCGTCATAGATAAAGTCGATCAGGTCGGCCTTGGTGGGAAAGCTCATTGGGCGTCTCCCATGGTCGTGGTCATGAACTTGACCCAAGCGTGCATCTGGTTGCGCATCTGCCGCTCGGTGGTGCCGTTCTCAACCACTTCTTCATCAAAGTTTTCCTCGCCGGTATGCAGGCGCTGCAAATTGACCCAGTCACTGCCTTGGGCGCGAAGCCCCTCATGAGCACGCTCATACATTTCCAAATCATCATGGCCCACCATCGAGGTGGGCGCGTTGATCAGGCGATTGTAGGTGGCTGTGCGTTCGAGCAGCATGTCGGGCGCGCCAACCAGCCGGAAGATCCAACTTTCCACCATCGTCTTGTTGGCGGCCAGAGGAATGAAATTGCGCAATAGCTGGATCGGTCCCTTGATCATCACATTGGGGAAATACACAGTGTTGTGCCGGTTCTCGCCCAGGATTGCTCGCGCCCGTTCTTCGCCATAGGCGGCGAGCATCATGTCAAAATAGCCTGGCACCGCCGAATAGTCGGAGTGAATTGAGTGGTGAACCCCGGTATGACCATGCCCATTTGGCCACGTGCGAATGCCCATGGATTCAAAAAACTCATAAGATGACATGAAGGGCGCGATGACCTCCATGGCCATCGGTTTGGGGGTGCCTTCGGGCAGGTCCATTTCATTCCACAACCGCACCGCGGTTCCCGCCGAGCTCTCATGGGCAACCATGGGATGGCAGGTATCCGTCTGGTTTTCGACCAGCATTTTCCAATTGCAGTGATGCAGATAGCGCAGCGGTGGCCCGGCAACTTCCAGCCGCCCAACGGGCGAGCGATCCACCATATTGTCCAGCGACGACAGGCTGTTGCCAAAAAAAGCATCGAACTCAATGCCGTCCGGACTAAGGCGGGCAAACACGAACCCGCGGTAGTTTTTGACCGCGCCAACCGGTTGCAGGCCCTTAACCGAAGAATTGTCGGCGAAGCCAGTCTCCTCGTAGCCTTTTTTCAAGGGGATGGCCAACAGGCACCCATCAGTTTTGAACGACCAGGCATGATAAGGGCAGCGGAAGAATTTTCCGGTGTTGCCCATGCGATCGATAACGATCTTGGTGCCTTTGTGCGGGCACCGATTGTAGTTCACATAGATGTCGCCGTCGCTGTGGCGCGACATGATCACCGGCTGAATGCCGATCTCGGTGGTAAAATAGTCGCCCTTGTTTGGCACCTGGCTTTCGTGGCCGACGTAAATCCAGGTATTGGCAAACAGATGTGCAGTTTCGAGGCGGAAAACCTCTTCGTTCACATAAACGTCTCGATGCGCTTCATCCGGGCGAACCAAGGCGCGGATATCGGCGGCAGTTTTGTAAGTGCCCATGACGCTCTCCATGTCGTTAGATGTCCAGAACCAATTGGGGTGATTTTGCGCGGCTAACGCAGATCTGCATGACGCTGTTGGACGCGCGCTCGGCGTCCGTAAGGATGACGTCGCGGTGATCGGGGATGCCGGAGATTACGGTGGTCTGGCAAATCCCGCAGTCGCCGCGGCGGCAATCATAGGTCAGATCAACGCCACCCTGCTCGAGTGCGTCGATAATCGACACGCCGGCTGGCACCTTGAACGCCCGGCCGGTGGAATGGACAACCACCTCAAACTCGGTATCGCCACCACTGGTCGGCTTGGGTGCAAACAGCTCAAAATGCACGTGACTCTTGTCAATTCCGCGGGCCGCCGCCGCTTCTCGGACGGCCTCGATCATCCCAACCGGGCCGCAGACATAGATCTGGCTGGTCATGCTGGCGCCGCTGATCAGGGCGCCCAAGTTCATCGCGGTTTCGTCGTCATCATAGTGCGCGACCAGATTGTCGCCATGGACGGCCCGCAGCGCGTTTAGAAACGCCAGCGATCCGCGGGATCGGCCGGAATAATGCAATTGGTAGGGCGCATTCACCGCTTTGAGCGCCGCAGCCATGGTGGCAATCGGGGTTATGCCGATGCCGCCAGCCAGAAGCAGGGACGGTACCGTGGTGTCGCGCAGTGCAAAATCGTTCTTTGGTGCTGACGCGACAATGATTTCGCCTACCGACAAGGCATGCATGTAGCGCGAGCCACCAGCCCCCTGTGCGTCGAGGCGCACTCCGAGCCGGTATTGAAAGGGTTGACTGAGCTGACCAATGTCTTCGATTACGACGAGCGAATAAGGTCGGTCATCTCCCTCTGGCAGCGCGATGCGGATGTGCGCACCGGCGGTAAATTGCGGTAATGCCAGTCCATTGGTGGCAACAAGCCGCAAGGATGTGACCAGGTCCGTCTCGCGGATGACCTCGACGACCGAAAGCTCCAATTGCTGCATCAACGCCTCCCGTCCTTGGCGCACGCCATTGCCTTCGCGGCAATCTTCACGCTCACTAAATATGAATTTTCATATACATTGTTGTCAAGGGCCTAGTTTGGGTTGCTCGGACGGCCCCAATTTAAGCGCAAAAAGCCTGCACGGAGCGCTTGGCCTTTCCTTGTAATGTCACGCGGTCGCCGCCATTATGTCGATAACAAATCAAGGCGAATTGGCATGCAGAACCAGCCGGGTCACTTAGAAGTTGAGGCAATTGTTCCCCCAAAAGCCGACGCTTTTGTTCCGAACTATTTGCTGTATCTGCTTGCGTCGACCAGCGACGCTGCCAGTAGCCAGTTTCATGATTATGCGCGCCACAGCGACTTGCGGGCGCCAGAGTGGCGCGTGCTCGCGTGTCTGAATGATGAAGAAGGGTTGATGGTTACCAGGCTGGCGGAGCTGGCGTTGATGGAGCAGTCCCGGCTAACCAAAACCATCGACCAGATGAACAAGCGTGGACTGGTGGAGCGTCGGTCCGACGTTTCGGACGGGCGCCGGGTGCGGGTATTTCTCACCCCGCTCGGCCGCAAAATGGCGCAAAATCTGGTCGAAGCAGCCCGCCAACACGAAGCCAAGGTCTTGGAGCATTTGTTGCCCGGGGAAGGGGACCTGCTCAAATCCCTGCTTCGCCGTCTGCAATTGGGTCTCGCCGGACTTCAACCAACGTCGGAATGATGCCGCAATTGCCAGTGCAGGCCTGCCCAATCAGGGTGGTTTGAACCCGGCGGCCTGACCGATTGCATGCCTTGCCACCAGCGTCTGCGCGAACGGTGGCTTTCCCGCGATCGAATTCACATAATTGGTAAGGCCAATATCCCTCCCGCCCCGATTCTGGCCAAACGGCTCACGAAGAATCCGCCGGTGCTGGTGCGACTTTTGACCCAGAAACTCCAAGTCATCAGCCATTTCTTGCTTATGCAGAAATTTTTTTGTCCTTCAATTGCAGTGGTTTGAGCCACGGAATTACCCGGAATTGCTCTGGTAACTTCGATGAGTGAATTTATTGGCTTGACCGTCGTCATCATCTTGCTAAGGTGGACAGACCAATGTTTTGAGGGTTTGGACGTGGGTGGTTATGACGTGGTGATAGCTGGTGGGGGCCATAACAGTTTGGCCTGCGGCGCGCTGCTGGCCAAGAATGGGCTGAAAGTGTGTGTCGTTGAACGCAACGCCTGGATCGGCGGCGGCTGCGTTACCCGTGAAGTCACCGAGCCCGGCTACAAGCACGATCTATTTGGCTCGTCCCACGTCTGGATACACGCCAACCCCGATTTTCAGGAACTGCTGCCCGAGCTCAAGCAGTTTGGCCTCGAGTATTTGTGGGAGAAAAACCACATCACTGGCCACCCCAATACCGAGGGGCCGGGCATCGTGGTCTACAAGGACATCGAAAAGACCTGCCAGAGCATCGCCCACTACTCGGTCAAAGACGCGCAGCGCTATCGCGAAATTTTTGAAAAATGGGCTGACATCAAGGACGGCTTCATCAAGGCGATGTTCTCGCCTCCAGGCAAGCCGGCGGCGATGACGTCGGCGCTGCAAAACAGCTATGAGGGCCTGCTCAAGCTCAAAGAATTCAACCTGTCGTCCCGCCAGTTCGTGATGCAGAATTTTGAAAATGATACCGTCCGCGCCTTCATTCTGGGCTGGGCGCTGGCACCCCAGATTTTCCCCGATACCGAAGCGACGGGCCAGTCCTTCTATATCCTGATCCCAGGTATCCACACCTATGGCGCAGCGATCCCCAAGGGTGGGTCAATGATGCTGCCGACGGCGCTGGCTGGCTATATCGAAGCCCATGGCGGCAAGGTCATGACCGAGGCGCCAATCGACAAATTTGTCATTGACGCAGGCGGGGCCTGCACCGGTGTGCAGCTCAAGAATGGCGATGTCATTACGGCCACCAAGGCTGTTGTCACGGGCCTCGGGCTCAAAGTGTCGTTCATTGACTGCATGGACCAAGCACACCTGACCCCAGAATTTCTGCAGGCGTGCCGTAACTTCTCCTACGGCACGGTGTCGATCGCGCGGGTTCATTTCGCCCTAAACGAGCTGCCGAACTACACCAATGGTCCGGACATGAATGCCTGCGCCTTCCACCGCATTTTCGGTAATCTGCACGATATCGACGTTCAGTATGCCGAAATCATGATGGGTAAGGCGCCGACCAATCCATTCCTGTGGTCGGCCGGGTGGACCAAGCTCGACCCCTCCCGGGCTCCGGCGGGCAAGCACACCCTCATTCTGGATACCTTCGTTCCCAGTCGGCTCGCCAATGGCGTGAACTGGAATGACTACATCGAGGAATATGTTGAGGAGGTGATGATGAAGGTCATGCGCCGCTACACCACCAATATGACCAAGGACAATATCCTCGGCCGTTATTACGAAACCGGTGTGAGCCTTGAAGAAGCCAACCCAGCCTTTGTGACTGGTAATACCACGGGCGGCGAGCGTCTGCTGTCACAGATGGGCTATTTCCGCCCGCTACCCGGTTACTCCCAATACAAATCCCCAATTCCCAAGCTCTACATGACCGGACCCAGCTGCCACCCAGGCGGCGGCATTACGGCAATGGGCACGATTACCGCAAACGTCATGCTGCGTGATTTCGGCATGCCGCATCGCGCTCTGAACTAGGCAGGAGACACTACCAATGCGCCAGCGCATCGAAAAATACACAGCGCTCATTGTTCAGCCGCACGTCGAAGTGGCTGTCGATCGTCAAGGCATAAAGCGCAATTTGCAGCGCGCCATCGACATGATCGATTTTGGCGTCGGCTATCATTGGGAAGTCCCAGTGCGTTTGGCGGTCTTCCCAGAATATTTTCTCCAGGGCGTGACGACCCCCGGCAAGGGCGAGCACACGCTGCAGGATTTCATGAAGAAGGCGATCACCTTCGAGGATGAAGAAATCCAGATGCTGATCGAAAAGTGCCGCGAGTACAATATGTACATCTGTGGCGGTGGCTTGATCGAGAAGGTTCCACAATTCCCCGACCGCTGGTTCAATACAGCCTTCATTCTCGGCCCCAATGGGGTCGAATTGAAGTATCACAAATATCATATTCCCGCCTCCATCGGGCTCGGCACCTCCCCGCACGATATGTGGGACGAATACACCGCCGTGTTCGGTAACCGGATCGAAGATCTGTTCCCGGTGCTCGATTCCCCGATCGGCAAGCTCGGCTGCATGACCTGCCACGACGGCTGTACGCCGGAGGCCTCGCGCGCCCTCGGTTACAATGGCGTGGAAGTAATTTGTCACCCGGTGGCGTTGCAGGAAGTGGAAGGGGTTTCACAACCCTGGGACTTCTGGATGTTCACGCGCCGCACCCGGGCCCATGACAACATGGCCTATTTGCTGGGTTCGAACTGGGGCACCGTTGACTACAAATACTATCCAAAGGCGTTCTGCCCCGGCAATTCCTTTGGCATCGACTACACCGGCATGGTCATGCGCCATGCTCCATACCCCGAAGAGCAGGTGCTATCGGTCACGATCGATATCGAAGCGCTGCGCGAGCACCGTACGCAAATCAACCACAATACCTGGGTCGACGTCCGCACCGAGGCGTTCCGCAAGATCTACGAAAAACCGATCTATCCGCCCAATCTGTTCCCGTCCGGCAACCCGCCGCGCAACCTCGCGCACAAGATGCAGGGTGCCTACACATCGATGGACCAGATGTATGAGCGTGGCCAGTTCGTCATGCCGTTCGACAAGCAGGGAATGAAACACTCAGACCTGTTGAAGTCCCGGATATCGTCTGCGCAGGCGCGCGGAACCTTGAAGAAAGACTGACCCGATGCGCGTGATCACACCCATCGCTGATCTGGACATCACCATTGACACTCTGCGGGTCGAGGGTGGGGCGCTGGTGATGGAAAATTCCGCCACCGACGCCATGCGCACCCGCGCCGTTCTCGCTCCGAAGGACGTGCGGGTTTTATTCCGGGCCATCCTGCGTCCAAGCGTCATCTGGTTCGCGATCACCAGCGCGTTTCGCTCCGACGATGTGGTCCCGACCTCTCAATCAGTCGCTGAAGATCACCCAACTGCTAACCCCTGGTAAGGCTTTGAGTATGAATAAACCCCTGAACGCCGCCGATACCAAGCTGCAGACTGGCGCCGACGTTCTCGTGTCTGCCCTCAAGGCCAACGGGATCAGCACCATGTTTGGCCTGCCCGGCGGGCAGTTGGACAACTTCTTTGATGCAGTCCACCGCACTGACGGTGGCCTGAAAATCGTCCGCAGCCGTCACGAGCAAGGCGCTGCCTATATGGCGTTTGGCGCCGCTCGATCGACCGGCAAACCCGCGGTGTTCACCGTCGTGCCGGGCCCCGGCATTATGAACGCTATGGGTGCGCTCTCAACCGCATGGGCTGCGAACGCTCCCGTACTCAGCCTGTGCGGCCAAATTCCAAGTGATGCCATCGGCTCCGGCCGCGGTTATCTGCACGAAATCCCGGATCAGTTGGCCACGATGCGGACCATGCTGAAATACGCGGAGCGGATCAACACGCCGCACGCGGCGCCACAGTTCATCAATGATGCCTTTGTGGCGATGCAAACCGGGCGTCCTGGTCCCGTGCATTTGGAAATGTCTCCCGATGTCATGGCCGCGCCAGCGCGCGCCAGCAGCTATCACGCCGCAGTTGTTCCTGCGGCTCCCTGCGCCAATGCCGAAGCCATCGGCGAGGCAATCGCCCTGCTAAAGGGTGCCAAACGCCCGATGATCTACGTCGGTGGTGGTGCAGTAAACGCTGCCAAAGAAATCAATGAACTCGCGCAGATGATTGAGGCGCCGGTGACCAGCTTCCGGTCCGGGCGCGGCATTGTCGATGACCGCGACTACCACGCCCAGGTGTTCCCGGCCGGCCGACGGTTGTGGGCTGATGCCGACGTGGTGTTTGCCATTGGCACGCGCCTCAAATACCCACAGCTGTATTGGGGCCTGGACGAAAATATCAAGATTATCCGCCTCGATATCGATGCCCATGAGTTTGACCGGTATGTCCAGCCCGCCGTGGCGTTGCACGGGGATGCCGGGGCGACATTGCGAGCCCTTCTTCCCGAACTCGACCGGGCGATCACGGTCCGTCCTGCCTCCCGCGAGGACGAATTGCGTTCGCTCAAGGCCAGTCTGCACGCCAAAATGACCGCAAATGTAGCGCCGCAAATGGCCTATCTACAGGCCATTCGTGACGTTCTGCCCGCTGACGGCATTTTCTGTGATGAGCTGACGCAGGTTGGCTACACCTCCTGGTTTGGCCTGCCGGTCTACAATCTTCGCGGCCATGTCAGTTGCGGCTTTCAGGGCACTTTGGGCTACGGCTATGCCACGGCCCTCGGGGTCAAAATTGCCAATCCGGACAAGGTTGTCATCAGTGTCTCGGGCGATGGTGGGTTCCTGTTCACCGCCACTGAGTTAGCGACCGCCGTTGAGTACGGCATCAAACTGATCACGATCGTGTTCAATGATAACCGCTATGCCAACGTCTACCGCCAACAAAAGGAATGGTACAATGGGCGTTTCATTGCTGCGGATTTGCACAATCCAGATTTTGTGAAGTTCGCCGAATGCTTTGGTGCCAATGCCATGCGCGCGGCCAATCCCGAAGAGCTGCGGCGGGCCTTGGAAAAGGCGCTGACGCTGGATGGGCCAACCGTGATTGAGGCCCACCAGGCCCGCGATCTTCCTGCGCCTTGGCAATACATCCTTGAGGCACCAGTGCGTGGCCCCAACGCAGGCGCGAAGAACTAACCATGGCCCTGCACCCCATTTCACCCCCAACGCTGGATCGCCTGAAGCAACCAGCCCGGTTCTGGGTGAATGGGCAGTCGGTCAGCAGTGAGCGCGTCAGCCTATTGTTCAATCCGGCGACCGGTCAGGCGTTTGCGCAAGTCCATGTTGGCACCAAGAGCGATGTCGACAGCGCGGTCGTTGCAGCGCGAGCCGCCCTGAGCAACCCGGAATGGGCGACAATGAATGCTGCGGTGCGCGCCAAAATCCTGTGGCGCCTGGCAGAACTCATCGACGCCCATGCAGTTGAGCTTGGTGAGCTTGAATCGCTGTGCATGGGCAAGCCGATCACCGCTGCAGTGCGCATGGAGGTGCCGTTTTTTGCTGAAACTTTCCGCTATTTTGCAGGATGGTGCACAAAGATCGCCGGAATCTCGGCGCCACTGTCATTTCCAGCCGGTGATTTGCATGGGTTGACTCTGCAGGAGCCGGTCGGCGTTGTCGGCATGATCCTGCCGTGGAATGGCCCCCTGGTGATTGCCGGCTGGAAAATCGCCCCCGCGCTCGCTACGGGCTGTACCTGTGTCATCAAGCCCGCGGATACGACCCCACTGAGCTTGTTGCGGTTTGCCGAGCTGGCCAAGCAGGCCGGAGTGCCGGACGGGGTCATCAATATTGTCACCGGGCCTGGGTCCATCGTGGGCAGTGCGATCGCCGCCCATTCGGGGATCGACAAATTGGCTTTCACCGGTTCAACCGACACCGGTCGCCGGTTGATGCACGCGTCGGCCGACAGCAACTTGAAAAAACTGACGCTAGAACTGGGCGGCAAGTCGCCAGTCCTGGTGTTTCCAGATGCTGATCTCGACGCCGCCGTTGAAGGGGCTGCCGACGCAATATTTGGCAATACCGGCCAGGTCTGCGTCGCCGGTTCGCGGCTCTATGTCCATCACTCAATTCGCGACCAGTTTGTTGAGCGCCTTCTTGCCAGGAGCCGCGATTTCATCATCGGCGACCCATTGGATGAAGCCACCCAGATCGGCCCACTTGCGTCACAGGGGCATTTGGACGGGGTCCATGGTCATGTTCAAAACGGGCTGGCGTCCGGCGCCAAATTGCTCTGTGGTGGCGCTCAGATCCAGCGTCCGGGCAGCTTTTACCAGCTGACAATTCTGGCCATCGATGACCAGTCCAACGCTCTGGTTCAGGACGAGATCTTTGGCCCTGTGCTGTGTGTCACCTCATTTGACACCGAAGAACAGGCGATCGCGCTGGCCAATGGCACCCGATTTGGGTTGGCGGCCAGCGTCTGGACCAGCGATCTCAATCGCGCCATGCGGGTCTCGCGTTCGCTGCGCAGCGGCATTGTCTGGGTCAACACCCACAATATCCCAGATCTTGGCACCCCCATTGGTGGCTATGGCCAGTCGGGTTGGGGCCGGGAACTCGGACAGCTTGGGTTGGGCGAATATCTTCAAACCAAGTCGGTGATGGTCAAGATCGCACCCAATCCCACCCTCTCAGGGAGATAATGATGTCAATTCAGGCCAAGTCGATGCTGTCGAGCATCAAACCATACGCCCAGGGCAAGAGCACCATTGAGGGGGTCGCCGATCCAATCAAATTGTCGTCCAACGAGTTGCCCTATCCGCCCAGCCCCAAGGCCGTTGCTGCCTTTCACAGCACAGGCGAAAAACTCGGGCGTTATCCCGATGGCTCGCAGTCATCGCTGCGCTGGGCCATTGCCGGCGTCTATGACCTCGATGTGAAAAATATCTTCTGTGGCAATGGCTCGGAAGAAGCGA
The DNA here is from genome assembly GCA_943372435.1 of Devosia equisanguinis. Taxonomy (GTDB): domain Bacteria; phylum Pseudomonadota; class Alphaproteobacteria; order Rhizobiales; family Devosiaceae; genus Devosia; species Devosia equisanguinis_A. The sequence continues at coordinate 345,610 of CALRYQ010000005.1, forward strand.
TCGGTCTGGTTATTCGCACCGTTCTGTCGCCGGGCGACAACATGGTTGTCAGCCAAAACAGCTTCCTGATGGCAGAAATCTATGCGCGCTCTTGCGGGGCAGACGTACGCAAGGGGCAGGAGCGCGACCATTGCGTCGATGTCGATGCGATGCTGGCGCTGGTCGATGCCAAGACCCGCATTGTCTATATCTGCTCCCCCAATAATCCCACCGGCACCTTCACACCCGCAACCGAACTGGCTCGGCTGGAAAAGGCGCTGCCCGCCGGGGTCTTGCTGATCGTTGACTCCGCCTATGCCGAGTTCGTCACCGATCCAAGCTATGATTGCGGCATCAAGACCCTGTTCAAGCCCGGTGGGCGGGTCGTGGTCACCCACACGTTTTCAAAGGCCTATGGACTGGCGGGATTGCGGATTGGTTGGGCGGCAGCGCCAAATTCAGTCATCGACGCGGTGTCGCGGTTGCGTACGCCTTTCAACGCCAACTCAGCCGCGCTCAATGCGGCCGAGGCGGCGATTTTGGATCGCGCCTATCTCGCCGAAGTCACCGCCAAGGTGAACGACACCAGGACCTGGTTCAGCGCCGGCCTCACCGCGCTCGGTTTGACCGTTGTTCCCAGTCATACCAACTTCGTCCTAATCGTTTTTCCACCTAACGGCAGTCAGGCCAAAGGCTTGGATGCAGCGCTGCAAGGGGCCGGAATACTCGGCCGGGCAGTCACCGGAAATGCCAATGAGTTCCGCATCTCCATCGGCACCTCAGACGAAATGCGAAAAACCTTGAGTGTAGTTCAGGAGTGGGTCGCAGGCGGCCAACTCGCACCATAGCCCCGGCACAGCGGGGCCGCCCATGCCAGGGCCGGACTGGCATGAACGTGAAGACAATCGCCGGCACCAAAGGGAGAGAAAATTGAGACATCAGGTTTACGCATTGGTCGCTCTGGCAGGAATGCTCGGCGGCTCCACAAGCATCGCACTTGCAGACAGCGACATTTCACACAACTGGAATGCCGACAGTGAAGTAGCGGCGATGAAGATCTTCCGCGAAAAATACGAAGCCCTCGGCGGCGTCTGGAAAGAAACCTCGTTCCCAGATACCGAGCAGTCGATTGCTTCGACCAAGACTCGCATCATTGGCGGTAAGCCGCCGATGGTCCTGCAGAGTGCGCTGGGGGGCACTCTGCAGAGCTTCTCCGAGGGTGGCTTGCTTCAGAACATGGACAGCGTTGCTGTCGCTGAAGACTGGGACTCCCGTCTACCGGCTGGCATCGCAGCCAGCGTGAAATACGACGGGCATTACGTTGCCGCCCCCGTATTCATTGACGTGATCAACTGGATGTACACTAACAATGAAGTTCTGGCTGCTGCGGGCGTAACGGCCCCAAACACCTGGGATGAATTTGTCGCGTCCCTGCCCAAGATCAAAGCAGCGGGCTTCACCCCACTGGCAATCGGCGGCGAACCTTGGCAGGAAGGCATTCTGTTCGACCATATCCTGCTCGCCGAGGGCGGCGCTGCTTTCTACGACGCAGTGATGAAGGGCGACCCTGATACCATCAACGGCGACATGATGCTCAAGGCTTTCCAGGACCTAGGCGCATTGCGTGAGTTCACCGACGAAGGCAAGGCTGCCCGTAGCTGGAACGACACCAACACGCTGATGATTACCGGCAAGGCTGCCTATTTCTTCATGGGTCCATGGGCTGCTGGCGGGTACAGCGACATGGGTGACGAAGGCGGCAAATGGTCCTGCCGGTTGACGCCATGGTCCAACGGTCTGACGGTCGTTGCGGACGGGTTCGACTTTATCGCAGTGACCGATCCTGCTGACATTGCTGCACAGGCTCTGTTTGCCAGTGCGGTCATGGATCCGGCAACCCAAATCGCTGCTGCTCTTGCCAAAGGCACGATGCCTGCGGTCAAGGGTGCCGACGCCAGCCAGTTCACCGGCTGCGCCGCCAAGGCAGTTGCGGCAATGCAAACCGGCGAAACGGTTGACCATTGGAACGGCTCCACGACTGCAGTCGCCAACGCCATCAAGGACACGGTTACCGCGTTCTGGAACAGCGACATGTCGGCTGAAGACGCCCGCGCTGCCTTTGTTGCCGCCAAGGCGATGTAACGCTTAGATGGTGCCGCGCCCTGCGCGGCACCATCACCTTGAATAGTCAAAGAGGCTGGCGACAAAAATGAGAAGCACGTTAAACCACACCAAAGCGGCTCTCGTGCTGATCCCCGGCGCTGTGGTTGCACTTTATTTCATCTGGGGTTTTGGCGGTTACACGGTTTTTCTATCGGCGACGAAGTCGACGTTTTTGCCGGACCACACTCTGATTGGTGCCAAGAATTTTGTCAGGCTGTTTGCTGACCCGCGCTGGTGGATCGCCTACAAGAATATGTTCATTTTCGGCGGCATGTACCTATTCGGATGCATAACCGGCGGGGCTCTCCTGGCTGTCCTGCTGGATCGCCTCACCAGGGGCGAGACGCTGTTCAGGACGCTGTATTTGTATCCAATGTCGCTATCGCTCGTCGTTACCGGTTTGTCCTGGCAGTGGTTGCTCAGTCCGACCACCGGCATCCAGCAATTGGTGCGTTCTGCCGGGTTCGCCGATTTCAAATTTGACTGGCTGATTGCCCCTGAGCGAGCCATCTTCGCCGTGGCGTTTGCCGCGATCTGGCACGGCACCGGTCTCATCATGATCCTGTTTCTTTCCGGCATCAAATCGACCGACGTGGAGCTTTGGAAGGCTGCCAAGATCGACAACATCCCTGTCTGGCGCGTCTATGTCAGCATCATCTTTCCGCAGCTTCGAGCCACCTTGTTGACGGCGGTGATGCTGCTGGGCTTCCAGGTCGTGCGCAGTTTTGACGTGGTCGTTGCGCTCACCAATGGCGGGCCAGGTTTCGCGTCGGACGTGCCAGCCCGTTACGTGTTCGATTTCTTTTTCACCCGCGGCGAAATCGGTCGCGGGGCCGCTGGCGCCGTCGTGATGGTGGCAACGATGATCGGCATCATCCTGCCCTACCTGATATTTGAACTGCGAAGGAAAGAGGCATGAGCCTGCGATTGACGATCCGCTCAGCATTTTTGTATGCGGCACTGTTCCTGTTTGCGCTGTATTTTCTCGCGCCGATCTACGTGATGGTGGTGGCCTCGTTCAAATCTCTGGATGAAGTGCGCAGTTCTTCAATCATTGCGCTGCCGCAAATGTGGACAGTGGAGCCCTGGATCAAAGCCTGGTCTGGCGCCTGCACGGGCATGAACTGCACGGGCATTAAACCCTACTTCATTGCCACCTTCGAGATCGCTATTCCAGCGGTGATACTGGCTGTCATTTTTGGTGCGCTCAACGGCTACGCAATGGCCAAGTGGCGCAGCAAGGGTGCCGATCTGCTGTTTGGAATGCTGCTGATCGGCAGCTTTATCCCGCTGCAACTGTTCCTGATACCGTTGGCAATCACACTGCGCGAGTTGAACATCTATGGCACCACGTTTGGGTTGATCCTGATCCACACGATCTATGGCATCCCACTGACCACCATGCTGTTCCGCAATTACTACGTCACACTGCCCAATGAGCTGGTGAAAGCTGCGGTTATGGATGGCGCCGGCTTTTTCAAAATCTTCTTCCACATCATCTTACCGCTGTCGCCGTCGATCGTGGTCGTCGCCGTCATTCTGGTGTTCTCAGGCGTCTACAATGACTTCTTGTTCGCGCTGACCTTTGGCGAAACCAGCAAGAAACCAATTATGGCGGCCGTTCAGAACATCGTCGGCTCCTCCTATGGCATCAAAGAATACAATGTGAACGTCGCCGCGGTGATGATTTCGGCTTTGCCAACGTTGTTGCTGTTTCTGATCGCTGGAAAATTTTTCGTACGAGGCCTGACGCAAGGCGCGGTCAAAGGATAAATCATGTCACTAGAACTCATCAACGTTGGAAAAAAATACGGAGCCGTCGAGGTTCTCAAAGATGTCAATCTGACAATTGAGGACGGCGATTTTCTGGTTCTGCTAGGCGCCAGCGGTTGCGGAAAATCCACCCTGCTCAATTGCGTCGCCGGGCTAGAGGACACCACTGCCGGCCGGATATTGATCAAGGGACGCGACGTAACCAAAGTTGATCCCAGCGCCCGCAACGTGGCGATGGTGTTCCAGTCCTATGCGCTCTATCCCACGATGACGGTGGAACGTAACATTAGCTTTGGCTTAGAATGCGGCGGTGTCCCCAAGGCTGAACGCCAACAGCAGGTCGCAAAGGTCGCCGCCTTGCTGCGGATTACCGAGCTTTTGAAACGTCGGCCCTCGCAGCTGTCGGGCGGGCAACGCCAGCGCGTCGCCATCGGTCGCGCTTTGGTACGCAACCCGGACATTTTCCTGCTGGACGAGCCGATGTCCAATCTGGACGCCAAACTGCGCAACCAGATGCGCGAAGAATTGCGGGACCTGCACAAAAAACTCGGGGCAACATTTGTTCTGGTCACCCATGATCAGATCGAAGCGATGTCGATGGCGACCAAGGTTGCGGTGCTGGACCACGGGCGGGTGCAACAGTTTGGTACGCCCTACGAGGTCTATCACACGCCCCAGAACATGTTCGTCGCCGCGTTTGTCGGCATGACCAAGATGAATTTCTTGCAAGGCAGTTTCGTTCGCACCAATTCTGTTCCGCACATCCAGATCGGCTCCCGTCAAATGTCACTGTCGGGGTACGATTTCGCCGGTGTCCCGCCCAACGAAGGCACGGCGATAACCCTTGGTGTGCGCCCCGAAAGCGTTGATCGCTCCAAGGAGCATGTCGAAGGCAGCCAGTTCCTGGAAGTTGAACTCAAGGTTGTGCGCACCGAGTTGACTGGCGGTGATGTTCTGGCCTGGTTCGACCTTGAAGGACAGGTGCTGGTCGGTCGCTTCCGCTCCAACCGTACGCCCGAGTTGGGCAGTGTCCAAAAACTCTATCTGGATATGCAAAACAGCTCTGTATTCGATACAAACACTGAACTTAGGTTATAGATCGATACCCAGGGAATCGTCGAGGCGCATGATCACCACACTGGCAACGGGCCGCTTGTATCAAAAGGTCGCGATCGAGCTGGCTGCTCGCATCGCCGCTGGAGAGTTTTCTGCGTCAGATCGATTGCCAACAGAGCGCGCTCTGGCGGAGACCCTGCAGGTCTCTCGCCCGACCATCCGCGAGGCGCTGATTGCCCTGGAAATCAAGGGGCTAATCGAGATCAGGGGCGGTTCTGGCAGCTATGTGATGCGGCAACCCGACGCCAGCTCGGAATTGGACCAACTCTTCAATCCAGGCCATTCGCCAACCGAGGTCATGCAGACCCGCATCTTATTTGAAGGTGAGGCTGCCGCCGTCGCCGCGCAACTGGCGACCGAAGACGATCTCGAAGCAATGCGGTTGGCGGTCGAGAAATCCTGGCACGATTTTGAGACCCACACGATGCGCCGCTCCAATATTGCCAACGACGCCGATGGGCGGTTCCATCTGGCCATTGCGTCCGCCGCCGGAAACAGCCTGACGGCATCAATAGTCCATCATTTGTGGAAACGCCTGCGGTCCCCGATTATTGGCGCCATGGAAGATCGGGTGGACATTGAGCAATATGCCGAAATCCAAATCATGGATCACGAGCGCATTTTTCAAGCCATCAAAGCCAAGGACTCCGAGGGCGCCAAAGACGCCATGCACCGGCATTTGAAGCGCTACATGAAGCTGCTGCAACCCAAGTGATGCACGCAGGAGCGCTGCGCAGCGCCGCATATTTTGGTTCAACCTTTGGCACGAGACGCCGCGAACCCGGGACCGACCATTGAGCAATCGACGCAATAACGCCCACGCCGTCTGGGAATTGGTGGACGCCAAAAAGGCAATCTTTGAGGATCTGAGTGATCGAGTCTGGGGTACCCCGGAATTGCTCTATGAGGAATTCCGTTCCGCTCGATCGCACCAAGACGTGCTGGAGCAACAAGGGTTTCGTGTGACCCCGCAGCTTGGCGGCATAGCCACCGCCCTGATGGGCGAGGCGGGCGAAGGCGGCGCAATTATTGCCATTCTGGGGGAATATGACGCGCTGCCTGGTTTGAGCCAGCAAGCCGGAGTTGACCATCACCAGCCGATGGAAGAGGGCGGGAGCGGCCATGGTTGTGGCCACAATTTGCTTGGGGCCGGGGCGCTGCTAGCGGCGACAGCGATCAAAGATTATCTGGCACTGAACAATTTGCCGGGGCGCGTGCGCTATTACGGTTGCCCGGCCGAAGAAGGTGGCGCTGCCAAAGCGTTCCTGGTTCGCGATGGCCATTTCGCTGATGTCGACGCGGCCTTGAGTTGGCACCCCATGGCGTTTGACGGCATTATTCCGCCACGCTCGCTTGCTGCCACCATGATCGATTTTCACTTTACTGGGCGGGCGGCCCATGCCGCCGCCAACCCGCATCTGGGTCGCAGCGCGCTTGATGCGGTGGAGTTGATGAATGTGGGCGTCAACTATTTGCGCGAGCACGTGCCCAGTGACGCACGTATCCACTACGCCATTATCGATTCCGGGGGGCGAGCGCCAAATGTGGTGCAGGCCAAAGCGACGGTGCGGTACTCGGTGCGAGCGCTGCGCCGCGTCGACATGGTGCAGTTGGTCGAACGGGTGAAGCTGGTTGCCGCCGGCGCGGCACTGATGACCGAAACGCAGGTCAGTTCCACCATCCTTGCGGCGATGTCCGAACTGCTCGACAACGGCCCGCTCTATGCGTTGTTGCATAAGAACTTCGAGGACCTGGGACCAACCCAATTTGATAGCGCTGATCGCGCCTTCGCGGCCAAGATGCAGAAGACGTTTTCCAAGGACGAGATCGAAGCATCCTATCTCGCGGCCGGTGTTCCAATCGGAGACGCGCCGATTTGCGATCAGATCGTCCCTCTGGCTGCTCGCGGCCTGCCGATGTACGGCTCTACTGATGTTGGCGACGTCAGCTGGGTGGTCCCGCTCGCCCAAGCCGCTGGCGCCACTTTTGCCATTGGCACGCCCGGACACACCTGGCAGATGACCGCCCAGGGCAAGACCAAAGCGGCTCACAAAGGCATGGTTCAGGTCGCCAAGGCGTTGGCAGCAACCGCGGTAGACTTATTGACACAGCCCGAAACCCTGGCCGATGCCAAAGCTGACTTCGCCGCGCGGACGGCGGTCGATCCTTATGTGTCGCCATTGCCGCACTATGCCCGGCCAATCGCGCAATAGCGCTGGACGGGAGCTGGGAAATGCCGTCCATTGTGCCGGTCGCCGCTTCGACTCTGCCTCCCCCTATCGGCTAGCCAGGAGACAGCAGGCAGCGATTCCACACTAAAGTATTGGACCTCACATGACCTATCGCGCGGCCCCGGGCCGATATGAAACGATGCAATACCGGTATGCGGGTAAATCGGGGCTAAAATTGCCTGTGCTGAGCCTTGGTCTCTGGCAAAACTTTGGCGGCACCAGGGACTATCCCTCAGCCTTTGAGATCCTCGGCCACGCCTTTGACGCCGGAATTACCCATTTTGATCTGGCCAATAATTACGGCCCACCCCCCGGTTCTGCCGAGGAGTTGTTTGGGCAGGTGTTGGCGCGCGATTTCAAAGCCTATCGCGATGAGCTTATCGTTTCGAGCAAGGCCGGTTATGACATGTGGAATGGCCCTTATGGCGAATGGGGGAGCCGCAAGAGCCTGATTGCCAGCGCCGATCAGAGCCTGAAGCGCCTCGGCCTTGACTATGTCGACATATTTTATTCGCACCGCTTTGATCCCATTACCCCCCTTGAAGAAACCATGGGGGCCTTGGCCCATCTCGTGGCCCAGGGCAAAGCACTTTATGTCGGCATCTCCAACTATCCAGAAGCAGAAACGCGTCGCGCCCACGCTATTTTGAAATCACTTGGCGTGCCCTGCGTTCTGCATCAGCCCAGCTATTCGATCCTCAATCGCTGGATTGAAGAGGATCGCACCATTGATGCCGCCGGTGAATTGGGTATTGGCATGATCGCGTTTTCTCCGCTTGCCCAGGGTATCCTGAGTGGAAAGTACAATACCGGGTTGACGCAAGGGGCTCGGGGAACGTCGAACAATCCGTTCCTGAAGGCCGACAACATCAAGCCACAAACCTTGGCAGCTGTGGCCTCGCTTGCTGAAATTGCTCGGTCACGTGGCCAGACAATGCCGCAATTGGCCCTGTCGTGGGTCCTGCGCCGCAAGGAGATGACCTCGGCGCTGATTGGTGTTCGCACCCTTGAGCAGCTTAAGGACAATCTGGGCGTCCTCGACAATTTGGGGCTGTCGGCCGCCGAAATCACGGCCATTGATGCCGCCACAAAAGGCGGATTGGTGCCCAGCAAGCCGAGTTGGTAACTCAAAAGGGCGTCAGCATTTGCAGAACAACTGATCTGGACGAATTGACCTTGGTAGATCGCGGGGCTGGAAAAACTGCAAGGCCAGGCATGGGCCGGGCTGTGGAGCGGTTAAAGGCGGCCATGGCGAGGTGACTCCGATCACAAAACGGAGTTAGATTTATGCGGGTGCGTAAACACACCCCATATTTTGACAGGAGGTGAGCAATGAAACGGATAGCAGTTTTGTTTGTCGGTCTTGCACTCATTGCGCAGGCCGGACCCACTCTGGCGGCGGACACAGTCACTGCCAAAGACCCAGATGCCGTGCTGCAAGCGCTCGACGATCTCGGCTACCGCGCTTCTTTGAAGACCAGCACGGATGGTTGGGTATCGATCGAACTGATGATCTCAGGGCTTAAGTCATACATCTATTTTGACAATTGCGATGGCGACAAAAAGAATTGCCAATCCCTATTGTTCAATTTCGGCATGGACCTGCCAAACGGCACGTCGGTCAAAAAGACCAATGAGTGGAACGCTGTGACCCTGCACGGCTTCACCTATATCGATGACGCCAACGATCCGTGGCTCGCCATGGCTGTGCGGACCGGGAACGGGATTTCCGCCGAGCTGTTTGCCGACGTCCTGACGACCTGGGACAACCGGATCGGGGAGGTTAAGGAGTTTTTCGACTTCTAGGACTTAAGGGCGAGCCAAGGCGCCGGACCCAATCACCGCGCCTTGGCTTGCCCGACAGGTCCAGCGAGCAGGAGGAACAGTGCCGCGTTTCTTTTTCAACTATCGCAGAGATGAAAACCTGATAGCCGACAGCTTAGGCGTTGACCTGCCAGATATCGCTGCCGCCCATGTCCAGGCAGCCGAGTTTGCGCGCGTCATGCTCGCCAAAGCAGTTTCCGCTGGGGAAAGCCCCTCGGAATCGCGCTGTATCGAGATCATTGATGAGCAGGGGACCGAGGTCCTATATGTGGTGTTCTGGGCGTCCGCACCAAGCTTACATGGCAGCGATATCGCAGACCAACTAAAACTGCCGACCGTTCATTAAAGCAGATTGGTCAGGATTGTTGCTGCGACCGTAACAATAGTCGTGGCCGCAATTGCCGAAGCCAAAATCATCATCTTTGCGCGATGAAATTGAAAACTGAATAAAGCACGCCGCTTTGTCTCTGGGATACTATAAAAATCGAAAACGTCCATCCGCAGCCTCCATTCGAGGGTACAAAAGCGTCGAGCTCGACATAGTCTTACTAAAAGTGATATCCAGAAATTGAAGTTCTATTAGATAATACGCTCGCTTTGCGCCAACACCGCTCGTTTCCCGCTGATATGGTTAATTTTGTAAAACCTGCCGGATCGAGATGGGCACTCTGCGCGTTGGGCCTGGCGTCCAAGCCACCCGTTGCACCTCTAGCGCGCTTTCCACAGCACGATAAAGAGCACCACCATCAAGCCGACAAGCAAAACTACGGTTCCAACCAAACCATTGAAGATCTTGCGTGAAATGGGGATGTTTGGCTCAGTGATTGCAACATTGCCATCAAGGATTGCCCCTTCATAGCCATGGATATTGGTTTGTGGCATCGTCCGGTCCTCCCCATGCGGGGCGCAATTTTTGCGTCTTCCGAGAGGGTGCCATGGTGCGGGTTTAACAAGGGTTCAACGATGCTCCCTTGTTGCAATTACGGTTGCCGCAATCCGAACCGGCAGGCCTAACGGAGCGTTAGCAAGTCCAGTGACTTTGTCGCTGTGCTGGATTTTAGGCATCGATTGCGGCGCCGAAACCGACCGACAATGCGGCCAGCACGGCCCCAATCCTGGCCGGTCTTATGGATTGGCATCCTTGTAGACCGACGGCGCCGTGCCGGTCAGTGTTTGAAAGCGGTGGGTAAAATGGGCGGAATCGAAAAAGCCCAGCCTTTGGGCGAGATCGGTGAGGCTGGGCGCCTCACCCCGGTTGAGCGCTTCGACCGCTTCGATCATGCGATAGCGATCGATCACCCATTTGGGCCCGACCCCGATATAGCGATCGAACTGCCGCTGGAGGCTGCGGGGGGTGATGCCGAAATCGGTTGCAAGGTGAGCGATTGAAAATGTGTCTTTCTGCGCCTCAATGGCTTCGACGATCCGCCGGGCCTGTTTGGCCCTGGCGTCAAGGTGTGGCCGCCGCGCCAGCAGCAGGTCCTCGATGCGATCCACCATTGCCATCGGGTCGTTGAGTTGAATGAATACTCGGTCGAGTTCCGCCCCGGTCCGGCCGAACACGGTTTCAATTGGCTGATAGGTGTCAGTGAGGACGCTGACTGGCTTACCAAAAAAAGCGTGGAAGGCCCCCGGACGAAACTTGGTGCCCAGTATCCGGCCAGAACCTTCCATCCTGTATGGGAACGCACCGGTGGCAACTCCGAATATTCCGGTCTGACCCTGCGGATCAAGCACAAGATGCTGGCTGGGATGGGGGAGATTTTTCTGCGTATAGGCCGGCCTACCGGGAAGATCCCACAGGATCATCCAATAGTTCTCGACGAATGGTGCCAACGCTTCCGAAGGGTCGAACTGGGTCAGCTCGAAATGCTCAAAGCTCAGCTTTTGGTGCAGCAGGCCGCGCGCCGGGCGCGTCACGGGATCGATTGGGCGGGGATCATTTGGTCGCAAACTTACAAGCCTCGCCCATGCGAATGACCTAGGGTGGCGCTCCAAAACCAGACAGAGGAGCCGATATTGCAAGCGGCCAGCGGCACGATAAAGCACACCAATTGGGACGAGAACCCATACCATGATTCCAGCCCGCATAAGGGCACCATTGCTCACATCGACGCGGTGCTTGAAGGCGATCTGAAGGGCGATGCCAAGACCGCCTATGTGATGGCTTATAACCAAGGCGGTACATCCGCCCACTACACCGGCCATCTGTTGTTTACGGGCACGCTGGGTGACAAACGGGGCAGCTTTGTCCTTTTCGAGCAGGGCTATTGGGGCAATGACATTGCCAGCTCAACCTGGCAGATCGCTACCGGTTCGGGCACTGGCGATTTCACCGGCATCAGCGGCGCCGGTCGCTATGCGACCGAGCAGGATAAATCTGTGCACTACACGCTGGAATACGATTTCAACCAACGCAGTTGATCAGCTAGGCTTGGCCCATTCGGCGCCTGCCTGATTTGGCCACAATGCTCAGGCAGTCCGGACGATCACTTCGGATTGCCACTATGCTCGATTTGTCGCGCCGTTCTTTCATCATTCTCGGGGCGGTCACAGCGCTCAGCGCCTGCTCCTCCATCGTTCCGAAACTGGCACAATCTGCCGGGGGCAGCCCTGAAGCGCTGACGCGCGAACAAATTGTGGCGGCGATCAATGGTGTGCGCAAGGCCAATGGGCAGGCGCCCTGGAGTTACAATGCCAGCCTGGAGCGGGCCGCCAAATCTCAAGCTAATCTGATGGCGGCCAAAGACCAGCTCAGCCACAATCTGGGGGTAACGCTGCGCGAACGCGTGACGGCAGCCGGCTATCTTGGGGCGGTGGGGGAAAACCTTGCGGGCGGGCAACGCTCGCTTGAGCAGGCAATCCAGGGCTGGATGAATTCGGGTGGGCACCGCTCGACCCTGCTCAGCCCAAAGTTCACCGAGTTTGGGCTCGCAGTGACGCGCGTTGGTGGTGGCCGCAAAAGCCGCATGGGCATCTATTGGGCGTTGATTGCTGGTGGCAGCTTCCAGGCCTGGCAATAATGGTCGGCTGCCTACTGTGCCGCCTCGACACTGACGCCGACCAGCTTCATGCCATCACCCGCAGGAACGCTGCGCATGGGTTGGGCAGAGATAGCATCCAGCCCCGCCGCCAGCCGCACATGGCGTTCGGTCGGACACAGCTGCAACAATGTATCAAAGCCAATCCAGCCTAACTGTTCATCGAACGCCTCGGCCCAGGCGTGAAATGCCGGTTCGTGGTCCTCGGACCCGGCCAGATAGCCGGTAACGAACCGAGCAGGGATATCAAGCGCGCGCGCCGCGCCGATGAAATTGTGGGAAAGCTCGGTGGCGGTGGCAGCGCTCCTGGTCGGAGCGGACGCCTGACTTTGGCTATCGTCACCTTGAGTTTGCATTTGCGAAGGGATTGGTGGCCCGGCATGGTGTTCGCCAACTCGCTCCATCAGGGCATGTAATATGTCGAGGCGGCTATCCTTGGAGCCGCGATACTTTGAATAAAGCGTCACCGGCACTTTGGTCAGCGCGGTGATGCGCTTGAAAATGCTGGGGACGGGCTCCCCGGTTGGGCGACCCAAAACGCCGTGCCGGTCAAAAGTGGTGACCACGCCAGTGACGCTGACGGTCCAGTCGCCTTCCGGACGCGCTTGATTGGCCAGATGGGCAGTGTTGCCAAAGGCATCAACAAAACGCGCGGCGTTGCTGATGCCGATGGTTGAGACGCTCCAGCTCTCCACCGATTGCGTCATGCCGCTTTGCGGGGTCAGCAGCAATTGCAGCACCGCGTTGGCGGCACCAACCGGAGGGGTAATTGACAGCTGGTGGGTGATAGAAATCCGCATCTTGGTTTCGGTCGCCTCAGTAAAAATTGTAGCTTTCCGACAGCGTTTCAGTCACCCGATTGTTGCGGGCGATAAATTCCGTCAAAAAGCCATGCAGGCCATCGGCGAATACCTTGTCCATGGTGGTGCCGGAGACCATGGTCGACAATTCCGACGCCGCGTCGTGGCATTGCAGCTTTTTCCCATAGATGCCGGTCAGGCTTTCTAACGTTTCCTCGATCATTTTGGCACAAAACACCAGCGAGCGCGGCATTTCCGGCCGCAAGATCAGGAAGTCCGCGATATTATGGGCCTTGTAGCGGTCATGATAGACGTGGCGATAGCTGCGGTGGGCCGATGCGGCGCGCAGGATGAGCGTCCATTGCTGGATATCGAGGTCACCCCCGACCATTTTTGCCCGTGGCAGCAGCACGTAGTATTTCATGTCCAGAATGCGGGCGGTGTTGTCGGCCCGTTCGATGAAATTACCCGCCTGGGAAAAGGCAAAACCGTCATCGCGAAGGATGGTGCCGAGCAATGCCCCGCGAAATTCATGGCTGAGTTGGCGCACCCATTCCAAAAGACCCAGCAGTTTGGCCCCCCGCACATCCCGCGGCTTGATCTGGGAAAATTCCAACCATGCCGCGTTCAGGCTTTCCCACATATCGGTGGTAATCGCGGTGCGCACTGACCGGGCATTGGTGCGGGCCGCCATCAGGCAGGAATAGACCGATGATGGATTGTCCGGATCAAACATCATGAAATGACCGACTGTGTCGAGGTCGGCGGTTTTATGTCTGCGGGCAAAGTCCTCGTCGACCTCGGCCGCTTTCATCATCGAAATGAGATGCTCGCTATGGCCACCCTCGCGCCGCGCGGTCATGCTCATACGATAGCCGACCTCCAGCAAGCGGGCCATGTTTTCAGCCCGCTCAACATAGCGCGATAGCCAGAACAGGTTTTGGGCGGTGCGGCCGAGCATTCTCATAAGGTGTCACCGTCGCGGCGAGCAGAAATCCCGGCCCGTGTGGGGAGGGTTAGGCTGGGGATTGTTTGGCACATGATGGTCTTCATCATCAATCTTCCAACACCCAGGTATCTTTGGTGCCGCCGCCCTGGCTGGAATTGACCACCAACGAGCCCTTCTTCAGCGCGACCCGCGTCAATCCACCCGGCGTAATTCGGACCTCATCACCAATCAAAACATAAGGCCGCAAGTCGACATGGCGAGGCGCGATACCGGCGTTGACATAAGTGGGGCAGGTGGACAGCGCCAAAGTCGGCTGAACAATATAATTGTCCGGCCGCGCTTCGATTTTTTTCTTGAACTCTTCCCGCTGCGCCTTGGTTGACGTGGGGCCGATCAACATGCCGTAGCCGCCCGAGCCATGCACCTCTTTGACCACCAGATCGTGGATATTATCGAACACCCAGGCACGCTGGTCGCTGTCGATGCAATTGTAAGTTGGTACGTTGTTCAGCAGCGCCTTCTCGCCCAGATAGAACTCAATGATTTCAGGTACATAAGTGTAGACGGCCTTATCATCTGCAATGCCGGTGCCGGGCGCATTGACCAAGGTTACATTGCCCGCGCGGTAGGCGTTGAACAGGCCCGGAACACCCAACATCGAGTCGGGTCGGAACGTCAGCGGATCGAGATAGTCGTCATCGATACGACGATAAATCACATCGACGCGCTCGGGGCCGGTGGTGGTCCGCATATAGACTTTGCCACCATCAACAAACAGATCCGGGCCTTCGCACAATTGGGCGCCCATCTGGTCAGCCAGAAACGAGTGCTCGAAATAGGCCGAATTATAGATGCCGGGGGTCAATACCGCGATATTGGGCGATGACCCAGCGCCAGCGGGCGAAACGCTTTCCAGTGTTCGTCTCAAATTTTCTGGATAGTTCTCAACCGGCGCAACCTTGCATCGTTGAAACAGATCTGGCGCCAGCTGCATCATCGCTTCGCGATCTTCGAGCATGTAGGACACCCCGGAAGGGGTACGCAAATTGTCCTCGAGCACGAAGAATTCGTCCGGGCCGGTTCGCACGATATCGACCCCAATAATGTGGGCGTAAACGCCCTTGGCCGGTTCCAGCCCCATCATTTCCGGGCAAAAGGCCGAATTCTGCAGGATAAGTTTTTCTGGGATTCGACCCGCCTTCAAAATCTCCTGGCGGTGGTAGATATCATACAAAAATGCGTTCAGCGCGCGCACCCGCTGGTCGATACCCTTGGACAGGCGCCGCCATTCCATCGCCGAAATAATTCGTGGAATCACATCGAAAGGAATGACCTTTTCGGTGCCCTCGTCAGAGCCATAAACGGCAAAAGTAATCCCCAACCGGCGAAAAATCGCTTCGGCATCAGACGACATCAGGGTAAGGGCGCGGTCTGGCTGTTCGCCCAGCCATTGCGCCAAAGCGCGGTATGGTTCGCGGACGGTTCCATCCGCATTGTGCATTTCATCGAACGGCGTTGTGTCGCCCATAATGCTCCGAGTGGTAAGACGGCTCGTCCCATCGCATTGCCATTGCTACACATTTGTAGCGCTACGTCTAGCTTCTCGGCTGGCCAGCGTCGCGGTTTTTGCGCAGCTCCGGTCGACTTAGCTTGGACCGAGCGTTATCAATGCAGGTGACACTAGTTTTGCGTCGACCCTGGGGGCGTTGTGAGCATCGAGATTTTGCAGTCCCACCGATTGCTGGCCAGTTGCGAGGCGGCTCTGGCCGAACGCTATATTGTCCACAAATTACACGAGGCGGCGGACCCGCGCGAATTTCTGCGCCAGATTGGCCCTGCCATTCGTGCCCATGCCGGCAGCGGCGTCAGCGCAGATCTGATCGCCCAATTGCCGCAACTCGAAATCATTGCCGGCTTTGGTGTGGGCGTCGACAACATCGACCTGCGCGCCGCCAAGGCTGCCAATGTGCGCGTCACCAATACCCCGAATGTGCTCAATGACGCGGTGGCCGAACTGACCATCGGACTGATGATCGCCCTGGCGCGGGCCATTCCTGAGGCCGACCGGTTTGTTCGGCAGGGCAAGTGGGCTGGCAGCCCATTCGGGCTGTTTACCGAATTGACCGGCAAGACGGTCGGCATCCTTGGGCTTGGCCGCATCGGCAAGGAAATCGCTGCCCGGGCTCAGGCGATGAAAATGCGGGTCGTTTATCATGGCCGTCACCGGCAATATGATGTCCCCTATGTCTACTACGACTCCCTGATTGATATGGCCCGCGACAGCGATTGGCTGGTGATTGTCGCGCCGGGCGGCAGCAGCACCGATCGGATCGTGTCGCGCGAGGTTCTGGCCGCACTGGGGCCGCGCGGGCGGCTGGTCAATGTTGCGCGCGGCACTTTGATTGATGAAACAGCAATGGTCGAAATGCTCTGCGACGGAGAACTTGGCGGCGCTGCGCTCGATGTCTTTGCCGGGGAACCACTGGTCCCAGCCCCATTGCTCGAGCTCGACAATGTGGTGCTGTCGCCCCACCAAGGCAGCGCCACCCACCAGGCGCGCGCTGGCATGGGCGCCATGCTGGTCGCCAATCTGGACGCGCACTTTGCCGGCGAACCATTGTTGAGTGCGGTGATCTAGCTCAGCCGACCACTGGGTAGGTTGTTGCAAACTCCGGCCGCTCATTGGCGCGTGCCGACAGGCCCGCGAGCTTGGTCAACCCATTTCCCATCGCCAACGATGTTGTGCCCTTGAGGAAATCATAGGCGCAGACCGCCGCAATGTCGGCCCCATTTGGCGCTGCGCCACCCATCCAGCCGGAGGGCGGCACCGCCAGTTCCAGCGCCATCAGGCCGCCTAGAGTTTGGCTGGCAAGGCGCTGGCGCCATTGCTGCCACTGATATTCTGCTGGTCGTCGCTCAGTTTCGTAAACGAAGGCTACGCCCTTTTCAGCGATGCCATTCGCCATCGCTATGGCCTGCAGGCAATGGCGTCGATCCGGACCCGTGACAGGGATCAATTTTTGCCCGGGGGCCGCGCTATCCTCCAAATAGTCGATGATGGCGGCAGTCTCGATCAAGTGTTCTTCCGGTGCGATGGTCAGCACCGGAACCCGCACCAGCGGATTGAACGCCGTGAACCCTTCAAAGTCCGCCCCGAAAATGTTGACCGGGCGACGCTCGAAAGCGCGCCCTTGCAGGATCAACCACAGGGCCACTCGCCGAACAAATGGCGAGCGCCCACCACCATGCAGAATCATCATTGCTTGCGGTCTAGTGCCAGACGGCCAGCACAGCGCCCATCAGAACCATGGCGATCAGATTATGTCCGGTATTGATGGCAATCAGTTTCAGGGGGCGGTTTTCATAGGCCCACAGTGCCAGAAAAGTGGTGAGCACAAAGCCCAGCCAGCTCAAGGCCCCAACCGCACCACCGAGAACCAGGCTTGTCGCCCCGGCATAGGTAACCGCGTGCAGCAGGATGAAGGCCATGACCAGTGACATCACCGCGTCGACCCCGATCGCCTTTCCGAGCCCCGCTTGCATTTTTTCCGGCGTCACACCCGTCAACTGTTGCCAGGGTTTGACGAACCCAATTGGTGAATACCAAATGGTTCCAACAACCATGCGAATAATCGCTGCAACAATGACGGCCAGCCAATTTATTGGTATTGCTTGCATGTTCCCCTCCATTGCGAGTCAAACGGCCCGCGCGATTAGAGCTAAGCACCGCTTTGGCGCGACAGCAAGCGCCGTTGCCTGCGCCGCCTGAGCGTGTAGTGATACCCCGGTGCCAATTGGAGAGCGACGATGCAGGACTGGTGGCGGGGCGGGGTAATTTATCAGGTCTATCCGCGTTCGTTTCAGGACAGCGATGGCGATGGCATCGGTGATCTGCCTGGCCTGCTGTCCCGGCTCGATCATATCGCCAGTCTCGGGGTGGATTGTATTTGGCTGTCCCCGATCTTCACCAGCCCACAGGCGGACATGGGCTATGACGTATCCAACTACACCGACATTGATGCCCTGTTTGGCTCAATTGAGGATTTCGACAACCTGATTGCCCGCGCCCATGCGCTGGGCCTGAAAATCATTGTTGATCAGGTCATTTCCCACTCGTCGGATCAACATCCCTGGTTTGCCGAGAGCAAGCTTAACCGGACCAATGCGCGGGCGGACTGGTATGTCTGGGCCGATCCCAATGAGGACGGTACGCCGCCCAACAATTGGCCCTCGGTTTTCGGGGGCAGTGCCTGGGAATGGAATCCGACCCGGCTGCAGTATTATTTGCACAATTTTCTGACCTCGCAACCGGATCTGAATTTTCACAATCCAGACGTGCAGGCTGCGGTTCTCGAAATTTTGCAGTTCTGGCTGGAACGCGGCGTTGACGGCTTCCGCTTCGACACCGTCAATTACTATTTTCACGACAAAAAGCTCCGCTCCAACCCGCCCGCCAAGCGTCGGCGGGGCCAGCCTCAGCCGGTGAACCCGTACGAGATGCAGCAACATCGCTTCTCCAAGAGCCGGCCAGAAAACGTCGCATTTCTGAAGAAAATTCGGGCTCTGCTGGATCAGTTCCCCAACACCATGTCGGTCGGAGAAGTCGGCGACAGCCATCACGCCATCGCCCTGATGGCCGAGTACACCTCCGGCGGCGACCGCTTGCACATGTGCTATTCGTTCGACTTCCTGGGTCCTGAGTTCACCGCAGCCCATTTTCGCAGTCGAATTGAGCAATTTTTTGGGGCGAGCAAAGATGGTTGGCCGTGCTGGAGCTTTTCCAACCACGATGTCAGTCGCCACATCACGCGCTGGGCGACCTCTAGCCGCGATCCGCTTGAGCTGGCCAAACAGGCCGTCGCCCTGTTGCTGTCGCTGCGCGGTTCAGTCTGCCTCTATCAGGGGGAGGAGCTTGGTCTGCCCGAGGCCGAGATCAGTTTTGAGGAATTGACCGATCCACCCGGCATTCGCTTCTGGCCTGAATACAAGGGCCGCGATGGCTGCCGCACCCCCATGCCCTGGGACGAAGGCGCGCCACCAAATGGGTTTACCACCGGCAAGCCCTGGTTGCCGGTCAAACAAGCCCACAGCGCACTCAGCGTCGCCAGCCAGCAGCACGACCCTGGCTCGACACTATCGTACTATCGCACAATCCTGGCGTGGCGCCGGGAACAGCCGACCCTGATCAATGGCGATATCGCCTTCTTTGACACCAAAGAGCCAGTGCTGGCCTATCGGCGCGCGCGCGGCAAAGACGCCATGATCTGCGTGTTCAATCTCTCGGCCGAAAGCCGGGTGGTGACCCTCAGCGGCCTCGGCAAAGACGCGACCCTACAGCCTGTGTCCAACAATGCTGTTTTAGTTGGCAAAATGCTCACCCTTGATGCCAACGGCTTTGCGTTCATTGCCGTTTCCGCCAAAAGCAAAGCGTGGGTGAACGAGCGCCGCTAGGGCCCAATTGAGCCCGTTGGAGCGGTCAATACACCTGGGTAAGGGTGTCTGGATGGTAAAATTCCATCGTCTCTCCGCCGCCCGGCTTGCGAACAAACGCCCTTATGCACCCGCCCCATCGCTCCGTAGCGTTGGCATCGACACCGGCGCGCCGCAACCGCATCAGGTCAAACGCATTGCGTTCGCTCTCCGTATAGTTTCCGCCGACGCCAAAGCCGAAGCTCACCACCACGCCACTCCCCGTCTCGGTGCAAAACGGCACCGCCAAAGCGGGTCCGATCATCAGGCCAATAAGGCCGATGGCCAACATCGCGGGTTTTGCCAACATCGTGATTCTCCTGTTTGGCGAAAGCATCATCGGTGAATGTGGCAATGTTAGAGCACGGCGCCAATGCGCTTGTCGCGCGCCCGGATCAGCAGCACCACCGACGGAATTGCCAAGCTGAGCAATAGCAATCGGATGACGTGATGGGCGGCAATAAACGCGGTGTCATACCCTAGGGCTACGCCCAGGGCGCCCATGCCCTCCAATGCCCCGGGGGCGAGGCCCAGCCAGATCTGTCCAAATGGCAAATCGACGAGGCGGCTGACCCCATAGGCAATGGCGGTAACGATGCCCACCGTCAGGCCGGTGGCGAGCAATCCGCCGAGCGCGGCCCGGACCAATTCAGTACGCGTGACACCGGCAAAGCGTGAGCCGATTAACGCGCCGGTCATGACAAAGGTCATCAAAACCAGCGGCTGGGGTAGCGACCCGGTGAACAGCCCGCCCAATTTTGCCGCCGTGGCGAGCGCCATGGCCCCAAGCACGAATCCAGCTGGAATTTTGAGTTTGGCAAACACCAGCCCGGCGGCGATGCAACCGGCTGCCAAAAACAGCAGCGCCTGCAGGTCGATGATACTGGTTGATGCGTGGGTTGGAAAATGCTCGATCGGCAGGAAAATCGTGCCCACGGGGACGCACACGGTCAGCGTCAGGATGCGAATAATCTGGATAATGGCAATCTGACGCGGGTCACCCACCCCGGCCGATGCAATGCCCATGATCAATGATAAATGCCCAGGAAACGAGCTGAGATAGGCGGTGCCGTTGTCGAGCTTGAAAACCTTGGTCAACGTCCAGCCGGTGATCGATATCACCAGCGCCAGCTCGATCACTAGCCCCAAAATACTGACAGGCCAGCGCGGGATCAACGCCAGGCTGTCCGGTGCGACGCTTGCCCCCATCGACATGCCAATGCACACAAAGGCGATGTCACGGACAAAATTGGGGACCATCGCTGGAAAGCCAAGCATGGAAGCGATGGTGACGCTCACGGCGCCCCCCATCAACCAGCCAGCGGGAACCCCCAGGCGATCAGCGACGAATCCGCCAGCAGCGGAGATCACCAGCGTTGCCAAGCTCAGGGCCGCTGTGTTCCAGAACGGTGCGGGCTGTTTCACGATAAGGGCAGGGCCCTTTCAGCCAGGCGCACCCAATAGCTTGCGCCAATCGTCAAAACCTCATCATTGAAATCGTAATTGTCGGTGTGCAGTTCGGCCGATGGACCATTACCCAGAAAGATATAGGCCCCGGGTCGAGCCTCCAGCATGTAGGCAAAGTCCTCCCCCGCCATCGAGGCATCAACATTGAGATCAACTTTGTCCGGGCCGGCAATTTCTTGTGCGACCTCGGCCGCGAACGCGGTCTGGGCGGGAGCGTTGATGGTGATCGGATAGCCGTGGCGATAACTGACTTTGGCTGTACCCCCAAATGTGGCCGCAAACTGAGGCACAAAACTTTTGAGCTTGGCTTCAAGGTAGCGCCGCACGACCGGGTCCAGCGTCCGGATTGTGCCTTTCAGGCGAGCCTCGCGCGGAATGACATTGTAGGCGCCACCCGCTTCCAACACCGTCACCGACAACACGGCCTGCCGCATGGGGTCGACATTGCGCGACACGAACGTTTGTAGCGCCGTGATCAATTGGGCGGCAATGATGATCGGATCAACCGTCGCGTGCGGGCGGGCGGCATGGCCCCCAACCCCTTCAATTTCAATCAGAAACTCATCAGTGGCCGCCATGATTCCGCCTTCGCGGATGGCAAAATGTCCGACCGGAATCCCCGGCATATTGTGCAGACCGAAAACTTCCTCGATGCCGAAGCGCTCCATCAGGCCGTCCTGAACCATTTCCCGTCCGCCACCGCCGCCCTCTTCGGCAGGTTGGAAAATCACCGCCACCCGACCGTTGAAATTGCGAGTTTCGGCCAAATATCGGGCTGCGCCCAACAGCATGGCGATGTGCCCGTCGTGACCGCAGGCGTGCATAGCCCCCGGGGTCAGGCTGGCATAGACCTTGCCGGTGCGTTCCAAAATGGGCAGAGCATCCATATCGGCGCGGAGGCCCACCGTACGACCATTGGTGTTCACCCGACCATTGATAATGCCGACCACACCGGTTCGGCCGAGTCCGGTGACCACTTCGTCACAGCCAAAGGCCCCCAATTGCTCAACGACCTTTGCAGCGGTGCGGTGAACCTCGAACAAAATTTCTGGATTGGCGTGAAATTCGTGGCGCCAACCTGCAATGTCCGCGTGGAATTCGGCAATGCGGTTTAGAACAGGCATGAAGATTCCGAATTTGGGACGGGTCAGTCAATGTCGCTGCGTCCTGAGTTGCCGTCAACCGGGCAGCGGCAGGGTTTTCTATTAAACCGGCCGACCATGGGGCAAATTTTTTATGCCTCGCCTTGTCCTTGCAGCCGGGATTTGTAAAGACAACGACGCAGTTTTGCGGAGTTTTTTGAACGCAATGAAGATCCTCGTTGCCGTCAAGCGTGTTGTTGATCATGCCGTGCGCATTCGCGTTCGCCCCGACGGTTCGGGCGTGGAGACCGTCGGCGTACGAATGTCGATGAACCCGTTTTGCAAACACGCCGTCGAGGCTGCCGTCACCTTGGTCGAGGCCGGAAAGGCCGCCGAGATTGTCGTGGTGTCGATCGGTCCGAAATCGGCCAATGACGTCATTTTGACCGCCCTGGCGATGGGTGCCCATCGCGGCATTCTCATTGAGACGGACGCGCCGCTGGAAACGCTGACCATCGCCAAGCTGTTGGCCAAAGTGGTCGCAGAAGAGGCCCCCGACCTGGTGCTGCTCGGCAAGCAAGCCGTTGACGATGACAGCAATCACGTCGGCCAAATGCTGGCAGGTCTGACCGGGTTGCCACAAGCCACGTTTGCCTCGGGGATCGAGTTGGACGGCACGGTCCTCACCGTCAGTCGTGAGCTCGACTACGGCCGGGCGACAATTTCCATGCCGCTGCCGGCTATTGTCACCGCGGATTTGCGCCTCAATACACCCCGCAATGCAGCGCTACCGATGGTGATGAAGGCGCGACAAAAACCGCTGCTGGTCCGTTCGGCCACAGAATTCGGGATTGATTTGGCCCCGCGTCTGCGGATTGACCGGGTCAGCGCCCCGCCCGACCGGGCGGCGGGTCGGATGGTGAACAGCGTTCAGGAATTGGCTGCCGCCATCGCCGATCAAGTCACCGGCATGGAGGCACAATAATGGCCGTTCTGGTGTTGGCTGACCATGACCTTGGCGTCCTCTCGCCTGCCACCGCGCATGTGGTGTTTGCAATGGGCGGCCTTGGCCCAATCGACGTGCTGGTTCTTGGTCACGACATTGCTGCCACTGCCGCGTCGGCCGCCACCCTGGCGGGCGTGCGCAGCGTTTTGATTGGTGATGACCCTGCCTACAACGAAGCGCCAACCGAGGCGCTGGTCGCGGTCCTGCTCGATCTGGCGGACAACTATACCCATATCGTCACCGCGGTCGGGGCGGTCGGTCGCGACGTGTTCCCGCGCCTGGCGGCACGCTTGGATATCCAACCTGTCACCGACATCATTGCCATCCATGGACCAGACCAGTTTGACCGGCCCATTTATGCTGGCAATGCCATCCAGACCCTGACCTCGGATCAGCCACGCCAGGTCCTGACGGTGCGGGCCTCCGCCTTTGGCGCGGTCGGCAGGGGTGGGTCGGCCCCCATTGTCCCGATAACGCAGCGTCCGATCGCGGCGGTGGCAAAATTCATTGCCGCCCAGCGCACGCAAAGCGACACGCCCGATCTGGCGACGGCGCGAATTGTTGTCGGTGGCGGCCAGTCTGTCGGCTCCGCCGAAGGCTTCAAGCTGATCCTGCAAGTCGCCCAGCGTTTGAATGCAGCTGTCGGGGCAACACGCGCAGCCGTCGACGCTGGCTATGCCCCCAATGATTGGCAGATTGGTCAAACCGGCAAAATCATCGCCCCTGATCTCTATATCGCCATTGGTGTTTCGGGTGCGTTGCAGCACCTCGCCGGTATCGCCGGTGCCAAAAAAATCATTGCCATCAACACCGACGGGGAAGCGCCAATGGTCAAAATCGCCGATTTCGCCCTGATTGGGGATTTATTCACCACCATACCGGCGCTGATTGCCGAACTTGATCGGCTTGGAAGCCTCGCTCGGCCCCAAGAGTGACCACACAGCAATTGCAAATCCCGCCTCGCCGCCTATAAAGACCCCGCCTTTTGCAACCGGAACGCACCTTCCCATGTTCGAGACTCTGACCAAGGCCCCTGGCGACAAGATATTGGCCCTTATTGGCGAATACGCAGCCGACAATCGCACCACCAAGATCGACCTCGGGGTCGGCGTCTATAAGGATGAGGCGGGGATCACCCCGATCATGACCTCGGTGAAAAAGGCCGAAGCCCGCATCCTGGCTACGAGCAAGACCAAGACCTATATCGGCATTGGCGGCAACAAGGGCTTTGGTGCCGCTGTGCTCGATCTGGCTTTGGCCAATGCGGTGGATCGCAGCCGAGTGCGCGTTGCGCAGGCGCCCGGCGGCACCGGGTCGTTGTGGGTGTTGATGCAGTTGATCCACCGGGCCCGCCCAGGTGCAACTTTATGGTTGTCCGATCCAACCTGGCCCAACCATGATTCGATCGCCGAAAACGCCGGCCTTAAGGTCGCCACTTACCCCTATTTCGATACGGAAACGCGCGGTGTCCGCTTTGCAGAAATGTTGGCGACGCTGGATCGGCTCGGCGCCAATGATGTGGTGCTACTGCATGGCTGCTGCCACAATCCAACCGGGGCTAATCTGACCAACGCCCAATGGGACCAGGTCGCTGCAAGCCTTGCCCGCACGGGCGCGCTGCCGTTCATCGATCTGGCCTATCTTGGTTTCGGCGATGGCCTGTTGGAAGACAGCTATGGCACGCGCAAGGTGATCGCTGCGGTCCCAGAAAGCCTCGTCGCGTTCTCCGGGTCCAAGAATTTTGGCCTGTATCGCGAGCGGATCGGGGCGGCAATTTTGATCGCGCGTGACGCATCCCAGGCCGACATTGCCCAATCACAATTGCTCAATGTTATTCGAGCCAGCTATTCGCAGCCACCCGACCACGGCGCTGAAATCATCCGTATGATTTTGGAAGATCCCGAATTGCGGGCCGAGTGGGAAACGGAGCTGAACCAGATGCGGGCGCGCATGATCCGGTTGCGCGAAAAGCTCAGCGACGCCATTCGGGCGCGATCCAATTCCAAGGATTTTGATTTCATCGCCACCCATCGCGGCATGTTTTCGCTGCTGGGCCTGCCCAACACAATCGTTGATCACCTGAAAGCCGCAAACGGGGTCTATATGGTGGGGGACAGCCGGATCAACGTTGCGGGAATTCCCGAAGATCGGGTCGGCGATCTCGCTGACGCGATGATCGCCGCAATCAGCTGAGCTGCGCAATCGCGCCTTGCGGCACCCATTTGCCATGCTACACATTGGCTCAATAGGCCATTTTCTATTTGGAGGAAGCGATGAAGTTTTTCGTAGATACGGCAGAAATCAAGGACATTAAGGAACTCTACGAAACCGGCCTATTGGATGGTGTCACCACCAATCCGTCGCTGATCGCCAAGTCGGGTCGCGACTTCAAGGAAGTCATCGCCGAAATCTGTGCGCTGGTCCCCGGCCCAGTCTCGGCCGAAGTGGCATCGCTCGAATATGACGGCATGATCGCCGAAGGCGAACATCTGGCCAAGATCGCCAGCAATGTCGTCATCAAGCTGCCGCTGACCATGAACGGCCTCAAGGCGACGAAGTACTTCTTCGACAAGGGCGTCAAGACCAACGTCACCCTGTGCTTTTCGGCCAATCAGGCTTTGCTCGCGGCCAAGGTCGGCGCGACCTACATCTCGCCCTTCTTGGGCCGGCTGGATGACATCAATCTCGATGGCGTCGAATTGATCGAAAACATCCGCCAGATCTATGACAATTACGGGTTTGAGACCCAGATTTTGTCCGCCTCGATCCGCAGCGTCAACCATGTGACCCAGGTCGCATTGGCTGGTTCGGACGTTGCGACGATTCCCCCTTCTGTGATCCGCAAACTCGCTGAACACCCACTCACCAATGCGGGCATCGAGGGATTTCTGAAGGATTGGAAAGCAACCGGCCAGTCGATCCTTTAGCACGCGAGCCAGACCCCCGACCTCAATCCCTTCCCGCGCGAGGGGTTGAGGCGACGGAGCTGCGCATTCCATTGGTTTGGGACAAGATGAATTGACAGGTTCCCCCGGCGGGGAGCGAATACAAGTGGGGTGTCCCACAGGAAATCAAGGACCCGATGGCCGAACCTGAACTCGCTGCTGCCATCAAAACTGCGCTGGCCAAGGTTGAAATTCCCGGTGGCGGGAGCTTGGCCGGTTACGCGGGCCTGTCCGAAATCATTGTCACCAAAAGCGCCGTTGCCTTTGCCATCGGTGTGGCCCCCGGCATGGAGGCTGCGTTCGGCGCGGCGCGCGAGCAGGCGCAGCGTGTCGCCGAGGCTGTTGCGCCGGCTCGCAAGGTCATGGTGTCGCTGACCTCCGACAAGGCGCCGACCACCGGGCAAGCTGCGGCCCAAGGTCGCCCGGGTCCAGCCCCCAAATCCGCCGTGCCCGGCGTCAGGCACATTATTGCCGTCGGCTCGGGCAAAGGTGGGGTCGGAAAATCGACGACCGCGGTCAATATTGCGCTGGCCCTTGCCGAAACGGGCCTGCGGGTCGGCGTTCTGGACGCCGATCTTTACGGCCCTTCAATCCCAAAATTGCTGGGCCTTGAAGGCAAACCGGCTGTGCGCGCCGATGGCATTTTTTCGCCCCATGACGCGTTCGGGCTCAAAGCCATGTCGATTGGTTCGATGCTGAATCCCGACCAGGCGGTGGTGTGGCGCGGCCCCATGGCAACATCGGCCCTGCGCCAATTGTTGCGCGAAACCGATTGGGGTGGGCTCGACGTGCTGGTGGTCGATTTGCCGCCTGGAACCGGGGATATTCACATCTCGCTGTTTCAACAGGCAGAAGTTGATGGCGTGGTGATCGTGTCAACGCCGCAGGACCTGGCGCTGATCGATGCCAAAAAGGCCATCGACATGCTGCGGCGGCTCAATATCAGGCTGCTCGGCCTGGTTGAGAATATGAGCTATTTCATCGCGCCCGACACCGGCAATCGCTATGATATTTTCGGCCACGGTGGCGCAGAGCAGGCGGCGACGGCCCTGCAGATGGACTTCTTGGGCGCCGTGCCTTTGGTGATGGCCATTCGTGAAACCTCCGATAGCGGCAAGCCGGTTATGGTGTCCAATCCCACCGGCCCAGAGGCCGAGGCGTTCCGGGCAATTGCCCTCAAAGTGGCGGCCGCAATGCCCACGCTGCGGGCCTAGCCCGACCTCATTTGCAGACGCCGGGCCATTGCGCCGCTATTGTCGCGAAAATGACATCGTGCAGTCAACGCCAACGGCAATCGGGTGCCCAGAGTTCAAAATCTCCAAATGCAATCGATTGCATAAAGACAAAACATCGGCTATCCCGGATAACAGGGCAAGGCGCGCAGAGACGCGTCCGTGGGGGGCAGCTGGTGTTTTCGATAGCACGCAAGGATTTTGGGCCGGAATTCACCTTTGGTGTCGCAACGGCCGCTTACCAGATCGAAGGCGGTCGTTCTGCCGGGTGCGGCCCGTCGATTTGGGACAGTTTTTCGGCCACGCCCGGCAATGTCGATAATGCCGACAATGGCTCGATGGCCTGTGATCACTACAATCGCTGGCCTGCAGACCTCGATTTGATCCGCGATGGGGGCTTTGACGGCTATCGGTTTTCCTTTGCCTGGTCGCGGCTCATCCCCGGCGGCATTGGTGAGGTCAATCAGGCTGGCGTCGATTTTTATGACCGCCTGATCGACGGGATGCTCGAACGTGGCATCAAGCCCTACGGGACGCTTTACCATTGGGATTTGCCGTCGAGCCTGCAGGACCGCGGCGGCTGGATGAACCGCGACATTGCTGCCTGGCTGGGTGAATATGCCGGGCTTGTGGGACGAAAGTTCGGAGATCGGCTTACGGCGACAGCCACGATCAATGAGCCTTGGTGCGTGGCGTTTCTCAGCCACTACCTCGGCATCCACGCGCCTGGCTATCGGGACATTCGCGCCGCTGCCCGTGCCATGCACCACGTGTTGTTCGCCCACGGTACCGCCATTGACGCATTCCGAGCCGAGGGCGTGAAAAACCTCGGTATTGTGCTGAATTTGGAAAAGTCCGAGCCTGCGACGAGCGCGCCCGCCGATGTTGCTGCGGCCAATATCGGCGATGCGCTGTTCAATCGTTGGTATTTGGGTGGGGTATTTAAAGGCGAGTACCCACAGGAGTTGATTACCCATTTGGGCGCGAACCTGCCCGACAAGTGGCAAGACGATATGGCCGTGGTATCGCGGCCGCTCGATTGGGTCGGCATCAATTATTACACCAGGGGCCTGTACAAGGCCGACCCCGAAGCCAAAGGGTTGTCGATCAGCCAGGTTAAGGGTCCGCTGGAGCAGACCGACATGGGTTGGGAAATCTATCCTCAGGGTCTGGCAGAGCTGCTGACACGCGTGTCCAACCAATACACGAAGCTGCCAATCTATGTGACCGAGAACGGCATGGCCGAAGTCGAAGGTCTTGATGACCCTCGCCGCGAGAAGTTCTACGAAAATCATCTGCGGGCGGTGCTTTCGGCGCGCCAGCAGGGCGCTGATGTCCGCGGTTACTTCGCCTGGTCGCTGCTCGACAATTTCGAGTGGGCCGAGGGCTATGCCAAGCGCTTTGGCATTGTCCATGTCGATTACAAAACCCAGCTGCGAACTCCCAAGTCCAGCTACCGGGCGTTTCAGGGCATGTTGCACAACACCAGATAGGGTGGGGCCAAAATGCACATCTCCCTTGCGCTGAAACGCACTCAAATCGCTTTGGTAGCGTTTGCTGCCAGTGCTAAGGAAGACTGCACGCCTCAATGGAGCCACCAATGTCCCTGTCCAATCAAACGACACCAGCGTCGCTCCCGCCCGGTAAGTTGAACGGGGACTGGTGGCGCGGTGCGGTGATCTACCAGATCTATCCACGCTCATTTCAGGACCAAAATGGTGACGGGATCGGCGACCTGGCCGGCATCACCAGCCGGCTGCAATATGTTGCCGATCTTGGTGTCGACGCGATTTGGCTGTCGCCCGTGTTTGCCTCGCCGATGAAGGACTTCGGTTACGACGTGTCCAACTATCGCGACATCGATCCCAGCTTTGGCACCCTGAGCGACTTTGACGATCTGCTGCGCACCGCCCATGACCTTGGTCTCAAGGTGATTATCGATCAGGTGATTTCCCATTCTTCGGACAAGCACGCCTGGTTTGCTGAGAGCCGTCAGTCCCGTACCAATCCGCGCGCTGATTGGTATGTTTGGGCCAACCCCAATCCCGATGGCACCCCGCCCAACAATTGGCTTTCGATCTTTGGCGGTTCCGCCTGGTCATGGGACAGCCGCCGGATGCAATATTATTTGCACAATTTTCTGGTCTCGCAGCCAGACCTCAACTTCCACAATCCGCAGGTGCAAGATGCCCTCTTGGCCGACATGCGGTTCTGGCTGGATCGCGGCGTCGATGGCTTTCGGCTCGATACCGTCAATTTTTACTTTCACTCGCAGGGGTTGGAGAGCAATCCGGTGGTCAAGGCCGAGGATTTCAATGCCTCGACCGCGCCGGCGGTCAACCCCTACAATTTTCAGGAGCATTTGTACGACAAGTCACGCCCGGAAAACCTGGCGTTCCTTGAGCGTTTGCGCGCCATGATGGACGAGTATCCCGGCACTACGACGGTAGGGGAAATCGGCGATAGCCAGCATCAGCTCGAGATTATGGCCGCCTATACTTCGGGCGGAAACCGCCTGCATATGGCCTATACCTTCGATTATCTGGGTGGCGATTTTTCTGCCAACCACTTCAAGACGGCGATCAAGACCACCGAGGCTGAAGCCCCGGACGGTTGGATTTGCTTGGCGTTTTCCAATCATGACGTGGTGCGCCATGTCAGCCGTTGGGCAGCCCTTGGCCATGAAGCCGCGTTCACCCGCCTTGCGGCCACTTTGCTGCTGTCGATGCGTGGTTCGGTGTGCCTGTATCAGGGCGAGGAACTTGGGCTGACCGAAGGCGAGCTCGCATTCGAAGATTTGGTTGATCCATATGGCATCGAGTTTTGGCCAGAGTTCAAGGGCCGTGACGGCTGCCGGACGCCCATGGTTTGGCAATCTGGGTCTCGTCTGGGCGGGTTTACCGCCGCCGATAAATCCTGGCTGCCGGTGCCCGCCGACCATCTGGCAAAGGCCGTGGATCAGCAGGAGCGCTCAAACGACAGCATACTGGCGTTCTATCGGGCCAATCTGGCATTTCGCAAAGCCCATCCGGCCTTGAGCAAGGGCAAAATTGCCCTGGTTGACGCGCCCGAAAACGTGTTGGCCTTCACGCGCAACGAGGGCGACGAGACACTGTTGTGCGTGTTCAACATGGATGCAACGCCCGTCAGTTTCAGGGTGCCTGCAGGGTTAAAGCTGACCCCGGTTGATGCGCCGGGGGTCGTTGCGCTCCCTGTTGCTGGCGCGGTGAACCTGCCCGCCTTTGGTGCCTATATTGGCAGGGTTGTCTGATCGGTCTCCGGCCTCGCTCGGCCTTCGTGCTATCCTAGTTCAGGCAGCCTGGCCGCGACCAATTCCTGGGTAAGGCGGTGTTTGGGGTCGCTGAAAATGGCCGCCGGTGCCCCTTCCTCGACGATGCTGCCCGCCTCCATGACCAAAACGCGGTCAGCGATGGCTCGCACCATGTCGAGATCATGACTGATGATCAGGTAGGTCAGGCCGAAATCCGCCTGCAACCGGGCGAGCAGCGTCAACACTTCACCGCGCACCGACATGTCGAGCGCCGACACGGGTTCATCCAATACCAATAGCCGGGGCCGCGTGACCAAGGCACGAGCAATCGCCAACCGCTGGCGTTGACCCCCAGAGAACTCGTGGGGATGCCGACGCAACATCATTGGGTCGAGCCCGACCGTCTCGACAGCTTCGATCAGCCGGTCGATCCGTTGTTGCTGGCTTAGTCCGCGTTCCAGCCGCAACGGCTCGGCTATGGACTGCTCCAGGGTTAGTTGCGGGTCAAAACTTCCATACGGGTCTTGAAACACCAAAGACACATCGCGGCGCAAAAAACTGGGTAAATCCGAGCCGCGATAAGTGTGCCCTGCCATTGTGATATCGCCCGCCGTCGCGCGATCCAGCCCAACGATGATCCGCACCAAACTGGTCTTGCCGCAGCCCGACGGCCCGACCAGCGCCACCGACTCGGCTCGCCCGATCGTGAAGCTGACATCGTTGACGGCCCGAAATGGTTTATTGGGAAAGAAGGGTAGTCCACCCTGTCGATAGTCGCGCCGAACGGCGTTGACCGTGAGCAACCGATCGCCAATCGGCGGGCGGGCCAGGGGCCGCACCTTGAATTGGGCCGCAGCAACCAGTTTGCGGGTATAGGGTTCGCGGGGCGCCCCAAATACGCTGCTGGCTTTGCCCGTTTCGATCAACCTGCCCTCATGCATCACCAGCACGCGTGAACACAGAGCCCCAACCGCTTTTAGATCATGGCTGATGAACAGCAACGCCATCTGTCGGCGCGTGCAAATTTCGGCAATCAAGTCGAGAACGCGGCGCTGGGTAATCAGGTCAAGGGCCGAGGTTGGCTCGTCGGCGATCAGGATCTCCGGCCTGTTGGCCAGCGCCATGGCAATCAGGGCGCGCTGGCGCTGCCCGCCCGACAATTGGTGGGGATAGCGTTCCGCGTGCCGCAGCTCCAGCCCAACTTCCTTGAGCAGGTGTGGAACCTCAATTTGCGCCACGCTCGCTGTTTGGCTGAGAGTGATTGCTTCGGCGATCTGGTCACCAATGGTCATGAGCGGGTTAAGCGCTGTCATTGGTTCTTGAAACACCATACCGATACGTTTGCCGCGCAACAGCGCCATGCCGCGTTCGGTGCTCGGCAGCGGATGCCCATCGATAGCAACTTTGCCACCCAGCTTGGCCCCTTCGGGTAGCAGGCCGGTAATGGCAAGCGTCGTCAGGGTCTTGCCGGAACCGCTTTCCCCAATGATGCCGAGACGTTCGCCGCGCTGCAGCACAAAACTGACATCGGCCACCGCCGCGACCGTGCCAAAACGCACCGACAGATTACTGACCTCAAGCAGCGACACGAGTGGCCCCCCGCTTGAGGCGCGGATCGATTGCATCGCGCATCCCGTCCCCCGCCAGATTGAGGGCGATGACAATCAGGACGATGGAGAGGCCCGGCACCAGGGTCAGCCAGGGATGCAATAAAAACAGGCTCTGGGCATCCCGCAGCATCAAACCGAGGCTGGTCGCGGGTGGCTGTGTGCCCAGCCCGATATAGGACAGGCCTGCTTCCGATAGGATACCGAGTGACAATTGAATTGTGGCTTGCACAATGATCAGGCTGGCAATGTTGGGCAGCAGGTGGCGGATGGCGATGGACCACCGTCCGAGCCCGGCGAGACGGGCGGCGCCAATAAAATCCAGCGTCTTGATGCTGAGCGCGCCGCCGCGCGACACCCGGGCAAACACAGGGATGTTGAATATACCGATGGCAAGAACGGCGTTGACGGCGCCCGGGCCAAACAATGCTGTAATCAGGATAGCAACAATGATGGCAGGAAAAGCGAACACAAAATCGCTCAGCCGCAATATCAGCCATTCCAATGGTCCGCCCCAGGCGGCCGCAGCCAATCCGAGTGGAACTCCAACACCCGCGCCAATGACCACAGCGACAGCGGCCACCACAAAGCTGGTCAAAATGCCCGCCATGATCAGTGAAGCCATGTCACGACCAAGATTGTCGGTGCCCAGCCAATGGACCGAGCTGGGGCCGAGAAACCGTTCGCCAATCTCGATGGCCGCAATCGAGTAAGGGGTCCAGATCAGCGACAGCAGCGCCAGCAGCGCAAAAGCAGCGGTCGCGCCTAGGCCGATCCATAGGCTTGGGTGGCGCATCGAGCCGGTCATCTTCCGCCTCCAGCCCGCAGGCGGGGATCAACCACAACATAAAGCAGATCGACCGCCAGCATGGTTACGCTCACCACCAGGATGAGAATGACGGTGGCGCCGCGCACCAGGATCAGGTCGCGCTGCGAGATCGCCGTAAAGATCAGTCGGCCCAGACCGGGCAGGTAGAATACGTTTTCCACGACAACTGTCCCTGCCACCAAATAGCCAAACTGCAGCCCCAGCACGGTGAGCACCGGCAGCAATGCGTTGCGAACGCCATGGCGCCAGATAGCCTCACCCATGGTCATACCCTTGGCCCGCGCCGTGCGGATAAAATCCTGGCCCTGGACGTCAACCAGGGCTGTGCGCATCACCCGGGCCAGGATTGAAGCCTGGGGCAGCGCCAGCGCCAGACTGGGCAGGATCAGGCTGGCAAAGGCGGCACCGGGGTCTTCGTTCCATGGGGTAAAACCCCCTGGTGGGAGCCAGCGAAGGCTGACCGCAAACAGCAGCGCCAACAGCATACCAAACCAAAAACTGGGAATAGCGATACCGGCCTGAGCCAGAATCATGATGCCGGTATCGGGCAGCTTTCCCCGCAACCGCGCGGCGATTATGCCAAGAGGCAGCCCGATAACCACGGAGATAAGCATCGCCATGCCCGATAGTGGCAGGGTCACCCACAACCGTTCGCCAATCAACTGCGCAACCGGCGCGTTCTGAGTATAAGAAATGCCGAAATCACCCTGTACCACTCCGGCAATCCAACCCAATAGCCGCTGCCAGCTTGGGTTATCCAAACCAAGCAACACCCGCAGCCGGGCAACCGATTCGGGCGTGGCATTGATACCGAGAATGAATTGGGCCGGGTCGCCCGGCAGCAGGTCGAGCAGGATGAACACGATCGCTGCCGCGCCCAGCAGGGTCACCGCAAAACCCAGCAGTCTTCTGAGGATAAAAGCAGTCACCGGAGTTCAATCCTCGGTGGCGTTGGTAGCACAGCGCTGGCGTGGTTTCCGGGCCATGGCTGCGCCCGATTGGACCGGGGGCGCTGGTGCGCGCCCCCGTTAGATTGATTAGTCGACCCAGCGCACGTTGCGCAGAACCACGCCTTCAATCGGCGCGTTTGGCCACATGCCTTCGAGCTTGGCATTCCAAACGCCAGTCTGGGCCAGTTCGAACAAATAGCCGTTGACTGCGTCATTGGCCAAAATGGTCTGGGCTTCAGTGACGAGGGCTTGGCGCTTGACGGTGTCGGTGGTGCCATTCAGGGTTTCAATCAGCGCTTGGAACTGCGGATTAGCATAACCGAAATAGTAATCGGGATTTGCATAAATTCCGATATCGAAAGGCTCGACGTGGCTAATAATCGTCAGGTCAAAATCGTGATTGGTGTAAACGTCCTGCAGCCACTGAGCCCACTCAACGTTGATCAATTCCAATTTGATGCCGATGGCCGCAAACTGGCTGGCGATGATCTGGCCGCTGGTCCGCGCGTAAGCCACTGGTGGCAGCTTCAGCGTGGCGCTGAAACCATCGGGAAAGCCCGCTTCGGCCAATAGCGCCTTCGCGGCCGCCGGGTCGTAGGCATAGGTGTTGGTCAGATCGACATAATATGGGTGGTGCGGTGCAAAATGGCTACCGATCGGCACGCCATAGCCATAGGTGACACCGTCAATCAGCGCCTTGCGGTCAATGGCGTGGGCCATGGCCTGACGCACCTTTAGCTGGTCGAATGGCGGCTTTTTGTTGTTGGTTGACAGCAGGGTTTCGCCCTCAGTCGTTCCCACCAAAACCTTGAACCGCGGATCGGGCTTGAACACGTCAAGCGCCTCGGTGGCAAAATTGTTGGTGCCGTCAATGTCGCCGGCCAGCAGGGCATTGGTCATCGTGGCGGTGTCGCTGATGAACACAAAGCTCGCCTTGGTCAACGCCACGGCGCCGCCCCAATACGGCTCATACCGTTCGAGCACCACGCGACTGCCCTTGTCCCATTGTACGAAGCTGAATGGGCCGGTGCCGATCGGGTCGGTCGCATTTGTGGCGGCGCTTTCCGGGGCAACGATCACCGCGTCGCCGCGCCCAAGGTCGAACAGAAACTGGCCGCTTGGTTTGTTAAGCGTGATCGCCACGGTCAGCGGATCAACCACTTTGACCGCGGTAATCCCGGCAAAAAATTCCTTATGGGCATTCAGGCTGTCCGCCGCCGCGATACGATCCAGGCTGAACTTGACGTCATCGGCATCAAAAGTTGAGCCGTCATGAAATGTGACATCCGGCTGCAGTGCGAACGTGTAATTCAACCCATCGTCGGAAATCGTCCACGACTTGGCCAGACCGGGCTGGATTGCCCCGTTCTGGTCGATCTGGGTAAGCCCTTCGAAGACGTTCTGGTAGACAACAATGTCGATAGCTTCAGCGGCACCGGCCGTTGGGTCAAGCACCGGTGGCTCGAGCGCCACGCCAATGCGGATTTCTGTCGGTGCCGCCATAACTGCACCCGAAAACGCTGTCGCCACCGCTAAAGCCCATAAAAGGGCCTTGCTCGTCTTGTTCATTCGTCGTCTCCTACTTTGGCCTAAACGCTCTGTCTGCGGCCGAGGGCCTGCCAGACTGCCAAAAATCGTGCCGATGCATGAGGCATCAGCTCCCATGCCCCTGCTATAGGGCAAAGTCGCGCCCATAGCATCATATTATGACGTTAACGTTCTTCTGAAGCCCATTTGTGTGGCAAGCACAACCGGGACCAGGCCCGCCAGGACGATAAACAGCGCCGGGACGGCAGCTTCGGCGAACAGGCTGACATTTGCGCGCGCGTAAACCAGTGTTGCCAGCGTATCGACGCCAAGCGGACGCAACAGCAGCGTTGCTGGAAGCTCTTTGACAATCTCGACAAAAACCAAAACACCGGCAGTCAAAATCGCCGGGGTCAACGTCGGTAGGTCAACCCGCAACAACAGCCCAAGGCCGCGTTCACCCAGAACCCGCCCAGCGTCAAGGATGGAGTTGCCGCGCTTGCGCATGGCAGCATCCAGGGTCGAATGGCTGATCGCCAGGAAGCGGATCGAATAGGCATAGAGCAGCGCCGCCATCGATCCTGATAGGATCAACCCCGGCCGCCAGCCTGAGAGCGCCATGCTCAACTGGTTGAGCCATAGATCGGCCCGACCCAGCGGCTGCAGCAGTCCCAACGCCAGAATGGTGCCAGGAATTGCATAACCAAGCGTCGCCAATCGAATGATCACTTTGGTGGCATCGGGGGCCCCGCCACTGGAGATTTTCGCCGCGACCAAGCCCAGGGTTACGGTCAGTATTGCACCAGCGAGCCCTAAGGCCAGGGTTGGCAGCAGCGCCCCAAAGGTCATGGCAAAGCTGGTCGGCGTTAGCCGCCTTAGGGCCAATGCCAGCAATTCGCCAACAGGAATGCCAAAGCCCAGCCCTAACAGCACCGCACAAAACAACAGCGCGCCGGCCGCTTGCACGCCGATCAATTGCTCGCGCGCCGGGGGCACCCGGCTATCGCGATTGGCAAGATAGACGCGGTTCCGGCGGGCATGTTGCTCGGCCGCGATCAACAAGGCGATGACCAGAACGACAATCACGGCCAATTGTGCCGCACCACCAAAGTCGGATTTGTTGACCCAGCTGGAATAGATGATAGCCGTGATCGAATTGACGCCGAAATACTGCACGGCGCCGAGGTCGTTGCCAACTTCCATCATCGCCAGTGTCATGCCGACCACAAGGGGAGCGCGCGACAGCGGCAAGGTAACGGTAAAAAACGTTCGCACCCTGCCAGCTCCCAAAGTGCGGGCGGCAATGCTCAATGAGGCCGATTGCATCAAAAAGAACGCGCGGCAGGCAGCGTACACATAGGGATACAGCACTGATGACAGCACCAGGACAGCGCCCCAATGGCTCTTGATATCGAAGAACCAATAGTCCTGCCGCGTCGTCGCGCCAGTTAGTGTGCGCACCAATTGCTGTGCCGGGCCGCTGAAGTCGAAAAACTCGACATAAGTATAGGCGGCCAAATAGGTCGGTACCGCCAGGGGCAGGATGAGCGCCCAGTCAAACCAACGCCGCAGCGGGAACTCGTAATGGGTCACCAACCAGGCCGCGATCAACCCGACAACACCAGTCAAAGCGCCGACGCTGGCCATCAATATCCCGGTTTCCCGCAATGCCACCGGCAGCATGGTTGCGGCGAGCCCGTTGCTGCCGGTCAAACTTGCGCTCGCCGCGCTATAGGCTAGCCAGAGAACCGGCAGGCCCATCACGGCCAGCAGAATAAACGGAACAACCGGCAGCGCCAAAGCGCCGCCGGTCTTGGTCGATTTTGCTTTGGTCAGGTCGCTGGTGATGCTGTCTCTCGTGAAATTCCGGAAACCATTCCGCCTGACGCTAGTGTTGCGCACCTTCGTTAAACTTCAACTCATCAACCAGTGCGGCGGCCTCGGCTCGGTGGGCCGCAACCTCGACCAGCGAGATCGACGAGGGGTTGAAGACGCCCCAGGATTTGACGAGGTCGGACGCCTCAACCCCCGGCACGACTGGATACTCGTAATTGGTGTTGGCATAGATCGCCTGTGCCTCGTCCGACAGCAAAAATGCGATCAAGGCATTCGCATTGGCAACATTGGGTGCATATTTGGCGACAAACCCGCCCGCGACATTGACCTGTGTGCCGTCGGTGTCGGCGTCCGGATAAACGATCCGCGCCGAATTGGCCCAGGCCTGCTGTTCCGGTTCGGCGGTATTGTTGAGCATAACGCCCATGTAATAGGTGTTGGCGATGGCAAGGTCGCAGGTGCCGTCGAGGATGTTTTTGACCTGCTGGCGGTCGCCCCCATTGGGTGCAAACGCCAGATTATCGCGCACCCTGGTCAGCCACGCACGGGTTTCGTCCAGGCTGGTTGCCGCGATGCGCTGGGCGATAAGCCCGATATTATAGGCGTGCTCGCCCGGACGGGTGCATAGGCGCCCCTTCCATTCCGGCCCGGCGATATCGGCATAGCTCAGCGCCGTCGCCTGCACCCGGTCCTTGGATACGTAAAATACCCGGGCCCGCAGCGACAACGCGGTCCAATTGCCGTCACCGTCGCGATAGGCTTCCGGAACGCGCTCGGCCACAACGAGGGAAGTGAATGGCTGGGTTATGCCCATATCCTTGGCGCCAACTAGATTGCCGATATCAACCGTCAGCACCACATCGACTGGCGACAATTCGCCCTCAGCCTCGACGCGCTCGAGCAAGCCATCGCCAGCATACAAGACATTGGCCTTGATCCCGGTTTCGGCGGCGAACTGGTCCAACAGTGGTTGCAAAAGGCTTTGTTCACGGAAGCTGTAAATGTTGACTTCGCCGGCTTGGGCGAAAGCGGGCAGGGCGCCGCTCATGAGGCAGGCAGCGCCCAAAAGCGCCGCTGTAATGCGGGTAATCTTGGTCATGTGTTCTCCAATTGACTCGGGGGTCAAGGCCCCGGGGCAGACACACGCCTTCTGACGCTGTTAGCAACTGTTGTCAATAACACCAATGAAAACAAAGGCTTACAGTCTAGAACCATTCAAAGTTCAGCAAGAAATAGGATGCACTATCAGGTGGTTAGCTGATGGCCGTGTCATCTTTAAATCCTGCGACAAATTGTCAAACGGCCCCCGGCGCTGGGTCGACGGGCGCTCAGTCCAGCAGATCAGCCGGGATCAGCAATGAAAATAACATGCCCTGCTCACCGGCCGGATCGATCTTGAGCGAAAACGCGTTGACCGCCAGCAGCGACCGGGTCAGTGCCAGCCCGACGCTGGATCGCACCGGCGACAAAGTCTCGCCATCGCGGCCAATGCCATCGCGGAACACAACGAAGCGTTCGGCCATATCGACAGCCGCGTTTGAGCTGTCGCGGACATGAATTGCGATGGCGCCATTGTCCTCGGTCTGGGCAGAAATCACCACCGCACCACCCGCCGGCGTCTGATCGATGGCGCTTGCCAACAGATTGAGAACCGCTTGCGACAATGACGCCCGATCCGCGGTGATACGCGGCAGTTTTTCAGAAATGGCGCTGCGCACGATCACGCGGGCCGAGCCGGCCTGCTGGCGTACGCGGACCACGCAGGTTTCCAGCAATGCCCCCAGCTCAATGCTCGCCCGCTGCGGCATATAACGTCCGTCCTTGAGGCGGGCGTAGTCGTCCAACTCATCGACCAGCGCAGCGATCTCTTGCCCGGCGGCACGAATATCCTGTGCGTAGGTTTCGTAACGGTCGTTATTGAGCGCGCCGAAGGCCTCGGACCGGATCAGATCCGAAAATCCGATGATGGTATTGAGCGGTCGGCGCACACCACGACTGATCCGTGCCAAGAGCGCCGGCTCGGGCTCGCCATTGCCAGTTTGCGCTGGCAGTCGGTGTGTCTCATCCCGGTGCACAAAGCCAAAATAGCCGCTGAGCACGCCCGCCTGGCCCTGCGCGAACACCAGCAATTGCAGGCCGGCCTTCTGTCCAGCGACGGTCAGGCAGGGTCTTGCGGTCTCGGCAAAGCGAGCCGGACGCTCCAGAAAACTTCTGAATTCGGGCAGGTCGACCCCGGCCACCAGCCCGGAGAGCGGCCGCCCGATCAGATCTTCGGCGGTCGCTGCGAACAGGCCAGCCGCGCGGGCATTGACGCTACTGATCGCGCCCGACCGGTTGGTTTCAAAAAACCCATCGGCGCGCGCCTCGGCCAGCGCTTCCGCAAATGCCCGCACTGCCCCTTCATGCCCGGTGCGCACTTCAGTGGCGCTGGCCGACAGCATAAGGGCAGGGCGCCCTTGCCAGGAAATTGACTGCAATCGTGCCGTCACCGGCACCAAGGATCCGTCGCGTTGCACGATGTGGTTGATCGGGCCCGCCTCGTGACCATCCGGACCCGCCGACGGGAAAATCGCGGCAAGGCCCGCCAAGCGCAATTGTGCGACCGAGTCATGACCGGTCATTTCAGTGATTGCACGATTGGCAAACAGCACCTGCTGATCGCGGAATACCAGTATTCCCAGGGGTAGCCGATTGAGCACCAGGGTTTCGCCGCCCAGATTGATCAGCGCGCCCGTGGTTCCGCTCGCCGGCACGCCTGCGGCAGCAGTATCAGCGACCATCTCCGCATTGTGCTGCGGCGCAGTCTCGCCCACCCGATCATTAAGAATCCGCGACAGCTCGTCAAAATTGTAGCGCGACACGCGCTCGACCGTCTCGACGTCGGGAGCGTTTTCCAACGCGACCACAGGCGCAACGGGCTCATCCGCTGGCGTCTCAACAGCTTCGGGCAGCAGTTCCCCGTCCTGTTCCCGCAGATCAGTGCTCGGATTGTCGGTCCCGTCCGCCTGGTCCGGTGCTGCTGACATGTCGTCGAGCCGTTGCAGATCCTCGAAATCGTCATCCGCCGCGCTGGTGGCGATTGGGGTCAAGGTTTGGTCATTGATAAAGCCCCGCCCCGTAACCTTGAACAGTGTCGGGGCAGGTTCTGGTGTGGTTTCGTCTGCCTCGGGACCCTCGGAAGACAACAACAAATCATCATCATCGGTCAGTGGCGCGTAAAGATTGCCATTGTCGACCATGCGCGCCATCAACCCGCTCAGCCGTGGCTCGGAGTCGACTCTGTCTCCGTGCGCGTGCTGGGCAAGCGGCTCCGCCGTGGTCTCATCGATCGGCGCAAAGGTTTCAACTTCTGTCTCGGCGACGTCTACAACGGCAAGCGGCTGGGCGGGGTCCTCGACCGCGGCCACCCTATCGTGGTCGGCACCATCTGCCCGCGCGTTGTCTGGCAGAGACTCCCCGCTTGGTTCATCATGCCGATCAACGTCCGCTTCGGCATTCCAATTGCCCAGATCAGCGGCCTGCTGCTCCGTGGTAATGATCTGTCCAATCGGATCGGCAGACGGGGCATCGCCCTCTATTGCCTCATCAGCGTGTGCCAAGATTGCCTGATCGGCGGCGTTACGAGCCAGAATCTCAGGATCAATCGGGTCAACATCCACAATCAGCACGGCGATCTTGCCATTGTCCCATTCCAAGGGCGTACAGGCACACGTGCTCGATGTCGGCTTGTCGCCAGCCAGCAATTGCACGCGTGACAGGCTGGATCGGCCAATCGAGCCGAGTCGCGCGATCCGGCTGATCTGTCCCTTGATCGGCACCGCCGGTTGCGCCAGCTTGATTCCGCTCTTTTTAATCTTGGCCAGAAAAAACACCGCCGCAGCGTTAGACCACAGCAGCGTTTCCCCATCATTTGACCACAGCCAAGCCGGCCGCGTGTCAGCGTGATGCTGCAAAACGCGGCGTCCAGTTGGCGTTGTCATCCAGTCGGGGCTCATGCGGGCGTGTGTTCCGAGCTAGTCACCGGCCGCTTCTGTCCCACACTGGTACAAAATCTGGCAAATTTTCATACTTCTTCAATATAGTGCGCCATAGAGCGGGTCCATAGAGGCGTACAGCAACGGGCGTCCCAAACGCTGGCATGGTTAAATCCCAAGCCCTAACAATTGGCTCACAGCGCTGTGGATTGGGGGTTTTTCACGCGACAAAATCGGCACTTGTCATCTGCAACGTCTCGACCTATGTTCCGCGCGCTTTCGGGCGCTTTGGCGCCCCGCGGGAGCTTTCGCCGCCTTAGCTCAGTTGGTTAGAGCGCTAGATTGTGGATCTAGAGGTCCTCGGTTCGATCCCGAGAGGTGGTACCATTTTCTCCAAGTCATGGGCCCGGGCTAACATCAGGCACATAGCGTGCGCCGATGCTGGTCACACGCGATATCTCTAGGCTCACTGTGCAATGCGCAGCTGTCCCAATTGCCCGGCAATGGCCTTGAACACGTCGTTCAGTTCTGCCGGGTCGGCGGGAAAATAGGCGTTTTCCGGCGCCGAGGCGCAGGCGGTCAGCATCGCCGTGATCGTCGCCGGGTCGCTGGTGTTTTGCGTCGCCAATCCGATGGTATAGATTTTGATCCCCGCAGCTTTCGCATTCGTACAGGCTTGCGCCGTCCGCACGTTCATTTCCGCTTGTAACGCCGTCGCTGTCCAGCCATAGGCGCCCAACCGATTGATATTGCTACCATAGCTGGCGGCGGCATTGTTGGAGTTATATGGGTAGCCATAGGGCGAATAGTAATCGGCACCGTTGAGATCCCCGGTGGGATAGGCGGTGTTTTCACCGTCGGTCATCACAATCAGGGTTTTGGAGGTCGCCTGCGCATAGGGCGTTCCCTGGGTAAAAGGTTCGGTTGGCGACAGAGCCCGGAAGCCCCAGGCCGCACCTTCGTGGATATTGGTCGCGCCATATGCGGTCATGGCGTCGATCGCCGTGTGAACGCTCGCCGGCGTGGCGGTTAAAGGCAAGATGCTTGCATTTGGGCAATCCTGGTTTGGGCCCATCGCCCCGGTGGTGTAACTGAGGGCTGCCCCGGTATATTTGCACAGCCGTTCCTGCAGCTCCCGCTCGCTGAGCGGTGGATTGTAGACAGGAATGTAATTGGTGTTGCAGACGCGGGTTCGCGTATATGTCCGGTTCGGCCATCCCCCGGTATAGCTATTGGTCCCTGTGTCACTGGACCAGGTCCCACCCGGGCAGTCGCAAGCTTGGGGATAAGGCAGCGGGCTCGTGGGCCCGGCAAAAGTATAGGTATTTGTTATGGTTCCGGTACAGGATCCATAGGAGCTGCATCCCTTTTTGACTTCCTTCCAGGTGCATTTTACCGTGGCGCCAATGCGATTACAGCTCGGTGGTGCATCGTCCGTATAGTTGTTACCCGAGCCCAGGCTGGTAGTGCTTTCAGAATTGTCGGGCGCAAACTGTGGCACAAACAGGGACGACGGGTCGGCAGCTGTGGGGACAGTGTCATCGGTATCGTAAAACCGATTGCTGTTGCCACCCACAGTGGACACATGCGGTCGCGCCTCAATGCAGCCGCGCCAGTCGTCATTGGTGATCGAGGTATAGAGCGCCAGCCGGTTTACCGCCCCGGTAAATGGGGTGGCGTCATTGTCGTCATTGTCAAAATTGTCATTGGCAATCGGCGAAATCCCGTTGGTATCAATCCATGCTTGACCGCTGTTGGACGCGCCGACATTAACCCCGGTGTTAAACGGAACAATTCCCATTTTGACGTCCGGTGACATGGTGGCGCCACCCAGCGGGTTGCAGGCCGACGTCGCGTCAACCTTGCCATTGTAAAACAAGATATTGGTGGCGCACTTTGCCGCCTGCTTCAGATAGACCATGCGGCTGTCCCAAGACATCGAGCCGGAATTGTCGAGCGCCAGGATAACCTCTAGTTTGAGTTGTTTGCGGGTCGCCTGCGAGGAAATGCGGGCCTTCATCTCGGACACACCGACCAGCGCCACAAAGATCGTCTTTATCTTCAGGTCGGCAGTGAGCAGCAAAGACCCTTCGGCAACATTGATGGTGGGGTTGGCCACAACAGCGGTCACCCGGTCGTCATTGTTGTTTTCGTCCATCAAGCCCTGGGCCTTGGTCTTGATCGCTGCTGCGTTCAATGGTGTTAAAAACACGTCGCCCTGCAACGCCAGTGCCGCAGCATCCAGCGCCACCTGCGCCCGCGTACGGGCCTGTTCCATCGACACCAGATCAACCACGGCGCCCGATAGGGCCACCAGGACCACGGCCATTATTCCGAAAATGACCGCAAATACCCCGCGCTCGTCGCGTCTAAATTGGGCAATCAACGACACAAAGGCGATCATGGCAGAGCACACCTAATGGACAGCGGCCCCACTCCGGGGCCATGCCAATGTGCCGGAAATCCCTTACTAAAGCACAACCACTTTGGTGTTAAGTTTTACACGATCATACAAATCAATGACGTCGACATTGGTCATTCGGATGCAGCCCGATGACACGTTCAGCCCGATGCTCCAGGGCTCGGTCGTGCCGTGGATCCGGTAGAGCGTTGAGCCAATATACATCGCCCGCGCGCCAAGCGGATTGTTGGGTCCACCATCCATATGGCGCGGTAACTCAGGGCGTCGAAGCAACATTTCCGCCGGCGGGGTCCAATCTGGCCATTCCGCCTTGCGCGAAATGCGGTGGGTGCCTGACCATTCAAACCCTGCCTTGGCGACCCCAATGCCATATCGCAGCGCGCGGCCATCACCCAATACGAA
This sequence comes from Devosia equisanguinis, assembly GCA_943372435.1. Classification (GTDB taxonomy): domain Bacteria; phylum Pseudomonadota; class Alphaproteobacteria; order Rhizobiales; family Devosiaceae; genus Devosia; species Devosia equisanguinis_A. Next base: position 389,505 of record CALRYQ010000005.1, read on the forward strand.
GTACAGGAAATGTTCGCTGGTGTTGATGACGATGGTGCCGCTGTGCTCGCTGGTCGGGTAGCGCACGACTTGCCGCAGGAACATCGGATCAACTTGACTATTGGCCCGCAATGCCAAAGCATGGATCGGTCGACCGTCGGTCAAAATCATGCCCGGCGGTGGGCTGTGGTGAACGCCTCCGGCAAAGCTTGCTGCGGGCAGCAGGCAAACCGTCAACACCAGCGCCAATGCGCCCCTTGCAACCATACGCAGTCCAGCCATATCAACACCCGCGCCAGCATCAGTGGTTGCCGCGAAGATGTCGCGGCCTTGGCTGATGGTGGCAAAGAAAGGGCAATTTGGCGTGAATTGGCATGGTTAAGTCATTGCCGACGCTGATGGTTAGCAATCGGCTAACCAGCCGCCGCCTACAAAAACACTTCGTCCTGCCCTTTGGCCCGCGGCGGCGCAATCGGGGCGAGAACCCGGCCCACTGCCACGCCAAGCTGTTCGGCGGTAAACGGCTTGACCAATATTTCATTGACGCCCAGCGCCCGCGCCCGGGTAATGTTTTCCCGGCTGGCATACGCCGTCATCAAGATCACCGGGATGGTGCTGGCTCGTCCAAACCGGGGATCGCGCACGACGGTGAGCAATCCGGCCCCGCTGATTTCTGGCATGTACCAATCCATCAGCAAGACGTCATAGGTCTGGTTTATCAGCATCAGGATTGCCTGCGCGCCGTCGTCGGCTTCGTCGACCTGGCTGATGCCGATTTTGTTGAAATTCATGGCGGAAATAGCGCGCGCATAGGCGTTATCGTCCACCACCAGTGCACGTAAACGAGCTGGCAATTGCAAACCGTGTCCCTCCGGTTTTGATCTGCCGACACGCGTGAAGACCAATATTTGGTCGCGTCCCCGTTTCACATATTCGTGCCAGCAGGCTATGAATGGCCACATAGTGAGCAGGGGCTAGCCGTGTCAATCACCACCACCTTACCCGTCGACGACGGAAAACAGCGCTGTGTCTGGCCCGGCGCGGACCAATTGTACCGGCACTATCATGACGCCGAGTGGGGCCGTCCGGTTACCTCGGACACACGCTTGTTTGAAAAGATCTGTCTGGAGGGGTTCCAGGCCGGGTTGTCGTGGATCACCATCCTGCGCAAACGCGAGCGCTTTCGGGCCGTGTTTCATGGCTTTGACCTGCACAAGGTGGCAGCGATGAACGAGGACGACATTGATCGACTCTTGCTCGATCCGGGGATCATCCGCCATCGCGGCAAGATTGTTGCCACAATAAACAACGCCGCCAAGGCAATTGAATTACAAAGGGAATTTGGCTCTTTGGCCGCCTATTTCTGGCGCTTCGAACCGCCCTTGACTGCGCGGCCAACCAGTATCAGCCACCAAGCTGTGCTAGCGATGCCCCATACACTGGCATCAAACGCGCTGTCCAAGGACCTGCGCAAACGCGGCTTCAGCTTTGTCGGCCCCACCACTTGCTACGCGTTCATGCAGGCGATGGGCATGGTCAACGACCACATTGAAACCTGTTTCTGTCGTCTAGAAGTCGAATCTGAGCGGGCCCATTTGGTCCGGCCAATCGGCTAGATTGTTGCCCGAACGCCACAGCCAACATTTGCCTGCGGCAGGCTGTCGCATATCGACTTGCCGAACACAATTGCGTGAACTACAACCCAGACGTCCACACCAACCCGAAGGAGGCGCCAAAATGATTACTTGTACCCTCGCTTTCCGCCGTCGGGAAACCAGGCTGCCACGCACCCGACATTGACGGGTTATCGGCCTAGGCCTGTTTTGACCGACACCGGTCGCGGACAATTTCAACTCCACTAAGCTGATGCGCTAAATCCGGGTCGCTCGCGATCCCTATTTCGTCCATCCAACCCAACCCAACAGAGGCCGGCTCGCGTTTTCACGCGTCCGGAAATCCTATGACCTATGACACGCTGACCCAGCGCCGCCCGGCGTTGCCGACCGAAACCCAAATCGCCGATGCTGTGCTCCAGCTCGGCCTGCTCAAAGTGTTGACGACTGCGGTCGGCGCTTGGTGGGGCCGCCCACGACTACCACCGGACCTTCCCGAGCGGCTTCGTGCCGATGTCGGCCTATCGCCAATGCACCGCCGGATGCGTTGGACCGATGTGTCGTTCACGACGCACGACTTTGACCGCTACACCCGCTAAGCGTCAGGGGGTCGGCAAATTGCCGGCTCCCATCGCCCCGCGACCATTGTCTCGGTCCCCCCGATCCGCTAGGAACGGCTCGACTGTTCAGGACTGCCAAAATGACCGAAAAAACCAAGCTGATCGCGCCGCGCCTGCCGCGCGGCTTCGAAGACCGCACCCCCGGCGAAATCGCCGCCGTCAGCGCGATGATCGACAAGATCAAGGCGGTCTATGAGCGCTATGGCTTTGATCCGGTCGAAACTCCGCTGTTCGAATATACCGAGACGCTCGGCAAATTCCTGCCCGATACCGACCGGCCCAATGCCGGCGTGTTTTCCCTGCAGGACGATGACGAGCAGTGGATGAGCCTGCGCTACGACCTCACGGCGCCACTTGCCCGGCACTTTGCCGAAAATTTTGAAACCCTGCCCAAGCCCTATCGCTCCTATCGCCAGGGCTATGTGTTCCGCAACGAGCGTCCCGGCCCCGGCCGCTTCCGCCAGTTCATGCAGTTCGATGCCGACACCGTCGGCGCCGCCGGCCCCGAAGCCGACGCCGAAATGTGCATGATGATGGCCGATGTCATGGATGCCCTGGGACTGGCCGGGAAGTACGTGGTCCGGGTCAACAACCGCAAAGTGCTCGATGGCGTGTTGCAGGCCGCCGGTGTTGTCACCGATGAGGTAAAACTGATTGTTCTGCGGGCGATCGATAAGCTCGACAAATTCGGCACCCACGGCGTCAAACTGCTGCTCGGGGACGGACGCAAAGACGAAAGCGGCGACTTCACCAAGGGCGCCGGGCTGAATGAAGACCAGATCCTGACCGTTCTGGCCTACCTCAACAGTGGCATTGCCGGCCCTGGCGTCACCGTCGGCAGCAACACTCATGTCATCGGCGTCATCAACACCCTGTCATCATTGATTGCCAATTCCGCCGTAGGGCTGGAGGGGGTCCACGAACTTGCGACCATTTTCGGCCTGGTCAGCGCCGCTGGCTTTGGTGGCCGGGTCGTGCTCGACCCCTCCGTCGTCCGCGGCCTCGAATATTACACCGGCCCGGTGTTCGAAATCGAACTGACCTTCGCCGTCACCAACGAAAAGGGCCAGGAAGTCGTGTTCGGCTCCGTCGGCGGCGGTGGACGTTATGATGGCCTCGTCTCCCGCTTCCGCCGCGAACCGGTGCCCGCCACCGGTTTTTCCGTCGGCGTGTCGCGCCTGTTCAATGCGCTCAAGCTGACCGGCAATATTGCCTCCACCGAACCAATTGGTCCGGTCGTCGTCCTGGTGATGGATAAGGACCAGACCGCCGGTTATCAGGCCATGGTCTCCGAGCTGCGCACGGCCGGCATCCGCGCCGAAATGTTCCTTGGCAATTCCAAGAATTTCGGCAAGCAGATCGCCTATGCCGACAAGCGCAACGCCCCCGCCGTCGTCATCGAAGGCAGCCAGGAACGCGAGCAGGGCATCGTCCAGATCAAGGACCTCGTCGCCGGCAAGCTGGCCGCCCAGGCCATCACCGACAATGCCGAATGGAAAGCCGCGCGCCCCGGCCAGTTCGAATGCGAGCGCGGCGAGATCGTGACGAAGATTACTGAGCTGTTGGCGGCGTATCAGTAATGCTCCAATCCCGCCTCATCCCCGATGTCATTCCGGCGCAGGCCGGAATCCAGGAGATATCGCAGCAAAACCAAAGGCGCAGTCTGGATTCCGGTCTTCGCCGGAATGACATCGCGATGGTTGAAATGGTGGGGCAGGGCACACCATGACCACCCCAGCCGAACGCCGTGCTGCGCTTGAAGCGCTGGTCCAGGCCCAGTCGGCCACCCGCGCCAGTCCGGCGCTGCTGCTGGCGGCTGATCCATATTTCGAATTGGCTGGCGAAGAATTCGGCCGCCGCCTGCTGCTGACCACTGCCACCACCGGCGCCGAATATTGCCTGCGCCCCGACTTCACCCTGCCCATCGTTGCCCAATACATCGCCGATGGTGTCGGCAAGCCTGCGGCCTTTTGTTATCTCGGTCCGATCTTTCGCCAGCGCGAGGATGGTCCAGCCGAGTTCGATCAGGCGGGACTGGAGCTGCTGGCTCAAAGCGACGGCGATGCGGCGCTGGACCGGGTGCTCAGCTTTGCGCGCGCCGCGCTGTCGGTGTTTCGTGTTCAAAACCCGTTGATACGGCTCGGCGGCGTTGGCTTGTTTGAGGCTCTGCTGGCGCAAGTTGATATGCCCGATCCGTGGCGGTCCCGTATTCGCCACCGTTTTGGCCACACCGAAGCCCTTGATCGCTTGCTCGCCCGGCTTGCTGCCGCCCCTGCGGGCGCGCGAACTGCCCAGCCAAGCCGCAAGGCGCTGCTCAACGACATCACCGAACAAATGGTTGCTGCTGGATTGAGCCTGTCGGAAGGCCGTACCCCCGCTGAAATCGCCGACCGCTATCTGGAGCAGCAGGCCCTCGATGCCGCCCATGTCCCTCCAGCGACCTTGGCACTCTTGGCCGATTATTTGGCCATTTCCGGTCCGGCTTTGCAGGCGCTGACGCGGGTCGAACAACTCGCCCGCCCCGCCGGCTTGGACCTGGCGGCACCCCTAAAAACCATTCGGCGTCATTTGACTGCTTTGGGTGCGGACGCAGAAATCAGTTTTGACGCCAGCTTCTCGCCGCGGCTGGATTATTACACCGGCATCGTTTTTGAGATCGTTGGCCGCAGCGGGCAAGTGCTGGCCTCAGGCGGGCAATATGATCGGCTCCTCGAACGGCTCGGCGCCAAAGCCCCGATCGCGGCTTCGGGCTGCGCCGTCTGGGTCGACCGGCTGGAAGCTGAGGGTTTGCAATGACCGGCATTACTTTGGCCGTGCCCTCAAAAGGGCGCCTGGAGGAATTGACCCGCGACTGGTTTGCCCAAAAGGGCATGACCATTAATCGCCCCGGCGGCGCGCGTTCCTATCTGGGCGCAATCCAGGGTCACCCTGAAATCACGGTCCGGTTTTTCCCAGCCTCAGAGATTGCCCGCGAACTTATTCGCGGCACCATCGACATTGGGGTTACCGGGCTGGACCTGATCCACGAGTGCTCCGAGACCGGCCCGCAGCAGGTGGTGATCGCCCAGGCGCTGAATTTTGGCGATGCCGACGTGGTGGTTGCCGTTCCGGCGCCATGGATCGATGTCACTCACATGCATGATTTGGCCGATGTCGCGTCCGACTTCCGCTCGCGTCACGGTCGATGGCTGCGCATCGCCACCAAATATATCACCATAACCCGCCAGCATTTCGCCCAAGCCGGCATTGCTGAATACCGCATTGTCGAGAGCCTGGGTGCCACCGAGGCGGCGCCTGCCTCTGGTGTTGCTGACATTATCGTTGATATTACCACCACCGGCTCGACCCTGAGCGCCAATGCGCTGCGTGTGCTCGAAGATGGGGTGTTGCTCAAGAGCCAGGCCAATCTGTTGATTTCGCGCGCCGCAAAATGGCCGCCGCGTCGACGGGCTCATTTGGATGCGATGCTGGCAAAGCTTGGTATCGCCGTCCCCTATTGACGCCGCCTGCCTGATCGCGCGCCCGGCGCATTGCCTCGCCCGCCGATTCACGGCAGAAGGTTTGACGCAGAGTGCGGGGAATGCGGGTGACGCCACCAATCGAGCTGACCATCTTGATGCCGTGCCTCAACGAGGCGGAAACCCTGGCGGTTTGCGTCGCCAAGGCGCGTAGTTTTCTGGATCGTGCTGGGGTCGTCGGTGAGATCGTGGTTGCCGACAACGGCTCCACTGACGGCTCTCAGGCGATTGCTGAGGCGGCCGGGGCTCGCGTCGTACCCATCCTTGAACGCGGCTATGGTGCAGCCCTTGGTGCTGGCATTGCCGCAGCCCACGGCCGCTTTGTCATCATGGGCGATGCCGATGACAGCTATGATTTTGCCAATTTGGACGCATTTCTGGCCAGACTGCGCGGCGGCGCCCACCTGGTCATGGGCAATCGCTTTCACGGCGGCATCGCGCCCGGGGCCATGCCCTGGCACCACCGGTATATTGGCAATCCGGCATTGTCGTTTCTAGGCAAGTTGTTTTTCAAGACTGTCGCCAGTGATTTTCATTGCGGGCTGCGTGGGTTTGAACGCCAAGCGATCCTTGGCCTCAATCTGCGCACCACCGGCATGGAATTCGCCTCCGAAATGCTGGTGAAAGCCACTTTGTCCGGCCTGCAAGTGGCCGAAGTTCCCACCACTTTGAAAAAGGACGGCCGCTCGCGGCCACCGCATTTGCGCTCCTTTCGCGATGGCTGGCGCCATCTGCGGTTCTTGTTGCTGTTTTCGCCGCGCTGGCTATTTCTCTATCCGGGCATGGTGCTGGTGTTGGCAGGCTTGATCAGTGGCGGTTTGCTGCTGCCCGGGCCACTCATGGTGGGCGGGATTGAGTTTGATGTTCACACCTTCTTGGTGTCGGCCATGTGCGTCATCGTCGGTATGCAGTCGATTTCATTTGCCATCATCGGGCGCCGATTTGCCACCCGATATGGCTTCATTCCGCGCTCTGGCACCTACCATGGCCTGCTAGAGTGGCTATCGCTCGAGCGGATATTGTTCGCCGCCATCGTGTTGATGTTATTGGGACTTGCCGCCTTGGGGTGGGGATTTGACGAATGGGCTAAGCGCGATTTCGGCCCGCTCCGCGCTCCCTCGACGCTGCGAGCCATGATTTTGGCGATGACGGCCCTGGTAACCGGATTTCAACTGATGATGAGTGGGTTCATGTCGTCGATGATTAGCATTCCACTCTATGAACGCCGCGTTGCCGATACGCCGCCCCCTGATGATCCCATGCAGCGCCGCCGATACACGGACCATGCTTGATGCTTGACCCCATCATTCTTGTGGCGCTCGGCGGGGTCGGGATGCTGGCGGGCTTTGTTGATGCCATCGCCGGCGG